>NZ_CP139972.1:5046000-6307500 GCF_034424315.1 Chitinophaga sancti
TAAATTATACCACTGTTCAAAAAATATTTTTCCCGGTGGTTACTTTAAAAATAACGTATTTTTTGGAGGTACTGATATGTTTTTGAGCCATCTCAAGGTCAAAAATCATATATTTTTTTATCCACTCCTCGCAATTTTCAGCCGGTATTTCCTAAAAACCTATTTCCCAATATTTTGCAATCCTCTACGATTTGTTAAAACTTTTTGGAATTCAAAAAATAGTTATAATCTTTGTATGGTAATAATATTTACAATGTACAATAAGCCCGCAAATTGCACCTTTCGTAATCTGCACTACTTTATCAACACGATCTTCAATACTTCCCCACCAGTATTTTAATCCGGTTTTTTCAACAACAAATTACGACTGCGTACGCGCAAAAAATGTACAGGTATAGGGACCTACCTGGCATGAATTCCTTTTTCTTATAAACAAATAAATAAACCAACAACTTTTATGCAAACAACTGATGTAATCAGGTGGCTGATGCTGCTTGGCATCCCCGTACTATGCCTTATAATGTACCGTTTCATTCTCCGCGTATTCTTTGGCCTTGTGATTGTACCCGAAGATAAGATTGGTCTCGTCACCAAAAAGTATGTACTGATGGGTAAACAGGAACTCCCCGCAGGCCGTATCCTGGCCACTGAAGGAGAAGCTGGTTTTCAGGCCCAAACCCTGGCCCCTGGTGTTTATTTCTGGATGTGGTTCTGGCAATACGATGTTAAGTTCCAGTCCTTTACTGTGATCCCTACCGGTAAAATCGGTCTGGTATTAGCACGGGATGGTGCTGAACTGCAACCCGGTGCTATCCTTGCACGCCGTGTAGATTGTGATGCATTCCAGAATGCCGAAGCATTCCTGAAAAATGGTGGTCAGAAAGGTCGTCAAACGGCGATTATGACACCCGGTTCCTATCGTGTCAACACCTATATCTTTGAGATCGAAATCACCGACATGGTGAATGTACCTGACAATGCGGTGGGTATTGTCACTACGATGGAAGGTAAGGCGATTGAAAACGGACAGATCGCAGGTAAGATCATCGAAGGTCACAGGAACTTCCAGGATGCCGATGCTTTCCTTGAAAAAGGCGGCTACAAAGGTTTACAGGAACAGGTGATCCTCTCCGGTTCATACTTTATGAACCCGTGGTTTGCCAAAGTAGAGATGCGTACCATGACTGAAATTCCTATCAGCCATGTGGGTGTTGTAATCTCTTATGTTGGTAATGAAGGTGAAGACCTGAGTGGTACCGATTTCAAACATGGCAACATCGTAGGTAAAAACTACAAAGGTGTGTGGGCTGAACCCTTAGGCCCCGGTAAGTATCCTATCAATACTTACATTATGAAGGTGGAATACGTGCCTACTACCAACCTGGTGCTGAACTGGGCAAGTGCCCGCAGTGAAGCCCACCAGCTGGATAAAAACCTCTCTACTATTACCGTGCGCAGTAAGGATGGTTTTACTTTCAACCTCGACGTGGCGCAGATCATTCACATTCCTGCTTCTGAAGCACCAAAGGTGATTGCACGCTTTGGTAACATGAGCAACCTCGTTACACAGGTACTGGAACCTACTATCGGTAACTACTTCCGTAACTCCGCGCAGGATGCTGAAGTGATCGACTTCCTGAAGAGCCGTAAGGAAAGACAGGAATCTGCAAAAATGCATATCGGTCGTGTACTGGAACAATACAACGTATTTGGTGTAGATACACTGATCGGTGATATCGTACCTCCTGAAAGCCTGATGAAAACACTGACTGATCGTAAGATCGCAGAAGAACAAAAGGTCACCTACGATACGCAGATGCGTGCGCAGGAAACCAGGCAGGCACTGGAAAAAGAAACGGCGATTGCAGAGATTCAGAAAGATATCGTGAAGGCAGACCAGGGTGTATTGATTGCGGAAAGAATTGCGGATGCATCTGTGAAGAAAGCGACTGGTGATGCAAACAGTGTACGCCTGCAAGCCAACGCAGAAGCGGATCGTATGAAACTGCTGGCAAGTGGTGAAGCAGAAAAAGTAAGAGTACTGGCAAAAGCGGAAGCCGAAAGAACTGAATTAACAGCAAGAGCTGAAGCTGAAAAAATATCCTTAACAGGTAATGCGGAAGCGGAAAAGATTCTGGCAATTGGTAAATCAAGTGCTGAATCCTATAAGCTGGCGGTTGAAGCAATGGGTGGAAATAACTTCACTCAATTGAAAGTGATGGAAGCGATCGGTGAACAGCATATCAAGATTATGCCTGACATCCTGATCGGTGGTGGTGGCGATGGCAGTAACGGTCCTATTAGCGGACTGCTGGGTCTGAAGCTGCTGGAACAATTAGGTGAAAAAAATAATACACAAACACCTAAAGAATAAACCGGCCTGCATCCTGTTTTATCCCTTTTCCTTTTACCCGGAGGCTGTCTCAATACAATGAGCAGCCTCTTTTTTTTATCCCATAATCAAATGGTTTAATCACATTTAAAATTTGGTGCAACCGGGCTAGCCTAATATTGCCTTATCAAAATTGCACCGACATGAAATTCATCTTAATAACAGCTTTTCTATTTTCCTGCTTATCATTGTGTGCGCAGGATTTCCAGCTACTTAACGGTAATATACTGATGGCTAAAAACGGGAAAGTTGTGCATCGTCTTTCCTACGGCTATGCTGATTTCCCATCACGTACACCCAATAATATTGAGACACCATATAACCTGGCTTCTATCTCAAAAACATTTACAGCTACCGCCATTCTACAGCTGATGGAAAAAGGGAAGTTAAAGCTGGATGATCCTTTCCAGCAATACTTCCCTGAATTTCCTTTTCCTGACATTACCATCAAACACCTGCTCTCTCATACTTCCGGCTTACCTGATCTGGAATTGTTTGAACCACTAATCAGGCAATATCCTGACACCATTGTATCCAGCCATATTCTGATCGGTCAGTTGATAGCATCACATTGTATCCCTGCTTTCAAACCCGGTGATGAATTTCGCTATTGCAATAATGGGTTTGTATTATTAAGTCTGCTGGTAGAAAAAATCAGCCAGCAATCATTTGAGGAATATTTGCAGGATCACATATTCAGACCAGCCCATATGTATGCAAGCTTCCTTTATGATCCTACCGGTAACAAATTCCCCGCACAGGTGAGTAAGCATGTTTATGAAAGCTTTGCTATTGACACTTTATCACGTGTAAGAGATCTGAAAAGATACCGGTATACGGACTATAACAACGATGCGGCCACCGGCGCATCTAACATCATCACTACCGTACAGGACATGTTATTATTCGACAAGGCATTCTTTGGTTTCAAATTGCTTAAACCCGCTACTGTTCAACTTGCAATCACTCCTGTAAAGTTGAACAATGGCACTTATCATACAGAAAAAGTAATGGATACCATGGAGGGTGAAGGTGAAGGTTCTTATGGTTTGGGCTGGGAATTATTTGACCAACCTGCGTATGGAAAAGGTGTAGGGCATGGTGGTTTCAAATTTGGCCTGGCTACCTTCTACTATCATAATCTTGATAACAACCAAACCATCATTGCTTTTGACAATACTGCCGCTCCTTCATTTGGTGCTGTTGTCACGAACGCACAGCGGATCATGAATGACCAGGAACCAATAACAAGAGATTATAAAAAATCACTGGCAAGGATATACGTTACGACCCTGATAAAAGAAGGTACAGATGCTGCTGCTACACAATTAACGCTATTACAAACAGATACCGCGCATTACTACCTGAGTGAGCTGGAAATGAACAAGGCAGGGTATGAGCAGCTGTACGATTATTACCGCATTGATGCCGCACTGGAAATTTTCAAACTCAATTGCCTGTTATTCCCGCGTAGCTTCAATACATATGATAGTTATGGTGAAGCGCTGAATAAAGCGGGTAAAAAAAAAGAGGCCATCGCCCTCTATGAACGTTCCATCCTGATCAACCCCGGTAATGAGGGAGGCATCAAAGAGCTCAGTAAGATCAAATCCCGTTAATAATTTATCACTCTGGGAGAAGATAAAATCACTTTAAAAATTCTTTTAAAATTAAACCCTTTACTTGTTATTTTTAGGATTCATAGTTCAGCTAAATGAATGATTGTCAATAAATTTAACAGGTAACGATGAAAATCAGACAACGAATTATCATGCTTGGGGTACTGCTGCTGGCCGTTGGTCAGGCTGGTGCACAGACCTACAAAAACGCCAAAGCGCCCGTTGAGGCCAGGGTGAAAGACCTGCTGCAACGAATGACGCTGGAAGAAAAAGTCGGGCAGCTGAATACGCTGCTGGGCTGGCCGATGTACGAAAAGAATGGTGATACAGTTGGTATCAGCGCCACGTTTAAAGAAGAAATTTCCAAGCGGCATATCGGTAGTTTCTGGGCTACCCTCAGGGCCGATCCATGGACACAGAAAACCCTGGAAACTGGTCTGAACCCACGCCAGAGCGCGGAAGCCACCAATGCTATGCAGAAGTACATGATGGAAAATACCCGCCTGGGTATTCCATTGATCCTGGCAGAAGAGTGTCCTCATGGACATATGGCTATTGGTACGACTGTTTTTTCTACCTCTATTGGTCAGGCAAGTACCTGGGACCCTGCACTGATCCAGGAAATGGCAACTGCCATTGCAGCCGAAGCCCGTGTACAGGGTGCACATATTGGTTATGGCCCTGTATTGGACCTGGTGCGAGAACCAAGATGGTCAAGACTGGAAGAAACCTATGGCGAAGACCCCTACCTGATCGGGCAAATGGGTATCGCGATGGTAAAAGGTTTCCAGGGTAATAGCCTGACCAGTGGAAAGAATATCATTTCTACCCTGAAACACTTTACGGCTTATGGTTCTCCTGAAGGAGGTCATAATGGAGGTATTGCGCTCACAGGTCAGCGTGATCTGTATATGTCTTACCTGCCGCCATTCAGGGATGCTATCAAAGCTGGTGCACTTTCTATCATGGCTTCATACAACTCTATTGATGGTATTCCCTGCAGTGCGAACGCTTTCCTGCTGAAAGATGTGCTGGTAAAAGACTGGGGCTTTAAAGGTTATACAGTGTCTGATCTGCATGGCATTCCAAGTATGAACTCAAGGCACCGTGTAGCCGCTGATGTGGAGCAGGCTGCTGCCATGAGCATCAATGCAGGTCTGGACAATGACCTGGGTGGTGCTGCTTATGGCGATGCCCTGATCAAAGCGGTGAAAGATAAACTGGTTACAATGCAGACAATTGATTCTGCAGTAGCACATGTGCTGCGTATGAAATTTAAGATGGGGCTGTTTGAACATCCATATGTAGATCCTGCAGCGGTGGAAAAAGTAGTGGCTACGCCTGAACACATTGCCTTGTCTAAAAAAGTAGCACTGGAATCTATTGTTCTGTTAAAGAATGAAAAGAACCTGCTGCCACTGAGTAAGTCAATTAAGAATCTGGCTGTAATAGGGCCGAATGCGGACAATATTTACAACCAGTTGGGGGATTATACTGCTCCGCAGCCGGAAGAGAAAATTGTGACCGTTTTAGAGGGGATTAAAGCGAAGTTAGGAACCGGTACGAATATCAATTATGTGAAAGGTTGTGCGATCCGTGATACTGCCAATGATAATATCGCTGCTGCGGTGACAGCTGCACAAAATGCGGATGCAGTAGTTTTGGTATTAGGTGGTTCCAGCGCGCGTGATTTCAAAACGTCCTATCAGGCTACAGGTGCCGCGGAGGTAAAGTCCGCCGAAAACGCTGTGAGCGATATGGAGAGTGGTGAAGGTTATGACAGGGTGAGCCTGGACCTGATGGGTTTACAGAATAAACTGCTGAAAAGCCTCGCGGCTACGGGCAAGCCGATTGTATTGGTGCTGATTGAAGGCCGTCCGCTGAATATTACCTGGGCAGCCGAGAATGTACCGGCAATTGTAAATGCATGGTATCCTGGCCAGGAAGGTGGGCATGCGATAGCAGATGTACTGTTTGGTGATTACAATCCTGCAGGTCGTTTGCCGGTGTCCATTCCTAAATCTGTAGGTCAGCTGCCGGTGTACTATAACTATAAGAATGCTTCAAGGCATGATTATGTAGAGATGACTGCTAACCCACAATATAGTTTTGGCTATGGTTTGAGCTATACTACATTTGGCTATGAGAACCTGCAGGTGAGTGTGAATGGAAAGAAAGTAAGTGTGAAGTTCACGGTGAAGAATACGGGTAAGGTAGCAGGTGATGAGGTCGCACAGCTGTATGTAAGAGATGATTACAGTTCCGTGGTGACTGCGAATGAGCAGCTGAAACGTTTTCAGCGTGTGCATTTAAATGCAGGGGAGGCGAAGGAGATTAGTTTTGAACTGAATCCGGAGGATTTACATTTGCTGAATGCGCAGAATAAGTGGGTGGTAGAACCGGGAACCTTTAGTGTGATGGTGGGTGGAAATAGTGATGATGCGAAATTGACCGGCAGTTTTACAATTAAATAAAATTGCAGCCGCTGAACTTTTGCCTACGGCAAAAGTTCAGCGGCTGCGCGAGCGGGGCAATGATGCAGCAGCTTAGCGCAGTTGCATCATTGCCTCGCTTTGTTTTACAGGAATACCGATTACGAAGGTGGCACCTTGCTCTAATTCGCCAGAGGCCGTGATAAACCCATTGTGCTGTTCCATAATTTTTTTACAAATAGAGAGCCCGATACCAGTACCCTCTATCTCGTGGTAACTATGCAGTCGTTTAAACACGATGAAAATATCCTCGGCATACTGGCTCTCAAAGCCAATCCCGTTATCAGTAATAAAGATCTTGTACAAATGACTATTTGAATCCTGCGGCACTTCTTTCTGTGCATAAATATGCACTTCAGGTGCTACATCCTTCTTCCTGAACTTGAGTGCATTGCTGATGAGGTTATAAAACAGCTGCCGCATCAGGGTAGGGATCACCTGTATAGAGGGCAACGGATCTATCTTTATAATCGCATTATTCTGCTGGATCTTTATCTCCAGCTCATTCAATGCGTCGCGTACGATCTCATTCAGATCAGCGTCTATAAAATCTCCTCCCTGTATAGAATGACGGGAGAAACGGAGTAAATCGCTCACCAGCTGCTGCATGCGAATAGTGGCATTCGTGATCTTCATCACATACTTATTCACTTCATCGCTGCTGCTCTTTTTCTGAATAATCATATCGCTGAACACCCTGATCTTGCGGAGTGGCTCCTGCAAATCATGTGATGCGATATAAGCAAACCGGTCCAGTTCTGCATTCACCGCTTTCAGGTGAATATTGTTTTGCAACAATTGTTTGTTCAGCTCCAATACTCTCAGTTCCGAGGCTTCTCTTTCTTCTATTTCCTTTTGTAATGAAGCGTTGGCATTTAGTAGTTTCTGTTCCTGTGCAATGAGTGATTGTGTTTTTCTGTACAGCTCTACAAACAGGCCTACTTTAATACGCAACAACTCCGGGTTAATTGGTTTATAGATGAAATCGACAGCACCTGCCTTATAGCCCTTGAAGATCACTTCTTCTTCATGGCTATGGGCTGTAATGAATATGATCGGAATATCTTTTAACTTTTCGCGCTGATATATGAAAGCGGCTGTTTCAAAACCATTCATGTCAGGCATCTGTACATCCATCAGGATCAGGGAAAAATCAAATTCCTTTAACAGGATCTTCAATGCAGCTCTTCCGGAGTTTGCTTTGACGATGATATAGCTTTCCCTTTCCAGTATGGATTCAATTGATAAGAGGTTATCCGGCCGGTCATCAACTACTAATATTTTTATGACATCGTGGTGCTGCACCTATTCAATTTTTTCAGAATGAATGTACTTTAATAATTTTTGCTATATAGAAGGTTTTATATTAACGGTATAACCATACTCTCATCAATGATAACAGCTGATCTATCTTCAATGGTTTTGTAATATAATCTGAAGCACCGGCTTCCAGGCATTTCTCTCTATCACCCTTCATCGCCTTCGCTGTCACTGCTATGATCGGCAATGCACTGTTCTTATGTTCCCTGCGAATTTTCTGCATCGTTTCATATCCATCCATCTCCGGCATCATAATATCCATCAGCACTATATCGATCTGGTTATTCTCGCTGAGAATACTCATCGCTTCCTTGCCACTCTCTGCCGTAATGGTATTGATATGGAAACGCTCAAAAGCTGTAGTCAGGGCAAACAGGTTACGCACATCATCATCTACTACCAGTACACTTTTATGGATCAACACATCTTTTTGAGAACGCAGATCTTCTATCAGTTTCCTTTTCTCCGGCATCAATGACTGGTGGTTCAGGTGCAATTGCATGATCGTTTCTTCGAGCAGTAAGTCCAGTGAGTTAACGCCTTTCAGCAATATTTTATTGGCATACTGCTTCAGTTTAGATTTTTCATTGTTGCTAAAGTCACGCGCAGAATATACTATAACTGGTGTCGCATTATATCGGTTCACCGTATTCAATCCTGCCACAAAATCTGCACCATCTATATCCGGCAGCATGTAATCTGCGATGATACAATCATAATTATTTTTATTGATCGCATCAATCGCTGATTTTCCATTATCTACAAATTCCATTTCTATTAATTCCCCATTGTCCAGGATACGGGCGATCTGTGATGCATCCGGCTCATTGTCTTCCACCACCAATACTTTCTTGGTCCTGCGCTCATGCTGATCAATGATATTGCTGAAAAGAACATTCAATGCCTCTGACTTCAATGGCTTCAGGTTAAAGCTACGTGCACCGCGATGCATAGCCAGCAACCTGTTCTCTTCACCAGAGATGAGGTGAATAGGGATATGCCGCAGGTTGATATCATTCTTGAAGAGATCCAATACGCGCCATCCGCTGGCATCCGGCAATTTCACATCCAGTGTCACCGCAACCGGATTGAACTTATTCGTGAGGTCGAACACCTCGCCAAAGCTGGTAGCGACCACCACCTTCAATCCCATTTCATGGGCCTTTTCCTGCATGATCTTCGCAAAGCGCACATCATCTTCCACAATCAATACCACCTTGTCAGTATCCATGATATGCGTTCTGTCATCACCTATCTCGTTGATAATCTCATTCAGTCCTTCCAGGTCTTTGGCTTCACTCGTTACCCGACTTGGTATCATTGGTGGCTCGTAGGGCTGCGGCATGGTATATTCACCTACAGTCAGGCTGCTTTGCTTTTCTTTCCTGATCACACCTGGATTGTAATCCAGTGGCAGGAAGAGGGTGAAAGTACTACCCTTGCCAGCTTCACTCATCAACTCAATAGAACCACCCAGGAGGTCTGCCAGGCCACGGCTGATACTCAATCCCAGGCCGGTACCACCATACTTACGGCTGGTAGACCCTTCTGCCTGCTGGAATGCTTCGAAGATGATGTTCTGTTTATCTTTAGAGATACCGATACCTGTATCCCTGATCTCAAATGCCACCACTTTAGAAGCACTATCCAGGCTGTCATTCTGTTGTTTCCAGTTATGCCGGGCTTCGTAAATACGAAGTCTTACCTCACCTTTTTCTGTAAACTTGAATGCATTGGAGAGCAGGTTCTTCAGGATCTGGTTCAGGCGCTGCACGTCTGTTTCCAGTGTCTGCGGCAGCTGATCATCCATTTCAATCCTGAAGCGCAGGTTCTTGCTTTCAGAGATATGTTTGAAGGTAGTTTCCACAAATCCAATCACTTCATTGAAGCGAACCTTGATAAAGTCAGTAGAAATATAACCAGATTCAATCTTAGACAGATCGAGGATATCGTTGATCAGCTGGATCAGGTCATCCCCACAACTATGAATGGTCTTCGCATATCGCACCTGTTTTTCATTCAGGTTACCATCATGGTTTTCGTATAATTGCTGTGCAAGGATGAGCAGTGAGTTCAGCGGTGTACGCAGCTCATGCGACATATTTGCCAGGAATTCTGATTTGTATTTGGATGTGAGCTGGAGCTGTTCTGCTTTTTCTTCCAGTGAACGACGGGCTTCTTCTACTTCTTTATTCTTGTCTTCCACCTCGTCTTTCTGTTTCACCAGCAGGTGGGCTTTATCCTGCAGCTCTTCATTTGTACGTCTCAGCTCATCTGCCAGTGACTGTGATTGTGCCAGCAGATCTTCTGTACGGGAGTTAGCTTCGATGGTATTTAATACGATACCAATTGATTCTGTGAGCTGACTCAGGAAGTCAAGGTGTGTTTCACCAAAGGCATCGAAGCTGGCCAGTTCTATCACCGCCTTGATCTCTGTTTCAAAGAGCACCGGCAGTACGATCAGGTTCATTGGTGGAGCTTCCCCTAAACCGGAACTGATCTTAATATAATTAGAAGGTACGTTTGTGAGTAAGATACGTTCTTTATCGAGGGCTACCTGTCCTACCAGACCTTGCCCCAGTGAGAATTCGCGGCTGATGCTTTCTTCTTCGCCATATGCATAGGAAGCAAAGAGTTTCAATTTAGGGTTCTCCAGGTTCTCTTCCTGTTCCAGTATGTAGAACATCCCTTTCTGTGCCCGCACCACCCGCGCAAGTTCTGAAAGGATACGGCGGGTCACGGTATTCAGATCTTTCTGCCCCTGCAGCATTTGTGTGAACTGTGCAAGGTTCGATTTCAGCCAGTCCTGCTCCTGGTTACGGAGGGTAGTTTGCTTCAGGTTGGCGATCATCTGGTTGATGGTATCTTTCAGTTCTTCCACCTCACCTTTCGCTTCTACACGGATCATCTGGGTGAGGTCACCTTTCGTTACCGCAGAGGCCACGGCACTGATGGCACGTACCTGGGTAGTGAGGTTTTCTGCCAGCTGGTTCACGTTTTCCGTCAGGTTTTTCCAGATACCAGAAGCACCTGGTACACTTGCCTGTCCGCCCAAACGCCCTTCCACGCCCACTTCGCGGGCCACCGTAGTAACCTGGTCAGCAAAGAGTGCAAGGGTATCGATCATTTCATTGATCGTATCTGTCAACTGTGCAACTTCACCACGCGATACGATAGAGAGCTTTTGCTTCAGGTTACCGGTTGCTACGGCAGTTACTACTTTCGCAATACCTCGTACCTGGTTCGTGAGGTTAGAGGCCATCATGTTTACAGAGTCGGTAAGGTCCTTCCAGGTACCGCCCACACCCTGCACTTCGGCCTGACCACCGAGTTTACCTTCGGTACCTACTTCACGCGCAACACGCGTTACCTCTACGGAGAAAGAGTTCAGCTGGTCCACCATCGTGTTGATGGTATTTTTCAGATCAAGGATTTCTCCTTTTACGTCGATCGTTACTTTTTTGGTAAGGTCACCACTCGCCACGGCCTTGGTTACTTCCGCGATGTTACGCACCTGGGAAGTCAGGTTACCTGTCATCTGGTTTACAGAGTCTGTCAGATCTTTCCAGGTACCAGCAACGCCTGGTACGAATGCCTGACCACCCAGTTTACCATCTGTACCTACTTCTCTCGCAACACGCGTTACCTCAGAGGCAAAGGCGCGCAGCTGATCCACCATCGTATTGAGGGTTTCTTTCAGCTGTAAGATCTCCCCGCGTACATCCACCGTGATTTTGCGGCTCATGTCACCATTTGCTACAGCGATGGCCACATCAGCAATGTTACGTACCTGTGCTGTCAGGTTACCCGCCATCTGGTTTACAGAGTCAGTTAAATCTTTCCAGGTACCTCCCACACCCGGTACGTTTGCCTGGCCACCCAGTTTACCTTCAGTACCTACTTCTCTCGCCACACGCGTTACCTCGGAGGCAAAGGCGCGCAGCTGTTCCACCATCGTATTGATGGTATTTTTCAGTTCAAGGATTTCCCCTTTTACATCTACTTCAATTTTACGGGAAAGGTCTCCATTCGCTACTGCGGTTGTTACTTCCGCGATGTTTCGTACCTGCGATGTCAGGTTGGAGGCCATGATATTTACAGAGTCAGTTAAGTCTTTCCACAAACCTTCTACACCAGGTACATCTGCCTGGCCACCCAGTTTACCTTCAGAACCTACCTCTCGCGCTACCCTGAATACTTCACTACCAAAGGCGTTCAGCTGGTCCACCATCGTATTGATGGTATTTTTCAGTTCAAGGATTTCCCCTTTTACATCCACTGTTATTTTGCGGGAGAGGTCACCTTTTGCCACCGCAGTGGTCACTTCCGCGATGTTTCGTACCTGTGCTGTCAGGTTAGAACCCATCTGGTTTACTGATTCAGTGAGGTCCTTCCAGGTACCACCTACACCCTGTACTTTTGCCTGGCCACCCAGCTTACCTTCTGTACCTACCTCAAGGGCTACACGCGTTACCTCAGAAGCGAAGGAGTTCAGCTGATCCACCATTGTATTGATGGTCTTTTTCAGTTCAAGGATCTCTCCTGCCACATCCACGGTGATCTTTTTGGAGAGGTCACCGTTTGCCACCGCAGTGGTTACTTCAGCGATATTACGTACCTGACCTGTCAGGTTACTGGCCATCTGGTTTACAGAGTCCGTCAGGTCTTTCCAGGTACCTCCCACACCCTGCACTTTTGCCTGACCACCCAGTTTACCTTCCGTACCTACTTCAAGGGCTACACGCGTTACCTCGGAGGCGAAGGAGTTCAGCTGGTCCACCATCGTGTTGATGGTGTTTTTCAGTTCAAGGATCTCACCTTTTACATCCACGGTGATTTTGCGGGAAAGGTCACCTTTTGCTACCGCAGTGGTTACTTCCGCAATATTTCGTACCTGTGCTGTCAGGTTAGAACCCATTTGGTTTACAGATTCTGTGAGGTCTTTCCATACACCATCTACACCTTTTACGGTAGCCAGACCTCCCAGCTTACCTTCGGAACCTACTTCACGGGCTACGCGCGTTACCTCGGCAGAGAAGGAGTTCAGCTGGTCCACCATCGTGTTGATGGTGTTTTTCAGTTCAAGGATCTCTCCTTTTACGTCCACGGTAATTTTGCGGGAGAGGTCACCTCTCGCCACAGCAGTGGTCACTTCAGCGATGTTTCGTACCTGGCCTGTCAGGTTACTGGCCATCTGGTTTACAGAATCGGTCAGGTCTTTCCAGGTACCGGCTACCCCTTTTACTTCTGCCTGACCACCCAGTTTACCATCAGTACCCACTTCTCTCGCAACACGCGTTACCTCGGAGGAGAAGGAGTTCAGCTGGTCCACCATGGTATTGATGGTATCTTTCAGTTCAAGGATTTCCCCTTGTACATCTACAGTAATTTTTTTAGAGAGGTCACCTTTTGCCACCGCAGTGGTTACTTCAGCGATATTTCGCACCTGGTCAGTAAGGTTACCTGCCATCTGGTTTACAGAATCGGTCAGGTCTTTCCATACACCGGCTACATCTTTTACTTTGGCCTGTCCACCCAGTTTACCTTCAGAACCTACTTCGCGGGCTACGCGGGTTACTTCGAGAGTAAAGAGATTCAATTGCTTCACCATGCCATTTACCTCAGTAGCAATACGGGCAAATTCTCCCTGCAGTACGTGATCCTCAATTTGTAAGGGCATTTCCTGGGAGAGATTACCTTTTGCCACGGAGCTGATTACATGGGCAATTTCGATGGTAGGATGAACCAGGTCAGAGATCAGGTTATTGATGGATACTTCTGCCATATTCCACGAGCCTCTGGCTGTGCGAGGCATTTGTACCCTGTGTTGGAGCTTCCCCATTTTCCCGATCGTATTCCGGGCCAGCATGAGTTCTTCCACCAATGTTTCGTTGAGAGCAATAATATCGTTGACGGTATCGCAGATCTTACCGTTTAACCCAATATTATCTGCCGGCATCCGGACAGTGAAATTACCATTCTTTACTTCGGAAAGGACCTGTAATAACTGGCGCATATCCAGTTCATCGACGACACTATCGGCCGCACTGTTGGACATTTTTGGGGAAGGCTGTAGAGTATTTTCCACATCCGGTTCAGGCAAGGGTGTGGTGTCAGAATTTTTCTTCCGGGTGTTCATGCTGAAGGTATTAGCGACTTTATACTTATATATGCTGGAAAAACTATCTTTAATGCGTGTCCTATCAATGAATTAAAAAGAAAACAAGGTTTGTTTTAGGTAATCATACATTGTATGCTTTGAAATGGTAATTTAGCGTTACAGAAACATAAAATATTACTAAAAGATGCAATTTTCAGGCCATTCGAAGCGGCTTATCCTGTTAGCTGAAGATGATATTGATGATCAGGAATTACTCGAAAATGCATTTAGTGAAATAGATCCTACCTGGCAGCTGGTGTGTATCCCTAACGGCAGAAAATTCATTAAATATCTGGAAAGTATTGAGGACAAAGAATTACCAGCCTTGATGATTCTCGACTATAATATCCCGGAACTGACAGGAGTAGAAATTGTAGAAGAACTCAACGACCAGTCGCGCTATCTCGGTATTCCTAAAATCATCTGGAGTACATCCAGTTCTCCGGTTTTTAAAGCTCGTAGTATTGAGCTGGGGGTGGTTGATTATATCACTAAACCCAGTGACCTGGCTTCTTTTTTAACCATTGCAAAATATATGTTGTCATTTGTGAAAGAGTCATAAGATAGCATCGTATTGTAACTCCCAAATTATATACTCCACTGGATAATAATGATCTGCCGGAACCGGAATTTTCAGACGGTTCCACCTGGATGGCAGACAGGAATACGTAGCCTTTTGCTACATTTGTACTAATGGTTGACAGCGCGCATTATCTGGATATTTATCACTCACGGAACGAGGAAACACAACTGGTAATAGACATACTAGCCGTTTACATGTACCCGGTAGATAAATATATGCTCACGGATGCTGCGCAGGAAATCCTTGACATACCACAGGATGCAATTTCTGATATATTAGAAGAGCTCATAGCAGCGGGGGTTGTGGTCAAACATGTGACCGGCAACTATTCACTCGATCCGGCTATGAGCTTCTTTTTATTTCCTGAAAAAGTAAGGCAGCCCCAGTACCTGCAACTTATTCAGCAGGTAAGACAATATTCTTTCTACAGCAGCAATGCCAGGATACAGGAACTACAGCAATTACTGATCGCGTTTTTTACCGGGGAAAAGTCTTTGTTAAGAGCTCCTGTGATGCGCATCAGCGGAGAGGTGAATGAATACTTACCGCACCTTTGCTATTTGTTGTATTTCCCGGAATATAAGCCCCTGCTACAGTTTTTTGATACTGATGTACTGCAGGTGATCTATCAGGCTGCTATCAACCTGCAATTGCAAAGCATGCTGCCTGTTACATTGCTGGAAACACCGGTTACCAGCTGGTCTATATTGGAAGGGTCGCTGAAAGCAAGTGAGGATCCATTTGCTCAGGCAGTGATGGCCCTTTATGATCAGCAAGCGGATGCTGCCTTTCTTTTATTTGAGCAAGGCATCAAACAGCAGCCTAAAACTGACCGCAAGCACCTGGTTCCACTCTCGCCAATTACATGCTTTATATATGCCTTTAACCTGACTTTGCTCCCTGATTCAAGGTCCTATCCCCTGATCACGAAAATTCTCACTTTCTACGAGAAGAAACTGAAAGCAGATTTTACGCCTGCTATCAGTTTATTGCATTTCCACCAGGGCAGAAAGGAAAAAGCAGAGAACATGCTGCTGATCCTGCTCCAGGGCAATTATGGGAACCTGCTCAGTTACCTGGCATTGATCTGCTTACAGATTTATTTACCATCCGGTAAATTGCTGAAGACTTACAAGGACCTCAGCACACAGCTACTATATAAAGGCATTCAGCACCATTATCGTTTTCTCACTTACGAGTACCTTTATCTCTTCAAGGATGAAGGTTTTCGTAAAAAAGAGGATGCCTACCTGGAAGCAGCAGCTGTAATAGGGAAGAAGCCTTTGCTCTCCCAGCTGAAAAGAACAGCGGAATGGGAGAGGCTCTTAAAATTGCTCTCTGTACCGGAAGCAGCACAGCCTGAAAAACCGCAGCAAACGACCCGCATTGCTTACCTGGTAGCACCAACAACCAGGGAAATTCAAGTCATTCTGCAATCGTTTAATAATATTTCCGGCTGGAGCAGAGGCCGCCCTGTAGATATGAAGCGGTTCAGAGAAGGTGTGATTACCGGGATGACACCGCAGGATGTGCGGATAGGGGAGTGCCTGATCAAACAAAGTTTCTATACTTATGGTTCCGACGACTATGTGTTTGAGGATAGGGTATGGCCTGAAATGGCAGGGCATCCTTACCTTTTTATGGCACATGACCAGGATATCTCCCTCGATATTGTGAAGGGAGAACCGGAACTACTTGTTAATAAAACCGGTAAGGGATTTACTTTCGACAGTAATCTGCCTACGACTGACTTATCAAAAGAGATCATCTTTATAAGGGAATCTGAAACACGGCTGAAAGTGATCAGGCTTACGCCTAAGCAACGCAGCGTTTTACAAACTGTTCAGCAGATTCCTGTTGTACCAGCTGATGGCAAGGAGCAATTGCTAAGCGCCCTGCAGCAAATAGGCGCACACATTACTGTGCATGCCAACCTGGAAGGTACGTCACTTAATATTCAACAACGCAAAGGCGATACCCGTATTACGGTACAATTACAGCCTACTGCCGATGCACTGAAAGCTTCTTTCTTCGTAAAGCCCTTTGGCGCAGATCCTCCTTATTGTAAACCAGGTGAAGGAGCAGCCCATATCATTGGTATTATGAATGGGGAACGCTGCCAGGCAACCCGTGACCTGGCGCTTGAAAAAGCAAATTATGCCCGTTTACTGGAGCTCATACAACAGGCTGTAGCACAGGAAATAGACGATGATCACATCATTTTCTCCGATCCCATGGATTGCCTGCAATTACTTGAAGTGATCCACGAACATCCGGCAATCGCCATTTCGGAATGGCCGGAAGGCGAAAAACTGCGCATTAAAAAAGTAGTCACTACCGGTAGAATGTCCCTGACAGTGAAGTCGAACCGGAAATGGCTGGAATGCCAGGGTGAGCTGAAAGTAGATGAGGATCTGGTGCTTTCGCTGAAAGAACTGCTGGACAAAACGGTGCAACACCGAAGCCGCTTTATTCCCCTGAAGAATGGTAGCTACCTGGCACTCACGAAAAAGCTGTACCGGCAATTGAATGAAATAAACAGCTTTGCCACGGCTGATCAGGAAGCTGTGAAAATACAATCTATGGCTGCCCATATGCTGGATGAAATGCTGGAAGAAGCGGGCAGCGTAGAAACCGATGCCGCTTTCAAAGCACAAAAGCAGCGATGGAAAGACATCATTTCAGTGACACCGGCTATTCCGGCAGCATTACAGGCCACCCTGCGCCCTTACCAGGAAGATGGTTTCCGCTGGATGGTCAGGTTAGCAAACCTGGGTGCCGGTGCCTGTCTTGCAGATGATATGGGTTTGGGGAAAACCATTCAGGCCATTACCTTATTGCTCCACAGAGGGGCTGAAGGCCCTGCCCTGGTCGTTTGCCCGGCATCTGTATTACCAAACTGGATCAATGAGATCAATCGTTTCGCGCCATCATTGAGGGTCGTAATGTTGCATGCGGGTGGAGACAGAAAAGAACTCCTGGCATCTGCAGGTGGTTACTCTATCGTAGTGACAACGTATGGACTGCTGCTGTCAGAAAGAGCATTACTCACAACGATTGAGTGGGATTCCGTGATCCTGGACGAAGCACATGCCATCAAAAACTACCAGACCAGAACTGCAAAAGCAGCGATGGCCCTACAGGCACATTTCAGGTTAATACTCACGGGCACCCCTATCCAGAATAACCTGAATGAGATCTGGAGCCTTTTCCATTTTATCAATCCGGGGCTCCTGGGTACGCTCAAACATTTTACCCGTCAATTCACCACACCTGTTGTATACAATCCTGATAGCACAGTAAAAAATCACCTGAAAAAACTGATTGCGCCCTATATGCTGCGCAGAACAAAAGGTGCGGTACTGGATGAATTGCCGGAGAAAACGGAGATTGTCAAACTCATTCCTTTATCACACGATGAGCGGGCATTTTATGAAGCGATCCGCCTTAAAGCAATTGAAAACATCCGTAAATACAGGGTAAGCGATACCAAGCAGCACCTGAATACCCTGACAGAAATAGGTAAGCTCCGGATGGCCGCCTGTCATCCCCAGATGTTGCATACAGAAGTAAACATCCCATCTTCCAAGCTCTCCACTTTCCTGGAAATTGTAGAAGAACTGATCTCCAACAAACACCGGGCATTGGTATTTAGCCAGTTTGTACGGCACCTGGACCTGGTAAAACGGGCACTGGATGACAAGGGGATGTCCTACCTTTATCTGGATGGAGCAACGTCTATACCAGACAGGGAAGAACGTGTCAAACAATTTCAGGGAGGCACGGCAGACCTTTTTCTCATCAGCCTCAAAGCCGGTGGCCTCGGCCTCAACCTAACAGCAGCAGATTATGTCATTCACCTGGATCCCTGGTGGAATCCGGCTATAGAAGAGCAAGCCTCTGATCGTGCTTACAGAATGGGGCAGACGAAACCAGTGACCATTTACCGGCTGGTAATGCAGGATACTATTGAAGAAAAGATCATTTCCCTGCACCGGAACAAGCGGGATCTGGCAGATCAATTACTGGCTGGCAGCGATATTACAGGGAAGCTTTCCACAGAAGAACTGATTGCGCTGATCATGAAGTAATTTCGCCTATATTGTATTCCAATAACAGATTATGCATGAAAGTTCCCCATCTGATCAGACCGCTCAGGGTGATCAGGAGATACAACAGATCAAAACTGCCCTTCATGCCGTAGGCATTGGTATCTGGGATATAGATATTCTTCAGGGTAAAGTGACACTGGACACAACATGTAAGGAGCTATTCGGCTTACCGCCGGTAGCAAATATTACCTACGACATGTTGCTGGGAAGTTTGCACCCTGCTGACAGACAGCTGGTACGTGAGTCTGTAAGAAAACTCATGCAAAAGCAAAATGACAACAGCATCAATTTGCGATTCAGAACTGCTGATATTGACAACAGAAGCCTTCGCTGGCTACAGGTAAAGGGGCAGATCTACTTCACGCCCGATGGCCAGGTAAGCCGCCTTTCGGGCATAGCCATGGACATTACCAACGAAATAGCCGCCAATGAAAAAGCGGAAGCAGCAGAAAGACTTTCTGCTATCGCGATAGAAGGTTCAGGGGCAGGATCTTTCACCATCGATTTTGCCAGTGATACCATTACTTACTCTCCTTCACTCGCACACATGATTACGGGCGAACGGACAGGTGGCAGTCACTTCAGAGATATATTCCTGCCCTATGTTCACCCCGAAGATCGCAAGATACGGGAACAGGCATACGAAGAAGCGATGGATACCGGGATACTGAATTACGAATGCCGTTTTATATGGAAAGATGGTTCTATTCACTGGGTCAAGATCAAGGGTAAGTACTATTACGATCCTACGGGCAGACCCGAATCTTTTTCGGGTATCGGGCTGGATGTCACTGAGTCAAGAGAACGTACCCGCCTGCTGAAAGAAGTAGAACAACGATTCCTGCTTGCATTTAATAACTCCAGTATCAGCATGGCATTCCTCGATAAAAACGGGGTAATACAGGAGGTGAATAAAGCATTTGCAGGGTTCCTGGGTTATACACAGCAAGAGCTTTCCGGCATGCACTACAGAAGCATTGTGCAGGCAGATTATAGAAAAGAGAACGATAAATTGTTTTCCAGTCTTGCACACGGCGAACAGGAATTTTACAACCAGATCAAACAATATTACCACAAGGATGGCGGTGTACGCTGGGTACAAGTCAACATAGCCTCAGTAGCTATGGAAGAAGCCAATTCCACACACATCCTCGCCATTGCTTTTGATATAGGCAACGAGGTAGCCGTACGTAAGGAACAACAGCAACTCTTATCATTGGTAGAGAATAGCAATGACCTGATCATGGTAAGTAACCTTGATGGGAATGTTACCTATATCAACGAGGCTGGTGTTCACCTGTTAGGCCTGCCTAACAAGGCAGCGGCCGTTACTCACCCGATGAAAGACTTCTTTGAACCGGTATTTTATGAACAGGTAAAAGGCAGTATCATTCCGGAATTAATGAGGGAAGGTAAGTGGACTGGCAGACAAACCTACCAACACCAGGAAACGGGCGAGGCCCTGCCATTCATGACGAATGCCTTCAGGCTGGATAGCCCCATGAGCGGGAAACCGATTGCTGTAGCGGGTGTAGCCAGAGATCTGCGTACAGAACTGGAAACACAAAAAGCACTCAAAGAAAGTGAAAACAGGTTCCGCTCACTGGTAGAAGAAGCTCCTGTACCCACTGCATTGTATGTAGGCAGAGAACTGATCATCGAGGTTGCGAACGACGCGATGCTTAGCCTCTGGGATAGAGGTAATATCATTATAGGCCAGCCACTCACCCGCGCATTGCCAGAACTACATGGCCATCAGTTCCTCGATATCATGGATGAGATCTTCAATACCGGGGAAGTCTTCCATGGCCGTGAAATGCCTGTCGAGTTGATAAGTAATGGCAGCAGGGCGCTCATGTACCTGAATATTACCTTCAAACCATTACAGGACCCACAGGGAGAAGTATACGCTATTTTAAATATGGCCATCGATGTGACACAGCAGGTAGTGGCTAAAAATAAGATCTTAGAAAACCAGAGCTTCCTGGAATCGGAAGTTTTAGAACGTACAGAGGAACTGGCTGCTTCCAATGAGGAACTGGCTGCCATGAACGAAGAATTGCAGGAAGCGAATATGCACCTGGTAAGATCTAACCAGGAGCTGGAACAATATGCTTATGTAGCCAGTCATGACCTGCAGGAACCCCTGCGCAAGATCAGGATCTATGCAGACCTGCTGGCTAAAAAAAATGATCTGAATATAGAGCATAAGCGACTGGTAGATAAGATCAATCAGTCGTCTGAACGTATGTCGATGCTGATCAAAGACCTGCTGGAATTCTCCCGCCTGTTGGAAACGGGGAATATGCTGCGGGATGTAGATCTGACAGAACTCCTGCTAATGGTGAGCAAGGATTTTGAACTGATCATTGAAGAAAAGAAAGCCCGTATTAATATTGGGAAATTACCTGTGATCCAGGGTGTGCCCCTGCAAATGAATCAGTTGTTTTATAACCTGATGAGCAATGCCTTGAAATTCACACAGGAAGGAATAACACCCGTAATAGAAATTCAGGCTCATGTAATCTCACTGGCAGAAGCAGCAAACTACCTGCGAATGCCGGAGCAGGGTAAGCAGTATTACGATATTTCATTTAGAGATAATGGGATTGGCTTTGATAATAAATATGCAGAGCAGATCTTCGAGGTGTTTAAACGCCTTCATAACAGGAACCAATATCCCGGTTCTGGCATTGGATTATCATTGTGCAGGAGGATAGTGGGGAATCACGGCGGGCATATGTATGTATTGTCAGCGCCGGATGAAGGAACCATCTTCCATATTATTCTGCCGGGGAAACAGATAACAGGGTAGTGTTATTGTTAAGGGGCTTTTAAAAAATTCAAACTACAACGCAACCATAACAGGATAAGATCAAATTACATATTTTTACACCATGAACATTTTTGGCCTCTGGAGTAACTATTATTACTTAGTAGTTGGTTTACAGATCATTTGCATAATCCATTGTCTTAAAACAGGCAAAAGAGACTACCTGTATCTCCTGATCTTTTTACCCATGATCGGTTGTATCATCTACTTTATCCGTGAAATATTACCGGAAATCAACAGCGGGGAGTTCTTCCCGAACCTGCAGCGGGTATTTTTTCCAAAAGCAGTAATCGGGGAGTGGGAACGCCGTGTCAGGTTATCGGATACTGTTGCTAATAAAATGGGGCTGGCTGCTGCTTTAGCTGACCAGCAACAATATGGCAGAGCGATTGCACTGGCGGAAGAATGTCGCCAAAGTTTTCCCAGAGACCTGGGCATTTTACAACAGCTCGGGCGCTTTTACTTCTATGATCAACGCTATGCAGAGAGTATTGCCTGCATGGAAAAAGCTTTTGCACAGTCGAATGCGCACCTGATCAAACAGGAAGATGAGCTGATGTATGCGCGTGCCCTGGAAGCCACCGGTATGCTACCTCCTGCTGAAGAAGTGTATAAGAAAGTAGTGCGTGTGCACCATTCGATAGCAGCCATGTATCACTATGGTGCATTCCTCAAAAAGCAGAACAGGAACAAGGAAGCCCTGCAGCAGTTCCAAACGATTAAAGATGAATTTTACCTGCATCCAAGATATGTGCGCAGGATGAACGCACAGTGGTTACGCCTTGCGAAGAAAGAAATGGCAGGTCTATAAACCAACAACTCCCGGCGCCACAGTAATGTGATACTGCTTTGCCAGGAGTGCCTGTGACTATACTATACTTATCGAACTGCTTGTCAATTGCTGATCCTGTGTACTACAAGATTGTAATAGTAGATGTACCCATCTGCTAAAGCTTTCCATTATTCTTCACTATCGCCACGGAATGTGTGTAAGGTCAATCCTTTGATTTAAAGAGGGAATAAATGGTTTTTCATTTCAGGAGGGATGTCGTGTGGGGAGGATTAAAGTACTATTCATATTATAAAAAAAATGCTTCTACTAGCAGGTAGAAGCATTTTTTTTCAGCCTGTACCCAGGCACCTGGCTTATTTTTAATGCCTGGCATTATTAATTATTACTTTCTGTTTGCTTACTGCCCGCTGGCGCTCATCAGCTATTGTAAGAATGTATAGACCGGCCGGTAAATTGCTGGTATTTAAAGTGATGGTATTTCCCTGCGCGATGCGTGAAAGATGCTTCACTCCATTCAGACTATATAATGATACGATGTACTTTGCAGCCTTGCCCGGCAGTGATACATTTACATAACCTGAAGCAGGATTGGGCCATACATGGCATGCCGTGGTCTTTACGGTGTCGATAACAGTAGTATCGGGCACCGCCAGTTCATCGGGATAAGTGAATGGAAAATCGATCTGTGCTTGTTTAAACTGCATCTCCAGTTCATCATCCCATTTAAATGCGGTATCGGCCTGCTTTTTCAGACTATACTTTACAGCTCCACTCCAGAAATGTACAAATTCACCGAGGTTCAGATCTCTTGTATATTCTCCATTGTGTTGCGGGAAATATTCAGACAATAAAGTAAAATACCTGTTCAATGCAGCACTGGTATCAGAACGGGAATACAGCGGATAGAACCAGTCTCTGAACCAGTGCGTGCCTGGCTTAGGATAATTCTCCACACCACCAATTACATCATCATAAGTTCCCTGTGCATCTGCTGTCCAGCCCAGGCGTTTTTCCACATCATAAATGAAGATCTCCATCCATTTACTGTCATGCCAGATGGAAAATGCAGGTGAGTTCTTCACGCCTTTGCTGCCACCTTCTACAATATGCCCTACCTCATGGATAGATGCTCCCAGGTTCCAGTCACTTCTTGTTGTCCAGTCACCACCCAGATCTGCTACATTGCGATAATCATGTGAGTCATCAAATACGGTTGCCGGGTGTCCGCCGGAGAAGCCTGCTACACTGTGATACACCATATTTAATTTTGGATCACTGAAGCTGCCGTAATTTGATTTCACATAATCCCACACCTTCGTCATATCATCATTCATCCAGGTGACGGTTCTGGGAACTGCACTATCGTAGTACATATTGATACTGCTATTGCTGTACACTAATGACAGCAATTCCCGGTGTTCAAACCAGTGCTCTTTCCAGGTAGCAGGTGGGGTGCTTGTAAGCGTAGTATCATGTGCATACACCCATTCAGAATTACCATCATTGTTTTCAGCTCTTACGCGATAATAGTAAGTCGTAAGCGGGGATAATTCCAGCGAATAGAAATGCGTAGAATTTGGATGCAGCACTTTTGAGAAATCCCAGTTAGTACTATCTGCAGATCGTTCTAAGCGATAGCTGGTTTCAGTGGTTGCATTATCAGACCAATCCAGGATGATCTGGTTACCGGAAACGCTGGTAGTAACCAGGTCCGAAGGCGCTGCAGGGGCACCTGTAGGGAAGGAACCAGTACCCGTACCATAGATCTCCAGTTCGGAGAACTGGACCAATCCATCACCGTTATTCGCAGTAATATTCAAACGGTAATAGGTATACGGTGTGGTGTTGGCAAACACGAAGGTTCTCTTCATTTGCCTGCCGGTAAATACCTGGTTCGATTGTGTATGCAGTGTTACCCAGGTGGTACTGTCATTGGAGCCTTGAAATACCCAGTTTTTCGGATCTCTGCCATCTGCGTCATTACCGGAGGTAATAGCATACCGGGTAGCAGTGCCAGGCTGCGCTAATTTGCAGACTACCCATGTAGTAGAATGATACGCCAGGTATTTTGTATAAATACTATTGTCGGTTGCTTTGGCAATACCTTCTGCTCCTGTTGTATTATACTGATCGGTTACGCGGCCATTTACATAGTCAGTCAGGTCGATGGCATATGGTGCCGGTGCGGTTCTTACAACTGGTGATTTTGCAATTGCCGATACACCTGTTGCATTCAGTGCTCTTACGTGGTAGATGTAAGCCGTACCTACACTCAGACCACTATCTGCATAGTGATGCACATTCGCAGCTACGGTATCGAGTGTATGAAAATTCACACCATCAATAGAGCTTGAAACAATAAAACCGGTTTCATTTGTTGCATTATCTGTCCAGTTCAGGTTCGCATTATAGCCTGAAATACTGGCTGTGAGCTGACCTGGCGCAGCAGGACCAGCCGCGGATCCTGTCAGTTTCCATTCGGAGAACTGGATAGCTCCTGCTCCATTGCTGGCCGTGATGTGCAGGCGAAAATACAGGTAAGCAGCGGCACCTGATACGATGTAGGTGTTGGTCTGAAACCGGGCTGCAAATGTCTGTGCAGTCTGCGTATCCAGTGTTACCCATGTACTGCCGTCATTAGAGCCTAAGAGCACCCAGTCTTTAGGATCACGGGTATTTGCATCGTTGGCAGAAGAGATGGAGTATTGGCTTAAAATGGATGAATAGGCCGACTGGTACTGCAGCCAGATGTCTGTATGTGCAGTATAGTACTTGGTGTTTACATCATTGTCTGTGATGTTTTGATAGTTTTCCTTAGCGTTGTCATTGTTATACTGTACAGTGACGACGCCACCATTGGTGCTTAGCTCAGCCTGGGCCATGGCTCCGAGACTACTGCACAGGCATACAGCGTACAAAGATAGCTTTGTAAAATTACGGGTCTTCATAATGGGCGTTATGCGTTTGGTTAATAAAGTGCGCTCTTAATTGTGGAAATCGATTTTGGTCTTCAGATTCAGGTCAACACGATTCTGTATAAAAATAAGCACAGGTTGCTTACCAACCTGTCAACAGATTTCAAATGGATTGTTAATGGATTTTAAAGATATCTTTGAGCGCTTTTTTTGCAGCATGGTGGCCGCACATACCGTGAACACCGCCACCAGGAGGGGTTGCAGAGGAACAAATATAGATCCCTTTTGCAGGTGTGCTGTAGGGAGATAAGCGGATGGCAGGTCGTGTATAGAGCTGGGTAATATCTAATATTCCACCGTTGATGTCGCCGCCTATATAGTTAGGATTATAGGCTTCCATTTCGCGGGTGTTCATTGTATGCCTGCCAATAATTAAGTCGCGGAAACCGGGGGCAAAGCGCTCCACCTGATTTTCGATATGCGCCGTCATATCGACGGTAGAGCCATGTGGCACGTGGCAATATGCCCAGGCAGTATGCTTGCCTTCGGGTGCACGGGAAGGGTCGAAGATGCTTTGTTGCGCCAGCAGTACGAATGGTTTTTCCGGATACAAGCCTTTTGAAGAGATCTGTTCACTGAGGGTAATTTCTTCCAGTGTATTGCCTAAATGTACGGTGCCTGCTTTACGGCAATTTTCATTGGTAAAGGGGATTGGCCCATCCAATGCCCAGTCAACTTTGAATACTCCCATACCGTAACGGTAGTGTTGTAACTGGTATTTATAAAGGCCTTTTAATTTATCGCCGGCTATTTCCAGCAATTGTTTAGGCGTAAGGTCTAAGAGAATTGCGCGGGCTGATGGTAAATCATTTAATGAGCGGATATACGTATTGGTTTGTATCTCGCCGCCTATTGATTCAAAATAAGCCGCCAGTGCATTAGCTATCGCCTGAGCGCCGCCCTGTGGTGCAGGCCATCCTTCCAGGTGTCCGTTAGCTAATAAGACCATGCCTATCGCTGCGGTAGTAAGGTTCGATAAGGGTTGTATGCAATGTGCAGCCATGCCCGCGAACAAGCCTCTCGCCGTTTTTCCCTGGAACCTTGCCGCCAGCATTTTGGCTGGCAGTAATGCTTTCAGACCAAAACGCGCCATGGCCAAAGGATGCTTTGGAATTGACAAGGGACCGAGTAATGCTGGTGCCAGTAGAGGCCAATCTCTCACTACCGGGTCCATAAGTTGATGGTATGCACGTTCGTCAATGCCCAAACCTTTGGCAGTTTCATCCAGGGAGCGGTGTAATACCGCAGCTGTGCCATCATCAAATGGATGTGCAGCAGCCAGTTCCGGTTGCAGAAATTTTAATCCATAATCAGCGAGTGGCAGGGTACGGAAGAAAGGTGATCCTGCAGCCAGGGGATGTATTGCAGAACAAACGTCGTGTACAAAACCAGGCAGGGTGAGTGCTTTGGAGCGAAGACCGCCGCCAATAGTATCTTTTCCTTCTAACAGCAATACCTGTATGCCCCGCTGTTGCAGGGTAATAGCAGCTGACAGACCATTAGGGCCTGCACCTACTACGATTGCATCATACGCCTGTTTGTTCATACTGCTATTAATATTGCACTGCTTCGATATTACTCTCAGACAATGTATACCTTTTATCTACCTTATCCAAAATTACGTAAATGGGAGTCTTGTGGATAAATAGCCTCCCCATTTTGTGCATAAACAATCATAGCATCGCCGAAGCCTTTGCTCACCGGGATGCGAAGGGGCATCTTCGATGCATCGCCGCCCTCAGCCAGGAACTGACCGGCTATTGAATAAAATCGAGTAGGAAGAAAGCCGGTCATGCCGGCTTTCTGTCCTCTCACACCACCGTACGTACCGACCGGTATACGGCGGTTTGTCAGAATAACTTAGTTTGGTGAGTTGTTTTCCAGTAATAGTGATTGGCGAACCCTACATACCCTTGTTTAGTAAAGTAGTCGTTGTTCAAGGCTCGGTGCAGTATTGCACTGTTTGCAATGCGGCAGTAGCCTTTACGACTGTTGCTCCACTCATAAGCTTTACCCACATTAATTCCCAACATTTTCAGGTTTTTCCACCGTGTTGATGGCCTTTTCCATTGTTTCCATATTCCCATTCTTAGACGTGTTCTTACCAACCTGTCCAGTTCTTCCATTCTGCTTTTGGCCGTGGCTATCCGAAAGTAATTCACCCAACCTACTATTATGGCCTCCATCTTCTTTATCTTGTCTTTCACTTTGCCGGGGGCTTTACGCTGCGTTTGATCCTTCATCTTCTCTTTAATCTTTCTCAGCGATTTAGATGCAATGCGCACTGCCCACCCTTTCTCTCTTCGATAAAAAGAGAAACCCAGAAGCGTACTCTCTATCGGACGGCTCACTTTACTTTTTGTACGGTTTACTTTTAGCTTTAGCTTCTTTTCTATGAACTCGGTGATTGTTGACAGCACGCGCGTCGCTGACTTTTCACTTTTCACGTAGATGCTACAGTCATCGCAATACCGTACAAACCGGTGGCTTCTTGCCTCTAACTCTTTGTCCAGTTCGTTTAAAACAATGTTGCTCAGCAGGGGGGAGAGAGGGCTGCCTTGAGGAGTGCCTTCCTTACGTTCTATCACAACCCCATTTTCCATCATCCCGCAATTCAGGTATGAGCGCAGTAGTTTCAGCGTCCTCTTGTCAGCTATCTTTTGGGCCAGAAGCGACATTAGCCGGTCATGGTTCACCCGATCGAAAAACTTGTCTAAGTCCAACTCCACTACCCATTCATAGCCGTCGTTCAGGTTTGTTTGTGCCTGATACAATGCCTGATGAGCGTTCCGGTTTTCTCTAAACCCATAGCTATAATTGGAAAACTCTCCTTCATACTGTGGGCTTAGCCATTGGGATATTGACTGGGTAATTAGCCTGTCGATTACAGTAGGTATTCCCAACATTCTTTTACCGCCGCCATTTTCCTTGTCTATTTCTACTTTCTTAACTGCCTGGGGGCCGTACCTGCCTTCTAAAATACTGGTCCGCAACGTCTGCCAGTTCGTATTCAGGTAGTCACGAAGTTCATCGGTCTGCATACCATCTATACCCCCCGCTCCTTTATTGGCAGTTACCTGCTTAAAGGCTTTTTGTACATTGCGGATATCTAATATTTCTTCCAGCATACTATTACTTTGAAAAAAAAAATCATCCCGGCGTCACTCCCATTGATTGCATGATGAGGCTCAACTCCTCCTGTGTTTTACTTTCAGCTTCCGGCTTATCCTCGCACAGGTAGTTTTCCAGTGTTCTTCCGTTGTGATCGCCTCGCTCATAAACGGCTTGTTCATTTTCGCCATTCTAACATTCGGTCCTTCTTCCTTTTGTGAGACTTCTGCTTTTGCCTTCGTTTCGGGATGCAGCTCGTTGCCGGCTTACTATGACCTCGGCTGACTTCTGATGGCACCTTGAAGCCATTCTTTATGCTGACTTCTGTTTCCGCTTCGGTATTCTCTCATACCTCTGCCGGATTGCCAGCAGATCTCCCAGGGTAAGGTTATACGCTTTCCATTCATGTAGCCCCGGTATTTACACAACATGGTTCCGTGCAGTATAGGGCTTTTGTCTGTGATGCGACATCGCCCACCATGCCTTGCCTTGTATACCATTTCTGTTCGTGGGCTCGAATGTTTGCCGCCGGCTTCCTTCAGATTCGTGGTCACCCACGACACCCTTGCCTTTGGCTAATGATACGTACTGCAACGCTCATTCAGGACTTACACCTTAGAGCTTATAACCATGCCTGGCGCACATCAGAAAGCCTGTATCTTTTTATCGATACAGGCTTTTCCCAATCCATTATCTGGGGGTACATCACCGTTCCATCATGTCAAGGATATCAGTCCAGATAATTCGCGCGATCTGCTCACTCTCCACCATTCTGACTCTTTCTTCCGGCATCACCATACTGTCTTCCTGCCAATCAATCATATCCGGTGAGAAATCTTTCAGAATATTACCACTCGTAATTACTTCATAGGTGGTTTCATGACGCACTTCATTCACACTGATAGCAATCTGATAGGACCGACCCTCTATATATACTGTAACTGTATGTTTTTCCATAACAAACAAAAATTAGTTGTGCTATTACGACAATACGTCGCAACAGTGGGGTACAAATGCTGTAAGATCAGATATAAGAAAGCTAACCATGGTTGGCCATGCGATGTGCCGCTTTTTTCGCCACGCCGGTAGGATGGGGGCCCCTGTTTTTTTCTTTGTTGGTGGTCAGGCCAATGGCTTCAGCCTGACTGGGGTGCTTCACTTTCTTTCCACTTTCATGCTTTGTTCCTGTTTCCTGGTCTTTTGCCATATCAACTCGCATTTTAATGGGGTGAGTAATCGAAGAACACTTAAGCTAAATCAAAAGGTTTGCCAGCTTATGAGGGGGAAGGTTAAATAATGTTAACTAATTGAAAATCAAACATCTGATCAGAATCAAGGGCAATAAAAAGAGAAAGTGAGAGATTGCATGCTGCATACCAGGGGGTTAATGAAGATGAAAAACCTGTTGAGACCTGTTTTTCGGCCTGGCTTGCAGCATGCAATTTACAGTTCAGAGTACTTGTATCGTGGTAAGTTTTAGCACAAAGGAGAGGACTCCGCCTCTATCAATAACGTTTAAACTATGCATACGCTATTGCTAAATTACCAATCCCATTCGTTAAAAGTTGTCAATGAATTTTAAACGAATTGTAAATGAAATTTAAATTCCCGATATTTAAATATGAACAGAAAAACGCGGATGGGGTTTAAACTGGCGATTGAAAGAATATATTTGTCTTTCAGGAATTATTTCATGAGGCATCCGGTTAAGGTTTATATCACTTCGTCTGTTATCTGTTTCATTGTATTGGCGATCGTCCAGATCATGTTAGTATACAATACCTATGATCTGCTGAACAGAAGATTCTACTATGAAAAAAAAGGTCGTATCAATGAACGGTATACGAAAGCAATCATCAACGATCACATCTTTCCTGGTGGAAAGGATATTATAGAAAGCCTCTTATCACCTCAATACCACGCGCTCGAAACACTATATAAAGCAGGAGATACCGTCCGTTTCAACCATGCGTCACAGTTATTACTCCGTAATATTTTCCAGACACTGATCAACAAGCAGAATGCAGATGCCTTACTAAGGGATATTAAATTCAAAGAGGGCATCCGGGATTCGCTGAAATACCTGCTCGTTGTATCGCGTATCGACCTGCAATTTGCCGAACCTAAATATGTTAACATCTATGACAAGCGCAATAAATATCCGCTCATAGATGCAGATATTCAGACGAGCAAGGGTATCAGGATATTCGGTGATCTTAGCAACCCTGATGAGCAAAGCCAGATCATCGGTCTCTTTGTATCTGATCCAAAACCTTATACCTATGCCATCAGTTTTTCACTTTATGCAGATCCTGCCAACCGCAGGCAGGTGGTGTTCAAACAAATGCAGGGCATTCTGGCCATGAGCCTGCTCTCTGTACTGGCAATCATCATCCTGTTCTTCATCACATTGCGCAACTGGATCAAACAAAAGCATATTGCCGATGTAAAAACTGACTTTATCAACAACATCACCCACGAGTTCCATACGCCATTGTCTGCTATTATGGTAGCCAATAAGAACATTCAGAATGAAAGGGTACTCGAAAATAAAACAGCTATCCGTTCCCTTTCTGACATCATAGAGCGGCAGTCTCAAAGATTGAAGTTATTGATCGGGCAGGTACTCGATATTGCTACCGTGGACCAGCTATATGTGCAGAAAAGCCCGGAAGACCTGAATGTATTGATCAGTGAGATCCTCACAGACTTCAGTATCAAGTTCCCTTCAGACAATCTGCAATTATCTTTTGTACCTGCACCATCCACTATCATTGTCGATACAGACAGTTTCCACTTTACGACCCTATTGCTCAACCTCCTGGATAATGCGGTTAAATACAACCTGCAGGAGGTAAAGCAGATTCAGGTAGCTGTGGTAGTAATAGACACCGATATACAGATCTCTATCAGTGATAACGGAATTGGTATGGATAAAGAAACAATCCGTTATATCTTTGATAAATTCTACCGGAATCAAAAAGACCTGACGCAAAATGCAAAGGGTTTAGGATTGGGGCTGCATTATGTAAAACAATGCATAGATGCGCATCAATGGGCTGTAAGAGTGGAGAGCGAACCTGGCATGGGAAGTACATTTGTAATCATTATACCTAAGTGAAAATTGTAAGGGGATGAAACACAAAATTCTATTAGTAGAGGATGAAGCAGACCTCGGAAACGTTGTAAAACAATACCTGGAATTAATGGATTTTGATGTGGACTGGCAGCAAAATGGCCGGACCGCCCTGGACGTATTTGAGAAATCGCCCAATGCCTATCATATTCTTCTTATAGATGTAAACCTGCCGGGACTGAATGGATTTGAACTGGCGGAGCATATCATCCAGCTGAACAGTGACGTGCCTTTCCTCTTCCTCACGGCGAGAGGAGATAAGAACGACAGGTTGAACGGCCTGAAAATAGGGGCAGATGATTATGTGGTAAAACCTTTTGATGTAGATGAACTGGTACTACGCATCCGCAATATCATCAAGCGGAAACAACCTGTAGTCAGTGCGGAGCCTGCCCAGCAAAAAGTGATCAATATAGGTACCACACAGCTCTTTGTAGATTCATTGAAGCTGGTAACAGAACAGGGTGAAGAGATCATTCTTACCCCGAGGGAATGTGATTTGCTGGTGCTGTTCTTCAACAATGTGAACCGTGTATTGAAGCGGGAAGAAATTCTCACTAAAGTATGGGGTTCCAATGACTACTTTGTAGGCCGCAGCCTCGACGTTTTCATTTCACGTTTCAGAAAATATTTCCAACATAATATCAATATCAGTATCAAGAATGTATATGGTATTGGGTTCGTATTTAATGTGAAATAACAATTGCCTTGTTTGCCCCCTTATAAGCCGCGCCCTGGTAAGATAAAGTTCCCATCCCTGATGAGGTATCGGCGTTGGCAACGGCTACGCTCATGTCAGGTGCATCCTGCTGGTTATTTAACTGATGTTGTTCTACACTCACCGATATGGTAAATGTGGTGATCACCGCGATGACACCCAGGGAGGCAAATGAAGCCGCATACTGTCTATATAAGTTCAGTTTCATGATCTTTCTTTTTAAAAGGACTGCAAGGCTGCTGATACAGCCCCACAGACCTAACAACAGAGAACAGAAGGTTGATTTTTGGACCCATCCCCGGCCAGTATCTGCATAGCAATACCCACTCCGTTGAAGGATCAGTTATTTTTTGCCGGTGAATAATAAAGCTGAATTTGTTTGAACAGTGGTGGACTGTATCAGGTGGTGGTGATAACAAATTTAATGGGAGAGATCGTATTTTCCAAAAAATAGTCCATAATTATTATAGACTAAACGAAAGGGAATGATTCTCAATACGGTACAAGGAGGTATGATTGCGAAAATCCCCTTTCGCAGTAATTTTCTGATCTTTAAATGTGGGTTATCAATGCGTCGCTTTTCTGCTGCTGTAGTGATAAACTGTTGTCCGATGTCTTTCTTTGCTCACTTTGCCTTTATGGCCATAGATTTTGTTTACAATAACAAATACAACTGTAATGCTCGCAATGATAACATAATGCAATACGATTGAAGGCATAATGTTGGTGGAATAAAGTTGTTGATAGTGGTGTTTAGTGCTGTCTGGTGCTGTTTTTAGTGCGCCCTTAAACTTAACCGATTTCGTAGCAAAAGATACTGCACTATCGCGAATTTAACATCACACTTTCCTGTTATTAACAAACATTAACATAGCCCCATGAGCCTGCATTATGTATCATTGCGAAACATATTAAAATAATTATTTACGGCATACGTAATGGTGTCTTTACTGACACTGGTTTGCCCAAAACAGGCATCCCATTCTTATCCCAGCTAAAGGGCTGCATACGGGGAGAACGCTTGTTTCCACAGCCATCACCCGGATTATCGTTGGCATGATACAGTATCCAGTTTTGTTTACCATCGGGTGTTGTAAAGAAGGAGTTATGCCCTGGCGCAAACACTCCTGTTTCAGGTGATTGCAGGAACATTGGCTTCGTGCTCTTCTTCCAGCTGGCGCTATCCAGCAGGTTACTATTACCGTCGGCTACCAGCATACCCAATGCATAAAAGTCTGTCCAGCAGGCAGATGCACTGTAGAACAGGAACAGCTTATTGCCATGTTTCAGGATCTCCGGGCCCTCGTTCACGTTAACGTGTGGCAGCTTAGGATCGTTCAGATCGCCATGTGTTTCCCAGTCAAACGTAGGACGGGAAATCCTGACCCGTTTGCCCGTAATAGTGAAAGGATCCTTCATTTCCGCGATGTAGATGTCCTGTTCCCCGTTCTTATCTCCTTCCCAGCCGGACCAGATCATATACAACTTTTGTTTGTGTTCAAATACGGAGGCATCGATGGCCCACTTGTCAGCAGGATCGCTTACCTTTCCTTTCATTTCCCAGGTACCTTCCATTGGGTCAGCAGCACTGTTTTCCAGTACATAGATACGGTGGTTCTGATTATCGCCCTCGTCAGCACAGAAGTATACATACCATTTACCCCGCAGAAAGTGGATTTCCGGAGCCCAGATATCTTTGGAGAAAGGACCCGTAGCAGGAGGTGTCCAGATATTCTTGTGAGGGGCTTCTCCCAGTTTAGCCATATTAGCTGTTTTCCAGAGTTCCAGGTGATTGCCTACGGTATGCATGTAGTAATAATACCCATCCTTATACGTTACCCAGGGATCAGGGCCGGATGTGAGGAGGGGGTTGAGAAAGGAGCCTTTCTGTTGTGCATTGCAGGCAAAGGCACAAAGCAATACACAAAGGCGGAAGATAGATTTCATATACAAGAATTAAAAAACCGCTGAATGCAAATTCTCATTGCACTCAGCGGTCATGTGATGACAAATATTAAAGGTTAATTTTAACCACTTCTGAATAGAGCAGATCTTCCACACCTGCGATCTTTACACCAATTCTTGCAAAGGCATAATTCTGATCGCCGGTAGTACCTACCTGAGACATAGAAGCAGGAATGTCGACAGACATTGCTACGTTGTTCAGATCGGTAATATCGCTGCCAGATAACGCCGTCCTTACTTTATAATTGCTCTGGTCTACGATGGCAGTCTGGTTCAGATAAAGATACACGTTTTCTATGCTTCTTGCGTTAGCATCTGTGATGATCTGTTCCAGTTTGAAAGTAGCTGCCGCTTTAGTACCGCTTTTGGCGATCTGCTGGTTACGAATCATGTAGTAAGGCATTACCTCAATGTTCATTTTCCTATTGCCAGACAGGTTCAGCAGAAGGGTATCGCTATTTGTAGCATTGTTAATTACAGATCTGAAGGGGCCCTGACCGGCAGGGATGATCAGCTTGTAATTACCGTTGAAGAGGAGGGAAGAGAAAGAACCATCTTCCTGTACCTCCACCGCAATTGAGCCGCTCTTACCCCATCCCGGTTCCCACAGTTCGAAATATACAGCCCGTGAAGCTACATTGATGGCTTCACCCTGGTAAGTAATGCTACCCTGAAAAGAGGTCTTTGGTTCATCATAATTATCCTTCTTGCATGCAAATGCAGTCATGGCAATCAATAGACCGGTGATATATTTTCTACGAAACATAATTTACATTTTACTGATTAGGATTCTTTACCAGCTTAGGGTTATTACTCAGGATATCTGCTGAGATAGAAGAGTAATAGTTACCCAGGTTGAAGCGGTGTGAAGCAGTTACGTTAGCAGATTTCACCACTTTGAATACATACTTACCATTGTTTGCATTACCTGGATTGTAGATCTTGTAAGGCCACAGACCATAGATCTGGGTACTCAACTTATCAGCTTTGCCGATGTTGGAAACGACATCACTTGCGCTGATGCTTTCTCCATTCCATACTTTATGTGCCAGGCGCCAGCGTTTGTTGTCAAACAGTTCATGACCTTCAAATGCCAGTTCTACCTTTCTTTCATGTACGATTCTGTCGAAAGTAATGTCAGTAGCAGCCAGTGGTGTAGTCAGACCAGCTCTTGCACGCACGGTGTTCATATAACCAGCTGCAACAGCAGGCTGATTCAGTTCGAAAGCGGCTTCCGCTGCATTCAGCAGTACTTCTGCATAACGGTAACGTACCCACCAAACTTCACTTTGTGTACCCAGCTGACCGGAACCAATGGTTGGGTCCATGAACTTACGTACCAGGAAACCAGTTTGTGCAGAGTATTCTTTACCATCGATCGGGCCATCAGTACCTACTACCTGTACGCCTGTAGGGCCACCGGGAATATTACCGATTTCACCATAAGTATCACCGCTGATCACGCTGAACGCGCCATTGTTCCAGTACATGATACCTGCCCAGATATCCAGGTCTTTGCCTTTGAATTTAGAACCAGGCAGCATGATAGTACCACCTAATCTTGCATCTCTGCCAGCAAAGATATCACCTGGCTTATCGTAGTAGATGTAATCGCTGCCTGAGTTAGTGGCAAACGGAGCATATGTGTTGTCCAGTTTTTCATATTGTTCGGCGAGGTTAAGGGAAGGATTCACACGACCACCCTGTTGCTCTTCCGCAGAAGACCATGGCTGGTTAACGATTGTCCATCCCTGTACCTTACCGCTTTTCAACTTGAAATCCTGTGCGAAGATGACTTCCGGGTTGTTAGACTTATCATAAAATGTTGCAGCGAAGTTGTCCTGCAGATCTTCTGCTTTTTTCTGATACAGTGCGTACTTACCACCGTTGATCAGTTCCTGTGCTGCAGCCAGGGCTTTTGTATAGTAAGCATTTGCTTTATCAGCAGGGATACCTACTTCGCCGCCTGGGGTAGATACTGAAGGAGTACCTGCACCATATTTTGCGATAGAAGCTGCATACAAAGCTGCTCTCGCCTGCATAGCCAGCGCTACTCCTTTGGTAGCTCTTGCCTGTATGCCACGATCATCTGGCAGCATTGTTTTGATTGTATCCATTTCTGCAATAATGAAATCGTATACCTCAGATTCCTTTGCTCTTGCATGTTGCAGATAGGTAGGATCGCCACTGAAATTGTATGTCATAGGTTCAGTGATCAAAGGAACGCCACCCATACGTTTTACCATTTCAAAATACAGGGCAGCACGCAGGAAACGGGCTTCACCCAGGAAACGGCTACGTGCATCTTCACTTAAAGCACTGGCAGCAGAGCACTTCTGAATAAAGAGGTTCAGGTCGCGCATCTGGCCATAATCCCACATAGACCACCATCCGTAAGGATAGTCAATCTGCTGTACACGCCAGTATTCACTGGCCTGAGACGGAAATGCTTCATCGAAATTCGTAAACTCTACCCAGTTGGTGATAGTCTGCTGATCTACATAACGATTATAGAGGTCCGCCAGTACTGACAATACCAGACCTTCACTTTTCCACACGGCTTCATCTGTCAGAACGTTTGTAGGATCAGTTTGCAGGAAGTCAGCATCCTTTTTACAACCAAACACAAACACCAGGGCTGCTGATATGATTAACAGATATTTTCTCATCTAATTGCTGTATTAAAGGATCAAAAGGAAAGGTCAAAACCTATATTCACATATTTACTTTGTGGATAAGTCAGACCGTTATCATCAGAAACTTCAGCGTCTATACCTGTCTTACGCATATTGTCGATAGAGAACAGGTTGTAGGCGTTGATGTATGCACGGAAACGTTCAATTTTTGCTTTCGCCAGGATGTGCTTAGGAAGGGTATAACCCAGTTCCAGGGTACGCGCCCTGATGTAACGAACGTTTGTCAACCAGAAGTCAGAGTCCACATTGTAGTTGCTGTGACCACCATTGTTGAAACGCAATGCAGGATACTTACCTGCGATCCATTTACTGTTTACATCATAAGGATCTTCCCTGTGCCAGCGATCGTTGTAGAATTCAGCCAGCAGGTTACCCTGGTTGGTGTATGGAATACGCATTTCCCATTTACGGTTGAAAGAGTAACCGGTACCAGCAGAGAAATCAGCTCTGAAATCAAAATTGCTATATGCTACAGTAAAGTTGATACCGCCATTCATGATTGGGTTCTTACCAGTACCCCAACCAATAGGACGTCTATCATAGTCATTAATCACACCATCACCATTCTGGTCCTTATAGATCAGGTCACCTGGTAATAATGTTTTGTTTCCTGCCCCGTCAACGTTTACTTTATAGTTGTTGATTTCATCCTGTGACTGGAATTGTCCTACTACATTATATCCCCAGAAGGTATTGCTATATCTGTTTTCCTGTGAACCATAGTAGTGATCCATAGAGTTCAGGAATACCGGTTTGTAGCTATCCAGGTTCTTAGCACGTGCATAAGAGAAGTTAGCACCTATGGTGAAACGTACTTTCTTGTATTCTCCTCTGTAGTTCACGGAGAACTCAGCACCGGATACCAGGTCGCTCTTTACGTTTTCCAAAGGCAGGGTATAACCCAGTTCGCTTGGTATCAGGAGGTCATATTTAGTACCCAGCAGACCTGTTCTTTTTCTTTTAAAGTAATCTACCGCACCACTGATCCGGTTATCCCAGAATCCATAGTCAGCACCGATGTCCATTGTTTTACTCACATACCAGGAGATATTATTGATAGGAACACCTTTGTAGGAGGAACCGATTACAGGTTTACCATCCAGGATTACAGTAGAAGAGTTGTAGTTATAACCAGAGAGATAGTCATATGCTGACAAAGGAATATCATCATCACCCAGTTTACCATAAGAAGCTCTCAGTTTCAGTTCGCTCAGCGTTTTCTTGCCACCTACGAGGTGCTGGAAGAATTGTTCTTCGCTGATACGCCAGCCAGCCTGCATAGCAGGGAAGGTACCCCAGCGTTTGTTAGGTGCGAACTTCCAGGAGGCATCTCTTCTGGCAGAAGCTTCCAGGTAGTAACGGCTATCGTAGTTATAAGTTAAGCGGCCAATGTAACCCAGACGGGCAGTAGTAAAGTCGCCATCATTATAGGTATCCATTGTACTGAAGTAGATCAGTGGCAGATCGTTGGTGGTAGGCACAGCATGCAGCCAGTTATCGATTTCCCTTCTCTTGATTCTTTCTGCTACTACGGTACCGCCTACGTTATGCTTGCCAAAAGCGTGTGCATAGTTCAGTTGTAACTGAATAGTAGGAGACAGGTTAGTGTGGTTATCTCTTTCTCTCCATGGGTTAGAGCTACCACCAGATACATTGTATGCATTCGTATTAGGATCATAAGTATATACATTGTAAGTATACTCGTGACCGTTCATAATTCTGTTAGCATAGTAGTAAGAGAACAGGCCTCTTGCACTCAGACCATCGATGGGGAATTTGTATTCCGCAGTCAGGTTAGTCTGTAACACACGCCAGTCTTCATGCCAGTAACCGGACAGTTTCTTGTTCTGCAAGGCCCAGTTTTCTGTATTGTGACCGATGTTGTTTGGATAATTTGGGTTATCGTTTGCATAAGGGCGTTCGATAGGAGTGTTACGCAGGATAGCGAAACGAGCTTCCCAGTAGTCATCACCACCTGGTACACCTGGTTGGTCTCTGGTTTCTACACGACCGTTGATTTGTGCACCGATCTTGAAGTTGTCAGATACTTTCGCTTCGATGTTACTTTGAATGTTGGTACGTTCGAAAGTAAATTGTCTGCCAAGTACAGAATATTGTTTCAGGTGAGTAGCAGAAACGTAGTAGTTAATTCTGTCAGAACCACCACTGAAGTTCAGGTTCAGGTTAGTGAGGGGCGCATTGTCCTTCACAATGAACTTGTACCAGTCAAAGCTCTTGTAACCTGGTTCAGTACCTGCTTTCCATTTTTCCAGTTCTGCCTTTGTAATAGTGGTAGAACCATATTGGTTCATTTCAGCATCTGCTTTACCTGCCATCCATTCGTAAGCATTTACGCCTTTAGGGAAGCGGGTCCAGTTCTGCCAGCCGGTATATGCAGCAAGGTTGATAGTGTTACGGCTGTTCAGTTTACCTCTCTTGGTAGTAACCACCACAACACCATTTGCAGCACGCATACCATAGATAGCAGCGGAAGCATCTTTCAGAATAGTGATGGTTTCGATATCGTTCGGTGCGATGTTGTTGAACTGACCGGCATCCTGCTGGATACCATCAATTACATACAATGGATCGCCCATGTTACGGATTTGAATGCTGGCACTTGCACCCGGACGGGAGTCAGACATACGGAAGGTAACACCCGGCAGTTTACCTGCAAGTACGGTACTTACAGTAGAACCAGCATGTACATCGCCCATATCTTTTGCAGTAATAGCAGCGATTGCACCTGTGAGGGATTCTTTCTTTTGTGTACCATAACCTACAATCACCACATCACTCAGTGAAGTAGCGGAAGGTTCTAGTGTAACGTTGATAACACTGTTTCCATTGAGCTCTACTTCTTTAGTAGTATACCCCACATAAGAGAAAACGAGTGTACCAGAAAGATCTGGTGCATTGAAAGCAAAATTACCACCAGCATCGGTGACAGCACCTGCGGTAGAATTTTTGAGTTTTACGTTTACGCCTGGCAGTGGAGTACCTTTTCCGTCTACTACCTTACCCTGAATACGAACAACTGCATTCATCGTGGAGGTAAATTCCTCCGGTTTGCGTAATCGATTGAGCACAATTTGCCGACCATCGACCTGATAGGAGAGTTGCAATGGGGCGAGTAACTTGTCCAGTACCTTTCCAAGGGGCTCCTGTTTCACTTCCAGATTTACTTTACGGGAAGCGCTGATGAGCGTGGAAGAATAGAGAAATTTCACATCAGCTGCTTGTTCTAGTTTAGACAGTACCTGGTCAACTGTTTGCTGACGGGCATCTATAGATACAGGCTTGGTGAGAATTTCCTGGGCCTCAGTGGACTTTGCATAAATGAGACCGGTACATAACGTGGCAATTAGCAGCTGGTAAAAGCATGTACGCATGACCATAAAGATTAAATCATGGATTCGTAGTCTTTTTTTCATAACTTGAATTGTGTTCCTGTTTGTAATGGGAAATAGAAAGGGTGTCTTATCCCAGTGGAGCGGGTATAAGGCGGTGCCGCAAGAGTATTATTTTTTCAGCCAGTGGTACGGCCATACCGCTGGCTTTTTCATTACGTGATGTAAAGCATAAGTATCAGTGTAATTTATTTGTTCTCAATAACGTATTTCGTGAACTAGTGTATCAACGGGGGAACTCTCTACATTCCTTATTAGCTACGCGTACGTGAACACTATCAATGACATCCTTTGGTTGTTATAGTAATTTCATTTCCTTCGATCGTACAATTTGCTTCCAGTGCCTGACAGATAAGTCTTAATTTTTCTTTCAGCGGTTCGTCATCCAGGGATGCTGTTAATTTACAGTCGGCCATCAGGTTTTTGTCATAGTTAATATGTACACCATAGGCATTCTCGAGCATGTTGAACACACTGTCTGCAGGAGCATCTGCAAATACAAAAGAGTACAGCTCAGTTACAGTTGGCTGGGCGATGATTGTTACGTTCGTTGGCAATACATCTAAAGTATGGTTGGAACGTTTCAGTATTGCCTGCTGGTTAGCAGACAAACTAGCCCGGGCATTGTTCTCTTGTGGTTGTATGGCAATAGCTACTTTACCAGTTTTTACGGCTACACTTACCAGGGTATCTTCATCATAGGCTCTCACCATGAATGAGGTGCCGAGTACGTTGATTACCATTTCGTTGGCATATACTACAAAAGGTTCAATGTTTTTCTTTACTTCAAAAAATGCTGCTCCGGAAAGGAATACCTGACGATGGCATTTGCCAGTGAAACAGGACGGATAACTAATCCGGGCTCCAGGTTGCAGGATTACAGAGCTTCCATCGGGCAGGCTTACAGTTTCAGGTTTCCTGCCTTTGTTGATACTCTCAATAAAAGCAACCTTCTTTTTCTCAGCCTTTGCCACCAATTTTCGGTAAGCACTGTGATCCGGCTTGTCCAGGGTGAACCACATTACAGTGGTAGCCACCAGGGCAATCAGTACGGCAGCAGCAGCCACGTACCAGGAACGTAATTTCCTGACTGGTTTTTGCGGCGCATCCATACTTTCACGGATATTCAGCCAGATAATTTCGTGGATATTTTCCTTCAGACCAAATGCAGGAAGCTGTGACGCCGCCTGAATAATGGCGCGTGCCTGCAGAATAGCAGCCCGCTGTTCCGGATAGTTCCGCGAAATGGATTCCCAATGACTTGCGTTCTCGCCAAGCTTAACCCAGGCGACGAAGCTGTCGTCAGTCACAAAATCGGCAGTATCGAAGTTTGAGTAATCCATGTATATTAATAAAGAGAGAGAAGGGTTATTTTAACTCACTTATGTTAAAGTTTTTTTAAAATATTTTTTGGGCGGGTGGGGTCTTTAACAAAATTCGCTACAGTAGCTCCCTCAATTTGACTACTGCACGCTGTACCAGATTACGAACAGACTGCTCATTCACCCCCATAATACCTGAAATCTCCTCCCAACTAAAATTATCATAGAATCTTAACCGGATCGCCTCCTGCTGTCTTACCGGCAATTGGTGCATAGCTTTCTGCAGGCGAAGCTGTTGTAAAAGATTCTCCTCCCCCATAATCCGCATATCCTCTGCCGAGGCTTCTTCCTGTAACGACCAATCCAGGACCAGGGCCGCCTTTGCATCCGACAACCTGTGCAAACGCCTCCGCAAAGACCTGAAAAGGTAATATTTAACGGAAGTAGTCGCTGAAAGGTTATGCCTTGTACGCCAGAGATCGGCGAAAAGATCCTGCATAGCATCCTGCACCTGTGCAGTATCGCCTGCAAGATGGTAGCCATAGTTATATAATACAGCAGCAAAACGCCTGTACATCTCACTAAAGGCCTGTTCATCGTCCTGTCTGAAGGCATTCCACAGTACCTCTTCCGCTATGAATGACTGATCGCTATTTCCGGACCCCAATTTACCTGATTTAAAAAAGTATTACCAGTAGTAATAGTATTGTTCACCAGTCCATTCTCACTGGCTGCGGGGACTAAACTACGAACTATAAAAATCATTTACGAATCATTGCTTGTTCAAGGTTGAATTAGAACAAAAAAAATGGGGCCTGATAAAGATCAGGCCCTCCCCAAATTAACCATTAAAAAAACTCATTTGAATTTTGCTTAAATCAAAAGTAGAATGAATCTTTCTTAAATCTGTTAATCATAAGTTAATGATTATAAATAAAATGGGAAGGTAATAGTCGTAATATTAGAATGATAGGTGGATGATCAAAATTGTTGGATGCATGTATCCAATACCGCAAAATCTGCCCAAAAAAAAGGTCCCCGCAAAAAATTGCAGGGACTTACCATTTAACCTATATTCTGTACTGTAGCATCAAAATCTTAAATATTTTTCAGAGACTTAGACTTTTTCTCGCTTTCTATACTGCTATTCGTTTCTCTAAAGTGTTACTCTCAAATATTTTCTGTATATAAGACGGTGTTTAATATTCGAAGTTTAACGGGTTGCCATTTTTTTTTCATTTTATTTCTAATTTTCGGCCATGAACAGGATAGACCGTCTTTCCGCCATACTTATTCAGCTCCAGGGCAAGAAAATTGTAAAGGCTGCTGAAATAGCAGAACGCTTTCAAATCAGCCTCCGTACTGTATATCGTGATGTAAGAGCCTTACAGGAAGCTGGGGTGCCCGTAGGCGCGGAGGCTGGTACCGGTTATTACCTGGTGGAAGGCTACCACCTGCCCCCGGTTATGTTTAACAGGGAAGAAGCTGCTGCCCTGCTCACCGGAGAGAAGATGATGGCCCAGCTCAGTGACCATTCCAACAGGAAACAATTTGGCAACGCCATGCAAAAGATCAGGGCCGTGCTGCGGAGCAGCGAAAAAGATTTCCTGGAATCGCTGGAAGAGAATATTGCCGTGATTAGCCGCAGACCACCAGAGGATAGCGAGTTTCCTAACCGGTTTCTCTCGGATATTCAATATGCACTGGGCAAACACCTGATGCTCAAGCTGGATTACTTTGCCCTGCATTCCGAAACCCTGACACATAGGGAAATAGAACCCATTGGCATTATTTATATGATGGGATACTGGTACCTCATTGCCTGGTGCAGACTCCGGCATGCTTACCGGAATTTCAGGATGGACCGCATCCGGAACCTGGGGGTAACCGCAATTTCTTATGAAAGAGAAAGGCATATCTCTCTGAAAGAGTATATGGAAAAATATGCTGAACCAGCTGCTTATCCACATGTGGTGAAATTGCGGTTTTCGGCGATTATGGCAAAAAAGCTGGGCAATCAGCGGTTTTATTATGGATTGATGGAGGAACAAGCGGCAGGGGATTGCGTGGAAATGACATTTCTAACTTCACATCTGGATTGGTTTGGGAGATGGGTGCTGACGATCGGGAAAGAGGTGGAGATTATTGGACCGGAGGAATTGAAGGAACATATGCGAAAACTTGCCACAGAAATTTATGAGCAATATCTACTGACATAAGGTTGTCACTCCGCCCCCTTTCCTTTGCATTATTAACGATAATGTATATGTCAAAAACAGATCTCACTAAAACCCACAAAGAACTTTACACTGCAACGGCCCAACCCGCATTACTCTTCGTTCCTCCCGGCCACTATCTCTCCATTGAAGGACAGGGAGATCCTAACGGCGAGCACTTTGCTGCCTGCACGCAAGCGCTTTACACCGGCGCATACAGTATAAAAATGCACTATAAGAAAATGGAACTGGACTTCGTAGTCTGCAAGCTCGAAGGCCTCTGGTGGGTAGATAATGGGGAAAACTATACGGGCTTCCGCGAGGTGCTGGAAGTGCCCCGTGATCAGTGGCATTGGCAGCTCCTGATCCGTATGCCGGACTTCATCAATAAGAACGATGTAAAGACCATTCTGAAAAAGACCTATGAAAAGAAACCCGTTCCACATTTCAACCAGGTCTACCTGCAAACCCTTGCCGAAGGCCAGAGTGTTCAGATATTGCACACAGGTTCCTACGCTACCGAATCGGTATCATTACAGATCTTACACGATTTTATGAGAGAAAAAGGCCTGACCTGGAATGGCCGGCACCATGAAATATACCTGAGTGACCCACGCAAAACTGCGCAGGAAAAGCTGAAAACAATCTTAAGACAACCGGTAAAGTAGTTCGGAAACGGGTTATTTTTCTCCGAGCCCCAGCAGCTCTATGGCCTGCTGTGCAGCAATCTGACTGGCATCTTTCTTATTGAAAGCCTTACCACTGCAAATGAGCTCCCCATCTACTACTGCCCCAACAGTAAAGATGCGGCGGCCATTGTCCATCTGTTCTTCCAGCAGGTCGAACTCAAGGACCTTGCCGTGCTTATTTGCCCATCCGTAAAGCTTGTTTTTGTGGTTCATTTCCACATTTTCAAGCAGTTCCAGATCAATATAAGGCATGATGATGCGTTGATGCACAAACTGTTTGGTGCGGTTATACCCTTTGTCAAGGTATACTGCGCCAACCAGGGCTTCGAGGGTATTACCAAAGATCTGGGAGATCTTCAGGAAGCTATTGTACTTATCATAAATGGTCAGCTTGCGCAGGCCCATCTTGATAGCAATATCATTAAGCTGCTGGCGGTTCACAATTTTGGACCGCATTTCGGTGAGATAGCCTTCTGTCTTGTAAGGATATTTCCTGAAAAGGTAATCGCCGACAATGGCACCAAGGATGGCATCACCGAGATATTCCAGCCTTTCATTGCTCTCCAGAAACTTCTCCTTGCTCGAGCGATGGCTCAGGGCGACTTCATACAATGAGAAATTGCCCGGGGCAAAGCCCAGCAGGTTATACAGATCCTTGTAAAGACTTCTCTTACCGGATACAAATCGATATAAAAATCCTGGCAGTAATTTCACACAATCAAGCAACAAATTTTTTGAAAATCACGGATGCATTATGCCCTCCAAAACCGAAGGTATTGCTTAATGCAGCGTTTACTTCTCTGTGTTGTGCGACGTTAAAGGTAAAATTTAATTTGGAGTCCAGTTCAGGATCATCCGTAAAATGATTAATGGTAGGAGGAATTATACCATGTATAACAGACATGATAGCCGCAATCGACTCAATCGCACCGGCAGCACCTAATAAATGACCGGTCATAGACTTGGTGGAGCTGATATTCATACGATATGCATCTTCACCAAATACCTGTTGGATCGCTTTTACTTCGGCAACATCTCCAAGTGGAGTAGAAGTACCGTGTACGTTAATGTAGTCAATTGCATTGGGTTGCAGTCCAGCGTCTAACAGGGCCATTCGCATAACGTTCATAGCGCCTAATCCCTCTGGATGGGGTGCTGTGATGTGATAGGCATCTGCTGTAGCGCCACCTCCTGCCAGTTCAGCATAAATTTTGGCACCTCTGGCAATCGCATGTTCATAGGATTCTAGCACCAGTGCTCCCGCACCTTCTCCCATTACGAACCCATCACGGTTCAGGTCAAAGGGCCTGGAGGCTGTGGCCGGGTCATCATTTCGCTCGGATAGGGCCTTCATCGCGTTAAAACCGCCTACACAGGCATCGTTTATCACGTTTTCGGATCCTCCGGTGATCATTACATCCGCTCTGCCATACCTGATGTATTGCATCGCTTCAATAATGGCATTTGTAGCAGAAGCACACGCAGACACCACTGAGAAATTAGGTCCTCTGAAACCGTGGCGTATAGAAATGTGTCCTGCCGCAATGTCGATAATTAACCGGGCTATTAGGAAAGGACTAAAACGGGGAGTTCCGTCGCCCTGACCGAAATCTTTCATTTCCTGACAGAAATTGATCATCCCGCCAATACCCGATCCCCAGATCACCCCAACCCTGTCCATATCGACAGAATTACGGTCAATCCCGGCATCTTGTACGGCCTGGTCAGCAGCTATCACAGCTGTCTGTGTGAAGGGATCCATTTTACGGGCTTCCTTCTTGTCCAGGTAATTGGTAGCATCAAAGTTCTTCAGTTCGCAAGCAAAACGGGTTTTGAACTTGGAAGCATCAAATTGTGTAATAGGTCCGGCACCGGATACACCGTCCGTCAATCCCTTCCAGTATTCGGATACGGAATTGCCGAGCGGTGTAAGTGCGCCTAAACCTGTAACGACTACTCGTCTTGGTTGCATTAAAACAAATCTGATTAAGTAGGATTATTTTACATGTTCTTCCAGGTAAGCAACTGCCTGGCCAACAGTAGTAATAGTTTCAGCTTGTTCGTCAGGAATGGAGATGTTGAATTCTTTTTCGAATTCCATGATCAGTTCTACCGTATCCAAAGAGTCAGCGCCCAGGTCGTTGGTGAAGGAGGCTTCAGGAGTTACCTCAGCTTCGTCAACGCCCAATTTGTCAATAATGATCTTTTTAACTCTTGATGCAATGTCTGACATAATTTTAAGTGTTTTTGGTTTAAAACTTGAGTGCAAAAATATAATTTTTATTGAATTGACAAGAACAGAGGCCAATTTTACCCAATTTACTTTAGTGTTATTAACGTAAAATCCATTCCCACAAAGGATTAGCCAGAATTTTTGAATTCCTGAATTCCCAGGAAAACACCCCTTACCCTCACCGTATATGCTTCAAAGTACACATATAATATTGACCGCATTTGCCATTCAACCGCCAATTCAACCTCCTATATACCCTTAAATGACAATTAACGCTAATTAACACTTGGGCCTCCCGATCAGCAAGGGCTTTTATTAAATTTGCCCCGGGCAATATCCCCTGCAACATAAATATGCGAACAAATGGCTGGTAACAAAAAGTTCCTGAAAACAGTCGTTTACCTGGTCCTGGCTGTAGTTATTATCGTAATTATCTATTCCAGGTTCGCTGCTCCTAAAAAAGAAGCAGCACCCAACAAAGAAACGGTACGTGGTGGCAAAGGAAACAAACCCTTGCTGGTAGACGCTTTTATTGTACACACCTCCTCCCTCAATGAAGTTATTGATGCGAGCGGTACCCTTCAGAGCAATGAAGAAGTACAGATCCAACCCGAAATTACGGGCAAGATCACTGGCCTCTTCTTTAAAGAAGGTACCCAGGTAGCCAAAGGAACCCTCCTCGTCAAAATCTATGATGAAGACCTTAAAGCTCAGTTGTCAAAACTCGAACTGCAGCAACAACTGGCCAAAACTACCCTCGAAAGACAGGAAAACCTCCTGAAGATCAATGGTATCAGCCGCCAGGATGTAGACGTGACCCGCAACCAGGTGAGCGCCTATGGTGCAGATATAACATATACCCGTACCCAGCTCCAGAAAACGGAACTCAGGGCCCCCTTCAGCGGACGCCTCGGCCTCCGCAATATCAGCCTCGGGGCGATTGTCAACAATACCACTATTATTACTACCCTGCAGCAGATAGACCCGCTCAAAGTAGACTTCACCGTTCCGGAAAAGTATCGCAACGCCGTTAAACAAGGCGATGCCGTCAATTTTAAGGTGGCCGGCGATGCCAGGCCCTACAAAGGACAGATCTACGCCCTCGATCCAAAAATAGACCTCGCTACCCGGACCATTAAACTAAGAGCAATTGTACCTAACCCCGGTCAGTTACTGCCCGGTGCCTTCGCTAACGTACAAATAGCGCTCCGTAATATGCCCGATGCCCTCATGATCCCCTCACAAGCCGTTATTCCCGGTACCCGTGACAAGAAAGTGATTATCGCGGACCAGGGCAAAGCAAAGTTTGTAGTCGTAGAAACAGGCCTCCGGGATGCTGACAATGTACAGATTACCAATGGTCTCAGCAAAGGAGATACCGTAATCACCAGCGGTATGCTACAACTAAAGCCTGGTATGGTACTGAAGTATAACAAGATCAATTAAATTATGTAGACCATGAGCCTACCCTCTCTTTCGCTCAAACGTCCTGTATTTGCCATCGTGATGAACATTATCATCGTCATCTTTGGCTTCGTAGGCTTCAACTTCCTGGGGGTAAGGGACTTCCCTGCCATAGATCCACCCATCGTAAATGTGCGCACCTCCTACGCAGGTGCCAACTCTGATATTATTGAAACACAGATCACCGAGCCGCTCGAAAAATCTATTAACGGAATCGCCGGTATCAAAAATATATCCTCCAGCAGCAGCCAGGGTACTTCCAATATCACCGTTGAATTTGAACTGGGTATTGACCTCGAAGCCGCTACCAACGACGTGCGCGATAAAGTTTCCCAGGCACTCCGTAGCCTGCCTCCCGATATCGACGCCCCCCCTGTTGTATCCAAAGAAGATGCAAACTCGGACTATATCCTCTCCATGACGCTGCAGAGTAGCACCCGCAATCAGCTGGAAATCACGGAATATGCGAACAACGTATTGCTGGAAAGACTCCAGACCATTCCTGGCGTCAGCTCCATCCGCATACTCGGGGAGAAGAAATACGCCATGCGCCTCTGGATGGACCCCGCCAGGTTATCAGCTTACAGCCTCACACCCGCTGACGTGCAGCAAGCCCTGGCCAAAGAAAACGTAGAACTGCCCTCCGGTAAGATCGCCGGGAACGCCACGGAACTCACCGTTCGCACTTTTGGCCGCCTGAATACCGAAGAAGATTTCAATAACCTGATTATCAAAAATGTAAATAGCAGCCTGATTCACTTCAGGGATATTGGTCAGGCAGTATTAGGCCCGGAAAATGAAGAAACGATCCTGAAAGAATCAGGGGTGCCCATGGTCGCCCTCGCCCTTACCCCGCAACCTGGTTCCAACTATGTAGCTATCGCCGATGAATTCTACAAAAGGTATGAACAGCTGAAAAAAGACCTGCCACCGGATCTGAGCACAAATATCGCCATCGATAATACCCGCTTTATCCGCAAGTCTATCGAAGAGGTAGAAGAAACCCTCGTCGTGGCACTGGTGCTGGTAATTCTCATCATCTACCTCTTTTTCCGTGACTGGCTCATGGCCTTCCGCCCATTGGTGGATATCCCGGTATCCCTCATTGCCGCTTTCTTTATTATGTATATGTGTGGCTTCACCATTAATATATTGACACTCCTGGCCATCGTACTCGCTACAGGGCTGGTGGTGGATGATGGTATCGTGGTCACGGAAAATATCTATAAGAAGATTGAAGCAGGCATGCCCCGGATGCAGGCAGCAAAAGAAGGTTCTGAAGAGATCTTCTTTGCCGTTATCGCTACCAGTATCACCCTGGCATTCGTATTCCTGCCCATCGTGTTCCTTCAGGGCTTCGTAGGTCGCCTGTTCAGGGAGTTTGGAATCGTGGTAGCCGGTGCCGTACTTATTTCTGCCTTCGTATCACTTACGCTCACGCCTGTACTGAACGTGAAGCTGGGTCGTAAAAAACATACCCACTCCTGGTTTTACACCAAAACAGAACCTTTCTTCACCTGGATGGAAAATAGTTATCAGCATGCTTTGGAGAAATTCATGAAAGTACGCTGGATAGCCACCCTGATCATTTTGGGTTGTGTGGCCATGATCTATTTCATTTTCCGCAACCTGCAATCAGAACTGGCACCGATTGAAGACCGCAGCCAGTTCCGTCTCTCTATCACGGCCCCCGAAGGAACTTCCTTCGATTATATGGAACGGTACATGGACGGGCTGACCCAATTCATGATCGATTCCATTCCTGAAAAGAATATCGTACTGACCGTAACGGCTCCGGGCTTTAGTGGTGGTGGTGCAGTCAACACAGGTTTTGCAAACGTGGTACTCACAGAGCCCAATAACAGGACCCGTTCACAGAAGGAAATTGTGAACATGGTGAACCGCAATATGTTCAAGTTCTCCGAAGGCAAGGTATTCGCAATCGAACAGCAAACCATCCAGGTAGGTCGTCGTAGTGGATTGCCGGTATCCTTTGTTTTACAGCATATCAACTTTGATAGTCTATCCAGGGTATTGCCCATCTTCCTCGATGAGGCCAACAATGATCCCACCTTTTCAGGGGTGGACGTTGACCTGAAGTTCAACAAACCTGAATTACGTATCCAGATCAACCGTGCAAAGGCCAGTGAACTGGGGGTATCTGTCGATGATATTTCCCAGACCTTACAGCTGGCACTGAGCAATGTACGTTATGGCTACTTTGTCCGCAATGGTAAGCAATACCAGGTAATGGGCCAGGTATTCCGTGGTAGTCGTGATAAACCTACTGACCTGCAGAATTTTTATGTACGCAACAGCAGGGGAGAGGCCATTCAGCTGGATAACGTTGTCAGCATCCAGGAAGAAACCAGTCCGCCGATCATCTATCACTTCAATCGTTATAAATCTGCGACAGTTTCTGCGGGCCTGGCTCCGGGCAAGACCATTGGAGATGGTATCAATGCGATGTACCGCATTTATAACGACCTGCAGCAAAAAGGTGTGATCAATGATTCTTATAACGCTGCATTATCAGGATCTTCCCGGGACTATGCAGAAAGTGGATCCAATACCATGTTTGCCCTGGTGCTGGCCCTGGTATTAATTTACCTGGTACTGGCCGCACAGTTTGAAAGCTGGGTCGATCCATTTATCATTATGCTCACCGTGCCGCTGGCATTTGCAGGAGCCTTGCTTTCCCTATGGATTTTTGGTCAGACGTGGAACATCTTCTCTCAGATCGGGGTTATTATGTTGATCGGTCTGGTGACCAAGAATGGTATCCTGATCGTGGAATTTGCGAATCATAAACGGGATGAGGGCCAGGGGAAAGCGACAGCTGCAATCGAAGCAGCCACCATGCGTTTACGTCCGATCCTGATGACCAGTCTTGCCATGGCTTTGGGTGCATTGCCAATCGCAATGTCACTGGGAGCAGCGGCAACGAGCCGTATTCCATTGGGTATTGTGATTGTAGGTGGGATCGTGTTTTCACTGATCCTGACTTTATTTGTGATTCCGGCGATGTACATTTTCCTGAGTAGGAGAAAACAGGTAAAGCAACCCATTGAAGAATTTGAAGCTACTGTATAAAACTCTGAACTGGTAAGCTGCTGGCTGACCAGTTCTGTCTATATGCTTAACATGAAACGCATTCTCATATTTTGCCTGTTGCTAACTGCCGTCCATGTTTCCGCACAACAGGTGCTGACAGTGGAGCAGGCGATAGATCTGGCTTTAAAGAACAACTATGATATACGGCTGGCGAAGAATGATGCCGCTATAGCAGCTAACGATTATGCATATGCCAACTGGGCATTTGCACCCCGAATAAATGGTACTGCATCAAGGGTGTGGAATACAACCCGTACCAAACAGGAATTCGTAAATGGCACCAAGCGTGATACGAGTGGGATTCATAGTAATAACTTCACTGGCAATGTAACTTTATCATGGACCCTCTTTGATGGTTTGAAAATGTTTGCCACCAGGCAAAAACTGGAAGCCATCCGTGACCTGGGTGATGCCACGATGAAAGATGCACTGATCACCACAGTTGCTAATGTAATCGCCAGTTACTATGCAGTAGTGCAGGGAAAACAACAACTTCATAACCTGTCAGAACAATTAGCGATTGCAGATGAAAGAGTGAAATTGTCTGATGCGAAATTTCAGACAGGATTGGGTCCAAAGACAGACTGGCTACAATCAAAAGTCGACTACAATGCATTGAAGGCTTCTTTTTTGCGACAGCAAACAGTGATTGATCAGGGTAAGGTGATCCTGAATCAGTACATGGCGATAGAAGACGGTAATACACAGTATGAAGTGCAGGATAGTATTCCACTTAATACTGATCTTGCCTATGGTAAAATGAGAGAAGAGATGCTGCAACGCAATACCAGTTTAATGGTAGCCAAGCAAAACCTGACGGTGTCGCAGCTGGCGCTGAAAGAAAGTAAGGGCGATTATTTTCCTGTCATCAATTTCAATACCGGGTACAATTTTACGAAGGTGAATTCGAATGCAGCCACGAACTCATTCAGTCCAATCTTCAACCAGAATGGGGTAATTAATTATGGGTTTTCAGCTACGATTCCCATTTTCAATGGATTGAATGTACACAGGCAGGTGAAGAATGCAGAACTGAATGTAAGTTATCAGCAGCTGTCGCTGGAGAATACACGTACAAAAATGGATATGGCGCTGAGCAATGCATTCAAGGATTATGAATACTATAAAACGGCGGTAGACCTGGAAGATGAGAATCTGGGGTTGGCACGTGAAAATGCGATGGTAGCGTTGGAGCGGTTCAAACAAGGCGTGTCTACAACAATTGAAGTGAAAGAAGCGCAGCAAAGCCTGGAAGATGCCTATAACCGGTTGATCAATGCCCGGTATAATATCAAACTGGCAGAAACGCAATTGCTCCGCCTGAATGGGGATTTAATTAAATAAAAAAGCGGGGTGGCCGTATGGCAATCCCGCTTTTCTATTTATTACTCATCTTCTTTCTTCACCGGTGGCAGCGTTCCCGCCACCTTATCCTTCTGGTACTGAGTATAACTATTTTTAATATACAACATCAAATCATACTCCGTCGCATCCTGAATAAACTGGTACCCCGGCCTATACCTCATCATAAAACTATCCAGCTCATTGCCATTCAAATGCGTCATCTTCTCCACTAATTCCGGACTATACCTGTTATCAATATATTTTTCTTTCTCCCAATATACCAGCTGCTCTTTAAAATGTTCATTCCGCTTCCGCTGTTTACTCGGCACCAGGTATGTCAACGCTGTAATGGGATGTGACGGTAATGTCTTCAACACATCTATTGCCCCAGGCTTCTTATACCCAAAATATTTCGCATATTCCTGCCTGGTGGCAGCTGAATCCCGCATATAGTTTCTTCCTCTTACATCCACACCCTGTATGGTAATCACCCTCTTCGTCATATACACATTAATGAACATAGAAGTAGCAGGCACTGTCACGAATTTCCTTTCGTATGTTAACATGGTAAACTCAAGGGTATCTCCTGGCATCGCATCAATTTCAAAACGGCCGCTTTCACCCCCTAATACACCTGAACGCGTCTTCTTATTGATAATACTAACATTCGGAATTCCCTGCCTGTTGTCGATGTCTGTGATCAGACCCGACACTCTGACCTGCGCACTTGCGTGCTGCAGACAGAAAAACAGGCTAAAAAATAGTGCTCCAAGCCAGATGGGAAGCGTTTTAATTCGTCTAGGCATCGCTCAAAAATAAATTTCCCCTCGCAAATGAAACGTTAAAAATATAGATTAATGTCGAATTATCGGGGTTAATGGCTGTTAAACATACCATTAATTTATAAATAATTACTTTTAACACTCATATATTCCAAACACTATGCCTCAGAAGATCATTTTTGCAACACAGCGCTACCAGTATCTCAAAGATCGAATACTGGCGCTGGCTCCCGACTGGGAGGACGGAAAACTGGAAATCCGCGATTTCCCGGACGGGGAACATTATCACCGTATCCGTAGCCAGGTACATGGCAAAGAGGTCATAGTGCTGGGAGGTACCATTGACGACAAAGAAACCCTGGAATTGTTCGATATTGCTCACGGTTGTATCCAGCTGGATGCACTTGCCCTGAACTTGGTCATTCCTTTCTTTGGCTACTCCACTATGGAAAGAGCGGTGAAATCCGGCGAGATCGTAAAAGCCAAAACCCGCGCTTTATTGTTCTCTGCCCTGCCCGCCACTAATAGTGGTAATAAAGTTATTCTCATGGACCTCCATGTAGATGGTATCACTTACTATTTTGAGAGTGGTGTAAGGCCTGTGCACCTCTATGGCAAAGACCTGGTAAAAGAAGCTGCGATGGAATTAGGAGAAGGTGAAACATTCGTATTAGCAAGCACTGATGCAGGCAGAGCAAAATGGGTAGAATCACTGGCGAATGATCTGAATGTGGAAGCTGCCTTCGTATTTAAAAAACGCATCTCCGGCGAGACCACACAAATCACGGGTATCAATGCAGAAGTAGAAAATAAAAATGTCATCATCTATGATGATATGATCCGCACTGGGGGCTCTCTCATACATGCAGCACAATCATACCTGGATGCTGGTGCAAAATCCATCTCAGTCATTACTACACATGGAATATTTGCTGGTGGAGGATTTGAGAAGATCAAAAAAAGTGGTATCATCAAAAAAGTGATCTGTGCAGATACACATCCCAATGCATTGAGTATACAGGATGCATTACTCACAGTAAAGTCTGTAGATAAAATTATTGTTGACTACTTCCTGCAACACGGATAAGCTGATAAAATATTATTATTAAAGCTGGCCTGTGGCCAGCTTCCTTCCGTTGATAACAGATGTTGTTGACATCAGTTAATCTCATCATATGAGTATTACTGCACAATTGCGACACCCGCCGTTGGCAAGGTGTTTGATATACAGCGTTCTGGAAAAGGATGAGCTGTAGAGTAGTGCTGCACAACAAACACAAGAACTAAATAAGAATACTAAATTGTTTGAAAGGGTGCTTCACCGCGGTGAGGGGCAAGGAAATACCATATGCGGATGTTGCATTCTCACACCTATAGACCAACTCTGTAAAAGCCACTGGTTACGGTATTTTGCAGGCATTCCCAAGAAATAATCCTTAGCGGGTTCATTGTACCGGAGATTTCGATTGTATTATAATTGAGCGAAAGAATCAGGTATTGTAGACAGGAAACGGAAACCTGTTACTAAAAAATTTTAAACCAAATCTTGCAATATAACAATGAGAAGCCATGTACTCACCTGGTTATGGCTGTGCTTTGCTATTTACTGTAGTATAGGACCCAACAGAGCAAGCGCAAACGTTAACCGGCCAATCCTGACTTATTCTGCTGTAAGAGCAGTACAGCAGCAACCCAAAGACACAACGGTGAAGCCTTCCGCTTCGCCCATAGTGATCACACCTTCTGCCAGCAAACCGGCTGAGGATACGACTAAACCCGCAACGGCCACTCCTGTGACCATTACGCCTAACAGCAATAATCAGCGCAGTAAAGCAGATACAAACAAACCTGCTGCGGCTGTAATCACACCTGATAATTCAGCGAAGGATAGTACTAAAACAGATACTACCAAACCCGCTGCAGTAGTAATCACACCTGGTAATTCAGCGAAGGATAGTACTAAAACAGATACTACCAAACCTGCTGCGGCTGTAATCACACCTAATAACCAGGCAAGTGACAGTACCCGTAAGGATACAACCAAACCCGCTACTGCAGCGAGTGATAGCGTAAAGAAAAAAGCAGCTGATACATCTGCACTGATCCTCCCTTCAGATAGTAATACACTGAAGAAAGAGATCGGTCAATTCACTTTGAGAGGTGTGGTAAAGCAGCCGGGAGGCCAGCCCATCCCGGGTGCACAGGTAGTAAACCTGTCCACAAAACAAGGTGTTGCTGCGAATGTAGATGGTACTTTTTCTATCAAGGCTTCTCTGAAAGATACTGTCAAAATATCGGCACCAACATTTGGTGATCAGTCCATACCATTGACCAGTAAGGATTCCCTGCCAGTCACATTAACAACAGCCTCTACCGGTAAGAAACAATTGCAGGAAGTGGTGGTAACAGCACTCGGTATACAGCGTAATACAAGAGCTGTTGGTTATGCCATTGAAAATGTAAATGGTAATGCCGTGCAGGAAGCAAAAGAAGTGAACTTTGTAAACGCACTGCAAGGTAAGGTACCCGGCCTGCAAGTCAATTCCAACACAGGTTCCATGGGTGGCTCTACCAAAATCACAATCCGTGGTGTGAAATCTATATTAGGCGATAATAACGCATTCATTGTAGTAGATGGAACTCCATTTGTAAATGGGAACAGCAACCAGCCAGGACAGGCAAATGGTGGTGGTGGTTACGACTATGGTTCCTCCATGCAAGACATCAACCCTGAGGATATAGATAACATCTCTATCCTGAAAGGTGCTGCTGCTACTGCATTGTATGGTAGTCGCGGTGCAAATGGTGTGATGCTCATCACTACCAAAAAACGTCCTGATGTGCCAGGTGGTATTGGTGTAACATATAGCATCAATGCGCAGGCTGACCAGGTATCTGTATTACCGCATTACCAAAATCAATATGGTGGTGGTAGTGGTGGCAAGTTTCAAAAATTGTATTACAACGAACACCCGGAAGCTTTCCTGAGTGCATCTGCCGCCACATATGACGATAATGATGGATTAGGAAGATATGATCTGATGCCGATTTACAAAGCAGATGAATCCTGGGGTCCAAAACTCGAAGGACAGATCATTCGCCCATACTATTCATTCGATAAAGATAAAGGCAATCCTTACTTCGGTCAGACAACTCCATGGGTAGCGCAACCTAACAATGTGAAGGATTTCTACAGAACGGGGTATACCATCACCAACAATATTGCTATGGCCGGTACGAATGATAAAGGCTATTTCCGCCTCTCTTATGGCAATATGAACCAGGTTTTTGTACTGCCTAATGCAAGTCTGAACAGAAATAACATCTCATTCAACGGAGGATATGAAGTAGCAAAAGGCCTGAAGGCATCAGCCTCTATCAACTATACTGCATATGGTGCAAAAGGCAGACCTGGTACAGGTTTCACCGGTCCTAACCCAACCCTGCAGTTTACCATGTATGGTCAGCGTCAACTGAACCTTGATATGGAAAAGAGATATAAATATGAGGATGGTTCACAGATCACCTGGAACCGTACTTCATGGGATGATCCAACACCTTCCTCCAGCAATGGGCCATATTGGAACCGCTATATGGATTATGAAACCGATAGCCGCACCCGCCTCTTTGGTAATGTGGGCCTTGATTACGAAGCCAGCAAATGGCTCACGATCAGTGGTCGCGTATTCATGGATAGCTACAACGCATTGCAGGAAGAACGCACCGCAAAAGATTACCTCATAGGTGGATATGTAAAAAGAGTACCTACTACTACAGAGATGAACTACCAGTTGACTGCCAACATGAAATTCGATCTGGGCAAAGATTTCAAACTGAACACTGTAGTGGGTGGCAATATTATGCATCGTAAAGCAACGGCAACAGGTGGTGCTACAGTAGGAGGTCTCATCATACCGCTGGTATATAACCTGGCTAACTCTGTGACCCCAGCTGCACCAATCGATGACTATGCCGAAAAACAGATCAACTCAGGATTTGCAACAGCATCACTGGGATATAGAAACCTGCTGTTCCTGGAGCTGAGTGGCCGTGCAGACTGGAGCTCTACTTTGTTGAGTGAAAACAATCCATATATCTATCCGGCAGCTTCTGCATCCTTTGTATTCTCCGATCTGCTCAAAGAATGGAAATGGTTGTCATTCGGTAAAGTGCGTGCAAGTATCTCTGCAGTAGGTAATGACACCAATCCATATCAGACCGATGATCTCTTCGGGTTCCTTCCCGGCTTTGGCAGCCACCCAATGACACAGGCTACCAGCAGCAAAAATACCCGTGATCTGAAACCTGAGCGTACACAGGAATACGAAACCGGTATCGCATTGAAGTTCCTGGATGAACGTGTAGGAATAGACTTTACTTACTATCGCAGAAAAACTACAGACCAGTTACTGGCAATCTCAGTATCGCCCGCAACTGGTTACGTGACTGCATGGGGCAATGGTGGTGCTGTAGAGAACAAAGGTATTGAAGCCTCTCTAGCCCTGAATCCAATTCGCCTGAAGAATGGTTTTCGCTGGGATATCGTAGCGAATATTGCCCGCAATAAGAACAAAGTGTTGAATATGTACATTGATCAGTACAAAACTTCGCTTACCCAGCAAACAATCGGTACCGATCGTCGTACACAAAGAGTTTCTGTCGTAGGGCAGGTAGGCCAGCCACTGGGTATGATCACTGGTACTGATTATGTGTATAACGATAAAGGAGAACGCATCGTAGGTGCGGATGGTAATTACCTGATCTCTGATATCAAAACACTTGGCAACGTCTATCCTGATTACGCTGGCGGTGTGACCAATACCTTCTCTTACAAAGGGATCTACCTGTCAGCACTGATCGACTTCCAGCATGGCGGTACTTTCTTCTCCTACACAAATATGTATGGTAAGATCTCTGGTCTGCTGGATGTGACAGCCGATAATAATGTACGTGAAACTGGTATCATCGCGAAAGGGGTGAAAGAAGATGGAACACCAAACGATGTTGTACTGGATGCGAATACTTACTTTATCAACAACGAAAATAAAACACTCAGCAAAGCGAACATGTACGACGCAAGTTATATCTACCTGCGTGAAGTGAAACTGGGATACAATCTCCCGGAATCATGGTACAAACGTTTTCACGCACAGAATGCCAGGCTGTCTCTCTATGGCCGTAACTTATGGTTAATGCATAGTAACGCGCCAAACGTAGATCCGTCAAACATTCTCAACTCAAATTCCAACATTGTGGGCATAGAAGGTGGTGCATTACCATCCATCCGCTCCTTTGGTGTTAACCTCAATGTTTCATTCTAAAAAGTGAATCAAAATGCTTAACCGTATCATCAAATATAGCTTGCTGTTTGCCTTTGTGGGGCTGATTATGGCCGGATGTAAAAAGCTGGACAGCATCAATCACGATCCAACTAAACCAACAACAACAGAACCTCAGTACCAGCTTACCGCTGCCGAAAAAACAGTGATGGATATGTTGTATAGCACATTGCAGAATGGCTATATCGGCATGCACTATGCACAGTTCTGGTCCGGCAACACAAGAGTAGCTGACAGCCAGTATTCACTGGATGAAGGTAATAATGGTACGATGTGGACTACGCTGTATTCAGCTATCCATAACCTGAACTATATTCCGGCATTGAATGCAAACAAACCCAATGTAGCAGCACAGAATCAAAATGCCATCGCTGGTATTCTGAAAGTCTGGATCATGCAGATCCTGACAGATACTTATGTGAATGTACCATATACACAGGCCGTAAATGTGGAGCAATATATCACGCCCGCATTTGACGATGCCAAAACTATTTATAGCCAACTGGCAGATTCGCTGTCAGCTAGTATTAATGCACTCGATCCGGCGCAGCCTACTTTCGATGATGCTGATATCATCTTCAAAGGTGATGTAGCTAAATGGAAAACATTAGGTCATAGCCTGATGCTGCGCCTCGCCATCCGTATGGCAGATGCTGACAATGCAAAAGCAAAAAGCCTGATAGAATCCCACTACCAGGGGGCCATGACCAGCAATGCGGACAATGCAGAATTTACTTACCTGGGTGTGGATCCAAACAGGTATCCAATGGATGAAACCAACAGGAAGATCACCGATTTCTTTGTGTCTACCACACTGGTTGACTACATGAGAGCAACCAATGACCCAAGATTGAGTATTTACGCAAGACCCGTAGTAGGAATTGCGCCAGACACAATTTTCGGTATGCCTTATGGTATGAGCACAACAGCTGCAAATCGTCCTTTGGCAGCCTCTTATCCAGGTACTAAGATCTATGGCGCTGATATGAAGGGCATCCTGATGACTTATTCAGAAGTAGCCTTTACACTGGCAGAAGCAGCGGCAAAAGGATATGCTGTAGGTAATGATGCCGCCACTTATTATGAGGCGGGTGTACGTGCCTCTATGAAATATTGGGGTATCACTGATGGGGTAGATGAATACCTGGCTACAGTGCCTTATACGGGTGGTGAATGGAAGAATGTGATCGGTACTCAAAAATGGCTGTCATTGTATCCACAGGGCTTCCAGGCATGGTTCGAAAGGATCCGCCTGAACTTTGCAAAACCAGATGGATCAGCGCTGTTCATTGCACCAGTATCCGGATCACTGGATCAGCATGTAACGCTGGTACCTTACAGGCTTACCTATCCAATTGCTGAATCCAATGCCAACAATGTGAACTTCACAGCTGCGGGCAGCGCGATTGGTGGTGATAACAAGGGTACTAAAAACTGGTGGATTACTTACTAACACAACTATCACTTATAAAACCCGGCCGGCCTGCTCTCTAGCAGACCGGCTTTTTTATGCCTGTATTTCTTATTTTTACTATTCAACCTATTATGTAAATTATTATATGCGCACAAAAATTTGCCTGCTGGCACTATGCCTGCTAATGGGCGGTCTACAACTTTCCGCACAGGAACTTACCCAGGGCTATAGCCACTGGTATACTTATTTTGGTACTGCACAGATTAACCAGAAATGGGCGGTTGCTTATGATTTTCAGGCGAGGATCCGGAACGGGATTAGTGCAAAGGGGCAGATCCTGAACAGGGCAGGGCTGCAATATACCCCTGGCAAAAATGCAAGCTATTTGCTGGGATATTCGTTTATTACCACCTATAGCGATGGGGCTGATCAGTATTTTCCGGAGCATCGTATTTATCAGCAATTCATTTATAAGAATAGCACACGGGCTTTCAATATGACGCATCGTGTTCGATTTGAGGAGCGCTGGGTAGGGGCGAAGGTAGCGGGTTCAAAGGATGTGCAACATTGGAAATACGGGCATCGTTTGCGGTATTTTAATCGTACACAGTTCCCGATTCGCAAGGCGGAGAAGACAACGCCTTTTTATTTTGCTTTGCAAAATGAAGTTTTCATGAATGTATTGAATAGTGAGATCAATGATAAATTCGTAGATCAAAACCGGTTTCTCATTGCGCAGGGCTACGCCGTAAAAGCAAACTTAAAGGTTGAAGCGGGCTACATGAATCACTTCGTTCAACCCGCGTCAGGCAATAATTCCATGACGCATATTCTTCACCTCGCAGTATTCCACAACTTTGATTTATAAAAACCGCTCGATGGAGTAAGGCACCTTGCTCAATCGAGCACCCCGTAAAACAAATCGGGCGATCCAATGGACCGCCCGATTTGTTTTGCAACTATATAAATTAGTTTATTTTATTCTTCGCTAACCGCTCAAACTCCCGCTGCTCCAAATCTGTCTTAAATGCACTCGTCGGCACCAAAAAAAAGTCTTTCTTCCCCTTATACAAAAAGAAAAATTTCTTCGTCTTCATCACCTGCGTAAACACCTGCCAGCTCAACACCTTCTCCACATCACTATTCCTCGTTGCAATCACAATCCCTTCCTCAGAATAATTCAACCTGATATCATCCTGGAAAGTCGCCGCATTATTATAAATCGACACCGGCAGCATATACCAAAACACCAGGCCAATCAACACCGACATCCCTACAATTCCTATCAGCGCACCAAAAGTTACCAACTGATATGCAAACCCACACAAAGTAAACACCAGCAGTATAAAAAGCGTGTTCTTAAAAACTTTGATTTCTCCCCGCTGCAGGAAATGATAGCGCAATGCATGCAACACCTCCTCCTTATTGTAACTAAACTCCAAATGCATTATGGCAAGGCAGACATTTTGTTATTTAACGACTGGAATGGAAATCTGGCTTTCCATATCATCCCTGGTACTTACCGGCGCATATTTTTTATGACTGGCCACAGACGCTTTCTTAGGCGTACCATCAGTCAGATCATCTTCGCTCAGACCAGGGAAATTATTCTTGATAAACTGAAAATACTGTTGTAAAGTCCTGGCATCCACTTTAAAAGGAAATGCAGGCTCCTCGGCTACCGCTTTCAGGTCGCTCGTATTTATACGGCTTCCGTTCTGCAGATACCATTTATATAAATCCACGATCCCCTTCTTCAAATCCTCCTCATACATCTTATCGCCATCCTGATCCTTCGGTAACATCCATACATACTCCTCCACGCGGGTAGCACGTGCAGTAGTTTTTGTTACGGTAGTAGCTTTATCATCGCAGTTAGCAGACTTACATTTTTCCTTATCTCCCTTATCGCCTTCTTTGTCTTTCTTTTTTTCCTCGTACCAGGTTTTATCCAGCTTTCTCTTTCCGCTAATGGCGCTCGCTGATGATACTGTGGCACAACCTACCAACAGCAGGAACAGCAGCTTTTTCATAGTGTAAATTATTTGTAAGTCTAAAAATACAAAATCCCGGTCAAAAAAAGGAAACTGTTTTTGCCCGAGCCTGCTATTTAGGTCTGCCAAATGGCAAAAAATCCCGGCAAAAAAACAAAAGCAATGGATAAACCATTGCTTTCGAGAGTCATTTTACATTGCATGAAGATTCACGCCTGTAGTAATCAATTGGTTTTTCATAGGACAGTAACCATAATAAAAATTAATACAATAACAAATATAATAAATATCTATAGTAATGGTCATACCACCATAAATATTTGAAATAGTTCAATTTATTAGATCAATCTTAATAAAATGTATAAAAAATTAATGGATTTATAGTAAATCCAAAATGAGAGTTTTTACGAATATATAGGAAATGCCAACTAAGAGGGAATCCTCACTACAACTGAAATTTCAAACAAATTATCAGAGAATTACCAGAATGATATTGTGTAGCGCGAACTAAGAGACAAAAAAACCTATACTGAATATATAAATATGCCTTTGAGAGATCGGGGCCTATTGGGAAAACTATGCGGTAGAATTAGGGAAAAAATAGTAAAACAGAACTTAGAGAAAATAGTAAGGGCACCTGGAAAGGCGCCCTCAATTTGTTACTATCCTATGAAAACCCTATTTGAATACAAATGTAAGGGCATGTTATTTTTCTTTAAAATTTTCCGGCCACAATAACAAATCATTAACAAAGGCGCTGTACGCTAAACACTGAGAATGAGGCCGGTAGCCCGTTTCAAGGGGCATTTCGGTAGTAGGAAATTTACATTTTTAAATCCGGCTGAAAAGGCCTCTGCTATTGAGTTTCAGTACAAACTGGCATAGTTATCCAGGATACTAATTCAACTTTTTCGTAATTTGCTTGTTTTTACTGCTCAAAAAATATATTTTTATTTTATATGATAAAAAATAACTTTTTGGCTGGTTAATCCGTTACACCTGCGTGAATGGCCCAAAGATTGCAGACTGTTACATAGATGGGGGGTCGAAATCATTTTGTTTTCTATAAAAAATAGCTCACATGCATATTTAACTAAGACTGTGACTTATTACCAAAAAATTTATACTTTTGCGACAACCGGAACAATGCTATTTTGATGCACAATAAAATATACAATTCTTTCATCGACAGGAAGGCAAAAGGAGTTAAATCCTTTGCAGTACTGATTGATCCGGATAAGGTAACTCCAGCAGGAGCAGCCGACCTGGCCGCTAAATGTACGGCAGCCAAGGTTGACTATATCTTTCTTGGAGGGAGCCTTGTGATTACCTCTCATCTAGACGAGTGTGTACAGCAGTTGAAATCCAACTGTGATATACCAGTAGTTTTGTTTCCCGGAAGCCCCTCCCAGGTTTCCCGCTATGCAGATGCGCTGTTATATTTATCCTTAATCTCAGGCCGTAATCCGGAATTACTCATTGGTCAGCACGTCATCTCTGCACCCGCAGTGAAGAAAAGCGGACTGGAAGTGATCTCCACCGGTTACATGGTCGTAGATGGAGGAGCACCTACAACCGTATCCTACATCAGTAACACAACGCCTCTACCCGCAGACAAAGACGACATTGCCATGTGTACCGCCATCGCCGGCGAAATGCTTGGTCTTAAAGTAGTCTATATGGATGCCGGTAGCGGAGCCCGTAAACCCATTACTGAAAGTATGATTGCCCGTGTGGCTAGCCAGGTGAGCGCCCCTATCATTGTGGGCGGTGGTATCCGGGATGCTGAAAAAGCCTATCTGAACTGTAAAGCTGGTGCCGACATCATCGTAGTCGGAAATGCTATTGAAAAAGACGCTTCTTTAATTAAAGAAATTGCAGATGCTGTACACGCAGCACCTGTGTTAAGATAATAGCTCCTGCAACTAAAAAAATTAAAGTCCCCTCCGGAGAGGGGACTTTTTCTTGTGTATCTAAGTTTTAAACCTGCAGAATTGAATCAGAGACTCATCATCTCCTTGAATTTAACCGCCTGCCTCCGGCTCACCTCAATCTTTTCACCCCCTCTCATTTCCAGCAATAAACCCCCATTGAAATAAGTATCTATCTTCTCTATCATCCTCAGGTTCACAATGTGCTTACGGTTTGCACGGAAAAAAGTCCGCTCATCCAACCGCTCTTCCAGCGCATTCAATGATTTCAGAATCAATGGTTTGTTAGTTTCAAAATACACCCTTGCATAGTTCCCCACACTCTCAAACAGGCGAATTTCCTGCAACTTCACAAACCAGCAACGGTCTCCGTCTTTTACAAATACCTGGTCGTTTTCTGAAAGAATTGTCCTGATCGCGCCTACTTCGGCCTGTCTTTCCTTTTCTTCCTGCTGATGCAGTTTGTGTATGGCATCTGCCAGCCTTTTAGGCTCCACCGGTTTCAGCAGGTAGTCCAGGGCATTATACTCAAATGCTTTCAGCGCGTGTTCGTCGTATGCTGTGGTGAAAATAACCTGAGGAGCCTTCTCCAGCTCAGCCAGTAAGTCAAAACCAGTCTTATCAGGCATCTGGATATCCAGGAACAGGAGATCCGGATGCAGGGTTTCAATCTTGTCCAGACCATCTTTTGCATTCACCGCTTCTCCCACCACCACAATTTCAGGATGGTCTGCCAGCAGCTTTTTGAGCTCACTTCTGGCTAGTCGTTCATCATCAATAATTAAAGCTTTTTTCATGAGCAGTTGCTTTGTTTTGATCGCTGCGCGTTACTATAAATCTAAGATTTTTATTCAACTTGATGCGGGATACAGTCTTCAGCCGTTTCCCCCACTATACCAATGGCATGACCACCCTCACCTCTACCATCTCCCCATCCTTATTATAAATATTGAAAGATGCCCTGCTACCAAATAACATACTCAACCTTTGCCGCGTACTCTGGATCCCAAATCCAAATCCCGGCCCCGCTGCCGACAGTTGTCCCGTGTTCTCAATCGTGATCTCATGCTGCATATCCTTTACATGAGAACCGATAAACACCGTTCCTCCCGTAATAATCCTGGAAATACCATGCTTGATCGCATTCTCTACCAGTGTTTGCAACATCATAGGAGGGATAGGCAATTCCAGTGTCTCAGGGTCTATATCATATTCTACTTTCAATCGTTCTTCGAAGCGGATCGTTTCCAGTGCCAGGTAATCCTTCACAATACTCAACTCATTTTCCAGGCTCACAGTTTCCGCTTTTTCTACCTGCATGGAACTGCGGAGTATATTCGACAACTCTGTGATTGCCGTCCTTGCCCTTTGCGGGTTTTCGTCTACCAATGCCCGTATACTGTTAAGGGCGTTAAAGATAAAATGTGGATTCAGCTGTGATTTGATCGTCTTGAGCTCCAGCTCCTTTACCGTACTTTCCAGTTTTAACTTATCTACCTGGGTATTTCTGCTGCGGTCTATATAGTGCCACACAAAATAAATGAGCCACCAGATAGCCGTAATCAGGAAGATGGGAATGAGGAAATTGAAAGTTTTCAGATCTGCAAATGTGCGCTGCTGGCTCTGATCACGGAACAGGTTGCCGATAGAAATGTTCCCGGCATAAATGATGATCCCGGCCCCTACCGTCAATCCGAAGAATAACAGCATCTGGCTCTCAAAACTATACTGGAACCAGTTAATACGCTGTAACATGCTCCGGAGCGCATGAGTAGCCACGAGGCCAAAAAATATAATGAGTAATAAATTGACGGTGTATGACCGGTCTACACTTCCCAGGTAAGAGTAAGCGAAGAATATATTCACGACAAAATAAGCAGCCCATCCCGCTATCTGACACCACCAATATTTTGATATTCGTTTAAACATCTATTTGAAATTAATAAACAACTCCTACTTTTCAAAAATACCGTCAAAGGGTAGTGTATCATTTTGAATTCCCTAAAAATACCATTAGACAGTGGTATACTGCAACACGTGCAGATGTACGGAATTCTCCAAGGCCAAATGGTTCTATGTGCTGATATTTGGCAAATGAATTGCTAAGTGCATACACACATTATTTATCGTACTTTTGTGTATTAAAATCCTGCATCCAACAGATATGAACATTACGCCGGGCCCATTGCTGGGCAACATACAAACCCCTGCTGATTTGCGGAAGCTAAGTAAAGAACAACTGCATGAGGTAAGTGAAGAACTCCGCCAGTTCATTATTGACGTGGTAAGCGTGCATGGTGGTCACTTTGCGGCCAGCCTTGGCGTAGTTGAACTTTCTGTAGCCCTGCACTATGTTTTCAATACCCCTTATGATCAGCTGGTATGGGATGTAGGTCATCAGGCATATGGACACAAAATCCTCACCGGCAGAAGAGATGTGTTCTATACTAACCGCAAATACCACGGTATCAGTGGTTTCCCAAAAAGAGAAGAAAGTCCCTACGACACCTTTGGTGTTGGTCACTCTTCCACCTCCCTTTCCGCTGCCCTGGGTATGGCCATCGCCTCCAAGTTCAAAGGAGAAACCGACCGCCAGCATATAGCTGTGATTGGTGATGGTGCTATGACCGCCGGTATGGCCTTCGAAGCCCTCAACCATGCAGGCGTAGCCAATGCCAACGTGCTTTTTATCCTCAACGATAACTGCATGTCCATTGACCCTAACGTAGGCGCACTCAAAGAATACCTGACCGATATTACCACCTCGCCTACCTATAACAAGTTTCGTGATGACGTGTGGCACCTGCTGGGCAAACTCCCTGTGGGTAAACGCTTTACCCGCGATATGGCCTCCAAACTGGAAGCAGGAATCAAAGGCGTGGTATCCGGCTCCAGCAATCTCTTTGAATCCCTGAAACTCCGCTACTTCGGTCCAATCGATGGGCATAATATCATTAAACTGGTAGATACCCTGCAGGACCTCAAAGATATTCCCGGCCCTAAACTGCTTCATATCGTTACCACCAAGGGTAAAGGTTATGCACTGGCAGAAAAGGACCAGACTACCTGGCACGCACCCGGCCTGTTCGACAAGATCACGGGCGAAATCTTCAAAAAAATACCCGATAAGCCACAAGCTCCTAAATACCAGGATGTGTTTGGGCATACGATCATAGAACTCGCAGAGCAGAACAATACCATTATGGGTATTACCCCTGCCATGCCTTCCGGCTCCTCCCTCAAATACATGATGGAAAAGATGCCGGACCGTGCCTTCGACGTAGGCATTTGTGAACAACATGCCGTTACCCTCTCTGCCGGTCTGGCTACGCAGGGTATGCGGGTGTTCTGTACCATCTACTCTTCCTTCTTCCAGCGTGCATACGATCAGGCTTTGCATGACGTAGCCATCCAGAAACTCCCTGTAGTATTCTGCCTGGACCGTGCGGGCCTGGTAGGTGAAGATGGTCCTACTCACCATGGCGTGTACGACATCGCCTATATGCGCTGTGTACCGAATGTGGTGATCAGCTCCCCGATGAACGAAGAGGAACTGCGTAATCTCATGTATTCCTCCCAGTTGTCCACACAGCAACTGCCTTTCGTGATCCGCTACCCGAGAGGACAGGGCGTAATGCCTGATTGGCGCCAGCCTTTCAAAGAAATTAAAATAGGTACCGGCCGCAAAATTCGCAACGGTAAAGATATCGCCATCCTCTCCCTGGGTCCTGTAGGTAATTTCGTAACCGAAGCCTGCAAAAACCTGCTGGTAGAAGACCTGCAACCTGCTCACTACGATATGCGCTTTGTAAAGCCGCTGGACGAAACCATGCTGCATGAAATATTCAGCCAGTACGATAAAGTGATTACTGTAGAAGACCATGCTATCACCGGTGGTTTTGGTAGTGCGGTGCTGGAATTTATGGTAGATCATGGGTATACGGCAAAGGTGAAACGCCTGGGCATCCCGGATCGTATCATTGAGCATGGTAAGCCTGAAGAACTACACCGTGAGTGTGGGTTTGATGCTGCGGGTATTGCAACAACCGTGAGAGAAATGCTGAAAGACAAAGTAACAGTAACAGCTATCTGATAGCGTAACAATAATATGCTCATTAAAACGCTTTTGCCTTCGGTAGAAGCGTTTTTTTTGTATGGCAGCTGTAGAGAATTGCTAAGATGCTTTTGTGAAAGTGATAAATTTGCGAAATGTATTTACAGCTTCAGATCACTGCCATCATAAAGGAAACACCTGATGCCTTCACTTACAGGTTTCAGCCTGTGAATGGCGCACCGGTGGCCTACGAAGCAGGGCAGTTCCTCACCTTTCTTATCGAACTGCATGGTGTAGCATATCGTCGTTCCTACTCTTTCAGCTCTGCACCCGGTATTGACCCGGATATCGCTGTTACAATACGCCGCAAAGAAAACGGTGCAATCTCCCGTTATATACTGGATCACTGGAAAACAGGAGACATTGTCACTACCTTACAGCCTTCCGGCAGGTTCACCCTGAATGAAGTACCTGATTCTCCTTTCGATATCTTCCTGTTAGGTGCAGGCAGCGGGATCACCCCACTTTTTTCCCTGCTTAAATATATCCTGCATCATCATCAACATGCACATATCAAACTGTTTTATAGCAGCCCAACGAAGGAACGCACCATCTTCCACGAACAGCTGCAATTATTAAATGAACAATACCGAGATCAACTCCATATCATATACCTCTTCAGTGCCGAAGGCATCATTCGCAGAATGAGCAATGGACTGCTGGAACCACTGGTAAAAGCACAAACAAAGTATGCCACTGAATTATCGCAATTCTTTGTATGCGGTCCCCCGGAATATATGCGTATGGCCCTGCTCACACTGACCTTTATGGGTTATAGCCAGCAGCAGCAACACAAAGAAAACTTTGTAGTAGATACAGCTCCCCAGCTGGCACGCATCGGCACGCCAACAGATAGCACGATCAAAACAGTGCTGATCAAAAAAGGCAATGAAAGCTACGAGCTAAAACTACCAGGCAATAAGAATATATTGTCTGAAGCATTAGCCCAGGGCATTACACTACCTTATAGCTGTAAAGGAGGAGTTTGTGGCTCCTGTACAGCACGATGTACACAGGGAACAATATGGATGGCCTTGAATGAAGTGCTCACTGAAAAAGAGATAGCACAAGGCTACCGGCTTACCTGCACAGGATATGCAGTAAGTGAGACTGTCGTTATAGAAATTTGATACCCCTATGCCGGAAGTTTGAACAAAAGCTAATTCTATTTAAATCAAAAAACAGCAAGAACTACCCTGTCTATAACAATAGCATAAAAAATCTTATTCTATGTAAACCAGCAAGGTTATGAAAAAGCGGAAAATGCGTTGAATTCTTCCTGCAACTCGTTATATAGCTTTCTGAACGTTTGCATACGATCTTCCATTGTGGAGCAGTCATCCACGGGGCGGTCATCGTGTAGAACGGCGAGCTGGCCATTGTTGGAGATCTTTTTAGCGCACTGCTTTAAGTCGTGGAACATCTCATCCGATACCTCTAACTGACGGATGAACTGATTTTGAAAATGCTCAATCTGGGCCAGAGAATCTTCGTCTGATTTTTTGTTAGATAACAATTCAAGACGATTTTGCATTGACCGGAGGGTATCTCTGGAACTATTCACTTCTACCTTCCAGTCCTGAATCTGTTCAAGCTCTGATGTTTGTGCTGAAACTTCCATGTGTATTGATTTTGCTGTGAAATAATTAGCGGATCAATCATGCTTCCCTTGCTTAATACAAGTCCTGTTTTAGAACACCTTTCTAAGGTACAAACCTTTTTAGCAATAGAAAAAGGCAATTTGCTTTTTAACAAATTGCCTTTTCCTGATATATGGGTGCTTTTTACCTACCCTTCTTAGTGGAGTTGCAATCGAATTAAATTATTGATGGCAACTTCAGCATTTATCACTGTTAATGCCTGTATCTGCACCTCATGAGGATATCTATTTTTTATCGCAGGTAAGCGTTGTACATCCAGATCACTTTTCCTGCTCGCGGATATAAGTGGTGATTAAATCACGGGCCGCAATAATTTCAATACACTTACGCTAAACTCGCATCCAGTGTAATCTCAGTATTCAACAGCTTGGAAATCGGACAATTCGTTCTCGCTTCCTCCGCCAGTTCTGCAAACTTCGCTGCATCCAGGCCCGGCACCGTCGCTTTCAGTTCCAGGTGACTCCCCGTTACCGCACCATTCTCCAGGGTCACCGTCGCTTTCGTATCCAGGTTCTCAGGCGTAAATCCCGCGCCGGAGATCAGGAAACTCAGTTTCATTGTAAAACAGCCCGCATGCGCAGCTGCAATCAGTTCTTCAGGGTTTGTACCATTGCCATCCTCAAAACGGCTCTTATAAGAATACGGGGTACTGTTCAGCACAGTGGATTGTGTAGTAACTGTTCCTTTCCCATCCTTGCCTGTACCTTGCCAGTTAGCAGAAGCATTTCTCTTCATGATTCAGTTTTTTGTGAAGTTTAAATAATGTATTTGTAGGGATCTCTAAATTACTACTTCTTTTATTCTTCCCAACTCCGCACCCACGTAGATTTTTCTCTACATACAGGGAACAAAAAAGCCGCCCCGGCCGGGGCGGCTACTCACTATTTCTGGCAATCTATCCTTCAAAAAAAGTTATGTTCCAAAGGCCACACATTTTCCACACACACTGCTTCGATTGTATTATTGCTTATTCCGTTCTGCTGTTACTTAATTCCAGTCGGATTGCCAGAAATCTTCCACTATTCCTGATTACGCTTGCTTCACTAACTGCACACTTGCCAGCAGTTTTACCTCTTCACCCAATAACAGACCACCATTGTCGGTAGGACCGTTGAATGTAATGCCGTACTCTTTTCTCGCGATTTTACCTTTTACTTCAAAGCCAGCCTTGGTCTGTCCATATGGATCCTTAACGATACCGCTGAACTCTACATCCAGTTCTACTGGTTTGGTCACACCACGCATTGTCAGGTCACCAGTTACTTTATAACGCTCGTCGTCTACTTTCTTAACACCGGTAGACACGAAATTCAGTTTAGGATATTGTGCTGCATGGAAGAAATCTTCTGCCTGCAGGTGCTGATCACGTTGCTCATTATTAGTAGTGATGCCAGCTACTTCAGCTTCGAACGCAATCTTAGCATCAGCAAAATCATCGCTGCTGCTTTCTACAGTAGCATCATACTTTTTGAAATAACCAGTTACGTTTGTGATCATCAGATGCTTAATCTTGAATTCTACATCACTGTGAGATTGATCAATTTTCCAGATTGCCATAAAATAAGAGTTTTAGTTTTTTTGAATGTTTTTAAATATCTGAAGGATTAATTGCCTTGTTCGTTGTTTGATGATGTAAAATTACTCGTTGCAACAAATATTCGGAATGGATAAAAAGATGAAAGTGGTGGACTTTTTTATTTCAAGTAATTAATGAATTGATTATCAATAAAAAAGTTTCAACCTTTTTTAATTTGGATAGGGAAGAAAACCGGCTGCATTACAATTTTCGATTGCAGCGGGGGCAAACCAGTCATATTTATCAAATAGCCAGTTTCCCGGTCTCTTTGAATTCAGAAGGCGTTTGACCGGTATATTTCTTGAAAAAGCGACTAAAATAATGGGGATCTTCAAAACCTAGCCTGTAAGCAATCTCTTTTGCTGACAGGTCAGTATTATATAAATAACGCTGTGCCTCCAGGATCACCCGGTTGCGGATATGCTCACCTGCCGTAATACCTGATTGTTGCTTGCTGATCTCATTCAGCAATACCGGCTTCACATGCATGAGGCCTGCATAATCCGATACATTCTTCAGCGTAGTATATTTCTCTTCGATGAGGTTCTTAAATTGTAAAAATAAGGAGCTGTTATGCGATGCATGCTGATCAGGGGTCGCGATCATACTGCTGCCCTTGATACGGGAGGCCAGTACCAGGAAATAGCGCAGCAATCCGTGCAAAGCCGTATCAAAACCCGGCTCCTGGTCCTTCACTTCCTTTTTCATTAGTTGTACCAGCATCTCAAAATCCCTTTCCTGCTCAGGTTGCAGGGTGATTACGGTACTGAACTGATTATTGAAAAAGAGGGAGGAATTAATACCCATCAGCGAAGCTGCCTGGTCTTTCAGGCACATAAATGCATCCTGAAACGCGATCATATAGCCTTCCACTTTTTCGCTGAAGGTCATCGTATGTACCTGGCCCGGAGCCAGGAAATACAGTGTATTCTGATTCACTTCGTATGTCACTGCATCAATAGTCGGCTCCATATGTCCTTTCTTGATCCAGTAAATTGTATAAAAATCGTGACGATGAGGTTTTCCATTGGTGGCAAAAAAGCTCTCCTTCAGCTCACACAGACTGGAGGCAACAAAATTGTTGTCGGCCTGCGCATACGCCGGTAAAGAGACGATTTCGATATGTTCCTTTTTGTCACTCATTCCATATCCAGTGTTCCCGCTACTTCCAGTTCACGGTCTTCAGGTTCTATAAAGTCGATTATAAAATTGTTCCGGCCTTCGCCTACCATAATGGTCATATACTTCATCTGCACCAGTTCCAGCATGCCCAGGAAGAGGAAGATGGCGTGCACCCTGTCCTGACAATGATCGAAGATCTTTTCGAATGCCAGGGTTTTCTCTCTCGAAGCCAGTTCTATCATGTAATGACGGGAACCCTCCATGGTGTAGTCATATTTATATACAACGTGCTGCGGTTTATTATCCCGCTGCTTCACCCTTTGCATCACTTTTTCGAAGGTCTGAGTGAGCTTGAAAAGGGTAAGCGTCTGTATTTCAGTACCCTCGCTGGTGATTTCACCGATAGAAGACAACTCTTTGGCAATATTCCCTCTCTTGATCATCAGCATCCTGTCTGCTTCTTTCTCTGCCAGCTCGGCTGCCGCCTGCTTGAAGCGTTTATACTCCAGGATCTTATCGATCAGCTCCTGGCGGGGATCTATCTCCACCCCCTGCTCATCCAGTTCTTTGCGGGGCAGCAGCATCTTGGCCTTGATACGCATCAGGGTAGATACGAACAGGATAAATTCGCTGGCCAGCTCAATGTTGAGTGATTCCAGGTGATGAATATAGTTCAGAAAGTCGTTGGTGATAGTCGTAATGGGGATATTGTAGATGTCCAGTTCGTCCCGCTCTATAAAGAAGAGCAGCAGGTCAAAAGGTCCCTCGAACTGGGGGAGTTTTATCTTATATGAGTTGTCGGCCATAATATTATGATCCCTTCGCCAGGCGAATTCCGGTGAAGGGATCATTCAAAAATAGGAAAAAATTCCCGCTTAAAACTTCGCGGTAAATCCGACCCCTATCACTTCTTTGATCTGTAACCTGGGGCCTGCTACACCTGTTTTAGGATTTACGAAGGACTTCACATCATCATCGTAGATCATATCGAAGGAGATCACTGCAGAGATATATTTATTCACTGCCAGGTTGAGTGAATTAGTCATATAAAGGTCCAGGTTCTGCGGATTGATCCTGTAATTGGAGTAGAGGTCTAACCTGCCCTTGTACACGATACCTTTTGCCAGGGTCAGCACAGTATTGACCGTCAGGTAAGCACCAAACTCAGCTTTCACATGCTTGCCTGTATCCACACCAAATGCTGCCTGGGATGCCAGGTGGTCGTCCATAACAAATACATAACGACCTGTAACAGGTGAGAAGAAGATGGAAAACTGGCCCGTTGGCTTATAGTCCATACCCGGAGAAAGAACAAGGTAGGCAGGGGAGAAAAATCTGGATGCCAGTGTTCTGCTCGTGTCCGTATACAGGAAACCATCTGAGAACTGTGTACGAAGATCGACTAAACCCGACAGGTAAAAGTTCTTACCAATGTCATAACCATATTTGGAAGTAATGGAGATGAGGTCATCGCTTTTGCGGCCTCCCAGGCTGGTGGTATTTACATACCCGTAAGCCAGGTTCAGCACGTTATCCCAGCTATGTTTTCCCTTCTTGTAAAAGGCAAATGCATTAAAGGTAGAAGCCACGGAGAAAGAGAATTTATCACCACTCGCTGCCCAGTTAGTCAGGGTACCCTGGTTTATGTTCAGGTTGAAAATGCCCCCCCTTTTCCATATTTTTTTTGTCGTATCGCTGGCATCTTTCTTAATTTTCCCACTCGCTTCTTCGCGGGAGGTTTTCATCCAGTCTGTCTGTGCATGCAACAGCCCAAAGGCACATACCATTAAAGTGGCCGTCAAAAACGATCTTCTCATTCTATTTTGTGGTTTAAATGCGGGGTCAGCATACATTGAGACCTGTACTGTAGCTTACGAACCGCCTTGAATAATTATTCCTGAACTGCAAAAGTAAAAAACTCTATAAAAAGCTACAAGGGGTTGCCATCGGCAACCCCTTGTAGCTTTTTATACCAGTACTTATCTTTTTTTCAGTTCGTCTCTGATTTCCATCAGCAACTTCTCTTGTGGGCTAGGTTCGGGAGGAGTAGCAGGTGCTGCAGGGGCTTCTTCTTTTTTCCGGGTGAGGGCGTTGATCCCTTTTACCAGCAGGAAGATGCAGAAAGCAATGATGATAAATTCGATTATTGACTGAATGAAGAGACCATAAGATAATACAGGGGCTCCTGCTTCTTTTGCCTTGGCAAGGGATTCAAAACTACTTCCCTTACTATCATTGAGCAGGAAATACTTTTCCTTGAAATCTACCTTACCGGTCAGAATACCAAGAATCGGCATAAAGATGTTATCTACGAGTGCCGATACAATCTTACCGAATGCAGCACCAATGATCACACCGACCGCAAGATCAACCACATTCCCTTTGGTGGCAAAATCTCTGAACTCTTTGAAAAAACCCATATAACAAACTTTTTTAGGTGACACGAACAAATTGCAGGTCCAAGATAATACAATGATTTATATGAATGACTTAGCCAGACTCCTGTGCTGAGCTAATAGTGAAATGCATTTAATCTTTTAACTCCGGGTACTTCATCTTCAATCCCAGCAGTGTATCCTTCAACGTTTTCGCCACTACGTATTCCTTATACCAGTTATCATCTGCCGGTACAATTATCCACGGCACTTCATTGCAATGCTCAAATATATCTTCATATGCTTTCCTGTACTTCTTCCAGAACTTCGCTTCTATCAGATCTCCCTTATTGTACTTCCACATTTTTTTGGGATTGGTAGTCCGCTCCTGCAGGCGCTCTGCCTGCTCCTCAGCCGATATATGCAGATAGAATTTCAGGATCGTCGTATTCCCATGCGCGGTCAGTAATCTCTCAAAATCATTGATTGCACTCATACGTTTCATAATCACTTTATCATTCACCCATTTATGCACCCGTTGCACCAATACCTCCTCATAATGAGAACGATTGAATACCATAATCATGCCTTTGGGTGGTGCATGCTGATGTACCCGCCATAAAAAATCATGATCCTGTTCCTGCTCAGTAGGCACCTTAAAAGCCTTTACATTTACTCCTTCCGGGTTCATTGTACTCATTACTGAACGGATAGCACCATCTTTTCCGCTGGCATCCATTCCCTGCAGCACAATGAGGATGGCATGTTTATGTTCAGCATAGAGCAGGTTCTGTAACTCATCCAGCTCTGCTCTTATCTGCTCGGTAAGGGCCTTGGTCTTGTCTTTGTCCAGTTTTTTGGGAGCTGTGGTATTAATATCTGCTAACTTAATCTTACTCATCTGCGTAGCATTTCTACTTAGTGTAACAAAATATAAACCGAAGTGTTTGAGATTCCAAATGGAATTTCATGCGGCGCTTGCCCAGGGCAAAACAGGGGGATCGGGAAGCGGCCGGCAGCCCGCTAAATTAAATTCAAAATGACACTCTTTTTTTTTCGCGATCTTTGTCATGCCATTCTAAAAAATAAAAAACGTGAGCCAACGAACATTAAACTGGGGGATCTTCCTCCTTTTATCCCTGACCTGGGGTAGCTCCTTCATTCTCATGAAATTGGGTATGGAGCGACTTTCGCCCTGGCAGGTAGCCAGCCTCCGCATGCTATGCGCAGGCATTTCCTTATCGCCTTTCTTTTTCCGTTTTATCCACAAGATACCGGTAAAGAAACTCCCCCTGATCTTCCTCTCTGGTCTATTAGGTAATTTCTTCCCCGCCTTTCTCTTCTGCATCGCGGAGATGCAGGTAGACAGTGGGCTGGCTGGTATCCTGAACGGGTTCACCCCGCTCATGACCTTAGTAACAGGGGCCCTGCTATTCAATAATGCGATCATCAAACGGCAGTTACTGGGCATTAGCGCAGGGCTGATCGGGGTGGTGTTATTATTTGCCTCCCAGGGAATCAGCACGAGTTATTGGTACTACGGTCTGTGGATCCTTGTAGCCACCGTTTGCTATGGTACGAATATCAACCTGGTACGCAGGCATCTGAAGGATTACTCATCAGTACAGGTAAGCGCTATTTCTTTGGGATTCTGTGGCATACTGGCTTTGCCGGTTTTGCTGTATACGAATTTCTTTGCATTACTCAGTGGTCCGGCCATTCCATGGACCTCTATCAGCGCCGCAGCTACACTGGGTATACTGGGTAGCGGGATTGCCACTGTATTGTTTTATTTCCTGATCAGCAAAACAGGAGCTATGTTCGCCAGTATGGTGACTTATGTATTGCCTATTGTGGCGCTGGGCTGGGGCTTCCTGGCAGGGGAGCACATTACGCTTTTACAGATCCTGAGCCTGGGCATCATCCTTGGTGGGGTATATCTTGTAAATAGAAAGTAGTAAAAAGCTTATGAAAAGGGGCATCCTTTAACGGAAATGAAAACCCGTTTTCAGATAAAAAAAGCGGGTGTTTCTAATGAAACACCCGCTTTTTAATATCGTCTGACAACCTGTTAGATCGCCATAATTTCTTTCTCTTTCTGTACACAATGCTTGTCAACCAGCTCAATAAACTTATTGGTCAGCGCCTGTACTTCAGCTTCTGCATCTTTCGCAGTATCCTCACTCAGACCATCTTTCTGCAATTTCTTAATAGCTTCGATCGCATCACGACGGATACTCCTGATAGACACTTTGCCTTGCTCACCTTCACCAGCAGCTCTTTTTACAAATTCTTTTCTTCTTTCTTCAGTCAGTGGTGGCAGGAACATCCTGATGATGATACCATCGTTCTGAGGGTTAATACCGATATTGGAAGCAATGATAGCTCTTTCAATCGGCTGAAGCATATTTTTTTCCCATGGCTGAATGGTCAGGGTACGCGCGTCGGCCACATTGATATTGGCTACCTGGGAGAGCGGAGTAAGAGAACCATAGTAATCTACGGAAATTCCATCCAGAATTGCCGGAGTTGCTTTTCCAGCTCTGATTCTGGACAATTCCAGCTCAAGGTGAGCGATCGCCTTTTGCATGGATTCGCTGGCATCGTCCATGATTAAGTTTAGATCATCTTGCATAGCAAACAAATAATTAAGTGCGTGCAAACCTACAGGAATTATCTGAGATTTTGAAGCGGGGATATAATAGAAATAGAATATAAGAAAGCAGGGTGGACAATTGAAGGCTTTTCATGGCCATTCAAACGGAAAAGTGAGACCTGTAAAACGAATGAGGACTATTTATCCTGTAAAACTCCTTTCGGATTGACCCTGATTGGCGATTTTGGCATTACCTCTACCACTGCCTTTACTTCGTTGACAGTAGCCAGGCTCACCTTGTGCAACATGTTCTCTTTTCTCTTTTTGAGTTGGTATAACACACCTGTAAGGATCAAAGCAGAGCCGATCATACTACCCAGTAACCAGCCAGTACCAATATGTTGGAAATAAAATGCGAAAACAATATAAGCAGCATTCACCCCTACACATACCAGGGTGGTCTGGCGGTGGTTGAGATTCAGTGCCAGCAGGTAGTGATGCAGGTGGTTACGGTCAGCCGCAAACGGAGAACGACCGTGCAGCATACGTATTGCAAATACCCTCATAGTATCGAACAATGGCAGTATTAATATAGCGATTGCAACCGCAGGTACAGACTCCACAGGGAGTTTACCTGCAGGATTACCAGCCACTTCGATGAACTTAATAGTCAGAATTGCATTCACCAAACCTACCATCAAAGAGCCGGTATCGCCCATGAAGATCCTGGCCGGAGAAATATTGTAAATCAGGAAAGCAGCTAAACCGCCTGCCATGGAGAAACCTAATACCGCATATACCAGTTGACCGGTATAGAGGAAATAAGTACCGAGCACGCCGGATACCAGCATGCCTACACTACCTGCCAGGCCATCGACACCATCAATCAGGTTGAAAGCATTGATCACCACCAGGAATGTAAAGTAGGTGAGCAGCAGGCTAAAGTGAGGAGGCAAAGTATTGAACCCCATGAAACCATACATGCTGCTGATCTGTAAATTACTGAGATAAATTACTGCAAAAGAAGCCATTAACTGGCCAATGAGTTTTTTCAGTGGTGTAAGTCCGACAATGTCGTCTTTCATTCCCACCATAAAAATTACAAAGAACGCAGCCACCATATATTGAAATGGAGAATCTGCCAACGCTGGCACACAAACCGCAGTTGCAACAATGAATCCTGAAAAAAACGCTATTCCCCCTAAAGTTGGGATTCGCGACTTATGAGATTTCCGTTCGTCCGGTTCGTCATATAAATGCTTCAGTTCTGCTACCCGGATTAACACGGGGATGGCAAAGTAGGTTATAACGAAACTTAGGACAGTAGCAATTAAAACATTCTCCATTTGGGAGGGACTTGATCTATTTACAAAGATATTAATTTCAAGTAAATGTGTATCACCTTAATCTGAAAATAATAGAGATTGAGAGATACAAAAGGTAAAATCACGGAATTAGGCAAGATTATGTGCAATTGTATTTAAATTCTATTATTTTCGCCTGATCAAAAAATTTGCAAGTATTATGCCACAGTTGAAAGATATAGCTACACAAATCAGAAGGGATATCGTTCGCATGGTGCATGGCTGCCAGAGTGGCCATCCAGGCGGGTCATTAGGTTGTGCTGATTTCTTCACAGCCCTGTATTTCAAGGTAATGCAGCACAAGCCGCAGCCTTTTGATATGGACGGAGGAGATCAGGATCTGTTCTTTTTATCCAATGGCCATATTTCGCCGGTATTTTACAGTGCATTGGCCCGTTCGGGTTATTTTGAGGTATCAGAACTGGCTACATTCCGTCAGCTGAACTCACGTGTACAGGGTCACCCTACTACGCATGAAGGTTTGCCTGGAATTCGTATGGCTTCCGGCTCCCTGGGCCAGGGCCTGAGTGTAGCAATCGGTGCTGCACTGACTAAGAAACTAAATAACGATGACCGTATCGTGTTCTCCCTCCATGGTGATGGTGAACTGGAAGAAGGTCAGAACTGGGAAGCAATTATGTTTGCGCCTCACCATAAAGTGGATAACCTGATTGCAACTGTAGACTGGAATGGGCAACAGATTGATGGTACCGTGGAAGCAGTGGCAGGCCTGGGTGACCTGGATGCAAAATTTGCAGCTTTTGGATGGACTGTGTTGCATATGAATGGAAATGATATGGATGATGTGGTGGCAACGCTGGAGAAAGCAGTTGGTATGACAGGACAGGGTAAGCCGATTGTGATTTTGATGAAGACGATCATGGGTGCTGGTGTTGATTTTATGGAAGGTCATCATGAGTGGCATGGTATTGCACCAAGTGATGAGCAGCTGAAAAACGCTCTGGGGCAATTGCCTGAAACACTGGGAGACTATTAATCTTATTAAATAGCAAAAAAAATCGGGCAGTCACTTCGTGACTGCCCGATTTTTTTTGAAGAGCTTTTAATGCAACCTGTTGCTGCAGAACGAAGTTAAGTAGCTTTTAATGCCACCTGTTGCCGGCCTGCGCGGCGGGCTGGATACCAGCTGGCAGCGACACCGATAACGATGATGGTGACACTGACAAGCAGGAAATCAGAGAGGTGCATGCTGACCGGGTAAGAATTTACCAGGAAGGATTGCCCCTCCAGCTTCACTAATCCAAACCGCTGCTGCAACAAACAAAAGACGACACTGATGAAAAAACCTATCAGTGTACCAATCATTGCGATGATCAATCCCTCTGCCAGGAAGATCTTTGTAATGAGGCTGCTTCTCGCCCCCATAGCTTTCAGTATAGTAATGTCCTTTTGCTTCTCCATGACCAGCATATATAATGAACCAATCATGTTGAAAGCTGCTATCACCATTATAAATGACATGATCACATACACTGCCCACTTCTCTGTTTGCATAATCGCGTACAGCGACTGGTTCTGCTCGTACCTTGTTTCCAAATGATACCCATTACCCAATAATTGTTGCAACCTCGATTTCAGATCATTATCACTTACACCAGGCATGGCTTTGATCTCCAGGGCCGACATTTCATCCTGCGCCATACCCAGCACACCCCGCATGAAGTCGATATGAGTGATCACATATTTACTGTTGAACTCCTGCTGAATAGCAAATGAACCGGCAGGGTAGAGGACCCCGCTGCCCAGTGCTTCTTCCGGTGTAGTCACATTCGTGATATTCCGGCGGGGTAAGTATACGGTAAGGGGAACCAGGCTTCTTTCCACATCTACGCCCAGGGCCATTTCCAGCTCCAGGCCTAACACTGCTCTGTAAGCCAGTTCATCACCTGTATCATAGTGCCCGCGCGCAATGCTTTTGTTCACTGCAGCAACCTTATTGTAATTGCTATCCACTCCTTTCAGGATGGCAATCGTCTGATCGCCATCACCATAACGCAACACCGCCTTTTCTTCAATTACCTCCGTCATGTACGCCACACCTTTCACACCTGCTATCTGCTTTAGTTGGACAGGTGACAGGCGCAGGGATTTGCCGCTCACCGGGCTCACCTTTACGGATGGATAAAAGGAAGAATACAATGACTTCACAAGCCCTTCAAAGCCGTTGAATACGCTGAGAACAATAATCAGGGCGGCCACACCGACTGCAATAGCCGATACACTCACCCATGCAATGATATTGATGGCATTAGTACTCTTTTTGGCACTGAAATACCGGGATGCGAACTGCCAGATCATACTTTTAGCTGAAATTCCTATTTGTTTTCCTTCCCGGCATCGTCATCGTTAATCTTCTTGAACAGCTCTTCCATCTTGAACACGTAATCCAGCGTGTCGTCCAGGAAAAGGGTAATTTCCGGAACACGGCGCAACTGCTTGCCTACACGATTCCCCAGGTCTCTTTTAAGGATACCCATCTGCTCCTTGATCCTGTTTATCATTTCGTGGTTATCCTTAATCTGGAACATGCTCAGGTACACCCTCGCTTCCAGCAGGTCCGGAGTCAAACGAACCGCGGAGATGGAGATCATCCCCCCATCTATCACATTGAATCCATGACGCTGGAATATATCACTCAGTTCTTTTTGTAACAGTTGCCCAATTTGTTTCTGTCTCTTGCTTTCCTGCATATTATTCGAATTGTTAATATTGAGATGTAAAGAAACCAGGGGAACATCACTATTAATATTGTAGTAACTTGCAGCCCTGTTCCAAATCTCTCTGGCAAAGATAAGGAAACACGCATGCGCGATACGATATAAAATAAAGTAAAGATGAAGACATTTTTTAGGTTGCTGGATTTGTCCCGGCCCTATCACCACTACGTTCCGGAGTACATTGTTTATATTATCCTCTATTCCATCCTGGGAATCATGAACTTTACACTCCTCATTCCCATGATGAATGCACTGTTTGACACAGGGCACCAGCAGATCGTGAATCAATTGCCATCCTTCACCTTCAGCTTAGGCTATATTAAAGACGTATTTTATTATTACCTCAACCAACAGCTGGCGACAGAGGCTGGTAAGTTTGGGGTACTGGTATATGTATGTATTATTCTTTTCGCCACTATCGTACTCAAAAACATCTTTGGCTACCTGAGCCAGAAAGTACTGACACGTATGCGTGTAAGCATGGTAAAGAAAATGCGTGAAAGACTGTTTGACCAGTTCAGTACCCAGTCTCTCCGTTTCTTTCACAGTGAGCGTAAAGGAGACCTGCTCTCTACCATCAGCTCTGATGTAGTGGAAGTGGAAAACTCTGTGGTGACCTCTTTACAAACCCTGTTCAGAGATCCGCTGGTGATCATCTCTACATTTATTGCACTGTTTGTCATCTCTAAGGAACTGACCATTTTTTGTATCCTGTTCTTCCCGATCTCCGGCTGGCTGATCAGCAGTGTATCCAAAAAACTGAAAAAACAATCCAATATCAGCCAGGGCCTGCTGGGCCGCCTGCTGAACGTGACAGAAGAAACCCTGTCAGGTATCCGGATCATCAAGGCTTTTAACGGGGAGAAGTTCATCCGTGAAAAGTTTGACAAGGATAACTCAGCCTTTGCCCAAACGGTGAAGAATATCCAGAACCAGCGTGAAATGGCCTCCCCGGTATCCGAGATTCTCGGTGTGCTGGTGGTAGTGGTGATCATGCTGTATGGTGGTTACCTGATCCTGAATCATAAGAGCAACCTGGATCCGGGGATGTTCATTGGTTACCTGGCCCTGTATTTCCAGATCCTGGCACCTGCCAAGAACATTGGTTCTGCCTTTACGGCACTGCCTAAAGGTCTGGCTGCCGGCGAAAGGGTACTACGCATCATCGACCTCGATAATCCCATCAAGGATAAGCCGGATGCAAAGACGCTGCCTGGGTTTAAAGATTCTATCGTATACGACAATATCTCCTTCAGATATAACGAAACACCTGTTATCAAAAACGTTTCCCTTACCATTCCGAAAGGTAAGATGGTGGCACTGGTAGGTAAGAGTGGTGCCGGTAAAACTACCATGGCCGATCTGCTGCCTCGCTTTTACGATGTACAGGGCGGTAAGATCATGGTCGATGGCCAGGACATCCGCGATGTGAAGATGCACGACCTGCGCGCAATCATGGGTATGGTATCGCAGGAGGCCATCCTTTTCAACGACTCTATTTTTAATAATATCGCTTTCGGGCAGGAGAATGCGGACAAAGAAGCAGTGATCCAGGCGGCAAAGATTGCCAATGCCCACGAGTTCATCGTAAAACAGGAGGAAGGGTATGACACCGTGATAGGGGATAGGGGTATGAAACTGAGTGGTGGCCAGCGTCAGCGCCTCACCATTGCAAGGGCAATCTTCAAGAATCCGCCGATCCTGATCCTGGATGAGGCAACCTCTGCGCTGGATACCGAATCAGAAAAACTGGTGCAGGATGCGCTGGATAAACTGATGGAAAACCGTACAACAATCGTGATAGCACACCGCTTATCTACAATCCAGCATGCAGACATTATCGTGGTAATGGACCAGGGTGAGATTAAGGAGCAGGGTACGCATGAGGAACTCATTGGGGTGAACGGTATCTACAAGAAGCTGGTAGAAATGCAGGAGTTCAAATAAACATGGAGAAACAATAAGCTGGATGCAACAATAATTCAGCTACCGCGACAATATTGCAAAGAAAAAGCCCGGATGTATAATCCGGGCTTTCTTTTTATCTTATAGAAGAGAAAATTACTTACTCTTAGCCAATTTCGCTTCGATGCTCAGGGTAGCGTGAGGTACTGCACGCAGCCTTGCTTTATCGATCAGCTTACCGGTCATACGACAAATACCATAAGTTTTGTTCTCGATGCGGATCATTGCTTTCTCCAGGTGATCGATGAACTGGATCTGGCGGCTAGCCATCTGGTTCAGCTGTTCTCTTTCCTGGGAACCGGAACCATCTTCCATGCTCATGTATTTGTTTTCAGTATCATCGGTACCAGCTTCATCCTTGCGGGTGATCAGGCCTTGCAGGTAAACCAGTTCTTTCTTAGCTGCTTCCAGCTTTTTACTGATCAGGTCTCTGAATTCCTGGAGGTCTGCATCGCTGTAACGATAGATAGGTCCGGAAGGTGCTTCAGGTTGGTCCAGTACGGACTTCGTGAATTCTGGCTGGTAGGTAACCAGGGTGTTGGCTTTGGAACCGGCCTTTTTGTCAGCTTTTTCCACGCGTTCAGCAGGTTTTTCGGCCTTTACAGGGGCTTTTTCTGTTTTCGCAGGTGCTTTTTCAGCTGTTTTCTTGCCGGTATCTTTTGCTACCGCTTTTTCCTTCTCGTCTTTTTCTTTATTATTCTTTACTGGCATTATTACTTCTTTTTCTTCTGGCTTGGAAATTAGTTTTTCTTTTTCAGCAGGTGCGTCGGGCGCAACTACTTTCTGCTTTGTATCAGGCACTTTCGTAGCTGCCGGCTTAACGGGAGCCGTAGCTTTACTAACGGGCTGTTTGGCTGCAGATACAGCCTCAGCAGGTGCTTGTTTCGCAACAGACTTGCTGGAAGGGGATGCTTTTGTAACTGTTTTATTACTGGCAACAGCCTTTTGGGTTGCAACCGGGGTAGCAGGTTTAGCAGCGCCTTTCGACGTTACAGTCTTCGCAGTAGATTTCTCAGCCTGGACCGCTGCCTTTTTAGCAGTGGGCACATGGGCCGCTTTCTTTGCGGGTGTAGCCTGCTTTACCGTAGCTTTTGTAGTAGCCGGTGCAGCCTTCTGGGTCTTACTTATAGCAACTTTTTTGCCTGTTGCCATGGGGATTAGCTTTTTTTGTTAACTAATACATTAAATGTCAAATCATTAACTTCAATTTCAACTCCATCCTGTAATTCCGGCACTAATTCCACGCTGTCTGCCAAAATTTCCGTGCAAATATAGTCATTATAGTTAATAATCGCGGACTTGAGGCTTTCTGCGACCGCCATTTTTACCTGTATCCTGTCAGTCAGTTCGAAATCGCTATCCTTCCTGATTTTCTGGATACGGTTTACCAATTCACGTGCGTTACCCTCGTCAAGCAGTTCAGGAGTAATAGTAATATCGAGCGCTACCGTTAAAGCGCCTTTATTAGCTACAGTCCAACCAGGAATGTCTTCTGAAATAATCTCAACGTCAGATAACACTATAGGCAGTTGCTCATTGTCGATCAGCAGGTTAAACTGTCCATCCCTTTCTAAAATGGCTATATCAGCATCAGTGAAAGCGGTAATTGCTGCTGCTACTGCTTTCATTTTTGCTCCCATTTTACTACCCAGGGATTTGAAGTTTGGCTTGATCTTTTTCTTGATGAAACCGGCGGTTTCCGTAAGATAATCAATACCTTTCACATTGACTTCACTTTTTATCAGGTGGGCCACTTTTTCCACCTGCTCCTTCAGGTGTCCGTCCTGTACAGGGATCAATATTTTCTGTAACGGCTGACGTACTTTAATATTTACCTTTTTACGGAGAGACAATACCATTGAACTGATATCCTGGGCCAGCTGCATCCTTTCTTCCAGTTCAGCGTCGATTGCCGCTGTGACTACTGCAGGGAAGTCTACGTGGTGAACGGATACCCTCTCACTACGTTTACTAACCTGGTTCAGGTTGTTGAATAACCAGTCTGCAAAGAATGGTGATACCGGCGCCATCAGTTTGGAGAGGGTTTCGAGACATTCGAACAAGGTCTGGTAAGCAGAAATCTTGTCATGTTCGTATTCCCCCTTCCAGAAACGGCGACGACAGAGACGTACATACCAGTTACTCAGATGTTCGTCTACGAAGGTCTGTATCGCTCTTCCGGCCTGAGTAGGCTCGTATTCATCAAAAAATCCTGTAACGTCTTTCACCAGCGTGTTCAGCAGGGAAATGATCCAGCGATCAATTTCCGGGCGCTGCTCCAGCGGGATGTATGCTTCCCTGAAGGAGAAATTATCCAGGTTCGCATACATGGCAAAGAAGTTATAAGTATTGTACAGGGTGCCGAACAATTTACGTTGTACCTCACGGATGCCTTCAATATCAAATTTCATGCTATCCCATGGGGAAGCATTCGTTATGAGGTACCAGCGGGTCGCGTCCGCACCAAAATTGTCTAAAGTCTCGAATGGGTTAACCACATTGCCGAGCCTTTTACTCATTTTGTTGCCTGTTTTATCCAGGACGAGTCCGTTAGATACCACAGTCTTGTAAGCCACGCTGTCAAAGAGCATGCTACCGAGCGCATGCAGGGTATAAAACCATCCCCGGGTCTGATCCACACCTTCAGCGATGAAATCTGCCGGGAAGTTTTGCTCAAAAGTTTCCTTATTCTCAAATGGGAAGTGCCACTGAGCATAAGGCATCGCGCCACTGTCAAACCATACGTCGACCAGGTCTGGTTCACGGCGCATAGGCTGACCAGAAGCACTTACCAATACGATTGTATCTACATAGGGTTTATGCAGATCTGAAGTCAGCTTATCAATATAAGCAGCCAGATCTTTTTCATCAGCTGGCAGTGACATTACGCCGGCAGCAAATGCTTTTCCCAGTTCAGTACGCAATTCTGCCACAGAACCGATACAGATCTCTTCAGTTGCATCTTCTGTACGCCAGATAGGCAGTGGTGTACCCCAGAAACGGCTACGGCTCAGGTTCCAATCCACCATATTTTCCAGCCAGTTGCCAAAACGGCCGGTTCCTGTGAATGCAGGCTTCCAGTTAATCGTCTTATTCAGCTCTACCATCCTGTCTTTTACAGCAGTGGTACGGATGAACCAGGCATCCAGCGGATAATATAATACAGGCTTATCGGTACGCCAACAATGAGGGTAAGTATGTTCGTACTTTTCCACTTTGAAAGCGCGGTTTTCTTTTTTCAGTTTTACAGCGATATCAACATCTACATCTTTGTAATCCGGATCATTCTTGTAATTCTTCACATAACGGCCACCAAACTCACCCACAGCATCCAGGAATTTACCCTGGCGATCTACCAGTGTAAGAATACCGATACCATATTTCTTACCTACCTTGTTATCGTCCGCACCAAAAGCAGGCGCAGTATGCACGATACCAGTACCATCTTCGGTGGTAACGAAATCGCCGATGATCACCCGGAAAGGATCTCCTTCTTCAGGCTGAACATAAGGTAATAGCTGCTCATAGCGGATTTCTTCCAGCTGGCGGCCTTTGAACACTGCCAGGGTCTGCCAGGGAATCACTTTATCGCCTTCTTTATACGCGGCGAAATCACCATCCTCACCTTCTTTCTTGAAATACTTGCCAGTCAGTGCAGTTGCCATCACCACGAATTGCGGCAGACCGGTGTATGGGTTGAAAGTACGGATCAGTCCATATTCAATGTTCGCGCCTACAGTCAGACCGAGGTTGGAAGGCAGGGTCCATGGGGTAGTGGTCCATGCCATGAAGAATACTTCAGCAGCAGGGTCTGCCTTGCGGGCTATTTCGAACAGGAATGCAGATCTGTCAGACTCAATTGCTTTGAAAGTAGCTACGATAGTCGTGTCCTTTACATCTTTGTAGGTACCTGGCTGATTCAGTTCGGCATTACTTAAACCAGTACCTGCGGCAGGAGAGTAAGGCTGAATGCTCACGCTCTTATATAGCAGGCCTTTCTTATATAAAGTTTGTAAACACCACCAGAGACTTTCGATATAGTTATTTTCGAAAGTGATATAAGGTTGTTGAAGATCTACCCAATAACCCATTTTACGGGTCAGGTCATCCCATTTATCCTTATATTTTAATACCTCTGTACGACAGGTTTTATTATATTCTTCAACGGAAATAGTCTTTCCGATATCTTCTTTCGTAATGCCGAGCGTTTTCTCTACACCCAGTTCCACAGGCAGGCCGTGGGTATCCCAGCCTCCTTTGCGCTTTACCTGGAATCCGCGCATAGTCTTATAACGGCACACAAGATCCTTAAGGGTACGGCTAATGACGTGGTGAATGCCAGGTAAGCCGTTAGCACTTGGCGGACCTTCATAGAAAACGAAGGGGGTCGCGCCTTCCCGCAGGGAAACACTCTGCTCAAAAGCCTGCTCCTGTTCCCAACGAGCCAATACATCTTTCGCTATCTGCGGTAAATTCAGCTGATTATATTCCTGATATTTGCTGCTCATAAAACAATTATGCGCCCTTTGACGTTAATAAGTGAGTTGATTAAAATTCTGCAAAGTTACGGATTTTAACCGGCTCATATAAGGAAACCCTTACTAAAAACAAAGAAGTAAACCATTTGATTTTAATTGCTGAATAATTTTTGTATTTTTACGGTGCATTGGTTCGCCACTGAATCTTGGCATTGTTTTGGTAACTAACGTCGGAAGAAAAATATAAGTTGAAAAACTTAACCCAAAAGATTGATAAACCATAATTGATAAACCATATCTGATCTTTTATGAAAAAGTTAGTTTTAATTTTTTGTGTGGCACTTGTAACTTCCGGCACAACTTTTGCACAAAAAAAATCAGCAAAAAAATCAAAGAAAGTAGTTGCTAAAACAGAAATGGTAGCTCCGGCAGTTGTAAAAGATTCTTTTCAACAGAGCTTTGCAGGTACGGACGCTAAGTGGACTAAAAACTACGGAGGCAATTGGGTCGCCAACTTTACCAGGGAAGATGTAAAGACAGCAGCAGAGTTTGATAAAGACGGTAAATGGTTAGCAACCCGCAGCAATTATACAGAAGCAAACCTGCCCCAGGCAGTTGCAACAGGTGTAAAAGCTAAGTATCCGACCGCCACCATCAAAGATGGCTGGAAAATAGAAAGGTCAGATATCGCCTCTTATTATAAGGTAAATATTCAGGACAACGGTACAGAAAAAGCAGTGTTGATTAACGAGGTTGGTACCATTGCAGAATGATTACTTTCACTAATTAGTATTTCATAGGTATAGGGATAAATAGGACAGACCCTGCTCTTTTGGGCGGGGTTTTCTTTTTGTACCAACTATAACCGCATTCAGCCCTGCACAGCACAAAAGGCTCAAAAAAAAGCGCCCACCATACGGTGGGCGCTTTTTTTCGCATTTAAAATTGTAAACAAAAACCGTCTCGGGTAATCCGAGACGGCTTTATGTAATTACGGTAGAAGACTTACCTGACAAAAAATGCACTTTCAAAAGGTCAAATATGGTGTTTGAGGTGCAAAATAATGGCTTTACTCAAATCTTTTGCCCGGTAAGCCTTCCCCATGGTCAAATCTGATAAGGAAGCTTATAAGGAGGATCAGGATAGATATCTGCCGATCGTGATACAAAGATGCACCAATCTTCCTCACTTCCTTTTTCAATTCGGGAAAACTAATGATCGAAAAGGGAAAACCTCATTCCCCCAATAAAAAAGCCCCCTGTCAAACAGGGGGCTTTCCTTTATAATAAATTGATTACTATCTCAATAACAGTTCACATGGCTTCAATCCGGTGTGCTTCTTAAACGCCGTGGAAAAATGAGAAATACAGGAATACCCCATCAGGATCGCTACTTCACTCACACTCATGCCCTTTTCGTACAGCAGGCCCTTCGCCTTCTCCATCCTTTCCTTCTGGAAATAATCGTAGATGGTGGTACCATACATCGCCTTGAAGCCCTTCTTCAGGTAACACTCATTCATCGCCACCTTACGGGCCAGATCACGAATGGTAATAGGCGCATCCAGCTGCTCCAGCAGAATGTCCTTTGCCTTCTCGATCTTTCCACGGTCTTCCATATGGGTGAGGAAACGACAACCATAACGGTCATCTGTATCATTCTGCACAAACTGGTCAGAGCTGAATAACAACAACTCCAATGCCTTGCTCTGCAAAAAGATATTCTTCAGTGCCCCATCATAGTTATGATGCACCATTTGCTCCAATACCTGTTTTGACCTGGTACTGGGGGCTATTGTCTTTACAAAAGGTTTACGTGACTGCATGTCAAACAGGGTACTCGTCGAAGATCCTTTTTGAAGGGTCTGTATGAACGACGGCTGGAAACGCACTGTAATCATGTCGATGGAAGGCTGCTTCTGATTGCAGTTGTCCTCTTTATGTGCGCATACCTGGTCTGTACATCCTGGATTTTGACAATATTTATTCCCGGCTACACAATAACGTAGCTCCACAGCTGCAGATTGACCTCTTTTTGCCGGTTGATACACCACCATCGCAACATCTTCTACCGGCAAAGGGCGGTCATATGTAAACCGCTGCAATGTGAAATCGAGACAGTCAGGTACCGCCACGCTATCAGATACCGCCAACTCAAGCTGGTCGCTCATAGCCGGCTGGCGGATAGCCAATGTTAATATGTCCTGCAACTCTTTCAATTTCCTTATCTATTGTTAAAACCTCGACAAAAATAGGCATTCATATTTTAATGGAAACCATTTTGACAGTAAGGTGACTAAAACACGTGGTTTCTAAAAGGAAACCTGGTAATGCGATCCAGCGACAGATCCCGGGCCGGAAAAAAGCAACTTCTGCCCCTATTTTGAGTACTTCTTAAGCCTAATTCATTCATCATAGTGAACTTTCCGGGAGACCACCCATCACCTCCTGCGTTTCGACCGGTTTACAATAGAGATAACCCGCAGATATCCCGCAGATAACCCGCCTATATCCCGCCTATAAGCCGCATCTTTAAAGAGGCGGGTTATCTGCGGGATATAAGCGGGTTATTCCCGGTTCACAAGTATCATTCACTCCTCTTTCTATGGAGTGATATGTGTCTTTTTTAGAATAACATGCCTACTTTTACGGCATTGACTCTTTTTGCCTATCGTTAGCGGCCGGAGCGCCGGCTTAAAAATCAAACTGAGTTCTTATTACTTTTTACTATTCAAGTGGGTACTGGTATGAAATTCGTTCTCTCATCCCTAATGGAAAGAAAATCCTTTATACGCCGGTTTCTGAAAAAAGCCCTGATCATCCTGGCCAGCTTTATTCTGTTAGTCATGGCAACCGCCTGGTACCTTGCCCATCGCTGGGACAAGCAGATTCGTATTCAGCTGAAAAGCTATGTCCTCGACATGTCTGACAGCCTGTACAACCTCCAGTATGACAAAATGCACCTCAACTTCATTACAGGTAGCCTCTCACTTGAAAAAGTAAGCCTGGTCAAAGACTCCGCCGTCTATGTCCACTTACAGGAACAACACAGGGCTCCCCGTTTCATTTATACCTTCAGCGCTGACGAGGTCAGCCTGAAATATTTCAAAGTATGGCGCTACTTCCACAAAAAACAACTGAGCGCCGCCTCATTAATACTCCGGAATCCCAGTTTTGTATTGGAACTCAATACCCAAAACATCGATACCACCAAACCCAGGAATGCTTACCAGAACATTTCGAAGAAAATATCCTCGATCCACCTGGGGAACCTGCTCCTCGACAATACCAACCTGAAATACACCTACATCAAAAAGGATAGTAGCCTCATTTACACCCAGCTCAACGAACTGAGTGTACAGGTCAAAGATTTCCTGATTGATTCCGTGGCCCTGCAGGATCCTACCCGTTTCCTGTATGCCCGTAACTATATTATAGATCTGAAAAATTACCAGTATCGCACCCCGGATAGCCTTTACTGGATGCATGTGAGAGACGTACATTACAGTGCAGAAGACAGAAGTATCAAAATAGGGCAGTTCCAGGTAGCCCCCCGGTACAACAGGGAACAGTTCGACATCAAGTCTGTATACCAGCGGGATCGTTTCGATGTACACCTGAATAATATCGACATTACCAACCTGGAACCCCGCTTACTCCTTGAAGATCAGATCTTCCAGGCAGGAAAGGTGGTTATCAACAGCGGAGACCTGGATATCTACCATAACCGGAACCTGCCACCGTCTCCCGGCAATAAACTGGGGAAATTCCCCAACCAGATCCTGCTAAAAGTGGCTTTACCTATTAATATAGATACCATCATCGGCAAGAAAACGGACATTGTATATACCGAGATCAATCCCAAATCGCAGGAAGCGGGGAAACTCAGTTTCAAACAGGTGCATGGCCTGTTCCGGAATGTCACCAATATTGATACGGTCATTGCCCGCAAACCCATGCTAACCATAGACCTTGATGCCGTGCTGATGAAGAGTGGTAAACTGAAAGCCCATTTCGGTTTTGGCCTGAAAAATAATAATGGCGCCTTCTCCGTAACCGGCCAGGTAAAAGATATGGAAGGGAGGGAACTGAACCCTGTATTGAAGCCACTGGGTATGGTGGAAGTGAAATCCTGTAAGATCAACGACCTGAGCTTTAGTATGAACGGGAATGAACAGGGAACCAGCGGAGAGGTGAAGTTCCTCTATTCGGATCTTAAAATCAGTATCCTGAAAAAAGAGGAGGGAAGCCATGAGTTCAAAAAGAAGGGACTTATCAGTTTTATTGCCAACATGCTGGTTATCAAGGATGCAAACCCGGCAAAAGGGGAAACAAGAATTGCTCATCCCCGTTATACCAGGGATCCAAATAAATCGTTCTTTAACCTGGTGTGGAAAACGATTTTTACGGGGATCAAGGAAACAATACTTGGAAAAAACTCACCTATATAATAAGTAGCTTGAATTACCTGTTTCCCCAAATCACCCCGGGCCTCATTCGGCCCGTTCCATTAAATTGGAAATGACGCACGACCTGATCATTAAAATGTGAATAAGTAGGGGTGGAAAAATAACCCATCGATACATCATTTTATTTGCACATTAAACATTGAAATAAGGCTCAATTTTCGTATTTTTGCACAATTCACGAGAATTCAACTCTAAACTACATTTTCACCCAAATATGAGCGAAGAATTAGCGCAAGTAACTACTCCAGCCCAGGGCGGCTATGATGCGGATAGCATTCAGGTACTGGAAGGTCTGGAAGCGGTGCGTAAACGCCCTGCGATGTACATTGGTGACATTGGGGTAAAGGGTCTTCACCACCTTGTATATGAAGTGGTGGATAACTCGATTGACGAAGCCCTGGCAGGTTATTGTAAAAATATTGAAGTCACTATCTGCGAGGATAACTCGATCAAGGTAGTGGATGATGGTCGTGGTATCCCAACAGGAATGAATACCAAAGAAGGCCGCTCGGCACTGGAAGTGGTAATGACCGTACTGCACGCAGGTGGTAAATTTGACAAAAATACATATAAAGTATCCGGTGGTCTGCATGGTGTGGGTGTGAGTTGCGTAAACGCACTGAGTAGCCTGCTGCATGTAACTGTAAGACGCGAGGGAAAACTGTTTGAACAGGAATACTCCCGTGGTGTACCTCAATATGCAGTTCGTGAAATCGGTGTTTCTGACGAAACAGGTACCACCGTTCATTTCAAACCAGACAACGAGATCTTCAAGGATATTACCTACAACAAGGAAATCCTGGCTGGCCGTCTGCGTGAACTGGCTTACCTGAACAGGAAGATCCGGATCGTGCTGATAGATGCCCGTGAAAAAGATGAAAATGGCACCCCTTTAACTGAAATCTTCTACAGCGAAGGTGGTATCGTGGAATTTGTATCCATGCTGGATCGCAACGGTCGTCGCAATCCCCTGCTGCCAGAACCTATCTTTGTAGAAACGGTAGATGCAGGCAGCAATGTAGCAGTAGAAGTAGCCGTCATTTATAATGATTCCTTCTCTGAGAACATCTTCTCTTATGTAAATAATATCAACACCATTGAAGGAGGTACACACGTAGCCGGTTTCCGCCGCGCTATCACCCGTGTATTCAAAAGCTATGGTGATAAGAACAAGATGTTCGAGAAGACCAAGATAGAGGTAACCGGTGATGACTTCCGCGAAGGTCTGAGCGCCATTGTGAGCGTAAAGGTACCTGAGCCACAGTTCGAAGGTCAGACCAAAACCAAGTTGGGTAACTCTGACGTAATGGGTGTGGTAGACAGTTCTGTAGCTGCTGTACTGGATGCTTACCTGGAAGAACATCCCCGTGAAGCTAAAACCATCATCAACAAGGTAGTACTTGCTGCCCAGGCCCGTGAAGCTGCGCGTAAAGCAAGGCAGATGGTACAGCGTAAGAGTGTACTGAGTGGTAGTGGTCTTCCTGGTAAACTGGCTGACTGCTCTGAGAACGATCCTGAAAAATGTGAACTGTACCTGGTCGAAGGTGATTCCGCGGGTGGTACGGCAAAACAAGGTCGTAACCGTAGCTTCCAGGCGATTCTGCCACTGCGTGGTAAGATCCTGAACGTGGAGAAAGCCATGGAGCACAAGATCTACGAAAACGAAGAAATCAAGAATATCTTCACCGCCCTTGGGGTAACCATCGGTACTGAAGAAGATGATAAAGCACTGAATCTCGCTAAACTCCGTTATCACAAACTGATCATCATGACGGATGCCGACGTGGATGGTAGTCACATTGCGACACTGATCCTCACGTTCATCTTCCGCTATATGAAGGCGATGGTTGAGCAGGGCTATGTGTACATTGCACAGCCGCCACTGTACCTGGTAAAGAAAGGTAAAGAAGGTATCTATGCATGGACAGAGGATGACCGTAAAGGTGCCGTTCAGCAACTGGCGAATGGTAAGGAAGACAGCGTAACCATCCAGCGTTATAAAGGTCTGGGTGAGATGAATGCTGAGCAGCTGTGGGAAACTACCATGAATCCTGAACATCGTACCCTGAAGCAGGTAACGATCGAAAGTGCTGCCGAAGCGGACCGCGTGTTTAGTATGCTGATGGGCGATGAAGTACCTCCGCGCAGGGAATTCATCGAATCTCACGCAAAATATGCGAAGATCGACGCCTGATTTAAAATTCTATATAAAATAAAAAAGACTGGCAAAAGCCAGTCTTTTTTATTTTATATTATTTCTGGCATATTCATGAAATTATCTAGTTGGAGTCAAAATTCACCACAAAACGTTAATTTTATACCAATATGTGGAAAGTGTGGACAATTTTATTTCTCTCTCATTTACAAGCACTTCGCACTTATTGTGAACATACCTGTTAAAAAACTTATAAATCTTTTATTTAATTCATCTGAATTCTGTGTATTTTGCAGTCCTATTTATCTCTATACCTATTGAAATTTTACTATCCTATGAAACCTAGTTCCCTCCTGGGACTTCTGTGCCTGGTAATGTCTTTCTGCGCATGTCAGAAAGACAAAGCAGTGCCGACATCGGGATCCCTGACCTTCGCGTTTCAAAACACTGCTTATACAGCAAATGACGCGCGTGGTTTTGCAACCGATACGACGGTAGTAGGCAAGAAGGTCCTGACCATTGAAGGTATTACCGGTAACCTCACCAAGCATATTGCACTCACTGTTATATTCCCTGACTCGCTTGCGGTAGGGACATATACACAGAACAACGGGGCCTATATATTATGGTCTCCGTCTTTATCCGGCGGGGTTACATCCTATCTAAGTACTACAGCGACAATTAAAATTACAAGCATAAATAGTAAGTATGCCGAAGGCACATTTGCCGGCATTTTAGAAAATGGCGAGAAAGAAGAGCCATTAACGGACGGAATATTTAAAGTCAACATTTATTGATCATCGTTTTTTTTTGAAATCTTTTTCCATCGTGTCCCGCTTTTACAAGCGGGACTTTTTGTTTTCAGGACTCATCCATTTTGACATTTACATTTCAACCGGCCGCAGGCCTTGTTAGGGATAAAATGCTTCATGCAATACCAGCATTCCCGTATTCTGGTTAATATCCGAACATAGATAGTTAATTGCGATAAAAAGATTAGAAGCCCCACAGATTACATTTGGAGTAAGTCATAAATCACATAATCAGGAACAATATTGAAGGCCATTTGCGCAGATGGCCTGTAGGGAGTTTTATTTCAACTTAAAAACCAATTTCTAATCTCCGTTGTATGAAAAGAGTTTCATATTACCTGTCAGCTTTGCTGGCGGGCTTACTAATTAGCGCCCTTACCTTTGCGCAAAGCAGGGTGATACAGGGAACAGTGACCGACGAAAATAAACATCCGTTAAGCTTCGTATCAGTTAACATTAAAGGGACAAACAAAGGAGCAGTTACTGACAAAAACGGTACATTTTCACTCGAAGTCACACCTAACACCACGCTCATTGTAAGAGCCGTAGGCTTCCTCACCAGGGAAGTGGGTGCAGGTACAGCCAATACGCTAACCATTACCATGTCCGAAAATGCCAGCGACCTCAATGAAGTCGTGGTGACCGCACTGGGTGTTAAAAAAGAAAAACGTAATCTCACCTTCAGCTCGCAGGAAGTAAAAAGCGACGAAATTTTACGGGCCAGGGAGCCGAATATCGTCAATACCCTGTCGGGCAAAGTATCGGGTGTACAGGTCACCAATTCCTCGGGGATGCCCGGTTCCTCCTCCCGTATCGTGATACGCGGTATTACCTCTTTAAACGGCGAAAATCAGGCTTTAATCGTCATGGATGGTGTACCTGTCAACAACGATGAAACGGACAATCCTAAGGACGGTGGATCGGGTTCTAACCGCCTTTCAGATATCGACCCCGGTGTGATCGAAAGTATCAACGTACTGAAAGGTGCTGCAGCGACTGCATTATATGGTTCTGCAGGTGCCAGAGGGGTCGTACTGATCACCACAAAAAAAGGGGGTACAAACCGCAAACCAAGCCTGACCTTATCATCCGGACTATCCTTTGAGCAATCATATCTTCCGGATCGCCAGACCACCTATGCGCAGGGTGAACACGGCATTTACTTTGACGGAGAAACGACCGCTACACAAAATAAAAATTCATGGGGACCACGTATGGATACTTTGCGGGTGAAAGGAGAGAAGATCGCTTTTCATAACCAGGCCAGGGAGTTCTTCAAAACAGGCAGGTCGACAAATAATACCATCGCTGTAGAAGGCGGCAATGCCAGTTCAAGCTATTACTTATCATACACCTACTTCAATCAACAAGGTACTGTTCCTAATACAGACTATTCCAGACATAACCTGTTCGCCAAATATTCCACACAGATCTTAGACAAGCTCACCGCTACTTTCCAGCTCACCTACAGCTCCGTCAAAAATAATATTATGCCTCAGGGCTGGGGACTGGAAAACCCACTCTGGACCGTCTTTGCAGCTCCTGTTTCCTTCAACATGAAGCCTTACCTGCATGAAGATGGTACCCAGCGCATGTTCCGCTCGGGTCGTAACAATCCTTACTGGATATTAGACAATATATTGAATACAACTGTTGTAAACAGGTACCTGCCTGTGGCCACCTTTGTATACGCACCCACCAACTGGCTCTCTTTTACTGAAAGAATGGGGGCAGATATGTACCAGGACCAGTTGCAATATCATATCAATGTTGGAGATGTAACTTATACAAATGGCGCAGTACAATCCGGCAATCAAACACTGCGACAGTTTAACCATGACTTCATTGTCCAGCTGAGAAAGGAATTCAATCCTAAGCTGAATACCAGTTTGCTGCTGGGCAACAACGTGTATTCAAAACACAATGATGCCATGACTGCCGTGGGTTTAGGTCTTGCAAAGCCGAACTACTACAACATGGCCAGTGCATCTTCTGTTACTTACAGTGAATCATCAACGCTGGTACGAAAAGTAGGTTTTTATGCACAGGGTGAAATTGATTACAACAGGATGCTGATCCTGAACCTGAGCGGTCGTTATGATGGTAGTTCTGTATTATCTGCCAACAACAGGTATTATCCTTATGGCTCTGCCGCTGCGGCTTTCATCTTCTCTGAATTATTATCTGAAAAACAAAAAAAGACAATCAGCTTTGGTAAAGTAAGAGCTTCTTATGCTATAGTAGGTAATGATAACGTATACGCCTACTCTACCAATACGCCTTATTCCCAGGCAATCATTTACGGAGATGTGAGCAGCAACCTGACTTTCCCATATAACGGCCAGAATGGCTTCCAGATTTCTTCCGGACTGGGTAACCCCAACCTGAAAAATGAATTGCAGAAAGAACTGGAGTTTGGATTAGAAATGAAGTTCCTGGATAACAGGTTAGGATTCGAAACATCCTGGTTCGATCGTAAAATGTCTGACGGCCTGGTGCAGGGTATCGCACTTGCTAATTCTACGGGTTTCAGTTCCACTACCATTAACTCTGCCAGGATGGAAACCAAAGGGCTTGAGGTATTGGTAAATGCAACGCCTGTACGTACAAAAAATTTCAGCTGGGATGTAACATTGACTTACACCAAAATGAATAACAAAGTAACAGAGATTGGTGCAGGCTTAAACCAGACCAGTACAGGCAATACCTGGGCGATTATAGGACAGCCATGGGGCGTACTGAAGGGCACAAAATTCGCACGCACGGCGGATGGACAATTACGGATCAATGATGCAGGATTACCTTACTCTGATGATGCCAGTAATATCCTCGGAAATGTCACTCCAAAATGGATGGGCAGTATCACCAACCAGCTGCATTATAAACAATTTGGATTAAGCTTCTATTTCGATACCAAACAAGGCGGCCAGCTGCAAAATGCAGACGATGGATACAACCTGTTCTATGGTGTTTCTAAAGTAACTGAAAACCGCCAGGACAGAGTAGTGAAAGGCATCAGTGATGCAACAGGGCAGCAGAATACGGTGTCTGTAACAGGGCAACAGTATTACCAGCAGATCAGTGGTATTACCGAAGCAGTGATCCAGGATGCATCTTACATCAAGCTGCGTAATGTGAGTTTCTCTTATTCACTGGGTCAGCGTACACTGAGTCATCTGCCTTTCAAAAATGCAAGCATTATCCTGACAGGCCGTAATCTCTGGATCCATAAATCATCCAGTTTTTCAGGACCTGATCCGGAGGCAAATTCATGGGGTAACAGCAACAGCAGTTTAGGTTTGTATTCCTTTACTACACCGACTTCCCGCTCCTTCGACGCCACGCTTAAAATCACTTTCTAAATTCTTTTTTTCATGAAGCAATCAATCCTTATCATATCTATCTTCACGGCTTCGATGCTGGCGGGATGTAAAAAATTCCTGGATGTCAATGACAATCCCAACCTGCCGGGAACTGTATCGGAAAGCCTGTTATTAGGGCCAATTGAAGCAGGTACTTCAACGTATATCGCGAATGGCAATGCAGCAGTATTAGTGAATCAATGGATGCAGTATTGTGTACCGAATCAGCCCATGCCGAATACGGCGAATTACCTGGTCACGACGACTTCTTTTGATGATTACTGGAATTCATTTTATACCATTCAATTGAATAACCTGCATATATTGAATTTACAGGCAACAGTGAACGGGAATACGATGTATGCTGGTATTGCAAAGGTATTAACGGCCTATACACTGGGCAATGCGACTGACTTTTGGGGTGAGGTTCCATTCTCAGAATCCTTCCAGGGTACGAATGTGAGCACCCCAAAATTCGATTCGCAGGAGCTTATCTATAGCACCATACAATTGCTGCTGGATAGCGCAATCACTGAGCTGGGTGCGGGAAAGGGCAGTACACCCGGTACGGATGATTATATGTATAGTGGTGATATGAGTAAGTGGATAAAAATGGCTTATACACTGAAAGCACGATATTATATGCACCTGACAAAAGCCACAGGTCATGATGCAGCCGCACAGGCATCGCTGGCATTGAGTGCACTGGAGAGCGGAATGAGCAGTAATAGTGATGATTGTTATTTCCCTTATGCAGGGAGTGGTACTTCTTCCAGTCCGTGGTATTTACATTTTTTCAATACAACTACACTGGTATTAGCATCTCATTATGTGGATACACTGGTATCACGTGCTGATCCACGTTTACCCTACCTGGTTAGTCTCACCAATGCAAATGGTACTTATACAGGCAATGTGATCGGATCTGGTGCAGGTAATATTGATTACTTTTCAGTGATGGGGAGTTTCTATGGATCAATTGCATCGAACGGATATGTACTGAATGCAGCAGAAGCTGATTTTATGAAAGCGGAAGCTACCTACATTGTATCCGGGTATGCAACAGCACAGCCTATTTACAGGAAAGCGATTGTGAATAATATGGTGAAACTGGGGGTAGATACCAGCAGTGCAAAAGCACAGACCTATTTGTCAAAAAGAGGAATGCTGACCGCGGGAAATGCACTGCAAAGGATCATTGAAGAGAAGAATATTGCGAATAATTTTTCTACTGAGAATTGGGTGGATTGGAGGAGAACAGGGTACCCGGCAATATCGCTGATTGCAAATGATAATATTACCAGTTTACCAAGGAGGTTTTTATATCCAAATAGTGAGATTAGTACGAATGGAGGGAATGTGCCTTCGGTGAAAGTGACGGATAGACTGTGGTGGGATGGGCAATAAAATTTCTGAGTTGGGCTGAGATAAAAAATTGAGTTTAGTTGAGGAAAAATTTTGAGTTTGGTTGATAAAGCCAACCCCATAATGGGGTTGGCTTTATTGCTTTTACTGAATGGCAAAAACCGCTTTTATTTCAGCTGTCACTTTAATAGTGCGATAATCGATATTCGTATCAGCAACAGTATTGGCTGCTTCAGATTTAAATCTCCCGATCAATATATTGGCATTGTTATACATGGGGTGAATCACATCGGTACTATTTTCAATCACCTGCATCACACCACCCAGTTTCTCCCCAATTGCTTCCATCATTACGGTTGCTTTTGCTTTAGCAGCCTGCAATGCTTTTATCTTTGCTTCCAGGCGATAAGCTTCTATTTTGCTACTGGTAGTTTCACTGATGTACACATTTGTGATACCTGCATCTTCCACGCCATCGAGAATGCTGTTCAGTTTATTCAGGTTACTCAGTTTAAGTCTGAATTCTTTTGAAGCATAGAAGTCTGCATCTTTCTTTTTCTTTCTCCACCACTGGTCGCCGGAAACGCTGCTAATGGTCAGGTTTTCAGCAGGGATACCGGCTTTTTGTACCGCTTTTGTCAATTGATCTTCCAGGGTAGAAATGTCAATTTTAGTATTCTTATCTTTTTGATATTCCTGTAAGGTGATGTTCAGGTAAATGATGTCCGGTGTAATCTCTATTTCTGATATGCCGTTTACAGAGATTGTCTTCGTTTTCTTGTCATTCGTGTCCTGCGCAAATCCGGTGATCGCCATTCCTACAACCAGCAGTGTTAATATTACCTTCTTCATAGTTTTCTATTTTTCCTACATGATGCAGGGAAAATACCGGATTCCATAAATTGCAGGGATAATTCTATATTTTGAGTATAACCTATACTTATTAACCACAAAAACAGGGGCTTTATCCATGACAGAGCGCGTGGGATCGGGCAGGGGGCCAAAGGCTGGCTAAGTTTAATTATACAATAGCTTTAATTTTAATAAGATACAAGCCATCGTTTTTTGAGTATATTTAAGCTTACTGCTTCTGTATCTATGTCACGGTCCACGGGTTTTATCATGGTACTCTTATGTCTGTCACTTCTTGCCAAAGCGCAACTGCAGACTCCTTATATTTTAAATGGCAGCGCCACCCAGCGCACCTGTAATTGTTATGTGCTCACCCAGGATGTGAATAAATCGAGTGGCACCGTATGGAACAAGAACCTGATCGACCTCCGCAATTCTTTTGATTACTTTTTTGATGTAAACCTGGGCTGTAAGGATTATGACGGTGCGGATGGAATTGGTTTTATCTTACAGACAAAGGGAACCAACTTAGGTGCTACGGGCTCGGGAATAGGATTTCAGGGCATCAGCCCTTCACTGGGAATTATTATTGATACCTACCAGAATTCCATCGACAATGATCCTTCTTATGATCACCTGGCCATACAGATGGATGGTGTGACTGATCATAATGCCATAAATAACCTGGCGGGGCCAGTGACGGCGTTGGATGGGAATGATAATATTGAAGACTGTAAGTGGCACATATTCAGGGTAAAATGGGATGCCGCAGTCATGCAAATGACGGTGACCATGGATGGTGTACTAAGATTATCATTGGATAAAGACGTTGTTCACGACATTTTTGGCAATAACCCCATGGTATATTGGGGATTTGCCGGCTCTACCGGTGGATCTTACAACGTTCAGCAGTTTTGTGCAGCACTCAGACCCCAGTTGGATTTTAGAAATGATCAGCGATTTTGTATAGGCGATCCCATTGTTTTCAGAGACTCCTCTAAATCATTTGGTACCATTACCAGGTGGCAGTGGGATTTTGGAGATGGTACGACTTCCACTGTATCTCAGCCGGGCATGCATCAGTATGCAAAGCCAGGGGTGTATGATGTGACGATGGTGATTGAGGATAATAGCGGATGTATTTCGGATACCATGCACCAGCAGGTAACGATCGGTACTTATCCCGTGGCGGAAATGTCTAGCCATCCATTGTGTTTAGGCAGACCTTTGACGATTAAGGATGCGACCACCCTGGATGTGGGTACACTGACGGAATGGGATTGGGAGTTGAATGGGCATAGTGCCAGCGGGCAGAATATTGTAGCTGATTTTACCACACCGGGAACGTACCCGGTAAAATTATCTGTGTTGACGAAAGAGGGATGTAAGGATGATACGATACAAATGCTGTCGGTGTATAATACGCCATCCATCAGTGCGAGCGGGCATGATGCGTGTATAGGAGATGCCATTGATTTTTCAGGAACGAATCTTACTCCCGGGGTTGCGCTGGCGGGCTGGCATTGGAACCTGGGGGATGGCAATACCGCCACCGTGAAAGACATTGATTATACTTATAAAGCAGGTGGCAGGTATACAGCGGAAGTATATGCAGTGAGCAAAGACGGGTGTTTCTCTGATTCATTCCGGATCCCTGTGAAGATTGTGGATATTAAGCTGGATGCGGGGCGGGATACGCTGATTGCAAAAGGGCAGCCTTTGCAGTTGAATGCAGTGGCAACGGGAGATAACCTTTCGTATAGCTGGTATCCTCCTACAGGTCTGAATGATGTATTGATTCCTGATCCGGTAGCAGTGTTGTTCCAGGATGTGCGATATGTATTGATAGTGAATTCACCGGAGGGTTGTGTGCAAATGGATACTTTGCTGGTGAAGGCGTATACGGGGCCGGAGTTTTATGTACCGAATGCTTTTTCGCCGAATCATGATGGGCAGAATGATATGTTCAGGGCGATAGCGGCGGGGGTACCGCAATTGGATTTTTTATGTGTGTGGGATAGATGGGGCAAAGAGGTGTTCAGAACAAGTGAATTGACAGGGGCCTGGGATGGCACTTTTAAGGGCCAGGATTCGCCTGTGGGTACTTATGTTTACCAGATACAAGGAACAGATTATACAGGGCATAAATTCAGCCGGAAAGGCACAGTAACGCTGGTTAGATAAAAAGCAAACCGCGAGTACTTTTACCATCGGCAAAAAGCACTCGCGGTTTGGGTAGCTGTCATGCAAACGGCTTTGAAATGAAAGACCGTTTTGTTATTTATGAACGGGCATCTTCCATATTTTTTAAGAAATCATAGAGATCATTCATATCCGTAATCTTCGTTGCTACCAACATAAAGTTTGTACCTAACTGTTTCAGTTTCGCATTATTCACCCTGGTCTGTACATAGTTCAGGATATGATCAAATGTAGGCGATGTGAAATAAGGCGAATCAGGATTATTGATAAAGTAACAACGCAGTGTTTCATCTTTCAGGATCATTTTCTCAAAGCCCAGTTTAATCGCCATCCAGCGGCAACGCACCAGGCATAAGAGTTCCAGGACTGGTACCGGCAGTGGACCAAACCTATCTTTCAGCTCTTCTTCAAATGCCGCCAGCTTGCTTTCCAGTGTGATATTATCCAGCTCCTGGTACAGGTTCAAACGCTCCTGTATGCTTTCCACATAGCTATCCGGGATCAGGATTTCCAGGTCTGTATCAATGGTACAATCACTCACATAATCCTTCTTCTCTTCCAGTTGTTCTTTAAAGAGATCCTTGAATTCATTTTGCTTCAGTTCGCGGATCGCTTCATCCAGGATCTTCTGGTACATATCGAAGCCGATATCTGACATAAAGCCACTCTGCTCACCACCCAGCAGGTTACCCGCACCGCGTATATCCAAATCACGCATTGCAATCTGGAAACCGCTACCCAGTTCACTATGCTGCTCCAGTGTTTGCAGGCGCTTACGGCTATCAGCAGGCAATGTGCTCATAGGCGGAGCCAGCAGGTAACAGAATGCTTTCTTATTACTACGGCCTACACGACCACGCAACTGGTGCAGATCACTCAAACCGAAGTGATGTGCATTATTGATGATCATGGTGTTTGCATTTGGAATATCCACACCACTCTCCACGATATTGGTACATACCAGTACATCGTATTTACGATCGATGAAATCGAGGATTACTTCTTCCAGCTGGTGTCCTTCCATCTGCCCGTGGGCAGTAGCGACAGACAAATCAGGGCAAAGGCCTTTTATCAGGCTGCTGATCTCACCTAATCCTTTTACACGGTTGTATACAAAGTAAACCTGACCCCCTCTTTCTGTTTCGAAGTAGATCGCATCACGGATCATGTCATGATCAAATACATGTACTTCTGTTTCAATCGGCTGCCTGTTAGGCGGCGGTGTATTGATGACTGACAGGTCTCTTGCACCCATCAGTGAGAACTGCAGTGTTCTTGGAATAGGCGTTGCCGTTAGTGTGAGTGTATCTACATTCAGCTTGATGTGTTTCAGCTTTTCTTTTGCTGCCACGCCAAATTTCTGTTCTTCATCCACGATCAGCACGCCCAGGTCTTTGAACTTAACATCCTTGCTCAGCAAGGCATGTGTACCTACGATGATATCTATCTTTCCTTCTGCAAGTCGCTGTAATGTTTCTTTCTTTTCTTTTGCTGATTTAAAGCGGTTCAGGTAATCCACTGTACAGGGGAAGTCTTTCAATCGCTCTGAAAAAGTTTTGAAGTGCTGGAAAGCGAGGATGGTAGTCGGTACTAATATCGCTGCCTGCTTGCCATCTACGATAGACTTGAAAGCCGCACGTACGGCTACTTCTGTCTTACCAAAACCCACATCACCACATACCAGCCGGTCCATAGGTGAAGGTGATTCCATATCACGTTTCACATCGGCAGTAGCCTTGCTTTGGTCAGGGGTATCTTCATAGATAAAGGATGCTTCCAGTTCTGTTTGCAGGTAAGTATCCGGTGCATGCTGGAAACCTTTCTGGGCCTTGCGTGCCGCGTATAGCCGGATCAGGTCTTTTGCAATATCCTTTACCTGTGTTTTGGCTTTTTCTTTCAGTTTATCCCATGCATCACTACCCAGTTTATTGACTTTAGGTTCCTGGCCTTCCTTGCCGGTGAACTTACTGATCTTGTGCAGGGAGTTGATATTCACATACAGGAGGTCATTGTTCTTGTAAATGATACGAATGGCTTCCTGCATTTTACCACCTACTTCTATCTTCTGTAAGCCACTGTACATACCTACACCATGGTCGATATGCGTGACGAAGTCGCCTGACTGCAGTTCGCGCAGGGTCTTCATGGTCAGTGCCTTATTCTTGTTGTAGGCCTGCTTTACCTTGTACTTGTGATAACGCTGGAAGATCTGGTGATCTGTATAGCACACGATCTTCAGCGAGTGATCGATGAAGCCATGGCTTACCGGCACGGGTATCGGGTAGAAGGTAAACGTTGCTTTCAGGTCTTCGAAAATGCTGCGCAGTCTTTCCAGCTGGCGGGCATTTTCGGCGAAGATGAAGAGGGCGTATTTATTCTTGTTGTGCGTTTCCAGGTCTTTGATCAGCATGTCGAACTGCCTGTTAAAGACTGGTTGCTCCTGTGTTTCGAAGTTCAGTGGTGTGAATGGACGGTTGGTTTCTTCCCACCAAAGTTTATTTCCGAAGTTGATGCAGTGCCTTTGCAGGATCTGCTGCATGAGGACGTGTGCTTTCACAAAATCGCCCTCCTTCAGTTCCATCTTTTCATCTTCATCAATCCTTACCTGCTGACCGGATTGCAGGAAGGCATCCAGCTTTTCTTCCAGCTGTAAGATCACGTCCTGTACATATCCCGGATCTTTCATCCAGATGACGGTATTGGCAGGCAGGAATTCCAGCAGGGAGGTTTTCTGATGCTCCAGGTTATGGGTATCCATATTGGCGATCAGGGTGAGCTGTGTGAGCTTGCGTTCACTGAGCTGGGTTTCCGGATCGAAGATGCGGATGGAGTCGATATCTTCCCCGAACAACTCTATACGGTAAGGTTTTTCATTACCAAAAGAATAGATGTCGAGGATACCTCCACGAAGGGCATACTGCCCCGGTTCGTATACGAAGTCAGTGAAGCTGAAGTTCCAGCTCACAAGTTTTTCCAGCAGATCGTCTACCTTGAGCACATCGCCTACTTTCAACTGTACCATGTTGGAGTTGAATGCGACGGAGGCTGCTACCTTTTCCCAGAGGGCTTCGGGGTAGGTGACGAGGATCTTTTTATGGATGCTATCGCCGGAAAATTTCATGAGGGCTTCGGTACGCAGCATGCTATGGCTGCTGTTCAGATCGCTGAACTGGCCTACCTTTTTGAATGAATCGGGGAAGTAGAAGATATCGAGTGCCTGACTAAGCTGCTCCAGGTCATTATGGAAGTATGCCGCCTCTTCTTTATCGTTTAAGATGAACAGGTGGTTAGCCGAAGATGCCAGTTCCCACGCGCCTGCCGCGATAAATGTGGGGGTACTACCGGTTAACCCTGTTAATTGGAAATACTGTGGATTGGACAAATGAATCCCTTTCACCAGCTGTTGCAGGCGGGTGTCTCGCTGGTACATTTGTAATACAGCCTGTATATTCATGAGGGGAGCAAAGTTACGAATTATTGGGCATTCTTCATTCTGATGAAAACGATGGTATGTCTCCCTGGAATTTAGTTAAAGCCCGCTGCCGGGAGGTCCGGAATATTGGAAATAGAAAGTTCAAACAGCAACACAACCCCAGTGTTCTTTGCCTTTATAAAAAGTCATTGGCGGGCGTGGCATTTTTCACGATATTTAAGTAATAAATTCCACTAAATATGCAGGACAACTGGCACAATGGTTATGTGACCCGCATCGTGCAGGAGACATATAATACAAGAAGGTTCTGGATACAGATTAGGGAGCTGGAAAGATTTGATTTTAAACCCGGACAATTTGTGACCCTTGATCTTCCTATTCATGAAGAAAAGAAAAAGCGATGGCGGAGCTATTCTATAGCTTCGGCGCCGGATGGCACGAATATGTTTGAGCTGGTGATCGTTTTGCTGGAAGGCGGGGCGGGCACCACCTATTTATTCAATGAAGTAAATGTGGGCACTGAGATTCCGGTGAAGGGGCCTTTGGGGGTGTTTACCTTACCGCAGGAGCTGGACAGGCATTTGTTTTTGATTTGTACGGGTACGGGGGTTGCTCCTTTCAGGGCGATGGCGCATCATATACATACACATGGGATCCCACATCGGGATATTCATTTGATTTATGGGTGCAGGAAGGAGTGTGATTTACTGTATGCGAAAGAGTTGTGGCAGCTGGAAAAAGAGTTGGAGGGGTTTAGTTATAGCCCTACTTTGTCGAGGTGTGAGGATGGGTGGACCGGGAAGCGGGGGTATGTGCATTTGATCTATGAGGAGTTGCTGGCGGTGCATAAGGAGCCGGCGTATTTCTTTTTATGTGGGTGGAAGAATATGATTGATGAGGCGAAGGGGAAGATTTTGGGGATGGGGTATGACAGGCATGATATTCACCAGGAGTTATATGGATAATTGGTAAAGAATTGGCCCGGTCCTTAGGACCGGGCCAATTCTTTACGGGCGGGTTTGGGCCGTGCTGGCGCAGGGCTCAAACCCGGATTATTATTCGTTTATCTTGTTTAAAACGAGTTCCTTCACTTTGTCCAGCGGAATTCTTTCCTGTTCCATGGAATCTCTGTAACGGATGGTAACGGTGTTATCTTCCTTGGTCTGGTGGTCGATGGTTACACAGAATGGTGTACCGATCGCATCCTGGCGGCGATAACGCTTACCGATTGCATCTTTCTCTTCGTAGAAAGTATGGAAGTGAGGTTTACAGATGTCCATCAATTCCTTTGCAATTTCTGGTAAACCGTCTTTTTTAGTGAGTGGGAAGATCGCCAGTTTGGTTGGCGCCAGTTTCGCAGGGAAACGTAATACTACCCGGCTGTCTTCCTTACCATCTTTGGTCAGATCTTCTTCTGCGTAAGCATTACATACGGTGAGGAGGAACATACGATCCAGACCGATGGATGTTTCGATTACATATGGAATATAGTTCTGATTGATCTCGGTATCGAAGTACTGCATTTTCTTCTTGCTGAACTCCTGGTGTCTGCCCAGATCATGGTCAGTACGGCTGTGAATACCTTCTACTTCTTTGAAACCGATCGGGAATTCAAATTCGATATCTTCAGCAGCATCTGCATAGAAAGCCAGCTTTTCGTGTTCATGGAACTTGTATTTAGCCGGATCTGCGCCAAGGCTCAGGTGCCATTTCATACGTTCTTCTTTCCAATACTGGAACCATTCTTTCTGGGTGCCAGGGCGTACGAAGAACTGCATTTCCATCTGCTCAAATTCGCGCATACGGAAGATGAACTGACGGGCTACGATTTCGTTACGGAAAGCCTTACCTATCTGGGCAATACCGAAAGGTATTTTCATACGGCCGGTTTTCTGCACATTCAGGAAGTTCACGAAGATACCCTGAGCGGTTTCAGGGCGGAGGTATATTTCACTTGCTTCGTCGGTTACGCTGCCTAACTGGGTAGAGAACATCAGGTTGAACTGACGAACATCGGTCCAGTTGACGGTACCGCTTACAGCACATTTAATTTTGTATGCTTCGATCAGCGCTTTCAGGCCGGCCAGATCATCAGCCGCCAGCAAAGCGTTCATTTTAGCGATCAGTTCTTCACCGGCAGCAGCCTCCAGGGTTTCTGCATGTGCTTCGATCAGGTGATCTACACGGTAACGTTTTTTGCTATCCTTGTTGTCAATCATAGGATCGCTAAAACCGTCTACGTGCCCAGACGCCTTCCAGGTAGTCGGATGCATAAAAATAGCCGCATCGATCCCCACGATGTTATCGTGCATCTGGGTCATGCTTTTCCACCAATAGTCGCGGATATTCTTCTTTAACTGGGCTCCATTCTGGCCATAGTCGTATACTGCACTTAAGCCGTCGTAGATCTCACTGGACTGGAAAACGAAGCCATATTCTTTACAATGCGAAATGATCGCCTGGAATTTGTTCTGATCTGTTGCCATAATGGCGCAAATATATATAACTTTTTGTGCTCACTCTTATGGTGTAGGGGGCTTTTTTTCTGCTGCGGCCAGATTGGTTTCCAGCTCCACAGGCACTTCTTTGTAGTAAACGGCGTAATCATTGGGCCTGATCTGCTCCCCATGGTACTGGACGTGGACCTGGGTAAACTCTGCCCCAAAGTAGAGGATGATGGCTGAGTAGTAGACCCAGAGCAGGATGATCACAATACTGCCGGCGGCGCCGTAGGTAGTGCCCACCTTGCTGGCACCCAGGTAGAAGCCGATAGCGAATTTCCCGACCATGAAGAGAACGGCCGTGGTCATAGCTCCTACGATCACGTGTTTCCACTTGACCCTGGCATCAGGAAGTACCTTAAATATGATAGCAAACAGGAGGGAGATAATGGTAAAAGTAAGGACCAGGTTGATCACATAGACCAATACCACCGTCACTTCGGGGAGTAATCTGGCCAGTTGGGTGCTGAATAATTCGATCAGGCCGTTCAATGCCAGGGATACCAGGAGGATAAATCCTAAGGAGATCACCATGGAAAAGGAGAGGAGACGGTTAATCACTATTTTGAGTATGCCATTTTTAGGTTTGGCTTTCAACTGCCAGATAAAGTTGATAGAATCCTGGATTTCTCCAAATACACCGGTGGCACCGAAGATCAGGGTTACGATACCGCCCACGGTGGCCCAGGTAGAGTCTCCGGAGAGGGCGGCGTTTTTGATCATCTGCTGGATCTGGAGGGCGGCATCATTGCCAACAAATGAATTGATCTGTCCGTAAATGCTGCCTTCGATTGCGTCCTTGCCCAGGAATACTTCGCATAGCGTGATGATCACGATGAGCATGGGGGCAATGGAGAAAATCGTGTAGTAAGATAAGGCAGCACTCAGCTTGAGTACCTTGTCGTCCATGAAATCGCTGAAGGTTTGCTTCAGGATTTTCCAGTATTTCTTAAAAAATCCGGGTTTCTGCATATTGATGATTTAACAAAAAACCTGCCTGTGTGTGATCAGGGGTTTAGTGTAATTTCTCATTTTCCTTGTGCCGGTTGGCATCGCGGATATTTTTCTTTTCGAAATTCTTTTGGAGGGCGGTGGTCATGTCGATACCGGTTTGGTTGGCGATGGTGAGGAGCACCCACATAACATCTGCCAGCTCATCGGCGAGGTCTTTTTGCAGGTCGGATGCTTTGGAGGATTGGTCGCCGTATTTGCGGGCCATGATGCGGGCTACTTCGCCGACTTCTTCGGTGAGAATAGCCATGTTAGTGAGTTCGCTGAAATAACGGACACCTACGGTGTTGATCCAGTGGTCGATCTGGTCCTGTGCTTCTTTGATTGTCATAATGTTTTGGAGTTTTTTGTTGCCCGAATTTAATTAGCGGGGCTGCAGCCGGCCTTTAAAGGAATGCTCTTCCTGCACCGGCTTTTTGAAAGAATACGATTCTCTATTCTTTGATCTTTGTATCAATCAATATTGTAACGGGTCCATCATTCAACAGGTCCACTTTCATGTCAGCTCCGAAGATGCCGGTAGCTACCGGCTTCCCGAGATCCTGGCTCAGCTGCTGTATCATCTGCTCATACAATGGGATCGCTATATCCGGCTTACTGGCGCGGATGTAGGAGGGACGATTTCCTTTTTTTGTTGCTGCGAACAAAGTGAACTGGCTTACTAATAGTATGCCACCATCTACATCTTTTACGGATAAGTTCATTACACCTTCTGCATCCCCAAACACCCGCAGGTTGACGAGTTTATTACTCAACCATGTAATGTCTTCAGCATGATCTGCATCCTCTATTCCTAACAGTACCAGCAAACCCGTTTGTATACTGCCCGTGACTTGTGTATCTACGGTCACGGAGGCCCGGGTTACCCGTTGTATAACTGCGCGCATATTGTAATTGTTTATTTACTCCCTGTCGGAAATTTCCATAATATCTTCTGCTTCCAGTTCAGGATAGAATGTCTCAATCAGGAAATAATAATACAGGTATATCAGTGCAAGATAAAATATAAAGTAATCATTGAAAGCATAAGCTACCGTCAAGATATTCAATATCACCACGATGTATACGAAAGTCTTACTGGCATTAAGTTTCAGGTATGCACCAATTTTGAGCAGGTATAATACTGCCAGGATACTGATTGCTACGAGCCGCAAACCTGTTGGTACAAAGAGCATGGTATAAATATTATAAGCCGTGATAACGAGGCCTATTACAATCATCGCCTTACGTGCATATTCACGCTTTGCCTGCAGGTAGCTCGCTGCATTTTTCTTGTGTGTTTCTCTCTTTTCGGGAGCAAAGAAACAGGTGATGGCGGCGATAATATTCACTACGGGCAGTAAATGCAGCAAGAGCATCCATGGGCTGTAATGACCAATGGTCAAGGCTCTGCCAGTGATCACATTGCGCAGCATCAATGCGCCAACATACAGGAAAAATACAGATGCGATCATAAAGAGAATACTCATCGGCGTAGATTCCTGCGGCATCTGTTGTCCTTCGAAAAGCATGCGTACGCGGGTACTCAGGTCACCAATACAACCCATGTAGGTGAAGAACAACATCATCCACATAAAGAGATATTCCCACCTGGTATATACCTGTACTTTAGAAGGCAGGCGCTCTGTGAAATGCCGCAGGCGATAACCATTTTCTACCAGGAACAGGATCACATAATAGCATACAATTTTCATGTATAGCAGGATCAATGAAGAAGCAAGGGCAAGGCCTTCTTTCATCAAAGTGCCTGTGAATAGATAGTTACTGCTGAAAGGGTTGCCCGTCTTTGGCAACAAATAAAATATAGCCGTCGCCAGTAGGCCGGCAGAGAATTTATTTTCTATCCCCATCAGGTGATAATGCGTTGTGATCGCAACGAGAAATGCTGCAAACAGGTTGAGATGAGACAACGCTCCTGATGCATCCGGGTTACCATCCGGCAAATGATTCATCAGCACATGTTGCAGGGAAAAGGCGATGCCCGATACCAGTACCATGATGAGAAAGTCTTTCCAGCGCCGGTTGACGGCGAATTCCCAGCTTAAGAGACCTGTAATCGTAAGTGTGTTAACTATATAACCCGGTGCCTGTGGAATAAAGAGCAGCAGCCATGCAAGGATCGCCATGATCCAGCCAGATTTTAGAACGCGGAGTTGAGCAGGGTTGAAGAATGTCATAGTCAAGGGTTTAGGTGAATTCTTATGGATCGGTGCCGTTGGTGCCTTCTATAAGAATTCTAATAATTGTACCTTTATTAAGTTACAATAAACAGTTATAAAGAAAAGTTAATTTAAATGAACCTCGATCTCACGCCGGAGATTACCTTTCAAACTGCACGTAGCGGAGGTAAGGGCGGACAAAATGTGAACAAGGTAGAAACCATGGTAGAGGGGTACTTCGATATCGCAGCATCCCAATTGTTGACCCCAGAACAGAAAACCCTTGTATTAGAGAAATTAGCCCACCGCCTCACGAGTGAAGGCCTGCTCCAGGTCAAATCCCAGGAAGAGCGGAGCCAACTGGGCAACAAGCAGCTGGTCATTAAAAAAATGAACGGGCTGGTGCAGCAAGCGATGATCCGGCCTAAAAAGCGTGTGGCCACCAAACCTTCCAGGGCTGCTAAGGAAAAGCGGCTAAATCTGAAGAAAAAACAGTCTGACAAAAAACAGCTTCGCCGGAAAGGGCTGGAATAATTAATTTTGGTAAAAATACAGGGCATTGAGTAGTATTAAATCACTGGCAGGACAGACCATCTATTACGGCTTTAGTAACATCGCAAGCAAATTGCTGACTTACTTTCTGACCCCCCTCTACCTGGAGGTAATGACCCAGGCTACCTATGGGGAAATGTCTACAGTTTATGCCTATATCCCGTTCATGAACATTATTCTCACGTATGGGATGGAGACGGCCTTCTTCCGTTTTGCGAAACAGGAGAACAGGCAGCAGGTTTTAAGCACCTCTATGTTATCCCTGGTTTTTACCACGCTTAGTTTTACCATACTGTTGTTATTGCTACGGGGAACGGTCATCAATTCCTACCTGGGTACCCTGGGGGGCCTGAAAGGACATCCCATGGCTTATACATGGGTGGTGCTGATTATGGCCTTTGATGCGATCACGGCGATTCCTTTTGCACAGTTGCGACTGGAGAACAGGCCTGTCAAATATGCCATGATCCGCCTGTCGGGTATACTGACCACTATTTTATTTAATATTTTCTTCCTGGTTGTGCTGCCTAAATTTTCTCCGGGCATGGTGAATAGCGGCAATCAGCTCAGTTTCATTTACCTGAGCAATATGCTGGGCAGTGGGGTTACCTTATTGCTATTCCTGCCACAGCTGTTGAAGATAAAGTTTGATTTTGATTTTAGTCTCTGGAAGAAAATACTCAATTACTCGCTGCCACTGGTCATCTTTGGGATGGCCGGGATGGTGAATGAGACTTTTGACAGGGCCTGGTTCCTGCCGGAGTACCTGCCGGGGCATAATATGGAATTGAAGAAGGAGCTGATCGGGATTTATGCGGCGAATTATAAACTGGCTATCCTGATCACGATGTTCATACAAGCTTTCAAGTTAGGTGCAGAGCCTTTCTTTTTTAAGCAGGCAGAGGGGAAGGATCCACAGAAGATGTATGCGAGGATTATGAAATTGTTTGTGATCCTGTTGTGTTTTATGTTCTTATTCGTGAGCCTTTATCTGAATATATGGAAGATCTTCCTGCGTAGACCGGTGTATTATCCGGGGATGAAGATTGTACCGGTGTTGTTGCTGGGCAATATGTTCCTGGGAATTTATTATAACCTGACGATCTGGTTTAAGTTGACAGATAAGACGAAGAGCGGGGCGATGATTACCCTTATTACGGCGGCGGTAACGTTCTTCTTTAACTGGTGGTGGATACCGATCTTCGGGTATTTTGGTGCGGCGCTGGCGACAATGGTGTGTTACTTTATCCAGATGGCGATCTGTTATGTGTGGGGGCAGAAGCATTATCCGGTTCCTTATCATCTGCCGAAGATTATTACTTATATAGGAAGTGCGGTATTGGTGTATTACCTGTTTGATCTGCTGAACAGGACAATTTTGTCTCCGGGTGATGTGTATGCGGCAAAGCCGGGGAATTTGCTGGTAGCGACAGTGTTGTTCCTGGGGTATGTATGGTTCTTGCTGAAGATGGAAAAGAGGGAGTTTGGAAGGTTGCCGGTGGTAGGGAAGTATATTGCGAAATTATAAGCATAAAGAAATGGCCAGTGCTCCGCACTGGCCATTTCTTTTGCGCGCTGGGATTTCAGGAAAGGCCCTGCTTTTCCTGAAATCCCAGCGATTTTATAAGAACGGGTTATGTTGCTTTTCGTAACCGATTGTCGTCTCTTTTCCATGGCCGGGCCAAACGCTCACTTCATCCGGCAATACGAACAATTTTGTCTCTATGCTGTTAAGTAATGTTTGATGATCACCACCAGGCAGGTCTGTACGGCCTATGCTCTGGAAAAAGAGCACATCACCTCCAATCACAAACTGCTGCTTCGCACAGTAAAAACATACGCTTCCGGGAGAATGTCCAGGCGTCAACAGCACTTCCAGCTCATTATCCCCAAACTGTATTTTTTCGCCATCTTCCATAAAACGAACAGGGGCGGGAGATGCCTCAAACGGCACACCATACATCTGCCCCAGTTCCGGTGAACGCTCCAGCACCATTGCATCCAGCTGGTGGATCTCCAGGCCTACACTGTATGTATCTGCTACGAGTTTGTTACCAAAAATATGATCCAGGTGACAATGCGTATTTAGCAGCCGGGTAACTTTTAATCCCTCTTTTTCGATATATGATAATAATTCTTTCCGTTCCGACTCAAAATAACAGCCCGGGTCTATAATTATACATTCCTTTTTTTCGTTTAAGAGCAAATAGGTATTTTCCTGAAACGGATTAAAGGTGAAATGTTTGATTTCAAGCATTGTTACCGATTTTTGTTACTTTTAATTAAGAACGCAATATTATCAATACTTTCTGTATGAACAGACTTATTACCAGGTTATTATTTACCGGTACCCTATTACTTGGCCCGTTTCTCCTCATGGCGCAGACGAATAGCGTGGAATTTGGACAAAACCGCATACAGCATAAGAATTTTAAATGGCGTTATTATCAAACCAGCCATTTCAATACTTATTTCAGCCAAAACGGTCTTGAGTTGGGAAAATACGTCGCTCAGGTTGCAGAAAAGGAATTACCCCAGCTGGAAGAGTTTATGGAGTTCACTTTTCGTCAGAAGGTGAATATCGTTGTTTACAACTCCTTCGGGGAGATGAAACAATCCAATATAGGCATTGGCGTAGACTGGCAAAACACTGGTGGTGTTACCAAGCTGGTGGGTAATAAGCTGATTGTATATTTTGATGGTAATCATGAACACCTGCGTACCCTAATTCGTCAGGGTATTGCCCGTGTAATGCTCGAAAATCTCCTGTTCGGAGAAGATATCGGGGAGTTCGCAGGCAACGCGGTATTGATCGACTTTCCAAAGTGGTACACAGATGGATTTATTGCATATGCTGCGGAAGACTGGAATACGACCCTCGATGATCAGCTCAAGGATGCCATCCAGTCTAACAAGTATAAAGATTTCTACCAGTTTGCTTACGACAACCCCTTGCTGGCAGGCCACGCGTTCTGGTACTATGTAGAAAGTAAATATGGTAAAGATGCTGTTCCTTACCTGATGTATATCTCCCGAATCAACAGAGGTCTGAAAAGAGGTTTTGAGCAGGTACTGAATACCAAACCCAAAGCTGCCCTGAAAGACTTCTTCGCATATAATACCAAGCGTTTTCAGGATGACAACCGCCGTCGCCGGCAATCGACCAAAGGCCGTACCATTGCCGTGAAAGAGCTGGGTAGGACCGATTACTTCCGTTTCCAGGCCAATCCTAAAAATGCCAGTTTTGCTGTCATTTCATATACCAAGGGTTTCTACAAGGTACAGCTGCAGACAGGCGAAGATAATCCTACTACCCTGCTGAAAAACGGGGTGCGTATGATGTCGAACCAAATGGACCCTAACTACCCGCTGCTGGCATGGAACCAGAAAGGTAACCGCCTCGCTATCGTATACGAATCAGAAGGGATGACCAAACTGATGGTATATGACATGATCACCAAAACAAGAATGAAGTATGACCTGAATAAATTTGACAGGGTGATCGATATGAAGTATTTCTTCGAATTCGACAACTCCCTTTTACTCTCTGCAGTGAAGAATGGTCATACCGATATCTACGTATACAGCATTGCCAAGAATACCATCGAGCAAATCACCAATGATGTGTATGATGACCTGGATCCGTCTTTCGTGGCCTTCCCTGGTAAGAGCGGTATCATCTTCTCTTCTAACAGGCCTTCGCCTGCTGCTAAAGGTGGGGATACTACCCTGCCAGCCGGACACTACAACATCTTCCTGGTAGACAACTGGAACAAGAGTGCGGACAAGCAGATCACCCAGCTTTCTAACATGAAATACGGGGATGCACGCAACCCGCTTCAATATAATACCACGCACTTTACCTTTGTATCTGACGCTAACGGTATCCGTAACCGTTATGCCGGTTTCTTCAGGACAGAAAGAGCAGGCGTTGACTCTCTCTTCTTTGTAGGTAATGAGATCCTGCACAATCCTGATCCGCTGGAACTGGATTCTGCCCTGCAGGAATATGGAACCAATGCACCTGATAGCGTGATGGCAGTATCTATTACCAAAGACTCTACTTATACTTTCCCACTGAGCAACTATTCTTATGGTATTAAGGAAACAAGAGGTGCCGGCGATCAGAGCGAGGTATCCCAGGTGATCCAGCAGTATGGCTATAAGATCCTGCAAAAGCTGAAAGTGGATACCATCTCACTGAAAAAGCGTAATGTGAGCGATCGCCCTACCGCTTACCGTGCTTATGTGATGCACCAGGATAGTATTAAATTAGGCCTGCCTACTTATCAGCAGGCGCCTAAGAAGGATACAGTGAAGCATAATGACTTCTTCCAGAGTGAATTCGCTAATGATCCAAAGGATACAAGCGTCAATACCCCTGCGGGTAACAACTCAATGGCTGATGTATCTGGCAATGGTACACCGATAAAAATACCGGTTGAGCCATTGCTGAAGAAAGCCAAGCTGCTGCCTTATAAATGGAAATTTGCTTCTGATTACCTCATCCTGCAACTGGATAACTCGATCCTGGTGAACAAGTATCAGACCTTTACCGGTCAGCCCAGCGGTCCGATTCAATTGACAGATCCGCTGAATGGTATGATCCGCCTGGGTGTGAGTGACCTGATGGAAGATATCAAGATCAACGGTGGTTTCCGTTTCCCATCTTCACTGGATGGTACTGAGTACTTCCTTTCTGCTTCTTATCTGAAAAAACGTTTTGACTATAAATTCACTTACTACCGTAAGGTGACGAAATATACCGGCATTGGTACGAATAGTACAGGTACGGTCTTACTTGAGTTCCCTGCGAAACTGAAAACGAACATGTGGCAGGGAGAGATCAAATATCCGTTTGACGAAGCGAGAAGCATTCGCCTGCAGGTAGCGTATCGTGTAGATAAATTTGTGATTGCGGCCTCTGAAGAAAACTCACTGGTAGAACCTAACTACGTAGATAAAAATGTGCTGACCCGCCTGGAATATGTATATGATAATACCATTAATCCTGCCGTGAACATCTGGCATGGTACAAGGTATAAGATCTATGGTGAGGCAATATCAAAAATTGCGGGTAATGTGAATAAGGCATTCAATGTTTCTGATCCTGCCAGCAAGGGCAGGTTTACATATAACATGGGGATCGATGCCCGTCACTATGAGTCTATCTACCGCAATTTTATCTGGGCCACCCGTTTCTCTGCTGACTTATCATGGGGTGACAGAAAGCTGCTGTATTATTTAGGTGGTACTGACAACTGGCTGATCCCTAAGATCAATACACTGACGCCGGTAGCAACAAATGCAAGTTATGCATACCAGACACTGGCGACACCGCTGCGTGGTTATAAGCAGAATGCCAGGAATGGTAATAATGTGATGGTGTTTAACTCCGAGTTGCGTTTGCCAGTGTTTGCGACATTCCTGCAAAGGCCGATTAACTCCGCTTTGTTAAGGAATTTCCAACTGGTACAGTTTATTGACATTGGAACGGCGTGGAATGGTAAGCTGAGCTTTAAGGATGCGAATTATACTTATTATAATGGTAGTGATGGAACAGTGACGGTGAAGGTGAAGGATGGTTTCCTGGGGCCGTTTGTGGCTGGATATGGATTTGGTGCGAGAACGACGATTGCGGGGTATTTCCTGAGGATAGATGCAGGATGGCCGGCTGTTGGGTTCTTTAGAGGGAAGCCGATCTGGTACTTCGGTATGGGGGTTGACTTCTAATCTTACTGATAATATTGCAAATAAAAACGCTTTTGCCTTCGGCAAAAGCGTTTTTATTTAGGCCCAGGCCAGTGGCTGCCTTAGAATATTAATGGAATGAAGATAATTAACCCAACCACGAAAGCGATGATGGCAGCAATCAGTACTGCACCTGCCGCCACATCCTTTATCCATTTCACACGGGGATGATAACCGGGAGCTACATGATCCATCACTTTCTCCAGGACCGTATTCAGCATTTCAGTGATCCAGACAATCCCCATTACTATCAGCAGGGCGATCCATTGCATGGCAGTGACATGATAATAGCAGCCAGCGGCCACGACGATGATCGTCGCAATAAAATGCAGCAGGGCATGTGGTTCAGAACGTACAAAGGCGATGATACCAGCAAATGCAAAACCAAAACTGCGCAGTCGTTTTTTGAGATAACTCATATGTTTAAAGCAATCTTATATCTGACCCTTCAACTCTTTCCATTTGATCTTACGGCTAAAGTACATTACAATGGCGAGTATAATGAATAATCCCAGGCTACCCATGAGCAAAGACAGGTCTTCTGCACGGAGAATGACATAAATAGCCCCATATAATGCAACTAATACGCCACCAATCCCAGCTCCCACACGGAAATTGCCAAAGATACCTGCGGTATATGCGGTGACAAGCACAATGGTCATACCACTCGCTACCAGGTAAGCAAGACCAAAATTCAGTTGTTCTGCAAGGGCGATTAATAAGGTATAGAAGAGTACAAGGGCAAACCCAATGAGTATATATTGTAAGGGGTGAACATACAGGCGCTTGAGTAATTCAATAAAATAGAAAACAAGGAATGAAAGGCCGATGATGAGGATAGCATATTTTACTGCGCGGGTAGATTGTTGATAGCCATCGACTGGCAGGAATAATTTGATCCCAAAATCATAGTTACGCAGGTTTACTTCATCTTTTGTGGTCATTGTCTGGGGGAAGTTGCGGTTCAGGTGAGAAACCTGCCAGGCAGCGGTAAAGCCCCTGGATGTAATATCGGATTTCACAGGCAGGAACTGGCCATCGAACTGGGGATTGGGCCAGTTGGAATTAATATTGACCTGGGTGGTTTTACCGACAGGGGAGAAATGCATTTGCCCGGAACCACGGAGATCAAGGTTAATAGAAAAACTACCTGCCATCCAGCCGCTATCTGTTTTCGTTAATGGGATCCGTGTTTGCATACCATTGTTGAAAACACTCTGGATGGTTACGCCAGGGGAGAAGAGATAGTCTTTGCCATTGAACTGCATATTGGGTTGGTTACTGATCCCTCTCATATCGCTGAGGCCAACGGCAATCACAGCTTCATTGACCAGTAATTTATCATCAGGAATATCTGTGACGAGCGGGGCAAAGTTGCCGCTGATCTGGAGATGTGAGCTGTATACAACGGTTTCATAGATGCCGCGGTGGCGCATTTCGGGCAACAGTTCTCCATTCACGTTCAGTTTATCGGGCAGGAAGAGTGCGTAGGCACGATGACCGGGGGTATCAACATAGGGAATGATGATAATAGGACCGGTGAGGGTTTGCGCATCGCCCCATTTGCTGCTGATTTCGGCAGTTGCTTCATTACTGCGTTGTTCTCTTTCTGAGATCAGGCCCATAATCATAGCAGTGGGAATAAGGAGCAGGAGTACGAGGACGCCGATGATGACCGCTTTGATGGCATAAGCGTATCGTTTCATAAAGGAAGGGTTTTCTTTGGAAAAGTCTTCCCCTGGGGCAGGAGTATAGTTCTCCTGTCCTGCATTTGCAAGATGTTGATGTTCCATGATGATATTCTTTTAAAGTGCTTTGTATTTCAAAGTATAGGGATAAAAAAAATTTATTCGATAGAGCGAATCATGCTTTCAAGAGCAGCGAGGTGGCCTTTGAAGGCTTTTTCACCTGCTTTGGTGATTTGATAAGTTGTATTTGTTTTGCGGCCAATGAATCCTTTGTGCACTTTGAGGAAAGCGTTTTCCTCGAGTGTGTTCAGGTGCGAGGCCAGGTTACCATCGGTGAGTTCCAGCATCTGTTTGAGATCGTTGAAACTGACTTCTTCATTGACCATAAGTATGCTCATGACACCAAGACGGATCCTGCTGTCGAAGATTTTATTCAGATTACCTATGGGATTGTTTATGGCCACTACTTACCAGGTTCTAAAAAGTTCAATAATTAAAGCAATAACAGGAGATGATTAGTCTTCTGAGTTACCATTGCGTTCATACTTCCACCACATCATCACACCGTATACAATGTGTAATACACCAAATCCGAAGGCCCAAAAATACAGCCCGCGGTGCAAATAGAAAACATTGATTATCCCCAGTATGATTTGAATGATCCCGAAGTATCTGATATCCCTGAATGTGTACTTGCTGGCGTTGACCAGTGCCAGTCCGTAAAAGAGGAGGCAGACAGGCGCCACGAGTATTTCAAGATTATTGTAGACCAACCCGGCGATGAAGGCAGCGCCGGCTACCATGGGGATAAGCCCACTATAGAGAACGTTGCGGGAGGTTTTATCCCAGATGGGGAGACCGTTTTTCCTGGCTTTGCGCCAGGTGAAGTAGGTACCGCCAGCGAGGGCAATGCCCATAACGATGATGCCGAGGATGGTGAGTTTTATTTTTAGTATGTTGAAATCCTGCCGGTTAAAGATACCGGAGGTTTCCCAGCGGATGTAGTAGTCACTGATCCAGATGTAGGCAAAGGCAGCACCTATGAGGCCGGAGATGCCAGCGCATACACCGCTTAAGCCGCTGAGAGAGAGGAAGCGGCTGCTGCGATCCATGATTCGCTTGATATCACTTAGGGTGTTTAGGTGTTGCTCATCGGTCATACTAAAGTACTTTGTAATTCAAAGTTAGTGTTTCGTGGGGAATTACAAAATATTTTTATTGGTGTTTGATTTAAAAAGTTGGCCCTGCGGAAAATCGCTTCGTGATTTTCCGCAGGGCCGGCAGGGGTTTTGAATACGCTGGCTCAGACCAGCGTATTCAAAACCCCTGTTGACACTCAGGCGATTGAATCTAAAACCTCAAGTATGGTATTGCAGGCGAATTTGATTTCGTCTGCTGTGATGATGAGGGGAGGCGCGATGCGCAGGCATTGCGGAGCGAAGAGGAACCAATCGGTCATGACACCTTTTTCTATGCAGGCATCGATGACTTTTTTGTTCGTAGCGAAGCTTTCCAGTTCTACGGCTATCATGAGGCCTTGTGAACGGATGGCTTTGATGCCAGGGTGTACAAGATATTCTTTAAAGAGGGCCTCTTTTGCTTTCACGGTGTCTGTCAGTTTTTCTTCGAGCAGGACTTTGAAACCCGCCATACCAGCAGCACAGATCACCGGGTGGCCACCGAAGGTGGTCATGTGTCCCAATACAGGATTATTGGTGAGGGTCCACATAATTTCCCTGTTAGCGATGAAAGCCCCCATTGGCATTCCGCCACCCAAAGCTTTACCTAATAAGAGGATGTCAGGCACAATACCGAACTGCTCAAAACCAAAGAGGGAGCCATTCCTGCCGAGTCCACACTGTATTTCATCCAGCACCAGCAAGGTGCCGGTTTGGGTACATTTTTCGCGCAGGGCCTTCATCCATTCCTGCGATGGAACGATTACCCCGGCTTCTGCCTGCACTGTTTCTGCGATTACGCAGGCTGTTCTTTCCGTGATGCGATCTATGGCTTCCCTGGTGTTGTATTTCAAATGCCGGATATCGGGTAATAAGGGGCGGTACGCATTTCGCCATTCTTCATCTCCCATGATACTCATAGCGCCCTGTGTAGAACCATGGTAGCTATTCTCAAAGGCGATAATTTCTGTTCTGCCCGTAGCCCGCTTTGCGAGTTTCATGGCCCCCTCTACTGCTTCGGAGCCTGAATTGGTAAAGTATACACTATCTAATGAAGAAGGTAGATGCTGCGTGAGCAGGGTAGCAAATGCTACCTGGGGCGACTGCACCAGCTCCCCATATACCAACAGGTGCATATAGGTGGCTGCCTGATCCTGTATGGCCTTTACTACTGCCGGATGGCAATGGCCTACATTACATACACTAATTCCGGCTATCAGGTCCAGTAATTTATTTCCGTCCACATCCCACATGTACATGCCTGATGCCTTCACCATTTCAATTCCTAATGGCGCGTCTGATAACTGCGCTACGTGTCTTAAAAAAAGTTGCCTGTTATTCATTTGCCCGCATATTCATTTGCCCGCAAAAATACGAAAATGATATGCCCCTGCGTATTTATAAGTGTATTGATAGTGTTGTAGTTTAATTTAAACCAGTAATTGTACGGCCAATTAAGTTCGCTTAAGGACGTATAGTGACGATCTTTTTTAGCATAAAGAGCAACTCACGATTTGGTTACCTGATCCGCAGCATTATTTAAATCAATTGTAAGTGCTAATTTGCCGGCAAAACTTAAGTAAATGCCATACATTCTGCCGGTAAAAGGAGTAATGCCTGAAATGGGAAAGGACTGTTTTATAGCCCCAAACGCAACGATCGTAGGTGATGTGATCATGGGGGATGAGTGTAGCGTCTGGTTCAATGCTGTGATCAGGGGAGATGTAAACAGCATCCGTTTAGGAAACAAGGTAAATGTACAGGACGGTGCCTGCATTCACGCCACTTACGAGAAGACAAAAACGATTGTTGGAAATAACGTGTCCATTGGCCATAATGCGATTGTACATGGATGTACGGTCGAAGATAATGTGCTGATTGGGATGGGGGCTATTGTGATGGATAATGTACACATTGGCAGTAATACCATCATCGCTGCAGGCGCTGTGGTGCTGGAAAATACACAGGTTGAAGCAGGAGCCATTTATGCGGGTGTGCCTGCAAAGAAAGTAAAGAATATCAGTGAGTCATTGATTGGCGGCGAGATCAACAGGATTGCGAATAATTATATCCTGTATTCCAGCTGGTTCAAGGATCTGCCGGAAGAAGGGAAATAACGCTGTTTGTTGATTTTTTATAGCGAGGTTATATCAAAAGTAATTTGATGACATAGGGAATTTCCTGAACACAAATTCTCTGAGTTAAATCCGGGAATTACTCTTGATACAACCTCGTGAATATCTATGCCCCGCTGCCCCGTAAATGCATAACATATAAGTGACATATTTTGATTATCTTGCATTTAATATCCTTACCCTATGCAGAAATTAATATTACTCCTTGTGCTGGGTAGCATCCTGGCTATCAGCTGTCAATCAGAGCAAAAAGGCTGTCCAAGCAGCAATTATTATTCTAATAGGAATATTAAGCAGAATAAGCATTCTTCTAAACAAATGTCTAACCGGGTATTCTAATGATACGTACATTCTTAATTTGCATGTTCGTGATTGGCCTGGTGGGATTGAGTTCCTGTAGGACGAGGAAGACGGGGTGTCCGCAACCGAGGAGTAACTGGGGGGCGGAGAAGATATTGGATGAGATGCAGGGGAAGCATCATAAGAAGAACAGGCATTAATACTCCTCCTCCTTTATTGATTCCAATATCGTCGCATAACTCACATACCTTTCCATATCTATTTCCCCAGCCTCTACCGCAGCTTTCACCGCACAACCGGGTTCATTGATATGCAAACAGTTATTAAACTGGCACTGTGAAAGATATGGCTGCATTTCGAGAAAATAATGTGACAGCTCCGGCTTGTCTATATCCACTATCCCAAATTCCCTGACGCCTGGCGTATCTATCAGTTTTCCACCGATTGGCAGGTCATACATTTCCGCATAGGTAGTCGTGTGCAAACCTTTACCACTCCAACCACTCACAGCTTTTGTACGGAGTTCCAGGCCTGGTAATAATCGATTGATCAGCGAAGATTTTCCTACGCCGGAATGCCCGGACATGAGGGTGGTTTTATCCTTCATCATCGCTTCCAGTTCATCCACACCATCGCCGGTAGCGGCAGATACCAGTTTTACGGTATAGCCAATATCTTCGTACAGGGCGGCTAATTCAGCAAACCGGTCTATTTCTTTCTCTTTGTAGATATCCTTTTTGTTGAACACCAGGACTACGGGAATGTGGTAGGCAGCAGCTGTGACCAGGAAACGGTCCATGAAGCCATTGGAGGTTCTGGGTTCTTTTACGGTGCAGATGAGCATGGCCTGATCCATATTGGCGGCTACTATGTGTTTTGCATTTCCTTTCTTATGCGGGGAGCTGCGGACGATGTAGTTGCGTCGCTGTTCGATGTCAGTGATCATCGCATTTTTTGCATTGGCATCGCCCTCTTCAGGAACGATGTCTACAATATCGCCTACGGCTATAGGATTGGTAGAGGTGATGTCCTCATCCAGCTTCAGTACGCCTTTGATGCGTGCCTGGAATATTTCGCCGGTGGTAGTAGTTTTTACGGTGTACCAGCTGCCGGTGGATCTGTAGATTAGTGCCTGCAAATGTGTTGTTTTAAATTAAGTGGGTGTAAAAATACAAAAAACTCGCATCTACCTTTGGCAGCTGCGAGTTTTTTGAGTGATAACAGTTGCTGCTAAGGCGGCAGCTGTTATAAATAATTTTATGGCAGGCTCCGGAAAACGGTATAGCGAAGCACTACTTCCAGCAGTATGCAGACCAGGGCCAGCATGGCAAATGGGAAGAAATGTTCTGCAAATCGCTTGTAGGAGGTGATCTCTACCTTTGTTTTTTCCAGCTTGTCGATCTCTCCGTAAATATTTTCCAGATCTCTGTTGTTGGTAGCTCTGAAGTATTTACCGCCTGTTTCTGTAGAGATCTTCTTCATCAGCGGTTCATCCAGCTGCACATCCTGCATCGCCATCTGGATACTACCATCCGGCATGGTCATCGGGAAAGGCGCCTTTCCGATGGTACCCACACCAACTGTGTATACCCTGGTTTTGAATGCTTTGGCAATTTCAAGAGCGGTCAGCGGGTCTATCAACCCTACGTTGTTCACACCATCTGTCAGGAGGATGATCACCTTACTTTTCGCTTTGGAATTACGGAGACGATCTACTGCTGTTGCCAGCCCCATCCCGATTGCTGTACCATCCTGCAGCATACCACTCTTGATACCGGCAATCTGGTTTTTCAACACAGCGTGGTCTGTAGTGATCGGACATTGTGTAAAGCTCTCTCCCGAGAAGATCACCAGGCCAATACGGTCACTGATACGGCGATCCACAAAGTCGTTTGCCACTTTTTTGGCAGCTTCCAGGCGGTTAGGTTGCAGGTCTTCTGCCAGCATACTACCTGAGATGTCTATTCCCATTACAATGTCGATCCCTTCACTGTCTATGCTTTCAGATGTGTTGTTGGTCTGAGGTCTTGCCAGCGCTACGACCAGCGCACTGAACGCCAGCAGGCGCAGGATAAGCAGGAGAGGGCGGAACCGCACTTTCCAGGATACCGGTAATCCCTTCAATCCCTGAAGGGAAGACATATCCATAGCCACCTGTTTCCTTTGCTGCTTTGCATAATGCCAGTAAATCATTACCGGCACCAGTACCAACAGGCCAAAGTAGGCAGGATGGGCAAATTCAATATTTTTCCAGACTGAAAAATCCATGTATCTAAAATAATTTCCTGGTTCAAGTTTTTGCCTGCCCGGTTAGTTTTTGCGAGCGTCACTTTCACGGATTCAACTATTTGTCAACAATTTCGCTAACTCTTTCACTAGTTTCTTTCCTTGCTAACATTTTCCGTTAATACCAACATCCTTAGCTGCCAGCACCTTCTGTTTTCCCGGCATCATTCCCTTCTTTCGCTTTCTCCACTGCCGGCTTTGTCCACTCCACAATTTCAAATGCCTGTGACAGTGCCCGCTCATGCTCTTCAGGAGTAGGCGTCAGTTTCGCAAATTTAGCCAGGTCAGCTATCGTCAGCAGGTCTCTCAACCTGTCACGCTGCTGGTTCAGAATCGTTACCGGCTTGATATGCTGTAACAGTTCCTCACTGGTTTGCTCCAGCGCAGGGATATTGAATTGCTGTTCAAAGTAAGCACGCAGAATGTCTGTGATGCGGGTATAATACTGCTTCACATCTCCCTGCTGCCACAGTTTTTCCTCTTTCAGTTGTCTCAGTGCCAGTAATGCTACCTCGTAAGGCGGAACAGCAGGAGCTGTAGGTTTCACCACTACCTTCTTAGGACGGCTGCGGAAATAAACAAACAATCCGATGCCTATGATGATGCCGCTGATACCAATTGCAAAATACAGCCAGTAATCCCAGAAACTCCAGGGCACTGAACGTACAGCTTTAATAGGTTTGAATGCTTTGGTAGTATCTACCGCAACGGTTCCTACATCTACGAGCAGGGAATCGGTGAAGGCAGAATCAGCAACTGCACCATTACTGATCACATCAAATTTTAAGGCAGGGAGGTTCCAGCTACCGCTGTCGAAGCTTGTGAGCACAAGGGTTTGTTGAAATACTTTGTTGCCATTGGCAGCAGAGGTATCGAAACCGGTACGGCTCACTACTTCCCAGTGGGTAAAGGAATCGGGTAACTGGGGGAATACTACGTTGCCAGCACCTTTATCAGGTACAGTGGCAGACAATATAAGTTTTACCTGCTCACCTATACGGATCCTGTTGGTATCTGTACGGGCGCTCACCTGCACCTGGGCCTGCGACGCAAGCCCAGTACCCAGCATTGCAAATAAAATAAGTGTTTTAACTATGATCTGTTTACCCATGTTAATTTGCTCATCTTTAAACTATCACCTGTTTGTAAAGAAGCCCCGTAAGGCCTTTACGTAATCTTCATCCGTACGGATGCTGATCAGGTCTGCACCGCTCTTCTTGAAGGAATTGCGGCAATACTGTACGTGCTGCTGAAACGATTGGGTATAATACTGCTGCACCTGTTTGTCAGAAGCATCCACCCACTGGCGTGCACCGGTTTCAGAATCCTGCATCTGTATCAGTCCTACCGGTGGCAGTTCTTTGTCACGCTGATCGTACACGTGCACACCTACCACATCGTGGCGTTTGGCGGCAATGTTCAGCGCATCCTGGTAGTCGCCTGTCAGGAAGTCGCTCAGCATGAACACAATGCTCTTTTTCTTCGTAGCATTGTTAAAGAAACGCAGTGTTTCCCTGATATTAGTGCCTTTGCGGGTAGGCGTAAAGGACAGCAGTTCGCGAATGATGAACAGGATATGGGATTTACCTTTCTTAGGCGGGATATATTTTTCCATACCGTCGCTGAAGAAGATCACCCCCACTTTATCATTATTCTTGATAGCGGAAAAGGCCAGTACAGCGCAGAGTTCCGTCATCATACTCCGCTTGTTCTGCCGTACGGTACCGAAGAGGGAGCTTTCGCTCACATCTACGAGCAGCATTACGGTGAGCTCACGTTCTTCTTCGAATACCTTGATGAAGGGATGATTTAAACGGGCCGTCACGTTCCAGTCGATTGCCCGCACATCGTCTCCCACCTGGTAATCGCGCACTTCACTGAAAGACATACCACGGCCTTTGAAGGCGCTGTGATATTCGCCCGCAAAGATGTGATTGGAGAGACCTTTGGTTTTGATCTCTATCTGCCTGACCTTCTTAAGTATTTCTGCAGTATCCACCGGTTGTACATTAACTTTTAACAAAACTGTTTGCTACAGAGGGGGCCGATTAAGGTACTTCTACAGCATTCAGAATTTCGCTCAGGATGTTTTCGCTGGTCACGTTTTCGGCTTCCGCTTCGTAGGTGAGGCCTACACGGTGACGCATTACGTCAAAGCAGATGCTGCGAACGTCTTCAGGGATTACATACCCGCGGCGTTTCATAAAGGCATAAGCTTTTGCAGCCATTGCCAGGTTGATGCTCGCTCTCGGAGAACCGCCATAAGCGATGAGTGGCTTCAGTTTCTGCAGTTTATATTCTTCCGGGTTACGGGTAGCGAATACGATATCGAGGATATAACGTTCGATCTTCTCATCCATATACACTTCGCGCACCAGGTCACGAGCCTTCATGATGTCGGCAGGCTGAATGATGGGATTGATCTTCTGAGAAGGCTGAGGATTCAGATTCTGACGGATGATCAGGCGTTCTTCTTCCCTGGTAGGATAGCCGATCACCACTTTGAGCATGAAACGGTCAACCTGTGCTTCAGGCAGGGTGTAAGTACCTTCCTGCTCGATTGGGTTCTGGGTAGCCAGTACCAGGAAAGGTTCTTCCAGTTTGAAGGTAGTATCACCGATGGTGATCTGTTTTTCCTGCATGGCTTCCAGCAGGGCACTCTGCACCTTTGCAGGGGCACGGTTAATTTCATCCGCCAGGATAAAGTTGGCGAAGATAGGACCACGTCTTACTACAAATTCGTTCTTTTGCTGGTTGTATATCATAGTACCGATCACGTCTGCAGGCAGCAGGTCCGGAGTAAACTGGATACGGCTGAATTTACCGTTAATGGCAGAAGAGAGGGATTTGATGGACAAGGTTTTTGCCAGACCGGGTACACCTTCCAACAATACGTGGCCTTGTGCCAGCAGCCCTATCAATAATCTCTCTACCATGTAACGCTGCCCTACAATGACTTTGCCCAGCTCGAGGTTCAGCAGGTCTACAAATGCGCTGGCCTCGTGGATTTTTTCATTTAGTTGACGGATATCATACGAAGTATTCTCCATGCTTATTTATTATTTACAAGTTTGCTAAAGTAAAACTTTCTGCCAGGAAAACACTGTCAGATAAGCTGATATGGCCGTTAAAATGCTGTTAAGAATAGGATTACAAATTACAATTTCCAAATTACGATATGGTTCTCAGATACATGCATTTATTAATCTGTAATCCTTGCATTATAAATAACGTATGAGCCCCCCAAATTAATAAAGCCCCCGCATATTTATATCATCTTTTTTTATAACGTACATTTGCAGGGATAGAAGGTTCATAATTAAATAATTATAAAATGGCAGAGGAATTTGAGCAGCAATGGAAAAGGGTGCTGGATATGTTTACGGAACGATTCGGGAAAACCCCTAACATGGAGGCTATTCTCTTTTTAATAGGTGCACAGGAACTGGGGAACATGAAAAAGAAGTGGACAAAGGAGCAGAAACAGGACCTGATGCATGTGGCAACATGTACTTTACTGAGCCAAAGTGGTTATTTTGAGCTGGAAGGATACGACAAGGATGGCTGGCCTCATTTTAAAGAAGCACAGCCTGTACCCAAAATGAGTATGCCGGAACAGGAAAGATTTTTGCAGGAGCATATTATTGCATATTTTGACGATCAGGAGGGACGATAAAACCCCCTCCTGATATAAATTACACACCCTGGCTATGGATACATCATTACACGTTGTGCCCGTTTCTACTGAGTTGATGGATCTGCTGGTGATGCTTGAGCAGCGGACGTTTACTGAAACATTTGTTCATCAATACAACCCGGCGGACTTCAATACTTTTATGGAAGAGAAGAAATCCAGGAAAGCGCTGACCGCTGAAATGTCGGCCCCTGGCTGTTTATACTACATTCTGTATGAAGGCACTTCCCCCGCAGGTTTTTTGAAACTCAACTTACACAAGCAACCGGATCACCACGATCCCCTGGATCCGGCTCCCGTGATGGAGCTTGAAAAGATCTATGTACTGAAAGCATTTCAGGGTATGAAAGCCGGACAGTTCCTGCTGGACTATGCGCTGGAAGTAGCTGCGCAACATAATATCAAAACGATCTGGCTCGGGGTTTGGGAGTACAATACCAAAGCTTATCAGTTCTACGAAAAGAATGGCTTTGAAAAATTCGGCAGCCATATCTTCAAGTTAGGTCAACAGGAAGATACCGACTGGCTGCTACGCAAACAACTCTAAAATAATCATGCCCCCATGAAACGATGGCTACTCTTTGTGTGTTTAATACTCACACTACCCACTATGGCTGCTAAAAACCGTAAGGTAAAGATCATTACGCCTTATGGCACAATGGTGATTGAACTGTATAATACGACTCCAAAGCACCGGGATAATTTTATCAAACTGGCGAAACATCACTTTTACGATAGTACGTTATTTCACAGGGTGATCAAAGGCTTTATGATACAGGGGGGCGACCCTGATTCAAAGCATGCAGCCAAAGGAGCCATGCTGGGGAACGGAGATGTGAATTACACAATTCCGGCTGAGTTTCAGCTGAACCTGTATCACAAAAAAGGGGCGCTTGCTGCGGCCAGAGATAATAATCCTGCCAAAGCAAGTTCAGGTTGTCAGTTTTATATCGTGCAGGGAAAAGTGTGGACAGATGAGGAACTGGACAAGTTAGAGAAGGGCAGACTGGGAGGGAGGAAGATCCCTGTTGATCAGCGGGAATACTATAAGAAGTATGGTGGTACGCCACAACTGGATCAAAGTTACACTGTATTTGGACAGGTTGTGGAAGGCCTGGACGTGATTGATAAGATTGCAGGAATGAAAACTGATGGAAATGACAGGCCACTTGAAGATGTGGCTATGAAGATAAGAGTGGTGAAGAAATTTTTGTTCTTTTAGGTTTTCCTTACTTTTACGCCTTAAAATCAAACTTGCCATGAATTTTCCGTCAAATCTGCGTTACACCAAAGATCACGAATGGGTGTTACTGGAAGGTAATACAGCGACTATCGGTATCACTGAATTCGCTCAGCGTGAACTTGGAGATATCGTATTTGTAGACATTCCAACCGTTGGTAAATCACTGGATGCAGAAGAAGTATTCGGTACTGTAGAAGCAGTAAAGACTGTGTCTGACCTGTTCCTGCCAGTAGCTGGTACTGTAAACGAAATTAATGAAGAACTGGACAGCTCACCTGAGCTGGTGAACTCTGATCCTTACGGCGATGGCTGGATGATCAAGATGACAGTTAAGAACCCTGCAGATGTAGCGGGCCTGCTGGATGCAGCGGCTTATGGTGCACTTGTTGGCGAATAAGTATATTCCTTAATAAAAGGTTAAAAACTAGAGGTATAAGGAGCTAAAGTTGTGAACGACTTTGGAACCTTATACCTTTATGATTATTAAGATTATCTGTGATTCAATTTAAATCTTTTAGGGGGAAGTCATTCCGGCCTGCGACCGGCTTTAAAATTGAGTCATTAAATTACCTTTAAAAACATTCAGAAGTGCCAGCGATGAGGATTATCAGATACTATTGGCCTGCTATATTATGGATATTGCTGGTATTATACTTATGTACTTTACCTGGAAGCGATCTTCCAAAAGATCCTTTTTTTGAGAAGATACATATGGATAAGATCGTGCACCTGGGCTTGTTTGGCTGTACTGTGCTCCTGTTGTGTATTGGTTACCACAGAAGTAAAGGACATATTTCTGTACTGACACTGAGCTTGTTTTGGTTCATTGCAGCATTTTATGGCCTGATGATCGAGTATATTCAAAAGTACTGGGCAGTGGAGCGTAGTTTTGATATGATGGATGTGTTAGCTGATTCGATTGGGGCGCTGTGTGGGATTGTTGCCTTCCTATTAGTGCGAAAGTGGTGGTTAAAAAAGTAATTCAACATAAAAGGCCGTATCTATGGATACGGCCTTTTTCATTATATGTGTATGAAGGAAATCTTATTATTGTCCTGATTCGCTCTTCGCATCCTGCTTCATCTTGTCGTTCGCATAGATTGCGAATTCCACACGACGGTTCTTTGCCCTGTTAGCATCTGTTGTATTTGGTACTACAGGCTGTTTAGAGCCATACCAGTATGTTTGAACACGGTTAGCAGCTACGTTCTGTGTTTTCAGGTAGTTTGCTACTGCAGTTGCACGTCTTTCGGAGAGTGCATAGTTGTAAGCATCGGTACCTGTTGTATCTGTATGACCTTCTACGCGTACATAGGTGTCAGGATATTTGTTAAGTACCTGCGCCAGTGATTGAATGTTTGTTTGTGCGGTAGCAGTCAGGTCAGATTTGTCGAAACCAAAGAGTACGCCTGAGTTGAAGGTTACGTTGATGCCTTCCCCTACACGTTCTACGGTAGCATTTGGTACAGTTGTTTTGATTTCCTGTGCCTGTTTATCCATTTTTCTACCGATCAATACACCGGCTCCACCACCTACTGCGGCACCGATAATTGCACCCAGTGCTGTATTACCTGCAGCTTTGCCGATCACAGCACCAGTGGCTGCACCACCACCTACACCAATGGCTGCGCCCTTTTGGGTGTTATTCATTCCATTCCAGGTGCTACAGCTAAATAACATGGTGGCAGACAATACTACTGCTACGATAGGATTGATTCTTTTCATTGTACGAATATTTATTACTAAAAGATATGAGACAAATATGTTGCCAGATTTTGGTAAATCAAGGCAAACATGACTATAGGTATTAGTGAAAAAACAAATGTAACACTATTGTTTCATATTTATGATTTGCCATCATTAGCCACTGTTCTAACTTTCGCCTTCGGCAAAAGGGGCTAAGGCTTGCAGCCGGCTGACAAAGGGCTATGATGTACTAAGAAACGCTTTCACCGAAATGGCAAAAGCGTTTCACATTGAATTATTACTACCTGTAGCTTAGCTACCCATTTTCATTTTTTCTACGTTTTCAGCAAACGCCAGGGCCTTCAACATTTCTTCGATTTCACCGTTTGTAAACGCATCCAGGTTATACACTGTCATTCCAATACGGTGATCGGTTACTCTACCCTGTGGATAGTTGTAAGTCCTGATCTTAGCAGAACGGTCGCCGGTAGATACAAGGCTCTTACGCTGTGAAGCAATCGCTTCTTCATGCTTACGTACCGCAGCTTCGTAGATACGAGTACGCAGCATCTTCATCGCAATATCACGGTTAGAGTGCTGGCTACGTCCTTCCTGGCATTCTACTACCACACCGGTAGGGATGTGTGTCAGGCGAACTGCAGACTCAGTTTTGTTTACGTGCTGACCACCCGCTCCTGATGAACGGAAGGTATCCATCTTGATATCCGCGTCCCTTACATCCACATCCACTTCTTCGGCTTCGGGCAGGATTGCTACCGTAGCAGCGGAAGTGTGTACACGGCCGGAAGTTTCTGTTGCGGGTACACGTTGTACACGGTGTACACCTGATTCGAACTTCAGGGTACCATATACATCATCACCATTTATTTCTACGACCACCTCCTTGTAACCACCTACTGATCCGGCGGTTTCACTCAGGATATTGGTGCTCCAGCCCCTGAGTTCACAGAAACGCAGGTACATACGCAGCAGGTCTCCGGCAAAGAGGCTTGCCTCGTCACCACCGGTACCACCACGGATTTCAAGAATCGCATTCTTTTCATCCTGCGGGTCTTTTGGAATCAGCAGGTTGCGGATTATTTCCTCCTGCTCTGTTTTCTGATTGGCCAGTGCTTCGGTTTCTTCCTTAGCCAGCTCCCTCATTTCTTCGTCACCACCTTCAAGTACTTCCTTGTTAAAGGCGATGCTATCCAGCAGTTTGATGTAAGTATCGTAGGCTTTCACGATTTTTTCCAGCTGACGGTACTCCTTGCTCAGTTTGCTGAATTGCTTATTGTCGCTCACAACTTCGGGGTTGGTAAGGGCAAGGGAGACCTGTTCAAACCGGCCTTTGATCGCTTCTAGTTTATCTATCATAATTATCTTTGTTGAATGGTCGGTGATTGGTCGACTTATCAATTGCCGGCAAAATTAACATCTTTAGGATAATTATGACCCAACAGCTAAAATTTAAAGGAACAGCCCTCTTTGACGGGCGGAAAATATTGTCCGGAAACAATGTGCTGATCCTCTCCGGAGACGGTACTGTCGTAGATATTGTACCTGAGGAACTGGCCGGGGATGGTGTGCAATTCGTGGAAGGCATACTCAGTCCGGGCTTTGTGAACAGCCATTGTCACCTGGAATTGTCTCATATGAAAGGGGTGATCCCGGAAGGAACCGGGCTGCCTGCCTTCCTGACACAGGTAATGGAAAAAAGGGGAGGGCAGGATGAGGCAGCTATGAAAATGGCGGCAACAGCGATGTGGGAAACTGGAATTTCGGCCATCGGAGATATTTGTAATGGTACAGCTACCCTTACCCAAAAACAGGGAGCACCTATTTATTACCATTCTTTTGTGGAGACAATGGGGTTTGTACCGGGTGCAGCCCAGAGCAGGCTGGATTACAGCCTTTCCGTTTTGGAGCAGTTCAGGGCGCTGAACGATGAGATGCATACCTGTTCTGTAGTGCCACATGCTCCCTATTCAGTGAGTAAGGCACTTTTTTCCCTGCTGTCTCTAATGCCAGATAATACCCCTATCACCATTCATAACCAGGAGACTGCGGCGGAAAACCAATTATATAAGGATAAAACAGGGGCTTTCCTGGATTTCTACCAGCACTTTGGTATGGATGCATCTGCATTTGTACCGACCGGGGGTACCAGTTTACCTGCCTGGTTACCTTATTTTAAGCACTTGCCCCTGATTCTGGTGCACAATACTTTCTCAACAAAAGAAGATGTACAGTTTACAAAACTGCATGCTCCTGATGCTTACTGGTGCCTGTGCCCACAGGCCAACCTGTATATAGAAAAGCGCCTGCCGGATATTTCATTGTTGCGTAGTGAAGGCTGCACGATTACCCTGGGTACGGATAGCCTGGCGTCTAATCACCAGTTGTCTATCTGGGAAGAGATACAGGCAATACGCGCGCATTTTCCGGAAATTCCATTGGAGGAAATACTGCAATGGGCGACACTGAATGGAGCCAAAGCATTGGGAATCACCAAACGGTATGGCAGTTTTGAAAAAGGAAAACAACCGGGTGTAATAGTTATTACTGATATGGGAAGCAGAAGAATATACTAATATTGTAATTTCGCGCAATATGAACAACATGCTCGACCAGGTTATTCTTGGCAACCCTCTCCAGAATTATTTTGTTCTGGCCATTGTGCTGCTGTTTGTCTCGATGATCAAGCGGTATCTTTCACAATGGCTGGCTAATCTCCTTTTTAAAGAAGTCAGGAGGTGGGCACCTGATATCGGCCAACAGGAGTTTTCCTATCTGCTGCTGCGACCTTTGGAATACTTCTTCCTGCTGGTGGCCTTCATGCTAACCATCGATCACCTGAATTTTCCGCCACAGGCAAACATTGTTATTTACAATGGGTTCAGGCTAAAGGCAATATTGGGCACTTTGCTGGAACTGGCGCTTTCTGTGTCTATCATCTGGATTATTCTTCGTGTGATCGACTTTGTATCGCTGATGATCAGCAAGAGTGCGGATCTGCTACACGATAAGACGGACAACCAGTTTATCGTTTTCTTCAGGGATTTCTTCAAGGCGATCGTTTTTATCTTTGGTGCCATTGCCTTCATCCGCATTCTTTTTGGTGCGGTGCTCGTCAACAAAATTATTGCAGGTCTTGGTATCGGTGCTGCAGCTCTTGCACTTGCAGCCAAGGAGAGCATTGAGAACCTGATATGTTCTTTCATCATCTTTTTCGACAAGCCTTTCCGTGTAGGAGATACTGTGAGGGTGGATGCTTACCAGGGTGCTGTAGAAAAAATTGGGTTACGCAGTACGCGGATCCGCACACAGGATAAGACTTTTGTAACTGTGCCCAACAAAAAAATGGTGGATAGTATCCTGGATAATCTTTCACTGCGCACGCAGCAAAGAGTAGTGATACGACTGGAAGTAGCGGGTGATACTGCTGCTGATAAGCTGCTGAAAGTATTACAGGATATTAAGCAGCTGCTTCAACAGCATGACAAGGTGGCGGATGGCTTCATTGTGAATCTTCATGACTTTACCAGTACGACCTATGTATTTCAGATCACGTATCTCACCAATGTAATTGAGGCTGCGCCTTTCAATCAGCTGCGGAGTGAGTTGAACTTTGGTTTTATCAGTATCCTGGAAAAACAGGGAGTGAAATTATCGAGTACGACGGTGGAGATTCACGAGAAATAAGTTATCCACTGTGCATAAAAAAGCCGCCTCAGGATCCTGAAGCGGCTTTTTTATTAGTTTAGTCTATATCAATCTTTATCTTTTCTGTTTGCTTTCAGCAGGATCTTGGCGATATCACCTTCCAGGGAATCTTCCAGATCTCCGGAGATGCGGCCCAGTTCCTTACCATCGCGCACCACGATGAAAGTAGGCAGTTTTTTAGTCTGGTAACCTACCTGTGCACCTGTTTGCTGTTTTTCGTCAGCACCATAAGTGATGATCTGTTCATCAGGGCTACCGGCGAGGATCATGATCTTATAGAGGGCAGGTAAGAGGCGACGGCTTTCATCGTCGAAGGTACCTACTACTGCTACTACAGTGAATTTGCCACGATTATCCTTGATGTAAGCAAGCATTCTGTCGTTTGGCTGATATTTGTTTACACCAGCGTAGAACCATGCCATAGCGCTATCGTTCATCAGGGTTTTCATTTCAATCTTACCTTTCAGGATCTTCCTTCCATTAGATGCTGTGGATTGTGCATAAGATAATGTGGTGGCGAGCAGGAGACACGCCCCCATGAGTAATAATTTCAATCGCATAACTTTTTTTTATAATTGTTCCTTCAGTTCAGTTAAAAATCCCTTTACTTTCAGCAAAGCCTGTACCATTTCAAAATTACGGGCTGCCAATTTACGATCTTCTTTCAACTTTTGCTTCGCACCTTCGATAGTGTACTTACGCTCACGCAAAAGATGATAGATCAGTTTGAGATGTTGGATATCTTCCTGGCGGAACAGGCGATCGCCTTTTCTATTCTTTTTGGGTTGGAGTATATCGAATTCGTTTTCCCAATAGCGTATCAGCGATGTATTTACTTTGAACATCGTGGCTACTTCGCTAATGGAGTAGTATTGTTTGTCCAGTGGCACTGATTCCAATGTTTTGATCAGGTCAGGGTCGTCGGACACTTCTTTCAGCGATTTGCGTCCCCGTTTCTTCTGGGGAGGCTGGGATGCGGTCACAGACTGGCTGGATACCGCCAAAGGTGGTGGTATATCAGGAGGCAGCTGTACCTGAATCCTGCTGGGTATGTTTGGTAAGTCGTTAGTCTCTGTCATCTTAGGTCGCTCCACAACTGGTTTCTGTTGCTGCTCCGGTTCCGGCTCCTTATCGGGAAGAGGCTCCTTTGTGGAAAGGAGTTCCTTTTCAGGAACTGGAGGGGTTGCAGGGTCTGGTTTTTTGGGTTCCAGGTTAGAAAATAGATCCAGCTGTTGCATCATATCCATTTATGAATACCAAATTACAAAATTCCGGGTAGTTACCCTATATAATAAATCCGCCCGGCCTGAAGACCGGAGCGGATTTATTAATAACTATCTATGTGTTTATTAGTCGAATGACTGGTTGCCGGACCTTGCTATCTTCAGCATTCTGTCAAATTCTTCCGGAGAAAGGTCGTTGAAGAAGAAGTACACAGGATCTACCTTTTCCCCATTCTTTTCCACTTCGTAGTGGCAGTGGGGGCCTGTAGACTTACCTGTACTTCCTACCCACCCAAGTACGTCGCCACGTTTTACGGCGGTACCTGTTTTTACTTTTATCCTGAACATGTGACCGTAGCGGGTTTTGTAACCATAGCCGTGATTCACCACTACGTGGTTACCATATCCTACGTCGCTCATGCTGGCGTCTTCGACCACACCATCGCCGGTAGCGTAGATGGGGGTGCCGGCAGGGGCGGCAAAGTCAAGCCCGGAGTGGTACTTTACAGTTTTGTAAATGGGATCGATACGATAACCGAAACCGGAGGCGATACGCTTCAGGTCTTTGTTGGACACCGGCTGAATGGCCGGGATAGAAGCGAGCATTTTCTGCTTATTCTTGACCAGGTCATCGATCTTTTCGTAAGATTTAGCCTGAATACCAATGCGATGCACTAATTCCTGGAGTAAAGATCCTGTACTGGCAATAATTTCGCTGCTGGAGAAGGAGGCCATCTGGGTAAGCTCTTCTTCTTTGGCCATATTGCCTGCCCGGGTACTATCCGGGATGGGGGAAGCTTCGAATATGACGCGATAAATTTCGTTGTCGCGGTGTTCCAGTTCGGCCAGCTGGGATTTTACTTCCTTCATGCGGCCTTGCATTTCTTCGTATTTTTCGGTCATCACTTCCAGATCACGACGCAGATTTTTCTCTTTGGGGGAATCCAAGACTCTATAAGATATGGATAGAAAAATAAATCCTGTGACAATGGCGGCTGAGACAAATCCTAGTATCCGTAATACCTTGACGCGCAGTGTTACTACGAGTTTTTCGTATTTGAGCGTCTGAGTATTATAAAAGTATTTTACCTTCTTCATGTGCCGGGCTTATGCTTTAACAGCAGTAGTAAATTGTTCCTGGAGGGCTATTCAGACAATGAAGATGAAGTTGGGTGCGGCTTTTCAGTAATTCTTCGCCATTCTGACTTTTTCAATATTTTTGCACTCCTTTCGCTCATGCGTCAGGGTGTGCAAACCTAAGGGAATTAGACTAAAAGGGCAATCTTTTGAGTGTCAATTTTCTAAACACCACTAGTTGGCTTAAAATACAAATTAAAGCCATTTAGGTGACACAAAATTATAATACATACTAATTTTTTCAAATACTTATGACTGCTTCCGAGATTCGCCGGCAATTCCTGGAGTTTTTTAAATCCAAAGGGCACCATGTAGTCCCTTCAGCTCCTATCGTGGTTAAGAACGACCCCACCCTGCTGTTTACCAACGCAGGAATGAACCAGTTCAAGGATTACTTCCTGGGTAACCAGACTCCTGCCTGGTCAAGGGTCGCGGATACGCAGAAGTGCCTGCGCGTAAGCGGCAAACACAATGACCTGGAGGAAGTAGGTATCGACACCTACCACCATACCATGTTCGAAATGTTAGGCAACTGGAGCTTTGGTGACTACTTCAAGGAAGAAGCTATCGCATGGAGCTGGGAACTGCTCACAGAAGTGTATAAACTGCCGAAAGACCGTTTGTATGTGACTGTGTTTGAAGGCGATAAGAAAGAAAACCTGGCTAAAGACCAGGAAGCCTACGACTTCTGGAAAAAACATATTTCAGAAGACAGGATCCTGCTGGGTAATAAAAAAGACAATTTCTGGGAAATGGGCGATACCGGTCCATGTGGCCCCTGTTCCGAAATTCACGTAGACTGCCGCCCGGACGAAGAAAGGAAGCTGGTGGATGGCGCTACCCTGGTGAACAAAGACAATCCACAGGTGATCGAGATCTGGAACAACGTGTTCATGCAGTTTAACCGCCTGAAAGACAAGAGCCTGGAGCCTCTGCCAGCTAAGCACGTGGATACAGGTATGGGCTTTGAACGCCTGGTACGCGTGATCCAGGGAAAATTCTCCAACTATGATACAGACGTATTTTCCGGCACTATCGCCTTTATCGAGCAACTGACCGGTGCTAAATACGAGGCTACTGATAGCAAAAAGGATGTCACCTTCCGTGTGCTGGCAGACCATATCCGCGCTATCTGCTTTACCATTGCTGACGATCAGCTGCCATCCAACACCGGTGCTGGTTATGTAATTCGCCGCATTCTGCGCAGAGCCGTAAGGTATTACTTCACTTACCTGGATTATAAAAAGCCATTGCTGCATGAACTGGTACCTGTACTGGCTCAGCAGTTTGAAACCGTATTCCCCGAGCTGCAAAAGCAGGTGGACTTCGTGAAGAAAGTGATCTTCGAAGAGGAAAACAACTTCCTCCGTACGCTGGATAGCGGGATCCGCCGTATTGAAGATATCATGGTTGCAAATAATGCCACCAAATCCATTGATGGTAAAACGGCTTTCGAACTCCTGGATACTTATGGTTTCCCTTTTGATCTGACTAACTTGATAGCTTCTGAAAGAGGCTATAGCGTGGATGAAAAAGGTTTTGAAGCGGCAATGAAGGAGCAAAAAGATCGCTCCCGCGCTGCTACTGAACTGGATATGGGAGACTGGACCATCCTTGAAGAAAGTGGTACCACCTTCGTAGGTTACAGCCTGGATACTACCCAGACCAAAGTGACTAAATACCGTAAGATCAAAGCCAAAGGCAAGGAACAATACCAGCTGGTGTTGAGCCAGACTCCTTTCTATGCTGAAAGTGGTGGCCAGGTAGGTGATACCGGTACCCTGGATTTTAACGGTGAAAAGATCAGCGTAACCGACACCAAAAAGGAAAACGACCTGATCGTTCACTTTACTGACAAGCTGCCTGCTACTATCAATACGACTGTAACCGCAATTATCAATAAAGATAAACGCCAGCAGACGACCCTGAACCACTCTGCGACCCACCTCCTGCATGCAGCCCTGCGCCGGGTATTGGGTACACACGTAGCGCAGAAAGGTTCCCTGGTAAACCCGGAAGCCCTGCGTTTCGACTTCTCTCACTTTGCAAAAGTGACCGACGAAGAACTGGCACAGATCGAAGATATCGTGAACGAAAAGATCCGTGCGAACATACCTGTTGTAATACAGGAACTGCCGAAGGAAGAAGCCATGAAACTGGGCGCAATGGCCCTGTTCGGCGAAAAGTATGGCGACATTGTTCGCGTGGTGATCATGGATCCAAACTACTCTGTAGAGTTCTGTGGTGGTACCCACATTGGTAGCACCGGCGAACTGGGTCTCTTCAAATTCCTCTCCGAAGGCGCTGTAGCTGCAGGTGTACGCCGTATAGAAGGGGTGACCGGTACTCATGCACTGGCTTATGTAAATGAGCAGCTGCAACAGCTGAAAGAAATAAAAGCAGCCCTGAAAAATCCAAAAGAGCTGGTGAAAGCGGTTGATACCCTGATCGCTGATAAAGCAGGTCTGGAAAAGCAACTGGAAGTGCTGGAACAGGAGAAAGTAAAACAACTCGCAGCCGGTCTGCTGCAGAAAGCAGAGAAAGTAAACGGTATCAACTTTATAGGTAGCGTGGTGAGCGTGAACAGTGCCGATGCCCTGAAACAGCTCTGCTTCCAGCTGAAAACAGAACTGACTGACTACGTTTTCGTCTTCGCAGCGAATGTAAGCGGTAAGGCTAACGTAGCGGTAATGATCGCTGATAACCTGGTTGCTGAAAAAGGACTGGAAGCACCCAAAATTATCAAGGAGAAAATCTCCGGCCTCATCAAAGGTGGTGGCGGGGGGCAAAAATCCTTCGCATCTGCCGGTGGTCAGGAGACTGACAAGCTGGACCAGGTGATCGCAGCAGTCAAAGCAATACTTTAAGAATCTTCTCTATAGCGCCCTCCGACCAGAGGGCGCTTTTCATTTCCCCCTTGTCGATTTTAACTTTTCCTTTATATCTCCTCCCTCTAAATTTGTTCCTGAAAAACATATACACATGAAAAAGCTCTTACAAAAATTCGCGTTAGCGGGTTTTACCTGCCTCGCTTTTAGCATGGCTTACGCACAGGAGCCAGCTCCCAGGGGCGATAAACTGGGTGAATATGACGAAATCATTATTAAAAGAAACAGCGATAAGGACGGAAAAGTAACTGTTGAAATCAAGGATGGTAATGTGCTGGTAGATGGCGAAAAACTGGAATCATACAAGGATGGCGATATCTCTGTATACCGCCGAAAGATCCGCCCGATGGATGGCAACAATTTCAACTTTAACATGCCGCAACACCGTGGCATGCAGTTCTTCAACGAAGGCCCTGACAACAACATTCGCCCCGGCAGAGCACTGCTGGGCGTGCTGACTGAAAAGAAAGAAGCTGCGGGTGCTACTGTGAAAGAGGTATCCAAAGAAAGTCCTGCGGCCAAAGCAGGCTTGAAAGTGGGTGATGTGATCACCAAAGTAGACGCTGATAAGATCGATGAACCAAAGACCCTGTTTGAAAAAATAGGTGCACATGAACCGGGAGACAAAGTAACGATCACTTACCTGCGTGATAAGAAAGAAAGCACTGTTTCCGTGACACTGGACGAAAGGAAACAACCTGAATTTGGTTTCAGGGGTGGCCGTGATGACAATAATGACGGACCGGAAAATTTCTTCCGTATGGTGCCGCCCAATGGTGGTGGTTTTGACTTCCGTGGAGATGATGGAGATGAGGAACGCCGTGGCCCCCGCAATTTTAGCTGGGGAGATCGTGGTGAAAATGATGTGAAACTGGGTCTCTCTGTACAGGATACTGAAGAAGGAAACGGAGCGGTCGTGCTGGCTGTGGCGCCAGGTTCCGCTGCAGAAAAAGCAGGTTTCAAGCCTAAGGATATTATCACTTCCCTGGCAGGAACCAACATCAGTTCTACCCGCGATGTGACCAATGCCTACAGGGAAAATAAAAGCAAGGGTACCGTGGATGTACAGGTGAAGAGAGATGGAAAATCACAGATCTTACAGGTGAAAGTACCTAAGAAATTACATAAAGCGGATTTATAGGGCAAGCATATAGAAACGCCTTTAGTAAAAAGAGGATGTCTCCAGGAGTGGAGGCAACCTCTTTTTACATTTACATCCATTACCTTTTCAGGTATTATTTCATGAATCTTTTTAGCAACCCCAGTCCGCGATAAGGCGGGTATTTCAATTTTACATCCAGCCAGGTGCCGGTTTTCATCACCGCTTTGGCATGTGTAAAAGTCAGGAAATTGTATTTGCCATGGTATTGCCCCATACCGCTATAGCCCACGCCACCAAAGGGCAGTTCTACATTGGTGTAATGCCCTAATGTATTGTTTACACAGGCTCCTCCGAAACTCAATTGTTCTATGAGTGTTTTTTCCGTGCTGCTTCTCTTTGTGAATACATAGAGGGAGAGGGGGGCAGGGTGTTGTTTGATATACTGAATGGCGTCGCCCAGGTGTTCGTAAGTCATGATAGGCAGGATGGGGCCGAATATTTCGTCGTCGATCGCCGCGTTTTCAATGAGGGTAGGGCCGATATAAAGGTTAGCGGCATCTGTATCTCCACCATGCAGGATGGTACCTTTGGAGAGATAGCTATTGAGTGTATCGAATCGTTTTTTGTTGATGATGCGGGCATAGTCTTTACTGGCTGCCGGATTGTCGCCATAATAGCTGGTAATGGCCTTCTTCATGGCCGCGATCAGCGCTTCTTTTACTTTGGCGTGTACAAGTACATAATCAGGCGCAATGCAGGTTTGGCCGGCATTAAAATATTTACCCCAGATAATTCTTTGGGCAGCTACCTGGATGTCCACCTTGTCATCTACCACGCAGGGTGATTTGCCCCCCAGTTCCAGGGTGACTGGGGTGAGGTGAGGGGCAGCCATTTCCAGTATTTTCTTTCCCACACTTGTACTACCGGTAAAGAAAACATGATCGAAGCGGTGTTGCATCAATGCGGGTATGACTTCGCTACCCTCGCCGTCTATTACGGTGACATAGGCAGGTGCAAAGGTTTCGTGTACCAGGTTTGCAATTACGGCGGCAGTATGTGGTGCCAGTTCTGAGGGTTTCAGGATGGCACAGTTACCGCCGGCAATAGCACCTATCAGGGGTGTGATAACCAGGCTGAAAGGATAATTCCAGGGGCCGATGATAAGGGTCTGGCCCAGGGGAGCACGGTGAATTTTACTTTGGGAAGGATAGAGCATGAAGGGGCTGCTTACAGGCTCCGGGCGCATCCAGCGCTTCAGGTTGTGCAGGCAGTATTTGATTTCACCGTACACCAGCCCCACCTCGCTGCCGAAGGCTTCCATTGGAGGCTTGTGTAAATCGGCATGCAAGGCAGCCATTATACGACGCTCATAGCGCTTTACGACCTTTTTTAGCAGTTTGAGCTGCTTCCGGCGATAAGCATACGGTAATGTAGCGCCGGAGACAAAAAAAGCCTGTTGTGCCTGATAAGTATTTTCAATGCTCATGCTTGAAAGTTACTAAAAAGGCCTCAACCCCTAATTCAGGAAATAGGGATAAATAGTGGTTAAATGGTAAGTCCCAGGGTCGAAAATCGCTACACACAGTGCTTGACCGCTTCTAACAGGAAAAGGTTAAATCTTAGTGGTGCATCAGAAGAATATAGGCCAAATGATGTAGCAAGTGGTTATGAAGTGGAAATACAGGTTAAACGTTTGATGATGCAAGTTTAATAAAATTTTGTTAAAATTCAATATTCAGTTTCAAAAGGTTCCTTTTCTCTATAAAATCCGGCCCGGAGAGTTTGGCAAGGATATGCGGCCGGCTTAATTAAATTCAAAATGATAGCCTTTCTACCCGCCATTTTTTATATTTGCGTTCACAGCATACTATTAATATGAGCGCAAGCATCGATTTTGACAAATATGAGGTAGTGATAGGCCTTGAGGTACACGCCCAACTGCAAACAGAGAGCAAACTATTCTGTGGTGACAGTGCTGCTTTCGGAGGCGCTCCCAATACACATATCAGCCCTATTACACTGGGGCATCCCGGCACCCTGCCCAAACTGAATAAGCGGGCGGTGGAATACGCCATCCGGCTGGGGCTGGCATGCGAATGCCGTATTGAAAAAGAGAACTTTTTTGCCCGTAAGAATTATTTCTATCCTGACCTGCCAAAAGGCTATCAGGTATCGCAACATACTGCTCCTATCTGTGTGGGGGGCCGGGTAGTCATTCCTACCGCCGATGGCGAAAGGGCTATTCAGCTGAATCGTATCCACATGGAGGAAGATGCTGGTAAATCTATGCACGACCAGGATCCTGCCTTTACCATGGTAGATTATAACCGTGCCGGTGTACCCCTGCTGGAAATAGTGACAGAACCGGATCTGCATAGCAGCGATGAGGTATATGCGTTCCTCACGGTGCTCCGCCGCCTGGTACGCTGGGTAGATGTGTGCGATGGTAATATGGAAGAAGGTAGCATGCGCTGTGATGCCAACATCTCCATCCGACTGAAAGGCGAAACCAAACTCGGAACCAAAGTAGAAGTGAAGAACCTGAACTCTATCCGCAACGTAAAACGAGCGGTAGAGGGAGAAATAAAACGCCAGATCACCCTGGTAGAAACCGGCGGCACGATTATGCAGGAAACCCGCAGCTTTGATGCTGGCAACGGAACGTCCTTTTCGCTGCGCTCCAAGGAAGAGGCAAACGATTACCGTTACTTCCCGGAACCAGACCTGGCCCCTTTCTCATTTACCGACGAATTCCTGGATGGTATCCGGGCCTCCCTGCCTGAACTGCCGGATGCACTGGTGCAAAAGTATGAGAAGCAATACGGGCTCTCTGATTACGATGCCCGCGTGGTTTGCGATGACAAGGCCACTGCTGACTACTTTGAACAGGTAGTGAGCATGATTCCAAAACACAAGGCGGTGGCCAACTGGCTGCTGGGCCCAGTGAAGTCTACCCTCAATGACAAGGGTATTGACATGGCTGCTTTTCCACTGCCGGCAAAGGCACTCGCTGCCCTGATTCAGCTGGTAGAAGATGGCAAGGTGAACTTCTCCATTGCATCTTCCCGCATCTTCCCGGAACTACTGCAGGCACCGGCAACTGCGCCCCTGGACATCGCCACCCGTCTCAACCTGTTGCAGGATAATAATGCCGATAATATTTCCCCCATCATCGATGAGGTGTTAAATAAATACCCTGATAAGGTAGCAGAATTCCGGAAAGGGAAGAAAGGTCTGATGGCCCTGTTTGTGGGCGAAGTGATGAAAGCATCCAAAGGTAAAGCCGATCCAAAACTCACTAACCAGCTGCTGGCTGAAAAACTAAAATAACAAAGATCTATATGAAGAAATTAGCATTATGGGCGATAGCCTTCGGTTTTGTACTGGCAGGTTGTCACCAGCAGACCGAGAAAGGGGATTTTGTGATCAATGCAAAAATAGATAATGCACCGCTGGGTACTGTGATACTGGAAGAACTGTCTATGGATACACTGAAAATAGTAGACTCCGTGACACTGAAAGATGCCAGTGGTAAATTCACCCTGAAAGGGATGCTGCCAGAACAGGGGCTTTACCGGATCCGTTTTGGCGAAGATCAGCAACGTTTTATTCTGCTGGCACTGGATGCTGGTACAATGTCTGTAACAGGTGATCTGAATAACCTGGAACTGGTGAAATTTGAAAATTCAGAAGCTTCTTCAGAACTGCAACAGTTACTCAATGATGTCAGTTCCAGGAGCCGTATGCTGACTGAAGAAAGCATGGCACTGGACAGTATGACAAAAAGCGGTGTTGGTGACAGTGCTATACAGGTAAAAACAACAGCATTGCAGGCAAAAGAAAAAGAAGTAACTGATTTTGTTATGCATACAGCTACTACTTCCAAGAACCCTGCTGTAGCTGCGTTTGCACTGAGCATGATCAATCCACAATCTTTAATGGGCAGTGGAAAAGAGATTGCTGAAGTAAAGAGTCATTTCCCTACTAACACGCTCGTGGTGGGTTTAACCGGTAAACTGGAGCAGATGTTGAAACAGGCTGCTGGTGAAGTTGATGCGAATATGACTGCGCTGCAGGTGGGTCAGGTAGCTCCTGATTTCTCATTGCCAGATCCTACCGGCAAGATGATCAGCCTGAGTTCTTTAAAGGGTAAGTTTGTACTGGTCGATTTCTGGGCTAGCTGGTGTCAGCCTTGCCGGATGGAGAACCCCAATGTAGTGAAAGCGTATAATGCTTATAAAGATAAAAACTTTACTGTGTTAGGCGTTTCCCTGGACAAGAAGAAAGAGGCATGGTTAGAAGCGATTCAGAAGGATGGCCTGACATGGACACAGGTAAGTGATCTTAAGTTCTGGGAGAGTGCGGTCGTGCCTTTGTATGGTATTAATTCTATTCCGACAAATTTGTTGCTGGATCCATCTGGCAAGATACTGGGAATTGGATTAAGAGGAGAGGCATTAGAAGCGAAACTGGCGGAAGTGATTAAATAATTTTGAATGCTATATCCAAATAAAACATTCATGAAAAAGGGCATTCACCAACGGTAATGAAAACCATTTTCAAATAAAAAAGCTTTTGCCTGACGGCAAAAGCTTTTTTATTTAGATATAGCGGCCTACGGCCAGCTGAAAAGAATTAACTAATAGCCCTTGTTCTGCACGATGCTTTTGTTAACATCTATTTCCCGCTGAGGGATCGGTGGTATTACGGTTGGGGAGGTAGCCGCATATGTACAACTGGGCGTATTTAGCTCCAGTGGATCTCCACAAAAATTCCGCACAATATCCAGTTTGTTCCTCAGCAGATCAAAGTAACGATGCCCTTCGAACATCATTTCCTTTCTCCTCTCCAGTAACACATTTGCAAGCACATCTGCATCAGGAATATTCACCAGGTTTGCTTGTGTTCTGTTCGCACGAATAGCATTCAAATCTTGCAGTGCCACCGCATAATTACCCAGTTTTGCATTGGCTTCTGCGCGTATCAGGTATTGCTCTGAAATACGCAGGATCTTCGGGCTGTACAGCCCGAAAATGCCATCCTGTCCATAGTACTTTTCATTTTCATATTCTTTCGCACTTCCGGTGAAAGGCTTGATAAATGATTGATAGCGGGCATCGTTAGTATCAAATAATTTTACGAGATCAGGTGATACACGGATGTCTCCGTAACCAGGCTTCAGGTAGATCTTACCCACATCATCAGAACCTAATGTTTCGACAGCCAGTACTTTGAGTGTAAAGATCTCTTCTTTAGTACCTGATACGTTGTAAAAATCAGGCAGATCAGATGCTGCAACTATCGTATAACTACCGGCACTAATCACAGTGCTGGCTTCTGTTACAGCGTTTGCATTGTCACCCTTGTAGAGATATACTCTTGCAAGCAATGCAGATGCCGCATATGCGTTCGCATTATACGGGTTAGCGGCATCTTTTGCCAACAATGACTTTGCCTGTGTGAGATCTTTGATGAGCTGTGTATACACTTCATCCTGTGTATTTCTGGCAGGTGAACCAACTTCGAATTTGGTCATGTAAGGGATTCCCATTGCGCTACCGCCAGCTATTGCATAAGGCTGGGAAAAGGTGCGCAGAAGATCAAAATGAACAAGTGCTCTTACAAATAAAGCCTGACCTAATGCATCGTTCTTTTCTTTTTCTGTACCATCTTTTAATAAGGGCACATTGTTGATGATATTATTCGCTCTCAGAATAACTGTATATGCCTGATTCCAGAAGCTGGTAATATCCGCATCGGCTGTGAGCCAGGTAATACGAAAAGATGACCCAAAGCGGTTACTGTTGGTTGCAGACAGGTATACATTATCTGCAGCTATTTCAGGTATTACCAGGAAATTGCGACCATAATAATTGACACTTCGCATGCCTGCGTACATTCCACTGATACCGGCCTTAACACCAGCGATACTGGTGAGTGCATCTTCAGTAGGTAGCGATACTGCCGGCGCAAGTGTAAGCTTGTCATTACATGCAGTAAAGGATAGTAGCAGGAATATATAGATAATATAGTTTCTCATGTTTTCAGCAGTTTAGAAGTTTACATTTAAGCCCAGGCTAACAGTTTTTGAAGGAGGGAATCTGAAGAATTCATTCGCAGAAATATCCTGTTCAGGATCCCAGCCGGTATAGCCGGTCCATGTAATTAAATTCGTGCCTGTAGCAAATATGTAGGCTTTCGCAATCTTAGCATGTTTCAGTAAGCGCGGGGGCAGGTTGTAACTGAGGGTTATATCTCTTAAACGGAGGAACTTACCATTCTCCAGGAACCTTGTTGATGTAGCAGAATTTGCATTTTTGTTACCCCCTATTTTGGGCAAAGGTCTTTCTGCATTATCGCCTGGTTTACGCCAGTAATTCTGCCCCTGCTGTTTGCTATAATTATATCCAAAATAAGCGCCATCTGCATCAGATAGTATCCTGGTCTGATTTAATACTTTATTACCTGTCACACCATAAAACATGAATGATAATCCGATGCCTTTATAGGTGAGACGGTTAGTGAGTGAGCCAATATAACGCGGTTCTGCATTACCGGATATTACTTTGTTTGCAGCACCGATTTTGTTAGTTGTTTTATCATCAACGGTTAACCATAAGGGGTCGCCGTTTGCAGGGTCTACACCTGCCCATCTGTACATATACCAGCTGGCAATGTGGTTACCCACACGCTGTATAGAAAGACTTCCGGTGATGTCCTGACCACCATACAATTCCAGTATCTTATTTCTGTTCAGTGAGAAGTTGACTTCGGTCTGCCATTCAAAGCCTCCGGTTTTTACGTTGGTGGTGGTCAGCATAGCTTCGATCCCTTTGTTCTGTACCCTGCCTACATTGGCTTGCTGCTGCGTGAAACCACTGGTAGAAGATACCGGGGTATTCATCAGCAAGCCGTAAGTGATGCGTTTGTATACATCGAATGTCAGCTTGATCCTGTTGTCCAGTACAGCTGCTTCTAAACCGATATTGGATGCTTTGTTCTTTTCCCAGGTCAGGTCTTTATTTCCGATAGTGCTGGGGGCATTACCCGGCGCTCCATTGTAAGAAGTATTGTAGGCATACAATGCTGTCGCTACAAAGTTGTCGAAATCCGCATTCCCGGTAAGTCCATAGCTACCGCGCAAACGCAGGTCGGAGAGGACTTTCTGTTGCTGCATAAAAGGTTCGTCTATCAGCACCCAGCTGGCACCTACAGAATAGAAATTACCAAAGCGTTTATTCACACCAAAGCGGGAAGAACCATCCTTACGATAAGTTACATTGAGGGTATAGCGACTTTTGAAATTATAATTCAACTGACCTAAGTATGATACAAAAGTATAGTCAGTACCGTTACCACCTACATCCTGTGGCGTGGCGGCTACGTCCAGCGCTTTTAGTTTGCCGGATACAAGGCCGATTCCTTCTGCACTAAAGCTGATATTATTAAAGCGGTTGTATTCCATCAATGCGATATAATTGAGCGAATGATCTTTTGCAAGCGGAATAGTGCCGGAAGCGGAGAGCTGATTAGTGAGTGTGGTATTGCGCACCAGCTGATTCAAAATGTCTCCGCTTTTCAGGGGTTCACTCACATTGGCGCCGTCATGGGTGGTGGGATCAGTGAACAAATTAGCATAGCCGGTTACCAGGTCCATATTTACCTTTTCGGAGATCTTGAGCCAGTCGGTAAAGGTATAGGATACGGTCAAACCTCCCAGGCCCCTGAAGTTATTCAGCTTATTTGTATTGCGTGTGTAAGAGTACAGGAAGTTGTTACTGGAGGCAGCATCAAATTCAGGTTCATTGCCTGTATACATGCTTCCATCCGGCTTGTAAGGACTCTGGAAAGGAGAAACAAAGTAAGCACCTAAAATAGGGCTGGAATAGAAGTTACCACCACCTGAAGTATTGAAGTCGGTGTAGGAGAGATTCAGGTTCAGGGCCAGGTCTATCCGGTCTGTTACTTTCGCGGAAACATTTGACATGACAGAGTAACGTTTCATGCCGGTACCGATCATGGGGCCATCTACTTTTTCATAACCGCCGGAGGCATAGTATTTTGCTTTTTCCGTACCGCCGGAACCTGTGAGACCAAGTACCTGGTTGGTACCTTTGCGCCAGCCTGCTTTACCCCAGTCAAAGGCATGGTCGAGCAGGGACATAGGGAATTGGTCGTCAATAGCTGCCTGTGAATAGCCATTGAGGGCGAGCAGGTCTCTGTCGTAAGCCAGGGCTTCGGCAGGGGTCATTAAGGCGGCATGGCCCCTGGTCATTTGTGTTTTACCATACTGGGCGTTCAATCCTATAGTGGAAACACCTGATTTACCTTTTTTGGTAGTGATTACGATCACCCCATTGGCACCTCTGGAACCATAGAGTGCGGTAGCTGCGGCGTCTTTGAGGATGGTGATGCTCTCCACGTCGTTGGGGTTTATGTTGGCCAGCAGGTCATTACTTTGTACGCCCAGTGTACCGAAGGCGTTAATGTCTCTGCCATCGATGATGGTACCATCCACGACATAGAGCGGAGAGGAACCGGCACTAATAGAGCCTACGCCCCTGATTCTGACATTTTGGATGGCGCCGGGCATACCTGAGTTAGCGCCGACAAAAACGCCCGGCGTCTGGCCCTGTAATGCCTGATTAATGTCGACATAGTTTTTGTTTTCCATGTCTTCTGCGGTGACTTCGCCGACGGCGCTGGTTCGGGTTCGCCTGTTAGTGTTCGTGTACCCGGTAGCGATATACTCGTTCAATACGTTTTGGTCCGCACCCAATTTAACCGATAATGTTGTCTGATCTTTTACTGCGATTGACACGGTTTGATAGCCGACAGAAGAAATTTGCACAGATTGTCCGGATTCAACACTGATCAGGAAGTTTCCCTGCTGATCGGTGGTAGTTCCTTTGTTAGTGCCTGCAATTCTGATGGTGGCGAGAGGAACGGGCTGACCATCGTGGGCATCGGTAACCTTTCCTTTGAGGGTACGGGTTTGGGCATGCGTGGATACCACGCTGATGGCTAGCAATAGCCATAGGAGTAAAGATGTTCTCATAAGGGATTTTTGTTTTTAAATAATCAATGTGAGATGGCTACATGCATGCATGAGGGGCTGCAAGGCACAGGGCACAATGATGGCTACAAATACATTTTGGTTGTTGGGTCGTTGTGTTCAGATTTTGGTTCGTTTGCTATTTTGAGTTTGGATTATTAACCTGTACTAATATAAAAAAATAGTGTGACAATTAAGAATAAAAACATTCATGAAAGACGAAATTCACCAACGGTAATGAAAACCTTTTTCAGAAAAAAAAGGGCGTGCATCATAAGATACACGCCCTTTTTGATATGAAGAATTGAAAGGATTACAAAGCGTCCCACCAAACTTTCGCGAAGATGTCTGTTACGTTGATAGCGTTTGCTTTGTTGTAAAGCAGTTCATTATTTTCAGTAGGCAGTCTTCTTGGAATTGCGCTAGTTCCAGTTACGTTGTTTGGGTTTGGAGTCAGCACTGGATAGCCAGTTCTGCGCCATTCAGCCCATGCTTCGATCTGAGTGAACAGAGCGATATATTTCTGGGTTGCGATCATTTCCTGTGTAATAGTAGCAGCTGTAGCAGAAGCGTGAGCAGCAATATAGGTAGCAGAAGGAGCGGAACCGGTTACCTGAGTTACCGCACGAATTACCGCTTCATTGTAGTTAGCAGCAGCTTCGCTGGTTTTACCCAAACGAAGGTTAGCATCTGCCTTAGTGAACAGTGCTTCAGTGTATGTAACCAAAGGAATTGGAGCACCCGCACCGGCAATGTAAGAGCCTATGTTAGAAGCAGCAATGTTTTCAGAAGAAGGAGCCGCACCTACATAAGTACCACCAGTTGTTGCTGTTGCATAGTATGGCAAACGAGGATCGGCGTCAGTCTGCATCAAATCAACCAGGAATTTACCTGCTTTGATGTAGTTCTTTCTATCTGCGTTAAATGCATTCCATTGGTTCATTTCGGCTGTTACAGTACCGTAATTAGCCATTGCATCACCTGCGTTAGTTACATTAGCGAGGAAGCCCAGTGTGGTTGTTGCAGAACCGGTTGCATCACCTTTGCTCAAACGGTTAGCGAAACGAGCTTTCAGCATGTAAGCAGTGTTCTTCCATTTTTTCAGATCACCATTAAAAATGAAGTCATCGGAACCGATAGTATAGTTATTAGTACCATCAGCAGCATCGAGCGTAGTAATTGCTTCGCTCAGGAGGGTCTGAAGGTAAGCATAGATGCTTTCCTGTGAATCAAATTTTGGCGTCTGATTGCCGGTGATGTTACCCAGACCAGCTTCGGAAGCAGGTACATCTCCCCAAATGTCAGTAGCAACACCCAGTGCCATTACCTTCATAATTTTCATAACAGCAGCATACTGCTGGTTGGTAGCTCCATAATTTTGGATCAGGTCATTTGCAGGCTGAACTACGTTGTTATAGAGGTTATTCCAGTCGTTAGTATAAGCTGTATTCAGCAGCTGGTACTGATCGATTTCAAGCATTTGCGCCTGTACACCACCAGCTTGTTGAGTCAGGATAGCGGAGATTCTTGCCAGGGTACCTGTATAAGAAGCGTAAAGACCCAGTTCTGCTGATGAAAGAATCAATGGCGGAGTCGCTATTGTTGGGTTATTAGGGCTATCACCATAACCTTCTGTAAACTTTGAGCAGCTTTCCGCCATGAATAACAGCGGTAATGCTAAAAATATTAAGACTTTTTTCATGACTTAGTCGTTGTTATTATTTTCAATAATACCTTTTAATGCACCTTAGAATCCAACTCTCACGCCAACTGCATAAGTTTTAGTACCCGGGTTGTTGAAGTAATCAAAACCAGTCAGGTTAGAGCCGGCACCAGTTAAGCTGGTTTCAGGATCAACACCTTTGTACTTGGTATGTAACCACAGGTTACGACCAGTCAGACTCAGTTCTACAGATTTAACCGGGCTTGATTTAGCAAAGCTGTATTTATAACCCAGGTTCAGCTCACGCAGACGAACCCATGATCCATTTTCAACAGAGTTTTCAACTGCGGAACCAGCTGCATCACCTTTATATATACGGTAGTATTGCTGTGCAGTAACTGTTTTGGTGTTTTCAGTGTATTTACCGTCAGCACCTAATACCACACCAGGAACTACATAAGTTCTTTCACGATCTGCAGATTCTTTAGTTCTACCCAGATTATTCATCCTGGCATAGGTACCATTCCAGATCTTACCACCATGTCTTACATCCAGCAGGGCAGACAGGGTAAAGTTTTTGTAAGTGAAAGTAGTTCTTGCACCACCAGTCCAATCCGGGAATGGATTACCAAGGTTACCGCTTGCAGCAGCAATAGTAGGCAAACCGGTAGTAGCATTGATTACGACCTGACCCGCATCGTTACGTGCCCATTTAGAACCATACAGCGCGCCATAAGGCTGACCTACGATAGCATAAGAGCCGATAGAAGCGAAGGCAGATTCAACACTATTTTCAGTAACACCTTCAGCCAGTGCCAATACAGTGTTCTTGTTCCTTGCGAAGTTTACCTGCACATTCCAGGTGAAGTCTTTCAGCTTCAGCACATCAGCAGATGCTAATACTTCTATACCCTTGTTCTGCATCTTACCAGCGTTATCCAGGATGTACTGGAAGCCGGAAGAACCAGCAATTGGTCTGTAAACGAGGATGTCGCTGGAAGTCTTATTGTAATAAGTCAGTTCCACATTCACACGGGAGAATAATTTGAAATCCAAACCGAGTTCTTTTTCCACACTTCTTTCTGGTTTCAGACCTTTATTACCCAGCGTGTTGCTCAGGCTCATACCGTTCTGACCTTTGAAAGGGAAGGAGTTACCATCGGTAAAACCATCTGCAAAGCTAGGAGTAGTATAAACAGTGTTAGTGGAGTAAACGCTAGGGCTCTTACCACCAGCGGCGATAGCAGCACGAACTTTACCGTATGTGATTACATTATTAGCAGGTACGATCTCAGAGAATACCCAGCTACCACTTACTGAAGGATAGAAGAAGTTATTCTTGGATTGACCGAAAGTAGAAGACCACTCGTTACGACCTGTAGTAGTCAGGAAGAACTGGTTTCTATAACCAAATTCCAGATCATAATACAGTGCAGATGTTCTCTTGATAGTAGTAGAGTTATCAGCGTACAGCGTAGAAGCGTTATTCAGGTTGTAATAATTAGGAATAGACAGCTGAGTACCTTTTGCATAATCATTCTGACCTTGCTGCTGGAAAATGTTACCACCCAGGTTTGCAGTTACATCGAGTTTATCTGCGAAAGTCTTATGACCACTCAGAATCAAATCAGAGTAAAGATCTCTGCTGGTGAAAGTGTTTTCTTCAATCTGACCCAGATAGTCGCTCACAGCGTTTGATCCGATTGCGAAGATCTGTTTGCTGAACTGAGTATACATATCAACACCTTTACGGTTAGTCAGTGATAACCAGTCAAGGATCTTGAAGGTTGTATTCACGTTACCGTAGAAGCGGTCAGTTTTATCTTTATAAGGGTTGTTATACAGACTCCAGTATGGGTTGTCGTATGCATTATAATAGTTCTTGCTGGAACCATCTGCATTTTTGTAGTCAGCGAGGTTCCAGGAGATAGGAGCTCTCATCAGTGGGAGCATTACACCTGTGGTATTAGAACCATTCTGCGCTTTTGTACCTTCAGTCAGTACATAAGAAGCAGAAACACCCATTGTCAGCCTCTCGGAGATTTTAGAGTCCGCGTTGATACGGAAGGTAGTTCTCTGCAGATCAGTAGTCGGAACAATACCGTTCTGGTCTACACGGTTCAAAGACAAACGGAAGGAAGTATTCTCATTACCGCCTATTACAGATAAATCATGCGTAAAGTTTGTAGCAGTTTTGAAGAATTCATCCGTGTTATTATAAATTTTTGCACCGCTTACAGAGCTAACAGCAGGCCCCCAGCTATATGGAGAGCTGTTGCCGGTACCACCTGGATCATATACTGGTGTAGCACCAACAGGACCCTGGCTATAAATTTTTTGCTCCTCAGGCAGTTTGCTTACTTTATCGAAACCCGCATTGAAACTATAGGTTACTCTGGTAGCACCAGAACGACCTCTTTTAGTAGTATAGATGATCGCACCGGAAGCAGCGTTTGCACCATACAGGGCAGCAGCAGCAGGACCTTTCAGTACAGTTACACTGGCGATATCATCAGGGTTGATATCCAACGCACGGTTAGAGTTATTAACCCCCTGCAGGTTAGAGTTGTAAGGATAGTTTCTTGCAGCAGTAGAGTTTGTGCTGTTATCCATAGGCACACCATCAATTACAATCAGTGGCTGGTTGTCCAGGTTGAAAGTAGAGTTACCACGGATGATGATTTTGGTGGAAGCACCCGGAGTACCACCGGAACCAATTACCTGCACACCAGCAGCTTTGGAAGCCAGGGCCTGAATTACGTTGTGTTCGTTAGAGTTAATCAGCTCGTCAGAACCGATTTTCTGAACGCTGTAACCGAGGGATTTCTTTTCTTTAGATACACCCAATGCGGTTACCACAACCTCGTTTAATTGCTTATTATCAGTACCAAGAGCAACGGAGATATTTGTTGCACCGCCTACGGCTTTTTCCTGGTTAACATATCCTATGAAGGAGAATAACAACGCATCTTTTGCAGCTGCTTCAATTGCGTAGCTACCATCAGCACCGGTCACAGTACCTTTGGTAGTTCCCTTCACTATAACTGACACGCCGGGTAAGGGAGACCCGTCTTTGGTATCAGTTACCTTTCCCGTAATTGTTCGTGTTTGTGCGAACGTGTGTAACACGCTCATGGCCACGAACAGCCATAGGAGTAATCCTTTCTTCATAAAAGATAATTGATTTGATAAAATGAACTTGTTAACAATTATATCAGTATTCCTCATAAGCAATATTCAATAGAAAAAAAGCAAAACCTCTCCCACGCCATTTACAGCGTATAACAAAGCAGTATTAACTCATAAGCAAGCAGGTAATTCCCTTGTTCATTTTAACATCTTCACAATCGTTCCCCCGTTACTGTCAATGCTGTCTAAATAAAATACAAGCGACCCCTAATTCAGTGTAACGTCAATAATAATAAACTCTTTGTTAGATTATCTATAAGCAAAACCAATAAAATAACCCATACACCACATGTTGACATGTAATATATCGGGGCACCAAAATTCAGTTCTCAAGTTTTTGTTCAGTAAGCACTTCGCGAGATAATGTTGGGTTGTATGCACAATACATTTTCGTCTCAGCAGCTACTTTTCACCACGTTTTTTGATTCTGGCTTAGATTTCTGTTGTTGTAAATGTTACTTTATTATTATTATTAACGGTCGGCAAGATCGTTAATAAAATGTTAAAACATACATACAATTTTCATGTTATCACAAAGAGATTTGTCATGAAAATGTAAGAATATACTATTATAGGGGGTTTAATGGTACTACTAGTGTAAGTTAAGTCTTAAAAGATTGTCAAAATAATGTTTGAAAACCTTAACAACTTATCTTGATTATTGTCATATTATAAAAAAAATAATAAAGGCAAGCGATAAGACTATCGCCTGCGCGCTCATCAACCAAAATCTAAATCCGGGTTAAACCAGATTTAAATAAAAATGTACGTTCTGATAATAGTTGAAAGGGAAAAACTGATTAGCATTCCACATATGCACCCCCCAACCGGCCCTCAAATAAAGGCTGGCATCGCTCCTCCCCGGAATTTTTGCTGTCTTTTCAGGACAGACTTAGCGGCTGTGTCTTTAACAGTTCCAACAGCGTTTCATAGATATCCTCATTCCTGTTGTTGTACCGGAATTCACATTCCTTCAGGTGGAGATATACCGTGCTGCGGTTAAGACCCTTGAATTTGGCCAGGCGATGCTTGGTGAGCCCCCAGAATGCATCTACATCATCGGAGCCATTACTGGTTCCTTCATTTTCCAGATTGTAAAGCCTGTATTGTCCCAGATCAGCTACGTTACTGAACCGCCTGATCTTGTCAGCTGCACTCTGGGTTTCCAATATGGATCGGTTACTCCTGACTACAGAATGAATCATAGAACGGCTTACATCGGGCAAAATCTCAGTGTGCAGACGATCAGATGCACGGTAAATACCAAAGACGACGGGTTTGATATTCCTGCTTACACCTGTTTTTACGGGAAGTGGGGAGTCGGAGTCTTGAGTGGCTGGGACTGCTTTCCGTTCATTAGTAGTTGAACGTAAGGGGTCGGTTGGCAATAAAGATTCACAATGCCGGGCTATCTGTTGTCTGATTTTCTTAAGATAACTGTTAACAGTGACCCGGCTTACTCCACTTATGCTGGCAATCTGAGTAGCCGTGAGATCCTCGGCAAATAGCCGTAGTATCTCCTTAAATTTACGCTCAGATAAATGAGCGCCCTTTAAGTATTTGTTTTTCATGAACTAAAAGTGGTTAGAATGGCATCATAAACCTCTCATTTTTTAATGGGTATAATACACCCTTTTATACAAACGGCTAAAAGGGGGGGATGAGTGCCCTGTACTAGATTATTTGAAACTAAAAAGCTCAATGCCAGTGTACTGGCATTGAGCTTTTAGCTATTTTGGATATTTTTTCGGGTTTATTTGTTGCCTTCTTCCCGGTCTTTTAATCCCAGTTTTGACATCTCTACATCTTCTTCATCATCCAGTGTATTCCACAACTGTTTCTTCTGTGCTTTTTTAATCAGCCCCTTCTCCATCCATAACAACAAAGCAGGCAAAATTGTTAAGTTCGTAATCATCGCCAGCATCAATGTCAGCGATGTGAGCCAACCCAGCGCTTTAGTACCCCCAAACTGAGAGAACGCAAAGATCATGAAACCTGCAAAAAGGATCAGGGAGGTATATACTATACTCAAACCTGTTTCATGAATCGTCTGTTTTACTGTTGCAGAAATATCCAGGTTATGATGCGGCAACTCCTGTTTGAAGTTCACCAGGAAACGGATCGTTACATCTATCGCAATACCTAATGCAACACTAAATACCAGTACTGTAGATGGCTTGAGTGGTACACCAGCCCAGCCCATCACACCTGCTGTCAGCGCCAGCGGAATGATATTCGGGATCAGTGATATGATCAGCATCTTGAATGAACGGAACAAATACAACATACAGAAGATGATCAGGATAAAAGCAAGCAGAATACTTTCCATCAATCCATCGATGATGAAACGGCTGCCTTCCAGGAAGATCACTGTACTGCCTGTATATTTTACGTCATAATGTGCTGTATCGAATATTTCATTCACCTTCGGTTTCAATGAATCCAGGAGAATCGGTAAACGACGGGAACCTACGTCAGCCATATTCACACTTACTCTCGCTACCTGACGGGTGCTATCCATAAAGTTTGATACAAGCTTGGTAAACATCGCTGCTTCCTTGCTCGTATTACCCGTGTTCTTCATACGCAGATAAGGTGCCAGGAAACCAATATCAAATGAATTTGGCACCGCATAGTTTGTGCTGTCTCCATTGTAATAAGCCTGCTTTGCAAACTTAATACCCTGCACTACTGACAGTGGTTGTGCAAAATCCTGTTGTACTGCAAACAACTTAGATAACTGATCCAGTTTATCCAGGGTTTGCAGGTTGATTACACCATTCTTTTTCTTTGTATCTACCGCAATTTCCAGCGGCATTATACCTTTGAAATTATGCTCAAAGAATTTCAGATCCAGGTATAACCTGTCTTCCTTCGGAACATCATCCAGCATAAAGCCTTCTGACTTCAAACGAAGCATGCCCGTAACAGCTACAATTATCATTATTGCTGTACCGATATATACTATTGGTCTGTACTTAAATACCAATGCATTCAGCCCATCGAGGAACGCGCGGAAGAAGCGGTTGTTCATGTAGCTGGTATGCTGCATCTTTGGTGCCGGCAGATAGCTAAGTACAGCAGGCAGGAAGATAAAGGAGATCAAAAAGATCAGCATGATATTCAGACCTGCTACGATACCAAACTCTTTCAACAAAGAACTCTTGGTAAAGCAGAATACACCGAAACCAATGGCTGCTGTCAGGTTTGTGAACAAGGTCACAATACCCATACGCTGAATCATGTGCACCAGTGCCCTGGTCTTGTTCTGATCCTTCGCGTATTCTGTATGATATTTATTGAGGAAGTATACACAGTTCGGTATCCCTATCACCACTATTAATGGCGGAATCAGGGCTGTGAGCAACGTAATCTTGTATCCTAACAATACGATGGTAGCTACTGACCAAACCACACCCATTGCTACAACCACCATAGACATGAGCACTGAGCCCAGGGAGCGGAAGAACACGAAGAGGATTAATGCTGTCAACACAAATGACAACACGAGGAACATCTTCATTTCATTAGCCACCATCACTGCCATGATTGTACGGATCAGTGGCAAACCACTCATGCGTACCTGCGTATGATGTTTTGCACCGAAATCATCACCAAGTTTCATGATGTCGTTCACGACCTTGGTACGACCCTTTGTTGCCATCACCTGCTTGTTCACACTGATCATCATGAGATAAGCGTGTGTATCAGGATTGTACAACAGCCCTTTATAAAAAGGCAGGTTCTGAAATACATTGCTCAGGCTATCCAGCACCACCTGATTTTTGATATCACCTTTGAATAAAGGCTGTGCTGCCAGTTTGCGGGTACTGTCATTTTTCAACAGATTGATGGCAACAGGAACACTCAATACATTCTCTACGTATTGAACTTTCTTGAGGTCATTGTTGAGCTGTACGTAATCATTGAAAAATCCGACATTAAAGAAGCTGTCAGATTGAACACCCAATACAACCATGTTTCCATCCTGACCAAAAAGCTTTGTGAACTCCAGGTATTCCTGGTACTTCGGATTGTCAGTAGGAATGGCTTTGTTGGACTCATAAGATAATTGAACCTTGCTGGCGAAATATCCCATTACTGCGGTAGCTGCTAATAATGCTATCAGCAGTGGGAGCCTGAATTTTAGTACGAAACCCGCTAAGCGTTGCCACATAAGCATCGTTGAATTTAGGTCGTAAAGGTAATCAAAGTTGTCTAAAAAAATGGGCGACTCAACCTATATCACAGTAATTGTCATAAAGTAACAACATATAACTATTTTTGATGCATGTACCGGTTCCTGCTTTCCCTATGTCTTTTCTGCCTCGGTTCGCTGTTATTACCAGCACAAACCCTTATCGGACAATGGCAGTCATGGCTGCCATCGCTGCCCGCTATCGCTGTTGCCCAACAGGGAGACAAGGTATATTGTGCAACCAGTTCCGGCTTGTTTTCCGTGACCACAGGCACAGAACAGGACATCACCCGATACAGTAAAGTCAACGGTCTTCATGATATTGGCATTAGTGCCATCAGCAGTAATGCAAATGGTGTGCTAATTGCCTATCGCAACAGCAACCTCGATTTTCTAAGTGGCAATAATAGCTATAACCTGCCCGACCTCTTTAGAAAACAAACTGCTGAGGATAAAACCATCTTTCGCATCTATGCCGGAGGTACTAACGCCTATCTCTGTACCGGACTGGGAGTTGTAGTGGTGAATACCCTGGTACCTGAAATCGCTGCAACCTACGCGCTTGGCCCGGTATATGGTTTTACGGTTCTGAACAATCAGCTGTATGCCGCCACCACAAAGGGCGTGCAGACTTCGCCAATGACCGGTAGTAATCCTGCTGATTACAGGAACTGGTCGCCGGCAGGACAACTGAATGATACAGTATCCGATATTGTCAGCTTTAACGGACAATTGATCTGCATGCAGGGTGCGAACTTATATGTGCTGCAAAATAATGCCTGGATGCCTTACTATTCCGGCGCTTCCAACATCGCTGCACAAGGTGACTACCTATGCGTTTCTAATGATACCAGTATCGTTTTTATTGGGAAAGACGGGAGTGTAAGCGCCCCCGTTAAGAATGCCTTATTAAAGACGATCCGTCAAACAACAGGAGATAACCAATATACATGGGTAGCCGACTCCCTCTCCGGCCTGCTGCAATATAATGGGCAGCAGTTTTCTACCATCAGCCTGAATGGCCCGGCCAGCATACTGAGGGGGCAGTTGCTTTTTACTAATAATACGCTGTATGCCCCTGCGGGTGGGGTGTCTGATAGCTGGACTGCCAACAATAATACGGGGAATTATTACACCTATACGAATGGCGACTGGCAACGTTATGCAGATAGCCTGCACCACGACATAATGGTGATGGCACCTGATCCTGCCGGCAATGGTATGTATGCAGGTTCCTTTGGTGGCGGACTTATACATATAGCCAGCGATGGTACCCGTACCTATGATCTGCAAAACCAGAAAATAAGCGGGTTGACCACCGATGCCTCCGGCAATCTCTGGATAGCCGTTTATGGTGCTACCTATAACCTGGTGTGTAAAAAGCCGGATGGTACTTACCTCACTTTTCGCAGTAGCTATGCGCAAAGCGGCAATGCCATCAGCCAGCTGATTGCTGATGATGCCGGGCAAATATGGATCGTATCTCCCCAAAGCAATGGTGTTTTTGTATTTAACACATTAGGCAACCAATGGACGCAATACCGGCAGGGGAGCGGACAGGGCAACCTCCCATCCAACGATGTATACTGTATGGCAAAAGATAAGAATGGTAGTTTCTGGGTAGGCACGGGAACCGGTATCGGTATCATTCCCTGCAATACCTGTGATGCTGTATGGCCTGTTATCCAGCAGGACAATTTTGCCGGCTATCTATTCCAGGATGAACAGGTAACCGCTATTGCTGTAGATGGGGCTAACCGCAAATGGGTCGGCACACATAAGGGGGTATGGCTTGTGAGTGATGATGGTACCGGCATTGTTGAGAACTTTACGACCGATAACAGCCCTTTGCCTGGCAACCGGATCTATAGCATATGCATCGATCCGAATACCGGAGAGGTATATTTTGCAACCGATCAGGGTCTGATGTCCTACAGAGGTACTGCAACGGAGGGGAAAACGATGAGCAAGGATTCTGTGCTGGTATTTCCTAATCCTGTCAGTCATAATTATAGTGGAAATATAGCCATCAGTGGCCTGGCGGAGAATACCCTGGTAAAGATTACCGACTTAAGCGGCCGGGTGGTATTACAAACGAGGACCAAAGGTGGACTTGCACTATGGAATGGCTTAGATTATACAGGTCACCGGCCTCAGACCGGGGTATACCTCGTGTTTGCTTCTAATGCTACTCTGGGTGAACATCTTGTAACAAAAATAGTGTTTATTAATTAGCCTATTTTTGCAGTGCAATGTTACACAAAACACGCGGTATAGTCCTCAGAACGGTTAAGTATGGCGAAACCAGCGCCATCGTTACGATTTTCACAGAGCTGTTCGGTATCCAGTCTTACATGGTCAACGGGGTTCGTTCTTCGAAGCCCAAAGCCAAGGGCAACCTGTTTCAACCAGGTAATATTCTGGAGCTTGTGGTGTATCATTATGAGCAAAAAACTATTCAGCGGATCTCCGAATTCAAGCTGGGTTACATCTACACTTCCCTGCACTTCAATATTGTCAAAAACACGGTAGCGCTTTACGTTATCGAGTTATTGCAGAAAAGCCTGAAACAACCGGAGCAGCACCTGGAACTCTATTACTTTGCTGAAACAGCACTGGCAGCCCTCGATCAGGCACCACTGGGTATAGCAGCGAATATCCCTTTGTATTTTACTTTGAAACTGGCAGAGCAACTGGGTTTCCGCCTGAACGGAAGGTTTTCTGAATACGCGCCTTTCCTCGATCTGCAGGAAGGTTCTTTTACAGACCTGCCTCCACATCATAACAATTACCTGGATGCTACGAACAGTGAGATCACAGATCGCCTGTTCCAGTGCCATGCATGGGAACAGCTGGGTGAGGTCGTGATGAATAAAGATAAAAGGAGGAGATTACTGTATGCCTACCTGGACTTTTTCAAGCTGCATATGCCGGACTTTCAGGAAATGAATTCCCCGCCTATTTTGCACGAGATTCTTGATTAAGATATTTCAGTGTAGTAGTTGTACCATCGAACTCCGCATACGTGAAGTAACGCAGCCAGTCACCCAGGTTGATGTAATGACTGTTTGGCCCCACTTCCAGGTCTAATGGCAGGTGGCGATGACCGAATATCAAGTAGTCGTAATGAGTCGTTTTTAAAATGTCTTTGCTGTAGATAGCCAGCCATTCATTCTCTTCGCCCAGAAATTTTTCTTCATGTTCCCCGCCTGTAGCCGCGCGGCTTTTCCGGCTGAAGTAGTTGGCAAGACCAATTCCCCAGGAAGGATGAATGAGCGAAAATAACCAACGGCATACCGGATTACGGAACACCTTTTTCAGCATCTTGTAACCATGGTCACCGGGCCCTAAGCCATCACCGTGACCGATGTAGAACTGTTTGCCAGCGATGTCGTAGGTCTGCGGCTCGTAGTATACCGGGATATCCAGTTCATCTTCGAAATAGCCATTCATCCACATGTCATGATTACCGATGAATACAGAGATCCCAATACCCTTGTCACGCAGTTCCGCCAGCTTACCCAGTAACCGGGTATAGCCTTTGGGAATAACTTCCTTGTACTCAAACCAGAAATCGAAGATATCGCCTACGAGAAAGATATGTGCCGCATCATGAGAGACTTCATTCAGCCAGGCAACGATTTTTCGCTCTCTGTCTCTGCTGCGCACCATATCAGGCGCACCCAGGTGAAAGTCTGAAGCGAAATAAATACGTTTGCCAGCTGGCAGTTGAATTTGATGATGCATGGGCCTTTTAATTGCGCGTGCAAAGATGAAGAAAAAATGTGATTACTTAGCGATACCCGCTTCCTGCACGGCAGTTTCAATATCGGTAATGTCTGCTTTTACAGGATCATTGTAGCTATCGAACAGGAAGATCTCCCAGGCATATTTTTCATGCATGAGGTTAATGTCTACGTCTTCGCCGTTCTTCTTGTGAAACTTGATTTTCACCTTGTTCGTGCTGATGATTTTCACACCCATTTTTGCGAGGTAAGCGCTATCTGCTACCAGGTTTGCGTTGTTGGATTGCTCCATGGCGGCAAAGGAATTCTTATTGAAAGTATTCTTCAGGTAGGTCAGCTTATCGCCTGCGGGATGGAATATAACGGCACAGGTATCGGCAATGATAAGAGTCGTGGTAGAATCCTGGAAGTTACCACCACCTCCGCTGCCACAGGAGGCGCACATGGCGATAATGGAAATAAAAAGCAGAAACCGTGTCACTTGCTTGATTATTTAAAAGAACAGCGCATGACGGGGTCACGCGCTGTACGAATATTGTTAACTGATAATTGACTTATTCATCTACAAGAAATACATACACCTCTTTCGGACCATGGATACCTACAACCAGTGTTTTCTCAATGTCTGCCGTGCGGCTTGGCCCGGAGGCAAAGTGAATAGAGGAGGGGAGGTCTCCCTGGTATTTCTCCTTCATTCTTGCGATGGCATCTTTCAGGTCAAACACCAGCTGATGGGTATAAGCAATCACCAAATGTACGGGTGTATATACCGGCAGCGCTCTTCCTGAAGACTGTGCGGCACTCAGTACCATTGTACCTGTACGGGCTACCAGCATTTCGCAGTCAGTGATGGCTGCATGTGCTGTGTGCATATCGCCTTTGTTCAGACCAGGGAGCTGGTTCAGCTGCAGATCTTTGATCAGTGCCGGTGTCTGGCAGATAATATCAGACCATTCCCGGGTGGCGGCCAGCGCCTGCAGGTTTTCCAGCAGTTCGGCCTTACTGGTACAAAAAACGAATTTGCCCTGCAAGCCGGCAAATTCTTCTGCAAATTTCATTTCCAGTCCATCATGTTCCTTCACGAAGACCGAGTTGTTGCCCTCCGAGTTAGGGAAGGGCAACTGTACGGACTGGCTTAATGCATTTCTTACTCTTTTGAGAATATTTTCCTTGGCAGGAGATACTTTCATATCAACTTACGCATTAGCGGTAGCTGGTGATGGATTGATCAGGTCTGTAGGATGTACACCGTCGGTAGTCATACCTTCGTGGTTAGCTATATGCTCTTTGTGCACATCGTAAGGACGTTTACCAATCAGTCTTTCCAGATCTGCCTGATATAATACTTCTTTTTTCAGCAGTTCACCCGCCAGCGCTCTCACGTTGTCGATCTTTTCAGTCAGCAGGTTTTTAGTACGCTGATATGCTTTATCGATCAGGGCACGTACTTCTTCATCAATCAGTTTTGCCGTTTCTTCAGAGTAAGGCTTTGTGAAAGACTGATCGCTGTTAGGATCATAGAAGGATACGTTACCTACCTTATCGTTCATACCGTACACGGTAACCATTGCATAAGCCATGCGGGTGATCACCTGCAGGTCATTCTGGGCACCGGTTGATACTTTACCGAATACGATTTCTTCTACTGCACGGCCACCGAGGGTCATACAAATATCGTCCAACAGCTGTTCGGTATTATAAAGGTATTGTTCTTTCGGTAAGTATTGCGCATATCCAAGGGCAGCTACACCACGGGGAACGATGGTTACTTTCACCAGCGGGTTTGCGTGCTCCAGGTACCAGCCACAGATGGCGTGGCCAGCTTCATGGAATGCGATGATTTCTTTCTCTTCAGGAGAAATGATCTTGTTTTTCTTTTCAAGACCACCGATCACTCTATCTACGGCATCATTGAAGTCATCCATTTCTACTTCCGTCTTGCCTTTACGGGCAGCGATCAGGGCTGCTTCGTTACATACGTTGGCAATATCGGCGCCGGCAAAACCCGGTGTCATGGAAGCCAGTTTCTTGATATCGAGGATTGGAGAAGTCTTGATTGGTTTCAGATGCACATCGAAGATCGCTTCACGACCAGCCAGATCCGGCTTATCGATAGAGATCTGACGGTCAAAACGACCCGGACGCAGCAGCGCACTATCCAGTACATCCGGACGGTTGGTAGCAGCCAGGATGATGATACCACTATCGGTACCGAAACCATCCATTTCTACCAGCAGCTGGTTGAGGGTGTTTTCACGCTCATCATTGCTCATCATTACGTTTTTACCTCTCGCACGACCGATCGCATCAATTTCATCGATAAAGATGATACATGGTGCTTTTTCACGAGCCTGTTTGAACAGGTCACGAACACGGCTGGCACCCACACCTACGAACAGTTCAACGAAGTCAGAACCGGACATAGAGTAGAATGGTACCTGTGCTTCACCGGCCATTGCTTTGGCCAGGAGGGTCTTACCGGTACCCGGAGGGCCTACCAGCAGTGCACCCTTTGGTATCTTACCACCGAGGGCGGTGTATTTTTTCGGATTCTTCAGGAAGTCTACGATTTCCATCACTTCCACCTTGGCTTCGTCAAGGCCGGCTACATCACTGAAAGTAATGTTGACACGGGTGCCTTTGTCGAAGAGGGTAGCTTTGGACTTTCCGATATTGAAGATGCCTCCCGGGCCTCCGCTGCCTCCAGCGGGTCCTCCCATTTTACGCATCAGCAATACCCAAAGACCGATGAGCAGCACAAGTGGCAGCAATAATTGAATGAATGGTTCGAACCAACCCTGCCTTTCATCATAGGTGACTTTCACCTGATCTTCGAGTGGGGTATTGGCCTCAGCATGATCCATATCTTTCTTGAAGCTTTCTTCGCTACCGATAGTAAAACGGTAGTGAGGACCCGGATTCACACGACCCAGGTTGCCCTTGGATACTTTGTCGAATTTGGGCTCATTAAGACGGTCTCTTTTTATGTAAACCTCTACTGCTTTCTTATTTACAACCACCAGCCTGTCTACATCACCTGGTTTCAGGTAGTCCAGCTGGAATTCCTGCCAGCTTATATCTCTGGGCGGTGGGTTAAAGGGAAACCAGTTCATTGCAAGCAGGGCAATACCTATAAAGGCATATACCCAGTATATATTGAACTTTGGTCCTTTTTTAGGCGATTTGTCTGACCCCTTTGTGAAGTTGTTGCCTCTTTCCATAATCTTTCGCTCCTTTACGGATGTCGGGTAATAGTTAAAAGTTATTAGTTAGTCTCATTATGCTCCATTCGTTCGGCATCACTCCACATATCTTCCAGACCATAAAATTGCCTGGTTTCTGGTTGGAATACATGCACCACAACATTCACATAATCTACAAGAATCCATTGTTGTGCGGTAAAGCCCTCATGCTTGTAAGGGGTTTCTCCGGTAAACTTTTGCACCTGGTCTTCCACGAAGTCAGCAATAGCCCGCACCTGTGTGTTGGAGTTAGCCTCACATATTACAAAGAAATCAGCCACGGCTTCAGGAATCTGGCGCAAATCCAGGGAAACGATGTTATCTCCCTTTTTTTCCTGGATGGCCTTGATGATGGTGGAAAAAATCTCGCTTTCTCTACTCAGGCGCGCAAGCGCTTTCTTTCTCGTACTCAGAACGGTTAAGGGTGCCAATAAAATCTCTTTTGGTTAAAAATAAACTTTAATTGTCAAAATTACTAAACAAGCCTGAAATTAACGCCGGAATAAAACCAGGGTACGACCAGGGAATGGTCGAAGATTTACCGGGTGTTAATCCTTAATAACCACGAACTTGCTGTAGCTTTCGGCTGCTTGATGCAGGACTGTTTTTGCAACTGTTAAGGAAATGATAAAATGATTTACTTTGCCTTTCCAAAATAAATCAACGAATTTTTTCCAATGACAGGACAGCCTTTCTATATCCTAAATTCAGTAGACAGCACCAATAACTATGCCATGGAGCAGGTAAATACGGGCCTGGTGACATCCGGTACAGCATGGTTTGCAATGGAACAAACGGCCGGAAAAGGACAACGCGGAAAACAATGGTCATCACCCAAAGGAGAAAACATCGCTTTGACAATAGCGCTGGAACCTACTATGCTGCCCCTTTCCAGGCAATTTATGCTAAGCGTGGCCGTAGCCCTCGGCGCATCAGATTTCTTTTCAAAATATGCTGGTGATGAGACAGGTATTAAATGGAGTAACGATATTTATTGGCGTGACAGAAAGGCAGGGGGCATTTTGATCGAAAATGTACTTCGTGGAAATACATGGCAATATGCCATAACGGGCATCGGATTCAACATTAACCAGGCTTCATTTCCGTCACATTTACCGAATCCGGTGTCACTCAGGCAAATCACCGGTAAAACCTGGGATTCAGCCACTTTAGCAAAGGAACTCTGCCAGTTTTTACACCTGCGTTTTGAACAATTATACCCCGCTCATTACAATGATCTGCTGGATGCTTATAAAAGCAGGCTGGTACGTATGAATAAGCCCGGTCTATACAGAAAAGACGGGGAAATATTTGAAGGAACCATCAAAGACGTACTACCAGATGGTAAACTTTGCCTGGAAAAAGATGGAAATATTTTACAACTCGGATTTGGGGAGATAGAATTCATTTTTCCTAAATGATATCGTCCGGTTTCGATTAAAGCGAACACCTAAAATGATACGGATTACGTGCCGCAGTCATGTTAAAAATATAGGTTGGATGACGGGGTCACGTAATCCGTTTGGTATCTTGTTTCTACTGCAGAGCGGGTAGTTGGTTGTTGTTTCATAGCAGTTCATCAAAAAGCCAGATGAAAACAAGATTTTGGTTGATAAAGGGTAAGTCTAAATTGTGAAAACTTTGTTAATTTATCAAATTAAAAAATGCAACAAAGAAACATATAATTTTAATTACTAACTGTTTATGACTTATTTGGTGGAATAAAAGCGGATCCATACCCCATTTTCTGGAGAACCCCATGGACGCACTGGAAAAACAATTTCCTCCTGCATCCGAACAAGGCATTCATCAATATAAAACCACCGCAATTTACAGGCCTGCTCAATGTAGTTATTTGGCTTTATAACCCCAGTCCTGCAGCCATTTGATGACTTTCTCCCTGTAATCTCCCTGGATCAGGATCTGGCCATCTTTTGCACTACCACCGGTACCGCATTTTGTTTTGAGGTCTTTGCCCAGTTTTTCCAGGTCTTCTTCTTTCCCTACGAAGCCGTCTACCAGCGTTACCACTTTACCTGCCCGCTGCTTCGTATCCAACTTTACACGCAATTGCTGCTGGGCAGGAGGGAGGGTGTTGATCTCCTCCTGGTCATCATTATTCGATGGTGTAAAATTGGGATCCGTAGAATAAACGATCCCGCCGCTGTTATTTTTCTTTTTGGACATAATACTCGTATTTAATTATGCTACAATTACCTGCAGGGAAGCGGGTTCTACCCTGAAGAGTACCTGCCCCTGACTGGTGAGTGGCACCGCATCTCCATCTACCTGCAAATGGGCAAGTTCAGGGCTTTTCACCAGGATCTGCTTACCCATATAATGATTCATGTAACTGGTCTTGTCAACATTCCCCATGAGTGAATAGAAACCTAATGGCACTAATCCAAAGAAAGGCATGGGCGGAACAACGCATACATCGAGGGTACCATCGAAAACGCTTGCGTTGGGTGCGAGCTTGAATTCATAACCAAACTGGTTACCGTTGGCAACTGTGAACATAAATGCTTTCTGTTCAAGTTGCTGCCCGTCAATATCGATCTTATAAGAAGGACCTCTGTATTTATTGAAACTGCTGATCACCAGTTTTGCATATCCCCACAACCCTCTCTTCTTTGTATTTCTGAACTGGTCAGCGATGAGGGCATCAAAGCCTACGCCGGCATTACTGAGGAATAAGTGTTCATTGGCATATCCGATGTCAATAGGCTTCCGTTTTCCGTTGGCAATCAGCTCCAGCGCCAGAGGCACTTTCAGCGGTATCTTCAGGGCTCTGGCCAGGCCATTGCCGCTACCTAAGGGAATTACAGCCAGTGCAGTATCAGTACCAATCAGGCCTTGTGCTATTTCATTGATGGACCCATCTCCACCTACTGCTACCACCGTATCTACTCCCTGGGTAACCGCTTCCCTGGAAAGGTCAGCACCATGCCCCAGGTACTCCAGGTGTTTTATTTCTACCTGGAAGGCTTTAGGTGTCAGGTATCGCCGGATCACTCCTTCTAACCGCTTCTGTCTGTCTGTACCGGCTTTCCGGTTGATGATAAATAATATCTTTCTCAACGCAAGGGATATTTCTGTTTTAAATAGCTTTCAGGCTCAGGTCAAGACTCACCGCGTGGTGAATGACAGCTCCTGCTGATACGTAATCTACTCCTGTCTTTGCATACTCCTCAATCGTATCCAGGTTAATGCCTCCTGAAGCCTCTGTTTCATATTTCCCGTCTATCAGCAATAATGCCTGGTGCAATTGTGCAGGAGTAAAATTGTCCAGCATAACGCGATGTATTTTTCCAACAGCCAGCACTTCCTTTACATCATCGAGATTACGGGTTTCTACTTCAATCCGCAAAGGTAATCCGTTCTCTTTAAGATAAGCGACTGTTCTGTTTACAGCAGCTGTAATACCACCTGCAAAATCGATATGATTGTCTTTCAGCATTACCATATCATACAGCCCCATTCTATGATTGACACCGCCGCCAATTCTTACCGCTTCTTTTTCCAGGAGACGGAAGTTAGGTGTTGTTTTACGGGTATCCAGCAGTTTGGTCCGGTAGCCGTTCAGTTTCTGTACGTATTGATGGGTAAGTGTAGCAATACCACTCATGCGCTGCATACAGTTCAGTACCAGTCTTTCAGCCATGAGCAGGGTATGTACGGAAGCATGCACTTCAAATGCCGTTTCGCCGACAGTCATGGCTTCTCCATCTTTCTTCAGGGGAGTAAACACAGTTTCCGGATCGAGCAGGCGGAAAATGACCGGAGCTACCTCCATTCCTGCCAGGATGCCGTCCTCCTTTATCTTCAATATGGCACCACCTCTGGCATTTGCCGGTATACAAGCCAGGGTGGAGTGATCTCCGTCTCCTATATCTTCTGCCAGTGCGCTGCGAATAAGGTTTGTTAATGCTGGTTCCTGTAACATACTATTGCTTTGAAATAACGAAAGTAAGCGAATTTTAACTGACCCTTTCAAACAAAAAAAGTCCGGAGAAGTACTCCGGACTAAACAATATCAATCTTAACAATCACTATTTATTTTCAAATCGAAGCTCATTGAGTACCATTGAGCCGCCCTTCTTTTGTAAGAAAAAGGATGTACGAAATGCACCGCCGGAGGTACCCATATTACCGATACCAAAACGGGATCCACCTCCGCCTTCGCCCTGATGGATCAGTTCGAAAGACTTAACCTGATTCTTTGAAAAAAAGTCTTTTAATATAATTTCAGCCTGAGACTTGCTATAAGAGCTGGATTTACCTGAGATGTTGATTTCAACAGTATTATCAAGATAACGGGAAAGCGAACTAGCATCGCCCGATTTGATGGAGCTGACCACATCTTCGAAAGGACCAGCAGCACCCGGATTCAAGGCAGCTGCTGACATTGTAAATGCAGTGACAATGCCTGCTAACAGCACCACTCCCAGCACGTACATTAACTTTTTCATCGCCAGTATTTTATTAGATAGTAAAGTTTTCATCATCAGTGTGAAATGGGCTAAAACTATGCCAAATTGCGGGTTGACGCGGAAAATACAATTATCGTTGTATCATCCAATTGGTAATTAATGCAAAATTAAAAATATATAATTTTAGAATAAAACTTAAGTGCAAGTTATGAAAAGTAAATATTCTTCCGGGATAAGTGCCTGGATGATAAGAAAGCCGGGCCAGGCCTGACCTAAATCAGGTTGTAAAAATTCAACTGATATGAATTTTGCCTCCAAATGATCAAAAGACTATTGGAATTGAAGGATGCTTGTTAACTTTACGATCTTACTGCTTTAAAATCTCAACCGGATATATGGAAAAGAAAAAAGCCATGCTCGTTATCATGGATGGATGGGGACAAGGACAGGTTCCTACCGCTGACGCAATAGCAAATGCCAAGACACCTTTCGTGAGCAGTCTTTATTCAAAGTACCCACATAGTACACTCGTTACTTGTGGCGAACAGGTAGGCTTACCGGATGGACAAATGGGTAACTCAGAAGTAGGTCACCTCAACCTTGGTGCCGGTCGTATTGTATACCAGGAACTGCAGCGTATCAATGTTGCTGTCCGTACCGGGGAACTGGCATCTAACGCTGTGTTGCAGGAAACTTTCAACTACGCTAAAGACAAAGATAAAGCCCTTCACCTGATTGGTCTGGTAAGTGACGGCGGTGTGCACTCTCACATCACTCACCTGAAAGCGCTGACCCAGATTGCGAAAGAAAAAGGTCTGACCAAAGTATACATTCACGCCTTCACCGATGGCCGTGATACAGATCCTAAAGGTGGTCTCGGTTACTTCGCTGACCTGCTGCCTCACCTGGCACAAACTACCGGTCAGGTAGCCAGCATCACAGGCCGTTATTACGCAATGGACCGCGATAAACGCTGGGAACGTGTGAAACTCGCTTACGATGCCCTGGTAAATGGTACAGGAACTCCTGCTACCGATGTACTGGCAGCTATGAAAGCTTCTTACGAAGCAGGTGTAACTGACGAATTTATCAAGCCAGTGATCATTACTGACGCTGCTGGTAAACCAGTCACCACTATACAGGAGGGCGATGCTGTACTTTGCTTCAACTTCCGTACTGACCGTTGTCGCGAAATCACCCAGGTACTCACCCAACAGGCTTTCCCTGACTTCGGCATGAAACCACTGAACCTGTTCTACACCACCATGACTGAGTATGATAAAACATACAAAGGCGTGCACGTGATCTTCGAAAACGATAACCTGGCCAATACCCTGGGCGAAGTGCTGGAACAAAATGACCGCACCCAGATCCGTATCGCAGAAACTGAAAAATACCCACACGTATCTTTCTTCTTCTCCGGTGGCCGCGAAAAAGAATTTAAAGGCGAACGCCGTCTGATCGTAGCTTCCCCTAAAGTAGCTACTTACGACCTGCAGCCGGAAATGAGCGCTCCTGAAGTAACCAATACGATCGTAGCTGAAATCAACCAGAAATCAGCCGACTTCATCGCCCTCAACTTCGCAAACGCTGACATGGTGGGTCATACCGGTGTATGGGAAGCCGCCATCAAAGCAGTAGAAACAGTTGATACCTGCGTAAGCAAGGTAGTGACTGCTGCCCTGGCGAACGACTATACCGTGTTCCTGACCGCAGACCACGGAAACGCTGACTTCATGGTGAACGGTGACGGTACACCAAATACCGCTCACACCCTGAACCTGGTACCTTACTTCATCATCAGCAATGATTTCAAAGGTGAAGTAAAACCTGGTAAACTGGGAGACGTTGCACCTACGATCCTGACACTGATGGGATTACCAATTCCAAAAGAAATGAGTGGTAATATCCTAATATAATTGCTGGTTCTACCGCAGCTAAAAGGCCGTTCTGTGAGTACAGAGCGGCCTTTTTATTTTTCCGCCTTACTGTAACTATTTTGTCAGGTAAACCGTTTTACGTTTTTAGTGCTCTCGACAGATTTGCTCATGCATCAGATGCGCCGTGTTCACGGCGCATTATTTTTTACCATTAACCGCAGGTGCAGTTCAGTTTGCTGCCCCTTCCAATTCCTCATACTTCGCTACCTTTGCTGCATGAAATTTTTCTGGACATTACTGACTGGCACTATTCTCTTTAGCTCCTGCAAGACCGGCTCTTCCACCCCTCCTCAAACTGGCAGCGGATACAGGGATCTGAAAAGCTACTTCCAGGTAGAACTTAAGGAGCTGGAACAACAAAAACCTGGCTTATTCAAAACAGTTTCATTGAACACAATGCATGATAGCGTTGCTATCAATGCCCCCGATTCCCTGCAACTGCATAATATGCTGGCCCCCTTTATGGACGTAGACCTTCACAAACCCAGTTTACAGGGTGCCTACGATACCATCTTACTGGCAGATCAGTTTACCGGCAAGCGTTCCCTGATGTACAAAGCAAAGGAAGCATCTACCCTCCCCCAGGAAATTATCCTCGAATTAGACAATGCACAGCATATCACAGCCGTACAGCTGAACAAGCATGTACGCAACCTCGTTTATGAGTACGAACAAAACCTCGAGTATCAGCACAATCATCATATCCGGATCACGACAAGACAGCACATCGCTTTCCTGCCCGAGAAAGAACTGGATATAAAGATTGCGATGAGACATCTTTAATGACTTTATTGATCAGATGACAGCAGCGGAATTTTCACAGATATCACATACCATTCCCCTTCAACCAGGTATTTACAAATACTATAGTGAAGGCGGCGAGCTCCTGTACGTGGGAAAAGCGAAAAGCCTGCGGAAACGGGTGAGCTCTTATTTTGTAAAGAATCACGATAGTTTTAAGACCAGGAAACTGGTTGAACATATTCATCATATTGAGTTCACCATTGTAGGCTCCGAACAGGATGCCTTCCTGCTGGAGAACTCACTGATTAAACAGTTCCAGCCCAAATTCAATATCAACCTCAAGGACGACAAAACTTATCCTTATCTCGTGATCAAACACGAGTCGTTTCCAAGGGTCTTCTTTACCCGGAATGTGGTTAAAGATGGATCAGAATACCTGGGTCCATATACCTCCGTATGGAGAGTAAAAGAACTGATGGAAGTAATCAAGTCCAACATCCCTTTACGGACCTGTAACCTCAACCTTTCACCGCAGAATGTTGCTAAAGGCAAATACAAAGTTTGCCTGGAATATCACCTGGGAAACTGCAAAGGGCCTTGCGAAAGCTTGCAGACAGAAGAAGATTACCGGGAAGGCTTATCGCAGGTAAAAAATATCCTGAAAGGTAATCTCTCCCCGATCCTGCAACACTTTCGCCAGCTGATGTCGGAGTATGCGATGAACATGGAATTTGAGAAGGCAGAAATGATGCGGAAAAAGATTGAAAAACTACAGGATTATCAATCCAAGTCTACCATTGTGAATACTAAGGTGGGTAATGTAGACGTCTTTTCTATCATTAGCGAAGGCAATCATGCATACGTAAATTATCTGCGCGTACTGAACGGCACTATTGCAGATACAAAGACTGTTACGCTTGAGAAGAAACTGGAAGAGGAAAATGAGGAGGTATTAGCATATGCAGTGAACTACCTGAGAGATGCATTCAAGAGTGTGACAAAAGAGATTGTTGTGCCGATAGAAATAGAATATCCTGAAGAGAATATAGTAGTCACAGTTCCGAAAGGAGGGGATAAGAAGAAATTACTGGAACTCTCTGAGAAGAATGTAGATTACTTCAAGGAAGAACTATACCGTAAGAAGATCCTGCACCTGGAAGGTAAGAGTGATATGGAGAAGAAGAAAGTGCTGTACCAGTTACAGGCAGATCTTGAGCTGGTAGAATTACCAACGCATATAGAGTGTTTCGATAACTCGAATTTCCAGGGAGCGTATCCCGTATCAGCCTGCGTGGTATTTAAGGATGGCATAGCTTCAAAAAAAGACTATCGTCATTTTAATGTGAAGACGGTGGAAGGGATCAATGACTTTGCTTCAATGAAGGAAGTGGTATTTCGCCGTTATAGCCGTTTGCTGACCGAACAGCAGCCTTTACCGCAACTTGTGATCATAGATGGTGGTAAGGGGCAGTTAGGGGCAGCAATGGATAGTATACGGGCATTGGATCTGGTGGGGAGTATGACGGTGGTAGGGCTGGCGAAGAATGAGGAAGAGATCTTCTTTCCGGGGGATAAGGATAGTATCAAATTGCCCTATGATAGTGAGAGCCTGAAACTGATAAGAAGGGTACGTGATGAGGTGCATAGATTTGGGATTACCTTCCACAGGAATAAGCGAAGTAAGGGAACGTTTAAAAATGAACTGGAAGGTATAAAGGGGATAGGGGAGAACACGGCTACACAGTTGTTAAAAACCTTCCGGTCAGTAACAAAGATTAAGTTGCTGACAGAAGAAGACCTGGCGAAGGAAGTAGGGGCAGCAAAAGCGAAATTGATTTACACACATTTTCATCCTTAATAAATTAAGACAGGCGGAACCGCGAAGCGATTCCGCCTGTCTTAAAAACAAGAAAGGGAATCGCTTCGCGATTCCCTTTCTTGTTTATTATTTTTATTCTGCGAGCAGCTATTAATACTGCCACATATCCTGTTCTTTATTGAAGATCTTATCCTTCACAGCCTGACCTTCCAACAATCTCATAGTACCGTCTTTGATATAATCCTTAATCTCGCGGTTATAAGTATTGTTTTCTTTGGTAACGTAGCTGGTGAAGAAACGCATTTCGAACAGATCTTCCCAACTCATTGTAGCCGCATCGTTATTCTGGTTGTATACATCGTATTTAGCCAGGATAGGACGCATATCAGGATAATACACCCAGAACAGCGGGATAGCCGCACGGAAGGAACCATCTTCGTTCATACGGGATACCATTGGAGCGATACCGAGGATACGAACTTTCAGCTGGGACGCTTCCTTGTCGAACACCCAGATTTCTTTGATCTTATACTGTACAACAGTACGTGGATCGAAGTCGTCACGGGTAGTTACCATCTTTTCTTCGCCTGTTACAGGGTCGATACTACGGATGGTTTTTTCTTCGCCGCTCAGTTTATTCTGGATCTCATCGTAAGCGATTGGAGTAGTGAACCTGTCGTCGATAGGACTGAAGGCTTCTACTTCCTTGCTCTTGATAGCATTGAGTATGATATTAATGAACAGCTGGCTGGTACCATTTTCATCCTCAACATTGTACTGAAAAGGAAGGTTCATCTTTTCCCGGGTGTCTATCACCTGCCAGATCTTCTTTTCCCAGAATTCGTCATCTGAACGAATGTGGTCGTAGAGAATAGGCGTACGGTCTTTGATGAAGTTCTTTTCAGAGATACCATCGATACGCTGTGATTTACGCGGGGTATCTACCGGTGTACCGATACCATCAGGGCGCAGTGACGTTCCTGGGGATGGTGGAGGGGGCGGTGGCGGCGCAACGCTGTTACCTGTAGCAGGATTTACTACGGAAGCATCTTGGACAGCTGCATCGGGAGTCGCCGACTTACGACGTGTACCTCCACGGCGTTGTGCATCAGCCTGAGATGCCAGCAGGATAACCAGCATTAGGGAACACCAACCAATTTTGTTAAGGATGACTGCTCGCATAGAAAATATATTAGTTTATCTTGAAATTGATATTGCTCATATCTCTTACTTTACCATCCGGACCCTTTACACGAACGTTATCGAAGTAAACCTGGTCACCTGGTTTCAGGCTACGGATAGCACCCATTACAGAGCTAGGGAAGTAAGCGGAATTTGCCTCACCTTCAACATAATCGCCGGAACGAGGTTGGATACCGATACGGTAGCTTACAACATCGTATTTTACGCCGTCGAATACGAAGTCTTCCAGATCAGCACGCAGACCGCCCTGTACTTTGAACTCAGCAGCTTTCATAGATGGGCCTTTGCTCAGACCAACTTTCAGCACTGGGTCAGGGATGTATTTGATACGGAATTCTTTTTGACCTAAAGTTTTTGGTTTACCGTCGATGGTAGCACCTACGGTTACCACTGCTTTACCTGGTGCGCTTACAACTACTGCGTATTGGCCGGTAGCTTTCTTCGTCATGGAACCAGCAGAAATGCTTGCTGTAATTGCTTCACCTGGTACACCACCTGCAGATACTGAGATTGGGTTTGATAAACCAATGTACAGTACGTTCATTTTATCAGCAGAGATAGATGTGGTAGAAGCACCTACAGTATACGCTTCATTGAAAGTCATAGTCTCAGCGCTACCATCTGGTTTCTTGATGGAAACAGTACCTGTGAGGGTTTTATCACCGATACCGGAAACTGGCATCGTGTAAGTACCCAGACCTTCAACCGCAGTAATGTTCTGGCCATTAACTGAGATTTCAGGATTCACAGTGCTGCTGTATGCACCTACTGCGATCTGTGCTGTCAATGTCTGACCTTCCATCAGATTCTTGGAATTCAGGGAAACCAATGGTCTGATCTTGTCAAAACGAATGATGTTTTTGCTAATCTGTGCCAGGAGATCATCAATGATCAGTGACTCAGAGTTTTTAACGTCGTTCTGGAATTTACTCAGAATGGTAACAGCCGCGATAGTTGGCACCATTTCAAAGTGGTAAGAAGTCCAGTCCTTCTTTTTTGGTCCGTGGCCACCGTGAGACTCACCTACCACAATTTTCAGTGGTAAAGATTTGTCAAAAGCAGCTTTATCCTTAGGATCAACGTAAGTCAGCAGCTGCTCGCGCAGTTCTTTCAGACGTTTTTCCAGTTCAGGTCCTTGTTTGCGATTTTCCATGACGCGAGTTGGCGCGTCCAGGTCAGATTTAGATTTGATATCACCATACTCGTCCAATCCACCGGATTCTCTGATGATCGTATTCTTTAACGTATCGAGATACACGGTCATTGCCTGGGAAAGTTTTTTTACTTCTTCGGCTTTTGCTTTCAGTGGACCTACTTTACCAGGGTCAGAAGACGCCTGGGAGTCGAAATTGGCGTAGGTAATGTCGTTCTTTTCTGTGATCGACTTATTCGACGTAATGATTGAGTTGTTTACTATATTAAATGCGTTCAATATCTCAGCAGAAACGTTCAATGCAAGCATGGCCGTTAAGACCAAGTACATGATATTGATCATCTTCTGCCTGGGATCTTTAGGTAGTGCCATAGTTTGTTTTCAGATTAAATGATTGTCTGTTGTTAATTCCAAAACTATAAGCGTTACTTATCTTCCCTGCATTGCGCTGAGCATGTTACCGTAAACGGTGTTCAGATTGCTCAGATTTTTAGCGAGCTGGGAGATTTGATCCTGAGTTTTACGCGCGTCATCTACGCTGCTGGTCATAGCTGAAGAAACTTTGAGCAGATTTCCGTAGAAATTGTTCATTGCCTTCAGATGATTGTTAGTGTCCTGGAGTTCCAGTTCATAGATCGCATTCAGAGAAGCCAGGTTTTTGGTCATACCCTGCATTTGCTCATGGAAAGATCTTGTAGACTCAGAAGCACTGTTGAAAGAAGCAACAGCCGATGCTGCTGTAGTGTAAGCGTGAGCAACGTTAGTGATTGCGCTGGCAGCTTCCCTTGTTTTCTGGGTGTAGTCGCCTGTAGCCGCAACAACGTCGCTGATGTCCCTCATCTTATCTACTGTGGTACCTAATTTCTGGAAGTTCTCGCTCAGGCGTTGCAGTGATACAGGAGTGATGTCAGCTTCTTCCAGCATCTTGTCCAGGCCAGCCAGTGCAGGGCTACCACCAGCAACAACAGAAACCTGTGTTTCGCCGTGATCTCCGCCACCACTATCTGGTACGAATGCATATACAAAGAAGATTAATGCCTCAGTGCTCAAACCAACGATCAGGGCGATATCCGCGCCTGGCCAGTGTTGCAGTTTGAACAACGCTCCGATAATTACTACTGATGCCGCGATACAAACAAAGAAATTAAGCCATTTCGATGTAGTAGGATTCATAGCCATAGGTCAAAATTTACTGGTTAAAGTGTTAAAGGTTAAATTGTTGTTATGGAATAGTTGTTGCTCATCGATGATTTGCGGTTTCATAATGTACATCATACGGTTCCTCATGTTGAACATATTTTTATTTGTTTAACACACACTACATGCCTGTCCCAAAGGCACCCGGTACAAACCACCGGTACGTCTTCGATACTGCCTGCGTCCTTGCCCATCCATCCGTAATGCTGATTATACTATTGAATGCTGTCCAGATTAATGGTGACCAAAATCATTTTTAGAACGGCTCAGGAATGCAATCGTACATCTGAATCCAATGTAAGACTTAGCACTGTCCTGATATTCATAAGAGCGTGTACCTGTTTGAAGGAAATATCCGATATCTTTCCAGCTACCGCCTCTTACAGCTTTACGCTTCATTTTTGGTGGTGCATCATCTGTAACGTCCATACGGAGATATGGGTTCATGTCAGATGTGAAGGAGTAGGCATTCTCATAGAAGATGTCCTGTGTCCATTCCGCTACGTTACCAGACATGTTGTACAGTCCGTAGTCGTTAGGCCAATAAGCGTCCGCTCTTACAGTGTAGAAACCACCATCTTCAGGATAGTTACCACGACCTGGTTTAAAGTTTGCCAGCAGACAGCCCTTCTTGTTGCGGATATAATAACCACCCCATGGATAAGGAGATTGCTCTCTACCACCACGTGCAGCATATTCCCACTGTGCCTCGGAAGGTAACTGGAATTTATCTTCAGTAAACAGATTCTTGGAGATACGATAGTCTTCCCAGAACTTACTACGCCATTCTGCGAATGCGTTAGCCTGGTGCCAGGTTACACCTACTACCGGATAATTGTCAAATGCCGGGTGCCAGAAGTACATTCTCGTCATAGGCTCGTTGTAAGCATAAGAGAAGTCCCTGATCCAGCACAAAGTGTCAGGATAGATCGCTACATCTTTCTTTACAATGAACTTAGAACGTGGCTTGTTTGCGTTCTCACGCAGCTTTGCCTGCTCCCAGTTGAATGTTTCTATATGATACACCAGTTTATGTACGTCGAATTCCTTACGACCATACAGGCGATCCTCCGGAGCATATGTCATCTGCTCCAGTTTATCCATGGTGCCTTTATCTTTGTAATTAATCTTCTGTTTCCAGTCGATCACATCCTGGCCGCCATCACTCTTAACATGGCTCAGCAATATGTGCGCGATAGAGTCTGTCACCCATTTTACGAACTGACGATACTCGTTATTTGTAATTTCCGTAGCATCCATGTAGAAGCCGGAAATGGAAATAGACTTGTTACGAGCAGTGTACGCATAGTTCAGATCCTCATCGCTGGGGCCCATGTGAAAGGTACCAGAAGGTACATACACCATTCCATAGGGTACAGGAGGGAAATACTTTGGTCTGGGACTAACTCCAATCAGCTGTCCTTGTGCATTTTTGGGGGTTTTACTACCACCGCAGCTGGCTAGCAGGCTAACCAGCAATACTGCTAACAGACCACTTGAAAAATTAAGCTTCATAAGGGTAGCTTTCATTGAAAATCATTTATTTCGATACAGCGACGCAGTTCCATTGGCCGAAATGACACTGCTTGCCGTCGCTAAGTTCTGAAACATGGCCGAATCTTCCCGGACCGCCCGGTCAGACTGATAAGCCAACCAGCCATTCACATTTTGTTGAATTCTAAAATGACTCTAAAGCTGCTGATTTATAGACAACTCCAGATATAACTGGTTGTTCGCTTGTTGGTTTCTTTTATATCTTGCCCGATCAGGTCGTGTTCTCAGAATCAGCACCTTTTGCCCATCACTCACCCGTATTGAATCTTAAGTAAGATAACAAATGTAATGATTAATTTTAATCCGTAGTTAGTTTTTAGCCAACTTTTTCATTCGCTCATAGGACCGATGACAATTAAATTAAACGTATTTTTTAACATTTTATTATATCCGACTCAAAATCCTTTTTTAACCGTTTCCTTTTTACAGAGATATGGTCATGCAAGATACATAAATATTATTTCAAATTAATAATTTCATCTATATAATTAACAGGTTTAATGCAATGATAATCTTCGCAAACATAGATCAGCGTCTCATTCGCCCGCTCCCGGTGTGACAGTAAGGGTATTTCAGGATTATCTTGCGTTGCTCCCAACAGTACCTTAAACGGAATATAATGCTTATTAGTATCCTCCATTCTCAACTTATAATCCGGCCCCACAATCGCAATTTCTTTTACCCCCTGCACCCGCTGCAATAGTAACCCCGCCCAAACCCCTAATGATGTCGGATACCTCACCGTAGTCTGCGCCTGACCTGCCTGCATTTTCATTGCCCTTTCGCCCCATTCCCCCTGGTCAAATACAACACCCAGGTACCAGAGATTAGCAGCCATGATTGCATTACCACTTGGGGTAGCTCCATCATATACTTCCTTCTTACGAACGATCACATCAGATTGACTTTCAACAGTATAATAGCAATATACACCCGTTTCATCAGAAAAATGCTGCAATACGAAAGTTGTCAGTGAAAATGCCTTGTCCAGGTAAGACTTGTCTCCCGTTACCTCCTGCAGCGCTATCAGCGCCCTGATCAACCAGGCATAATCATCCAGGAATGCCGGATATTTTGCCTGCCCGTTTTTGTACGTATGATAAAAGGACTCCTCACCATCTTTCCTGAAATGTACCCAGCAAAAATCCATGGCTTTCAAGGCCATGTTCCTGTAGCTTTCTTCCCCGGTTGCCGCAAAAGCCTTACAGCAGGCATGTATCATCAGGGCGTTCCATCCCAGCAGGAGCTTGTCGTCCAGCCCTGGTCTTACACGCTGGCTTCTCACTTCCATCAGTTTGGTAAGACCGGCAGCCAGCTGTTCGCTTAGCTTTTCTTCATCCAGTTGGTTGTCAACGGCAAAAGTGGATAAAGGCTGTTTAATCCAAAGGATATTCGTCTCTTCCCAATTCCCTTCTTCACTGATATCGTAAAAACGGCAGAACACATCGGCATCTGCCCCTAAAATCTCATCTATCTCAGCTTTGCTCCAGGTATAAAATTTCCCTTCTACACCCTCTGAATCTGCATCCAGCGCAGCATAAAAAGCACCCCCCACATCTGTCATTTCCCTTTGTATAAACTGCAGGGTTTCTGCTATCGTAATGGAATACAAAGGATTTCCTGTTATTAGGTAAGCCTCACTCATTACATCTACCAGCAGGGCATTGTCGTACAACATCTTTTCAAAATGCGGTGCGAGCCATTTAGCATCGGTGCTATAACGGGCAAAACCACCCCCTGCCTGATCATAGATCCCTCCCTGTATCATTTTGTTCAGCGATAGCAGCGCCTGGTTCAGGGCCGCCTGATCACCAAAACTATGATAGTAACGTAGCAGGTACTGAATGACAAAAGTGCCGGGGAACTTTGGCGCATTTCCAAATCCACCCCATTCCTTATCTGCCTGTTGCATTATGTTGTTGAAAATAATATCACATTGACTACGTGTGAATTGCTCTTCCTTTGGCAGCAGGTTGATCGTACTCCCGAATTTACTGGACTGCGCCAGGTGATCACGCATGTTAATTGCCTGTGTCTCAATATCTTCCCTTCTGTTTTTGAATGCATCTGACAAGGCCAGCAGCAGTTCCTCCCAGGAAGGGCGGTTATAGGCTTTCACAGGGGGGAAGTAAGTACCTCCATAGAATGGCAATCGCTCCGGGGTCAGGAACATATTCAGGGGCCAGCCACCGGAACCGGTCATGGCCTGCAGGGCATCCATATAAATATGGTCCAGGTCCGGTCTTTCCTCCCTGTCTATTTTAATATTAATAAAGTGCTCATTCATGATCCGCGCTGTCGCTTCATTCTCGAAGCTTTCGCGTTCCATGACGTGGCACCAGTGACATGCAGCATAGCCGATGCTAACTAAAATTGGTTTATCTTCTGCTATTGCCCTTTGTAAAGCTTCATCACCCCAGGGGTACCACTCTACAGGATTGTGCGCATGCTGTAGCAGATACGGACTCGTCTCGTTAGATAGTTTGTTCACGGTTATGGTCTTCCAGTAAATTCTTTTCCAAAAATAAGAAGGGACAGCTTTCGCTGTCCCTTAAGATATATTAATTTCCTGTTTTTTTTACAGATTATTTTTCCAACTACCCTGATTAACAGGTAGAAAGCTGTTATTCCGTGTCAATTCTTCCTTAAACCAGGAGGATTTACTTCTTGTTGGTACTAGCCAGGTATTGTTCCAGCGCAGCTACCATAGAAGGCGCTTGTGGTGCAGGTGCTTTTACATCCAACCTGAGACCTGCCTCTTCTACAGCGGCAGAGGTTGTAGGACCAAAGGCCCCGATGTGGGTTCCATTCTGCTCAAACTTGGGTACATTTTCAAAAAGTGACTTCACACCATAAGGGCTGAAGAACACAATCATATCATAATTTGTACCTTCAACTACCTCTTTTACATCGTTTGAAACGGTTTTGTAAAGAGTAGCTGTTGCGTATTCGCATTTGTTGGCTTTAAGCCATTCCTCAATGTCTTTCCGCTGGCTATCAGAACTCGGAAAGAGGAATTTCTCGTTGTCGCGATGTTTATTCATCACTTCCAGCAAACTTTTGGTAGAACCATCAGCTCCATAGAATACTTTACGCTTACGGTAAAGGATGAATTTTTGGAGATACAACGCAATTGCTTCTGTAATGCAGAAATACTTGCAATCCTGCGATACTTTGATCTTCATTTCTTCGCAAATGCGGAAGAAATGGTCTACAGCATTACGGCTCGTAAATATCACGGCAGTAAAAAGCTGTATGTCAATTTTCTGTTTCCTGAAATCTTTCGCGGACAGTCCCTCCACCCTTATAAACGGATAAAAATCCAACTTTACATTGAATTTTTTCGCTAGTTCAAAGTATGGTGATTTTTCTGTTTCAGGCTTAGGTTGGGAAATTAGAATTGACTGAATCTGTTTCGCTTGCAAATCTTTTTTTGGCCCGCCTTTAATCATACGTTTTTTTGCTCTTGTGTTAACAATAGGTGATCAATGACCGCCAGTTAACCAGACCAGCAGCACCTTTGTAATTATTAGTACCGGTGCTACTTCGAATGCGCAAAGGTAAAGAAAAAAATGTAATCTGCTGAAAGATAAGTATTGCTTTACCACCGAATAAGACCTGATATACCTGTATGCGACCAGTATTATGATGAAAAAAACCGAAATGTAAAGGAAGGCTCTTGCCAGTTCAGGCGTGCAAAAGGCCAGAATAACGAGGAATGGCACAAGCAGAATCCCCAACACTTTATTGATCAGATACAAAATAAAAATATATGCATCTGCCAGCTCCGCACTACCGAATAACCAGCCGCAAAACCTTAATGCCACATATTTTACACTATATACCAATGCCACCAAAATGATCAATGCAGGGATCACCATCCAGGCATTGTTGACAGATATATAGTTTTGACGATACATCAGCAAGTACAGATACATCGCCAGACTAATCACAAAGAATGCATTCAGCAGGAAGTTGGGGAAAGGGCTCTGTGACAATTGATCCTTCAACTGGCGCTGGCTCAGGGTTGGGTTCATAAAAGCCCTGAACAGGTCCGTGAAATACTTTAGATAACTCAGGCGGATAATACCCAGTAATAGCACCACACCACCCATTACATACACCAGCCAGTCAAGATCTCTGTAGGCCCGGACAGGGTTGAGGTCCAGTCTGTGTGGCTTATCCTTTTTCAAATATATATTGCTGGCGGTCAATGTCTTTAAATACTTCTCATAAGCCGTTTCCTGATGCAAAGGTACGGTCTGTACCTGCGGAATACTATCAGTATGCAAGCTGTCAGTACCAGTTGCCGCAAGCGTAGCAGGCGCTGCTGGCGGAGCTATCGCTGTAGCCGGGTTATTCATTACAGGTGCTGTCGTAGCCGGAGTTACAGTCGCAGGTGCAGGCGCTTTACTTACAGCAGGAGTAGTGGCTACTTTAGGTGCTAAACTATCTTTCTTCACCACCGATACCTTCTTTTTCACCGGCTGCACAGTTCCTGTATCCTTACGGACATGGCTCTCTGTCGCCACAGGGGTCGTATGATGCACCGCTGCACTATCTTGTGCAGCCATCCGTAAACAGGGTAATATGAACAGGAACAATAACCAGGTTCGCACCTCAAATATTTTTTTATGCTGAAATATGATTGCTGGCAAAGATATAAAATAAGTACATCGACTATAGATGCGCTGCATCTTTTCTGTATGATCCGGGCTGTATTCCTTTGCGCTGTTTGAAATAATGTGATAAATGGCTGGCATCTGTAAATCCGAACTCATCGGCGATTTGTTTCATTGTTACTGTACCCGAAGCTATCCGGTTTTCTATCAGCTTAATCCGGTAATCGTTCACATAATCCCGGTAGCTAACATCAAAATTCCTCCTGAAATATGCACTGAAGTAATTTGGGCTGATATTGAAATGACCCGCTATATGCCGGATCTTTATCAATGAAGGGTCGTAAATATGCTGGTGAATATATGAGATCATTTCTTCCTTGTCGGGTTGACCCTGGTCAATTCTTACATTCATGCGAACCATCGCCTCCCGGATCAACCCGAATACCGATAATACCTGGAAGTACATCAGGGCCGAGTTCGACAGATCCTTCTCCTTTTTCCAATAGAGCAACAGGTTATCAATCGTATTCCGCAACACCAGCTTTCCCGCATCGTCCATTACCATCTTCATCTCTTTCAACAGCGTCAGCCGCATAATCTTTTCCGGAGAAGCTGATAAAGACAAGTAACTCCTTCCACTAAAATAACTGTCAGTAAACTTGATGAAGATAAACCGGCTCCGCTCTCCAATTTCAAAATAATGCTCATCCTCAGGGGAGATCAAAAACAGGTCTCCCGCTTCATATGGAATTCTGTTATTGTTATGCTGATGAATACCACTGCCCTTGTATACATAGATCATCTCGTAGTAAGTATGACTATGCACTGGCAAATGATAGACATCTGTGTTCATTTCGTCTAATTCCAGTGGCTCAAACTGTCTCCGCTTCATCTATTAAATTTACAATAATATATTCTACATATACCATTTTCACCAAAGAATACTACAGGAACTTTGCAGCTGGATGCACCAGGGTGTAATGCGCTATCAGCCTATACTACTTACGCACCTGTTGTTAATAAAATAATTGAATATGCAAACAGCACAAAATGCTGGTGTTTCATTGTCGAAAGTCCGTACAACCATAGCGGAATTCGTCGCCTTTACCTTTATTGGATACTTCACAATCGGTCTTGCACTGGCAGTATTGCCGTACTTTATCTATCACGACCTGGGCTTTAGTACAATGACTGCAGGCGTAGTCATCAGTCTTCAATACATTACCACCTTCCTGTTCAGGGGTTATGCCGGTGGCATCGTCGATAAAAAAGGGCCAAAACCCGCTGTATTAATGGGCATGATCGGCTTTGCAGTAAGTGGTGCCCTCCTGGTCATCGCTTATTTATGCAAGGGTATTCCTGTACTCAGCCTTTCCCTGCTGATCATTACCCGGCTGACCACCGGTTTTGCTGAAGGAATGATCGGGGCAAGCCCAATCAACTGGGCCATCCTGGCGGTGGGCGATGAGCATACCAGCAAGGCCATTTCTTATAATGGTATTGGTAGCTATGGCGCACTGGCTGTAGGTGCTCCTTTGGGTGCTATACTCCACCACAATTTCGGCATGAGTGCCATGGCTGGCCTGATCATGATCTGTGGTGTTATCGGATATTATTATGCAAAAGGCAAAACTCCGCTGAAATCTACTTCTACCGCTCCAAGACAAGCCTTTATGGATGTCTTTAAAATAATAACTCCCTTTGGTGTATGCCTGGCACTGGGCGGTTTGGGCTTTGGTACGATCTCCACCTTTATCACCCTGTATTATTCCCGGCTGGGATGGCAGGGGGCTGTAATGTGTCTCTCTATATTCAGTATCAGCTTTATCCTGGGCCGCTTGTTCTTCGAAGATTATATCAACAGGTATGGTGGTATGAAGACAGCGATCTTTTGCCTGCTGACAGAATCCATAGGTTTAGCCATTCTCTGGCAGGCATATAGCCCGCATATCGCATTAGCAGGCGCCGGTATTGCAGGCTTTGGATTTTCACTGGTATTCCCTGCATTGGGCGTAGAAGCCGTGAAATTAGTACCAGCTTCCAATAAAGGAGCTGCCTTGGGTGGCTATGGCGTGTTCATCGATCTTTCACTAGGTATTACCGGGCCACTGGTAGGCCTTGTGGAAAGCACTTTTGGCATGGGGCATATCTTTATGTTCAGCATGGTCATGGTGTTCACCGGGTTTATAATTGCCATACTCATAAATAACTGGCAGCGCAAAGGCGAAATGGTCGCGTAACATTTTGAATTTAACTGAACCGCAAGGGATTAAAGTGATTTTGGGAAAATCGCTTTAATCCCTTGTGGCATTTAAGACTAGTGATACCTCAATAACAAGGCTGAGCCCGGAATGATCCGTACATAAGCCGTAGATATCCCGCCTCCTAAAAGATGCGGGTTATAGGCGGCTTATAGGCGGGATATAGGCGGGTTATCTGCGGGTTATCTCCCTTTTTGAATAGACGAGGGTCTAGTCCTATTATAGGTTTACACTTTGGTTAATTAATCCTCTTTGAAGTTTACAATGTTTGACTTCAATCCTGTTATCAGGTTACAGCTACCTTTTTTGTGGACCCGAAGCACTATGCTGCGACAAAAGGCTCTTCTTCAGCAAGCAGGGAACAAACTATTACACGACCGCGAAATGACTGTGCGCTAAATCGCGGATAAATGCCCACCTTTGCAGAATGGCGGGTATTTATTTGCATATTCCTTTTTGTAAGCAGGCTTGTTACTATTGCAATTTTCATTTCTCCACTTCTCTGGCGCAGCAGCCAGCAATTGTGACAGCACTGTTAAAGGAGATTGAGATCCGGAAAGATTATCTGTCTGGTGCCCCAATCAATACTATCTATTTTGGCGGTGGTACACCGAGTTTATTACCCGAAAAGGACCTGCTTCGATTACTGGAAGCCATCCACAGGAATTTTACTGTGAATACAGGTGCGGAAGTCACGCTGGAAGCGAATCCGGATGATCTTTCGCCTGATAAACTGCAGATGCTGCAAAAGGCAGGTGTGAACAGGCTGAGTATCGGTATTCAGTCATTTCATGAGGAGGATCTGAAATGGATGCATAGAGCGCATAATGCCCTGCAGGCTAAAGATAGTATTCTACATGCGCAGGATGCGGGCTTTGAGAATATAACAATTGACCTGATATACGGTGGCCCCACGCTAACAGATGCCGGCTGGGAGTATAATGTGCAGCAGGCATTAGAATTAGGCGTACCGCATCTTTCCTGTTATGCCTTGACGGTGGAACCGGGTACTGCGCTGGATCATTTTATTAAAAAGAAGAAGATGCCTGCGGTAGATGCTGATAAAGCTGCACGACATTTTGAGCAGTTATTGAAATGGACAGGAGATGCCGGGTATGAGCAATATGAGATTTCGAATTTTGCGTTAACAGGATGGCATTCAAGGCATAACAGCAGTTACTGGCAGGGTGCTTCTTACCTGGGATTAGGTCCGTCTGCCCATAGTTTTGATACACAGTCCAGGCAGTGGAATGTGGCGAATAATGCGCTGTATATAAAGAGCCTGGAGAAGGGGGAATTAAATTTCGGGCGGGAAGAGTTGACACCGGTGATGATGTTAAACGAATACCTGATGACGGCTTTAAGAACTTCGGCAGGGTGTGATCTGGCAGTAGTGGCAGAGAGGTTCGGGAATGATAAAAAAGAAAAAATACTAAAAGAAAGCACAAAGTATTTGCAGAAAGGCTGGATGCGGCAGGAAGGGGAGAAGCTAATATTAACGCCCGAAGGAAGGCTTTTTGCAGATGGTATCGCCTCCGGGCTATTCTTTTAAAAGAACGCCCCCCACAGGGTGGGGGGCGGAAAAGATTTATTTCACTCCAAATTTGTAAATACACTCAGAAGTATAAGTCTCACCTGGTTTCAGCACCACACTTGGGAAACCTGGCTTGTTTGGAGAATCAGGATAATGCTGTGTTTCCAGCGCAAATGCTTCGCGATGGCCATAAGTCTTACCATCCTTACCCTTATCTGTACCATCCAGGAAATTACCACCATAGAACTGGATACCCGGCTCAGTTGTCCATACTTCTAAAGTACGGCCACTTTTAGGCTCTTCTACTTTCGCTGCCAGAGACAGTTCATTACCCTTCTTATTCAGCACATAGTTATGATCATAACCTTTACCAAATTTCAGCTGCTCAAAATCAGCGTCTACTCTCTCACCAATCTTGGTAGGTGTAGTGAAATCCATTGGTGTACCTTTCACTGCTTCTAACTTACCGGTAGTGATCAGCGTACTGTCTACAGGTGTAAATTTATCAGCATTGATCATCATGATGTGATCATTGATAGTACCATTACCAGCACCTGCCAGGTTAAAGAAAGAGTGGTTAGTTAAGTTAACAACTGTTGCTTTATCTGTGGTCGCTGAATAATCAATTTTCAGTTCATTGCTGTCAGTCAGTGTATAGGTAAGCGTTACAGCCAGGTTACCAGGATAACCTTCTTCACCATCTTTTGACAGGTAGTGCAGTTTCAGTGTGTTAGGCGCTGTTTGTTCAGCATCCCATACCACATCATTGAAACCCTTTTTACCACCATGCAAATGGTTCTGACCATTGTTGGTAGCCAGTGTATATTCCTTACCGTCCAGTTTAAATTTACCCTTCGCAATACGGTTGCCATAGCGGCCTACGATCCCACCATAGTATCTTTCTTTGGTAGTCACATAGCGGGAGATATTGTCATATCCCAGTTCCACGTCTTCCAGCTTACCCGATTTATCAGGAGCCAGCAGGCTTACGATTTTAGCGCCATAGTTTGTAATGGCAACCTGCACATTACCTTTACTTTTCAGGTAATACAATTTTGTCTGTTTACCGTCTACTGTGCTGTCAAAAGGGGCAGCGGGTATCTTCCCTTCGATTGAAAGGCTGTCTTGAGTGGTCTGCATACTGTCTACTGAATTATTATTGGATTTTGTACCTGACTGGCAGGCGCTTAAGCTAACAGCGGCTGCCACCGTGAGTAGTGGAATAATGTTTTTCATGCATTGGAAGTTATAAGGGTACAATATACGCTTTTCTGAATTACGAGGTATTTACTCATGGCGAAAAAAAAGCGTTTACCTACGGTAAACGCTTTTTTTTCGGGGATGTGGCCTGCGGCCGGCAAGCACCCGGATGCCTTTTTGCTTTCGTAGTAATTACCAACCCAGCAAATATGAGAATATCAGCGGAGCTACAATCGTAGCATCAGATTCCACGATAAATTTCGGTGTATTGATATCCAGTTTACCCCATGTAATCTTCTCATTAGGTACAGCACCTGAGTAAGAACCATAAGAGGTAGTAGAATCAGAGATCTGGCAGAAATAGCCCCAGAATGGAACATCATGCCATTCCAGATCCTGGTACATCATTGGCACCACGCAGATCGGGAAGTCACCCGCGATACCACCACCAATCTGGAAGAAGCCAACGCCTTTACCACCAGAATTGTGTTTGTACCAGTCTGCCAGCCAGATCATGTATTCGATACCACTCTTCATGGTAGAAGGCTTCAGTTCGCCCTTAATACAGTAAGAAGCGAAGATATTACCCATAGTGCTATCTTCCCATCCTGGTACTACGATAGGAATATTCTTTTCAGCAGCAGCGAGCATCCAGCTATGCTTCGGATCGATCTCGTAATGTTCTTTCATCACACCACTCAGCAGCAGCTTGTACATATATTCGTGTGGGAAATAGCGCTCACCTTTATCTTCTGCGTCTTTCCAGATCTTGTAGATATGTTCCTGGATACGGCGGAAAGCTTCTTCTTCAGGAATACAGGTATCAGTTACACGGTTAAAGCCATCCTGCAGCAAATCCCACTCTTCCTGAGGGCTCAGGTCACGGTAGTGAGGTACTCTCTTGTAGTGAGTATGAGCAACGAGGTTCATGATATCTTCTTCCAGATTCGCCCCGGTGCAGGAGATGATGTCCACTTTCCCCTGACGGATCATTTCCGCGAAGGAGATACCCAACTCGGCGGTGCTCATTGCACCCGCCAGAGATACCAGCATTTTGCCCCCTTCCAGTAAGTGAGCTTCATATCCTTTAGCAGCATCCACCAGTGCAGCCGCATTAAAGTGGCGATAGTGATGCTGGATAAATTGAGAAATTGGACCTTTGTTCATTTCCGTTGTTGAATAAGTTTAAATCTTGAAACAGAAGGGCAAAGGTAAGGAATGCCAATAAAAAAACCGGGGCAATAAATACCCCGGTTTCCAAAAATTAACAATAGTCTTCTCTAACTTAAAAAGCAACTTAGGCCTTCTTCATGCGTTGGTGTACGCTCAGGTCGCCGTTTGCACTTGCTTTGATCACCTTCCAGGTATTGCTACCTTCCAGTGTTACATAATACGCTGTAGCTCCCTCAATCTGGAACTCCACTACCCAGCGGATAGCTTCGTTAGGATAACGCTGCGCCAGCTTTGTAGATACCGCCAGTGGCAGGTTTACAACGTCCACATAACGACGCGTAGCCAGCAAATGGCCCTCTCCATCAAAGTAAGCGGTAATGTTATGCTCATTCAGCGTGAAACGCGCCATAAAGGTCTTGTTGTCATCGCTATACCATTTGATGCCGGAAGCTCCGGTAAACTCTTTCTCCATTGCAGTCTTTAGTGTGCTGGAAGCTTCAAGCTCCTTGGCACCTGTACCAGCAAAGGAATAAACCGAGGTAAATACAGCTATTGCTACCAGGAGCAACAGCTTTTTGAAACGGCCAAAAGGCCTTACACCCACAGGTGCAATGTGGTTACTGATTTTTGAACTGAATTGTTTCATGGCGGAAACTTTTTTGTTTGATGAATCAAAGGTACGTGCTTCCAGGTAGGTAGGTCAAGGCTTTTGTTACAAGTGGAGACCCACTGGATAAGATGTGCGCAATCTCCTGTAATAATGGGGCTATACTCCTTTTCCGGACACGATATACAAGCTTTACCACTGAAGAGTTGCACTGGATGAAGGAAAGTTGCAGGCTCCTACGTTAAGCTTTTGTTAAACTGGACAAGGAAAATAAAATCTATCTTCGCTATATGAATTTTCTCGCCCATGCATATTTATCATATCACCAGCCTTCTATCACTATTGGCAATATGATTGCCGATTTCGTGAAAGGAAAGCACTGGCAGGATTATGATGCCGGTATTCAAAAGGGCATTCGATTACACAGGCTCATTGATGCTTTCACCGATACACATCCCGCTACACTGGAAGCCAAGAGAATCTTTCAGCCGGGTTGTGGTAAATACAGCGCCGTATTCATCGACATCGCCTACGACCATTTCCTCGCCAATGATGCAACCCGTTTTCCGGACGATAGTCTGGCCACCTTTGCACAGGAAGTATACACGTCGCTGCAGCAACACCATCAAATATTACCACCGGGTTTCCAGGAAATATTCAGATACATGAAGGAACAAAACTGGTTGTATGGCTATCGCCTGAATGATGGTATGTACAAGACCTTCAGTGGTATTGTCAGAAGAAGCCGTTATCTCGATGTTTCTGCCGATGTACCCTTTGCCGCTTTCGAAGAAAATTACGATGCGCTCTCTGCCAGCTATCAGACTTTTTTCCCTGACCTTGTCACCTTTGTGCAAAATGTACCAGGCGATCTCACATCTCTATAACTTTAGTCGTAGGTTTGTGCAACTATATTTTTTGAACAATTAAGACCTATTAATGAAGCAAGTATTCATCGCCGCATTGATTACCCTGTTTGGCTGCAGTGCTGTGTTTGCACAGGACAAGAAGTTACCACCACTGGATTCCAGCCCTATGGATATGGCGTATTACCCTGTAATGTATCCTTACGTTGTAAAAGTTAAAGGAGAACCCGGTACACTCGTTGCACGTGTAATCTATAGCCGGCCACAGAAGAAAGGAAGAAAGATCTTTGGTGACCTGGAACCATATGGAGAACTCTATCGCCTTGGTGCCAACGAAGCAACAGAAGTGGAATTCTACCGCCCGGTGTCAATCGGAGGCAAACTGGTGCCTAAAGGCCGCTATACCATGTATGCCATTCCGAACGAAACTAAGTGGACCATCATCATCAACAGGGATACGGATGTTTGGGGCGCATTCAAATACAGTGAATCAAAAGATGTGGTGAGAACAGAGATACCTGTAACCAAAATGGATACGCCGGTAGAACCTTTTACCATGGTATTTGAAAAAGCTGATCATGGTGCAAACCTGATCATTGCATGGGATGTAGTAAGTGTGAGCCTGCCCGTGAAGTTTAGTAATACAACAGCTCCTGTTAAAAAATAAAAGGCGGTAAGAATACCGCCCACGAATTTTAACCATATCCTATGAAAAACCTGTTCCAAAATTAGCCTGAAATACCGCGGGAATACTACGGTATCAGCCCAACGTGAGAAAATAGTTCGTGAACGTAGCGAATTCAGCCGTGTAGCTCCCTCAGAAAAGCTATTTTTGACTACAACTACTTTCATTATACGTAGTTCTACGCATTTTGCCGTTTGTGGGATGTACGGAGGATCGTACCTTTGGTCCTTTCCTAATAATCACTAAATCTTACAGGCATGAAGCTGGGAACTAAACTCATTCACGCGGGTGTAACGCCGGATCCATCCACCGGTGCCATTATGACCCCCATATTTCAGACCTCCACGTATGTTCAAAGCGCCCCTGGCCAGCACAAAGGCTATGAGTATGCCCGTACCCAGAACCCTACCCGCGATGCCCTGCAAAATGCACTGGCAGCCATAGAAAATGGGAAATTCGGTATCTCCTTCGGTAGTGGTCTGGCCGCTACAGATGCAGTGATGAAACTCCTGAACCCCGGAGATGAAGTCATTGCCAGCAACGACCTTTATGGTGGCACCTATCGCATCTTTACTAAAATATTTGAGCGCTATGGCATCAAATTTCATTTCGCAGGCATGCAGGATGCACAGAACATCCGCAATTATATCAATGCCAATACAAAGCTGATCTGGATAGAAACACCTACCAATCCGCTGCTCAACATTATCGATATTGCCGCCTGTGCACAAATTGCCGGCGAACATAATTTACTCCTGGCGGTCGATAACACCTTCGCCTCTCCCTACCTCCAGAATCCACTGGATCTGGGTGCTAACATCGTAGTCCATTCTGCCACCAAATACCTGGGTGGCCACAGCGATGTCGTACATGGCGCTATCATCGTAAAAGATGAAGAACTCGCCAAACAGTTATATTTCATACAAAACAGCTGCGGGGCAGTACCCGGCCCACAGGACTGCTTCCTGGTACTGCGAGGTCTGAAAACCCTGCATGTGCGCATGCAAAGGCATTGTGAAAACGGCGCCGCTGTTGCACACTTCCTTCGCCAGCACGCCAAAGTAGAAAAGGTATACTGGTGTGGCTTTCAGGACCATCCCAATCACGATATTGCTAAAAAACAGATGCGTGGCTATGGTGGCATGATCTCCTTCACCCTGAAAGACGATAGTATCGAAGCTGCCACGAAAGTGCTGAGCGGTACACACCTTTTTTCCCTGGCAGAATCGCTGGGAGGGGTGGAGTCACTGATAGGCCACCCGGCTTCTATGACCCATGCATCGATTCCCCGCGAAGAACGCATTAGCAACGGTTTGGTAGATTCGCTGATCCGACTGAGCGTAGGTATCGAAGATGCTGATGACCTGATCGCCGACCTGTCGAAAGCTATCGGATAATAGCAAACGCTTCTGCCGCTGGCAGAAGCGTTTGTTTTTTTGGGACATCCGTTTTCACAATTTTACTTATTTTCAATGCGTCATGCTGCAATATTATGCCGGCCTACAGACACACCTAACCGAATGACCACCATGAAATTCCAGCAACTGAAGGCGTTTTTGGATACCAAAGCGGCGTATTATAATACGCCCGATTTTATAAGCGGCGATCCCATTACGATCCCTCACAGGTTTTCCAAATTACAGGATATCGAAATCGCAGGGCTTTTTGCTGCAATACTTGCCTGGGGCAACCGGACCACCATTATCAATAAATGCACAGAACTGATGAAGCTGATGGACAATGAGCCTTACGACTTCATCAAAAACCACCAACCCAGAGAACGAATGAAACTCATGCAGTTCTGCCACCGAACCTTCAATGGAGTAGACCTGCTCTACTTTGTCGAGTTCCTGCAGCACTATTATGGCAACGTTACTTCCCTGGAATTTGCCTTTAGCGGCCACCTGACCCCTAAAGACCAAAATATCGAAAAAGCCCTCATCGGGTTTCATAAAATATTCTTCGCCATGGAGCACCCGGAAAGGACCCGGAAACATATTTCCACCCCTGCCCGGAACTCCGCTTGTAAGCGCCTGAACATGTATTTACGCTGGATGGTTAGAAAAGATGAAAATGGCGTGGATTTTGGACTATGGAAGCACATCAGCCCTTCACAACTGGTATGCCCTGTAGATGTGCATGTGGGCAGAGTCGCTACCAGGCTGGGATTGATCTCTGCAGCCAAGGCAGATTGGCGCACAGCGCTGGATCTGACCGAAAAGCTGCGGCAGCTGGATCCTGAAGACCCCGCCAAATACGATTTCGCGTTGTTTGGCCTCGGCGTCATTGAAAAATATGTTTAATAAATATAGCGTAATGATGAAGCGATTTTTTGTGTCAATGGCCCTGGGCACCACCCTGGCCTTGCCGGCATTTGCACAACAACAACAGGATGATAAAAGAGACTATGTAGACCTGAGCTACAATTTTCTCAAAGGTCAGCAGTTCGAACTGAAACAGGAAAGCCGCAGCGAAACCTATACGACAGTTGATGATATCATGCAACGCGTAACCCGCGACTTCAATAATACCATTGCTATCGAGGTAACCGAAACATCGGATGGCCACGCCACCCTGACTTTCAGATATAAAGAGCTGAAGTTCAATTTCAATGCACGTAACCAGAACATCCTGGTGGATGCAGCCGTGCCTAACGAAAAAGAACCCTTTCAGGCTGCCCTGAAAAGTATTATCGATCAGCCATTCTCTGTCGATATCTCCTCCTCCGGATATATCAACAAAGTAATGGGCCTGGATGATATGCTGGATAAAGCATCTGCTACCTTCTCCAATCTGAAATCAGATGAGCAGACGGCCTATAAAAAGCTCATGAAAGACCAGTTTGGCACCAATGCATTCCATACCTGGCTGGAACAATTGCTGGTGATCTATCCTGTACGCAGTATCAAAACCGGTACCCGCTGGGAAGAAAATGTACCTATCCGCACCGGACTGGTTGGTGATATTTCACTCTACTGGAACCTGCAGACATGGGATGCACAGACCGCCAAGATCAATGGTACAGGTAAAGTGGTGACAAATAAAGTGGAGACTTTTACTACTGACGACGGCATTGTAGCAACTGCCGAGATCAATGGTGATATCATGACCAATTACCTGATTGATCGTACTTCAGGATTCCCCAGTATTGCTTCGCAGAATACTGAGATGAATGGTACATATACTTATAAGGCGAATAAAGCAAAGAAGATTAAGAGCGATGTGAAAGTGCCTGTAAGGATTGTAACGAATGCGTCTTACAAGATTAAAAGAATGAAATAAAACGCAGTGTCGATTTAAAAAAATAGCTGCTGCCTATGGCAGCAGCTATTTTTTTAAATCGAAATAAATTATAAATACAATGCAACAATTACTACCGGAAACAACACTACAAATCGCAGCAAATACCGCTCTTGCAATCCCGGATCATATCACCTACGAACAACTGGAATCACTATTAGCTGCAAGGCTGGAAACAATGATCAACGAAGACTTCCAGCAATTCGTACTACTCCTCTACAAAATCGATGTATCCGAAAATAAAGTAAGACAAATACTCGCTGACGACACCACAGCAGCTGTATATAAAAAAATTGCTGCCTTGCTCATAGAGCGTCAGCAGCAAAAAATTATATCCCGCAAAACCTTTACCAGACCAGCAAATGACGATGACGGGGAAGAAAGATGGTAAACTATTTATCAAACATCAGCTCACGTACCTTCGCTTTATCCTCCTTCTCTTTCTCCAGTTCAAATGATGTTCCGAACACCCAATCCCACAAAGAAGAACTCACCCCAAATCCTTTCTCCTCGGCCTTATAATGGTGCAAATGATGATTGCGCCATAATGGCTTCATAAACTTAAACGGTGGATTCCATGCATGAATTGCATAATGCATACTCCCATATATCAGGTAGCCTAACATAAATCCCGGAAAGAACATATACGTATACTGTCTCAGGAAAATATACTGAACACCAAAGATCGCTGATGCCAGTATCAAACTGGGCACAGGCGGCATAAACAATCGCTGCTTGTCGCGCGGATACTCATGGTGATTACCATGCATCACATATATAACACGCCTTATTTTCGGGCTCTCACTGCCGAAGTGAAACAAATACCGGTGCATGATATACTCAAAGAATGTCCAGAATAACATCGCACCAAAAAAGACCGTTAATACAGTAGTGATGTTAAATCCCAATGAGGTGTTGCTGTAATAAAGACTATACCCGATAATAGGTATGTACATACCCCATATTACCAATGGATGTGTTTTAGTGAGCATTTCTAAATAGCTGCTCTCAAATAACCTCGCCTGCCCTTTGTTCTTAATCTTATCAAACTTCATGACTCCCTTTAAATTTTTACAAATTGATAAAGCCTTCAATACTCCTTTAAATCTTCCTGTAAAATCATTCGCCAAAGTGCTAATGCACTAATATTATGCCGATCTTACCTGTGCTTTCCCGGTGTGATTATGAATAACTCCTGTACATTTTCTTACAGTAATTCATATTGATAAATTCTCTCACTTGTATACCTGAAAAGGAACTGTTCGTTTGCTTCACAATCGCCCCGAATCACACATAACGCCGCGCGAAACAAGTATTTCATCCGTCAAAAACCAATCAAACCAGCCCGGTTTATTAAAGATTATTACATATAAGAGCGACCCTTATTTATTATCCTTTAGGCGAAAACCCTAACATAGCAATTAGCATTTGTTGTTGTGTCATTATGTGGATTTGCTACCTCAGAAGGGTAGGGAACATCTATGTATACAGAAAACAATAGTTATTTGTTGTAATCTCAATTTCGATCTTCTCACTGAAATGAAATATCAGGCTTCGGGGGGTGATGAATAGCGCTACATTGCAACCATTAGAATGTATAAGTTATATTTACACATCATACAACCAGAACGTTATATTATGAAACTTGTTACTTACCTCCGGGAAGAGAGCGACCAGCTGGCCATTTTGGTAGACAATCAACTCTATAACACCCAGGACCTTCACCCCAATCTCCCCGGCAACATGCAGATGTTCCTGCTCATGTGGGAAGATGTGATCGACATTGCAAAAGAAGCCGATGCCCAGCTCAAAGCCGGCAAACACGTAGGCATAGCAAGCCCGATTCCGGTAGAAAGAGTGACACTGATGGCCCCTGTGCCATTTCCCAATTCCTGCCGGGATGCTTATGCATTCCGCCAGCACGTAGCCTCTGCACGCCGTAACCGCAGGGTACCCATGATTGAAGAATTCGACCAGTTCCCCGTATTTTACTTTACCAACCACAATGCGATCCAGGGTCCGGGCAATGTATACTGCATGCCCGATCACTTTGAAAAACTGGACTTTGAACTGGAAGCTGCCATCGTGATCTGCAAGGCAGGCCGTAATATTCCTGCCGAAGAAGCAGATGAATACATTGGCGGATACATGATCATGAATGACATGAGTGCACGTACCCTGCAAATGGATGAAATGAAACTGAATATGGGCCCCTGCAAAGGCAAAGACTTCAGCACCGTAATTGGCCCGATGCTGGTTACCCCCGATGAACTGGCCCCCCTGCTCACCGAGCCTAAACCAGGCCACACCGGCAAAGCTTTTAACCTGAAAATGACCTGCCATGTAAATGGGGTACAGGTCAGCGAAGGCAATCTGGCAGATATGGACTGGACCTTTGCCGAAATCATTCAACGCTGCTCTTACGGGGCGAACATCATGCCCGGCGATGTAATTGGCAGTGGCACTGTAGGTACCGGCTGTTTCCTGGAGCTAAACGGTACCGGTAAACTCAATAATCCTGAATATCCTGAACAATGGCTGCAGGAAGGTGATGTGGTAGAACTGGAAATAGAAGGCCTGGGAAAACTGAGCAACACCATCGTAGCAGAAGATTCAGATTTTTCGATCCTCAAACTGAAGAAATAAATGCAGATCATTCCCGGGCAGGTAAGCACCGCCGTACTGCAAGGATATTTACAGGGTGCAATCGCACCCAGGCCAATCTGTTTTGCAAGCACTGTCGATAAAGAGGGGAGACCTAATTTATCGCCTTTTAGCTTCTTTAATATTTTCGGTACCAATCCTGCAACACTCATCTTTTCACCTTCGCGCAGGGTGAGGGATAATACCACCAAACATACACTGGAGAACCTGTACGAGGTGAAAGAAGTGGTGATCAATATGGTGAATTATGCCATGGTTCAACAAACCTCTTTAGCCAGTTGCGAATACCCCAGAGAGATCAATGAATTTGAGAAAGCAGGATTCACTGCAATCGCATCTGAAAAGATAAGACCTTTCAGAGTGAAGGAAAGCCCGGTACAGATAGAATGTATCGTACGGCAGATCATTGAAACAGGTACAGAAGGTGGTGCGGGTAACCTGGTGATTTGTGAACCAGTCATGATCCACATCAGCGATGAAGTGCTGAATGAAAAAGGAGGGATCGATCCGCATAAACTGGATCTGGTAGCAAGAATGGGAGGGGATTATTATTGCAGGGCTTCCGGGGATGCGGTATTTGAAGTAGCAAAGCCAAATACAGCGCTGGGAATCGGCATTGATGCCCTGCCTTTGCATATCCGGAATAGCAGGATCCTGACCGGCAATCATTTAGGACAACTGGCAAATGTGCATGAGCACCCGGTGATAGATCCGGCATTTGAGGATGAGCATCTGAAGAATATTTTCCAGTACTACAGTATTACGCCCGATGAAATGGAAAGAGAGCTGCATGCCTACGCACTGCGACTATTAAACGAAGGCAAAGTTGCCGAAGCCTGGCAAATACTACTGGCAGTATAAGCTAATGTTGCTGAGGCCTTCAGCCGAGACATCTGCGATCAAAAGCCGAAACATTTGCGACCAAAAAATAAGGTTTGCCAGAGGCAAACCTTATTTTTTGCTTTATTTTGAAGTGACACTACCAAACACTTTCTTCAGCAACTCCGTAGTCCTCGCCGCAGGATTTGCCCTGATATTCTTCTCCTCCACCTTAATCTGATCAAACAGCGCATTCACTGCCATACCCGTCACATAATCCTGCAGATCAGGATTCACTTTATTAAAAGTAGTCGGCAGCTTATTGTAGCTGGTTACAATATTTCCATAATACTTAGTGGCACTGGTACTATCCAGCGCACCTTTCACCACAGGAGAAAACGCAGCCTTCAGCTTTGCAGTCGTCTTATTCTTGAAGTAAACAGTAGCAGAACTGTCAGAACCCTTCAACAGGTTTAACGCATCCGTAATCGTCATTTCCTTAATTGCATCCACAAAAATAGGTGCTGCAAAACCTACCGCTTTTTCAGCTGCGCGGTTGATAGACAAGATCGCTTTATCCACCTGGCTGCCCAGACCTACACTTCTCAATGTATTGCCGATCTTCACTGCATCAGGAGGTAATAACAGCTTATACACTTCACTACCAAAGAAACCATCTGTCTTATTCAGCGAAGCAATACCTTTTGCTACCCCATTTGACAATGCCTCCTTGATCGCATTCCCTGCATCTGTCTGTGAAACACCAGCAGTACTTCCAGTTGCGCCACTGGCGGCATTACTTACAGCTTTACTCAAATTCTTTAATAACTGGGCCTGTGATACCGTTCCCAAAGAAATACCAGCCAAAAACAGAAGACATAGTTTCTTAAACATATTGTTGAAGTTGTGGTTTACATGCAAATTAATAACAATATTTAATCTACCAATTCAATTAGTGATGAAGGGTAGCTCTTCGCACAGCAGCCCCGGATCGCATGGCGACCCGGGGCTGCTACAGGCTATAAAAATAACGTATTTTCCTATTCGTGTATTGTCAGCAATGGAATATGACTGCGAAAAGCTAACTGTGTAGTCCGGCTTCTCCTGAACATACCTTCGAACAACCCATGTTTCCGGGGTATTATAAAGATCAGATCGACGCCCTCTTTCTCAGAAAATTCCATAATACCATCCGCTACATTCTCATTGTCTACAAAATGATAAATTGGATGATACCCTTCAAGCAGGGTATCCAGCAGCAAACTCTCCATAGGCGTTTCGCCTGCCAGCCCCTTCCCGGAGTGATCAATATTCAATACATGCAGCGCTGCATTAAATAGCCTGAGCAAGCTTTTGAGCGGCCCAATGGGCGTATTTTCCCCTATGTGTTTAAAATCGCAGGCAAATACAATCTTCCGGATCGGGTGGTACACTGCATCTGCAGGCACAATAATCACCGGGCAAGCCGTATGCTTTGCCACATCTACCGAATTGGAACCAATCAGGATCTCTTCGAAATGGCTGCCACCTTCTGTACCCATCACGATCAGATCTGCCTGCTGCTCCTGGCAAAATCCATCAATATTTGCTGCCAGCAGATGATTTTCTGCTTTCAGATCCAGTACTACATTGGCAGGAACATCTGTAGCCAGCTCATTTCTCATCTTTTCCAGGCCCTCCTGGCTGGCCAGCTTCAATTCCCCGGAATCTACCATCGGAATAGCCGAAGGCATATCCGGTACCGGCACTACCAGCTCATAAGCATGGTACAGGACCACCCGGGTAGCCCCCATTTGCCCTGCCAGCCCCAGCGCATAGCGGGCGGCATTATATGCTGCTGCTGAAAAGTCCGTAGGCACAATAATAGTTTTCATCTGATTACTGTTTTTATGTGTGGAATATGTAGAACCTATGGAATTAAGAGAAAAATTAATGCCAAAGGGGAGAAAACGATTATTTTTGCACTCCATTATTGTAATTCAGTATTTACATGACATCACTATCTGAGCAAGAGATTATTCGCAGGGAGAAACTGCAGGAACTGGAAAATGCGGGCATCAACCCCTATCCAGCGGAAGAATACCCAGTAAACAATACTGCCGCTAACATCAAGGCAGTATATAGTGAAGAAACCAAAGACCAACTGCAAAACATTTGCGTTGCAGGCCGTGTTATGAAGAAACGTGACATGGGGAAGGCGGCTTTCATCAGCCTCCAGGACCATACTGGCGCTATTCAGCTTTATATTCGCCGCGATGACATCTGCCCTGGTGAGGATAAGACCATGTTCGATACTGTTTTCAAAAAGCTGATCGACCTGGGAGATATTCTAGGCGCAAAAGGATATGCTTTTGTGACCAAAACCGGCGAATTATCTATCCACGTAACACAACTGGATTTTCTCGCCAAATCTCTGCGCGTACTGCCAAATGTAGCTGAAAAAGACGGTGAAACCTTCGATGCTGTAACTGATCCTGAATTCAGGTACCGCCAGCGCTATGTAGACCTGATCATCAACCCTGGTGTAAAGGATACGTTCATCAAGCGTACAAAGATCATGCAGACCATCCGTGATTTCTACAACGACCTGGGTTACCTGGAAGTAGAAACACCGATCCTCCAGCCAATCCCTGGTGGTGCCACTGCACGTCCGTTCAAGACACATCACAATGCACTGGATATTCCATTATACATGCGTATTGCCAATGAGCTGTACCTGAAACGCCTGATCGTAGGTGGTTTCGATGGGGTGTACGAATTTGCCAAAGACTTCCGCAACGAAGGGATGGACCGTACCCACAACCCGGAATTTACCGTAATGGAAATGTACGCCGCTTATAAAGACTATGAGTGGATGATGCGTACCACCGAAACCCTGCTGGAAAAGATCGCCCTCACCCTGCACGGTACCACCCAGGTACAGGTAGGAGAAAAGGTGATCGACTTCAAAGCTCCTTTCAAACGTATCAGCATGTATGATGCGATTAAGGAACATACCGGCATCGACATCTCCGAAATGGATGAAGCGCAACTGCGTGACACCTGTAAGCAACTGGGTATCAGCGTAGCACCTAGTATGGGTAAGGGTAAACTGATCGACGAGATCTTTGGTGAAAAAGCTGAGCACAACTATGTACAGCCTACCTTCATCATCGACTATCCGGTGGAAATGAGCCCACTCACCAAGAAACACCGCAGCAAACCAGGTCTGGTAGAACGCTTTGAACTGATGGTAAACGGTAAGGAACTCGCAAACGCTTACAGCGAGCTGAATGACCCTATCGATCAGCGCCAGCGCTTCGAAGATCAGGTGAAACTGATGGAAAGAGGTGATGACGAAGCGATGTACATCGACTACGACTTCCTCCGTGCCCTGGAATATGGTATGCCACCAACTTCCGGTATCGGTATTGGCATCGACCGTTTGACCATGATCATGACGAACAACCTGTCTATCCAGGATGTACTGTTCTTCCCACAAATGAAACCAGAGAGAGGCCAATAGACTTCTCTTTTCAACCTTATATCAAGAAAGATCCGGCTGTTACAGGCCGGATTTTTAATTTACAACAAATCCGATCTATGCAATTACGTCACGTCACCAGCTGCCTGGCAGCCCTGGGCCTTTTATCCGCGCCACTTTGTGCCCAGGACAAAAAAGATCTTACTTTCGACCAGATCTGGAAGAATGCCCCTTCCGGCATCACCCAGCCATTACCCAACATCAGTGGTTGGGCCGATGATACACACTATATCGAAGTACGCAATGGCAAATCTTACCAGGTAGATGTGAAAACGGGTGCCGCATCCGAATATTCCAAAGCCGGTATTTCTGTAGCTGTACAAAATCACGATATTATCTACACTGCTGCTGATGGTACAACCTCACAGCTCACCAACGATACGCTTACGGAGAAAAACCCGACCCTTTCTCCTGATGGAAAGTACGTAGCCTTCACCCGGCACAATGACCTCTACAGCGTGGAAATAGCCACTAAAAAAGAAACCCGCTATACCAGCGATGCCTCAGAGGTAGTGTACAATGGTTATGCCTCCTGGGTATACTACGAAGAAATCCTGGGCCGCCCCACCAGATACCGCGCATTCTGGTGGAGCCCCGACAGCAGGTACCTGGCCTATATGCGCTTCGACGACTCACAGGTACCCGTATTCCCCATTTACAGCGAAAAAGGACAGCATGGGTACACAGAAAATACCCGCTACCCAAAAGCCGGCGATAAAAACCCCGAAGTGAAAGTAGGAGTGGTGCCTGTATCCGGGGGAACCACTACCTGGGCAGCTTTTGATGAAAAAGCGGACCAGTACTTCGGTACACCATTCTGGACCAGCGACAATCACCTGTGGTTACAATGGATGAACAGAGGACAAGACAACCTGAAACTCTATGATATCAACCTGAGCACCGGCGCCAAAAAAGAAGTTTATGATGAAAAACAGGCAACCTGGATCGACTGGAAAGATGGTATGACCATCCTGGACAAAGGCAGGGGCTTCATCATAGAAAGCGATAAAACAGGCTGGTCACACCTCTATTGGTACAATATGGATGGCTCCCTGAAAAAACAACTGACCAGCGGCAACTGGACCGTGAACTATACCGTGGCCTTCGATGCCAAACAGGAAAATATCTACTTCGTAGCCCGCAAAGAAGCTTCTACCCGCACAGACCTCTATAAAGTAAATATGAATAGCGGCGCTATTACCCGCCTCACTTTCGGAGATTACTTTCATGCTACGGCAGTGAGCCCGCATGGTGATTATTTCATTAGCGCTTACTCCAACCTGGCTACCCCAACCCGCATAGCCCTGATGGACAATAAAGGCAAGGTAGTCCGAGAACTGGGAAACAGCAAAGGCGATCAGATAGCCAGTTATAACCTGGCCCTGCCTAAGTTAATGTCTTACACCACCCGCGATGGCTTAACCCTGCCCATGACAGTAACAATGCCCCTCCATATGCAGGAAGGCAAAAAGTACCCGGTGCTCATCAGCATCTATGGAGGCCCGAATGCCGGCACTGTATATGATCGCTGGAACCTGAATCTTACCTCACAGTGGTGGGCTGAAAAAGGCGTTATCCAGGTGGTAATTGATAACCGTAGCTCCGGTCAGCTGGGGAAAATGGGGATGAACTACATCCACCGCAAAACGGGCATCTATGAAATTGAGGATTATATGGATGCCACCAAATGGCTCCGTTCCCTGAATTATGTGGATACGAACAAGGTTTGCATTACCGGGGGCAGCTTTGGAGGTTATATGACCTGTATGGCCCTCACCTATGGCGCTTCAGTATTCAATTATGGAATGGCAAACTATTCCGTGACCGACTGGCAGCTCTACGATAGTCATTATACAGAAAGATATATGGATTCCCCGGCAGAGAACCCTGAAGGGTACCGGATCACCTCACCAATGCACTACCTGGACCGCTATAAGGGCTTAATCAGGATCACCCATGGTACCATGGACGATAATGTGCATATCCAGAATAGTATCCAGCTCGTCAATATGCTGGAAGACATGAATAAGCATTTTGAATTTATGGTGTACCCGGGAGAACGTCATGGGTGGAGAACCAGTATCAAGAATAGGCATAGTGATATGGAGATGTACCGGTTTATCTATCGCTATTTACTGGAAGAGCCGTTTCCGGCAGACTTATAAAAATAGAAACGGGGCTGCAAGACTACAGCCCCGAAAAATTTTAACCATATCTTTATTGAAAAACCTATACCAAAGGTGCACGTATTTTGAATACAGTCAAAACCCATTCTGGTGAATGCTATATTTTTGTTGGGGAACGTAATGAAAAGGAAGTTAAACGTAGCTGCTTCTGACAGCGAAAATCAGTTTTTGAGGGGTGAACGTGACAGATGAGCTGTTAATGGCAGCACCTGTCTTCAAAATAGAAGGGCGGTAAGAATACCGCCCTTGTAATAATTTTAACCATATCCTATGAAAAACCTAAGTCAAAGATATAGTCTACAAAACTGAGTTCTTCTCTCATTTCCGTGAACGTTATAAAATAGTTCGTAAAACGGTAAGAATGAAGTGGTCAGTCGATATATGATAAATAATATAATATTATTTAATTTTTAAATTGTAATTATTTTTAATTACTCTTCGGAACACCATCATTAGCCCACCTGCAGGCCATTCTGAACCATTCTGTCCGGCTGTAAAAGCACTACTTCTTTATCATTGCCTACCACACCTAATACCAAACACTCAGAAAAGAAATTGGCTACCTGCTTTACAGGGAAGTTCACTACAGCAACAATCTGTTTACCGATTAAGTCCTCTTCAGTATATAATTTGGTGATTTGAGCGGATGAACGCTTAATGCCCAGCTCAGGTCCGAAGTCAATTAATAGTTGATATGCCGGGTTCTTTGCCCTGGGAAAGTCGGCTACCTCTATAATAGTTCCTACCCGGATAACAACCTTTTCAAAATCCTGCCAGGTGATCTGCTCCATAATATTGTGGTATTGAAGCCTTAAGATAACAAAAAAGGCGGTAAGAGTACCGCCTGATAATTTAACCATATCCTATGAAAAACCTATTGTAAATATATATTGCCGGTTTTGTAGAAAAATCTGCCATTTGGTGAATGTTATATTTTTCCCTGTTAATGCAGGATTTAGAGATTTTGCGAACACATGCGAGAGTATCATTATATTATAAAATAGATCGCTGCATCCACATACTTAATGGCATGGTTCTTGCGTTTTTATAAGGACAAAATTTTAGGTTAAAAAATAGGTTAAAGCGAAACGGCCCATCATTGCATACGCAATGATGGGCCGTTATCGTTGTGGGAATATCCTTAATCAAGCATCGTAGTGTCCTGTACCACAAAAGGACCGGTAGGATGCATAATCGTATAATCTGTAAAATCCTGGTTGGAAATCAGGCCCGTACCATACAGGGTATCTGTAACCGTGCTGATCCTCACCCTGGTATTTGAAATAAACTGCTGCTTCTTGGAATCCCAGTTCAGCTCTTCGCAGTCCAGCCTTTCTCCTTTTTTGTTCACCACTACTACATGGTCTTTCAGGAAGATATTGGCATCGTTCTCAAAGTATTTGCCATAACGGGCTGTCAATGTGCTCTCTACACTCAGGGTATCGTTGTAAAACAATACTTTCAGCCCGTGATTGAACTCAACGTAGATAGGTGCCGCCAGGTGGCGAAGCATGGTAGGAGCTGTCAGATTGGCCTTTACGTGACCATTCTGACTGTACAGGGAGTTGATTTTCTTCCCTTCCTCTACAGCAGCGGCTTTTTTATCGAGGTTCATAACAGCCTGCATATCGTTCTCGCACGATACGGCAGCCAGCAAAACCCATAGAAACGCTAAACGCGTAATGATCTTCTTCATATAAGTACTTCGGGCGCAAAATTATGCAATTCCTGCATATGGGTCATGATGTAGTTGAAATGGCAATGGATCATCCTGAATTTATTTAAGCCGGTAGCGGGCCTTTTCCGAATGCAGGGGAGGCCGACAATCAAAAATTCAAACCGGAACCTGGCCTAAATATCACCTGCCGACAGGTTTCTAAAATGTCCGTTCAATTTTACCCTGTCCTTCAGCCGCTCCATTTCTGCCATCAACGGCACTACCTTTAGCAAATGCCGTTTCAGGTATTCCAGCCGCTGCAGTTCCTGGAACAGGTGCAGCAATTCATATTCCTCGTGCAGGGACAGGCCCGCATGATGCGCAATATCGTAGGAGAGGAGGTCTGCATCCTCCTTTTTAAAGCTTTTATTGACCTGCAACAGGTTATGCAGTTCCCTCAGTGCCAGTAATACCTGCTTTTGTAAACGTTCATTCAGGTTATACTGATTCTCAGGATAGTTAACAATGGCCCCCGTGTATAACTTGTCAGGAATGGTTTTGATCACCTCCAGTATACGAAACACTTTTGTACCGCTCGTCACCACGTCCAGCTCCCCGGTTTCGTAAGACTTCTCCACACGCACTACTTCTACCAGGGTACCGTACTCTACGATCTTATTGTCAATCACAGAAGGAATTCCAAAAGGCTTCTGCTCGGCTATACATTCCCTGATAAGCTGTTTATATCTCGGCTCGAATATATGCAGGTTCAGCTGCTCCTGAGGGTACACAACAATACCTAAGGGAAATATGGGAATGAAATTCGTCATGGTTTCTAAATTATAGAATATATATTTAACCCCCAATTACCATTCAAACTTATATGCCGCGACTCTTACTCGACTGCGAGAAAATGAAATACGCCAATACAGGACTCTATGAATTCTGTAAACAGCTGGGCTTTGCCCTCCTGAAAAACAAAGCGGCCAATGAGGAAATGGTGTTCTATATGCCCAGACACCTGCAGGGATTTTTTGGCAATGAAGGCACCTACATTAAAAAGAACTCCCTGCACAAATACTGGATGCCAGACTTCAAACCAACCGTATGGCATACCACCTTCCAGTCCACCCGGTATATACCACAGCCTGGCAAAACGCCCATGGTATTAACGATCCACGACCTGAACGCCATTCACGAAAAACAAGCTCCTGCAAAGATCAAAGCAATCCTGAAATCCGTTCAGAAAAACATAGACCGTGCTGATCACGTGGTGACCATTTCTCAGTTCGTGATGGACGATGTAAAAACACACTTGAACCTGGGCAATAAAAAGACCAGCGTAGTATACAATGGAGGCCACCTGGAAACCTTTCCTGACTTTGATGCACCTGCTTACCGCCCGGCCACACCATTCCTGTTTAGCCTTGGAGGTGTAAATGCAAAAAAGAACTTTCATGTGCTCCCGGCATTGCTGAAAGGAAACGATTATGAACTGATCATAGCCGGCCCCATCTTCGATGAGCAATACAAACAGCAGATACAGGTAAAAGCACAGGAGCATGGCGTGGCTGACCGGGTGAAAATCCTGGGCGCCATATCGTATCCCGATAAATACTGGTACCTTAGCCACTGTGAAGGTTTCCTTTTCCCTTCTATCGCTGAAGGTTTTGGAATACCCGTGATAGAAGCGATGACCATGGGTAAACCATGCTTCCTCTCTACCAAAACAAGTTTGCCTGAAGTTGGCGGACCACTGAGTTACTATTTCCTGGATTTTGAACCAGGCAGCATGCAGGAAGTATTCCGGAATGGCATGCTCGATTATCAGCAAAAGAACCCTGCGGAGGCAATTAAAGCCTATGCAGCACGTTTCAGCTATGATAATATGGCAAAAGGCTACCTGGATATTTACCGGAGCCTGTATTAATCTTCAACTATCTTATTCATATGCACCGCATCGGTCTGGATTTTGAGAAACTAAAGTATCCACACAACGGTCTTTACACCTTCTGTTTACAATTAGGACAACGACTATTGAGCCTGCAGCAGCAGGATGAACAACTGCTGTATTACATGCCTGCATCCTTTGCAGCATTCAACGGAAGGTTTGAAACAATCCCGTATAAATGGTATGACAGGTATGCATTTCATCCGCCAAAAATGGATGTATTTCATGCTGTTCATCAAACGGGCAATGTATGGCCCAGAAAGCAGGCAAAAAGAACGGTTGTGACCATTCATGACCTGAACTTCCTGATTGATGACCGCTTGAAAAACTGGCAGAAAAAATACCACCTGAAGCAATTGCAAAACCAGGTGGATGAAGCAGATGTAATCGTGTCTATTTCCAAGTTTACACTGAATGCAATCAGGGAACATATCAGGGTACCAGACAGCAAATGCCAGATCGTATACCAGGGCTCTGAAGTAAAACAATTTCCGGGTTTTGATGCACCCGCTTACAAACCCCAAAAACCTTTCCTGTTCTCGATAGGCATGCTCACACCCAAAAAGAATTTTCATGTGCTGCCTTCATTGCTCGTGGGGAATGATTATGAATTGATCATTGCCGGCAGACAACAAGGTGATTATATTAAAAAAATTGAAGCAGCAGCGGCAGAACTAGGCGTGAGCAACAGGTTAAAACTCGTAGGCGGCATTACTGATGAAGAGAAATACTGGTATTACAGTCAGTGCTTAGCCTTCCTGTTCCCTTCACTGGCAGAGGGTTTTGGGGCTCCGGTAGTAGAAGCGATGCACTTTGGTAAACCAGTGTTTTTATCTGATAAAACCAGCTTACCTGAAGTAGGAGGAGCACATGCTTATTACTTCCGTGATTTTGCGCCTGAAGCGATGCAGGATGTATTTGCAAAAGGGCTGCAACACTTTTCCAGCAATGATCATACAGATGCTATAAAAAAATATGCCATGCAGTTTAGCTGGGATGCTAATGCAAAAGCATATTTTGAATTATATAGAAAGCTTTATTAAGCCGGCCACCAAACAAAAAAGAGGTTGTGCTCATAATCTGAGAATTGCTTAAACGGGTACCCGAATCCATCAGGGATCCGAATAAAACGGGGCTGTCTCGAAGTTTTGAGCAGCCCCGTTTCTTGTGCTATATTATTTTATAATTCCTGTAATCGAACAATCGCCTACCAGTTCTTTTTTCTATCCAGTACAGAATACTGTCTTTGAACCCAAACTTCTTCCTGCTGATATCATGCTCAAATTTCCAGTTCTTCTCATCAATTCTTGACTGCATAGCCTGCGGATGCTTACCCTTAAACACTTCCAGGCTATCTACCTCTCCATAATCAAACTCAGAAATATTCACACGCTTCTTCATCTTCTCATCATTCGCCCCATTATATAAAGTGTATGAATTATTCAATTTCCTTGCCTGCGCTTCCGGATCCTTTACCCATCCATAATGATAAATATGCGCGTCAACCGGCTTCACATGCAATTTCTGCCCCTCTTTCCTGAAACCCTGTGCATCCCGGTAAGAAGAGATCTTCTTATCATTCCTGATCACCCTGATCTCATTCTTATACCACACTCTCGAATCTCCTATATAATCGTAGCTACCAAAGAAGTGCATATACTCAAACAACAATCCTTCTACTCTTGGATCATCTTTGTATTTCTCCATCGCAGCCTTAATAGCCGGGTAATCCTTTTCATGCACCACCTCATCAGCCTGTATATAAAAACACCAGTCAGCATCCGAACTTACATGCGCAAATGCCTTGTCTGTTTCTACTGCCAGGATCCTGCCGCCTTCTTTCAGTGAATCATCCCATACAGAATGTGTGATCTTAATCTTGGGAGAATCGATCGACTGGATAAGCGCCAATGTTCCATCATCAGAATCACCAACACTGACAATCACCTCATCGCACAGTGGCAGGATCGACCTGATAGATGCCAATACAGGATAGTCATATTTAACGGCATTACGAACAAAAGTGAATCCGGCTACTTTCATATAATAGTTATATTGGCTGCGAAGATAATTCGTTATTCGTAAATTAGAAGATGCGTTCTCTATTGACAGCTCTATTACAGGGCTCAACCAGGGCCCTGGCCCGATGTATTACCCTGGTGGAAAATGAAGCCAGTGGGTACGAAGCCCTGTTAGCAGACCTGCCAGTCAATCACCATACCCGGGTGATAGGGATCACAGGCCCTCCCGGTGCCGGTAAAAGCACCCTCGTAAATGGCCTGATCGAACTATTGCTGGAACAAGGTAAGAAAGTCGGTATCATCGCCGTAGATCCAAGCTCCCCCTTCAATTACGGTGCCCTGCTGGGAGACAGGGTGCGCATGGCCCAGCATTTCAACAACGATAACGTTTTTATCCGTTCCATGGCCAGCCGGGGAGCCCTGGGAGGCCTCAGCCCACGTATTATTGAAGTGAGCGACCTGATGAAAGCCGCGGGTTTCGATTATCTCTTTATCGAAACAGTAGGAGTGGGGCAAAGCGAGGTAGAAATAGCAGGAATTGCCAGCACCACCGTAGTTGTCGTCGTACCCGAAGCCGGCGATGAAATACAAACCATGAAAGCAGGGCTGATGGAAATTGCCGACATCTTCGTGGTAAATAAAGCAGACAGGGATAACGCAGATGCATTTGTAAAAAACCTGCGCATCCTGGCACATAGCCGGGTACATGAAACAGCCGTATTAAAAACAGTTGCTACCACCAGCCAGGGCTTAAAAGAACTGATCCAGGCCATCGATCAGCATCAGCAGCACCTTACCCAAACCCCTGAAAAACATGCACAACTACTTACCGAAAAAGCATGGCAACTGATACAGCGCCAGCGAATGAAAGCCTATAACAGGCAGGCACTCTATCAGCAAATTAAAACCGGACTGGAAAAGGGTGACTTCAATTTGTACCGCTTCTTACAATCCATTTACGCAGCAGAATAGCTGGTATCAGTGCGGTGATAACAGGTAAGAGAACCATCCACTGATGGGTGAGCTCTATAGAAAGGATAAGCGCAGTCAATATTACCGGCAGTCTACCCGCCAACAGGGCAACAATGCCTACGATAGCCGCTAAACCAGGTGTTACATCCGTTTGACCAGCTGCCAGGCAAATCAGGAATATACTGGCCATTCCCAATGCACCACCAATTAACAGAAATGGTGAAATGATCAATTCCCTTCCCGGCGCTCCAGCGCCCGCAGCCAGGATCAGCATCACCATACGGACAAGCGATAATCCCAGCAGGATCTGTAAATTGATGTGACCACTCGCCAGCTCCGGAATAAAATTGCTGCCAGTACCCAAACCCTCAGGCCGCAGCCAACCCAGCACGCCAATAACAAACGCCGCTGCTACCGGCAACCATGCCCGCTGAAAGGTAATTTGCCCCAGCTTTTTAATCAGCCAGTTCATAAGGATCCCTAAGAGAGATACCACCATACCAGCTAAAAAGTAGATATATAAGTTACCCAACCTGAAGGCTGGTAAGGTTTCTAAAAATAAAACAGCATCCCAGCCCCTCCATACAAATCTAAGCAGGCACCCTGTTCCTGCCGCCAGCACAAGAGCCAGTACATTCAACACAGACACCTCCACAAAACCCAGTTCAAATACCAAAACAGCCCCTGCCACCGGTGCATTTAATAAACAAGCCAATCCAGAGGCTATCACAGCTGCTTTCAGCAATTTCCTTTCACCGCATAAGAACAAACCGCTGGCCAGCACTCCTTCTATCCCAAATGGGAAACCCGCACCGGTCATTATTACAGCACTAAGCGGAGTGAGCGATTTTTTTCCGGACTTTATCAACAGTATCCCCAGCAGCGCGCCGGCTACAGGAATAACAACCATCCATGCGCCCAGGCCGGAATTGCTGAGATCTGGCGCCTCAATAGAAAACGCCCCTAAATAGCAAAGAGAGCTCAATGCATTGATCAAATAGATGAGGCATTGCACCCCAACAGCTCCCAAAAATGCAGCAATCACAACAAGGCCTAAATTTTTCATTCTTAACTTCTGATTATGTTAATGACACGTTAACAAAAAAGACTACTTATTTAAGATCAATTTAATTCCTCATTTATTACAATCTAATAATAAAATTCTTATCCTGATAACACCTACTTCATTTTCGTGAGTAACAGATCGTCAATAGCATGTTAAATATTTCATGCCCTATAGACCCCTCCCTACTTTTGTGCGACCTAAATAACTGTTATTGACTTTTAATTCATGTCCATGGAAGTTGCTATTTTCGACACCTATGTGAAGCGCCGGGAAGGAGGTTACATGCATTTTGACATCATCGTCTCCTCCGATACTAATTACGAAAGCGTCCTCACTTTCGGCAATGCTTATCTTAAATCGCGTTCACTCACTGCCCCCATCATTTCTTCCCGCGACTGCAGGTTCTGCCATATGCAGGAAACCGTTCCTTCCTGGGAGAAAAATATTCAGCAGCAAGGTTATCACATTTACGAATTAGAAGGTTGCAGGTAATACTGTAGCACAAAGGGCTGACCATCGCTGATCAGCCCTTCGCTATTTTGATGTAATAGTAATTATGCCTGTTGTCTGTTATTCCAGTAATAACGGAAGCCCAGAAATCCAATGATAATGAGTGGCGTGGCCGCCAGCATTAGAATACCCGCATTCAAACCCTTTGCAGGGCCTTCTCCCAGTTGCTGTGCTGTCTTGGTACAAAGAGAGCACTGTGCCATTGTGTGAATGCTCAGGGCCAGGAGTACAACTGCTATTTGTCCAATCTTTTTCATACCTCGAATTTACGGATTAAAATTACATCTGCCCCCGGCGGAAAATGTAAGGGCATTATTTTAAAAAATATCCTTTTTGCCATCAATAATAAGGTGAGATCATCACATACACGATCACCCCGGTCACCGCCACATAAAACCAGATCGGCCAGGTAATGCGTGCTATTTTCTTATGCTTTTCAAAATCATTCTGGAACCCACGCAGTAATGTAAACAACACCAGCGGAACTATAATCCCCGCCAGCACAATATGCGTGATGAGAATAAAGAAATAAACATACCTCATACCACCCGCCGCTGCTTTCTCCGCCTCAGTTACAATGTAGTCATGGTTCACATCACCATACATAGTAGACTTCACAAAAAAGTGATACGTCACATACGAAACCAGGAAGATCGCTGACAATGCTACTGCAATCAGGTTCGCTGTTTTATGCGCCTTAACCTGCTTTACCTTGATAAAATACAGACTTGCCAACAACAACACTGCCGTTGCTGAATTCAATGCCGCATGAAACAATGGCAACACTGTCACATTGAAGCCTGCTTCCATATGCTGACGGGGCATAAACATCAACAGGGCCACTACTACCGGTATCGCAACTGATACGATCGCAATAGGCAGATTTAGATTTTTGTTTGTAAGACTACTCATGTCGGGATATTTTAAGCAAAAAAGTGAAACGGCAACGCTATTACTTAGCGTACACACATTCCACTATCTTACTTACTTTTCATTTTAATAATTTTCTTATTCAGTACCTGGATTTAAGATCCTCTTCAGAAAAGGAGGACGATTCTTTGCTTTCTCCAGATGTAATACTGCGATGTCATTTGCAATCTTGCGAATCACATTGCTGTCTGTTCCATCATAGTATCCCCTGATATGGCGATCCTTGTCCAGCAGGATCAGTTTCTCTGTATGAATAAAATCATCCGGCCCGCCATCACCATCTGTCACATTCACAAAAAGCTCATGTCGTGCCAGGTCATAAATATCCTTCTTACTACCTGTCAATAAAGACCAGTTATCAGGATTGATATTGCGTTTCAATCCATATTGACGTAATGTTTCCGACGAATCCCTTTCAGGATCTACTGTCAGCGACATTAGCTGCAGCAAGGTATCACTCTTGATATATGCTTTTTGCAGCTTCTCCAGGTTCTTCATCATAACAGGGCAAATGCTGGGACAGGAAGTAAAGAAGAAATTCACCAGCACCATTTTATGAGGCACATCATGCAGGGAAACCGGCATCCCCATCTGGTTGGTAAATGTAAAATCCTTTACCGTATGGTAGATCGTATCATACGTTTTCTTCCCATCTTTTATCACAGTATCTACCCGCTCCGCTACATAATGGCGGGGAAGGGGTACTGCATCCTCCCGATAGTGATCTACTATCAGGTAGCCCACCAATGGCAACAGCACGGCGAGTACTAATCCTAAAAGTCCTTTCTGTGTGATGGCGTATGGTATTAAATGTGAACAAAAAATTACGCTTTACAATATCCGCATCGCTGGGGACAATGTAAAGCGTAACAGTATAAAAGTGATAAATTATTCGTGGTGTCCCTCTCCTTCTTCCGTACTGATCACCTGTGCTTTTTCAGCTGCCTTTGGTGTACCAGGCGCCAGGTCTTTACGCATGTTCTTCCATGAATCACCATCAGCCAGGAAAGCGATGACAAACCAGACAAACAACAGCAATGGCATCAGCACCGTCATGATCAGGTTCCTGATCTCATGACCAAGGTGCATGAATTCCGCTACGATGAAGAAAGCCTTTACAATAGTCAGGATGACGAACAGGGAGTTTACTGGTAATTTAGGCCAGTGAAATTGCATATGCGCCAAAGCAATGACGATTTCAAAAATTGTGATCCCTAATAAAATCCAAAACGTTCTCCAGATGGTCTTGGTCGAGCTATCTGCTACATGAACGTCCTGACCTGCGTCTGTATGTGTATTTGACATGTGTTCTCTTTTTAAAATTCCAATTTACTAATAAGCAATCCGATCAGAGCAGGTAGAAGCAGGTGAATACGAATACCCAAACCAGGTCTACAAAGTGCCAGTACAGACCAACTTTTTCCACCATTTCATAGTGACCTCTGTCTTCATAAGTACCTTTCAGTACATTAGACAGGATTACGATGTTCAGGATCACACCGGAGGTTACGTGCAAACCGTGGAAACCCGTGATCGTAAAGAAGAAGTTAGTAAAGTTACTGGAAGCAACAGTACCGTCAGCATTAGGGAAAGGATTTCTACCCCACCATGCATGCTCATGCCACAGGTGTGTCCACTCCCATGCCTGACAGCTCAGGAACGCGATACCACCAATGATTGTCAGGATCATCCATTTTACAACATCCTTCTGACGACGCTGGTGACCAGCATGTACAGCCAAAACCATGGTTACAGAGCTCATGATCAGAATGAATGTCATCAAGCTCACAAATCCCATTGGAACATGTCTTTCGCCTAAACCAGGGAAAGAACGGAACACTTCGTTGGGGTTAGGCCATGAAGGACTCATGAAACGGATAGTTCCATATGATATCAACAATGCTCCAAAAGTGAACGCATCTGACAACAGGAAGTACCACATCATCAACTTACCGTAGCTCACATTAAAAGGAGAATGTCCCCCGGACCACCATTTTTTCTTCGCTGTAACTGCTGTATCCATTGTTTGTTTTGTAAATTAATTTTTAGAAGGTTTATCTGGCAATACTCAGAAAAATCAAAAGGTAAATCCACAGAATGTCTACAAAGTGCCAGTAAGTAGAAGCTACCTCAATCGGAACTGAACTATAGCTCAATACTTTGGTTCTGAAAGCCCTGCCAAACAGCACCAGCAAGGCAACCACTCCACCCAGTACGTGCAGCAGGTGAACACCCACTATCACATAGATGAAAGAGCCGGAAGCCGGACCATTTAAAGGCATTCCTCTCTGTGTCATTTGTGAAAATCCAATCCACTGACAAACCGCAAAAGCTATTCCTAACATGGCGGTCAGCGTGATCAGCTGTTTGTATGCCTGCATATTTCTGTTTCTGAACTGCTTCACAGCCATCTGAACAGTTAAGCTACTGGTCAGGATGACTGCTGTACTTGCCCAGAAGATCATAGGCAGATCGAAAGTGACCCAGTTTGCTTGCGATCGCTTTACAACATACGCGCTGGTAAAACCAATAAACATCATTGTAATACTCCCCATAGCAATCCATAGGGAATATTTGTGTGGATGAATCTTTTTGCGTTGTTGTAAACTCATTGCCTGCATCACTATTTTGTCTTTAAAACTTATTAAATGTTATGCACTTTATCTGCCAACAATGCCAGTTGCATTATTGTGAGGTAGATGTAAGAACCAAACATCAGCTTGCGCGCTGCCGGTGCATCACATTTCCTGTACAGATTTACCGCACGGTAAAGGAAGAAGAAGGTAGCCAGCAATACAATCACTGCAGAAATACCACCACTTACTCTAAAGAGATAAGGAAGAAAGCCCAGCGGGATCAGGAGGAATGTATACATTACTGCCTGGATAGCAATCATCCTGTTTGGCTCAGAACCGTTTGGTAATAATTTAAAACCGGCTTTTGTGTAGTCACTATGCCCAATCCATGCAATCGCCCAGAAATGTGGAAATTGCCATACGAACTGCAGCGCATATAATGACCAGCCACCTGCGCCTAATTCATCAGCACCTGCTGCCCAGCCTATCAATAGTGGCATCGCTCCCGGAAATGCACCCACCAGCACCGCCAGCGAATTCCATTTTTTCCAGGGGGTGTAGATAAAGGCATACATTACCAGGGATAATAAGCTCAAACCAGCACTCAGCCAGTTGAAAGCCCATGCCATGATCAATACACCTGAGATAGCCGTTACAAAAGCCAATACCCTGGCTTCTGCTTCAGAAACACGACCTGAAGGCAGTGGCCTTACGGCTGTACGCTTCATTAACTTGTCTGTCTCTACCTCGATTAACTGATTAATAGTGTTAGCTGAACCGGATACTAATAAACCACCGGCAAATAATTCTACGATCTTTATCAACGAAAACTCCACTCCAGGCACAAGGAGGTAACCCACTACACTGGAAAACACAACCATAAAGGTCAGATTAAACTTCATCAGCTGAGAATAATCCTTCACCTTACTGGCTACTACATACGACAACGATAATTTTATGGAGTTTTCTCTTATCATTTCTTTGTCCAATTCCGTGAGTGCGCGCTCACAGGGGTCCAAAAATATCAATCTTCACTTTCGTTTTGAAGTTGCCCTCCCTTTTAATGGGGGAGGACAACCGGCAGCTCAGTATTAGTGGCCGCCCTTAGCTTTTTCTTCAGGAGTCAGCGGTACGGTCTGAGGAATGAAGTCCTGACCATCCTTGCTGTAATCGTAAGCCCAACGGTGAACTTCAGGGATTTCACCAGGCCAGTTACCGTGACCGGGATTAATCGGAGTAGTCCATTCCAGGGTAGTTGCGTTCCATGGGTTCTGCGTTGTTAACTTACGACCCTTGAAGATGCTATAGAAGAAGTTAAACACAAACATAAGCTGAGTAGCGAATACCACGATCACTACGATAGAGATGAAGTGGTTCAGATCAGCGAACTGTTTGAATGACTGCCAGGTAGAGTAGTCATAATACCTTCTTGGCATACCCACCAGACCTTCGTAGTGCATTGGCCAGAAAATCAGGTAAGCACCAATCAGGGTAATCCAGAAGTGGATATAAGATAATGTGTTGTTCATGTAACGGCCAAACATTTTCGGGAACCAGTGGTACACACCGGCAAAAGTACCGAAGAAGGCAGATACACCCATTACTATATGGAAGTGCGCGATTACGAAGTAAGTATCGTGCAGGTGAATATCGATAGAGGAGTTACCCAGCCAGATACCAGTCAGACCACCGGAGATGAATGTGCTCACGAAACCGATAGAGAACAGCATACCAGGGGTAAAACGGATGTTACCTCTCCAGATCGTAGTGATCCAGTTGAACACTTTGATCGCAGATGGTACCGCAATCAGCAATGTCAACAGTACGAAGAAGGCACCAAGGAATGGATTCAGACCAGTTACGAACATGTGGTGCGCCCATACCAGGAAGGCCAGGATAACGATCGCGAACATGGATCCAACCATCGCCAGGTAACCGAAGATAGGTTTGCGGGAGTTAACCGCCATTACTTCAGATACCATACCCATTGCAGGGAGGATGATGATGTATACCTCAGGGTGACCCAGGAACCAGAACAAGTGCTGGTACAGGATGGCAGAACCACCTTCGTTGCTCAGTGCTTTACCGTTTACGAACAGTTCGCTCAGGTAGAAGCTGGTACCACCGTGGCGGTCGAACAGCAGCAGGATGAAACCTGACAGTAATACAGGGAAGGAAAGTACACCCAGTACAGCGGTGAAGAAGAAGCCCCATACAGTCAGCGGCATCTTGGTCATAGCCATACCTTTGGTACGCATGTTCAATATAGTAGAGATATAGTTCAGACCACCCAGCAGCTGAGAAACTACGAACAGCGCCATAGCAGACAGCCAGAGGTCCATACCAATTTTAGAACCGATTGATGCATCGCCCAGTGCACTCAGTGGAGGATAAGCAGTCCAGCCACCGGAAGCAGGACCTGTTTGTACAAACAGAGAACTCATCATCACCATGCTGGCCAGGAAGAAGAACCAGTAGCTCAGCATGTTCATGAAAGGAGAAGCCATATCGCGGGCACCTACCTGCAAAGGAATCAGCAGGTTGGAGAAAGTACCGCTCAAACCGGCAGTCAATACAAAGAATACGAGAATTGTACCGTGCATGGTTACCAATGCATAGTAAGCTTCGTCTGTAATACGGCCACCTTTAGCCCAATGTCCCAGTATGCTTTCCATCCATGGGAAAGTAGCATCAGGGAACCCCAGTTGCAAACGGAACAGTACGGAGAAGAAAGCACCTATGATAGCCCAGATGATACCGGTAATCAGAAATTGCTTAGCGATAGTTTTGTGATCAAAGCTGAAAACATACTTCGAAATGAAGCCACCCTCATGGTGCTCATGATCGTCGTGACCGTGGCCATGATCGTGCGCGTGCGCGCCGTGCATAACCTCCTGTTGACCGTGCAATGTTGCTTCGTTACTCATAATCGGTGCTGTTTATATAAAACTGATGTGCGTTCAGTTTTCTTACAATAATTTAAAATTCCTGTGCGTCTTGTGTGTGCGTCTTAAAATTCTTTCTCTGGCTACTAAGTTACTAATTCACTAGTTTTTAGCTACTGCCTTTTGGGTGCTGTCGGCAGCTGCTGCAGCTGGAGCGGGAGTTGCGCTCTCATGAGCAACGTCGTATTGAGCTTTCTGTTTTGCAGCCCATGCATCAAATTCTTCCTGAGATTCTACCACGATGTTAGCCTTCATGGAATAGTGGCCTTTACCACACATCTGGTCGCAGGAAAGTTCATATACGTAATCAGGATTGTCAGTCTTTTCCTTCATTTCCTTTGTGGTGAACTTTGGAGTTATCCACAGGGTAGTAGGGATACCAGGAACAGCATCCATCTTCATACGGAAAGCTGACAGACCTACGTCATGGATTACATCGCGGCTACCAATGATGAATTTCACCGGCTTGTTTACTACCAGGTGAATTTCAGTAGCCATGAAGTCATCCTTATTTAATTGATCATCCCAATCCTGACCTACAGGATTAGTTGCATCGTTGATGTTTTTGAAGAACTTACGACCCAGCTGACCATCTTTACCAGGGTAACGAACGAGCCAGTTGAATTGCTTACCGGTCACTTCTACAACCATTGCATCTTTCGGTGCATCAGAAGTGAGGCGGAACCATTGTCTTAAACCGAATGCTATCAGAATGGTAAGGGTGATAGCAGGAATTACGGTCCAGATTAATTCCAGTTTATTGTTGTGAGGGAAGTAGAAAGCCTTCTGGCCTTCTTTTTCCTGATATTTATAGGCGAACCAGAAAAGGAGGATCTGGGTGATAACGAATACGATACCAGTAATAATCAGTGTCCATTTGAGCAGGACGTCGTAACCTTCACCCTGAACAGATGCAGATTCAACTCCAATTTTACCTTTCAGTAAATCATTACAGTAGTAAACACCTATCAGGCCCACCACCAGGAACACGATCATCAGGAAGCCGTTCACCTTGTTAGATTGCTGGCGCGACTTCTTTTCTCCTTTTAATATCGACACATATTCGCTGGCCTTCGCAATCTGGAAGATGACTACGAATATGAGTACAACGACTAAGACTGCTAAATATCCTGACATTGCTATTTTGAATAATTAAGTTATCTAATGCTTTACGATTTTACCTAAATCTATCCCGGTACTATCACCAATTAAGCCTGGTGAATAATACTTTCTTTCAGATAAGGGTGATTCTTTGGAACCAGCGGAGCTTTAGTCAGCTGTTTTGATACCAGTAAGATAATCAGACCAACAAAACCAACACCTATACCCAGTTCAAACCAAGGGAACACCAGGTGCTGATAAGTACCAGGACCAACCAGCTGCCAGAAATCCATCCAGTGACCACCAATGATCAGCACAGTAATGAAAGTCATTGCAGACCAGCTACGTTTATTATCCTTGCTCATCAGGAACAACAGCGGAGTGATGAAGTTGATGGCCAGGTTCAGGAAGAAAATTGGTCTCCATTCGCCCCAAACACGCGGTTTGTAGTAGATAATTTCCTCAGGCATGTTAGCATACCAGATCAGCATATACTGGGAGAACCACAGGTACGTCCAGAAGATACTGAAACCGAAAGCAAGTTTACCAAGATCATGCAGGTGCTCTTCGTTAACCAGTGGCAGGTAACCCTGACGTTTCAGGTAGATCACCCACAGTGCGATCAGGGAAATCCCGGATACCCAGCTGCTCACGAAAGTATACCAGCTATACATTGTAGAATACCAATGTGCATCGATACTCATTAACCAGATCCATGGAGTAGTAGAACCAACACTCAGCGCATAGATAACTGTGAAAGCACCGCACATTACAGTATTTCTCCACAGAATGCGTTTGCCGTTTTCTTTGGAGAGATCCCATCCATCTTCTTCGATGGACATGTTGCGGAGTTTAATAGTAAACAGGATCCAGAGACCGATAGTCAGGACGCTTGCTATTGTTACGAAACTTGGATTGAGGAACGCTTCTTTCCAGCTCAGGATTGGGTCATGAGCTACATGTTCTTTATCAAGCCAGTGGTAAATATTACCTGCCTTACCATAGATCAGGCAGAGCAGGATAGCTAAAAAGATAATGCCCAATACAGGAACAGCCATTGAGATCGCTTCCGGTACGCGACGGAAGGCAACCTGCCAGCCTCCATGTGCCAGGGTAGTGGCACCGATAAAGAAGGTACTGGCTAATACAACAAGCAGAAAGAAAGAGCTGTTCTGCAGGAGGCCAGCCCAGAAACGTGTGGAGCCATGCTCACCACTAAATACGAAATATCCGATCAACAAAGTCAGCAAGCCAATAGCTATCAACACGAAGCTGGTCGTCTTTAATCTTGCCGGTACTACAAATTGGTCCTTCATTACTGTATATTAAAATACTTAATTAATGCTATTATATTCAATTATTTATGTGCAGTGCTATCCGAAGTTGGAGCTGCTGCCGCTGCAGGTGCTGGTGCAGTTGCAGGTTTAGCGCTTGCATCACCATCTACCAGGGTAGGAGGGTTCGCACCGCCGTTCTGTACACTGCGGATATATGCAGCAATTTTCCAACGCTGTGTTCTATCCAGCTGGCTGGCGTAGCTACCCATCACGTTGAAACCATAAGTCATTACGTGGAACAGGCGACCTTCAGTATAGCTGGCTTTTGCACCACTAGCCAGGTTAGCAGGAGCAGCTACATAAGGACCATTACCATCCTTATACAGTGGACCATTACCATCCAGCTTAGTACCGTGGCAAATACCGCAGTAAATATTGAATAAACGTTTTCCTTCCTCCAGATCCGCTTTCGCCAGAATCAGTGGATTTTTAACACCGTTAGCTAACGCAGTATCTTCTGCTTTCAGATGGTAAGGCAATAACTCTCCTCTTTTCACGGTGCCATCTACAGGTTTCATAGATGATACCTTCTCGTTATAGAACTCATAAGCACGGGATTCATACATGTCAGGCATGTAAATCCTTCCGGGCTTTCTGTTATTCTCTCCCCTGTTGCATGATACCGATACCAAAGCTCCACTTACCAAAGCAGCTGCGATCAATATGTTGGAAGTCCTTTTCATCTGTTTATTATAATTCAAGCTTATATTCTGTATACTTCTCTGTAAGTCTGATTTACAGGGAAGATTGAAATCGTTGTTTACGCGTTTACTGTTGCAGTCTCAGCGTTCTTGTACAGGGTAGGTTCATCATCCTGATCGAAACGACCGTACCACCATCCTGCTTCTGCACGCTGCTCGTTTATTTCTAAACCGCCCGCCTGTGCCAGGAGAGCTTTTACTTCTTCAGCGTTTGTTTTAGCAGTCACCTCGATTGCCATTACAAACAGGTCATCTGTCTGACGTGGGTGGAAGATGTGCTTCTTTACAAATGGCATCAGGTTACACAGGTAGCAGAAAGTCATCACCATACCTACCGCAGAGAACAATACTGTCAACTCGAAGGTAATAGGAATGAACGCCGGCAATGGGAAGTGTGGCTTACCACCAATGTTCAGCGGCCAGTCTGAACTGAAGATCCAGCTCATGCAGGATAATGCTGTTGTAGTACCGCAAACACCATATATGAAACCGGCAGTATGCAGGCTGGTTTCACGGAGACCCATCGCATGATCAAGACCATGCACAGGAAATGGTGTGTATACATCATGGATTTTGTAGCCCGCAGTTCTTACTTTTTTAACTGCCGGAAATAATACCGCCTCATCATCAAAACTTGCTACAACGAAATTTTTAACCGCCATATGTTTAAAAAAATTCTAAGTCTAAAATGTCTATGTCCAGATTTCTTAACAGCTAACAATTAATTGTGAGCATGTGCTACGGCATGACCTGCATGTCCGTGGTCGTCATCATGAGAACCATGTGCATGGTGCTCAAATTCTTCAGCAGAAAGTGGCTCCAGTGGCTCCATGTTATTCTTCTTGAAACTTTCGCCGGAAGTTTTCAGTACGAACTTGATTTCCGCAACTGCAATTACCGGGAAGTATTTAGCGAACAGGAAGAAACATGTGAAGAACAGACCGAAGGTACCCATGTAGAAACCAACTTCTGGCCAGGATGGACGATAGTAGCTCCAGCTGGATGGCAGATAGTCACGGTACAGGGAAGTACAGATGATTACGAAACGCTCGAACCACATACCGATGTTTACAATGATAGACATCACGAATGTTACTACGATGTTTCTTCTCATTTTACGGAACCAGAATACCTGCGGCGTGATTACGTTACAAGTCATCATGATCCAGTAAGACCAACCCAGCGGACCCGCTGCGCGATATTTGTAGAATGTTGCAAATTCGTAAGGAACAGCTGCATACCATGCCATGAAGAGCTCCGTCAGGTAAGCACAACCTACCACAGAACCAGTCAGTACGATTACCTTATTCATGGCTTCCATATGGCCCATGGTAATATAATCTTCCAGACCTAATACTTTACGTACAATGATCAGCAGGGTATTTACCATCGCAAATCCGGAGAAGATCGCACCCGCTACGAAGTAGGGAGGGAAGATGGTAGTATGCCAACCAGGTATTACTGAAGTTGCAAAGTCAAAAGATACGATAGTGTGTACAGAAAGTACCAGTGGAGTAGACAGACCTGCCAGCACCAGAGACAGTGCCTCATGACGCTGCCAGTGTTTTGCAGAACCGGTCCAGCCGAAAGATGCTACACCATACAGCAGCTTGCGCAGTTTGGTCTTTGCCCTGTCACGAACAGTTGCAAAGTCAGGCAGCAAACCTGAATACCAGAACAGCAGAGATACTGTGAAATAAGTAGAAATCGCGAACACGTCCCAAAGGAGTGGAGAGTTAAAGTTCACCCACAGCGGACCACGTGTATTTGGATAAGGTAATACGAAGAACGCCATCCATACACGACCCATGTGGAAGATCGGGAACTGACCGGCACACATTACCGCGAAGATCGTCATCGCTTCTGCCGCACGGTTTACCCCTGTACGCCATCCCTGGCGGAACAGCAGGAGGATCGCAGAGATCAGCGTACCCGCGTGACCAATACCTACCCACCATACGAAGTTGGTGATATCCCAACCCCATCCAATTGTTTTATTCAGGTTCCACACCCCGGTACCATAATAAACTTCCCAGGTTACAGAGAAAACACCCCATAACAACAACGCTACGGAAATGAAAAAGCCTATATACCACAGTTTACCAGGCTTCCCTTCAATAGGGCCGATGATATCTTCAGTTACCTGGTGGTAATTCTTCTCCCCATCAACTAATGGTTCTCTTAATGTGGATTCGTACTTTAAATGCATAATTCTTTAAGCTTTTACCCCTAACCTTTGCTCGCGCTTTAGAATAAGGAGCTTTTATTGTTCTAAACTTAAAACTTTATCTCTCTGTTAATCTTTCGTTCTCTTTAGCAAAAAGCCAGCCTTCGCCGACTATGCTTCATGATGAGCTGCATGCTCTTCCTTCTTACCCTCTGCTTTAGCCTCAGCGTCTTTGTTTCTGATCTTAGCCAGGTAATTGATGGAAGGCAATACGTGCAGTTGTTCCAGTACATAGTACATTCTGCTCTTCTGCTCTTCGTTACGCACTTTATAGATACGGCTTTCCTTATCGTTCACGTTACCGAATACGATTGCATCTGCAGAACAAGCCAGCTGACAAGCAGTTCTCGCTTCACCATCCTTCATCGGACGGCCAGCTTTCTTAGCAGTCAGTTTAGCATCCTGTAATTTCTGTACGCAGAAAGAACATTTTTCCATTACACCACGGCTACGAACCACTACATCAGGATTCAGTACCATACGTGTCAGGTCATCGTTCATACCACCTACATCATACAGGTTGTTATCGAAGCTATCTGCACCATTCCAGTCTCTCCAGTTGAAGCGACGTACTTTGAACGGACAGTTGTTAGCACAATAACGGGTACCGATACAACGGTTGTAAGCCATCTGGTTAATACCTTCAGAGCTGTGGTTGGTAGCTGCTACCGGACAAACGTTCTCACACGGAGCGTTGTCACAGTGTTGACACAGCATAGGCTGGAACACTACTTCAGGATTGTCTTCATCTGTACCGCCAAAATAACGGTCGATGCGGATCCAGTGCATTTCGTGCGCCTTGATCACCTGTTCTTTACCAACTACTGATACGTTATTTTCAGCCTGACAAGCTATGGTACAGGCACCACAACCGAAACAGGTGTTCAGGTCAATTGACATACCCCATTTGATACCATGATATTGGTGAACATCAGGGTACAGGGTACCATTCTTAACGAAGTTGCTTACTGTATCTTTGGGATTAGCAGCATCATAACCAAACTGATCCAGTTCTTTCCTGTCTTCATTCACTTCCTCTGGGTTCTTGATGAACTCTTCCAGGGTAGTTTCTTTGATGATAGGACGACCTTCATAGCTATTGTGAGTTTGGGTTACACCAATCTCGTAAGTCTGGTTAGTTTTCTCAACACTTACTTCAGCAGCATAATAATCGCGGGTAGTACCGTTGAAGCTTACAAAGTTGTAAACGTTCTTACCTACACCAGCAGCAGCTTTACCTGCGTTAGCGTTACGGCCATAACCTACAGCGATAGCGATCACTTCAGGATGGATACCTGGCAGGATCAGCAATGGCAGAAGAACCTCTTTACCATTTGCTTTTATCTTCAGAACAGTCTTATCGTTGTTGATTTCGTAATCATCACCCAGCTCAGAACCGAAAGTCTTAGCCAGTTTGTTGGAGATGACAGCGTAGTTATCCCATGTAGCACGGGTGATTGGGTCAGGCATTTCCTGCAACCATGGGTTGTTGGCTTCCTTACCATTACCGATCGCTACTTTTTCATACAGTACCAGTTCGAGTTTACCGCCCTTCTTTGCGCTGTTGATTTTAGCAGCTGCATCAGCTACATTACCGGCGAAAGAAGCACCACCCAATGCAGGCGCAGTAGCTGGTTCGATCACACCATCCTGCAGCACTTTGTCCCATGCTTCCTGGCTACCCAGTTTAGCAATCCACTCGTTCTTCAGGAAATCTTCCCATGCAGTAGTGTTGCCACTCCATGCCAGGAGGGTAGCTTCGAATGCACGTGTTTTGAACAGTGGTGCAATGGTTGGCTGTATGAAGGAGAAATATCCGGTGCGGCCTTCAGCATCACCCCAGCTTTCGAGGAAGTGGTGAGCAGGAGCAGCGAACTTAACGTTCTCGGAAGTTTCGTCTTTATGAGAGTTAAAGGAAACAGTCAGTTTGGTTTTCTTCAGACCTTCAGTGAAAGCCTGTGCATTGTAGTAGTCGTAGCTGGGGTTTACACCGTAGATGAACAGACCGCCCACAGTACCTGCGTTCAGATCTTTCACCAGTGTTTCCATGTCGCTATCGATACCCTGACGGTAGTTAACAGTGGAGGTCCAGTCGATGGTAGTACCGTTAGCGCCGATCTGGCTGTTGATCGCGTTAACAATGATCTGTACGTTTACATCGTTGGAGCCTGCTACTACGATGGCTTTACCATTGTTAGCCTGCAGGGCTTTGGCCGCTTTCTGGATACCTTCTGCCAAACGCTTGTCAGCAATGGCAGGAGCGCTTACTGCACCGCCTACTGCATTCAGCAGGGCGAGGGCAACAGCACCAGTTTCAGAAGGCTTGTGTGTATATCTTTCATCAGCATTCGCACCGGTTACACTCATCATGCTCTCGAAGTGGAAATGTTTGCTCATTTCCGGCTTCTTCTCATCGATCTTACGGGTAGAACCATATTGCTTGCTGTATTCAACAGGGTTTAACCAGGTACCCAGGAAGTCAGCATTCAGGCTCACAATCACTTTGGCATTTTCAAAGTGGTAAGCAGGAAGCGTGCGCTTGCCATAAGAAGCTTCGTTAGCCAGCAGCATACCGGAGTAAGAAACTGCATCGTATGTTACATGGCGGAAGCCTGGATATTTAGCCTGGAAACCAGCGATTACTTTTTTAGTAGAAGGGCTGATGATGGTAGAAGTCAGCAGTACAATCGGAGCACCTGCCAGACCCGCGATAGCAGCAGCTACCTGTTTGTCCAGTTCGGCCCAGGTAGCCTCAGCACCTGCGATAGTTGGGAAACGCAGACGGGCTGCATCGTACAGGCTCAGCACTGAACCCTGTACTCTTGCAGTAGAGGATGTACCAGTAATAGAAGACAATTCGTTACCATCCACTTTGATTGGACGACCTTCGCGGGTTTTCACCACCAAAGGAACGAACTCACCATCAACGGCATATGTAGAAGCGTAGTAGTTAGGTACACCTGGAGTGATTTCCTCAGGCTTATTTACATAAGGTATTGCTTTCTTCACAGGTATCTCACAACTGGCAGCAATGGTAGCCGCTGCAGTAGTGAACCCCAGGTATTTCAGGAAGTCCCTGCGTGGGGTAGTAGCATTCAACAGGCTTTCACTCTCCTCAAAAGGCAGATCCTCTCTAAATTCGTTATTCACAATCTCCTGATGTTCCTTGGTATTGTGCAACTCCTCCAAGCCTTTCCAATACTTTTTTTGCTCCATGTTATTTATACTAACGAGTTACGGATTATAATTAGCACTATGAAGAACGATGTATGAAGCTGGTATTATAACGATCTGTTTTACGCTACAACTTTGCTTCCTCCACCAGATTTATCTTCACTTATTATATTAATAGTGACATTTCTGACATTCAGTACCACCCACCATTTCAACAGTCACGCTGTCGATCTTGTGGTCTTTAACATCCTGGTGGAACTTCTCGAAAATGCTGTAGTATTTGTTGTCAGCAAACTGCACCTTGGTAGTACGGTGACAGTTGATACACCAACCCATTGACAGATCCGCGAACTGATGAACTTCATCTTCTTCGGTGATAGGACCGTGACAAGTCTGACACTGTTGCTTACCAGCTACTACGTGTTGAGAGTGGTTGAAGTAAACGTGGTCAGGCAGGTTGTGGATCTTAGTCCATGGAATAGGTTTGCCTGGTTTAGTGTAAGCTTTAGCAGTAGCATCCCAACCAACATACTCGTACAGTTTCGCGATTTCCGCTGTACCGTTGATCTTCTTGCCTTCTGCATTGAACAGATCCGGACCATTGTATTCACCAATCACTTTGTGACAGTTCATACAAATGTTCTCAGAAGGGATCATTGCATGCTTACTCTTCTCAGCACCAGCATGGCAGTACAGACAGTTGATCTGGTTCATACCCGGGTGAACTTTGTGAGAGAAGAAGATAGGTTGCTCAGGCATGTAATCTTTCTGACGACCCAGACCGATTGCTCCGTTGATGGTGAAGTAACCACCAACCATGAACATCACCAGGATCACCAGCGCGATGTATGCTTTGTTTTTGTAGAAAGGAACAGGTTCTGGAATTGCTATGCCTTCTTTATCAGCAGCAAGCTTGTTCAGATTGCTGTTAATCTGGAGGAGAATCAATGCTACAACTGCGAGAACCAGCGTAATGATACCGAACAGGAGGCTGTTATTAGCAGAACCTTCTTCCGTAGTTGTACCATTATCTGTCTTGCCTTTAGCAGCATCATCCTTGGCACCACCTTTGGCTTCCTCTTGCGCAACAAACGCCAGGATATCATCGATATCGGCGTCAGATAAACTAGGGAAACCTGGCATCGCAATCTTGTACTCATTGTACAATTGATTAGCATACTGGTCGCCAGTAGCTAATACAGCTGCTGAGTTGTGGATCCACTGATGTAATAATTTCTTATCACTCCAACGACCCTCAACACCCGCCAGGGCAGGACCAGTTAGTTTCTTTTGGACATTATGGCAAGATGCGCAGTTGCTCTGAAACAATGTTTTACCCTTGGAAGGATCGGCAGCCCTTACTGAGAAGGAAGCGATCATACCAACGCATAGGACAAGAACACTCACAAAATGCTTACGCATACGGATGGAAACACGACGATACACAGCCTATTTAGTTTAGATTTGACCTTAAGTTTCTTTAAAAAGTGCCAGCAAAAATAAGACACAATATTGACAATATACTAACAATTATAAAAAAATCTTACTTGCTTCACTAATTCCTTTTTCCTATACATGACGCGGAAAAGCGCGTATTGATCAGATACTTTTACATAAAAAAAACATGATAAATATCATAAACTGCAGTCCGGTTTCACCGCATCGTTCCAAACATAAATATTGCCATGTATTTTAATATGGTATAAAGAGGGGTATAATGGTCCAAAGTTGTGCCTCAGGTTAATTAACCTCTTTGCCCAGCGAATAGTTCAAATATACTCCGAAAATTCTGCGATCAAAACAGGCCCTGCCGCACATCTGCTGATATTTAGCTAATTTTGTAAATCTTTCTTTATTAAGCAAACAAAAGAATCAACTTGAAAAATATAGCCATCTTCGCTTCCGGTGCAGGTAGTAACGCGCAAAAGATCATCGACCATTTCAAAGGCTCCGACAAAGCCGCCGTTACCCTCATCCTCTGCAATAAACCCGGAGCCGGCATTCTTACCATCGCTGAAAATGAACACATCCCTTCTATATTGATAGAGAAAGAACGCTTTTTCAAGAGTGATGATTATATTCAGCTCCTGAAAAAAGCAAATATTGAGCTGGTTGTATTGGCTGGTTTCCTGTGGAAAGTACCAGCAAACCTGGTAAAGGCTTTTCCTGACCGTATTATTAATATACATCCCGCCCTGCTTCCTAAATATGGAGGCAAAGGCATGTACGGTCACTTTGTGCACGACGCCGTGATCTCCGCCAGGGAAACCGAAAGTGGTATCACCATCCATTTTGTCAATGAAAAATATGACGATGGCGCCACTATCTTACAGGAACGTTGTACCATCACCCCGGACGATACCCCGGATACCCTCGCAAAGAAGGTACAGGTGCTGGAACACAAGTTTTATCCACTAATTGTGGAACGATTATTGACTTTATAACCGGTCATACTTTCAGCTAAGAAGCTGGTAATTAAACTATATGAAACAACCACTGCTTGTTACATGCTTGTTATTACTGAGCACGGCTTATACCTTTGCACAGGATAGCAAATCCCCGTTTAAAAGGTCTACCTACATCAAGGTAAACCCGACTACGCTCATCAATGAACTGGATATCTCGCTCGAACAGGAACTCAGCGAAAAAATGAGCCTGGAAGTAGGCGTATCCGGTGTCTATACCGATTACCCGGACTACCTCCTGTCTAAGAAAATAGACATCGGACAAAAGAAACCGGATATCAGTACCGAACAGTTTGTAGATGGGAGAGGACTGGGATTCCGGGCCGGCCTGCGCTGTTACCTGTTTTCTTCCAGGGATGGCCTGTACAGAGCTATGGGCACCTACTTCGAACCCGTATTAATATATAAGAAGGTATTCTACCCCAACGAGGCTATAAACGTCAACGATAATAATTATAAACGATCCGCCACCAAAGATGTATACGCCTTCCAGATCCTCCTGGGCCGGCAGATCACAAAAGATAAAGTCGTCTTCGACCCCTTCGTCGGCTTAGGCATACGTACCAAAGTCTATCGCTACCAGAATTTCTCAAATAATAATGGTATGACCCAGTCGAATGATGGCAGACTGGTAAGTGTACTGCCAAGCATTCAGCTGGGGATTAAAATTGGACTGAAACTTTAACACTGCAATTCCTACCTATATTATATATACCTGATCGCCCATTCGGCGAAGCCGTGTAGTACTCAAAATATTTTAAACGGTTCATGTTTGCCTGGTACACGGTATTCAATACATTGTCTACCTGGAAAACCAGGTCAAGCCTTTTCGCAATAGTGCAACCCGCCCCCAGGTTAAATAACACGTATCCATCCGTAGCCGTCTCTGTTTTATCTACCGCATAAAAATGGTTTTGCTTCGCATAGCCGTCTACTTCCACCCTGCCATACATTTTTGGAAATACCGCTTTCCACTCCGAACGCCCATGCAATGGCGGAATAAAAGGCAGGTACCTGGCCTGATCACCATGTTCCCGGATTAATGCACTGTTTTGATTCAAACCCACAGTATAAGCCAGGCTATTGTTAATTTTTAACCAGCTGATAGCCCGGGGATGAAGATTAAGCGTGAATTCTCCACCATACAACCTGGCTCCTGACTGCTGGTATTGGTATGTCGCATTTCCAGGTACAATCACTACATCACTCAGGCGGGCCTGGTAAATATAATTGGTGATATGATTATTAAACAGCTCCACACTGATATCCACATCCCCCAGGTAAGCGAGGAAACCAATATCTTCCTGCAGACTAAACTCAGGCTTAAAGCCGCGATTCCCTAAATACACAATATGTGCGCCCGGATCCAGGCCATTGGATCCGATCTCTGTAATATTCGGGGCACGATACCCCCTGGCAATGTTTGCCTTCAGCAATAAACGTTCACTCAGATTGTAGGTAGCACCCACACTGCCGGAGATACCATTATAATTATGTGCAAATGCAGTAAACTGCCGGAAGTCATCCCAGTTGATATGGCGGTGATCGTAACGAAGCCCACCAGATACATCCACCGGGCCAAAAGACTTTTTCAGGAAATAAAAGGCTCCTATATCAAAGAGGTTGTAGTCCGGGATGGGGAAGTCGGTTGCATGCTGACTACGATTGGCCTGGTACATCCCATTCGCCCCGATCGTCATTTCTATATTATTAACAGTGGGCAGGTTGTAACGGAAATCGTAATTCAGGGTATTTAATATTAAGTCCAGGCCTGCCTGCTTTGGTTCCAGCGGATGATTGTACTCCTGGCGAACACTTTGTTGCAGGGCAATAGACGAAAGGAAGCTCCCGATCTGGGTGCGGTTGTATAACCTGTAATGCCGGATCTGCTGGTGAAGGTCAGTGATCGAATAAGTCTTTAATAAGTGATCAGGTACCAACGGGCGGTTTTTGAGGTCGTCGTTCACACCTTCTGCTACCTGCTTTGTGAATTGACGGGTGAGTGAATCCCGGCTACCGTCAGGAATTTCCTGCAGGTTATTATATAAGGTGGCGGCCAGCAGGGAGTAACCCCATTTTTTATCTACCCGGGCCATAGCTGTGCCATTCAGTTCACGAAAGGCAGTACCATACACATAGCCATCTACGGCATTACGGTAATTATGCGCCATCTTGCGACTAAGCCGAAAGGCATAATGCCAGTCATTTTTATGATAGGAAAGACCAAGGGAGGCGCCGATCATACCATTGTTGGATTGGTATTCTGTCAGAAAATTGCCTTTCAATTTACCATCTTCCCCGCCAGGCAGGTCAGGGATCATATTGACCACACCCGCCAGGGCATCGGAGCCGTAAGTAAGACTTGCCGGGCCTTTTACAACTTCAGCACGACCTATACCATATTGATCTACTTCTATACCATGTTCATCTCCCCATTGCTGGCCTTCCTGCCGCACACCGTCGTATAAGGTGAGCACCCGGTTATACCCCAGGCCTCTGATAAAAGGTTTGGAAATGTTAGGGCCGGTAGTCACAGCAGAAACCCCGGGGATAGATTTGGTGATAGCGTCGATGAGGTTGGTATTAAGGTGGGCAGACATCTCTTTTTTAGTGAGCACAGAAATAGGTACGGGGTTTTTCCGGACCGTGGTGGTCCTGGTCACACCTGTCACAATTATCTCGTTCAGGTGCGCGGTCTGGATGGAATCATTTTGGGCAAAAGCAGCCATGCTACAGAGTATGAGCACTGCTGTAAGGAGTCGGAACATGTATGTTTGATTTTCACGAAAGTATTTTTTAATTTTTTATTACCAAGAAATAATTTTTAGGCTAGCCTAAATTATAGGGTAATAAAGAAAACCCCTACCTTTGCATCATACAAATAACAGATCGGCAATTATGTCTAAGAAGAATATCTTTTTAATCACCTTTTTTGTGTTATTGGCAATAGCTTTTATGGGATACGCAGGCTATGTGATCAAAGGGGAACAGGGTGATTTCTTTGGCAGGGAAAAACTGCCAGTACTGGGAACAAATGGCCATATTGTAGGTGGCTTTTCATTTACTAATCAGGAAGGCCGCACCATTACCGCCCGGGATGTGGAAGGCAAAATATACGTAGCAGAATACTTTTTCACCACCTGTACCGGCATCTGTCCTAAGATGAACAAGAACATGGTGAAGGTATATGCTAAATATAAAAGTGAACCTAAGTTCAGAATCCTCTCCCATACAGTAGATCCTGAAAATGACAGCGTTCCCGTACTGAAAAAATATGCAGAAGAGCATGGAGCTGACCCTGCAAACTGGTGGTTCCTAACCGGGTCCAAAAAAGAATTGTATAAACTGGCAAGACAAGGCTATCTTGTAGATGACGGCACCTATGCCGGAGACGAAGATTTTGTGCACACACAATGGTTCGCACTCGTAGATGGCCAGGGCCGTATCAGGGGATTATATGAAGGCACTAAAGCCACTGACGTTGACAAACTGATCGTAGACATTGACAGGCTGCTAAAGGAATAATGATGGACATCACGCACAAAACACATATAACGGAGCTGCTGAAAGCGAGCAAACTCAGCATCACAGATACGCGCATGAAGATCCTGGAGCTCTTCATGGAGAGCAATGGTGCATTGGAACATAGTAGTTTTGAAAAACTGGCTGGCCAGTCTTTTGACCGTGTAACGGTTTACCGCACATTACAAACTTTCCTTGACAAAGGATTAATTCATACCATTCCCACAACCGATACCAGCATCAGGTATGCTTTGTGCAAATCTGATTGTTCTGAACACGATCATCATGATCACCATATTCACTTCAGATGTGAAAATTGTGGTACTACCATTTGCCTGGATGAAACGGAGATACCGGTGATCCAGCTACCGAAGGGCTATGCTGCACATAATGTAGATGTGGTGGTGAGTGGGGTATGTAAGGAGTGTAAATAAAATTCGCTTAGGCCTGCCATAGGCAAAACGAAAAAGGGCTCAAAGTTTTGAGCCCCTTTTTTTATCTTTTAGATTTTATCGATCTCGGCCTGTACAAAATCAGCCAGCTCTTTCACATAAGCAGGGGAGAAGTCGAACTTAATTCCCGCCGCCTTATACAACTCCGGCAAAGTCCTGGTACTACCCAGGCTCAGGGCCTTCACATAGTTATCAAGTGCCTGCTGCTTGTTTTCCTTATACTGTTTCCACATAGCGATCGCACCCAGCTGGGCAATACCGTACTCAATATAATAGAATGGCACTTCGAACAGGTGTAACTGCCGCTGCCAGCTAGCCGCCCTGGATGCTTCCAGCCCGGTGAAGTCAACGGTATGGGTAGAGAATTCTTCCAGGATGGAAACCCAGGCGGCAGTGCGCTCTTCCACTGTATGTTGCGGATGCTCATATACCCAGTGCTGGAATTTATCGATAGTGGCAATCCATGGGAAGATCACAATCGCTCTTTCCAGTTGTTGCAACTTAGCACGGCGCAGTTCATCCGGATTACTGAAGAAGATATTCCAGTGGTCCATGGTGAAAAGTTCCATACTCATGCTTGCCACCTCTGCAATCTCCATCGGATATTCTTTGAAGAAGCTCAGTTTCAGGTTATGGCTCAGGAAGGAGTGCACGGCGTGGCCACCTTCGTGTACCATGGTGGTCAGGTCCTTCATCTGGCCGGCTGCATTCATAAAGATGAAAGGTACCCCGGTTTCTGCCAGTGGGCAGTTATAACCACCAGGCGCTTTCCCTTTACGGCTTTCCAGGTCCAGGCGGCCCATTTTCTGCATTACGCGGAGGCAGTTGCCAAAGAAAGGTCCTAATTCATCAAAAGTTTCAATTGCTTTATTGATCAGTTCCTCGCCGGTATGGAAGGGTTCCAGGGGTTTGACGCCTGCTGGTTCAGCCTCGCCATCCCATGGTCTCAGCACATCCAGGCCCAGTTTCTGGCGTTGTTTCTCCTGGAAGTTCTTTACCAGTGGCAGGATATGTTCCTTTACTGCTGCGTGGAACTGGAAGCAATCTTCCCTGGTATAATCGAAACGACCCAGGTCTTCGAATTTATAATCCCGGTAATTGGCGAAACCGGCGTTTTTAGCTACCTGGTCACGCTTTTGTACCAGGGTGGTATACAGCTGATCCAGCTGGTCTTTGTCCTGGAGGCGGCGTTCGCTGGTTTTGCGGTACACTTCTTCCCTGAGCGCACGGTCGCTGCTTTCGAGGAAGCGGGCAGCCTGTTGCAGGGTGTATTCCTGGCCATTTACTGTAATGGTCATTTTACCTACGATCGGGCCGTATTGCTGGGATTGAACGCTTAGTTCGGCCAGCAGGGGTACGTTTTCTTCGCGGAACAGTTTCACCTGTTTCTTTACGCTGCGCAGGTAAGTCGCATAAAGGTCCTTATCCAGCTGGTTCAGGTATTCGCTGGCCAGCAGTTTTTTGTTCAGCGCATCCGTATAGGGTTGCAGCTGAGGCTGTATTTCCATGCAGAAGTAGGCGAATGCCTCTTCCAACGACTTGTCTGTGGTATCGCAGGTCATACGGATCTGGCGCCAGGCGGCATCTTCGCTGATCACTGCATCCAGTTCGCTGATGTCTTTCAGCCATTTTTCCAAAGTAGCCACACTTGCTACCGGTCTTGCTAACAATTCATCATAATATGGCTTCAATGCTTCCCAGGTGGTTACCTTAAAATCTTCGGGTAACAGTGTACGGGGCTGTTTATCAATATTTGCGTCTAAAGTGTTCATAATACTAAAATAAGAAAATAATGTCAGAGCAAGTGGTAAGCGATAGGCAAGATTCAATCGCACTTCGCCACTAACGGTACACCAACATATCACTAGTATATCACTTCATTATCCCGGGGATAATGAAGTGATATACTAGTGATATGTTGGTGCCAGGATAATGAACCGATGTAACTGGATTCGGAGCGAATCTTACCCGGCGCTTATTCGAACAAGCGCCGGGCTAAACGTGGACTTGTGCCAATAAAAATGCCTGACGGAAAACGCGATTGCGCTTTCCGCCAGGCAATATTTTATCCTGAAAGGAGATTAAACTATTCCTCGGTCTTCTTTTTCTTAGGAGCAGCCTTCTTTTTAGGTGCTTCTTCGCCTTCAGCAGCAGGAGTTTCTTCCTTCTTAGCCTTAGTAGCTTTTTTAGGTTTAGCAGCTGGTGCTTCTTCACCTTCAGCAGCAGGAGTTTCATCCTTAGCTGCAGCTTTCTTAGGCTTTGCTGCCTTTTTAGCAGGTTTTGCTGCTTCTTCTTCAACTACTGCAGTTTCGGCAGCTACCTCTTCGGTATCTGCTTCTTCTGCCTGCTCGTCGAATTTCAGCAGGTCATTATTCTTGAGGATGGTATACCATTTTACCATCTTCTTCATATCGCTCACATACACCCTTTCTTCATCGAATTCAGGGAATACGCTTTTGAAGTAAGCTTTTACCGCATTATTGTCAGCCTTAGCATCCACCAGGGCAGTTTTACCATCTTGCTCCTGCATAGCTTTGAATACTTCCGCCAGGTTTACGTTTTCACCTGTTGTAAATACTTCAATGCTTTCCAGGGGGGTAAAATTATGGATGCGCGAACTCACAAAACGCGTACTCTTGTCTTCCAGAGATCTTACAATAGCACCATCCTGTTTGCTGGCGATCAACTGAAATAAACCGCCCAAACCGGTTACTGCAACTATTTCTCTATACTGCATGTTCAAATTTTTAAGAAGCGCAAATATAAAAAATCGTTTTTATCCGACAAATTGATCCTTCCTATACTTTAATTTTCTTCTGACTAATCAAGCTCCCTGACTATTTATATATTAAAAAAATATTTGCTTTTAGCAAATAAAAAAGTTGACAAAATCAGGTATTTTTTTGTTTTGCCAATACCAGCGGGAGCTTCCAGCGCTGCACATCTCCTTCAGAATGAATTAGTGATGCAAATACGATGTATATACCAGTTGGGGCTATATTGTGTACCTCATCTGTGCCATCCCATGTAAAAAAACCTTTTGGAGGCAATAAAAAATGGTTACATATTGTTTTTACTAATCTGCCTGCGGCATTATATATAGAGATGTCAGCTACATATCCGGGAGCAGGCAGTGCATAATTGATCACGGCTACATCCTCCATTCCATCATTGTCAGGAGAAAACACTTCGGAACTCAGGGTCAACTTACCGGGCAAATCTACGATACCTAACTGCTGGGAATTTGCAATACCCGGTGTTGCAAATCCCACGGTTGAGGAAGCAGAATGCCAGTTAGATATTTGTTGTGAAGGTGCATCTGCATTTAATCTTTCTAAGGATACTCCTTTTGTATTTTGAGCCAATGGAAAATGCATCGCATCAGAATAATGTAATGCATCAATTGTATCACCATTTTTACCTGTTATAAAAACCTCTCCACTTTCATTTGTGAAGGCAGGTAATGCCATCTTATATACATGCATGCATTTGTATTGTTGCAGCAACGCATCAGGATCGCTGGTGAATGCAGCATATGCGCCAGGTTCCAGTGAACCTGATGGAAATGCAATGGGATCTGTCAGTCCACCATTTGATTTTCTTCTCAGAAAGAATAATTGTGAAAGTGACACTGTTGATATACCATTATTATATAGCTCTATAAATTCTACAGCACCATCATATAAGATCTCATTGATCACTACTCTTATCATTTCAGTATCTGTATGTGCATTACCTACAATGACATTATCAAAGAAATGCTTGCCTGCAAAGGATGCTGTAGACTGTCGTACTACAAATCCCATGATTGATCCGGAAGCATAAGTACTATCTGTTGCCGTACCTTCCACTACGTCATTCACCTGCAGTGTCCATTTAAAATGGTCATTACATGTCACTTTTACACTTAATATATTAGTTGTATGATCAGTGATACCATCTCTGCCATCGATGAGTAGACGAGGTGTAGCATGTGGATCTTTCCTGTATAGGCACACTTCATCTTTCGTGTTACCTGTTCGTACGAAATATCCACAGAGCAGGGAATCCAGCAGGTTGTTCTTATTAGCACCAAGATAAACATCCACATAGTTTAAAGAGGAAGTATTGAAGTTGAGCTGCATCGACCACTGCCAGATGTTATTAAAAGGAGGGGATGCAATCGTTGATATATAAAAATTACTATTAATTTGTCCGAAACTACTTTTTAGTTGTCCATTCTGAATAATCCAGGCAGAATCAGTGCCGCGCCATCGCGTAGCATCTTTCAAATCCTGATAGTTAAAATATTCTTCGAACTGGGCATGCGTAGAAAGGGCATGCAAAAGCATGCAAACACAAACAATGGGAAACCTCATTTCTTAATAATTTACTAATGACAAGTATCTAAAATTAGTGATTTTCTATGATTCATAGACATACATTGAAAACCGATAAGGTTGTAGTAAATTCGCATCTCCAAAAATTTTAAATGTAAATACAATGAAAGTTGCCGTAGTAGGAGCTACCGGACTGGTAGGCTCAAAAATGTTACAGGTGTTAACGGAAAGAAATTTTCCGGTTACAGAACTCATTCCAGTTGCATCTGAGAAGTCAGTAGGTAAGGAAGTAACATTTAAGGGCAAGCAGTATAAGGTAGTCAGCGCAGATACGGCAATTGCCATGAAGCCTGCAGTTGCACTGTTTTCCGCAGGTGGTGGTACTTCAACTGAGTGGGCACCAAAATTTGCTGAAGCAGGGATCACTGTTATTGACAACTCTTCTGCATGGAGAATGGATCCGACCAAGAAACTGGTGGTACCAGAGATCAATGGTAAAACACTGACGCCTGAAGATAAGATCATTGCCAATCCAAACTGTTCTACCATCCAGATGGTACTTGCTTTGAATCCGCTGCATGAGAAGTATAAGATCAATCGTGTGGTAGTATCTACCTATCAGTCAGTAACCGGTACTGGTGTAAAGGCAGTAGAGCAGTTAATGAATGAGCGGAAAGGTATAGATGGACCGAAGGCTTATGCACACCAGATAGACCTGAATGTGATTCCACAGATCGATGTATTCCTCGATAACGGATACACGAAAGAGGAGATGAAGATGGTGAAAGAGACGGTGAAGATCATGGGGGATAGTAACATTCGTGTCACTGCTACTACTGTACGCATCCCGGTAATGGGTGGTCACAGTGAATCTGTGAACGTTGCCTTCGATAATGAGTATGATTTAAGCGAAGTACGCAGCATATTGGAGAAGACACCGGGCATAATAGTAGTAGATGATCCTGCAAACGCAAAATATCCGATGCCAAAGGACGCACATGAGAGAGATGAGGTGTTTGTAGGCCGCCTGCGTCGGGATGAGACCCAGGAGAAGACTTTAAACATGTGGATTGTCGCAGATAATTTGCGTAAAGGTGCAGCTACCAATGCAGTGCAAATAGCAGAATTTTTACATGCGCAGAAATGGATCTAGTTTATAAGTCCATGATATTCGTAAACGTATATACGTTATAACATAAACTATTGAGAGCAAGTGACCTATCACTTGCTCTTTTAGTATCAATTAGTATTAATATGATGAGAAATTTGTATTACCGAAACAAAAATTACACAGAAGTAGTATTGATTAATGAAGGATAAAATTCAATTTTGGTACCAATAATCCTATGCCAACTTACTTCTTCCAAAAAAGTTCAAACTTTAAGAAAGTAAGGTGCTGACAGAACTAAAATTCACAAATCCGTAAACACCCTTAAGTCCTATGAAAACCAACGCCAATCGTGAGCTTTTATTGATGCACAAATTTACTGAGGAGTGGAGCAACAACTTTTCTTCACAAGTATCACGCATCATGAACATTGTGGATCAACATGATACACTGGATGGAATTATCCCAATTATTGAGGTAGCCAACGTGTATAACCAACGTTTTGCGCACACTAAGACAGACAAAGAGAATCTGTTGAAGAATCGTAAGGCAAGACCGTTTGAGTTCCTGATCCACAAAAACTAGCCAGCAAAGTACCTGTTCCGTATTTATCTGTTGCCCTTTGTAACATGCTTATAACTCAGGGATACATATCCGGCAGATAGGACTACAGACAGGGTTATTTTGCAATGGAGATTGTCTAAGAAATCGAAGAGCGTATTGTAGCGTAAGTTAATTTCCTGTGCCCCGAGTCTTGCACAGGGTAAGTATTTTTTGTCCTACTGAAGTTGGTGATGTGTACGGAAAAGGGCTGACTAAAAAGCAAAAAGAGAGTCATTGCACAGGAGTGCAGCAAACATCGTTTTTTAGTCAGCCCGGAGATTGGGTTGAAGCTGGAGTCATTATTCCAGGTCCAGCGCCCGGTCCATGAATTTCACAAAAGGCTGCATGACAGCAAAGATTTTCAGAATTTCTCTAACAAGCGCAGGCTGTAAGGTAGCATCGTCCGCGATGTGGTGCCATACGGTGAAGCTTTTTAGTTTCAGGTAAGCTATGGCTGGATTGTCCGGCTGGTAGCCCTGTGGCACAGTTTTGAGTGTTTCTCCCTCTATTTTCCCAAAGTAGCGGATGAAATCCTTATTGGATATAATCTGCTGGAACTCTTCAAAATTGTAGTCTATTTCCTGTCTTACTTTCTTTAATACCGGCGCTTCGGGCATCCAGAGGCCGCCGCCGGCAAAGCTATTTCCACCTGGTTCCAGATGGAAATAATAACCCGGGCGGGGTGTTTTGCGGCCACCTGGCGCAAATGCAGCCCCCATATTGGTCTTGTAAGGTGTTTTATCTTTAGAGAACCTTACATCTTTGTATATACGGAATGTACAATCCTTCACCTGCAGGCCTATCAGTGCCGGATCCTGTTTACACAGGCCATCCAGGATCTGCTGAACTACACTATCAAAGTCAGATTTTGCCTGCTGATAGTCCCCTTTATGGTCATCGAACCATGGCTTATTGTTATTCTTGCTCAGTGATTTCAAAAATTTCAACGTGGTGGGCTGTAACATGCATCAGAATTTGTACACAAAATATAAAATAGCTTTTAGAAGGTAGCGACTCATTTTGTATTTTATCCAAGCCCCAAAAGGCGGCAGTTGATCGCCGATGCCTCAGACATCAACGATCAACAGCACCGCAGAATGGCCTGCGGCCGGCATAAAAAAGATGAAAAGGGTTTATTGCCTGTTAGAAATGATAGGTTGCAGCAACCAAAACGTTCGGTGATGTGCTTGCAGGAGCACCATCATGTTTGTTGAAAATATCTACTGAAGCTTTGTCAAGTCTGAATTCAGGAATGATAGTAAGATTGCCAACTTTATAATTGACAGAAAGGGTGCCAGCCATAACATGTCCACCGGTAGTACCGGAAAATGTTTTTAATGCATTTGCATCATCAAAATATTCTCCCCGCAGCGTAAGGCCCAGTGTCTTATTGAAATCAATATTCATGTACAGGGCAGATCCCCACCATTTTGCGGTATTATCAATTAGCTCTTTTTCACGGGTATTTTTATAGGTGCTTACGGTACCGTTATAGCCAAAGCCAATCACATCACTCACATTATATAGTGCTACGAAATCCAGTTGGTGGTTCTGCACACCAGCAGTATCGCGGCCTTCGAGATAATTCAGGTATAATTTAAGAGGAGTGGTGTTTGCACTGTAGGCAACCTGTGCGCCGATATATTTGCTGGTCGACCAGGATGCCGATTTAAAATCGGTGGGATTGAATACACCCAGCATAGCGCTGAGATGTTCATTGATGGTGATATCTGCTTTTACACCCGTATTAAAAAAAGGTCCATTGCTGAACATATAGCTCATGCTGTAATTCCTGTTCTGATAAGCATCAACAAGCTCATAACCTATGTGTGTGGCAAAGCTACCCATGCTGATCTTTAATTTATCGAGCACCTGGTAACTGAGGTAGAGTTGTTTGATGGCCATTTCCATACTTCCCTTATCACCGGGATGATCATTGTATGAAAACTCTGCCGCTCTTCTGCCAAAGCCAAGATCAGCTACGATACTACCTTTCTGGAAACTATGTTCGGCTTTCAGGGAGAACATACCCAGTTCAAAACTATTGTGCGAATTAGTGAAACTGGTCTTATTATCTGTGCTGTTGCCGTTAAAGTTATACTTGTAATATACATCTGCAGAACCTGAGATACTCACTAAAGGACTTTTGGTAGAATCCACTGTTTGGGAATAGGCAAAAGAAATCTGGCTGACAGCAAAAGCTGTCAAAAAAAGTTTTTTCATGCAGTAAAATTTGGATGATAAAAGGAGTGTGCTAAATCTGCGTGGCTGCTACTTTCAAACGATAGGACCGATAAGACAATAAAAAAGAATAGCTAATAATTAAGCACGGAAAAGAAACTCTTAACTCGAAACAAATAAGAAATTGGTTGATAAAATACGCTGGTTGATAAAATGATACTATCTACAATTTCCCGTGTTAATTATTAGCTATTCTGAATGTTTTGGGTATTCAAACTCACTATATATTCTTCATTAATCTATTACTGGCTCTTCCTTGAGTGTACCGTTGTCGTATACACTCATCATATGTGGATGGTAGCTTTCGTTGTGCTGTGACGCATCCAGACCCAGTGCTTCCTCTTCTTCGCTTACGCGGAGTGGGTGGAAAGCATCGATCAGTTTGAAGATCGCATAAGATACAGTGAAGCTGTATGCTACTACGATAGACAGACCGATGAACTGAGTTTTGAACAGGTCGAAGTTACCATAGAACCAACCATCAACTACGTTTACGGCTTTGGTAGCGAATACGCCGGTGAGCAGCATACCTACCATACCACCGATACCGTGACAAGGGAATACATCCAGTGTATCGTCGATAGCAGTTTTAGATTTATAGTGAACCATCATGTTAGAAACGATTGCTGCGATGAAGCCCATGAAGATACTCTGTGGGATTCCTACGAAACCTGCAGCAGGCGTGATTGCTACCAGACCAACAACGGCACCGATACAGAAACCAAGTGCAGAAGCTTTACGGCCACGAACCACATCGAAGAAGATCCAGGACAGACCAGCGGCGGCAGCAGCAGTATTAGTAGTAGCGAAAGCAGATGCAGCCAGACCATTTGCAGCTACAGCAGAACCGGCGTTGAAACCGAACCAGCCGAACCACAGTAAACCAGTACCTAAGAGTACGAATGGAATATTTGCAGGTTGCAGTTCTTTCTTTTCAATATGATCTTTACGGCGTTTCAGTACCAGGGCCCCGGCCAGTGCGGCACAACCAGCAGAAATGTGTACTACAGTACCACCCGCAAAGTCAATTACGCCCATCTTGAAGAGGAAACCTTCCGGATGCCATGTCCAGTGTGCAATTGGACAATACACCAGTAAACTGAAAAGCACCATGAATAATACGTAAGATGTGAACCTGATCCTTTCAGCGGTAGCACCTACTACCAGCGCTGGCGTGATGATCGCGAACTTCAGCTGGAACAGCGCGAACAACAACAAAGGAATGGTGGGAGCAGCGGCCCATGGCGCACTGGAGGATACTCCTCTGAAAAACAGGAAAGTAGTCGGGTCTCCGATGAAACCATGATATGACTTACCAAATGACAGGCTGAAACCTACAGTCACCCACAATATACTGATCAGGCCTGTAGCTATGAAGCTCTGCATCATAGTTGAGATCACGTTCTTACGGTTCACCATACCTCCATAGAAAAATGACAGACCAGGGGTCATGAAAAATACCAGGCAGGTTGATACCAGAATCCACGCGATGTCACCATAATTATATTTTCCCTCAGGATCTGCAAAAAGCGGCTCGTTTTTAACGAATAAACCAAATATTGCCACTAGTCCCAGAATAATAAAGGGCAAATAGTCCTGAAATGATGTTTTCTTCATAGCAATTCGATTTTAAATTTCTTCAATAAAAGTATGAATAAATTTAAATCGTCAAATAGAGGGGGTCAAAAATAGAAATGATCGAATAAATAGGGGTGAAAGTGGGTCAAATGCTAACTATATTATAAATAATAATAATATTAATAATGATTTTAGTCATTCTTTGAGTGGAAAAGCAAGCATTGTTAAAATATAATCACATGATATAGAATAAGTTAGGTGGTACTTAAGTAGGAATTAACGAATTTCTAAAATTAGGGCTTTGAGTATTACAGCAATTTTCATAGATGGCATATAATTATTTGTAAAACAATTATTTAAAAATAACTTTAATTATGTTATGTTGTTGAAATTGATTGAAAAACATCTAACACATATAATTATTAATAATATTATTATTACTACTTAATGGTTTCTTAGAGGAAGCAGCTATCGTTTTCAGGCTCATTTTTCATCTTTTTTTAAACACCAACCCCGAAAAAAAGGTTCTCAAGATGATAAAACCAATTTTTCGGGGAGAGAGACTGAAATTTTACAAGGAGAGACCCTATAAAATAACTTATTATTAAAATTTATAATTCTTTCATAGTATCCAGTTCACGCTGCAAGGCAAACATCTGATCGCGCAATCTGGCAGCTTCCATAAAGTCCAGGTCCCGGGCCGCCTTTTCCATGTCTTTTTTCACTTTCGCAATTGACTTCTCCATTTGAGGGATTGTCTTGACTGCCGCTTCCTGTTTGGCGTAGTCTACTGCATTTTCTGCCACCAGGGTCACTTCATCATGTACTGCTATTGGAGAATTCTCGTCGAAGTTCTTGATTTCCAGCACGGATGTCTGGCCCATGATCTGCTCCCTGGTTTTCAGCACCGTTCTTGGCGTAATGCCATGCAGGCGGTTGTAAGCAATCTGCTTCTCCCGGCGGCGGTCGGTTTCATCGATGGTACGCTGCATACTGTCTGTAATCTTATCTGCATAGAAGATTACCAGACCATCTACGTTACGCGCCGCCCTACCTGCGGTCTGGGTCAGGGAACGTTCATCGCGGAGGAACCCTTCCTTGTCCGCATCCAGGATGGCCACCAGGGTTACCTCGGGCAGATCCAAACCTTCACGGAGCAGGTTCACACCTACCAGTACATTAATATTACCTAAGCGCAGGTCGCGGAGGATCTCTATTCTCTCCAGGGTATCTACCTCGGAGTGGATATACCTTGACTTAATATTAATACGCTGCAGGTATTTGTCCATTTCCTCGGCCATACGCTTGGTGAGCGTGGTTACCAGCACACGGCCCCCCTGCTGTACCCTTTTATCTATTTCTTCCAGCAGGTCATCTACCTGGTTCATACTGGGCCTTATCTCTATAGGAGGCTCCAGCAGGCCGGTAGGTCTTACTACCTGTTCCACGACCACGCCCTCTGTCTGGCGCAGCTCGTAGTCACCCGGGGTTGCACTCACGAAGATGGCCTGGTTCACCAGGTTCTCGAATTCGAAGAAGTTCAGCGGACGGTTATCCAGTGCAGAGGGCAGCCGGAAACCGAAATCTACCAGGGTGAGTTTACGGGAACGGTCACCACCATACATACCACCAATCTGGGGAATGGTTACGTGGCTCTCGTCTATGACTAATAAGAAATCTCTCGGGAAGTAATCCAGCAGGCAGAATGGACGGGTACCCGGGGTACGTCTGTCCAGGAAGCGGGAGTAGTTTTCAATACCGCTACAGTAACCCAGTTCCCTGATCATTTCAAGGTCATAATTTACCCTTTCTGAGAGGCGCTGGGCTTCAATATGTTTTCCTTCTGCCCGGAAGTAATCTACCTGTGCTTTCAGCTCATCCTGTATTTCAAAGATGATCTGTTGCATCATGTCTTTAGGAGCGAGGTAGAGATTTGCAGGGAAGATGGCGGCATTTTCCATGGTGCCGATACGCTTACCGTTCTGTACATCGAAGCTTTCAATTTCTTCTACTTCATCACCAAAGAAAGTGATACGATATGCATAATCTACATAGGGCAGATTGATGTCTACAGTATCTCCTTTTACACGGAAGTTACCACGGTTGAAATCGCCGGTGGTACGGGTGTACAGTGAGTTTACAAGACCATGTAATACCGTGTTGCGGCTAATGGTCTGGCCTTTGTGCAGACGAATGATACCGTTTTCATAATCGGTAGGATTACCCATACCATAGATACAGGATACGCTGGCTACCACGATGATGTCTCTACGGCCGGAGAGCAGGCTGGTAGTGGCTCTGAGGCGCAGCTTATCCAACTCTTCGTTAATAGCAAGGTCCTTTTCTATATAAGTATCACTCACCGGCATGTAAGCTTCGGGCTGGTAATAATCGTAATAGGAAACGAAATATTCGACAGCATTGTCGGGGAAGAACTGGCGGAACTCACCGTAAAGCTGGGCTACCAGGGTTTTATTATGGGTAAGCACGAGGGTAGGGCGCTGCACCTGTTGGATGACATTGGCTACGGTAAAGGTTTTACCGGAACCGGTTACACCCAGCAGGGTTTGGTAGGGAGCTCCATCCTGCACGCCTTCCACCAATTCTTTGATTGCTCCCGGCTGATCGCCGGAGGGAGCGTAAGGTGAATGAATTTTAAATGGCATATTCAAATTTACTAAGAAATGGACAAACGGTAACTCCTGCCTTCGGCAGAAGCCAAGCTTTATATTACCTTTACTTTTTACTGATTTAACCAGCTCATTTATTTTTTATGCTTAAGAAGTTATACCTGCTTGGTCTGGGCCTGATATTACCGCTCATTCCGTTATCTGTTTTTGCATGGGGAGTGACGGGTCACCGTATTGTTGCTGAGATTGCCTACCGGCATCTTACACCTAAAGCCTTGAAAGCTGTACAGGCTATTCTTGGAAAAGAGAGTATGGCAATGGTGTCAACATGGCCTGATTATATTAAGAGTGATACCACACATCGTTTTGATAGCCGTTATAGCTGGCATTTTGTAGATTTCCCTGCGCATGTGGATAAAGCGGGCATAGAGGCTACTTTGAAGACGGTGAAGAAAGAGAATTTGTATGATGAAACGGAGGCACTGATCAGTGAGTTGAAATCAAAGAAAGGAACGAAGGAAGAGCAGTGGCTGGCGATGACTTACCTGATTCATATGATAGGGGATATGCATCAGCCTTTGCATGTGGGCAGAGATGAGGACCAGGGGGGTAATAAGATTCCGGTGATGTGGTTTGGGAATCAGTCTAATTTGCATAGAGTATGGGATGAGCAGTTGATAGATTTTCAGCAGTTGAGTTATACCGAGTATACGGCGGCGTTGGATACGGCAGATGCGGCGCAGATTAAGGGGATGCAGAGTGGGAGTGTGAAGGATTGGTTGTATGAGTCAAATCAACTGGCGGATAAGGTATATGATAAGACGCAGGCGAATGAGAAGCTGAGTTATAAGTATAATTATGTTTTTGTGAAGGATTTGAATAGTCAGCTACTCAAAGGAGGCTTGAGATTAGCAGCCTTACTGAATGAAATTTATAAATAATAAAAAGGCTGACTAAAAAGTAAAATGAAGGCGCTGTGAATTGCGTAAAAGCCATTTCGTCTCCATTATCCACCCGGGAGGGGGTACCCTTTTTAGTCAGCCGCTTATTGCTATACTAAATCAATATCGAAATTCACTAATTCTACGAATTGTTCCAGTCTTGCTGAAATATCTGCCTGTGTAATCGTCTTCAGGCGATCAGCACCAAACTTCTCCACACAGAATGAAGCCATTGCAGAACCCACAATAATCGCAGTCTTCATGTTTTCAAAAGAGACATCCTTTGTCTTTGCAAGGTGACCAATGAAACCACCAGCAAATGTATCACCAGCACCGGTTGGATCATACACATCTTCCAGCGGCAATGCAGGTGCAAAGAATACATGATTGTCATGGAACAGGAGCGCACCATGCTCTCCTTTCTTAATGATCAGGTAACGTGGACCCATTGTCAGGATCTTACGCGCCGCCTTCACTAATGAATATTCACCAGACAGCTGACGAGCTTCTCCATCATTTACCAGCAGTACATCTACTTCTTTCAGTACTTTTTTCAGATCATCCAGAGCAACCTCCATCCAGAAGTTCATTGTATCCATTACAATGAGTCTTGGCCTTGTCTTCATCTGCCTGATTACTGACATCTGTACCTGTGGGGTCAGGTTCCCTAAGATCAGGAACTCGCTACCCTGGTAGTTTTCAGGAATTACAGGGTTGAAATCCCCCAGTACATTCAGCTCAGTGATCAGGGTGTCGCGGGTATTCATATCCATATGATACTTACCGGACCAGTAGAACGATTTCTCATCCTTTTTCACCTGTATCCCTTCCAGCTCTATGCCCTTGGCTTTCAGTGCTTCCAGTTCAGACTGAGGAAAATCCCCACCTACTACAGATACCTGATTGATAGGTTGAACGAAGTTGGATGCAGCCCATGCAATGTAAGTAGCAGAGCCACCTACGATTCTTCCGGACTTACCAAATGGGGTTTCTATATCGTCAAATGCCATAGTGCCTACAACTGTGAGCGACATGCGTAATACGTTTTAATTAATAGGTTTAGAAATTTTGAACACGCGCAAAGGTATTAAACTTTTACCCGCTTCCACCATCCTTTCCGGAATATGATGATACTTGCTATAGCCATCGCGGATTCTGCAGCTGCTATGGCAGTAAAAGCACCGGCTGGCCCCCACTCGTAATGTACTGCCAGGACCCATGCCAGCGGCATCTGGAACATCCAGAACCCGACGAGGTTAATGATCGTAGGGGTACGGGTATCACCTGCTCCATTAAAAGATTGGGATAATACCATCCCATATGCATAGAAAATATACCCCATGCTCACCAGCTGTAAGGCCTGTGCACCATAGGCAACTACCGCTTCCTCCTGGGTGAACAACTGGATCACCGGCCTTGCCAGCAATATAAAGAAGAGAGATACACCGCCTAAAAAGATCATATTTAGGAAAGCAGCTCTCCATACTGAACGTTCGGCCCGCTCCGGTTGTCCGGCACCCAGGTTCTGGCCTACCAGCGCCGCTGCTGCATTGGCCATACCACTAGCCGGCAATATGGTAAAGATCACGACCCTGATGGCCACGGTATACCCTGCCACGGCTTCTTCGCCAAATCGGGCTATCAGCCGTACCAGGAAAATCCAGCTCGTTGTGTTGATCAGCATCTGGGCAGTACTACCCATAGCGATCTTCAACAACTTACCGATCACCGGGAAATCTGGTTTTAAATGATGTATAGAAATCCTGATCAGGCCTTTACCGCCAAACAGGTTATACAACTGATAACATACGCCTACCCCACGGCCTATACAAATAGCCAGTGCAGCACCTGTCAAACCCATAGCAGGTATTGGGCCCAGGCCATTGATGAGCAATGGACATAATATGATGTTGACGATATTCGCAATCCAGAGAGAACGCATTGCCATTGCGGCATCGCCCACACCTCTGAAAATACCATTGATGAGAAATAGTAATACGATCAACAGGTTACTCCCCATAATCATACGGGTGTAGATATTACCATGTTCCACTACATCGGCCGGCGCCCCCATCAGGGAAAGCAGGTCAGGGGCAAATATCACCCCAATTATGCTGATCAGCACTGAAAACACCAATGCGATATACAATGACTGCACCGCACTGTGCGCCGCTGCATCAGGGTTCTTTTCCCCTGTACGTCGTGCTACCACCGCCGTGGCCGCCATACTCATACCAAATGCGATCGTGTATACAATGGTCAATATAGATTCAGTTAAACCTACCGTAGTAATGGCATGTGTACCCAGTTTGCTTACAAAGAATATATCTACTACTGCCAACAGTGATTCCATCACCATTTCCAGTATCATGGGTACCGATAATAAAAATATAGCCCGGTTAATACTACCGGTCGCGAATTCAGTCTCTGTGCCGGATACTGCGGATATAAATAACCGGAATACCCTGCGCAGACGATTGTCAGCTGCCTGCTGCATTGTCAATTTGTTAAAGAAGTTAGCAATGAGAATTGGTACGGCTGTACCGTAAAATTTGGAGGTCGAAAGAAGGATCACGGACGTACCGGATCGGGAATTACATTTTCATAGTTCGTCAGTTGAAGGCTACGAAGGTAGTTTTTTTATTGTAAAAATAAGGGGAGGGGAGGAGGACCGCTGTCTACATACAAAACTCATATGTTTATGTTTACTAAAATGAAACCCGTTATCCTCTCATTAGCTGTAATCGTAGCAACAGTTATTGCCTGCTCTAAAGAGCAACAACAAGCCCTGTTGGACAAGGACAAAATTGCAGCAGATGCTGCCCTTAAAGGTGATAGTACGCATCTGCCAGGAGACAGTACGCACTTACCAGGTGATAGTACACATTTACCAGGCGATAGTACCCATCTGCCTCACGACAGTACGCACCTGCCTCCGCATGACAGTACGCATTTACCTCCACATGACAGCACCTACCTGCCTCCGCACGACACCCTTCCTCACTTCCCGCACGATACTACCGGGCTGGGTGATTCTACGGGTGTTCCTCCTGTTGATACCTTTGCAACACGCCGCTTGCATGGCAGACATTAATATCTAAAGGGATGTTCTTAATGTTGTTTCGTGTTGACAGTAACGAAACCTCTAAAAAAATAATGGCCGGTCTTTCAACCGGCCATTATTATGATGGTCCTCTTATTGTTAGGATATGGCTCCCACCTTGTGGTGGGGGTAACCTTCTTTATAGATTATTGCGATAACTGGGTTACGCGCAACACCTTGAATTCTGTTCTTCTATTCAGCTGTCTGCCTTCAGGGTTATCCTTACCATTAGGCAGTGTATTCGGTGCAATTGGCCTGGATTCACCATACCCTTTCGCGATCATGCGGGATGACGGAATACCCCTGCTTATCAGGTAATCTACACATGATTGAGCCCTGCGCTGAGATAATTTCATATTATATTCATCCTTACCCTTACTATCTGTATGGGCACTCATTTCGATGATAATATTCGGATTATCCTGCATAATAGAAACTACTGTATCAAGTACAATCAGAGATTGCGGACGCAGGGTCGCTTTATCGAAATCGTAGTAGATATCTTTCAAGATAATTGGCTTGCCAATTTCATATCGTTTCAGGCAGATGGTGGGGCTTTCCATGGAATCTACTTTCTCCAGCTGGTCTGTATTGATATAGATCGCTTTGGAGAAGTAATTTTCTTTCTCTGCCATGATCTTGTAATTCATCTTCAGATCTACTTCAAAACGATAACGACCGGTTTCATCCAGGGTTACCTGTTTTAGTACTTTTTGCTGAATCGTATCGATCAGGGTGATCTTTGCACCTGACAATGGCAGGTTATTATCACAATCCATCACCATACCATGTATGGACTTAGAAATACGCTTAATGTTGAACAATTCCAGGCAGCATACGGATTCTCTGTCAGAGCTGATATAACCACCGTTCATAGGATGTGCCCAATCAGAAGCAGTATAGTAAATATCATCCTTTGGAGAGTTCAGCGGCGCGCCTAAGTTCTTCGGCGCCGCCCAGCTACTGAAGTCCCCTTCGCTGGAATAGAAATCCAGTCCACCCAACCCTACTCTGCCATCAGAACTGAAGATCAGCATATGCCTGTCGCCGTCATAAAACGGTGCCTGCTCCTCATCGCGGGTATTGATACCCGTACCCATGTTTCTCGCAGCGCCTGGCATGTTCTTGTCCAGCATACTATACCAAAGGTCATTCTTACCCATCCCCCCGGGTCGGTTGGATGCAAACATCAGGTATTTACCATCAGCCGTTACAAAGGGCTGCATGGAGCTATATCCATCTACGTTTACATTCTGCCCTAATGGCTTTGGTTCTGACCAGTTATTCCCATTGCGGGTGCTTACGTAGATAGCCGCCGCCTTTATCCCGTTCTTATTTGTCCAGCGGGTCAGGAAGATGGAATTACCATCTGGTGTGACCGCCGATACTCCCTGATCTACACCCTTTACTTCAGGCATTGCCAGGGGGCGGCTGTTGCTGAAAGCAGCATCCTTTCCATCGGCCTGAAATAAGCTGTTGATATAAGGGTTCTCTTTTTTCTTTTTTTCCAGTATGGTCGTATCGGGGCGGGAAGAGGTGTATAGCAGCAGGTTTTTTCCCAGCAGGGTAGGTGCATAGTTAGCACCACCTACGTTTACATCTCCGTTTAGTTTCGTTACGATATAACCCGGTGTACGGCTGGCCTCAGAGATAGCAAATTCGCAGCAGGCGATTTCCAATGCCGCACGCGTCGTGGTTTCATCTACCCTGGTATATTTATCTTTAAACTGTTTGAACTGGTCAATGGCCTCAGGATATTTACCATCTGCACGCAGGCACACCCCATACCAGAAGCGGGCCAGCGGGAACATATCAGGGTTATTATAGCTCACTACTTCTTCATAGTACTTCTCAGCATTACCAAAGTCATTGTACATGCGGTAAGATTCTGCGAGCCTGTACTTCACTGTTTCATAATCCCTGATCTTCCCTGTCTTCTTGTCTTTGGTGCCTGCCTGGTAGGGCAGAATTTCATTAGGATTTAATTTGAATGTGCCCAGTGCTCTCTGGTAATACTGTGCAGCAGAATAATAGTCTTTAGCTTCGTAATACACATCGCCTGTCCGCTTATAATCGTATACGTACTGCGCCTGTAAAGAGTTAACCACAAATAAGCAGCAAACGATGGCCAGCCAATAGTGTGAATTTTTTTTCATCCGTTATTATTTTGTTTTACAACCGTGGGCATATGAAGTATTCCTCTCCATACACTTTTTTCTTGCGGCTGATGAAAGACAGGGAAATTTCGAAACTGTTGCTGCCATTGACCAGCCTTCTCAGGTTGGAGGCGTTTACATCGTAACTAAGGCCCAGTACAAAATTTTTGAAATGGAAACCTGCGAATGGAATAGCTGAATCATTCAAGCGATAGTTACCACCTATGAGAAAGTCAAAGTCTTCATTTACCAGGAAGGATCCGTACAAACCAGCTACTATTTCTTCTGCATTACCCTGCCTCATATACATACCATTTGGCGTGAAGCTCAGCAGATCACTCACCTTGATACGGCTACCACCATGTGCCAGGTAGCGCACGGGTAGTTTCCTGTTTGCCCCTGTTACGAAAGGATCTACCGGTTGTGTGAGGTGGCCGGCAGAAACACCTACGAATGGATTGAACTGGTGACTGGGGTTACCATCAAAGAACATGGCACCTGCTGCCGCATCGAATACATTGGAAGAGGTGGTATTGATATTTTCTCCGCTGGCTTTAGCAGGGTCAAAGCCGATCACAGGATCGTACTGGCTACCCAGCTGCCATTTGGAAGGATCGATACGACGATTGATCATACCAGCCTGTACGCCGAATACCAGCTGACTCGTACCGGTAGCACCAAAACGCACGCCCCTGTAGGAGAAGCTGGCCATACCATTGAAGTAGTTGTAACCTGCATCACCAGCTTTCATGTTGGTAATATTGACACCGATACCTACATTGTTCGCTGCTGCGGCATCGAATGAGAAGCCCATTGTAGAGAAAGGTTTACCAATATTGACCCATTGGTTCCGATAATTGGCGGAAGCCCTGTAGTCTCCGTCTATTACACCTGTCAGTGCGGGGTTCAGCCACAAGGGGTAGGCATAGTATTGAGAAAAATGGGGGTCAACCTGTGCCCTGATTACTCCCGGCAGGAACGCTGCAGCCGCCATTAATACAATAGCGAGTATATTCTTATTCTTCATGGGAAGAGGTTTATCATTTAATATTAATAACCGGGATAGTGTCTGCCACTATCCCGGTCTCTGTATTAGTTATCGTACAATGGTTATGGTACCTTTTCTGTTAACAACAGTTCCGTCGCGCAGGGTAGCTTTCAGTATGTAGATGTACACGCCCACCGGTTGTGGAGTGCCACTCATCGTACCATCCCATCCTCTGGCCTGATCCCTGGTTTGATGGATCAGCTGACCGTACTGGTTATAGTAGGTCATAATAATTGAGGCAACCGTATTGCCGTATACATAGTGAATGTCATTGAAGCCATCTCCATTCGGTGTAAACACGTTTGGAATAAAGACTTTGTCGCCTTGCGGGTTCTTTGCTTCACCGGTTACAGCGTTGGACAGTGTACTTGTTTCACAGCTTTGGCTTCCCAGTGCTCTTACCTGTATTGTTACCTGCTGACCAGGAGTAAGTCCATGCACGGTGTGCGTAGTACCATTGCTGCCGGAGCTTGGTGCAGTGAAGCTTGCCCCCTTATTCATGGTCACTTCATAACCGCTTGCACCGCTTACCGGATCCCAGGTGAAGGTCACTGCATTGGTAGTGGTGAGCGCTGTGTCCACACTTACTACCGGCGCATCCAGCGCTGTGAGTACGGTCACTGTTGCCGCTACTCTTGTACCACTTGAACAACCACCTGCAGAAGCTACTTCCACATAGTAAGTAGTGGTAGTGGTGAGCGCTGGTGTTGTGAACGATGCACCGGTTGATACGGCTGTACCACCGGTAGCACTTGTATACCAGCTGAAGCGTGCACCGGTTGTAGTGGATGATGCTGTCAGCGTTGCTGAATTATTCGGGCAGATGCCGGCTTCATTACCAGTTACCACAGCATTGTTACCAGGCGTTCCAATCGATACGGTGACGGCTGTACGGGTATTGCCCCGGCAACCATTCGGATTCTGCGCTTCCACGTAGTACATAGTAGTACCTGTGATGGCCGGGGTCGTGAAGCTGGAGCCTATGCCCACTGCTGTACCACCCGTATTCGTGGTGAACCACTGGTAAGTAAGCGTTGTATTTGGATTTTGTACCTGCAGGATTGCACTGCTGCCTGTGCAGGTTAAGACGGTTGCATTGACTACCAGAGGGGCAGTTGGTGTAGCATTGACTGTAACCGGAACAGAAGTGCGGCTTACACTTACACAACCACCGGTAGCTGCTTCTACATAGTAAACTGTATTCGCAGTGAGTGCCGGTGTGGTAAAGTTTGCACCTGTGAATACTGGTGTACCAGTTGTAGCAGTTGTATACCACTTATAAGCGTAACCAGAAACAGGGTTGGTCACTGCGAGCACGATCGTATTGCCTGAGCAGACTGTTGCACCAGTTGTAGCTACAGGAGCATCGATCGTATTGGTGATAGTTACTATTACACCTCTGCGGGCCAGGCTGCTACAACCTGAGCTGTTCAGCGCTTCCACATAGTAGGTAGTATTTGTGCTGAGCGCAGCTGTTGTATAATCAGGACCTGTAGAGAGCAGGTTACCCCCAGCTGGTGCATCGTACCAGCGATAGGTAAGGGCTGCATCCGGATTCAGTACTGAAAGGGTAGCAGTACCGCCTACGCAGGTTGTTACATTGGTAGATACGACATCAGGTGTTGTAGCAGAATTATCTACTACTATGCTGCCTGCTGTACGGGTAGCACTAACACAGGTGGTACCGATCATGGTTTGTACATAGTAGCTTGCATTTGCAGTGACTGCTGGCACTGTGTATACAGGACCAGTGAATACCAGGGTACCACCGTTAGCAGCAGTATACCATTGGTAAGCAGCACCTGTCTGTGGATTCAGTACTGACAATGTACCATCGTTTCCAGCACATACTTTCACACTGCCAGATACCAGGGTTGGTGCATCAGGCGATGATCCGACTGTTACTGTAGCACTCACTCTTGCGCTGCTGCTGCCACAACCAGAAGTTGTGCTCACCGCTTCCACATAATAAGTAGCCGTTGACGTTAGTACTGGTGTGGTGAAAGTAGCCCCGGCGAATACAGGTGTACCACCAGTTGCTGTTGTATACCAGTTGTAATCAATACCGGAGGTAGTAGATATCACTCGCAGCGTAGCGGTTGTACCGGAGCAGGTAGTGATATTGTTTGATTCCAGTACCGGAGTTGGTGCAGGTGTTGCCACCAGCACACTTACTCTTGCTCTTACAGCACTGCTACAGTTACCATTGCTGGCTTCTACATAGAAATCTGTATCAGTATTGATAACAGGTGTAGTGAAGCTTGTGCCTGAACCCAGTGATGTACCACCACTTGCTGTGGTATACCAGCGATAGGTAAATGCTGCATTCGGATTTTGCACAGAGAGCGATGTCGTATTGCCCTGGCATATGCTCACTGATGCAGCGGTCACGGTTGGTGTACCTGGAGATACGATGGCTACTACGCTGGCTTTTGCACGGCCTCCGCTGTTTACACAACCACTTGTGTTTGCAGCTTCTACATAGTAATCAGCGCTGGCTGTTACATTTCTGATAATAATAGTTGTACCGGAACCAATCAGGGTACCTGCTGTAGCAGCATCATACCACTGGTAGGTCACGCCGCTTTGTGGCGTAGATACTGACAGTGTTGCATCCTGACCGGTACATACGTTTACGCTGGCTGCAGTCACTACCGGCTGATCCGGATTCAGGGCCACATTAGCAGTAGCGCTAACTCTTGCAGCACCTGCAGTACAACCGGATGCGGTGTTCACAGCTTCTACATAATACACGGTAGATGTATTGAGTGCAGTGGTTGTATACGTTGCACCAGTGTGTACTGGTGTGCCACCGGTAAGGGTAGTGTACCAGTTATAAGTAATACCAGTTGTACCGGATGTTACTGTAAATGTAGCCTGCCGGCCGGCGCAAATATTTACATTGTTAGCCTGCAGGGTTGGGGTTGGCGCACCTGCACCAACAGTTACAGTTGCTTTCACTCTTGTAGCGAGTGTACAGCTGCTGTTGCTGGTTGCTACATAGAAGGCAGTATCTGCTGTCAGCGGATTGGTCACATACGTAGTGCCGGTGAACAGCAGGGTACCACCTACAGGGGCGCTATACCATTTAGTCGTGATATTGCTACCGGTTACTGTAGCGGTGAGGGCCGCAGTCTTACCGGAACAAATATTTGCACTGCTTACTGCAGGCGCGGTGAGCGCAGGAACTACATTGACAGCTACAGATACCCTGTTTGGATTCGCACAACCATTGGATGTACGTACTGCCTGGGCATAATAAGTAGTATTCGCAGTTAATACCGGTGTAGTAAAGGATGGACCATCGCCTACTTTGGTACCAGCGGTATTATACCATTCTATCGATGCTACAGCGCTGGCTGTTGCAGTAAGGGTTGCAGTTGTACCATTACAGATAGTGGTGCTTCTTACTGCGACTACCGGAGCAGATACCTGGCGGGATGCGTAGTAAACGCGGAGGTTCACCAGGGCGGAAATCACACCACCTCTCAGTTTCACCTGCACGCGGTCGTAAGTGGCACCTGGCGCAAAGGCTACGGTGAACTTATTGCTGCCGCTCAGCAATGATACTTTCAGGTTACTGCTGTTGAGCAGGAGCGCATCATTGTTTGCGGTTGCACCATTTGAGCTGGATATTTCTATCGCCCCCAGCAGGGAAGCATCCAGTACCTGTGCAGGTAATTCCAGTACCAGCCTTACGCTGTCGCCAGCGACAGCAGCGGTCGGGAAGATGAGAGATTGTTGTACGCTTCCGCTACCGGCAGCCAGTGGTACTGACAGCAGGGAGAAGTTGTCTGTATTTGCATCTGTTGTATTGGCTGCATCCTGTACAGCACACAGTACGCAGACAGCAGTTGTGCTATTGGTTTGCGCATTTGCAAAGTCGCACACAGTATTAGGTACTACCGTTACCGTAAGTGCAACAGCGGTACGCTGACTGCCACAGGCAGCAGAATCTGCCACGGCTTCTACATAATACGTGATATCACTGGTCAGTGCCGGTGTGGTAAACACATTACCTGTGAATACAGGTGTACCACCCGCAGCATCCGTATACCAGTTATAGCTAAGCCCTGCAGCAGGAGAAACGGTCAGTGTTGCTGTCTGACCAGATACGACCTGACCACCGGCTGGTGATACATTTACGGTTGGAGCTGCCGGAATCGCATTCACTTTTACGGTGACTGCTGTTCTTGTGGTGCTTGCGCAGATGCCGGCTGCCGCTTCTACATAATAAGTAGTAGTCGCATTCAGTACCGGTGTATTGTAGGTAGCACCTTCGAATACAGGCGTGCCTCCTGTTGCAGTGGTATACCAGCGGAACACCACACCATTGGTAGCAGCGGTTGCTACCAGCTGTACAGCGCTACCAGCACATACTTCAGCAGTACCAGGTGTTACGGTTACGATGGCTGGTTGCGTGATGACATTGGCAGTCACCATAGTGCGGGTAGTATTGGAACAAGCTGCTGCATTCGAAGCCTCTACATAGTATACTGTAGTTGTGCTTAAAGCAGGAGTAGTAAACGAGTTACCTGTGAAGATAGCCGTACCACCTGACAATGCTGTATACCAGCGATAGGTTACACCTGTAGCAGGTTGCACATTGAAGGTAGCCATGCTACCACTACATACGGTGATGCTGTTTATATCCAGTGCAGGTGCATCCGGAACAGGATCAACCACCGCAGTAACCGGTACCCTTACAGGATTTGGACAGCTCAGGCTTGTTTTTACTGCCGCTACATAATAAGTAGTGGTGGTGTTCAGCGCTGGTGTCTGATAGCTGGTACCGGTGAAGATGGACGTACCACCTACAGCTGTTGTATACCAGCGGAAGCTCACGTTGGACGGACCTGCTGCCAGGAGGGTAGCGCGGTTACCGGCGCAGATCGTATCACCCTTTACAAGCGGCAGCCCTACCAGGCGGCTGGTGTAGTGAACATTCACGGCGCTCAGGGCGGTAGCCAGACCGGAGTTGAGGCGTACTACTATCCTGTCGAAAAGGCCTTTAGGTTTAAAGCCAACCAATGCCCGTGAGTTGCCGCTGAGCAGACTCACATTCACACCTGCAGCATTCAGTGCTACAAAGTCATTGTTGGAAGTAACTCCATTATATGAGCCTACCTGTATAGTACCCAGCAGGCCTACATCCGCCAGGGAGCTGGAAAAGGACAGGGCAATCTGTACGCTGTCATTCAGTTCGCTCACCTGGGGGAAGATCAGTGTCTGCTGTACATAAGCACCTGTCAGCCCCAGGATCACATGCAGCGTGGAGCTACTGCTGGTACTGTTGTCAACTGACAGGGCTGGATTTTCTACATAGCAACCTATGCAGATCCCATTTGCATTGTTGGTTTCTGATGTTGCGGCATCGCAGGGAATATCATTATTACCCGGGATCACGGTAGCGGTTACAGATATGCGGGATGCGCTCTTACAATCTGCAGCGTTTACAGCTTCCACGGTGTAGGTAGCTGTAGCCGTGAGGGCACCGGTATTGAATACGGCACCGGTGAAGATAGAATCGCCGGCAGCGTTATACCATTTATAGACCAGGTTAGTTCCGGTAGCATGAGCGGTGAAAGTAGCGCTTTGACCACTGCTGATGGAGGTACCCATCGGGGTAACAGTGAGACCTGCAGGTACTGTATTCACCGTCACAGCTACACGGGTCCTTGTTGTGCTGATACAACCGTTATTATCTGCTTCCACATAGAAGGCAGTATCGGCCGTCAGTGTGTTCGTCGTATAGTCTGGAGTAGATGCCAGCAGGGTGCCACCGGTAGCAGCAGTATACCAGCGGAACGTGACTCCGGATGGTGCTGTTGCCAGCAGGGTTACCTTATCGCCGGCACAGATGCTCTTAGCAGCAGCAGTTGGTGCTACAGGTGTATTCCCTACGCTCACCAACACTGGTACCCTGCCTGGGTTGGCACAGCCGAAGCGGCTGGCTTCTGCATAATAAGTGAGCGATGCATTGAGTGCTGCAGTTCTGAATGTATCGCCGGTAGCTACTGCAGTTCCACCCACCGCACTGGCAAACCAGGCAATGTCCGCATCATTGGTAGTGGTAGCGACGAGAGTAGCAGCATTGCCGCTACATACATTGGCTGCTGATGCAGTTACATCAGGCCTTGGGGTAACGACTGCTGCGAAATACACATTCACTGAGGTGAGTGCAGTGAGCAGACCGTTGATACTTACCATCACACCATTGAAGGCTTTGGTGGCAGGTATGGTTACCCTAAACTTGTTGCCTGTGTTCAGCAGGGTAAGGCGGATCGGGTTATCAGAGAGATAACGACCGTCGCCATTTGCAGTAGCACCATTATATGTTTCTACCCTGATACCGCCCAGCAGTGTTACATCCGCTACTTTGCCCGGTACTTCCAGGTCCAGCGTGATACTGTCACCGGCAGGGTATGTATTATTATACCTCAGCAGCTGACCGATATAACCGGCAGCATTTAAGGCAGCATTGATAGTGGATGCAGAATTTGCATTCTGATCTACTGCCAGTGCAGGATTGCTTACAGAACACAACAGGCATACACCGCTGATAACAGGACTTTGCTGTGAAGTAGCATAGCTACATGGTGTTGGCTCTGCAGGCAGGTTGATATCTACTCTTACCGCTGTGCGGGTAGCGCTTGTACAACCATTCACCGGATCTTTAACTTCCACATAATAGATGGCTGCTGCGGTGAGTGCAGCAGTTGTATATGTAGTAGAATTAGCCTGCAGCAGATTGCCACCTGCCGGTGCATCATACCAGTTGTATTGATATGCCGGGTTCGGACTTAATACCGAGAAGGTAGCAGTCTGACCGGAGTTGATCGTTTGTGTAGCAGGGTTTATCAATGGCTGTGGCAGACCTACCATTACATACACGGCTTTGCGCACAGGGTTTGCACAACCACTGCCGGACACACCTTCTACATAATAGATCGCATTGGTAGCAGGTGTTACTGTATAGGTAGCACCGGTAGACAATGCAGTTCCACCTGTAGGCTGGCTATACCAGCGGAAGGTAGTGCCGGGGCCTGTGGCGCGGAGTGTAACAGGAGAACCTGCACAGACGTATACCGTGTCTTTTTCTACAGTAGGCGTACCTGCAAAGATCTGCGCTGAATATACTTTCAGGGCAGTGAGGGCCGTGGCCAGACCATTCAGTCTGATATTCACCCTGTCGTAAGCAGCACCCGGAGCGAATGTGTAGATCAGGTCACGGTTGCCATTCAATAATTGCAGATTCAGTGTGCCACTATTCAGGGTCACTGCATCATTATTAGCGGTCGCATTGTTAGAAGAAGAGATCTGGATACCAGCCAGTACGCTCAGATCTGCCAGGCCTGTAGTGAAGCCCAGCCTGATCCTTATGCTATCTCCCTTCACACCAGGTGCGGGAAAAATCAGGGATTGCTGTACATATGAGCCTACGCCCAGGATCGTGTGGATCACAGAAGCGGTAGCCGTACTGTTGTCCACTGCAGAATCCTGTTTCTCTACGTAGCAACCCACGCAGATTCCACTGGTGACAGAGATCTGTGAGGTAGCACCACCACATTCTATATCGCCCACAGGGGTAGGACCCCCTGTGCCATTCAGGGTAATTGCCACAGGGGTACGCAGGCTCTTACAGTTTGGATCACCAGGAGATACTGCTTCCACATAATAAGTAACATTAGCAGCAACAGGAGGAGTAGTGAACTGAGCTCCTACGTATACGGGGGTACCACCGGCAGGCACTGTATACCAGTTGTACTGATAGGCAGCATTTGGCGATACGACATTGAAGGTTGGCGTAGCGCTTCCTGCTACGGTAGCAGTAGATGGTGTTACGTTCACACCTGGCAGGCCTGCTTTCACCTGTACAGGTGTACGTTTTTCACTACCACAACTATCAGCACCTACGGCTGCCACGAAGTAGGTAGTGTCTTTGGTCACTGCCGGAGTCGTGAATGTAGTACCATAGCCAACAGGTGCGCCACCTGCGTAAGCAGTATACCAATGGTAGGTATAGCCGGTAGGGCCTACAGCAGTTAAGGTAGCAGCAGTACCACTACATGCATATACAGTTGGTGCTGACACCTGAGCGATCGGGGTCACCACCTGAGCATAATAAACATTGTAAGAGGAGAGCGCTGCCAGTAGACCATTCAGGCGAATTTCGACACGGTCGAAATCTTTGGTGGCCACAAAAGTGTAGGCAGATTGTTGAATGCCACTCAGGAGGCGCACACTGAGCAACCCCGGAGACAAGGCCACCATATCTGCATCAGCAGGGCGTGCACCATTTCCTGTACCTACACTCATACCAGCAAGTGCTGATGCGTCCAGCAGGCCGGTAGTTGTGCCAAGACCGATACGGATAGAATCTCCTGCTTTACCTGATTTCGGAAATACCAGGTCCTGGTATACGATGGCACCCAGGCCTACATTGATACGCATATTTGCAGCTGTGGCCGGAGAGGCATCAACTGCATTCGCAGCATTCGACACACCGCATAACAGGCAGAGTAAACCAGTCACTCCATTGTTCTGTGTGGTAGCACCACTACAACTCAGGGCACCATTACCAGTAGTATCTGTTACATCTACAGTGACTGCAGTACGCACAATGCTGATCAATCCATCGGTAGGAGAGAGCGCTTCTACATAGTAAGTGGTATTGCGGTTTAATACAGGTGTAGTAAAGTTTGCACCGCTCCCGATAGCAGTACCACCATCTGGTTCAGTGTACCATTGGAAGGTAGCACCTGGAATCCGGGCTAATGCTGCTGAGAGGGCAACTGTACCACCGGTGGAAACAGCGGGGGTAGCAGGAGTCACTATTACCGGCTGAAACGCGGTGGCTTCATATACGCGGAGTGAGCTGAAAGCTGAGACATTACGGGCAGCGCAAGCCACTCCAAACGTAACTACGGAAGGATTGGAGGCACTGTTCCAGAGGGGGCCGTCAGCAAAATAAATACTGGAAGTGATCCAGTGTTGCCATGGCAGCTGTTTTCGTAATACCGGCGCGTAGGGGTGTTGCGCGGTATACGCCTGCAGCCATGACAAGGCTTTGTTATTTCTTATGTCTTTGCTGCAGGCGGCAGTCACAGGCACAGGAAGGTTCTCCGCTAAGGAGACTCCTGCCGGCAACCCAACCACGCAAAGACATGAAAAAATAGTAAGGATAAAATCTCTTAGGGAGCTTTTAAGAGTAGCGTTAAGATGCATAGAAATCAATTGGTTCGGGTTATAAAGCGTGTATGTTTTTCACAGTTTTTGTTTTCTTTCTGTTTTCCAGGAACTCAGGTTAGCTATGCATCACATTGAGTCTGGCGACCAGCGGGCGGCCACTCAACAGGATACACAGCACAGATATATTGTTTCTATGCATTGGCGTGGTTATGAAGGGGGTGGTAAATAATAAAGACGATATGGTTAAAACAGGGGTAGTCTGATTCGGCTGATACGGTACGAACACACATTATTGAAAACCCGGCGGTCAGAATACGGTACGAATTTATGTTGATAGGGTGGGAAAGCAGCTGTTCTTTTCGTTCAGTATTTGAACGATATTCATTCTATTCATTATTGAATACTACAAATCTTTTTATCCAGTTTTTTAGATTCAATAAGCGATTAAAGGTATTAGTATGATTCACAGTATATTTAGTTGGCAGTACTAATATGAAATCAAACTGAACAAATAAACATTGTTTTTAAACAGCCAATGTCACGTTGTTGTACCTTATTGCTTTACAGTTCTTTTCAAATTCTGTTCATTTATATATGTCATGTTCATTTTGTTCATTTTTTTGAGAAAAAATCTAAACCCAAAAGTGCTACGTAAGTTTATACTTGATTACCAAAAATCCGTTTACAAAATTCCATTTCTTGTCCCCGTATGATAGATCTCTCCTATGACTTTATCATCACTCTACAGAAAGAAGTTTCCCGACGTTTTGGCGTTGACTCTGTAACGGCTAGTGATTGCAAACGATTGTCACTCGCCATATCAGACGAGACAGGCAAATTAGTTAGTGAGACGACGCTGAAAAGAGTTTTTGGATTTGCTGTAACACAGCACAGCTTCTCGCGCTACACTTTAAATACGCTGGCGCAATACTGTAATTATAAGGACTGGGAAGATTTTCAGACCAGGCTTTTCACACAATCCACTCCCGGGGAAGTGGTACAGGATAGTAAATGGGCTGAACTCAGAAGTAAAGGTGCTGCCGTTTCACACTACACCCTGGTAACACTGAAGAATCGCTCCGGTATTCAATTTCAGAATACGGTATCAAGGGCCTTCAGCATTGCCCACATGGAGCGTTTTCTGGAAGGTACTTATCCCGCTACTGCCCTCATCGCACCAAGTGGATGGGGCAAATCCACGACACTTGTACACCTTGTAGAACATTTCTGGTACAGCAAAGAGGCTAAGTATCCGCAGGACATCTGCTGGTTTATCCATGCACATGCCGCAGGTAGCCTGTTTTTGCGCGGACTTAACCTGAGCAACTGGCTGGATGATCAGCTCAGCCTGGGGCAAAGGGAAAATTTCAGGGAATACTTCAGGACACATTTCGATAAAATAGGAGGTAGACTCATCCTCATCATCGATGGCTTTGATGAAATTACCATGTCCAGCGACAAGCTGAAACTGATGTATACCAAGCTGGAAGAATTCGTTTATAGCAACGATGAATACCCATGGATCAAAGTGATCCTCTCAGTTCGAAATAATACCTGGTCAGAAATTTTTCACAATGATCATCGTATGCCGCCATTCGGCCGATACTGGTACCTGGGTCCTGAAATGGATGAAGAAACCAATATCAACATCCCCCGTATGACGGAGCAGGAAGTAAAGTCCGTGCTCTATAATCATCGCATGGATCCTGCCGTGGTACGCACTTTCAGCGAAAGCTTCCTGCAAAAACTGCGATATCCATTTTACCTGCAGCTGTTTTGTCAGCTCAATACCGGTGAAAACACCTTTATCAACGAGCATCTCAGCCTTTTTGAAATGGTCTCGCGATTCGTGCAGATGAAAGTATTCAGCACGAACAATAACAATTTTAAGATCAACATCATCAATAAACTGCTGGAAGTATTGGATTATGGCAAAAGGGGCCAATATGCCGAAAAGAGTGAACTCCTGAATAAGAATGCAGAATTATTCTCCGCTTACAAAGAACTCCTCTCCGATAATATACTGGTAGAAGAAAATCTGAGTCAGGACATTATGTTCTACGTGAAGGTTCGTTTTGCCCACCAGTTCCTGATGGAATACTTCATGGCCATGCACTTTGTGTCACGGGGCCATCATCAGACGGGCGAAGTGGTATTTAATGATGTGATTAATCACCTGCCGTCTTCTCCTTTCCGTACAGGGATCTTCAAATGGATGCTCCGTTATGCCATCAACAACGGACAGCAGGAAAGCATCCGGCAGATGTTCCATCTTTCCTTATCTAATATTGAGAAATCCCAGTTACTGGAGTACCTGGCCGTACATTACCAGCAGGAAGGCAACAGGGAAATGTCGCTGAAATCTATCTTCCCCCATGGCTACTTTAAAAAGTATCCACTCAGCAAAATCCTGAATGATAATTTCATTCATTTTGGCAAGAGAAAAGTACTGGTCGCCTTACTGGAACTGGCAGAGCTGCCGGAAGATAAGCTGAAGATCAGAAGCATCCTGTTCATTATGTCTTCGCTGCAGCTGGATGCGGAGCAGTGCGAGCAGGAACTGCATTTTATTAAAAAGATCGTTCAACGTGAAATGACGGAAGAAGAACTGTGGGTCACCCCTTACGACCTCTTCCTCTTTATATATGAATACCTGAAGTTTGGTATCGTTAACGAAAGTATTAAGGATAAGCTGTACAGTTATAGCCGCTACCTGAATGGTAGTACCAGGCAGGCGCCTTCCGTATCGCACGAACTGGTATTCCGGTTTTCGGGATTTGCATTTGCCCTGCTGCACGACTACGGCCACCTGGCTAATTATTCAAAAAGGATTTTTGAATGCTATCCGGCACTGGTGTATCAAAAACATGATCCTGTACGACTCTCTTTGCTGAGCTGGCAAGCCTATGCAGCCATCGGACAACGTGATCTGAAGACGGCCTTAAGGATCAGCAGGCATGCCGATCTCTTATTGAAGAATTATTCTTTTGATCATACTAATGGCAGGCACCTGGAAGTATTGCACAAACTCATCCAGGGCTATGCATATATGCTTGAGAATGAACTAAACAAAGCCATCCGACTGATAGAAAGTGCCATGGAGATCTCCCAGAAAATGGATCTGAAATTGCTGATGATGATGGCATTGCAATTATTACAGAAAATTTATACCTCCCTGAAGGCTGAAAAGCAATTACATATCACGCGGCAGCAGCTGCAACTAATAGGCACCAGTACCTCATTTAAACAACTTGATAAGCTGCGGGAACAATAGTTTGTTGACCGCCGATCACATCTACCTTTCGTTATCTGGCATAATTTTGCGTTATTGCATTCCGTAATGGCCATAGATGAAAGTAAATATTCCTCTTTCCAGCAATTTCTGCTCAACCTGCTGAGCCTCCTGACAATCATACCGCTGGCACCATATCTGAACCGGTATATACCACCACTGGTTGAAGATGGATGGCACCTGGATATGCTGTTGGCTGTTCTGTCCGCTTTTCTTTTTACCCGCTTACTGCTCTGGGTTTTCAAACCGCTGATCATTCCTGCCTTTGTATTGGTAGTGGGCGTACTGTCTTTCAATTACTTTTCTGATAATTATACCTTCAGCAATGTACTGAATGACTATAAAGGGATGGTACAGGGTAACTGGGGTGCCAAGAACTATAAACAACTGGATATCCTGAGTTTATATCCTCGCCGGGTGGAAACTTACAGGGATAAAACGGTACGGGGGATCCGGGATAAGGTGAACTATAAGGACTCCCTGGTACGCAACTTCTCTATTTACCATTCTGTAGAAGATTTTGATGAATATTTCCCCAAGTATGGGAAAGTGGCCCGTTACCTGGCACTGTTTAAATATATCAACAGGCATTTTCGCTGGGTACCGGATACCCGGCGTGATGAATATTTTGCCACCCCGCAGGAAACAATACAAAATGGCATGGGGGGCGATTGTGATGATCATAGCATACTGATGGTATCCTGCCTGCAATCTATCGGTGCCAGGTGCCGTATTGTGTTGATCCAGGGGCATGCATACCCTGAGTTATATTGCGGTACCAAAGAAGATTTTGAAGTGATCAAGCAGGCTATCGTAACCTTGTTTCCCCAACTACCTATCAAAGAGATTCACTACCACGAAATGAGAGGCGAATATTGGATTAACCTTGATTATTCTGCGCGCCATCCCGGTGGTCCGTACCTGAATGATAAGGTATATGCGTTGATTGAAATTTGATAACAAACTGATGAGTCAATTTAAGAACATAAAAAAGTTTCACTCGTTTTTGCGCTTTAAGCGCGATTTTGAGCGGTACAGTCTGCGAAGGGTCCGAAGTTATGAGGTCCTCATCCACTGGCTGCACAGCAAAATGAACAGAAACCAGTTCCTTGTACTTTCGGGGATCCTGGTTGGCCTGGTTGCCGGGTTAGCCGGTGTGATACTGAAAACGCTGGTTCACTACATTCACTACTTTATTACCTACAAAGTTCATTTTACTACACAGGTCTTTTTCTACGCACTATTCCCTTTTCTTGGTATCGTCATTACCACCCTTGTTGTTATCATATTTTTTAAAGGTCAATCGCGAAAAGGTATAGGCCTTATTCTCTACGAAATTGCACAAAACTCCAGCCTGATTCCACCTGTTAAAATGTATTCGCAAATCCTGCAAAGTGCCCTGACAGTAGGTCTGGGAGGTTCTGCAGGCCTGGAAAGTCCGATTGCGGTAACAGGAGCTGCAATTGGTAGTAACTATGCGCGCAACTACCACCTGGGATATAAGGAAAGAACACTGTTACTGGCGGCTGGCGCCACTGCCGGTATTGCGGCTTCATTTAATGCACCGATTGCAGGGGTGATGTTTGCTTTTGAAATCCTGCTTACCGGGGTTGTATTCTCCGATTTTCTTCCTTTAATCCTGGCGGCGATTTGTGGAAGTCTCCTGTCAAAGATCATCCTGCAGGAAGAGGTATTGTTTCACTTTGAATCCCGGCAGGCTTTCAATTATCACAATGTGCCCTACTACATTATGCTGGGGTTATTAAGTGCTATTTACGCACGCTATTACATAGTCATTTCCCAGAAAGTAGAGCATTTCTTCCATCGCCTGAAATGGACTGCACTGCAGAAGGCTGTTTTAGGGGGTGTGATTATTTCCATTCTTTGCGTGATCATGCCACCCTTATTTGGAGAGGGCTATTCCAGCATCAAGCAAATGGCCAATGGGCAGGCAGATGAAATCATTGCACATAGTTTCTTCAGGTATATTCCGGCAAAGAACTGGGTCTTACTGGCATTCCTGGGATGTACCTGTTTGCTGAAAGTATTTGCTTCTTCTATTACTATTCAGAGTGGAGGTAATGGGGGAAACTTTGCACCTTCTCTTTTTGCCGGCGGTGTATTGGGATTCTTTTTTGCCATGCTGTGTACACAGGTAGGCTTCCACGATGTACCGGTCACTAACCTTGTAATTGTAGGTATGGCGGGGGTGATGAGTGGGGTGATGTACGCACCGCTTACAGCCATCTTCCTGATAGCAGAAGCCAGTTCGGGATATGACCTGTTCATTCCGCTGATGATTGTTTCTTCTACTTCCTTTCTCGTAGCAAAATGGTTTTCCCCTATCTCTCCGGAACTCAAACACCTGGTAGATGAAGGCAAAATCTTTACCAGGGAACATGACAGAAACATTCTTTCACTGCTCCGGACTGAGGAACTTGTTGAAAACACGATTCAGCATATAGATATGAATGCTACGCTCCGACAGCTGATAGAGCTGGTGAAAAACAGTACCCGCAACGTGATTGCTGTAGTTTCTGCAGATGGAAGGCTGGATGGTGTAGTGACTTTGGATCGTATACGCCCGATCATGTTCAACCAGTTAATTTACGATACGGTTACTGTAAAAGAATTGATGCAGCAGCCACCTGCGCTGATAGGTCTGCACGATAATGTGGTAGATGTGATTGCAAAATTTGATGAAGTGAAAGAGTGGAATCTGCCGGTGATAGAGAATGATAAACTAGTAGGATTTATCTCCAAATCAAATATCCTGAATCAGTATAGATTACTATTACAGGAATACTCCGGTGATGAAATATAGAATATGTTTTACAAATCATCGATGTACCGGATTTGTAAAACGTAATTCGTAATTTCCATCTTCTATGTCAAGAATTCTGATTCTATTCGCGCACCCGGCCTTTGAAAAATCAAGGGTCCATTATCAGCTGCTGGCTACTATCCGTGGCATGCAGGGGGTAACTGTGCACGATCTGTACGAAACCTATCCTGATTTGAACATTGATGTAAGACAGGAACAGGGCTTATTGCTGCAACACGATATTATTTTATTTCAACACCCGCTTTACTGGTACAGTGCTCCTGCTATGATCAAACAATGGCAGGACCTTGTATTGGAGCATGGCTGGGCTTATGGCCGTACGGGCACAGCGCTTCGCGGCAAGCGGATTACGAATGTGATTTCCGCTGGCACAAAGGAGGACGCTTATCAGCCTGATGGATGGCATCAACATCCGCTGACAGATTTCCTGTTGCCATATAAGCAGACGGCTACACTTTGCAATATGCAATACCTGGCACCATTCGTAGTGTACGGCACTCACCAGCTGGATGCTACCAGCATCAGCGAACAGGCTATCAGTTACAAACAATTTCTGGAAACCTTAAGGGATCGTTAACTATGGAGCATTCATACTTTTTCATAACCATGATCTATCTCGCTGCAGCAGTGGTGTTTATTCCCATTGCTAAAAAACTGGGCCTGGGTTCTGTACTGGGTTACCTTTTGGCGGGTGTAGTGATTGGCCCTTCCCTCATGGGTTTTATTGGTAGTGAGGGGCAGGATCTTATGCATTTTGCGGAATTTGGCGTAGTCATGATGCTGTTCCTGATCGGGATTGAGTTAGAACCCGCTTTACTTTGGAATCTCCGGGCGCCTATACTGGGCCTGGGAGGGCTTCAGGTCCTGTTGACGACGGCAGCGGTTGCATGCCTGGCCTTGTTATTAGGCCAGCCACTGAATGCAGCCCTGGCATTGGGGATGATCCTGTCACTTTCATCTACGGCAATCGTGTTGCAAAGTTTAAAAGAGAAAGGGCAGTTGTCATCAGCTGCCGGTCAGAGTGCGTTTTCAGTATTACTGTTTCAGGATATAGCTGTCATTCCTATGCTGGCGGTATTTCCACTGCTGGCGGGTAGTTCACAGGGTGGTAGTCATAGTGAATCCTCGCTCAGAGATAATCTGCCGGCATGGGGCCAGACCCTGATGGTACTGGGAGCTGTGGTGGTGATTGTGGTAGCAGGACGTTACCTGTTAAGACCTTTGTTACGCATCATTGCGGGAACCAGGGTCCGGGAGTTGTTCACTGCGTTTTCCTTACTGCTGGTAGTTTCCATTTCGGTGCTGATGTCGCTGGTAGGGCTAAGTCCTGCGCTGGGTGCATTTCTCGGTGGAGTTGTGCTGGCGAATAGCGAGTATCGTCATGAACTGGAGAGTGATATAGAGCCATTCAAGGGATTGTTGCTGGGCTTGTTTTTTATGGCCGTGGGAGCGTCTATTGACTTCAGGCTGATACTGAGTATGCCCTGGGTAATTTTAGGGCTCGTTGTGGGCTTAATGAGCCTTAAAGCATTCATATTGTTAGGCTTAGGTAAGATCTTCAAGATCAAAATTGAGCAAAATCTATTGTTTGCAGTGGCTTTGTCGCAGGTGGGTGAATTTGCTTTTGTATTACTGTCTTTTTCCAATCAGAGTAATATTCTGCCACAGTCTACTGTCAGTATCCTCACGGCGGTGGTGGCCATCAGCATGGCGTTTACGCCATTGTTGCTACTGGCATATGAAAGATTGATACAGCCCCGCTTCAGTGTGCAGACGACGAATACAAGAGAGGCGGATGAGATCCAGGAAAAGCATCCTATCATCATTGCCGGCTTTGGCCGTTTTGGCAATATTGTAGGGCGTTTCCTGCGCGTGAATGGGGTAAAGGCGACTATCCTTGACCTGGATTCAGACAGGGTAGATGCCCTGCATAACCTGGGGGTGAAGGTACATTATGGTGATGCATCCCGCAGGGATATGCTGGAAGCAGCAGGGGCTGAAGATGCGAAAGTGATTATTGTAGCGATGGATACGGTAGAGCAGACGCTGGATGTAGTGCGGGTGGTCAGGAAGCATTTCCCTCACCTGCAGATGTTGGTGAAGGCGGAGAATATACCAGATACATTTGAGCTGATGGATTTGGGGGTATTGCATATCTACAGGGAAACCCTGGATACATCATTGCGTATGGGAGCAGATGCTTTACAAATGCTGGGGATCAGGGCATACCATGCTTACAGGAATGCGGGTACCTTCCGCAAGCAGGATGAGAAAGCCATGAAAGGGCTATCCGCTATACGCGATGATAAAAAGCTATATATCAATACAGTAAAAGAACGTATTGAGGAGTTGGAGAAACTGATGTCTGGCGAAAGGACGACTCGTTTTAATCCATCCGGGTTGGGCTGGGATGAGCAGTCGCTGATAGACGAAGCGAGGCAGGAGGAGTAAAAATTACTCTTCTCCGGCTATTGCTTCTTCAATTTTTTCAGCCACAAAGCCAATTAGTCCGTGATCTACTGCTCTGGAGAAGTGAGGTTCGTCACTGATAGCACGCAAGCGACCTTCTTCATCCTGTTCGTAAGTGATTTCGTGTTCCTCTATGGTAACTTTAAATGCAATCTTATAACGTTGAACCCAGGGCCGCACTTCAAGGATGTGCGGCTTTCCTTTGTACTCAAACTTCAGTATAAAATTCAAATCCTCCATTGGGCGATTTCCCTGTGTTTTAATAATGGCGCGTCGGTGTTAACAAAGGAGCAGTTGGCCTTACACATCAATACTTCCATCTATATCTATGGAACGGTTACGCATTCTTACTTTCTCATCTCTTGAGAGCTGATGTATGAACATCAGGGAGAAGAAGGCGGCCGCACTAATGATCAGGATATAACCTATAAATCCCAGGGTGTGAAATACCCGGAACCAGGCCCAATCGTTAGTGATGGCGTACTGAGCTAAAACGGCGAATACTGTACCTATGGTAGCAAACGCAAATGCAATTCTCTTCATAAAGGTAAATTTTGGGATTCCTTTTTTTGGATCTTTTTCCTTTTGGTTTAAATACTGTCCTGATGCTGTTAAACAATGACAATTCCGACGAATATTTGGGGCAAACCGAATGCCACTGGCATTAGATAGCACAAAGGTACTATACCGCTTTATTTCTTCGAGTATATTTTTCCACATTTGTGGTAAATAATGAAAATGTGCATAACTATTATTGGTAATTAACACACACATGTGTATAGAAAATAATATGTCGGCCAGGTGAGATGAAAAAAGCCGGAGTAAGAATACTCCGGCTCATTACCTAAACCTACAACTGTTACACTGTTAGTAACATATCTTTAATATCTTTTTAGTGCATGGCACTAGCGTCTAATTTTCTTTGTTGTTTGTTTCCCTTCACCATGAGTACAAATGGCACACAGATGAGGAACAGGATACCGAGGTACAGGAACACATCCATATAGGAGAGTACTGTAGCCTGCTTGATGATGCTGTATTCCAGTCCTTTGTAAGCACTACCCAGGGCAGTTCTGGAATCCATTCCTTTGCTGGCCCACAGGCTTGCAGCGGAATGAACTCTGTTCATCACATCGGGGTTGTTGATATCCAGTTTACTCACCAGATCCATGCGGTGCAGTTCATTACGTCTTGACACGAAGGTGGTGATCAGCGCAACTCCGAAGGAACCTCCCAGCTGGCGCATCATACCTGTGAATGCAGCACCCTGACCGATCTGCTGTCCTTTCAGTGTGGAAAGAGACAGTGCTGTGATCGGGATAAAGAGCATACCCATACCGATACCACGTGCCATCAGCATCCAGAAGAAGTCATCGGCACCTGTATCAGGCGTGATAATCTTGTAACCCCAGAAGCTGTATACAAAGAACACTAACATACCGCCGGCTACCAGGTACTGATTAGGGATCCCTTTTTCGAGCAACTTACCAATCAGCGGCATCATAAAGGCGGTCATCAAAGCCGCTGGTATCATGAGCATACCTGACTGGGTAGCGGTCCATCCCAGCAATCCCTGTGTATACAGCGGAAGGATGAAAGTAGATCCGTAGAGACCGAAACCTAGCAGGAAGGAGAGTAAAGTACCGACCCGGAGGTTGGGGTTCTTTAATACTCTTAGTTCTACGATCGGATTTTTATATACCAGTTCTCTCCAGATAAAGAAGAAGAACCCTAATACTGCGGTGATACCTAAAATAAGGATCGTCGTATCGTTAAACCAATCATCTTCCTGTCCGCGTTCCAATACATATTGCAGAGATCCCACAGCTGCTGCGAGGAGTCCGATACCCCACCAATCAATTTCATTCGCTGACTTCTTCTCGGCATATTTAGGGCTACGTACGAACTGAAGGGTCAGTAAGGTAGCGATTACACCGATTGGAATGTTGATGTAAAAGATATATGGCCATGCGAAGTTATCTACGATATAACCACCCAAAGGAGGGCCGAGGGTAGGGCCAATGATCACACCCAGACCGTAGATGGCTTGTGCCATACCACGTTTTTCGGGAGGGTAACTTTCAGTGATAATTGTTTGAGAAGTTACCAGCAATGCACCACCACCTAAACCTTGTATGAAGCGGAACAATACCAGTTCCCATAATGAGGTTGCGTTACCGCAGAGGAAAGAGGAAATGGTAAAGATTACTATAGAAACTGCGAAGTAGTTACGTCTGCCGAATTGTTGTGACAACCAGCTGGTCATCGGAACCACAATTACGTTACCAATCGCATACGCTGTGATCACCCAACCGATTTCACTCAAGGTAGCTCCCATATTTCCGCGCATGTCATTCAGGGCCACGTTCACGATGGTGGTATCCACGATCTCCAGCAAGGCGCAAAAAATGGCAGTGATTGTAATGATGACCCTGCGGGCACCATATTCTACCAGATTCTCTTGTTGCATGATGTTAATTATTTTATAGTGATCAATCTGCAGATGTTCAATTACGAATTACAGCCAAGCGATATTTATATCCAGTCTGAAGTAATAATGTGAGTCCTTTCCCGTAATTCGTAATTGATCACCGGCGATTGAAAATATTAGTCGAGGTGAACATCAACCACCACGTTCATACCTGGGCGGAGTTGTTTAACTTCTGGCTGAGATGCGAGATTTTCGAATTCGATCTTTACAGGCAGGCGTTGTACCACTTTTACGAAGTTACCAGAAGCGTTATCCGGAGGCAGCAGTGCGAAACGGGCGCCGGTAGCAGGGGAGAAGCTGGTTACTTTAGCTTTCAGAGATTTACCAGGGAAAGCGTCTACATGTACTTCTACTTCCTGACCCAGTTTCATTTTATCCAGCTGGGTTTCTTTGAAGTTTGCTACTACCCATACATCGTTAGATAATACTACGCTGAACAGTGACTGACCAGCCTGAACCAACTGACCTGGCTGAACATAGATCTTTGACAGTTCACCATCTTCAGGAGCGAGGATGATAGTATAGCTCAGTTGCAGTTTTGCGTTGTCTACCTCTGCCTGACGTTCTTTGATGATTGCTTTGGCAGCGTTGATAGATTCAGCGGTAGCATTTGCCTGGGAACCAACGGCGCTGGTCTGGCGGGAAGCTACTTCTTTCTGTTCCTGCAGCACTTTCAGCTGACGCTCAGCAGTTTGCTTGGTAGCAAGTGCCTGCTCGTATTGTTGCTGGGTGATAGAGTGATCTTTGATCAGGTTGTTATAACGTTCATAATCCTGGTTAGCACGCCATACGTTTACTTCAGCAGCTTTGATCTGTGCGTCTACGGCACCGATGTTAGCAGAAGAGGAACCGATGTTAGCACGGGCTGCAGTTGTATTAGCAGTTGCTACTGATACCTGAACCTGAGATGCTGCGAGTGCGGCTTCAGCCTGTTCCAGTTTTATTTGCAGATCCCTGTCATCGAGAATAACAAGGGTGTCACCTTTCTTTACTTTCTGGTTATCTTTTACGCGTACTTCCTTCACATAACCGGTTACACGGGGGATAACAGGGCTCACGTTTGCTTCAACCTGGGCGTTATCTGTTTCTTCGTGGTGTTGTGCATGTATATATTTAGTGATACCAAATGCACCACCACCTATTACCAACACGGCTAAAACGATGATGAAGGTGGAGTTCTTTTTCTTAGGTGCTTGATTTTGCGTTTCCATATAATGCGATATATGATATTAATAAGTTGTTACTGTGATAATTATTTACCGGTAGTAGTTGTGGTGCCGGTAGTGGTAGTTCCTTCTGTACCTGTTTCGTTCAGCACGCCTGCTGTTTCCAGTAATTTGGAGTAAGCAACCATGGCATCTGCTTTTGCGAAAGCGTAGTTCAGTTTTGCCTGGATGTTAGCTACGTCAGCTTCGAGCAGATCGGTAGTGGTAGCGAGGTTATTTTCCTGCTTGTTCTTTACGATCTTGTAGTTCTCTTCAGCCTGATCGATTGCTTTCTGGTACATATCGATCTTCTTCTGGTTTACCAGGTAATCCTGGTAAGCTTTGTTGATACTGATGTGAATGTTATCCTGCAGCATCTCTTCATTTACACGTACCTGTGCGAGCTGGATTTTAGCATCATCAACTTTCACGCTGTTTTTCCAGAGGGAAGCGACATTATATTTTACGCCGATACCGGCATTTACTGCGTTGGTTACACCGAGAGCTTTTGGAACGTCCAGTGCTACATAACCGCCAGTGATGGCTACGGAAGGGTAGTAGTTACCTTTTGCGGCTTTCACACCTGCAGTTGCAGCTTTTTCACGAGCCTGGAGTGCAGCGTTATCAGTACGGTTAGTCATTGCTAACTGTTCCCATTCTGCTACGCCTTTACTGTTTGCAACAACACCCTGGTCGTAAGTGTCAGCTACCGCTTCAAGATCCGTGCTTTCCGGAATACCCAGCAGCAGGTCCATTGTGATGCTTGCGATTTTCAGGTTGCTTTCAGCTTCCAGGAGGGATACGTCAACGTTTGACTGTTGCAGTTGTACTTTCAGCAGGTCGTTTCTTGCTACCAGACCGTTCTTTTCGAGGTTGGTGAAATCAGTTACGCGCTGTTCCTGTTGTCTCAGGTTTTCTTTCACCAGTGCTACGGCCTGCTGTGCTTTGTACAGGTTGCTGTAAGCGTTGATGGTGTTCTGGATAACAGCTTCACGGTCTTTCACGGCATCCAGTCTTGCTGCTTCTGCCAGGTATTTAGCAGATTCTTTCTGGCTCTGGATCATAAAGCCGGCAAAAACCGGGATAGATACATTTGCCATGGCATAGCCGAGGGAGTTGATTTTTGGAAAGGAACTTCCGCCGCTACCTGAGCTGCTACCACCTAAGAGAGGACCATATATATTTGGTTCGTTGATTCTCATGTAGGAACCGGATACACTGGCTTCCGGCAGTTGCGCATTTTTAGCTTCTTTAACTGAAGATAAGGCCGCATCTATCTTTGTTTGGCTGAGCTTCAATTCTTTGCTGTTCTGAATACTAAGCGATATGGCTTCTTTCAATGAAAGGGTTCTCTTTTCCTGCGCCTGACTGCCAAGGTATGGCAATGTCAACAAAACTCCCACTGCCAGAGACCATAACCGCCTGTATGTGCTATTAAGCTTCATGGATAAGAATGGCTTTTAACAATTTTTTTAAATGATTACTGATATGTATAACAAGGTGCTGCTGTAATTGATCATCTGTGAGATGCTCAAGCCCTGAAATTCTGGCAAAGTGATGTCTGGTAGACATTACATGGTTGGTTGTACCTACCAGTGTGTTAACCATCATCAATATGTCGACCCCTTCATTGAACACCCCTTTTTCCTGTCCTGCCTTAATAAAGGCGCTGATGATACCGTTTACTTCCAGTTTATTTTGGTGGATCAGGTCATTCACCCCCAGATCTGCCTGAATTTGCGCGCGCATCATCATCAGATTGAAGCAGGGGTTGTTGAAGATCCGGCCAACGTATGTCTCCACCAGCCTGTCAAAGCGGGTTTCGAAGGAAAGCGACTCATCTGTCAAGGCAGTTTCCAAAACTGATTTCCATCCTACGATCCTTTTCAGGAAGATTGCTTCGATCAATTTTTCTTTTGAGCCGAAGTAGTAGGAAATCATTGCGATGTTCACATCAGCGGCATGAGCAATATCCCTGACCGAGGTTCCGTGGAACCCCTGGGAGGCGAACAGTTGTTCTGCAGCGTCCAGGATTGCTAATTGCTTGTGATTGTATTCCATCTTCTACCGAATTGTGGATACAAAGTTAAACAAACATTTAATTTAATCAAACGACCGTTTAAATTTTTTAGGTAAAAAAAACGTTTTTAAGCAGATTTTAAGGTTGGCGAGAGGATGTAGGTTAATATAATATGAATCGGGTGTGCGTGAATAAAGTGGTCAGAAGGAAATGAAAATGAATGGAATGGTTGGGACGAGGCTGCTTAACTTGGGAGAAAGAAGAGAAAGCCCTCTTTTTGATTGTAATGAAGGGAGGGTTTCCTCTGAGTTTTTGAGGGGGGCTCTGGGGTTTTTGAGGGGGAAATTCTTTTTTTGATCATATCCATGAAAATTAATGTCCATTGTGAACAGTTCTTTCTTAGAACATCAAGATTGAACATGCCAACTCCGGAGCATTGTCCAATGCTCTGGCTTTTTAACCTGAAAATCATTAATATGCGCCAGCTTAATAGAACAATCATGAAACCGTATCAAGTAGCCTGCTTTGGAGAAGTATTATGGGATATACTCCCAGATAAGAAATTGCCGGGTGGAGCCCCTATGAATGTGGCTTATCACCTGCAGAAACTGGGTGTACCAGTCGCGATGATATCGGCGACGGGAAATGATGCAGATGGAGATGACCTGCGTCAGGTCATGGTGCAATTACAATTGGATACGACCTTTATACAAACAGATCCGCGTCACGAAACAGGAAAGGTGTATGCCCGCCTGGCAGCCACTAACGAAATGCAATATGAGATCGTACAACCGGTAGCCTGGGATTTTATACAGGCATCAGATAGGCTGAAGGAAATAGCCAAAATGCCGGGTTACCTGGTGTTTGGCAGTTTAGCATCCAGGAATGAGGTGAGCAGAGAAACACTGCTTTCATTATTGGATGGCGGCCGTACACTGGTGCTGGATATTAATTTGCGCCCCCCACATTTCACACAGGAACTGGTGGAATTGCTGTTACAACATTGTCATATACTCAAGATCAACGAAGCAGAACTGGCACAGATAGGGGATTGGTATAAATTTCCGGCAAGTATGGAGGAGAGAGTACGTGCATTCAGCCAGAAATATGACATATCAACCATTATTGTGACATTGGGAGATAAGGGAGCGGCTTTGCTGATGGAAAATGCATTTTATCTGCATTCCGGATATAAAGTAACAGTAGCTGATACCATTGGAAGTGGAGACGCATTTCTGGCAGGCTTTCTTTACAACAGGATTGTCAATACACCACCAGCAGTGACTCTGGCTTATGCATGTGCATTGGGGGCATTGGTGGCTTCGTACCATGGAGGCTGTCCGGCATATGATCCGAATGAGATTATTGCATTGATGAATAAGTAGGAGTTCTTGGTTAAAGCCGGAACAGGGCCTGTTTTAATTAAAACATTCATGAAAGAGGGTATTCTCCCACAGGAATGAAAACCTTTTTCAGGAAAAAAGATGGAATTTACAGCTAAAGTGATAGGATATTCTTAATTCATCAACAATTCCTACCTTCCATTCAGAATACTATAAATCCGCAATTGACTTTTATTATATTTAACTCATGTCTCAACGTATCCGTCATGTGATTGCAGGATTGGGATTGGCATGTCTGAGCCTCCCTTCCTATGCACAAAAAAAAGCGGCCTATCTGGCCCCAAGGCAATATCATGTTTATCAGACCACCACACCTATTAAACTGGACGGTAAACCAGATGAAGCAGCCTGGCAAAAGGCCGAATGGAGTCAGGATTTTACGGACATAGAAGGGGATAAGCAAGCTGCTCCTGCTATGCGTACCAGACTTAAAATGCTGTGGGATAAGGACAATTTGTACATTCTGGCAGAACTGGAAGATCAAAACATCTGGGCAACCTTACACCAGCATGACACCATCATTTACCATGACAATGACTTTGAAATATTCGTAGATCCGGATGGAGATGCGCATCAGTATTTTGAGTTAGAGATCAATCCGTATAATACAGTAATGGATCTGTTCATGCCAAAGCCTTACCGTGAAAACGGCGATGCCCTGATGAACTGGGATGCGCAGGGTATGCGTACCGCGACACATATCGATGGCACACTCAACAAACCAGGCGATAAAGACAAAAAATGGACAGTAGAAATGGCTATTCCGTTCAGCGCCTTTGGCTTTTTTAACCAGCATATCAGGATTAAAGACAGCACGATGTGGCGTATCAATTTCTCAAGGGTTGAATGGGATACTGATATCGTAAACGGTAAATATGTAAAACGTACCGACAAAGCTACCGGCAAGCCATTACCAGAGCATAACTGGGTATGGTCACCACAGGGTATTATTAATATGCATGCGCCGGAGAAATGGGGTTACCTGTTCTTTGTGCAACGCCCTGTAGGTAGCACGCCCGTTAAATTATCTATTCCCCCAATTGAAGAAGCTAAGGAAAGGCTTTGGGAAGTATATTATCAGCAGCGCGAATATCGTCAGTCACACGGTCGCTATGCGGCATCGCTGAGTGAGCTGGGTATTACTGAAACCACATTTACAGTAACTGGTATTACTTATACATTATCCATGGAAGCAATTTCAGGACAATACACGGCTATCATCAGTGATAAATCAGGTGTGCATAAGGTGGGGATTGATCAGGAAGGGAAAGTAACTAGCGGTACACGCTAACGACAACATTATTATAACAGTGCAACACTAAGCTCTTTATTACAGGTCCAATACTATGAATAAACGTAACTTTCTTAAATCAGTAGGTCTCGGCAGCGTAGCCATGATGGGCGCCGGCCTCCCCTCTATTGTGAAAGCAGAAAAAGCTGCTGCTGCAGGAACTGCTGCTACTAAAATCAAACACCGTGTCTGGATCAATCCCGATGAAAAGGATACTGATGCAGACATTCGTCAACGCTATGCTGCTTATAAAAAAGCAGGTATCGGAGATATCATGTTCGAGGCAGACAGCGAAAGGCATTTTAGAATTGCAAAGGAGCATGGTATCAAAGCACATCGCTGGATCTGGACGATGAACAGGGGAGAGAAAGAACTGCTGGCGAGTCATCCGGAGTGGTACGCAAAAAATCGTAAAGGTGAAAGTTGTGCAACACATCCTCCCTATGTTGATTACTATCGCTGGCTATGTCCAAGCAAACCTGAGACAATTAATTATTTGAAAGAGCAGGCAGAAGCTGTGTTGTCAAAGGATTATGTAGATGGATTGCATTTGGATTATGTGCGATATTGTGATGTAATCCTGCCTGTTAACCTGTGGAGCAATTATGGAATTGATCAGTCCAAAGAATTGGCTGATTATGATTTCTGCTATTGCGAGACTTGCAGAAGTAAATATAAAGAGCTGCATGGTAAGGACCCACTGGAATTGCAACATCCTGATCAGAGTCCGTCCTGGCGTAAGTTTAGGTATGATCGTATTACCAATGTGGTAACTAATCTGGCAGGGGTAGCCAGGAAACATAAGAAACCAATTTCTGCGGCGGTGTTTCCGACACCTGAAATTGCAAAACGTATTGTAAGACAGGATTGGACGAATTGGCCATTGAATGCTGTGTGTCCGATGATCTATCATGGATTTTATCAGGAAGATGTGAACTGGATCGGAGATGCGGTAGCTGAGGGAATGAGGGGATTGGATGGCCGCTTCCCATTATTTGCGGGTTTATATTTGCCGGATTTCAATGGTAATATGGATGATTTAGAGAAGGGTGTAAGGTTGGCATTAAAGAATGGGGCATCTGGAGTATCACTGTTTGGCGGCGTGACGCCGGAGGTGTTGGCGGCTTTGCAAAAAGCTAGTGTTTAGTTTAGTGATTTTGTTGAATTGTCTTTAGATTTTTGTCTTTAAATATTTGAGTTTGATATTTGAGTTTGGTTTGATGTCGCGATGACGATTGACAGCTGATGTTTCACTGTTGATAAACATTTGATCATGCATCCTTATCAGCTGATATTGAATTGAAGTTATCACATACGGTAATGCTTTATCATTTTATTTTTGACAACTCATCGTCAACTTACATCTGATATTGTATTGGGGTTATCACATGTGTTTATGCTTTATCATTTTACATTTGGCAATGCATCGTCATTTTATTTTTGACAACTCATCTTACATCTGATATTGTATTGAGGTTATCACATGCGTTAATGCTTTATCATTTTATTTTTGACAACTCATTGTCATTTTACATCTAACATTGTATTGGGGTTTCACATCTAATATCATACAATTCCATTCGGTAATAAGACCGGGAATCCTTTCAGATCCCCGGTTTTTTATTACCGATGTGAATCAAACGTTAAGTCAAAAGCCAGGACTAGCCTTTGCTGTACTAAACATGAGCCTTTGTAACTAATCTTAAATCTCAATCATGGCACAAACGAAAATTTCTTTTTCATTGATCACTTTATAATTACATAGCTAATACTAAAATCCTTTAAAATCAGAGGCCAGGAATGGCCCCCGCTTATAAGTCCTCGATATTTTTATTATGTACGGTATTACACTAAATATAGACACATCCTCACACCAAAAATGGTGTAAGGGTTTCCTAGATATGCTTGTATGAACCCCATAATATTCTATTGAAAATGTTTTCTAATAGTGAATACTAAAAACTACCGGGTACTAAAATTAGTCTCCGGGTTGACATAACATATTATCCCCTATTGAAAAGAATAACTTTATTAGAACTCATTTCACAAATAGGCATTTCCAATTGATAATCAATACATAAACAATAATTATGAAATGAGTCTAGAAAAAGAATAACCTTACCAGATTACCCTCCCAAAAAATTTCCATCTAATACAATTCTATCACTCTCCAACTCCCTCAAAAAGAACACTCCATCGACTACAACCCAATCATCCTCAACTTCCCTCAAAAAGAACACCCTCATATACCACAATCCCATCCCCCTGCACCCCCCAAAAAGAACACTCCATCTACCACAACGTTATTCTCAACTTCCCTCAAAAAAAACGCCCTCATCTACCCCCTACAACTTCCCTCAAAAAATAAAAACCCGCAATTACCCCATCACCTCAAATCATTCACCCACCTATATTCCATGTCATCCAATAAAATTCAATAAATTGCCAGGCTTCAGGAATAAAGCCCGGAGTTATGGATTTTGTTAAGCTGTTGTTCTATGTCAAAACAATTATGAAAACGTCTATCTATTAACCCAAAAACAAAACCTCCATTTATTAACCCAAAATCAAAACATTTTCTACAGCATCAACAGACAATAAGGCACCATCCTTAACTTTCAAAAAAAGTTAAAAACCAGGCATCAGGAATAATTCCCGGGATATTTTTAAAGCTATACCCTATTTAAATTCACCAGATTTGAAATAGCATACCCATAATGAAAGCTCTTTCCTGAAGCGCTTATTAGGTACACAATATGAAGTAGGATTTTTTGAATTTTCAGAATACTGCTGTGTCATCTCTTACATAGGTTTGGTTAACAATGAATAATCTTACAATACTAATTTACACCCCTCTTTCCGGTTTTCCTCGTACCATTTCGTTCATTCTTATCCGTTGCCGTTCAATCTGTTCATTCATATAAAAAAAAGACCGGCCAGTGCAAACTGGCCAGCCGTTAATTTTGCCCGCTCCCGGTGGAGGCAACCAATATCTACCCCCAACCGGGTAACAGGCTGCATCAAAATTCCACCACAATCCTATCCGCACTATTTTTTATGCTCAGTGCCTGCACCCGGCAAACAGCTGTTGTGGCATACCCACCCTGTGGATCAAAACGGGAAATAGGAGAGAGAAAACTGATGCGTGAAGATTGTAAAGATTGTACCGAACCATTCACCTTCACCTGCTGCAATTGCCCCAAACCATGAAATATCAGACTGATATTATTAAACTTTGACGTATAGCTGCCCTCCACCTTATCAAAGATCAACCCACCATCATAACGTATCACCCTTTTATAATAAACACCTTTCTCATAATCATATGTCTGCCCATCATCTTCATAATAAGTAATCGCATTGGCAGTATCACCCTTATATACATGCAAGTACAAAGTGTCACCCGGCCGTTCCGCCGTTGTCTGTACCAAAGACTGCATCGGTACTATACTACCCGCTTTTACATATACCGGCAACTCATGCATCCCCAATGTATTCACCTTTATCTGCCCTCCTGCTACCTGCTCATCCGTGTACAAATCATACCATCCCCCTGCCGGAAAATAAATCGCTCCATACTGCTGGTTACTCTCAAACGGCGCAATCATAAATGCATCACCCAACTGAAACTGCTGCTGAAATCGACTATCATACACCCGTGCATCATCCGTATAATTAATTGCCAATGAACGCATCACCGGCAATCCCTTCTCTATCGCCTCATAAAAAACACTATAGATATAAGGCAACAAACGATACCGCAGGTTGATATAATTGCGCGATACCTCCAGCGCCTCTTCCCCAAATGCCCAGGGCTCAGCTGACCTGGTATTCACCGCCGTATGATTTCTGAAATAAGGCAGAAACGCACCCACTTGCATCCATCTTGTATACAATCCTACCGAAGCATTCCCCGTAAATCCACCAATATCCATCCCTGTAAATGCAACACCACTAAGACCCAGGCTATTCATGATGCGCACACCCGCCAGCATATGGTCATCCTCCGCCCTGTTATCCCCGGTCCAGATGGCAGAATAACGTTGCAAACCCGCATAACCAGCCCTTGTGAGTATAAATGGCCGCTTGTGCATCGCCGCCCTCGCCCCCTCATAACTCGCCCTTACCATCTCCAGAGCATATACGTTATGCACCTGCCGATGCGTTGTTCCATGTCCGTCAAAATCAAACAACACATTATCCGGCATCTTCTGCCCCCAAGTCGCAATCTCATTCATATCATTCCAAAAACCGGCTACCCCCACATCTACATATGACCTCAATTGCCGCTTCCACCATTCACGCCCCTGCTCATTTGTAAAATCAGGAAAGTGACACCAACCCGGCCATACCTGCCCGGTATACAATTGCCCATCTACATATTTGATGAACACATTATCCTGCACACCACTCTCATATGCCGCATATCCCTTCTCTACCTTTATTCCCGGATCATTGATAACTGTCAGCTCAAAACCCTGCTGCTTCAGTTTACTCACCAACCCCGCCGGGTCAGGAAACCGATCCTTATCCCAGGTGAACAATTTATACGCATCCATATAATGGATATCCAGCGTAATCCCGTCAGCAGGTATTTTCTTCTCCCTCAATGTCTGCGCAATACGCAACACCTCCTGATCAGGATAATAACTATACCTGTTTTGCTGATATCCCAGGCTCCACAATGGCGGCATATGCATCCTCCCGGTCAATCCTGTATAAGCCTGAATTATACCCGCTACCGAAGGGGCATGTATAAAGTAATAATTCATCTCACCACCTCTCGCCGCAAACGATGAAAACCGGTTATTGCTCGCACCAAAATTGAAATCAGACTGGTAAGTATTATCCAGAAAAATTCCATATTCCAGTCCATGATGAATCCCTATGTAGAAAGGAATCGTACTATACAATGGATCCTGATCCGTCCTGTATCCAAATACATCCGAGTTCCAGTTTGTATACGCGTTACCTGTTCTGTCCAGTGGTCCGTTCTTTTCTCCCAGTCCAATGAAGCGTTCTTCCGGCTGCATTTTCCTGTAAGCCGTCACGGTATTATCCACCCATGATGTCGTCAATCCGTTTTCTTCTTCGTTGATGGGCTTTCCATCCGGGGTATAAAAAGAAATGGAGAAAGGCCGCTTACTAATGCGTGCTTGTATAAGCCTGGTTGTTATGGAAATCTGTTCGCCGACTTCCCTAATCACCGCTGCAACAGAAGATGGCCTGGCCACCACCGCATAAGAAAAATCATCTCCCAGCGGCTGTCTGTCCATTCTTACCCTGATCACGCTATCATTGTATACGCTTATCTGTACATAAGCATGTGTGGTAGTAAAGCTCACCTGATCTTTGCCAATACGCACCTGTTTTACATCGCCTGCATTCACAACACCATGCTGGGCAAAAAGCGCCCTGTTGCCTGATAGCGCCATCAACACTACCATAGCAATCCAAACTAATCTGTTCATATGATGACTTTAACAACATCAGCTAACGGCTACAGTACCGTCAGCTGATGTTTGTGATTAATAACCTGCGTTTTGAACCAGGTTCTTATTAACCGAGAGGTCGCTGGTGGGAATTGGGAATAATAAATATTTAGGATTATCGGCGGGTTTCAACTGCCATGTATCGAGGAACTTGCCAAAGCGGATCAGATCCTGCCTGCGCCAGCCTTCCCAGTACATTTCACGGCCTCTTTCATCGATCAGGTTATCAAGGGTCAGCGATGCAAATACGGTCGCACCACGTTTTACACGCAGTTCATTTACGATTACCAATGCACCTGCTGCATCTCCTGTACGCAGCATCGCTTCTGCCTTCATCAGCAATACATCTGCATAACGCAGAAATACATAATCATTACTTGCATTGTTTGTATTCCTGGATTCATCAGATGTCAGGTCCGGCGGGTATTTCACTACACGTATACCGCTTACTTCGAGTGTAGCAGGATCTGTTTCCTGCAATTTCACCTCTTTTGTAAAAATGAGCGGATGCCCCTTTCTATCCTGTAATACTTTACCACCAGCACCATATTGTTGCCCTATCAGAAAACCTACTTTCAGACCTGTTACATCCGTTACGCCAGGATAATCACCACCCCTGCGGGTGTCGCTCACTTCAAACTTATCATAGAAATCAGAGATCGTTGTGAAACCATTCCATCCGCTTGGATCCTGGTTATAGTGCAGGGTAGGAGCCCAGTGGCAGTAAGCGTTGTTACCACCACGGGAGCTGGCAGTGCTAATACCAGGACCATTGCGCTGGGTGAAGATATTTTCAGTACCTATCACATCATTGTTATAGGCAAAATTGGCAAAGAAATTATTTGTCAGGTGGTACTTTCCGGAGGCAATGATCTGATCGGCCAATGCTATCACCTTTTGCATGTCAGCGGCGTCGAAGGTGGGCGCTTGCCTGTTCAGGAATGCACCTCTGTTCAGATACGTTTTCATGAGCAGTGCCCTGGCGCCATTTTTATTTGCCTGATATGCTTTTGCACTATCTGACAATATGGGAATAATGGCTTCCAGTTCGCCGATAATATAATCAGCCGCTTCATTTGCTTTCAATACTTTAGGCACATTCAGCAAGGTATCTCCCGGGTTACGGAAAGGTACCTGCCCCCAGCCATCAAGGGTGGCAAACATTGAGAATGCACGTATAAAACGGGCTTCTGCTGCCTGACTTTCACTGGGATGGAAATTAAGTACGTTCGTGGCCAGGAACTGTAACTGGAGAATTGCCGTAAACGAATTACCAACAAAGGTATGGTCAGAATTCCAGTTATGCAGTTTCAGTGCACGCCATACACCGTTATCGTCCCAGTCGCCACCACGGGTAGGCGCAACCGCCTCGTCAGATGTCATTTCACATAATGCCCAATAGTTGGATTGGTCCTGAAAAGGCAGTTGAAGCCCGTCATAAGCTGTCACCAACAGTGAAGCCACTTTGATTACGGAATCTGCCTGGGTCTTGGTGATAGTGGAACCTAGTTTCTCATCGAGTTTCGTACAGGACGCCATTCCACCTATTACCAGTACTAATATGATATATGCTATTTTGGATCGCATGTCAGTAATTTTTGATCAGTGATTTATAAGGAGAAATTGATACCAGCGAGGATGCTCCTTGCTGTTGGATAAGGTGAGTATTCAATACCCATAGATGTAACCCCATTGATGTTTTTATCGGTGTTTACTTCAGGATCAAATCCGGTATATTTGGTAATGATAAAGAGGTTCTGACCTGTCAGGTAAATAGATGCTCCTTTTACCACCTTTCCGATATTTCCGATCTTATAACTGAGTGTGATGTTGTCCATCTTCATGAAATTACCTTTCTCCAGGTAACGGCTGGATACTGTAATCGGGTTGGACAAAGCCTCTTTAGACCCCACCAGTTTGGCCGCAATGTTCCTGGACCCCAGGTTGCCGATAGGCAATACTGTATTGGCAGTATTATTATAAATATCAAAGCCAAAGGCACCGTGCATATTCACACCCAGTGTCCAGCTTTTGTAATTAACAGAGGTAATGATCCCCATCATGGTCTTAGGATTGGGTTGCCCCAGAAAGTACATGCTGTTACCATTATCCTTGTATATGCCCTGACCATTGTCGTCAAAGCCCTCAAACTGCCGTACATAAAAAGAGTTCAAAGGCATGTTGTTCACGAGGCGCTGCGCGTAAGCATTAGATGCACCCTGCCCACTGATAGAACCTGTGAGCACCGGAGGGCCATCGTAGTTTTTCAGTTCATTGCGCAGGAAAGTCGCGTTCACACCCAGATCCCAGGTGAAATCTTTGGTAGCCACCACATCGCCACGCAGAACGATTTCAAACCCTTTATTGATCACATTTGCTGGCAGGTTTATCCAGTAATTGGATGCAGGTGCCGGCTGAATAGCAGGGAAATTGAAGAGCAGGTTCGTTGTATTCTTATTAAAATAATCCACGCTACCATACAATCTGCCATTAAAGAAAGCATAGTCAATACCTGCATTCAGCTGTTTGGAACTTTCCCATTTCAGATTAGGATTTGCCACGTTGCTCAGACTTGCCCCTCCGTTGGAATTGAGCGTATATTGTTCCTGTGCAGCGCCGGCAGGGAATTCCTGGTTACCGGTAATACCCCAGCCTACACGTAATGAAAGTTGAGAAACGGTCTTATTATCTTTCAGGAAAGCTTCGTTGGCGATGTTCCATTTTGCAGCGAAAGATGGGAAGTAACCATATTTATTGTTTTCCCCGAACTTGCTGGAACCATCTGCTCTCAGGGTAGCTGTCAACAGGTATTTATCGAAAAAGTTCAGGTTAGCCCTGCCGAAAAAGGATTGCAGTTCTGACTTCGGATTTCTGAAAGAAGAAATAAATGTATTGGTTTGAATTGGGTTTTGTAGGATATCTACATACTTCAGCGCGTCCGTTGAGAAACCCAGGCCCCCCATGCTACGCCCTTTATAATTAAACTGCTGGCTTTCATAACCAACTACAGCACTGAGGAACATGGCTTTGGTCACCTGCTTATTATAATTCAGTGTGTGGGTGAACAACTGAGAAGTAAGGGTATTCACCCCATAATAAGCCTGCCCGTTGTCCATCACATTTGGGATATTAATAAAAGAGGCGATCTGTGTTTCTCTTTCACCCACCTGGTGATTGATACTATAAACAAAACGATACTCCAGATCATCAGTGATTTTGATATAAGGAGAGATGTTCGCCAGGATACTATTGACATTTACATCATCATCATATGCCGCGGACATCGCTTCCGGATTAATAGCAGATCCCTTTCCTAATATATTGAAAGAACCATCTGCTTTACGGAGTGCAAGCGTAGGATTCCATTGCAAGGCCTGACCAATGAGGCTGCCTGTAAAACCAGCGTCGTTGGTAATAGGTGCAATCTGTTCTGTAGTATGTGCCGCCTGAACAGAGTAGTCAACCCCTATCCTTTGGTTGTCCAGGAGTTTGAACTGACCATTTAAGTTAGCTGTATACTTTCTCAAACCGGTTTTCTTTACAATACCCTGCTGATCGAGCATACCAAAGGAAGCACGGTATACACCATTGTCATTTCCACCGCTGAGGCCCACATTTACATTGTGTGTGATACCTGTACGCAGAATGCTGTTCATAGGATCTACGCTACTACCTTCATCGCCGGCAGTAAGGTTATATTGTTTCAGGGCTGATCTGTAACCCGCGGCATCCAGTACATCCAGCTTTTTCAGGATACTGCTGGCACCGGCAGAATAGTTGAGATCCAGTTTGGGAGGTCCGGATTGGCCTTTTTTAGTAGTAATAATTACTACGCCATTGGCACCTCTGGCACCATAGATGGCGGTGGCAGATGCATCTTTCAATACATCCATAGACTGGATATCGAAGCTATTGATGAAATTCAGCGGATTGGCATCGGGCGTCTGACCCAGGCCATTTGCATTCACAGAGGGTTTTGCTGTACGGCCATCCAATGGCATCCCATCTACTACATATAAAGGTTGGTTACCTGTTCTTACAGAAGAGTTACCACGAATTCTTACAGTAGTAGCACCACCAGGAGCACCACTGTTATTCATGACCATGAGCCCTGCTACCTTTCCCAGGATCAACTGATCAGGGGCGGTAACAATCCCCTTGTTAAAATCGGCCGACTTGATCGAGACAACGGAACCTGTCAGGTCTTTTTTTCGGGTGGTACCATAACCTACTACGACCACATCAGTGAGGGTAGTGCTGGAAGGAACGAGTGAAATAGAAAACTGAGATTTCCCGGCGATAGCAACTTCCTGTTGATTATAGCCGATGAAAGAAATAACGAGGGTCGTGCCATTGGGGGGAACACTCAATTTAAAAGTACCATCTGCAATGGCAGTAGTACCAGTGCTCGTACCTTTTACCTGAATGGTAGCACCTGGAACCGGGCTGCCATTTTCGTCAGTTATTTTACCGGTGACGGGCCGGTTCTGGGCGCTGGCTATACCTGCTATTAGCAGCAACGACAAGCATATCAGCCGCACCTTACAAAACAGGAGAGTGGTCATAGATCAGTTTTTATTGGTTTGTGGAATATTGATGCCGTATGGAAATAATGAATGGAGGATACGGTCAGGCATGCTGACGTACTTAAGTCCATTGGGAAAAAAGAGAAAGAATAGTTTCAGTCTGTTAGTTAGCAGACTGACATCACGACTGTTTCTTTCATAAACTGGAATTCAAAAAATGCTGCGCGTCCGGGTCACTACAGGTTACAAAAACTACAACACAGGATTTGGTTGATAATTCAAAATAGAACTGATTAAAGAGGTGGGCAATTTATATGGCCCCTATATAGAAAATAAAGATTAAAATAGGTTTCATTTCATAACGAATAAGTTAAAAGTCAGATACTTACAAACGAATTATGAAATTATATATATAATGGTTATTATAGTGCTTTTATATCCATTAGCCGCTCTTCGAACTCCTCTTTTGGGATGATTGCCTTGTTCTTGATCTTGGTTTTGTAGGTGTAAATTGTATTAACAGAGTACTCCAGGATCTGGGCAATTTTTACGTTATCATTAATTCCGATCCTTATCAAAGCAAAAATACGAAGATCTGTATTGAGCAATTCATCTTCTTTTAGTTTTATCTGATCTTCCTCTTTAAAAAAGGAATTAAAAACAGTAACAAAGTTGGGGAAGATACGCAGGAAGATCCGGTCAAAATTCCTGAACAACTGTTCCCTTTCATCTTTCAGGTCTATATTATTAACAAGGTATTTGACCTCGCTATATTTATTATCTGATAATTTCTGGTCGGCCAGTTTCTTGAATTTCTTGATCTTGTCCAGGTAAGCAGAATTAATCTGGAAGCAATAACCGATATATTCTTCTTTGATTTTATTCGCTTCCATCAGTTTCTCGTTAATTTCCTGTTGAATGGCGTGCGCCGCTGTGATCGTTTGCTGGGCAGATTGTAACTTTTTATACTGCTTAAGGATAATAATAGCCAGCCATACCAAAGCCAGCAGGAGGAGGGTAACAATGGTAGCATATACGAACAGCATTTTTTTCTGTCCTTCTACCGTATTGATCTTCTCGCCTTCGATAATGGGGAGGATGGCACTTAACTGTACTTTTCTAAGTCGCGCACCATAAAACGAGGCATCGGCGACGGCATATTCTATGTACCGCGAGGCATTCTTTACATCCTGCTCTTTAAAAAGGAGGCTTGCCAGGATGAACATAGCAGTCGTTTCTTTCGTGCTGGATTGAATATCGGCCATCGCTGCGATGGTCATCATAATGATCGCACTATCTTTTTTGCCGGTACGAATAAAGATGTTTCCGAGTGAAGAAGTAGCAATCGCCGTTTGATGTACTGTAAGGTCTTTATGTGCTACGGCCAGGCGATAATAATAAGCTGCACTATCCAGGTTTCCTGCTTTCTGGTACAGCAAGCCATAATTATAGTCATAGCTGAAGCTATGAGGTTTAAAAAGTACCAGTGCTGAATCTATACAGGCACCTCCCAACCGTGTATATTCCGGTGCAAAATATTGGTCGCTGCTATAATCGGAAAGGTCATAGTAATACCGGCTCTTCAATGCATAATATTCAGCCCTGGCGCTATCCGGCAATTTGTGTACATCAATCACGGCCAGGTAATCACCAGTTTCCCTAAACATCCCTGAAGACAACAGCACAAACCCCAGTTTAACACCGGCATAATTAATACGGGCAGAATCCCTCATTTTCTCCGCCAGCGATTTTAGTTCCTGGGCATAGGCAAATGCAGAATCAAATTTGAAAACCTTGAATTGCTCGTATAGTTGCTGGCAGATCTCGAATTGTTCCCGTAGGGAGAGGGAATGTGTGCTGACCAGCTCAGCCCTCAGTAAATTGATCTGCCTGAGTTTATTTTCATCATACATGGAAGCCTGTTCAATAGTATGGTTCAACCGTTCCAGCAGGCTGTCATTTTGGGGAAAGGCATGGAGCAGCCCATAATGCATGAGCAAAAACAGCGAGATGATCTTACACTTCATTCGTTCAATTTTGTGGAATTGGGTGGAGTATGGTACTCCTAAGCACTACAATTATCTACGAAGCTGCGCCGGCCTCCTTATCTTCCTCATCGTAACCGGTTATTCCGTTTTTAAACTTCCAATATATGCGCTTTCTGAGACCTTCGGGTGACAGCACCCTCATTCCATCTCCATATCCCAGTATTTCTCTTTCGAGTTCCAGATTCAGCTGAACCTTGATTTTGATGACAATGCCATCTGACCTCGTCTCAACAATTTCCTGGGAATGGTGCATGGGTTTAGTAGCAATATAAGGCGCATGTTCCTGGCTAACAAATAGTTTTACATTCTTTGCACTTTTTTCACTGGAAACAGTCACGCCGACTACGTCATGGTAAAACTCCACAGGGGAGATACGGCCATTTTCTACATACAGCGCTTCCTGGCAAAAGCAGATAGATTCAATTCTATCCAGGGCCAGGTTCTGAATTTGTGCATTCTTATTTTTTACACCTACCGCAAACCACCTGTTCTTAAATTCTTTCAGCCACCACACATGGAACTCAAAGGTGCTTTCTGACCTGGCCTTGAATGACTGGTAGGTAATAGTAACTGCCTTCTGCTGGATGATCGATTGATAAACGATTTCCAGGTGTTCCAGCCCCTTGAGGCGCTCGTTCTTTTCAAAATCGATGACAGACTCTGTATGGTTAGCGGCAGAGTAAACGTGGTCTTCCAGCTTTTGTACCACTTCATTCAGATTGGTGAAATGGGAGAAACCCTTAAACTGTTTCAGGATTTCAACCGCTTCATTCATCCTTCCCAGATCCTGTTCACTGAGTGGAATATTCGTGATACTATAGTCAGCTTCTTCATATGTATAATACTTCTTTTCGACTACAATGATCGGTGCATTATATCCCAGTTTGTCGCTACGCATGGTTTGAATATCCGCCTGAACAGAGCGCCGGCTGATACCTTTGTCAATACCTTCATAATCGTACAGCGCATCGGATACAGCGTTTATCAGGTCTTCCAGAGTCCACCTCCTGCGGCGGTTTCTCAAGCAGGCATCAATGGTTTTATATCGGATCAAAGCATTCTTATTCGCGGGCATCTACAGGATATTTTTTCAAAAAGTAGGGAAAATAATTAATTGCGCAAAAAAACTGCGCAGTGGGTAATGACTTTTGTATTGTCATCTTAACAATAACGACAACACGAACTTTTACGGCCTTTCATCCATTTGGGAACCACGGTTCAATTTTTGGTTTGTTAATTTTAGGAGTGGCTTTTTCAAGCCGCTCTAATTTTTCCTTCTCCCGAAAAAATTCATAATCAACAACTTACATCTCCAAAAAACAAAACCCCTGTTTTCAGGGATTCTCAGGGATCGCAATCCGCACTACTTTTACATCATGATCAGGTACGGCAGTATAGCACTAGTAATCTTGGCCCTGGCTATTGGAGGCTATGTTTTACTTGCCTACAAATTCGACACCATTATAGTATATGACAGGGAAGCAGCATACACCACTGTTGGCCGACATCTGTCTGTACAGCCTGAATTTATGATCAATGCCAACCAGGAAGTGCGGGTGAATATCAACTTCGAAGATGTACACGAATCCGCCTTGCTGAAAAACCTGGAAGTAAGTCTTACACCAGCGGGAGACACCACTAAAACCATTCCGCTACTTTCTGTCACCGTCAGCGATTGCAATCCTGGTAAAGGAGCGACTACATTCACTGACCTTTCAGAAAACTGTAAGCTGCTGCAGCCCGGGTACTCTACTCCAACCAAATCTTTCACATTCGCCTTTGACGCGAATACCGTTCGCCGAAATGCTTATCTCGTCAGGATACGAGGTGACATTAATACTGATGGCAGCAATGCTGTAACTCCTTTCGCAAAGGAGATCAGTATCGAGAAGGAAACAGTGCTACGGGAAAGAAGTTGGTTGTTTTAAATCGATACGATTCCTATGCCTAATAAAAACCCGATTTTGAGATTATTCCAATCTATCCTATGACAACTACGCAGGTATTCTCTACTTTTCCTTCAATATCTGAACGGCGACCTGACCTGCCAGGGCGCCGTTCAGCCTGGTGGGCTCTCCCTTTCCAGGCAGCATTACCTCCCCGCTGCGGAATGCAGCATCCACAAACGACTTTTCCGCTATAGTTAAAGCATAATCCCATCATTGATAGAATGTTGTTCTGATTGTAACCAGTAATTCATTCGTTTTTACCTCATCCGGCATTTCTGGCAGATCAGATTTTGTATAAAGCTCCTCTATATGATCCAGTTTCTCATCTACCATCGCTAAGAGATCATTGTATTCAAAACCACCACCTTTTATTTTCAGCAGGAAGTCTCTGTCCGGTCTTTCTACAATCACTTTCTTATGAACCGCAATCTCCTCCGCCATATTCAACAGGCGAAAAGTATGCATCATATTCTTTGCATCATAGTTTTTACCATGAGAGAGCGTATTCTGAAAACGGGCATCGTTCCTGTTGTCCACCCATTCCAGGTATTCCCTGTATTCGCGGCAGTAAACAGAGTAGCCATCTTTGTTGAACTGCATGACAGCAACGGGAGAGAGGCCGTTCGGAATACTACTTACCCGCACATCGTTGGCATCCTCACCTGATACAATTCCTTTCAGAGATCCACCCGCCTCGTGGTAAACAAGATACACATCTCTAAAATGCGGTACACTGGTCAAACCACAATCTTCCTGTAAGTACTGATACTTCTCTAACCATGTAGCCAATGGAATGCTCCCATTTTCGTCAATAACATAACAGAATTCGGGTACAGCCTTTCTTACTTTCTCTGCAGGACGGTTGATCATTTTATTCAGTCCTTTCGCCTTTTTGATCTGCGACGCAGCATAACCAGCGAATGTATCCTTGCATAATTTAGAAAGGAAATCTTCAGGCTTAATCATCTCCATAAGCGGATGGCGGTATAATACACAGCTTTCCGGAGTACCCAGTAGTTCCAGGATATTAGGATTATTCTTTTGCAATAATTCCAGGAACCTGCCTATTTCAAAATAAACTTCATCGTTGGTTGCATTATAGACCTGTGGAGTATAGGTAAAACCATACAGCTCCCGTTGAGGTAAAACATAAATCCCTTTCAGATCTGTGTCTGAAGTGGCGGTATGCAGTTGCTGGGAGCGACTGCCGCTAATGGCCTTTAACAACAGGTGTTGTGGCTCATTCATTAATTGCTCAAAAGTCATAGTTACGGATATATTTTCTGAACAGCACATCCAGTTCAACGGTATTATTCTTCAATGGCAACAGGGAGGCCGCTTTTTCATTACAATACTGAATTGTATCAGCTATCCATTGTTGTAGGGGCATGACGGGAGAGATCAATGTCTTCTCATCTGCTGCCTGTTTTTGTATGAGCAATGCATCAATAGTTGCCTGCCATGCAGCATCGCTGATCAGCGTTCTTAGTATATGAAATTCCATGGGAGGAACTGCTCCTTTTTCTACAATCCACTTTGCAGCGAGTAAGGGTCGCAATGCATAGAAGTACTTTTTGATCCTGACCGTTTCACCCTGTAAGTCATTCTCAAAAGTGTTTTTAGCCATTGAAATATAGTGATGACAACCTGCCCGCTGAGAGAAATATTTCTCTGACAAGTTGAGTAATTCAGCCTTGAGATCCTCGTTGGGAATATAGTGTATAGGTGATTGCACCCATTCATACAATGGCGCATTTGACTTCAAAAAAAGCTGCAATGCCTTACGTAAATCCCAACCACCAATGTCGAGAATTTCATTTACAGGCAACTCAATTACATCTTTTCTTTCTGCTATACCCAGGTAGTCATTTAATGGACGGATGTAAATGAACCGAACATCAAAGTCGCTGTCAGGCGAAGCAAATCCCCATGCTCTACTACCTGACTCACAGGCATATATGATTTTTACGCCCTGACTTTTTTCAATCATTGACAATTTCTCTGCGATGATAGTTCTCATTTTATTTCTTGTATTTTCAGGTCAACAACATTTTAATTTTCTGTTAATTAGCTACAGGAAAGCAATTCAAGCTAAAAAAATATTTCAAAATATTTGTGTAGAATGAAAAAATTATTTCATCTTTGCACTGACAAAATTATTTAAACAATTCACATATGCAGCACCTCGTACTAAAAAATATAGACACAGTCGGTCCAGTGATCGGCGCCGTGCGCGGGGAGTGTTATGTAACGAAGTAGTACAATAAACTAATTCAATATAACAAGAGCCCTGCGAGAAATTGCAGGGCTTTTTTCATTTATAAACCGACAAAAACTAATACGCATGCAAATGCAGTTGATATCTATACAATTCACTATGCTGGCGGGTCTACACAGATCAGGCGAAGGGGTGACGTGTGCATACATATCAACAGATTGGAAACGTGCAGGTATTGGATTTGATGCGCTATTTGGTGATGATAGTAAAGGCAATAATGATAGCGAGCGCGAGCCGGAAATATATCAACGACCTAGTTATATCTGGACATAATTAAACATTATGTATTCAGTAAAAAGAACCCGGTCGTTATCAAACGGCCGGGTTTTTTATTGCCCCTTATTGGCCTGTGGCGCAATGGTTAGCGCAGTTGCCTTATACGCAAACGGTTACCAGTTCAAGTCTGGTCAGGTCAACAAACAAAAACATTAAAAAGAAAAACGCAAACAACAAACATGACGTAGCCATGGAAACTGTAAGAAGCTGGAGAAGGCTCAATGGAATGGAAATCATCAGCCCCATCGAAGAAGAAATTGAAAACGTACTGTCTGCCGAAAGTGGCGATGGCAATGCACTGAAAGTGTGCATCGGCACGGATAGTCAGAAGAAAGGAAAGATCGTGGAATTCGCCACCGTGATCGTTTTCCTGCGGAAAGGGAAAGGAGGATTCATGTATATATTAACTGATGCCTCCACCCACAAGATGAGTATAAAGGAAAGGATGCTCGCAGAAGTAGGCAAGAGTATAGAAGTTGCTTATTCACTGTGTCACCTCTTTACTAAATACGGTGTAGATATGGAGATACACGCTGACATCAATACGAATCCAGCTTTTAAAAGTAACGATGCGCTGAAAGAGGCAATGGGTTATATCACAGGAATGGGATTCTCTTTCCGGGCTAAACCACATGCTTTTGCAAGTACAAGTTGTGCGAATAAAATTGTTCATTAATCAATCTCAATACAATGATCTACCTAACTAACTTTATTTATGTAGACCTTAGTTCCGAAAGGGATGAAACAGTTGATAAACTTACTGCCAGGACCGGATCTGACCCCAGATCAACTGATGGATCCAAGCTGGCGCCAACAAGCACGCACTGGGGTGCAAGCCTTGTTGATAACGGTGGAGTACCAATGCCCGATGGGTATAGGACTCTACCTATCCCCAGGTGGTCTGGATAGCAGTTTATCAGGCAAGTAATTTCACTTCACCTTTAAAATAAGTGCTACTTATATGGTGCATGGTCTGAATTCCGGTTCCAATATTCCGTAAGATATTGGGCAGGAATTCAGGGCCTTTGCCAAAGCGAAATGATTGCCACCGATAATAATTTTGCTGCTGCTGCCAATGTAAACCATTGGAGTGGTAATTTTTTTTGCCTAAGAAAAGCATATACGCCGGCACGAAAGTTTATTTAAATCGCGTTCATTAATTACGTACTTTAAATCTACATTATAACCCGAGCAATATGAAAAGAGTTCTTTTGACACTAGGCGTGCTGGTACAATTGGCCTCTCTGAATTCATTTAGTCAGATAAAAGATCAGATCACCACTCATAATGGTGTCGTTCAGGGAGTACGGGAACCGGGATCCTCTATTTTAATCTTCAAAGGCATACCTTATGCCGCACCTCCAGTCGGCCCACTCAGGTGGAAAGAGCCACAACCGGCGAACAACTGGAAAGGCATTCGCAAAGCAGACCACTTTGGTCACAATGCCATGCAGAAAAACATTTTTGGCGATATGTCCTTCCGTTCTTCCGGTATGAGCGAGGATTGTCTCTACCTCAATGTATGGACACCTACCAAAACAGGTAAGGAAAAACTGCCTGTATTAGTTTATTTCTATGGCGGCGGCCTCGCTGCCGGCGATGGATCTGAACCTCGCTACGATGGTGCCAGTATGGCTAAAAAAGGTATTGTTGCCGTAACCATCAATTACCGCCTCGGTATCTTTGGTTTTTTCTCGCATCCAGACCTTACGAAAGAATCACCCCATCATACTTCTGGCAACTATGGCTACCTCGATCAACATGCAGCCCTGGAATGGGTACGTGACAACATCGCTGCTTTTGGTGGAGATCCTGCTAAAGTCACTATCGCGGGCGAATCTGCCGGCTCTATATCCGTATCCGTACAAATGGCCTCCCCACTGTCCAAAGAACTCATTGCAGGTGCAATAGGGGAAAGCGGCGCTGCCATCAACCCAACCCTGTACCCGGTTCCCCTGGAAGAAGCGGAAACACACGGTACAGCATTCGCGGAAAAAATGAATGCCAATACACTGGAAGCCCTCAGGGCTATTCCTGCTGAAAAACTGCTGGATTCTGTATTTTCAGTGGCGACACCTTATTCCTCCGCTACGATCGATGGTTACCTCATTCCCCGCTCTCTGCCTGAAATCTTTGAAGCAGGCGAGCAGGCAAAGGTTCCCCTGCTGGTAGGATGGAACTCCGCAGAAGTGCCCTTCCAGGCTATCATGAGAGCAGAAGCACCTACTCCTGATAACTATAAAAAGGTACTGAACCAGACCTTTGGCGATAAAGCTGCCGGAATACTGGAATTGTACCCGGCCGGTAGCGAAGAAGAAACCATCCGCTCTGCCACCGCATTAGCCAGCGATCGTTTTATCGTCTACAGCACCTGGAAATGGGCAGACCTTCAGGCTAAAACCAGTGGTCAGCCAGTATACAGGTATGTATTTTCACGGATCCGTCCGGCTATGACCCCTAAAATGGGCAATGCAACCCCAGGCCTGGCCGGTGGCGTTCAGAAAGGAAACAATGCCAAACCTGCACCACCTAAATACCCTGCCGTTGGCGCCTCCCACGCATCCGAAATTGAATATGCCCTCGGCAACCTGTATAGCAATAAAGTATATGCCTGGACTGCCGACGACAACAAAGTATCCGCAACCATGCTGGATTACTTTGCTAATTTCATTAAAACAGGCAATCCAAATGGCAATGGCCTACCAGAATGGCAACCCATCCTCAAAGACAGTAAGCAGATCCACTATATGGATATCAATGTGAAGAGCGAGCTGAAAACAGATACTTACAGAGCCAGATACCTATTCTTAGATAAGTTGTACATGAAATAAAAAGAGGCCGTATTGAAAGTAACTGATGGAAAGAGATCTCATTTATTGAATTCTCAGGCTATTCAGATCACTTTTGATACGGCCCCTTTATCTTCGCGCCATGAAATTCCTCTACCTGCTGCCTTTCTTTGGAATCCTCATAGCCTGTGGACACACTTCCAGCCCTCCGGAAGAAGTGTTCTCCTTCGATTATGAACTGCTGGAAACCCTATACCATCAGAGCGATTCTGTCATTGTACACGGCGATACCGTAGAGACGATTAGTTACGCTTTGGATACAACGGCCATACAAACCGGCATTTTTGCCTATATGCAGCACGATTTTGAGATTTATGCTCCTCCAAAGTTGATTATCCTCACAAGAAGAGCACAGGCGCTAAAAAGCCAGGGAAAAGATGTTACAGATGCATTCAGGGAAATAATAGCAGACTACCCCGCCGAACTGGAAGAACGCCTCTATGAAACTTCAGACATGAATGATTATTGCCAGATTTCTGTCAATACCGCCATGCTGGGGGCTTATGCGAATGAGCAAGTCAATGAGATCGACTCGGCTATCAATATCTTAAAACCACAATTGGATAATGTGGAATCCTGGAGCTCGAGAATCCACGAAATGTACATCCGGCTATGTGTTAAACGCTATGGAAGGGAAAGAGTGATACAGGAGCTGGAAAACTGCAAAGCAACCCTACAGCATACAAACACCCAGCCTGAAATTGCCGAATGGACGGTGACTGTATTTGGAGCAAGGATAGGGGATACAGGTATGAATGGAATGACTCCCGAAGAAGCAGATGCTTCTATCAATGAAATAGTGATCAATGATATTTGCAAACTGGTGAATTAATTCAAGCTAATAATTCAAACTAAGCATTCTAAATTTAAGTATTCTCAAACTGCGTTCCTTTCAACCAATATCCATACCCATCAATCGCCATCTGCAGCTCCCTCCTTAAACGCAAAAATTCCAGGGTATCGATCTCTCCAATCAAACGTCTTTCCTCCAATGCTTCCAGATCTAACTTTTTCTGTTTACATTTTTGAGCAAATCCATACAACTCTGCCTCTTTTTTCCTTTTCTCAATATATGCTTCAGTATTCCAATAAGGATTATGCTGATCAGTAACTCTATCCAGTGAATAGCCGCCTCTTTCTAAACCGATAGATGATTTGTATTGCAGCATAGGCTGCTGTCGCACAAACATTTCATAAGCTTCACTGATAAAAGACAGCTCCCCATTACGGGTTACTATCGTCCAGTGATCACCCGATCTTTCTATATAGTCAATCCGGAACCCCTCGCTTCTCACCACATCCATATCAAATCTTAGTTCCCTGATCTGCCTAAATACGAGGGTACAGGGTGCTATCCAGAAAGTAAACATAAATCCCTTCAGCTCCGGTTCATTCCACTTGAAAATATAATCGATATCAAATTCCAGGTCTCCCGTCATCGCCATCTGGTAAATTGTCACATCACCCCAGCCCATCTGCTCAAAATCCGCATCATTCCAGTATGACTTTTCTAAAGTATATTCCATGCTGTATATTACACAAAAATTTAACCCCTTCGTTCAAAAAAATACTTGCCCGGCTTCTCATTGGGTTAAAAAAACATCAGCTAAACAAATAGTTTCTATAAGCATTGTTTAAGCATTCTATACTCATTCTATATTCGTTCTATAACTATTCTATATCGCTTCTATAACACTACAAGCCCGCCTCGCCGTCGCACCTATACCCAAAAACACAAAAAGACAACCATTGCTGATTGTCTTTTCTCATTTATTGGACTTGATTCGTCTATTATCCCTTAATAAATGCTAATATATCTTTATTAATTGTAGCCGCCTCTGTCGTCGGCATACCATGCGGGAAACCCGGATAAGTAATCAGCTTGCCATTCTTCAACAGCTTCGCCGCCGCCAGCGCAGTCGTCTTATAAGGTACGATCTGATCATCTTCACCATGCAATACCAGTACAGGTACCTCTACCGCTTTCAGATCTTCAGTGAAATCTGTCTCAGAGAAAGCCTTGACACAGTCATAATGAGCTTTAATACCACCCATCATACCCTGTCTCCACCAATTATCTTTCACACCTTGCTTTACATCCGCACCTTCACGATTGTAACCAAAGAATGGAGTCGGAAAATCATGGAAATACTGTGTCCGGTTGGTAGCAGTATTCTCGCGAATTTCATCGAATACTGATAATGGAACACCGTCAGGATTGTTGTCATTTTTCACCATGATAGGAGTAACAGCACTGATCAGCACAGCTTTCGCTACGCGACCGTTACCACCATGTTTCGCAACATAACGAATTACCTCGCCACCACCGGTTGAGTGACCAATATGAATCGCGTCTTTCAGATCCAGTGCTTTTGTCAGTTCTGCTACATCTGCTACATAAGTATCCATTTCGTTTCCTGTAGCTGTCTGTGTAGAACGACCATGGCCTCTGCGGTCATGCGCAATTACTCTGTAACCTTTCTCCAGGAAGAACATCATCTGTAAATCCCAGTCATCAGAAGATAAAGGCCAACCATGATGAAATACGATAGGTTGTCCGGTACCCCAATCTTTGTAATAAATCTCTGTTCCGTCTTTAACTATAATCTTACCCATATACCTGTTTTGTTTAGAGTTTTGTGATAATTAAAGTTACTTCGATATTAGATTAGGGAAAGCCCAAGTAACATGCCATATTATCGGTTTTCTTGTCCGATTCATGGCTTCATCAAAAAAGCCTCAAAACAGCCGCTGCTGCGAAGGCTGATATCCTTCAATCAAAACTGATTTTATCACCGATCGGATGGCTGCTTAGTGAAATCAATTTGTTCTACATCTAATGGTTAATGCCGGATAAATGATAGAGCACGCAGCACAGCGCCGCACCAGGGATCCCGCATCCACTTTTGCCGGATCTTTACACTCAATGCAGAAAAGTGTATCCTTTCAAAAAAACAGCCTAATAAACATGAAATAATCAGCTATTCGAGCATGCCAGCCATGTATATGTTTAATTTTTAAATCTGAAAATATTATGTTGTTTTGTAAATTATACTTAATCCTTAACCTATGCGTCTGAATATACCCGGTTTCAAAATATACAAGTTAAAACAATACCAACACCGCGATAAACACCGCCATGATACCGGTTATACTGGTCGAATTACCCAAGGTGGGCGCATCTACATACAAAAGAACTGGTATACTACTATCAGCACAAGAAGTGCATACATCGTAGGATGTCAAAATACCGGCACCATCCCTGCAAGCATTCATCTGCACTTTAGTGTATATGACAGGAGCGGCCACAAAATAGATTCATTTACAAAATCTTCCTCCCTGCTACTTCCTGGCAAATCAACTGAAATTCCTTTCGGAATTCAGTATGATAAATCATTTCTCAAGCTGGAAGGTGCGGAAGTCTATCGTGAGGGTACCGACCCCGTCTTTACGCCTATCAAAAGGGCAGTACCTGGTATGTTACGCATAAAAGCCTCACTGGTAGCATTGTTTCTGAGCTTTGTTTCTGCAATGGCGTTGACAGAACCGCATACACCGGGTGTAGCTTCAGTTTTTCTGCCACTCATTGCAATCACAGCACTTACCATGTCGATATTGAACAGAACTCCTATATGGTTGATGTTTATATTCCTGTTATTGGTGCCATTCTCGGGGTATAAACCTGAAATTGCAAAGTCTATTTTCATAGTTGCATTGGGGTACTTAAGCCTGGTATGGAATAAAAGAGGCGCTTTTAAGGATTTCCTGTGTCCGTATTCAACGCCATGGTACCTGGTGTAAATGGGGTAATTATAATTTGAGTGCCCCATCTGTGTGCGAATCCTCCTTATTGCACACAGAACAGAAAGGTATGAGGCAGATAAACCCAACCAAAATCATCATACACGACTAAGCCAAATTACGTAATTTTGGCCTCCAAATACCTATGACATGTTTGAATCTAAGGAGCCCGCATACCTTGAATTGCAAGACATTGATTCAATAGACATCGAATTATTCTTACCGAAACTTGAACAATCATTAGAATTCACGTTCGGTTCCGATGAGACTCTCAAAATCCTTACATTTGGCGACCTCTGTGACCACATAGTCCATAAACTGGAAGAAAAAGCCACCAAAGACTGTACTTCACAGCAGGCTTTTTACAGGATCAGGAAAGCCATCAAAGATGCGCAATTGTATGACGCAGCACTTAGCACTGATACCAGCCTGGAGGAAATATTCCCCCGCAAACACAGATATCAGCTGATCAAAAACTTCGAAACCAAATTAGGTTTTAAAGTTCAGCTCCTTCAACAGCGGCCTTGGTTATTACTTTTATCCCGCCTGGCCTTGCTGGTGTCCATAGTTACATTATTCTGTGTATTTTTAAAAGGTCTGGCAGGAGTTATTGTTTCTCTCTTAGGCATCTCGTTATCCAGATTACCACGTAAAAAACTGACGGTAAAAACCGTTGGACAACTGGCAAAAAAGATTGCAAAAGAAAACTACAATGATGTAAGACGCACTCCAGCTGTTGTAAATGAGGAAGAAATCGTTCAAAAAATAAAGGAAATGTTTATAAAAGAATTTGAGCTGCATGAATCTTCCTTAACAAGAGACGCTCCTTTCAATTAAAATTTATCCAAACATGGAATCTGATGAACTAATCGACATAGATATAGCGGACCTCAATGATATGCTGTCGAAAATTGAAACCTCCTTTCACATAAAGTTCACGGAAACAGATAACAAACATGTAAAAACCTTCGGCGAACTTTGCGATGTGATTGTCAATAAAATAGAAGGTAATCATGTAAATGACTGCACTACACAGCAGGCTTTTTATAAGGTTCGGAAGGCTATTATCGCTACACAGCATTGGGAAAAAAATGCTGTAAAACCTGATACAAAGCTAGCTAAGGTATTTCCCCGCAAACATCGGCGTAAGCTGGTAAAAAAGTTCGAAACTGCGCTTGGATATAAAACCCACTTACTCGAGCCCAAAATGTGGTTATCCACTTTTCAGATATTAGCGACCCTGGCCAGTATGGTTACCATTTTCTTTTCTCCGCTATATGGCTTTACAGGCCTGGCATTGTGCATATCCAGTGGATGGATTACCATAAAACTAAGTAAAGAGTTGAATCTGGTAAGCGTACAACAACTGGTAGAAAGGGTTACAAGAGAACATTATATGACCATTAGACGTAATCCTTGTACAGTAAACCGTGCAGAGATCATTCCGCAATTAAAAGAACTGTTCAAAGCTGATTTATCATTGGATGATCATGCAGTAAGAGCAGATGCTCCATTATTCTGATCTTATATCAGGCCAACTTTTTTAAGATCACCCTCCTCCTTTATCCATTTCTCTCTTCTTTTCATCTCCGCCTCACTAACCTCATTCGAAACATACGATCCTAACCTCACCTCCCCATCCGGCACATACTTCGCAATAATTACGCCCGTAGTTGAAATCACTGACGCTGTCATTTTCCACTGCTGTGCCACAGTTCCCTCAGCAAATAATTTCTTTCCTTTCCCCAATGTGATCGGATGTATCCATGTGTACAATTCGTCCACCAGATGGTTCTCAAATAGTGTCTGCACCAGGCGGCCACTACCGTGTACCAGTAAATCAGGACCATCCTGCTCCTTCAATTTCCTCAGCTCATTAACAATATCAGTACTGATCAATACAGAATGCGCCCAGGAAGTGTCAACAGGCGTAGTCGCCACTACGTATTTATTAATCTGATTAAACTTCTCACCGATTGGGTTATCGCCATTATAAGGCCAGTAAGATGCAAATATTTCATACGTTTTTCGCCCCAGCAATAAATCAAATGGCTGCTCCATGATTTTAGTTAATACATTCTTTGTCTGCTCATCGCCATATCCAAATTGCCAGCCACCCCATATAAACCCATTAGCAGGATCTTCCTGCGGTCCGCCGGGTGCCTGAAGCACGCCGTCCATGGTCAGAAATGTAGTTACAATTATCTTCCGCATAGCTTAGGATTTTATTACCCTAAAAGTAAGTCTCTTTAAAAATAAGAATAGGGTAGGAGTACGACAATTACACGGTGCACTTGCGACAAAACAACTTTAACATTTTCGCTTAATCTTATTTTTTACCTTGCGAACAAGGGGTTTAACCTGATGCCAGGTAGCAAGCGTGTGCCTGTTTTGATTTGATTTGTTTGACCTGATTTCTTTGCGCTCCTGAAATGATTTAAATCTTCAAATTTATTCCACGTAACTAATTCAGCCACGATAACCTATTACCATTTATGACCCGTTCACGTTTATTTACCCTACTTCAACACAGTACCTGTCTACTTTGTTTATGCCTGCTGGGCCTTTGTTCCATCAACGTTTCTGCCCAATTAAAGTTCCGCATTGAAGGCCACATAGACAACACCCACGCCAAACCCTCAAAAAACGATGTTGGTGATAGTGATATCATTGTTCTTAATTTTGGTAATCTTGTAAGAAAAGATACAGTCAGGATACACAACAACGCCTTTCACATGGAAGGAGAAATACCCTATCCTTCTTCCGCCTTTATTGAATACAAGTATGGTGGCAATTTAATTCTATTGGATAGCAGCAGCTATCTGTTTACGCTTGTAAAAAAAGACATAGATAGTACTCACGCCACCTACGAGCAGGAGATTAAAACAAAATCCACCTTCCACAATACCTGGGAAAAATTCTATGACAACAAAGCCAAATTGGTACAGGAGCGCAACCAACTAAACGAGGCGGCGCAGCATACAACCAACCCTGACAGTGCGCTGTATTACGCTTTTGCCATCAAAGCAGCAAACAAAAAGATAGTCGCATTCTACCATCAATTTGCAGCGGATCATCCCAACAGCTATATCGCAGCATACATTCTGGTGGGGGCCCCGGATTTTTCTTATGCTAATTACATGGATGTCTACAGTTCATTCTCTGACAATATCAAAAATTCCTATTATGGTAAGAACTTCTATAGCCGTATGATAGCGAGCAAGGATGACAAGAAAGAAGAACAGGCAAAAACAGAAATTGCCCAAACAGCGCCAGGTATGTTCCCGGTTACTAATACTATTGATACTGCTTTAAATAAAATAGTGCTGGATAAAGATTTTTTCAGCAAGCACAAATATACCCTGATCGAATTTTGGGCCAGCTGGTGTGGGCCATGCAGGAAGCTGAATGAGAATCTCAAAAAAATGACCGCTTCTTTTAAAGAAAAAGATGTAGAGTTGGTAGGGTTTTCATTGGATCAGGGATCAGAAGCCTGGAAGATTGCAATGATCAATGATAAGTTGCCATGGTTGCAGGTAAGTGATCTGAAAGCTGTCGATTCGCCTTTGGCGCAATACCTGAAGCTGGGGGTGATTCCGGCGAATGTATTGGTGGATAGGGAAGGGAAGATAGTAAGGACGAATATTTATGAGGGGGAGTTGGAAGGTTTTCTAAAGGGGGTGAATTAGCTTCGATAGCTTAAGGCTACTTTGCAAATCCTCCTGATCTTTGGGATATTTTATTTTACGCAGAAATTCTACCATCGCAATTTCTCCTCCCGGGAAGGTAGGGGGCTTTTCAACAAAATCGTAAACAAACATTTTGAGCCTGTTATCCCAAAGGGTATTACTTTGCTGTGCTTTAAGGCCAATGCTGATTATGCAAAGCAATAACAGCAATGAACATCTATTCAGATGCATAAGGATGGTTTAGACACTAAAAAAATAGTGTGTTATCAAAAATACGGTAGAAGTTTGTGCCTATAAAGCACTTTTCTTCATAAAAACTGCCAATACTAAAACAGATATGCAAATAACCGGCAAATTTCAGGTAACAGATGCTTTTAATAGTAGAGATAATAAAGGGATTGTTGTGTTAGGAAAGCTACTCGAAGGAACTGTTACCATTGGTAACCTAATAAGTTTTATCACTAAAATGGGGGAAAAGACCATATACATCTTAGAAATTGAAAAGGGGCAATCAGTTTCTGGCCGTTCTTTTATGGCTTTTCTTATTAAACTTAACGATCCGTCAGACCTTGCTGAACTTAAAATGTTAAGTGGTACTGAGATTAAAATCAAAAGCACATAAAGCCCATTCTCACCAACCAGGAAAATGATTCCCATAAAAAAAGGCCAGCATCACTGCTAGCCTTCCCTTTTTTCGCTCCCCCTTCAGGACTTGAACCTGAGACCCTCTGATTAACAGTCAGATGCTCTAACCAACTGAGCTAAGGAGGAATGTTTTCCCCGTTTCGGGATTGCAAAGATAGACAAACTTTTATTTCCGCAAAATATTTTTTGAAAATTATTTTACCAAAACCAACAACCGCTCTCCCACAGCCCTTTTCCGCGTATAAAAATTTACAAACTCCCCATCCAGCTTCGTCACCGGAAACCTCGGAAACGATTTCAACACCTCACAATCCCGCCCCCTTACCTTCAAACTATCCATCGCCTCCCTCGTCGTATACAACAACACCGGCACCTGCATCAACGTATCCGACCTCAACACCGGCGCATCCAGATAAAAATTAAACGCATAAGAATTCTCCTTATACATACACACCGCCCCACCCCTCAAATGCTCATTCGCATAAAACGCAGCCGAACTCCCACTCTGATACCCCAATACATCCGGATAAAACATCCCGTTCAAAAACAAATTCAATACCACCGACATCAAACAAGTCCTGAAAAATACCCGCTCCTCCTTCACCACAAAAAACAACACCATCACACCCGCTATCAACCCCACAAATACATAATTGATCTGAGGCCGGTATAAAGCCCATAATCCCACTATCGCCACCGCCATGACACTCATGATCACCCGCTGCGTAATAACAAAAAATTTAGGCTTATTTAGCGAAAGTATATACTGCGCCGTGAGTATCGCAAAAAATGGGAAAATGATATTCAGATAATGCGGTAACTGAAACTTCGACATACTAAACAACAAAAACGTACTCAGGGCTCCGCTGATACAATAAAACTCTACCGCTACCTCCCGCTTCCTGATAAACTGTACCACCGCCGCATACAACATCACCGACCACGGCAAAAATGCCCACAATACCGTATGGAAAAAGAACAAAGGATCCCCCGATCCCCTGATCGGCCCCGTATTCATAAACCGCCCAAACTGACTATCCCAAAAGAAAAACCGGATACCAGATACCCCCGTCCGCCCAAATACCACCTTCTCCGGATGCGCGTCAAACTGCTGATACAATGCAAACAACTCCGGCGTAATAAACACCAGCACCAATACCCCCACTACCAACCACCGCCAATGAAACAACTCCCTCCACTGCTTCGTAAAAATATACTGCCCCGCTATCGCACACCCCACCGGCACTAACGCAAACGGCCCCTTCGTCATTACCGCACATGCCGTCAACAATGCCCCCAACAACAAACGCCGCTTATATAACAAGTAAACAGCCCCTATGATCAAACCCGTCAGATAAGGCTCCGCCCGCACATCCGTACTGGATATCACCAAATGCTCCGCCGTCAGTAATATACATACCGACCACCGCGCCACCTTATCCCCATACAGGTCAAAAGCAAAACGATACGTAAAGTATACCCCCATCATCAAAAACAGGAAAGCAGGTAACTTGTAAGCAAATGTTGTAAAACCGAAAATCTGATAGCTTAAAGCCATCATCCAGAAAGGAAAATGAGGTTTATCCAGCCACTCCTGACCATCCGCAAACAAATTCAGATAATCATGATGCTGCACCATATACTTCGCAATACCAGCATACAATGCACCATCGGGCTCCATAATAGTAACAGACAATCCTGTTATATGCATAAAAATAAGCAGGCCAATGATCCACCAGCTTATCTTCTTCTCAGAGAAGTTATCAGACATGCGCAAATATTACATCGCTGAAGCTAATTACCAAGGTCCTTAATGGAAATTTAACACCCTGACAACAGGCACCAAAATACCATGCAATCCTGCAGACCACCAACCTGACAACTTACCACCCAAACAACCCCGTCTTCTCCAACCCCAAATACAAGCCATCCTCCCTCACCTCAATCGGATACGTCTTCAGAAAATACCCCTCCCCACTGGTGTTCCGCCCATTCTTCACACTAAACCTATACCTGTGCAACGGACACACCACATTCCCATCCTCATCTACCCAACCATCCACCATCACCCCGCTCGCATGCGGACACTTATAAGCAAACGCATACAAAGCACCCTCATACCGCGTAAAAGAGATCTTCTTCCCCTCTACCTCCAGTACTGTCAGATCCTTTTCACCAATCCCCGGATCGGCAAACCGGTGCCATGTATACGTCTTTCCCATATGCTAATAGAAAAATTCCGTTTTATAAGGATACCTCACCCGGTACAACTCCACCACCTTCTCCATAATCGTCTTCCGCAACTCCTCCAGGTTCCTCCTCTCAATTGCAGAAATAAACACACAATTCCCCTGCGTCCTGGTCTCCCAATCCGTCTTCAGCTGATTCAAAATATCCTGCTTCACATCTTCCGCCAACCATTGATCAAAGGTATTCTTCTCATACAGGTCCATCTTATTAAAGATCATTATAGTCGGCTTGTCAAACGCCTTCAACTCCTGCAATGTGCGATTCACCACCTCTACCTGGTCCTCATACTGCGGATGCGAAATATCCACCACATGCAACAGGATATCACTCTCCCTTACCTCATCCAGCGTAGACTTAAAGCTCTCCACCAAATGATGCGGCAGCTTACGGATAAACCCTACCGTATCGCTCAGCAAAAAAGGCGTCTGCTCAAACACCACCTTACGGGTTGTCGTATCCAAAGTGGCAAACAGCTTATTCTCCGCAAATACCTCACTCTTACTCAGCGTATTCATGATCGTACTCTTCCCCACGTTGGTATAGCCCACCAGTGCCACCCGAATTAACTCCCCACGATCCTTGCGCTGCGTAAGTGATTGTTTATCAATCTCACCCAGTCGCTTACGCAATAATGAGATCTTATCCTTCACAATACGACGGTCCGTTTCTATCTCCGTTTCACCCGGCCCCCTGCTACCTATACCACCTCCCTGTCTCTCCAGGTGACTCCACATACCCCTCAGCCTTGGCAGAATATATTGATACTGTGCCAGCTCCACCTGCACCTTCGCCTGCGCAGTACGAGCCCTGCGGGCAAAAATATCCAGGATCAGGTCACTACGATCTATCACCTTGATTTTCAATACATCCTGTATATTAGATATCTGGGAACCCGTCAGTTCATCATCGAAAATGACCAGGTTGATATTTCTACCTTGTACAAAATCTCTTATTTCTTCCAGCTTTCCCTTTCCTACGAAAGTTGCTCTGTCAGGGTGTTGCAGCTTTTGGGTAAACCTCTTCACAGTCACAGCGCCGGCCGTCTCCGCCAGGAACACCAACTCATCCAGGTACTCCTGTACCTGGCGCTCGTTGTTTTGCTCCTTATGTATCAACCCCACTATTACCACCCGCTCTTCCTGCTCAACAATTTGTTTTTTCTCAATCAATGTCTGTAATAATTTTGGCAAAGGTAAGAAAAGCCCTCAGACTAACATTTTTCCATAATTTTAGCGTCCAAACAAAATCTGAACATGCATAAACCTCTTTTGTTAACATCACTATTCATCACAACTATGGCAATGGCCCAGGAGAAAATGACACCTGAACGGCTCTGGCAACTGGGCAGAGTGAGCGGGGAATCAGTTACGGCAGATGGAAAGTCTGTAATTTTTGGGGTGACGAACTATAACGTCGCCGACAATAAAGGCGAGAAAAATCTCTGGTCCATTCCTGTGGCCGGTGGCGCTGCTACGCAGCTCACTACCTCCCCAGGTGGCGAAGGAGACGTAAGCGCCCGGCCCGGCAATAAAATCGGCTATTCCCTGAAAGGGCAATATTGGGAAATGAATGCCGATGGCAGCAACCCTACACAAAAAACACATGGCGAAGAAGCCCTCTCAAACATCCGCATCTCTCCCGATGGCAAATATATCCTCTTCTCCAAGGAAGTAAAGATCCAGAAAATAAGCGGCGCAGACCACTACGCAGACCTGCCGAAATCAAACGTGCAGATCTACGATAACCTGAACTACCGCCACTGGGATACCTGGGAAGATGGCAACTTCCAACACGTTTTCTACGCCACCTACGAAGATGGAAAGATCGGTACACCCGTAGATATCATGCCAAACGAGCCTTACGATTGTCCAACTATGCCCTTCGGCGGTGCAGAAGATATGATCTGGAGCCCCGATAGCAAAAGCATCATCTACGTCTCCAAGAAAAAGGCGGGCAAAGAATACGCCCTCAGCACCAATACCGAAATTTACGAATACAACCTCGCTGACAAAAGCACTAAAAACCTCTCTGAAGGAAACAAAGGCTACGATGTAAGCCCTGTTTTCAGCCCTGATGGTAAATCCCTCGCATGGCTTTCCATGGCTCACGACGGATACGAATCCGATAAAAACGATATCACCATCCTGGATCGCAGCACCGGCACCAAAACCAATCTCACCAAAGACTGGGATAATACCGTTGCCTCTTTCCACTGGAGTAAAGATGGCAAACAACTCTACTTCCTCGCAGTGATCAAAGGCACCGAACAGCTGCACGAGCTCACCCTGGGCACCAAAACCATTCGCCAGGTAACCAGCGGCGACTTCGACATCTCCGGTATCGTAGGCCAGGCAGGCAATACCCTGGTAGTAACACGTACCGATATGAACCACGCCGCAGAGCTCTTTACCGTAGCCCTGCCCAAAGGCACTGTCACCCCACTCACCAGCGTAAACAAAGCCTTCTATGACAACACCGCCATGTGTAAAATAGAAAAGCGCTGGACCAAAACCACCGACAACAAGGACATGCTAAGCTGGGTGATCTATCCGCCTAACTTCGATCCTAACAAAAAATATCCAACCCTGCTCTACTGCCAGGGTGGCCCTCAATCTGCAGTTTCCCAATTCTATTCCTATCGCTGGAACTTCCAGCTCATGGCTTCCCAAGGCTATATCATCGTGGCTCCTAACCGCCGTGGGATGCCAGGTCATGGTGTAGAATGGAATGCTAGCATCAGTAAAGACTGGGGTGGTCAGCCCATCCGCGACTACCTGAGCGCCATCGACGATGTAAGCAAAGAAGCTTATGTAGACAAGAGCAGACTCGGTGCTGTTGGCGCCAGCTATGGCGGCTACTCAGTATACATGCTGGCAGGCGTACACGAAAACCGCTTCAAAACCCTCATCGCTCACGATGGTCTCTTTGACCTGAAGAGCTGGTATGGCACTACCGAAGAACTGTTCTTCGCCAACTGGGATATTGGGGCTTACTTCGATCCGGCAAATGCAAATGCTTACAAGCAATTCAACCCAAGCGAGTATGCGAACAAATGGAATACACCGATCCTTATTATCCAGGGCGGTGTGGACTTCCGCGTTCCAATCGAGCAGGGTTTACAGGCCTTCCAGCTCGCCCAGCTGAAAGGTATCAGGAGCAAACTGCTCTACTTCCCCGAAGAAAACCACTGGGTACTGAAGCCACAAAATGCTTTGGTATGGCAGCGTGAATTCTTCAGCTGGCTCTCCGAAACTTTATAATTCAAATAGAGGTTGTCTCAATAATGATCTAAACAATTCCTCATCCTGAGACAACCTCTTTTTTCCCAAAAACATTCCCCCAATGAATACAATCCTCCTCCACGTACAAGACCACATCGCCACCATCACCCTCAATCGCCCCGACGTTTACAACGCATTTAACGATGAACAAAGCTATGAACTGCAGGAAGCCCTGAAACAGGTAGAAAAAGATCCGCAGGTAAGAGCCGTTGTTCTTACTGGTGCAGGCAAAGCCTTTTGCAGCGGGCAAGACCTGAAAGCCGCCATGGAAGCAGGTGACCGCAAGCTGAGTGACTCCCTGCACAAACGATATAATCCCATTATCCGCGCTATCCGCAATATGCCCAAACCCATTATCTGCAAACTCAATGGTGTTGCCGCCGGCGCAGGATGCTCCCTGGCACTGGCATGCGACCTGATCATTGCAAACGAAACCGCTTCGCTGATCGAGATCTTTATCAATATTGCGCTTGTGCTGGACTCCGGGTCATCTTATTTTCTACCCCGTACCGTCGGCTACCACAGGGCTTTTGAGCTGGCTACCAAAGCCACTAAACTCTCCGCTGCCGAGGCAAAGGAACTGGGCCTGGTCAATAAAGTAGTAAAAGGAGAGGAGCTGGATCAGGTCGTACAGGAAGAAGCTTTGTTCTATGCCAATGCACCGACCAAAGCCATTGCATTATTAAAGAAAATGCTAACCACAGGAATGACTGAAGACCTGGATACCGTACTGGATTATGAAGCTTACTGCCAGGAAATAGCCGGCAATACCTCAGACAACAAAGAAGGTATCAAAGCATTTATAGAAAAAAGAAAACCCGTCTTTACAGGAAACTAAAACCACTGGCAAATCTCCCTGCAACAAAGACAGAATTACGCCATTCATCGAGCAAACAAACTTATTAAAAACACGTAGCGGTCTGACCACAAGGCCAGACCGCTACAATATTATTATACCAGGTACAATTACAGACCGCTCACGCTAATCCCAAAGGAATAAGAATTCACAGAATATGTATTGTTATCCTTAAATAAACTATTCAGCGCATAAGTACCGAACAAAGCCCAGTTACCATAACCAATTCTTGCAGTACCCGCAAAACGGAAGGTATTAAACCAGTACTTACTACTTTCTTTTTCAATTACTTTGAAACCAGTCACATTGCCTATAGTACGGGTATGCGCATTCATCAGGTAACCTGCTTTCAGACCAATAGCCGCTTTAAAACCTTTATTAGCATTATCTGGTACCTGGCGGAAACGCAGTTCCAATGGGATTTCCAGGTAGGTAGTAGCCAGTTTTGATTTCTTATACGCATCAGTAGCTGTCCTGGTAGGAGCTGTTGTATTAGTTATATCCAGCACCATGTTATTGAAAATGTAGTTATCATTCCCAATACCAATACCAGGAGCCAGGCTGAAATTACTTCCTGTCAGCGGAATATCGTACATCAGGGCAACATTGAGAGTCCGGTTAAACTTAGTATCCAGGTTGCTGGCACCCGTACCAGTCAGACCAACATAACCAAATTCGATCACCAGAAAATCCTTGGAATGTTGTGCAGCACTCTTTGCTTTTGTCGAAACTAATGTGCCGGCAGCGTTGTCCTGGGCAAAAATTCCGTAAGAAAGCCCCAGTAATCCAAGCGTAAAGAATATTTTCTTCATGTTTAAGTATAAGTCTTGAAAAAGAATATTAGGCAAATTTAATGGAATAGGAGTAAAAGAAAGGGTTAAAATATTCCCAAAAAAACCATTCCATTCAAAACACGCCAATTCTCCCCGGGCTTTACCAGGGCAGGCGATAGCCGGCAGCAGGTATAATTAAATCCCAAAGGACACAATCCCCCCCCTTTTTGTAAAATGAATTTTAATATATAACTTTTGCCGCTTAATCTGTTTATACACCTATGAACGAGAATGCCCCTACTGAAGAAGAACAGGATATTCCAGATGCCTGTTTCCAATGTAATAGCCCGGATTATGAACCCGGCTACCCGGTGAAGTTGTGTAAAACATGCCGGAAACGATTTAGCCGCTACCCGTTAAAAAAGAACATCTTACTGGGCGCGATTGGCTTAGGTATCCTCTTCGCCCTTTCTGTCTATAAATTCAAAGATCAGTTCAAAGCAGCCATCACTTTCGAGAAAGGACTTGACTTTGCGGATAACAGGGAGTTTATATCCGCCCGGGCAGCGTTTTACCAGGTACTACACCTTTATCCTGCACATGAAAAATCCAAAGTACACCTGCTCAGGGCCTATTATTTCAATGGAGAACTCGAACAGGCCATTGCAATCTTAAATGAGCTGGATAAAAAACCCACTTATAAAATGAACCCTGACCTGGAAGAAGAAGTTGAATCTGTCCGGGAAATGTGGTTGAAAGATAATAAACAGCACCAGGAATTCTCCAAAGGAACAGGGTATTTCATGGATAACCGCTTCCGGGAAGCAGATAGCATATTCACTAAAATAGTTCATGAAAATCCAACTAACTGGTGGGCCTCCCAGTTTCTCTCTATTAGTTTGAGACAGGAAAAAAAATATACTGAAGCACTCGCGGAATGCAACCGCAGGCTATCCTATAATCATGAACAGCCATCTGCACTCGCAGAAAAAGCGATCGTACTGCTCATGCTGAAAAAAGATAAAGAAGCACTGGCGCTGGCCGAACAAGCCAACAAATTATCGCCACTCTCCAGCACTACATTGTTCACACTCGGCGTAGCCAGGTATTGCAACAATGATATAACTGGTGCCAAAGAAGCCCTCAGTCAGATGGACGGCCTGGGCACTGATTCCTTTCACCCTGCCGATTCCCTCAATCGCATCATCACCCAACACATTAATCTCAGGAACTTATGATCTTTGTACCCGGTATATACATCGCCCTCATCACCTTCCCTGGTATTGTTGTACATGAATTCGCGCACCAGTTATTCTGCCGGATCTTCGGCGTTGCAGTATTTGATGTGAAATATTTCCAGATGGCAGATCCCGCCGGTTATGTAAAGCACGAGCCGGTACGTAACCCGGTTCACCAGCTGTTCATCTGTCTCGGACCATTTATTATCAATACCCTACTGGGACTGGCAATCGCTTTTCCCGCAGCAGTGCCCGTATTCATTCTTGGAGAAGGAAATTTCCTGGATTTCGTAATGCTGTATTTCGGTTTCGCTATCGCTATGCACGCCTTCCCCAGCATCACAGATGCCAGGGTATTGTGGGAAACCATCTGGCATGGCGAAAACACACCAATGTGGCTCAAAGTCCTTACCGTACCCATTGTAGCATTAATCTACCTGGGCGCAGCTGGGTCCATGTTCTGGCTGAATTTACTATATGGAATGGGAATCGCCTTTGGCGTACCGGTACTGATTATAAAATGGCTGGCTCATTATTGCTAGCTGAAGAGGTACAATACATCCTCTTTTGTCAGCTTCTTGATAAAACCGCTATCGTCAGCAATGATCTCTTTTACCAGCGATTTCTTACGCTCCTGCAATTGTAGGATCTTTTCCTCTACGGTATCCTTACAGATCATACGGTAAGCAAAGATATTTTTCGTTTGCCCGATACGGTGTGTACGGTCTATCGCCTGTTGCTCTACCGCCGGGTTCCACCATGGGTCTACAATATATACATAGTCTGCCGCTGTGAGGTTCAGACCCACACCACCCGCTTTGAGGGAGATGAGGAATACACGGGATTCTTCGTTATTCTGGAAATTCTGGATCGCCCTTTCACGCTCGCTGGTGCTGGTGCTACCATCAAAGTACTCAAACTGTACCTTCATATGCTGCAGCTTTTCCCTGATCAGCCCCAGCATACCGAGGAACTGGGAGAAGATCAGCACCTTGTGATTACCGATGTTTTCAGACATCTCGCGGGTCAGCTCATGCAGTTTCACCGAGTGATTAGGATATTGCTCTGCCTCATTCAGGATAGCAGGGGAATCACAGATCTGGCGCAGCTTCATCAAGCCTTGCAGGATGGTGAGCTGTGAACGCTCCATACCCTGATCTTCTATTACACCCAGGATCTTGCTGCGATAAGAATTACGGTACGCATCATAAATATGTCGCTGTTCCGCATCCATTTCACAGAAAATCACTGTCTCGATCTTCTCCGGCAGATCCTTCGCTACCTGCTCCTTGGTACGGCGCAGTATAAAAGGATAGATCAGTTTACGCAAATGATCTTTACGTTCTTCGTCCTGGAACTTGTCAATTGGTGTGGCAAATTCATTGCGGAAGAAATCCACGCTACCCAGCATGCCCGGGTTCAGGAAGTTCATCTGCGCGTATATATCAAAAGTGTTGTTCTGCATTGGGGTACCACTCAAAGCCAGCTTGTTGCGGGTATTGAGCAATTGCGCGGCCTTGGTCACCTTACTCTGCGGATTCTTGATAGCCTGCGATTCATCCAGTACTACATAGTCCAGCGCCAGTTTCATCAGCAATGTGATGTCACTGCGCAGCGTACCGTAGGTAGTGATCAGGATGTCGAATTGTTGTAAGGTTTCCGCGTCCTTCAGTCGGGCAGGACCGTGGTGAATATGATATCTCATGGAAGGGGTAAACTTCCTGATCTCATTTTCCCAGTTATAGATCAGCGTGGTAGGACATACTACCAGCGCCATACATTTACCTTCGTTCTTGTTCTTGTAGTGCTGTATAAAAGTCAGCGCCTGGATGGTTTTACCAAGACCCATATCGTCTGCCAGGATGCCTCCCCACTTTACTTCGTCGAGGTAGTTCAGCCACTGGAAACCGCTTTCCTGGTAGGGGCGCAGGGTAGCTTCCAGGTTGTAAGGCAGGTCAATATTACGGATCTCGTCGAACTGCAGCAGCTTTCTACGCTTGCTCTCCAGTTCAGACAGGATCGCTTCATCATCAATGAACTCATAAAGCTCATCGATCACACTGAAATTGTACTTACTCAGTTTCAGCGCACCTTTATCTTTTTCTTCCCCGATCTTGAAGAGCAGGGAATATTTCTTCAGCCATTCTTCCGGCAGCAGGCCCAGGGAGCCATCTGCCAGTTGTACATAGTTCTGCTTGTTGTTCAGCGCGTGCTTAATGTCGCGGATGCTTACTTTCTGATCACCATACAATACTTCAATCTGTGCATCGAACCAGTCGATGCCGGAGCTGATCTGTAAATTGGTCACCGGCTTGTAGGCACTGAACTTAAAGTTTTTCAGGTTCTCAAACCCAAACACACGTACGTTCATTTCCTTCAGGGCATCGAAGAAGAGGAAGAACCAGTTGTTCTTCAGCGCCTCTTTTGCTCTCAGGAAGAAGTAGTTGTTATTATTAGGCGTGGCGAAGCTGGTATGCAGGCTGGCCAGCTTTTCTACGAATTGCTGTTCCGCCTCTTTGTTACGGTGAATGATCAGCACCTTATTCCCTTCCTGCACGGTGATCTTTGCATCATCATTCCACTCCACTTCCTGCCCGTGATAGGCGAAGCCCGGCTGGATAATAAACGTTTCACCTACTTCACGCAGGAATACCCTTGCCTCCGGCACCACATCGTCTACTTCTGCCAGCAGGGTATGATCAAATTGGATGTTATACTGTTTGCTCAGTGGCAACAGGTAATCTTTCAGGTAAGTACTCCATTCAGCAACCGGAATGCGCAGGCGGCCCTGTTCGCGGAACAGTTCTACATGCAGTGCATCCTGTGGATTTTCGAACAGGTACAGCACTTTATTCTTCAGGAACAGGATAGAACTATCCCATTCATTGTCCGATACACTCATCAGTTCACCCTGTATAGATACATGGCAGGTAATTTCAACTACGTCTTTCCCTGCATGTGTCTTAAAAATAGGCTGCAACCTTTCACCTGCCAGCTGTACGGTCTGGAGGTTCCTGGTTTTGAACTGCTGGCGGTTAGGCAGCAGGAACAATAAACCATGGGCTGCTATCTGCGGAAACAGTTTGGCGAGCTTGGGATGCAGGTATTCCAGCATCAGCTCCTTGGTTTCTGTAGGTAGTGCCGATTCGTTATTGTCGTGGGTAATGTTTTCCCAGATGCCTGCAAAAGGGGAGTTCTTGCTCAGGAACTTGCTCACTTCTGTACCCTGCACTTTTCGCACAGGCGTAATGAGATCGCGATCCTGTTCTTTATATAGGTAGAAATCTACGTACTTGGTCAGATCCAGTTTACTCACCAGCGATACGAAGGCATCCTGCTCATCGTTCACTTCCCCGCTTACCAGGTCAATCCTGAAGAAAGGGTACAGGGGTTCGTTCCCGTTAAATACCACACCAACCCTGTGAGTTATCACAACAGCAGTTTCAGTAGGAGGGGGCGGTGCCGGCTGGCGGCCGGCTGTCAGGCCATCCACTCTTTTGATACTGGGATCCAGCACCCGCAGGAAAGGCTTCCCTTCCATATAGGCAAAGGTGAACTTACCATCCAGGTCATCACTAAGGGAATAACCATAGAGCGCGAGCAGTTTGTTTTTCTCCTTATCCCAGTTACGCAGGCTATCAAAATAGTAAGGACCATTATTATTCAGCAGGTTCAGGAAAAGGGCGGTCTTGTGCTTACAGATAGCATGTTCCGACTCATCGCAGGTACAGCTGGTGTCAAAGAAACGTTCTTCATTCCGCTGCAGAATTACAGGGTATTCGGTACCGTTCTCCTTCACAATTGCTTCAACCTTCTCGTCTTTCGCTGACTGCACCTTGATCGCCTTGCTCTGCTTGGCCAGTTTCTCCGCTTCCATGAACAGGTCATTGGAGGTCAGGAGTTTCAGGGCCTTTATATCAATCGACTTTATCTTTACCAGCGTATGCTGCTGGTTATACAAAGTTTCAAAATTCTCAAACTGATTCTTATCCAGCATTTCCTGCAACTGGAACATAGCAGCCGCCTCATGCCGGCAAATGTCTCCCAGGTTGTAGGGGCATTGGCAGCGCACAGACATGTTGCTGGTCTCATGATATTTGCTGATGGAAACGCGGTAGTAGTTAGCATGGGTATCGCTCTTCACTCGAAAGGTGGCCGATTTCAGGATAGGGTCTGCCTCAATCAATTCTACACCACCAGTAGCAAATATGCGTTTCCCCCTGCGGATTACCTCATCGGTTCCGTTATTGTACACATATTTGAGCAACTGGGGTAGCGACATAGTATCAGTTTGCCTTATTTTATTCTGACCACTTGCGGGTTAAAAACTAAAATATTTAGCAGATGGCAAGAAGGCAATTCACAAAAGTACACAGAAAAATCGTAAAAAAGATGGGCAAAAGGGTTGCAGTGAAGGAGTGAACGGGGGTACCATGAATAAACCCCTGAACAGAAAAGGGTTTCAATAAAATAAGAAGTTCCCGGCGATTTTCATTGCCGGGAACTTTTAAGAATTATTTTGCAATTACCAGCTCTCCATTTTTATAGATCGGAAGCACATTTGCCCCATCCGGAGTCAGGCAATATTGAATATCCTTTTGTAAACCAAACTTCGCAAGACGTTTGTAATGCGATGCCTGTGTCATCATTTCCTGGATGTTATCCTTGTTGAAGGTATACAGCATTTCGGCAGCCAGTGCAGCATCATCATTAATATGAAAATGCTCCTTTATCCGGCTGATCACAGCTCCGGCAAAGAGGGTATCTTCCAAGTTCACCCTATCTTTCCAGGCAGCGCAACCAAGTATTACAGGGCGCTTTTGTGCAACCAGGTAATCGCACACAGCAGAAAGGTTAGGGAAAGAACCCGTGATGATCTGTTCCGCATCCTTAGCCATATGCAGCAGCTTGGTGCCATTGGTAGTAGTGAGCACTAATGTTTTGTTTTGAATAAACGCAGGGGAATATTCAAAAGGTGAGTTGCCATGTTCCAGACCTTCGGCCACCCGGCCATCTCTTTCGCCGGCAGTGATGGCGCCCAGTTCGGCTCCGATACGGATGCAATCCGGCACAGTAGCCACTGGAATCACCCTGGTAGCACCATTGTACAATGCTGTACAAATGGTGGAAGTGGCTCTCAACACATCGATAATCACTACGATACTGCCTTTCACCTCATGCAGGTGCAGTAAAGCAGGCGATAAACATACTTCTAAAGATGGAAACTCAATTTCTTCTTTGCTCATTATCAATCTAGTATTACTCTCCATTTTTCGCTCTCCGCATAGTCCTTGATGGCATCATTACGCATTTTGAGCAACTGTGTCATGTACTTGTTCAGGTAAAGCTTCTCAAACCATCTGCCCAGGCGCCCGTAAGGGGTGCCAAATTCAAATACATCAATAGCAATCGTTGCATTCTCGATTTGCTTGAAATGATGCTCATGCCTCATATAGGTAAAGTCTCCTTCTACCATCTCATCACAGAAATAGTCCTTATGGCGCATTTCCGTAATGCGGGTGGTCAGCTGTCTGATCTTTCCCAAATGTTTAGCTTGCCAGGTTACTGTTTCGTCAGCTTCAATCAGTCCGTTTACACGGCCTTTGATAGCGTCTTCCTGCAAATGCAACATACTGCGCTTATGCAGGGTGATGCTCCGGCTTAGGTCAAAAACCCTGTCCATTGGAGCACGAATGACAGTAGTCAGATGAATTGTAGGCATAGCGATATGGTTTTAAAAAGGTGTATTAGCTTAAGAACGGTACTTTCACCACCTTGGCTTTCAATAGCTTATCCCTCACTGCTACATATATCTCGGAATCCAGCGCGGCAAAAGGTGTTTGAACATAGCCCAGGCCTATAGCTTTCTGCATAGTAGGCGATTGCGTACCGGAAGTAACGCGGCCTATTACCTGACCATTAGCATCCCTGATCTCATAATCATGACGGGGAATACCCTTGTCAACCATTTCAAATCCTACCAGTTTCTGTTGCAGACCGGCAGCCTTTTGCGCTTCAAAGATACTACGTGAAGTAAATTCTTTCGTAAATTTCGTGATCCAGCCCAGCCCGGCTTCAAGCGGAGATGTGTGGTCATCGATATCATTACCATACAGACAGAAGCCCATTTCCAGCCGCAGGGTATCTCTTGCACCAAGGCCTATGGGTTTCAAACCTTTAGGTCCGCCAACAGCGAAGATGGCATCCCAGATCTTGTCTGCATTGTCGGCCTTGTCTTCAAAATAAATCTCAATACCACCAGCACCGGTATAACCTGTAGCACTGATAACCACATTGGAAACACCTGCAAATTCACCCTTGGCAAAAGTGTAGTATTTCAGGTTCACCAGGTCTACGCTTGTCAGGGATTGCAGCATGCTCGCAGCATTTGGACCCTGGATAGCCAGCAGGCAGGTACGTTCTGAAATGTTCTCCATTTCCACACCTTCCGTGTTGAATTTGCTGATCCAGTTCCAGTCCTTCTCTATATTACTGGCATTCACTACCAGCATATATACCTTGTTCTCCTCAATGCAGTATACCAGCAGGTCATCCACAATACCACCTTCTTCATTAGGCAGACAGCTGTACTGAGCCTTACCAGCCGTCAGTTTGGAGGCATCATTGCTGGTCACCCTTTGAATCAGATCCAGGGCATGCGCTCCTTTTAACATGAACTCACCCATATGGCTGACATCAAATACCCCCGCATTGTTGCGCACAGCCGCATGCTCATCGTTGATACCAGTATAAGAGATTGGCATGTTGTAACCTGCGAACGGTGCCATCTTAGCGCCAAGCGCTATGTGTTTGTTTGTAAATGGTGTGTTCTTCATAATCTAATGATCGGTACTTGTTTTGGGTATGCTTTTAGTTTAGTTTTGTTTAAGCCCCGCAAAAATAGGCTGATTTTCCAAATTCAGCGAGTTTGGACCAATAATTGCCTCTTCCGTCACAATAGTTATGCTACAGCATCATAAATTTGAACCGGGAATCTAAACAACGTATAGCATATGAATGTTATTATCCCGCGGTATGTGATTTGCTAACCAACAATTTAGATACCGGATTATCACTTGCTGAAATTGACTATCGTTACCTGACCTCTTTAAATATTAAATGCATACAACTGTGAAGCACACCATCTGGCTGCTGGCGCTCACTTTGCCATCTGCGCAACTGACGGCCCAAAAGAAAGCCGACCGTAAAACTTTGGGAAACCTGCAGGCCCATATTACCTACCTGGCTAGCGATAAATTGGAAGGACGCCTCACCGGCAGCCCCGGCGAACAATTAGCGGCAGGCTATATCTCTGCCCAAATGAAACAGGCCGGCCTGACCCCCAAAGGGGAAAATGGCTACCTCCAGACCTTCCCGGTCAACGAAGGCAAGACCATCGATCCTGCCAGCTCACTGACCATCAATAACAATACACTAACTCCCATTGAACAGTACATTCCATTGCCATTCAGCGCCGAAAAAAGCGCGAAAGGAGAGATAATGCCCGCTGTCAATGAACCGGATAATATATGGCTGCTCAATGTAAAAGATATTGAATCAGACCCTCACACAGATCCCCTGGAAGTATACAGACAGGCTGCCGCAGAAGCTGCAAAAGAAGGAGCCGCCGGTGTCATTTTCTACAATGGCCCCGAATCTCCCGCTGATGTACACAAATGGTTATCAAGAGAAACCACACCCCTCACCATCCCGGTGATCTGGGTGACAGATGGTATCAGCAAAACCATGGAAAATGCAGAAGAAGTAAAAGTAAGTATGAATGTTGCCTTTGGCGCCAGTAAACGTACCGGCACCAATGTGATAGGTTTCCTCGACAATAAAGCTCCTGCCACCATTATCATAGGCGCTCACTTCGATCACCTGGGAAAAGGTGAAGACCATAACTCCCTGGCACCCAAAGATAAATCGATCCATAACGGTGCCGATGACAATGCCAGCGGTACAGCAGCCCTCATAGAGCTGGCCCGGCTGCTGAAAAGTGCACACTTCAATAAATACAATTTCCTGTTCACCGCCTTCTCAGGTGAAGAACTGGGCCTGTTTGGCTCCAAATACCTCGCAGACCACTCACCTGTGGATATTGGCACCGTTGATTACATGATCAATATGGATATGATAGGTCGCCTGGATACCGCCAAAGGCTTGCAGATAGGAGGGATAGGCACTTCCCCCGTATGGCCGGAACTCGTGAAGAAGACAGCGCCTGCAGGACTAAGACTAAGCCTTGATTCCTCCGGCACAGGCCCCTCAGACCATACGTCCTTTTACCTGAAAAATGTACCCGTACTGTTCTTTTTTACCGGCTCCCATGCTGATTATCATAAACCATCAGACGATGCAGACAGGATAAACTACAATGGGGAAATGGTCGTGATCAAAATGGTATACGACATCGTAGAGAAGACAAATGGTATGACCAAACTGGCTTTTACCAAAACAAAGGATAAGCAAATGGGTACCGGCGCACGGTTTTCAGTTACCCTGGGTATCATGCCCGATTACACCTGGCAAAAGGATGGAGTTCATGTAGATGCAGTAACGGAAGGTAAACCTGCCCACAACGCTGGCCTGGCAGTGAATGACATCATCATCCGCTTGGGTGCCCATCAAGTTACAAATCTCGAAGACTACATGCAGGCCCTTGCCAGCTTCAAAAAAGGAGACAAAACAACCGTACTTGTAAAGAGAGGTGCAGCGGAAAAGAAATTCAATATTCAGTTCTAAGCCAACCACAAACCATACATACTTAAGGATACGCTTTTGCCATACAGCAAAAGCGTTTTTTGTGATCTTTTTTTAAAACCGGTATCTTGCAGCTTCAATATCGTGATATGAAGCCTGTTTTGTTAATATTTACGGTAGCCGCAATATTCTTTTCGTGTAATCAGTCGCGTAACGATAACCGGGATGCCTCGGCATATGATGTCGTGACCGGGAAAAGCTATATCCTGCGCAATGCCCAACCTGTGAGCAGCGATTCTCTTACTAATATAGTTTTACAGCGCCAGGAAGAAATGAGCCGGATCCTGGAAAGACACGGATTTAAAAAACACATTGCCAGGAAAGACAGCATCCTCTTTCGCCGTACAAACGGTCTGGAAGTAATGCTCGAACTCCCGACACCTGAAGATGCCTGGCAGGCAAATGCAATCATTGCATTCGATCCTCAGAAAAGCCCGCTGTTTATCAATCTGAAAAAGGATAGTACGCAGGTAATCAATTATATTAAGTAACCCTGCGCAAGAACCATTCAATCATTTGGGACCTAGACAAGACATACGACTCTGTGTAGATGCAGTAGTATTTGGTTACACTGCCGAAAAAAGTATCTCCGTACTGCTGATCAAGCGTACGATAGATCCTTTTATTCATGACTGGGCACTGCCCGGAGGCTTCGTGCTGAACGGCGAAACACTCGAAGATGCCGTGACCCGCGAACTGCTCACCGAAGCCGGTGTACATATCAATTACCTGGAACAACTGTACACCTTTGGCAGACCGGAGCGGGATCCCCGTGGCAGGATCATCTCCATCGCCTATTTCGGACTTGTCAATCCTACCAACTTTAAACTGGCGGCCAGCTCAGATGCTGAAGATGCCCGCTGGTTCGATATAAAAAATTTACCCGCACTGGCTTTTGACCATAGCGAAATCGTAAACACCGCTGTCAAAAGATTGCGCAATAAGATCCGCTATGAACCAATCGGCTTCGAACTGCTGGATAAAAAGTTTCCTATTTCTGACCTGGAAAAACTCTATGAAACAGTACTGGACCGCCCTATAGACAGACGTAACTTCCAGAAGAAAATGAATCACTTCGGGATCCTGATGGGGCATAATGAAAAACAAAAACACCCTTCTGCCGGTAGGCCGGCTAAACTATACAGCTTCAATGAAGAGCGGTATTTCCAGCTGAAACAAGAAGGTATCATGTTCGAAATCTAATCCTTTTGGTACAAATTTTTCATTTCCCTCTACCTATCTCAATAGGAGGGGGAATTTTTTTTATTATTGATAATCAACACGCAATCTGTATTTGTGTAAAAATCACCAAAAATATTTTGCGTATATAAAATAAGCCTTCTATATTTGTGTAGAAGTTACACAAAACACTGGTATATGACAACGCTAAAACCGACAGGAGTAATCATCGCCCGCTTTCAGACACCCAGCCTCCACGAAGGCCATTTGGAACTGATCCGGCAGGTAAAGCAAAAACATAACCGCCTTATCATCGTACTCGGCGTTAGCCCGGTGAAAGGTAGCCGCAAGAATCCACTGGATTATTACACCAGGGAAAGAATGATCAAACAACTCTTCCCCGATGTTATCATCCTCCCCCAGAGCGATCAGGCAGATGATAAAGTATGGTCTCAGAAACTGGATGAATTGCTCTCGACGAACTTCCCGCACGAATCATTCGTGTTGTACGGCAGCCGCGATAGTTTCATCCCTTACTACCATGGTCGTTATTCTACCAATGACCTGCCGCCGGTAAAGGATTATAACGCTACCGCCCTCCGCGAAGCAGTATCTGACAAGGTATTTGATACGGAAGAATTCAGAGCAGGCATCATCTACAATACATACAATCAGTTTCCGAAAGTATATCCAACCGTAGACATTGCCGTATTCAGAAATAACCGCAGCGAATTATTAGTAGGTCGTAAACCTGCCGAAAACGCCTGGCGCCTGCCAGGAGGATTCACAGATCCAGGCGATAATTGCTTTGACATAGCCGCCCGCCGTGAATTACAGGAAGAATGTGGTCAACTCGAAACCAGTGCGATGCAATACGAATGCTCCATGCAGATGGACGACTGGCGCTACCGCTCTGAAGTAGACAAGATCATCACTACCTTATTCAGTACAGACCTGATCTTCGGAGAACCGGATGCTGCTGACGATATCGCAGCTCTACGCTGGATACCGGTAAATGAAATCAAAAACATGATTGCTAACGGTGAAATCGTACCTGTCCACATCCCATTACTGGAAAGACTCGCTGAAAAATATTCTACTAACGCCTAATTCAAAGAATCATGACAAAGGAAAACCTCATCCTCTTAGCCGACGCCTATAAATACTCTCACCATAAACTGTACATACCCGGCACTGAATATATCTACTCCTACCTCGAAAGCCGGGGCGGCAAATTTGAAGAAACTGTATTCTACGGCCTCCAGTACCTGCTCATGGAATACCTGCAGGGCGTAGTGATCACCAAAGAAAAAATTGACGAAGCAGAAAGCGAGTTGAAAGAAGTATTTGGTCGCAACGATGTGTTTGACCGCACCAAATTTGAATATATCATAGAGAAACACGGCGGTCGCCTGCCAGTGAGGATCAAAGCCGTTCCGGAAGGTACCGTCACCGCTACCCACAATGTGTTGATGACCATCGAAAACACCGACCCAAAATGTTTCTGGCTCACCAACTTCCTCGAAACATTGCTGATGCAGGTATGGTACCCTTGTACCGTAGCTACCATGAGCCGCGAGATTAAAAAAGTTGTCAATAAGTATTATAACGAAACCGCCAGTGCTGCATCATTCGCAGGCATCGACTTCGTGCTGAACGACTTCGGTTTCCGTGGTGCCAGCTCCGTAGAAAGTGCAGGATGGGGTGGTAGTGCACACCTGATCAACTTTGCGGGTAGCGATACCATCATCGCCTCTACCTTTGCCAAAAGATATTATAAAGCACCCGCTGCCCCCGGCCTCTCTATCCCCGCTACCGAACACTCTATCATGACCCTCTTAGGTGAACCCGGAGAAAAAGAGATCTTCAAACATGTGCTGGATGCATTCCCAACCGGCACCATTGCCTGTGTATCTGATTCTTACAACATCATCAGGGCCTGCGAAGAATACTGGGGTACTGAACTGAAAGAACAGATCCTGAAAAGAGAGGGTACGCTGGTGATTCGCCCTGATAGTGGAGATGCCGTACAAACCCTGTTAAGAATATTTGAAGTGCTCACAGAAAAATTCGGTTACACTGTCAATGAAAAAGGATACAAAGTATTACCTCCGCAGGTACGTGTGATCCAGGGTGATGGTATCAGTTATTCTTCTATCCCGGGTATCTACGAAGCATTGAAAAACGCCGGTATCAGCGCCGAAAACCTGGTATTAGGTATGGGTGGGGCATTGTTACAGAGAGTGAACAGAGATACGCAGGAATATGCCCTGAAATGCGCACACGCGGTAGTCAACGGTAAAGACATCAATGTTCAGAAGAATCCACTGGAACTGGATGCAAATGGTAACACCCGTGTATCTTTCAAGAAATCAAAATCTGGTAAACAGGTACTGGTTAAACAGGATGGCAAATTTGTAACCATGCCTGAAAGCCAGGCTGTTGGCCTTAAAGATGAGTTGGTTACCGTGTTTGAAAACGGTGAAATAAAAACCTCCTACACATTTAACGATATTAAAAACAGGGCACAGATCTAGCCTTTCACCTGTTGTTTGTTAGCAATAGTAAATAAAACATTCATGAAAGAGGGATTCACCAACGGGCATGAAAACCATTTTCAGAATAAAAAGGCCGGAGTACGATTACTCCGGCCACTTCTTAAACCTACAACTGTTACACTGTGTTTGTAACGTATCTTTAATATCTTAATTAAGTGAAGTTTCTTCTATCTCTGCCGCATAAGGCGCCACCAATCGCTGCCTGATCAATCTCTTAGCCGAAGGCTTATTCATTCCAAACCTCGCCATAAACCCATCCACAATCTTATACACCACCGGCACCACGATCAGCGTCAGGAACATAGAACTAATCAGCCCCCCGATAATCACCCACGCCAAACCATTCTTCGTTGCAGACACACCACCGGTTGCCAACGCAATTGGCAACATACCAATCACCATCGCAATCGTCGTCATCAAAATTGGCCTCAAACGCGCATTATTCGCATGGATCAAGGCCTCATCCGTACTCTGTCCCTGGTCCTTCATCTGGTTCGTAAAGTCCACAAGAATGATCGCATTCTTCGCCACAAGCCCAATCAACATAATCATACCCAGGATGGTAAAGATGTTCAGCGTATTATTCGTCAGCGCCAGTGCCAGCAAGGCACCAATAATCGCCAGCGGAATAGAGAACAACACTACGAACGGATAAATATAGTTATCATACAAGGCCACCATGATCAGATACACCATCACAATAGAGATCAGCAAAGCCGCACCCATCGTACCAAATGAATCACCCTGGTTTTCCGCATCACCTGCCCACAGGTAACTTACCCCCACCGGCTTACGCAGCGGCTCCAGTTTCTTCGCAAACTCAGACTGCACCGTACCTGATGGCACACCTATCACCTGGGATTTTACAGATACAGATGTATTCTTATCCCTTCTCTCCAGCTGGCTCGGACCAGAACCTTCTGTGATCGCTGCAAACTGAGACAATTTGATCAGCTGCCCTTTATTATTTACAAACTGGATATTGGATACATCCGTCAGGTTCTTCCTGTCAAAATCATCAAAGCGGATATTGATATCATACTCATAATCTCCCTGTCTGAACTTAATCTTACTATCATCCGCAGTACCACTAAAAGCCGTCTGCATGGTACCACCCACATTCTCCAGTGTCAATCCCAGCGCAGACATCTTATCACGATCCACCGTTACGTTGATTTCCGGGTTACCTTCTTCTACAGACAGTTTCACATCACTCGTACCATCTATCGTCTTCAACACTGCCATCGCCTGTTTTGCAAACACCATCGCACTATCCAGTTCAGAACCCATCACCACCAGTTCAATCGGCGCCGCTTCTGCAGTACCCAGGATGCTCACATCCATGGTCTTCACTTTCACACCTGGCAAGATCTTACGTAATTCCACTTTCATTTGTGCTGCATAGATATCCGCACTCACCGCACGTTTCTTCGCATCCACCATCATTACCGTGATCTCTGATTTGTAAGCGGTAGACTGTGAAGTACCGAAACCATCCTCACTTGTCTGGCCTACAGTCGTAATCAAACGGGTCACTTCTTTCTTTGTGGAAAGGAAAGCTTCCGCCTTACGGGTAGCCTGGTTGCTCTGTTCTACAGATGCATCTTTCGGCATTTCCAACACCACGATAAACTGGCCACGGTCACCTTTCGGAATGAACTCACCACCAATGTATCCCTTACCTACCAGCATGAAAGAAGCGATCAACAATGCAATCGCTGCCATAATTGCCCAACGTTTATGATTCAGCGCCCATTTCAGGATACCAGTCATCCATTCAGTAAACTTCGTCAGCTGACGCTCAAACCACAGGATGAATTTCTCAAACAGGTTCTTACCAGTGATGTGCTCCAGCTTACCAAAGCGGGAAGACAATAAGGGTACAATCATGAAGGAAGACAGTAAGCTCAACATGGTAGAGATCATCACCACCACACAGAACTGACGTACGATCTGAGATACCATTTCATTTGTCAGGGAGATTGGCAGGAACACGACCACAATTACCAGGGTAATGGAGGTAACAGTGAACCCAATTTCTTTCACACCATCAAATGCCGCTCTCACCCTGTTCTTACCCATCTCCATATGACGGTAAATGTTTTCCAGTACCACGATCGCATCATCCACCAGGATACCTACCACCAGTGATAAACCCAGCAGTGACATCAGGTTCAGGGAAAAGCCCATCAGCTTCATACCAATGAAGGTCGCTATCAGTGATGCCGGGATAGAGATCATTACGAAGATCGCACTACGGATACTGTGCAGGAACAACAGCATAACCGCTGCCACCAACAGGATCGCAATCATCAGGTCATGGATCACGGAATCAGCAGATTCCAGGGTAAAGTCAGAAGAGTCATTCGCAATGAAGATCTTCAGGTGGAAAGAAGAATAATCACGTTCAATCTCAGCAATCGCTTTCTTCATTTCCTCACTCACAGTTACCGCATTCGCATCAGACTGTTTCTGCACCATCAGGGCAATTGCACTGGTTCCATCCACACGTGCAATACGGTCTACATCTTTCTGCGCATCCTGTACATCCGCAATATCTTTCAGCCTCACCTGTGTACCATCTTCACTTGTGCTCAGCACCAGGTTACGCAGCTGATCTACATTTTTATATTTACCAGCCAGGCGGATCAGGATCTGCTGATCATGTGTTTTTACCTTACCGGTAGGGAAATCGAGGTTCGCATTGGTCACGACCTGGCGTACCGTATTGATAGACATCTTATAAGCTTCCAGCTTATGAGGATCCACATTGATCTGTATCTCTCTTTCCTGGCCACCAATCAGGGATACCTGTGCCACACCACCCAAACGGGAGAGCAATGGCTGGATCTTTTTATCTACCAGGTCATAGAATGCCTTGCTATCCATATCAGCAGTAGCAGACAGTGTCATGATTGGTAAGTCATCGAGTGAGAACTTAGTCAGTGACGGCGTTTTTGCATCAGAAGGCAGATCGGAAAGCACCGCATTCACCTTACGTTGAGCATCCTGCAGCGCCACGTCTACATTCGCATCGTTATTTAGCTGTATAGTTACAGTAGATAAACTTTCGTTGGATTTAGAAATGATCTTCTTGATCTTTTCCATAGAGGCCACCGCATCCTCAATCTTCTTGGTGATCGTACTTTCTACCTCTTTAGGCGAAGCACCGGGATACACAGTAGCAACAGTTACTACCGGTGAAGTAAACTTAGGCAACAACTCGTAGTTGAGTGATAGATAACTCATCACCCCCAGTAAGGTAAGGATGGTGAATATCACGACTACGATCGTAGGCCGCTTGATGGATATTTCTGTAATCTTCATTGTTTTCTTTTTTACCGGATTGTCCTGATTATCCTTTCGCCTGTTGTTGCACAGTTACTTTAGCACCATCTGTCAGGTTAATCTGACCGGCAGTGATCACTGTTTCTCCTTCATTCAGTCCTTCTCTTATTTCCACTTTGTCACCGAAAATGCGGCCTGCTACCACTTTACGCAGTTTCGCTGTATTGTTTTCAAATACATACACCTGGTTACTGTTCACGCCACCAATGAAGGAAGTACGTGGAACCAGGATCATTGGTGCGGCATTTTTGATATCGAAATGAGCAGTACCGAACATACCTGCACGCAGTTGCTTGCCACTGATGTTGGCTACTTCCATTTCTACCGGGTAGTTCAGGGTATTGTCACCTTTCGCAGCGATGAAAGTAATTTTACCTTCATAGCTGACTTCAGGGAATACATTGGTTGTTACGTTTACTTTGTCTCCTTCCTTCAGGCTTACCACCTGGATTTCCGGAACAGATACAGCCAGTTTCAATCGGCTTACATCTACGATGTCGAACAGTTTATTACCAGGGGAGAGGTAAGCACCCTGTTCTACATATTTTTTATTGATGATACCGGAGATCGGTGCTTTGATATAAGTATCGCTTACACGACGGGTAGCAGCAGTATAGCGGGTTTTAGCCAGTTCGTATTGCAGGGAGGCATCATCCACCTGTTTCTTTGTCACACCACCTGTTTTGAATGCCGCTTCATATCTTTCTTTATCTACGCGCAGTTGCTCAAGATTTACTTTAGCTGATTGCAGATCAGTACCCAGAATTTCACCATCTACATAGGCAATCACCTGCCCCTGTCTTACCACGCTACCTTCGTCTACCAGTAGTTTGGTAATACGACCGGAAGTTTCTGCCAGGTAGTCCAGTTCACGCACGGGTGCAAAGTTTCCGTTTGCGAGGAAACCCTGTGAAAAATCTTCTTTACTCACCTTTTCCGTCAGCACTGAAATTTCACCTGCATTACTTTCTTTTACGAATTTGGTTTTTTCTTCGTTGGCTTTCTTATTGGCACCCAGTTTCCACATGATCAATACCACGGCGGCGATGGTCACTAAGGTCCAGATAATAATTTTTTTCATATAGTTCCAGTATACAGTTTTAAAGAAAGTGATTGTGTTAGTTCAACAGGGATTTAAGATTCCCATTGGATTTGATGATGTCCAGTTCAGCCAGTTTATATTGCAACAATGCCTCGTTGTAGTTATTCTGTGCTTCGGTCAGGGATGTTTCTGAATCCAGCAGATCGGTCAGACTGGCCAGGCCCAGGTTATAGTTGTTCTGGGTAGAAGTATACACCTCGTTTGCCAGTTCAACGTTTTCCTTTTGCGCACGGATGGTGCTCAGGTTGTTCTGTGCCTGCAGTTTGGCATTTTCAAACTGGGTATTCAGTGCCAGTGCTACTTCTTCCTTCTGCTTAGTCAGTTCTTTCAGTGTCACATTTGCCTGGCTTACTCTTGAGCGGCGGGCAAAACCATCGAAGATAGGCACCTTCAGGGTCAGGCTCACAGAAGCCATATCGTACCAGTTGGCAGTAGATCCGCCAGACTTGGATTTAAGAAAGTCGAACTTGTCGCTGAGACCATTGTAAGAATAGTTACCACCCAGCTGCAGGGTAGGGTAGTACTGGGCGATGTATGCCTTCTTCTGGTAGTTCTGCAGTTCTTCCTGTTTAGTCAGGAGTTTATATTCAATCCTGTTGTCCAGCGCCACGCCTCCGAAATCAGCAGCACCAGCTGTTTTGCTTTCGATCTCTTTGAAGGAAGTAACTGGCAGTTCCAGGGCAGTGCTCATAGACATCCCCATCTGCATTTTCAGCTGGTTGGCCTGGATCAGGAACTGGTTCTGCGCGTTGATGCGCTGTGTTTTATAATTGGTGAGGTTCACACGCATCCTGTCCAGGTCAATCTTGCGGGCAAGGCCGTTTTCAACCTGTGTAGCGGTGGTGTTTACCAGTTGTTGCAGTTTGTCAATATTGGCATCCAGCACAATTGTTTTTTCACGGCTTACCAGTGCAGCATAATAAAGACTGGTCACGTTGTAGATCACCGTTTCTTCGCTCTGTGCGGTTTGCATACGGTAGTATTCTTCACCAGCTTTCGCGGCTTTCAGCCCGGTGAATACGGATTGGTTATAAACTTCCTGGGTAACGGAACCTGCAGCGGACACGTTGTGCGTCACACCTGCGGTGAGCAGCACGGTTTTGCCGGGTTGCCCGATAAAATCACCGGGAATAGGTAATACCTGTTTCTTGATATTGTTCGTGTAACTTCCGTTGGCATTGACTTGCGGCAGTGCCTGACCTCTTACTTCACTGGTCTTGAACCTGCCCATATCTTCTTCAAGCCTGGTGCGGGCCAGGGCCTGATTGTTGGCGAGGGCATATTTCAGGCAATCCTGTAAAGTCAGTGCAGATTGCGCATAGGAAGCCCTGATCCCCGCCAGGAGGACAAGTGTAAACATGATCTTTTTCATCCGTATGTTTCTTTGAATTACTTTTTAGTTGGCAGAATAGGTTTTAAGTGATGCTGGTAGTAGATTCTTCTTCTATATGTAAATATTGTGCTGCCAGTTTTCTTCCCTCCAGGGTAGCTACGCCCAGAATGAAATGCTTTGTCAGTTGTTCCATTACTTCATGCATATCATATTGCATGACCGGATACTGTTCAGGATCGAATACGGTCTCCAGCTGTAGTTGGCGCATACGGCTGATGATATTCATATTCAGATCGCTTCTATACACCCCTTCCTCTATACCACGCTGTAAATTTTCTGTGATGCCCTGCAGTACACAATCCTTCTTAAACTCTTCGATTCGCCGCCAGATGGCCGGATGGTATTTCTGTATTTCGTACAGCATGACAGGGTTGATTGTTTTCCCCATCATCTCCATGTATTCCAGTTCCCTGATCAGCTCTTCAATTGCATCGGCGGAGTTTTGGCGAAAGTCCTGGAAATGCTCGATGTGACTATTCAGCACGAATTTCATTCCCTCCAGCACCAGGTCTTCTTTGTCTTCGAAATGCTCGTATACCGTTTTCTTGGATACGCCCGTTTCTTTCGATATGTCAAACATCGTAACGCTCTTGATGCCGTATAAGCGGAACATCTTTAGCGCCGTTTCCATGATCCTTTCTTTTACGCCCATGTTATCCTCATTGCTTTATGCCTTTAACGAATATCTCGGTTAGTAACCGCTGTCTGTCTATGATTTTTTCTACTTCTTCCGGATCTATTTCTAATTTAGGATTGAGGCAGTCCGAAACCGAAAAACGCAATCCCTCCATTGCCTGGCTATATAAGGCCGCTATCTCACTAATGTTGTCAATCTTAAAATCACCTGCTGCCACGCCTTTTTTCATAATGCGGGCCATCATAGCCAGTTCTCTTTCTTTCATAATAGTCATGGCACGGATGGTCTCAGCACTATTATCATTCAGGATCTTGAACATTTCCAGGCGGTAGTACCTGAGTACAAACTGGCGTTTAATTTCGAGGAGGTTCATCAGGATGCTGGCGGCAGGCAGATCTTTCTCTGCTTCCATTTCCTGCTCTGATATAAAGTACTCCCCGATCTTTTCGAGCACAGCAAAATGCAGGCTCTTTTTGTCGGAAAAATAATAATACAATGAAGCCTTTGAACAATGCAGGTCGTCCGCAATCTCATTCATGGTAGTCTTGGAAGCAGTGTAATTAGAGAATCTCTTTAACGCTGCATCCAGGATCTTATCCCGCATTTCATCCTTGGTTTCTGCGATCATTAACTTTTTGACTTTTTTAGTTTCGAAGTCAAAAGTAGAAAGTTTTACGCAAATAGCGAAGAAAAGTTATCCTTTAACAAAGGATTAACTTTTCGAACCAAAAAGTCAAAAAGTTATACTGCCCTTTTTTCAATTGTAAATCAATTATTTATATGTATCATAATCTCTAATCGGTAGGGGAAATTTTTTTATCAGGAGATTTTCAGGTTTAGCCGACACATTTCGTCTATACATCTCAAAAAATGGAATTCGTGCGCTTAGGGCATTCCTTTTGCCTTAACACAAGCAAATCGAATCTATATGAAAAAGTTCATGTTCCTCTTTGTAGCAGTGATTGGTTTCACTGTAATAAGTAAAGCCCAGGTAAATATTTCTATCAATATTGGCGCACAGCCGGCATGGGGTCCGACCGGTTATGACCACGTAGATTATTATTACTTACCAGACATTGATTGCTATTATGACGTGCCTAACAAGGTATATGTATATCCTGATGGTAATAATTGGGTAAGAGTGAGACAATTGCCTGCCCGGTACCGCAACGTTGATTTATACAATGCACATAAGGTGGTGATCAATGGAGACAACAGACCTTACCAGCATGCAGACAAATACCGTCAGGAATATGGTGGTTTCAAGGATAGACATGACCAGACCCCGATCCGTGACAGCAAGGAAGAAAAGTATTTCGAAAGCAAGGGCCATCCTCAGCATGCACAGTGGGAAAAGGATCATCAAACCCATAACAAGGGTGGAAAGAAAGGTGGAGATAACCGTAATGACAGGGATGACCGTCCAGGTCCGGACCGTCACTAAGACCGGCCTTTTATTCCCCTACGGGGGCTGATTTAAAAGGGTACCCCTCTCGCTCGGGTGGGTGATGGAAACGAAATGGTTTTTTAGGTAATTCTCAGCGCCTTCATTTTACCATTTAGTCGGCCACTTCTTAACCAAAAGTCTTTAAAAAAAGAAAAGCCGTCCCGCTAAGTGCAGGACGGCTTTCTTTTTTGTAATGCTTGCCATACAAAATATGATGCTGAAAACTTAGCTCAACTTTTCGAGCGCTGCTTTCAGGGTAGCCAGCATAGCCGGGATTTCTTCTTTTACGCAGGTACCTACGCTCAGGCGATACCATGGAGACTGCTTGCCTGCACCGAATGCATAGAAAGGAACCAGGCCCAGTTTCGCTTCGTTCAGCAGGTAAGAAGTAACAGCTGCCTGGTCTTCCAGTACGGTACCATCAGCAGTTTTCTTGCCTTTCAGATCGATTTTCAGGGTCAGGTAAATAGCGGCCTGAGGAGCAATTGCTTCTACAGAGTGACCTGCTTTTTTCAGTGCATCGAAGCCTTCGTAGATCTTCTCCAGTCTTTCTTCCACTTCCGCTTTGAAAGCTTTCAGGTAAGTGTTAACCTCATCTTTACGACGCAGGTAGCGGGCAGCAGCATTTTGTTCTGCCATAGGGCTCCACGCACCTACGTGAGACAGGATGGCTTTCATCTTGCCAATGACGTGTGCAGGACCCAGGGCCCAACCAACTCTTACACCGGTTGCAGCAAAAGCCTTACTCATACCATCGATGAAGATAGTGTAGTCTCTCAGTTCAGGACGCAGACCAACAGGGGTGTAGTGGTGAGTCTGACCGAAAGTCAATACCCAATACATCTGGTCGAAAAGAATGTACAGTGGTTTCTCATCAGCACCACGGCTCTTGTTTTCAGCAATTACCAGGTCGCAGATTTCTTCCAGCTGTTGCTTGCCAAAAGCAGTACCGGTTGGGTTCTGCGGAGAGCAGAGCGCCAGCAGGGTAGCACCTTTCAGCAGCGGTTTCAGTTCAGCTGCAGTTGGCATGAAATCGTTCTCCGGCTTGGTTTCCAGTACAACGTGTTCAGCCTCCAGGAAGTGAGTATAGTGATTATTGTTCCAGGACGGTGTAGCATAAACTACCTTCTCTCCCCGGTCCAGGATTGTTCTGAAAGTGGCATAAATGATAGGACGGCCTCCACAGGAGATCACGATCTCCTTGGTCGGATCGTAGGTTAGCTGCTCATGTTCGGCAATGAACTCACTTACCGCCTTTCTCAGTTCCAGGATACCATCTGCTGGTGGGTAGTTGGTTAATCCTTCCTTGTAGGCAGCAATAATCTCTTGCTCAAACTCAGCCGGAATAGGGAATACTTTAGGGTCAAAATCCCCAATCGTAAAATTGTAGATCTTCTCACCCTTGGCCTGCTTCTCCTTTATCTCACCGGCCAGCTTAATAATTTCAGACCCGATCAACGTTTCGGCTAAATGAGACAGTTTCATAACCCAAAAGATTTTTTAGTGTTTAATAGATTTTTTGCGCCCGCAAAGCTAACTGATATGCAACTCATTTAAAACAAATGCCGGATTTTTTCATAACATTCCAAATAAGACGCACTATTTTTGATTAATTTCAATAAAACCACTTTTTTTAAGCATCTCATCTAACATAACATTTTGTTATAATGTAGCCGCGTTTACAGGAGAGTACACATTAATATAGGTCTTTTCCACATGCCCGTGCAGGTTTCATGTGGAAAAAAGCTAAAGAATGCCCGATTCTAACGCTGTTCGTAGATTAACAATTCTTTCTATCTTTGTTTGCTCAGGTTGTATAACCTCTCCGCCTTTACAGCGGGAATTCCTTAGTAAGTATAATAACAACATATCAACATGAAGTTTATCGTTTCTTCCTCTACTTTGTTAAAACAATTGCAGCAGATCAGCGGGGTTATCAACTCCAATACGGTATTGCCTATATTGGAAGATTTCCTTTTCATCATTGACAGGAACGAACTAACAGTAGTAGCTACAGACCTGGAGACTGTTATGAAAGTGAAGCTGGAGGTAGAAGCCAAGGAAGGCGGTCGTATCTGTATTCCCGCTAAAATCCTGATGGACTCCCTGAAAAATCTGCCTGATCAGCCACTGACTTTCAACATTGACCTGAACTCCTATGCGGTTGAAATCACTTCCGACAATGGTAAGTACAAGGTAATGGGTGAAAATCCGGAAAACTTTCCGAAAGAACCAACAGCAGATGATACCACTTCCTTTACAGTGACCTCTACCGCATTGGTAACTGCTATCAACAAGACCCTGTTTGCCGTGAGCAACGACGATCTGCGCCCTGCTATGACAGGTGTGTTCTTCGAACTCACTCCAAGCAGCCTCACTTTTGTAGCAACAGATGCGCACCGCCTGGTGAAATATGTCAGAACTGGTGTAGTATGCCCTAAAGCAGAAACTTTCATCGTGCCTAAAAAACCTTTGAACCTGCTGAAGTCAGCCCTGCCTGATAATGATAGCGAAATCAAGATTGCTTATAGCCAGAATCACTTCTTTGTAACACACAATGGTGCACAGATGATCTGTCGACTGATCGATGCCCGTTTCCCTGATTATAAAGTGGTCATTCCAAAGGATAATCCTTATCGCCTTACCCTGGTGAAGAGCGATTTCCAGAATGCCCTGAAACGTGTGAGCGTTTTTGCTAACAAGAGCACCAACCAGGTAGCACTGAGCATCACTGGCAGCGAATTACAACTCTCTGCACAGGACGTGGATTTCTCTTTCGAAGGTAATGAGCGTATGAACTGTTCCTACACCGGCGATGATATGCAGATTGCTTTCAATGCGAAGTTCCTCATCGAAATGCTGAACGCAGCAGAAGGTGATGAAATCACAATCGAACTGTCTACTCCAACCAAAGCCGGTATCCTGAAACCTTCTGAAAAAGAAGAGAATGAAGACCTGCTCATGCTGGTAATGCCACTGATGCTGAATAACTAATTCATTTATTACTACCGGCAGCTGCTGGTTTTTGCGCGGCCTTCCGGCTGCGCAAAAACCAGCCTCCAAAAAAAAATCGCGTTTGCCGACGGCAAACGCGATTTTTTTTACTTACTAATTATTTTTCTTTTATACATAACCCGATCACCCACATAAGCCTGTCTAAAATATTGCACCACAGCCACTTTCAGCCTTTTTATTCCCCAAAAATGTTGTAATTTGATATAGCCATTGAACCCATAACTAAATTCCCGTATATGGAATCGTTCTTCAATAACATTCCTTCTTTCTACCGCACCGCAATCCTTGTCGGTGGCCTGGTCCTTCTTTGGGTATTCGAAGGCGCTTTCCCCCGTTTCTATTTCAAATCTAACCGCTACTTCCACGCCGGCACCAACCTCTTCTTTACACTCACCACCGCCGTCGTGAACTTCAGTCTCGCCTTCCTCATCGTCAAAGCCTGCACATTCACCGCTAACCGCCATTTCGGCCTGCTATACCTTGTACCACTACCTAACTGGCTTCACGCCACGCTCGCCATCCTCATGATGGATCTGATCGGGGCCTACCTCGTTCACCTCATACAGCACAAAATTGCCTGGATGTGGCACTTCCATAAGATCCACCACATCGATACCGCAGTAGATGCTACCACCGCCCTCCGGCACCACCCCATCGAAAGCATCCTCCGCGTCATCGCACTCTTTGTCGCTGTCATCACCATGGGTATCCCCATCTGGATGGTATTCCTATACCAAACCATCTCTGTATTCATGTCACAGTTCAACCACGCCAATATCCACCTCCCCAAATGGCTGGATAATGCCCTGAGCTGGATCATCGTATCACCAGACATGCATAAGGTACACCATAGCCATTTCCAGCCGGAAACGGACACTAATTATTCCAATATTTTCTCAATCTGGGATCGCCTCTTTGGCACGTTTAAGAAGGTAAATGATACTACTTCCCTGCAGTATGGCCTGGATGAATACCAGGAAGAAAAGTATCAAAAGATAGGGGCACTACTCAAAGCACCGTTTGACAAACCTTTAAATCAATAAATATATGCAACAGCACACCACCTCTTCCACGTCCACTAAAGTTGCCTGCTACATTTCCCTGTTCGCAGGCGTATCTTCCGCCGTATATGCATTCGTGGCGAGAAACCCTGAAACAGGGCTTGTCTTTGCTATTGCAGCCATCATCATGGGTGGACTCTCAGATATAAAAGCCCGTAAGAATATTGATGATATGCAGGTCGCTACCGCCGGTATATTCATGGCCGTTGTAGCCCTCGCTGTTACCTTATGGCAAATTTATAGCTGACTAACCCCGAGGGAGAGGAGTGAACTTATTTACGTGACTTCACTTTTTTCCCTCCTGTTTCTTTCCTGTATTTTTCAAGATACCCCTCAGCGGCCTTCACAGGAAATAATACCAGTGAAGTATCCGTCAACTCCCTGATAATAGAGGTATCTACAGTTCTCGTACTATCCGATGATTTTACCCCCTCTGCATGATTCCAAAGTAACAGTGTATCATGTTGTAATTCCCATTTCTCATATACCAGCGAATACATATTCACTGCTATCGCCTTCCTGTTCTTTCTTAGCTCCATACCCTGCCATTCATTATCCTTTCCGGTTACAGGCTGCAACCATTTGCCAATCAGCTTTGCCGTGTCAATGACGACAGTATCAGGCACAACGGTAACGATTGAGTCAGCTACTATCACAGGCGTAGTATCCGCCGCCGGCATTAATGCCGACGTATCTACTACTGCCTCATTTTCAGGCGTGCGCGACGGATGACAGGCAAATGAAAACATGGTGATAACTCCCACCAGCAGATGGCTATTTTTCATATGCTCAAAGATATGGACTTTTTCCCCTACCTTTATGCTTCACTTTAGGGGTGTTTTCCAGGCCACCATACCCGGAAAGCTGAGATGAGACCCTCAGGACCTGACGCAGTTCATACTGCCGTAGGGAAAAGTACCTGGTTCAGCCAAGCCCGCTGCCAGGAATGAACTGAATCCTCACATCTTCTACCATCCTTAAAGTTTATTGTTTCACCTTAATTCATGCACTCATGGAAGTGACTGTAAACAATAAACTTTATGCGGTGCAGCAGGGAACAACCATCGCTGCCCTCTTACAGTTTATCCAATTACCATCAGACAAAGGCCTGGCCGTCGCCATCAACAGGGAAGTCATCCCTAAACCCGCATGGTCGCAACACCTTCTGCAAACCGCAGACAGTATTACTATCATCCGCGCTACACAGGGAGGTTAATTTTTCTTTCACTTAAAAATGATTGCACTGCAGGGATATCCCCTCGCAGCAGGACTTCTCATTTCTTCACCCATCTTATTTTTTGTATGAACATCGAAAACATTTCACGTACGCCACTGCCCGCGTCCAGGAAAATTTACATCAATGGCGTAGCCATGAGAGAAATAACGTTAACACCTACACGCCTGTATGGCAGTAAGGGAGAAACGACACCCAATGATCCATTGATCGTATATGATACAAGCGGGCCATACACCGATCCAAACATTGATATTGATGTACGCAAAGGCCTGCCCAAACTGCGCGCTGACTGGGCTTCCAACGTGAAGAATGAAACCCAGTTATCCTACGCACGCAAAGGCATCATCACACCCGAAATGGAATACATCGCTATCCGCGAAAACCAGGGCGCTACACAACAACACATTACACCTGAATTCATCAGGCAGGAAGTAGCCGCAGGCAGAGCCATCATTCCTGCCAATATCAATCACCCTGAATGTGAACCCATGATCATTGGGCGCAATTTCCTGGTGAAGATCAATGCCAATATCGGCAACTCTGCCGTTACCTCCAGCATCGAAGAAGAAGTGGAAAAAGCAGTGTGGGCCTGCCGCTGGGGAGCAGATACCATCATGGATCTCAGCACCGGCAAGAATATTCATGAAACCCGTGAATGGATCCTGCGTAACTCTCCTGTACCCATCGGTACCGTTCCTATTTACCAGGCCCTGGAAAAGGTGAATGGAAAAGCAGAAGACCTCAGCTGGGAAATATTCCGCGATACAATTATCGAACAGGCAGAACAGGGTGTGGATTACTTTACCATCCATGCAGGCGTATTGTTGCGCTATATACCTCTTACCGCCAATCGTATGACAGGCATCGTATCCCGCGGAGGCTCTATCATGGCCAAATGGTGCCTGGCACACCACCAGGAGAATTTCCTCTATACACACTTCGAAGAGATCTGCCAGATCATGAAGACCTACGATGTTTCCTTTTCATTAGGCGATGGCTTACGCCCCGGAAGTATTGCAGATGCGAATGATGCTGCCCAGTTTGCAGAACTGGAAACCCTGGGCGAACTCACTAAAATAGCCTGGCAATACGATGTACAGGTCATGATCGAAGGCCCCGGCCATGTACCCATGCACCTGATCAAAGAAAACATGGATAAGCAGCTGGAACACTGTCACGAAGCACCCTTTTATACATTAGGCCCCCTGACTACGGATATCGCTCCCGGTTATGATCATATTACATCAGCCATCGGTGCAGCCATGATTGGCTGGTTTGGTACGGCCATGCTGTGCTATGTTACGCCCAAGGAACACCTGGGATTACCGAACAAAGAAGATGTTCGCCAGGGCGTGATCACCTACAAGATAGCTGCCCATGCAGCTGACCTTGCCAAAGGCCATCCTGGTGCACAGCACAGGGATAACGCACTCAGCAAAGCCCGTTTCGAATTCCGCTGGGAAGATCAGTTCAACCTGGCCCTGGACCCTGACACCGCCCGCTCTTATCACGATGAAACTCTGCCTGCCGAAGGAGCCAAGGTCGCGCACTTCTGTTCTATGTGCGGACCACACTTCTGCTCCATGAAGATCACGCAGGAAATAAGGGAAGCCGGCATGGCAGAAATGGCCAGCACATTCCGCGAACAAGGCAACACTATTTATTCATAATCTGACAGTTATATAATCGCGGTACAGTTTTGGGATATGCTAATCAAACTCCATTACTTTGATACAGATCATCACACATACAGGCAAAATAAACCACGAACCAGCCCTCTGGTTACAATTATTACAGGCAGGTGCCGATAGTATACTGGTGCGCAAACCAGGATGGCAGGAAGCGGATTACGAAATGCTGCTGCTCAATGCACATCCTTCCTGTTACCCGCACCTCATCATAGCCGACCACCCTGTTTTATGTGAGCGCTATGGGCTGCTGGGGATACATTTTGGGGAGGCCATCAGGGGATCTATATCGCAGGAAGAGCTGCACAGGTACCAGCAACTGGGTTGTATACTCAGCACAAGTATCCATAGCGTTCATACACTGCCGGTAGTTAGTAATACCTGGAATCAACTGCTTCTAAGCCCGGTGTTTGATAGTATTTCCAAAGCTGGATATATGGCCGCGTTTGACACCAACTTCCGTTTAGACAAAGATGGCTATGCAGGCAATGTAATTGCATTGGGCGGTATTAATCAGCATACTGCTGATAAGGCCCGCCATATGCGCTTCGACGGCATTGCCCTGCATGGCGCCATCTGGCAACATCCGGAACGTGCAGTACGGACCTTCATCAGTATCCGTGATGCATGGTCAGGCAATTCATTCAGCTCATCATGATGACGATACAATACATTTCCCAGCAGACCGACACCTGCTCTCATCTTGACAATATCCGCATGGCCTGCGCAGCAGGCTGTAAGTGGATTCAACTGCGTATGAAACATGCAGATACGCAGGCTATTACCGCAACGGCAAGACTGGCAAAAGAAATCTGCGATGCACATGGCGCCACTCTTATTATTAATGATCATCCCGGCATTGCAGCACTGGTAGATGCACACGGCACACACGTTGGTAAGGAGGATATGACCGTAGCACAGGCAAGACGTATAGCCGGACCACATAAAATAGTAGGCGGTACAGCAAATACGCTCGAAGACATTTTACGACATGCCGCAGATGGTGCCGATTATGTAGGCATAGGCCCTTACCGCTTTACTACCACGAAAGAAAAATTAAGCCCGATCCTTGGGCTGGATGGCATCCGCAACATTATGTCTCAACTACGTGTAAAGATCCCTGTGATTGCCATCGGTGGCATTACTGCAGAAGATGTTCCGGGCTTATTCAGCACCGGTATACAGGGTATTGCCCTTAGCGGACTGATTACACATGCACCTGACAAACGCCAGCTTATATCTTCTCTTTATCAAACCATAGCACATGCAATCACTTCAAATAGCTGATCATACATTCACTTCCCGGCTCTTTACAGGCACAGGCAAGTTTTCTTCTTTACAACTGATGGAACAGGCCTTGCTGGCTTCTGCCACGCAATTAGTAACAGTAGCCCTCAAGCGGGTAGACATCCAGGACGCCGGCGACAACATGTTGCGGCATTTGCAATCGTTTAAACTAATGCCCAATACCTCCGGGGTACGTACTGCCAGCGAAGCGGTGTATGCTGCACAACTGGCAAGGGAAGCACTGGAAACAAACTGGGTCAAACTGGAAATACATCCGGATCCCCGTTACCTGATGCCGGATCCTGTTGAAACACTGCAAGCTGCGGAAGAACTGGTAAAACTAGGTTTCGTGGTCCTCCCTTATGTACACGCAGATCCTGTATTGTGCAAAAGATTAGAGCAGGTGGGCGTAGCAGCAGTGATGCCATTGGGGGCACCCATAGGTAGTAACAAAGGCTTACGCACAGCCGATTTCCTGGAGATCATCATAGAACAGAGCCAGGTACCCGTAGTCGTCGATGCCGGGATTGGCAGCCCCTCAGATGCTGCAAAAGCCATGGAGATGGGTGCCGATGCGGTTTTGGTCAACACGGCTATTGCGGTAGCAAAGGACCCTGTAGCCATGGCGCAGGCATTTGCAACAGCAATAGTGGCAGGCAGAATGGCTTACGAAGCAGGACTGGCACCGGTATACAGGCAGGCAGTAGCTTCCAGCCCTCTTATTGGATTCTTAGATGAAGTATAGCTATGGCAGATTTTAAAACACTCTTTTCCCAATACGATTGGGAGCAGGTAAAAGATAGCATTTATGCAAAAACAGCTGCAAATGTGGAGCAGGCATTGCATAACAAGCGGCGTACGATCGAAGACTTTAAGGCATTAATTTCCCCGGCTGCAGCGCCCTATTTACCAGCCATGGCTCACCTGAGTCAGCAGCTCACCCGGCAGCGGTTTGGTCATACCATGCAGTTATACATTCCGCTTTACCTGAGTAATGAATGTCAGAACATCTGTACCTATTGCGGGTTTAGTCTTGACAACAGGATAGCCCGCAAAACGCTGAACAGGGAGGAGGTGCTGGCAGAAGTAAAGGCGATCAAGGAGATGGGATACGACCATGTATTGCTGGTAACAGGGGAGGCACAGCAGACCGTAGGACTTCCTTATTTCAGGGAAATGCTGGAGCTGATCCGGCCTTACTTTTCCAACATATCTATGGAGGTACAACCCATGGATCAGTCAGATTATGAAGCCCTCATTCCAATGGGTTTGCATAGTGTATTGGTGTACCAGGAGACCTATCATGAGGCTGACTATAAACTGCATCATCCCAAAGGACGAAAATCGAATTTCAATTATCGCCTGGAAACGCCCGACCGCCTGGGCAAAGCGGGTATTCACAAAATAGGACTGGGGGTATTGATTGGACTGGAGGATTGGCGTACAGATAGTTTCTTTACCGCATTGCATTTACAATACCTGGAAAGGACGTACTGGCAAACGCGGTACAGTCTTTCGTTTCCGCGTTTACGCCCCTGTGCGGGTGGCCTGATGCCCAAGGCGGTGATGAGTGACCGGGAACTGGTACAACTGATCTGTGCATATAGATTACTATCTCCTGAGCTGGAACTAAGTCTTTCAACACGGGAATCTCCCCGCTTCAGGGATCATGTGATCCAATTGGGTATTACTACTATGAGTGCAGGCTCACGTACCAACCCGGGTGGCTATACAATGGGGGATGATTCGCTGGAGCAGTTTGAAATTTCGGATGAACGGGATCCGGCGGAGATAGCGGCTATGCTTCGAAACAATGGATACGAGGCGGTGTGGAAAGATTGGGATAAAGCATTCTGACAGCGCTTTATGGCCACGCATACTGAACCGGTATTTCAAGCCCACCGTTGGTGTAACTCACCGGCGCGAAACGGCTTCCGCCTTCGGCAGAATTCGTTTCGCGCCTATTTTCCTGATAAAAAAATAACAGTTCCGCCTGCAGGCGGAACTGTTATTTTTACCTAAATCCATTACTGAAATTTGTTACTTATAGACATAAGTAGCTGCTTAATATTCAAATGTAGGTTGCACATAATGAACAACAGCATTACGTTTCATTTTGAACAAAAAGAACAGCTATGCTTATAATGAACAATCTGTTCAGTGAACGACTTTTTCCAAATCACGATAAGTTCTCACCGTATCATGTGCACTTCTCAGCGCCCTGCGCTGATTGGCCACCAGCTCACGGATACTATATGGCATGGTAATACCTGAGCCCAGCACATCTTCATACGTACGCTGGGTGGCATCTTCTCCATACTCGCATGAAGACAGGATAGAGTGCCTGTCATGCCCTGAAAAAGTAGCTTTTACATCCATCCAGGTTCTATAGAGTTTACCATAAATAGTAGTATTGTGTGTAGGTTCCTCGCCACCATCCTGCAATATACCTTTCAGTTGATCTATATAAGTAATACTTTCTTCTCTCATTCTTTGGAACAGTGCTTTCAGATCGGCATCATCTGTCTGATCAATGGCCTTCAGGTATCCAGCTTCACGGTCATTATTGATCATGATCAGGTCATTCAGGGCTTCTATCAATTTCTCGTTCAATTGCATGATGATAGTTTTAAAAATGAATGAAGAATGTTGTGTTCTTTCAATATGAAATTCAAAAATTCTACCAGCCTTTTCGGATACGGGAGTTTAGCGGCTGATTCGCAATGAATATACTTACTGCTAACGGAAGATGCTTATCAGTAGCGTACATTTTACCTCCCTCCGGGGAATATGTTCTACAAAGCCTTTTGGCCGCAAATGCAGTATGTATAAGGATTCCGGGGCGCTAAAACGGTTTATACCTCGGTTAGAAGCACATCTTAAAGAAGAACTGCTTAACTGGCATAAATTTTCTATTCCTTAAGATAACCAAATCTTTTTGATATGAACGGCTTACTTTATTTAATTGCGATTATTCTGATCATCGGATGGATTTTGGGCGTGTTTGTTTACTCCGCAGGCAGCCTTATACATACCCTACTGGTTTTAGCGATTATCGCTATCCTCGTAAATATTATACGCGGTAGGGCTGTTTAACAGGCTACCTCAGAATAAGAAATTTCATCGGCAGCAGCCGACTGAAAGAGGGCATCCTCTTGAGTCGGCTGCACAGAAAATTGCTTTTACCTCCGGTGAAAGCAATTTTTTTTGCAATAACGTACCTTTGCCTCCATGAGAAAATATCTTTTGTTTAGCCTGCTTTTTGCAGCCTGCAGCACCTCCCGTCATCCTGTGAATACATCGGATGTATCTCAGCTCCGCCTCTTACACAAACTCATCGTTCCATACAACACCACCTTCAATGGCACGACAGTAGGAGGGCTCTCAGGCATCGACTACGACAGTGCCCGCAACGTATATTATCTCATTTGCGATGATCGCTCAGAACACGAAGCTGCCCGGTACTACACCGCCCGGGTGCCAGTCAATGGCGAACCGGTGACCTTCACTGCCGTGACTACACTCCCTATGCGCGATGGTCAGCCCTTTCCCGCCGGCAAAAACCTGGCACCCGACCCGGAAGCCATGCGTTACAATCCCAACACCGGTCACCTGGTCTGGAGCAGTGAGGGAGAGCGTATCGTCAACGCCAAAGACACCATTCTAAAAGATCCTGCTGTATACGAAATATCCCGCGACGGGCATTTCCTTGATACTTTTTCTATCCCTTCTCAAATGCACATGCAGGCAGGCAGCAATGGCCCCCGCAGGAACGGCACTTTTGAAGGGCTGGGCTTTACCCCGGATGGTAAATATATGTTCGTGAGTGTGGAAGAACCCCGCTATGAAGACGGTCCCCGTGCAGGCCTGAAAGATACGACTGCCTGGATCCGCATTATAAAATACGACCTGCAAACGAGGCAAGCCATTGCCCAGTTTGCCTACAAACTGGCACCGGTAGCCGCCGCTCCGGTACCTCCCGATTCATTTGCCATCAATGGCATTCCTGATATTCTTGTGTTGTCAGAAAACCAGCTTCTCATCATGGAACGCTCTTTCTCCACAGGCGTAAAAAATTGTACTATCCGCCTCTACAAGGCAGACCTTTCTCATGCCACAAATGTATCGGCTATACAATCTTTGCAGACAGATACCCACTTTACACCTGTTGTGAAAAAGCCTTTATTTAATTTTCAAAGTCTGCAGACATATGTAGATAATGTGGAAGGAATGACTTTTGGCCCCCGCCTGCCAAACGGCCACAGGAGCCTTATTTGTGTGGCTGACAATAATTTTTCAAACAAAGAAGAAACGCAGTTCTATATCTTCGATATTGAATAGCAATAGTATTTTATCAATGAGTGGTATCATCTAACTGTATAGTTGGAGATCCAGACATTGTCTGCTATATTGGAGAATCATTCGGGAATCTGAATGTATAATCTATGCCAATTTTTAGACTATCCGTGAAGACCCTATATTCCATTTGACGCAGTCAAAATAATAGGTTCTCCGCTCGTTACGAGCACCGTATGTTCATGCTGGGCCACAAAACTCCCATCTTTGGTCACCAGGGTCCAGCCATCTCCTAATGTATCAGCATAGTTTGCCCCGGTAGAGATAAAGGTTTCAATAGCGACCACAGAATTGCTGCGGAAACGGTTTCGGTTGAACCGGTCGTAGAAGTTAGGGATCTCCCTGGGTGCTTCGTGCAGGCTTCTGCCTATACCATGGCCGACCAGGTTCCTGATCACCTTGTATCCTTTTTCTTTGGCGGCATTTTCAACGATACGGCCAATGTGGGCCAGGCGAACTCCATCGCTGATATTGCTGATGGCCTTGTGCAGGATTTCGATAGAGGCATTGATAAGAGCAGTGTGCCTGAAAAGGTCTTCTCCCAGTACAAAAGAGGCACCGTTATCAGCATAATACCCCGCCAGTTCGCCAGATACATCAATGTTTACGAGATCGCCGGGTTGTAATATTTTCCCGGCGGAAGGGATCCCGTGGGCGACTTCGTTGTTCACGCTGATGCAGGTAAATCCCGGGAAATTATAGGTTAGTTTCGGTGCCGACCTGGCACCCATTTGAGTTAATAAAGCGCCGCCATACTCATCCAGTTCTTTTGTAGACATGCCGGGAGCGGCACATTGACGCATCAGCTGCAACACCTTGCCAACTACTTCGCTGATGGCCTGCATGCCGGATAGATCTGCTGTGGATGTAATGGACATAGTTCCTCCTTTTTTTTCCGAAACGGGTTTTCATGGTTGATGGTGAATGCCCTGTTTCAGGCATACCTTTTCTGGAACAGGTTTTCGCTCTTCATTGATGAATTCCCTTTTTCATGAACCCTTTATATCAGTTTGTCCAGACAGGCTACAATATTTGCGTGGATTTCCGCAATAGGTAGCATCTTGTCTGTTTTATCATAACATACTATTTTGGTAATGGCAGGGTCTGTATCTGCCAGTACTTCGTATTCTTTTCTGACTGCCAGCTGGAGGGAGAAATCCTTTTCATGGATGTCTTCCTTGCCATTCAGGTAGCTCCGGTCTTCATTTTTCATTCTTTTGGTCAGCGCCTGTTCTGTATGGGAAAAGGGCACATCCAGGTAAATGGAGAGATCCGGCTGGGGAATACGGTTGTACCCGTACTCAAACATGTTGATCCATTCACGCAATTCCTTTTTTTCGGCTTCAGTGCTCAGTTTGGCGCACTGAAAGGCGATATTGGACAGCACATACCTGTCTACCAGTACGGTATATCCATTGGCCAGCCATTCATTGATGGTGCTGGCAAAGTCTTTTCTATCTTCTGCAAAAATGAGGGCAACCAGCTGTGGGTGTACATTTTTCACATCCCCGAACTCCCCCCGCAAAAATTTAGCTACCAGGTCACCAAATACGCCACCGTTCTGACTTCTTGGAAAGTGGATAAAGCGGGTTTCTATGCCCTGCTGATGATAGTACCTGGTCAATAAGTCAATCTGGGTCGATTTTCCTGCTCCATCGAGTCCTTCTACGGCAATAAATCTGCTTTTCTGCATTGATCTGGTTTAGGGGCCAAAGATATTACATCTTTCAGGTATCCCGGCCAAAGATATAGGGATAAGCCCAGCCTGATCCGGTAATAAGCCGCAGATATTCCGCCTCTTTTAAGATGCGGGTTATAGGCGGCTTATAGGCGGGATATAGGCGGGTTATCTGCGGGTTATCTCCCTTATTGAGCCATGGTTAAGGGTTAGAGAAGATCACTGCAATTTTTGAGTTTTCTTTAACATATCCTTAAGGGACTTATACATTACTTTTAAAGACAATAATTGAAACTGCTGTATGTCCGAAGCTTTACCCATAGAAAAGGAGATCATCCGTTTGTTTGACTATACCCTGCATCCTTCTTCCAGCCAGCGCCTCTACGACATATTTTCGGGACCTCGTTTATCCTTTTCAGCGACGCTGGAGCGGCAGCAGTTATTACAGGCATTTTTATTTCACTGGGAGCGGATCCTGGGGTTTACCTATCATAAGGCGGATCTGCAGGAGGTGTATCAGTTTACGACCTATATTGAGCTACCCGAAAGCTCTATATTTCAATACTTTGGGAAAGACAAGTACCAGTTGCAGGGCAGGTGTATGCAAGCGATCCGATTGCTGCGGAATATTTATGGAAAATACCTGCTGCCATTACTGGGTACTCCTTTGCTGGAAGATTTTGCCGGGCCGGCGAAGGCGTATTATGAGGCGCTGGAAATAGACAAATTACCGAAGGAGCTGACTTTTCAGCAGATCTTTGCATTTGCTGCGAAGTTGGTAATGTGCAGAGAGCGGGGCATAACGGCGAGGTTCTGGGATGCTTTGTTTGAATATGAGGCCTGGTGGTCGCTGGCTATGGGAACACGGAAGCATGGGTTTTCGATTCCGGCCTTTTCTGCGGATAATTTTGTGATAAAGCAGTTCTGGCACCCAATGGTGGAGAACCCGGTCAAAAACACCCTGCAAACGACGTGTAATATGATCGTATTAACGGGTCCGAATATGTCGGGGAAGTCGACGACCTTAAAAGCGATCGGGCTTTGTGTGGCATTGGCGCATTTGGGGCTGGCGGTGCCGGCGGAGGATTGCAGGATCCCGTTTTATGACCAGGTGTTGATTGCTATTAATGTGACGGATGATCTGAAGAATGGGTTTAGTCATTTTATGCAGGAGATCGTGCATTTGAAGCATACGGCGATGCAGGCGAAGGAAGGGCAGCGGTGTTTTGCGATCTTTGATGAGATCTTCAGGGGTACGAATATCGATGATGCGATGGAGGTGACGGAGACGACGATTAGGGGATTGAGTCAGTTTAAGCAGTGTCATTTTATTATATCTACGCATTTGTACCAGTTGCAGGGGGCATTGCCGGTGGCGTTGTATGAGCCTTACCAGTTGCGGGCGGGGATACGGGATGGGGTGCCAGTGAATAGTTATCAGCTGGATAGGGGCTGGTCTGATTTGAAGTTTGGAAGGCTGATATTTGAGCGGGAGGGGTTGGCGAAGTTGTTGGAATAAAGGATTTGTTTGCAGGGAGGGGATGTTGAAGTTGTTGAAATAAAGGATTTGTGGGAGGGAGGGGATGTTGATGGCGCTATTAGGTATTGAAGCGGTTTATTGGTTTCGGTTTTGATATGTTTATAACCTGGGATGCTTTCGTGGTTATCTACCTGGGCTTTGCTTTTGTGGTTATCAGCGTTTTCAGATATGCAGCTCACGCTGTTATCGGCTTTTTCAGTTATTGAGCAATCCGCTTCGCGGCAATTTTCCTATACGCTTTTAGGTATTTATTTAATCTCGCCACGTCTTTTTCTGTCACTTCCGGAATGCGTTTCACATCCATATTATCAATAAGGTCGTTCATTTTTACGGCACAGGACAATGGATTTTGCAAGGTCCTATTTACAAAATGATCATAGTCTTCATCCTCAGATAATTTAGTCACGCCTTTCAATGCTTCTACTAATTCCGGTGCCAATCCTTCATCAGCCAGTTGTTCGAAAGTCCAGTCTGTATCTTCGACGACGTCATGTAATACGCCTACGATTTTTTCTTCGGGGGTAATGCCCATATTCATTACTCTTAGTACATGTGCAATGTAGGGGGCGCCGTATTTATCTTTCTGTCCATGATGGGCAGAAACGGCGATTTCAATGGCTTTTTCTAATGTCATCATGCTTTAAGTTAGTAAATAAAATGGTTATGGCAAGGCGTGATGTATGTGCGATTAAGGAACATGCCTGGCCATACCAGCATTAAAATGACTGAAATCTATCTTCAGTCATTACCCATGAATATGCTGGATGAAGAGAATTATAAAGTAATGCAGCTAATGGAATAAAACGGGGAAGGGCGGTGTACGCCCTTTCTCCTGCTTAATCCCTGCGGATTTAAAACATCACAAATTGCTGCAATTCAATAATTTATCCTAATTTCATCAATCACTAAAAAAAGCGCTTGTTACGTGACACGTAACATGGTATATTTGTATTATGATCGTCAGTATACAGCATAAAGGGCTTAAACGCCTTTGGACAAAAAACGATGCGTCCAAGCTGCCACAAGATCAGGTAAGCAAGATCAGAACCATTTTGTTCCTGCTTAACAACGCCCAAAAAGTGGACGATATGAACTTTCCAGGTTCCAATTTGCACCCGTTAAAAGGAGATTTAAACGAATAGTGGTCGGTTACAGTCCGCGCTAATTGGCGGATTATCTTCCAGTTTGAAGATGGGAAAGCCTATCTGGTGGATTATCTTGATTACCCTTAAAAGGATTTAGCAATGCTAAAAAGAGGAATGCCGCCCGTTCATCCGGGCAATGTATTAAGAGAATTATATTTAGAACCGCTGGGCCTGACAAACGGCGATGCAGCGGCCAATCTTGGTGTTACCCGTAAAACATTGTCTTTGTTGTTAAACGAACACCAGGGCATCAGTGCGGAAATGGCGTTACGCCTTGCCAAAGCCTTTGGCACTACACCAGAATTATGGATGAATATGCAACGTGATTTCGATTTGTGGAATGCAGGAAAGAAAGTGGCGATTACAAAGATTAAAGCATTTCGCCGTGTTAAAAAGGCTCCTGCCGAAAATGTTGTATTGAAGGGCTAGGCAATTCGTCCTGTTCAGGTGTTGGCACACACATAATAAAAATGTCGCGCCGTTGTCATACAGATAACTTTCCTGTGCAACTCTTATGCAAATGGAAAAAGGCGTTCAATGATAATCTCTAAAATCCTTTACCATCTTGTGCTCCCAACAGGGCATGCTCCTGTTCGGTGATGTAGTCTTAGCACGTCATGTAGTAATGATGGGTTTTTTACCTGAAAGGGATATAATATACCTGTATGAATTAGGCCGGATTATTCAATCCAAATACCCGGCTTCAATTCAAAATATAAACTGGTGACATACTACTTTGTTGAGTTCGAAGATTACATTGCGCGATTAATCAATTTTCAACATGAATTTCAACCTTAGCTGCGTTTGGAATTCATTACCCTCCTACCCGATAACGTATTTTAAAATTGGTATCTTTATTAACCTAATTGGTGTAATGTATAGATATGAAGGATTTAACGAACTCAGTTGTTGATAGAAAAAATATATTAAATAATGATGTAGCGATCAAGGAAATCTACGATCAAATAGGTTTTCATGGAGTTATGTTTGACAGTAAATATCGTTACACTAAAGGGCAATTGGCTTACTTTTTTGAAGTTGATGTAAGAACAATTGAACGACTCCTTGAAAACAATAATGATGAACTCGTAGAAAGTGGGTATGAATTATTCACAGGTAGGAGGCTGAGGGAATTGCGGGAGGCTTTTGTTACCTCTAAATCAAATTTTCAATCTGATGTTCCCGGCATTAATGTCGGAGACATCCAAGAATTAATTAATAATCAATCGATTAGTTCTAAAGCGGCGAGTATTGGTATTTTTACCTTTAAGGCCTTTTTAAATATAGGAATGTTGCTAACAAACTCGGAAAGAGCAAAAGATGTTAGGCAAGCTATTTTGAATATTGTTATTGACGTCCTTAATAAGAAGCTTGGAGGAAGCACTAAGTATATTAATCAACGTGAGGAAGAATTTTTGCCAAGTGCTATAAGAGAATACAATTATAGACAAGCCTTTACCAATGCCTTAGATCATTATATCCATGAAAATAAATTTAAATATGCACAGTTAACGGATAAGATTTATAAAAGTATTTTTAAGGAAAATGCTAAAGAGTACCGACAAATTTTAAATCTTAATTCAAAGGGAAATGCGCATTTCACAATGTACTCAGAGGTTCTTAATATTATTGTAAGTTATGAAAGTGGATTTGCGGATTTTTTAAAGAAGGAATACGAAAAGACCAATCAAAAACTAAGGCTTTCAGAAGCTCATATCGTTTTTAAAATATTTGAGGAACTAATGGATGAAACGCTAGAGCCTTTAAGAGAGAAAGCTCGTGGTCTAATGGCGAGTAGAGATATGACGTTTCGAGATGCACTGGATGAAAAGCTAAAAGACTACGTTTCAAACGTTAGTACAGATGACTTTAATAAATTTTTAGGAGAGAAAAGCAAGTCATTGGAAGAACGAATTGAGGAAAATAGAGACGTTTTTATTCGTTTAAAAGAGCGATAGAATGGAATTATTATATTTTGATTTGGACCATGCAATTAAGGCGCATGACAAGGTATTAGAGGTCTCAGGTGGATTGTCTGGAATTTTACATAGTGGTAGATTAGAAAGCATCTTAACACATGTTCAAAATGATGATTACTATTCATCATTTGAAGAAAAATTAACTCATATTGTTTTCTCGGCTATTACATCACATTGTTTTTCTGATGGTAATAAAAGAACATCTATTGCTTTAGGTGCTTATTTTATGGGAATTAACGGGCTGGATATATTCGTCGATAAATTTATTATAGAGATGGAAAATATTTGTGTCCACGTAGCTAATAATCTAATCGATAAGGAATTGCTCCAGGAAATAATAACATCAATTATAGAGGATGAAGATTACAGCGAAGAACTAAAGTTAAAAATAATAGCGTCAATAGGTTGATGAGAATGTATTAGAGGCAATATTGTTTATGTACTTATTGCCTCAGACCCAGCCCAAACCTTATCCCCCCTTGATCACCCCCTTACCGGTATCCCCCCGATCAAACATTCAATTTGAATCCAAAAAATTACAAATACGTTTCGGTAACGTCCAGGGCTAATAAGAAGTTTTAATGGGTAGGAGGGGAGGAAATTCAATTTGAAATGTGTATCGTTTTATGTCTCAAATGAAAAAAGGCTTTCAGCGTCAATTCGCTAAAAGCCTTTCTCATCTTGTGCTCCCAACAGGGCATGATCCTGTGACCCCCTGATTATGAGTCAGGTGCTCTAACCAACTGAGCTATAGGAGCTGTTCTTTTCAGAACGAAATTATATATATAAACTTTCTCGGGTTCCCTTTGCGGGAGGGCGAAATTACTTAAAATTTATTCAATTTAACCAAACCCTCCCTAAAAAAATTTTATTCCTCCTCCTCCACCTCTATATAGAAATTCTCATCATCTATTTCAAAATCCCCTGCCGTCTGGTTATGAAGGGTCAGGGTCTTCCATTCAAGCGTAGGATAAATAAATCCCTGGCCCTTCACCCTCGCCGGCATGCGGAAATCCGCAACATCTGCCACCCAGCGATACTTCACCATTAAGTTAGCCCCCTTTTCAGCAAGAGAATATTCCAAACGGGGAATACGGGTGTAATGGAGATACTGATCGAATAAATAATGATAATCCTTTCCTGTAAAAGCGCAGATAAACTGCTCCAGCTCAGCAGCAGATAAAGTCTGGTAACGGAAATGCTCCTGGATAGCAGGTAGTAAACGTTGCCAGCGCGCACTGTCATTGATCACATTTTGTAAGGTGTACAACATCAGGCTTCCCTTGGTATACATATCATTGATATCATAAAAGATGTCATTCACATTGTAAAACCCGGTTACCGGGCACTTGTTCTTTACCTGCGCCCGCTGATCATTTAAAAACTCCCGCATCATCACCGCTCCGTCCCGGCACCCCGCATATACACTTTCTGCATAAGCCGCAAAAGCCTCATGGATCCACATATCCGCAATGTCTTTACAACTGATATTATTTCCCCACCACTCATGTGCCGCCTCATGCCAGACCATAAAGGCAAATTCAGGATGAGGGTCCGCAGGGATCTTTCCGATACATACACCACTTTGGTGCTCCATGGGGTAAAGGCTTTCTACCAATGTAAAACCATCCTTCGGAAAAGGGTAGGGGCCAAAATGCTTTTCGTAACACGCTAACATTGCCGGCACTTCCCTGAAATAAACTTTTGCCTGCTCCTGGTGATAGGGCATCACGTAGTAGTTCACACCCTGATCCATATAGTGAGTATACTTTCCAATACTAAATGTGACATTGTAATTATTAATAGGATAACTCACCGCCCATTCATACCTGGTCTTGTGATCAGGTAGCGGTACCTGTCGCAGTAAGCTACCATTAGAGATTTCTGAAAACCCCTCCGGCACCGTGATCCAGATCCGCATACTATCCGGTTCGTCAGATAAATGATCCTTACAGGGCCACCATAAACTAGCTCCTGATCCCTGACACACCACCTGTGCCCAGGGATTTCCCAGGTCATCCTGATCCCATAACACCCCACCATTCATAGGAATACTTTTATCCGGTACCTGGGGCACTCCTTCATAATATATAGAGATCTCCTGCTCTTCACCTGCAGGCTGCAACCCTGGAAACTGAATAAAGACAGCGTTTGCCTCGCGGGTATATTGCAAAGACTGCCCTTTGAACAGGATCTTTTGAATGCGCATATTCGCATAGAGGTCTACCTGCATCCTGTTGAAAGAGGAGATGATTTTATACCGCATAAGCGTATTGCCACTGATGGAATGCTGGTTAAGATCAACTTCCGCATCCAAATGATAAAAAGTCACATCATAGCAGGAGCGGAGCGGAGACAACATTCCCCTGAGTGTATCAGCATGGGTAAAATTCTGCGGCCGGCTGGAAACAATTGAATGTTGAGACAAGGAGGAACGACACGTATCTGGAGGGGGGATTTTCGTATTTGAAGAAGAAGCTTTTGTATTAGTAGAAGAAACACCTGTATCTGAATAAGAAACTTCTCTATTAACAGAAGAATTTAATGGTTTAAGCTGAGATGAATCTACCAGAACACTTCCCATACCTGCATCCACCGACTTTACCGAAAGCAGAAAATCCGCCCGCCAGGGCGCATCTTTTATGCGCCGCTTTTTACTATTCACCACCGTTTCCCAATGCCTTCTTACATCCTGCAAATAATACTTTCCACCCCGCTTTTGATACGTCATCACCACCTTTATCTGCTCAAACTCCATAGACGCTTTCAGATAAGCCGCCATCATTGAATACCGGATCCCCCCTCTGCCATGTCTGTTCACATGCCTGATCCCTGCCGGACTAGCTTGCATTTCACACTTCACCAGCGCCAAATCTGCCGTATCTAAAAATAAGCGCGCACTCACAAATGCTTTCTTATTACGATCCTTCGGCATCACCGTTATCACCAGCTGATCCTCCATCAAAGTATCCACGTAGTAATTATAATACCTGAAATAACCGGGGTTCAATATTGAATACTTCGTATTCGCATATTTTATGATATCCTCATGCAATGCCCCTCCCGGTGCATTTGAAATATGACTGATCCAGTTGTAAAACGCGAAATCAGGATTATTGGAGAAAGATTTTTTTCGGCCGGACTTTGTCACCTTCCACTGATCTCCTTTTATTGCTAATTCAGATTCATTATAATTCAGGGTATCCTCCGCCAGCCGGATATTCTCCTGGTAAAATGCAGTCATTTGATAGGCCCCAGTATCATAGTTCCGGGGAATAGCGGCAATCATCTTTTTTACAATTTCCAATCCCTGCCCCGGGCGAACAGCTACCTCCCGGAGTGTAACAACCTGGGCAAAAACGGTCACGGGAAACAACAGGAGAAACAAATACTTCATGGAATCTTTTTTCCACAAAGCAAGGGGAATACCCGCCACCAGTCTACTCAAATCCGGATTTGATCATTCATTTTGATGTATTCTTTTGGTGACATCCCCACCATATTTTTGAAGGCCCGCTGAAAAGTGGGGAGCGAATTAAACCCACATTCCAGGGCAAGCCCCATAATCGTAAGCTGTTCAAAACCGGGCTCCGAGACCTTTTTTTTGAAAGCCTCAATACGGTAACTATTTACAAATTCATTGAAGCTCTTATTCAGATGCTGATTTAAAACCGCCGAAATACTTTTGGGAGGAATAGCAATATGCTCAGATAATAATGTAAGGTTCAATGCCGGGTTCAGGAATAATCGATCCTCCTCCATGGCTTTTTTCAATAAAGGCACCACAGTGGCAATCAGTCGTTCCTCCAGCGGGGCAGGACTGGCCTTTGTCTCCCTTTCCGGCAGCAACAAGCCTTTGATCCCTAAAAAGTACACGATCATTACCATCGGGATATATATGGGGTACCAATCCACCGCATCCAGGAGCTTATCCGTCAGCTGAGGGATTACATAGGGTATTAAATAAATTAACCATAGTACCTGGAAAGCCATGAACACCCCGGTAAATTGTTTCATCCATTTCAAACGGTCTTTTGCCAGGTTGAAACCTTCCAGATGCCGGTAAGAAAGAAACAGATAGGTGCTAATCGATGCCCAGCGGGGTATATCCGAATACACATTATAGGTATCTATAAATTTCACCCAGGGCTGGCTATTTCTTGCGAACAGGCCCACGATTATGCCCCCTACATAGATGGCAGCCACCGCCTGGGGCACTACATCCAGGACCACTGGCCAGAAATGCCGGCGATCCTGCCGGCTTAAACGAAAATCCGGATCGGTGATCGACCTGACATAAAAAAAGATCAATGGTCCAAAGGGCATCACGATGATCAATGGCAAAAAATTCAGGATAAAGCGGATAACATCAGGCAGCCTGGACACACCTTCCAGGTACATATTCAATACTGCCAGGGTGATTAATAAGATCAGGATCCCCAGCAGGCGATTCGCATATTTGTTCTTAGTGGAAAAGAAAAGTAGTCCACACATAATGAACCCCTGGAGGGTTCCCAACAACATCAATGTATTGAAAGTAAGATGCATGGAATCAGGTTAAACAATCTGAAAATAAATAAAATTTTCGGGCATAGGCATTAATTTGCAATGAACAGCAATAGTATTCAAAGTATGAAAGGCATTAAAAATATCATTTTTGACCTCGGCGGTGTGATCCTGAATATCGACTACCAGGCGACAAACAAGGCATTTGCAGACCTGGGTGTGGCGGACTTTACCAGTTTGTACAGTCAGTTCAAAGGCAATAAACTGTTCGACGACCTGGAAACGGGGAGGGTGAGTACAGAAGATTTCCTGGCAGAGATGCTGAAGCATGCTCCGGAAGGCACTACAGCACAGCAGGTCATTGATGCCTGGAATGCCATGCTGCTGGACTTTCCCCTGCGCAGATTGCAGTTATTGCAGCAACTGAGGCAGCATTATAACCTGTATTTGCTGAGTAATACAAATGCTATTCACCTGGCGGCGTTTAATAAAATCCTGGAAAATAGCAGGGGAATCCCTTCATTGGCGGAGTTTTTTGACAGGACATACTATTCTCATCTGATTGGCTACCGCAAACCAGAAAAAGAATCTTACCAGCTGGTATTGGATGAGAACGGGTTGAAACCTGGGGAGACCTTATTTATTGATGACACCCTTCCCAATATAGAAGGGGCTACAGCGGTCGGTGTGCAGACCATTCATCTTCTTGCACCCAAAACCATTACGGACATATTTAAATAGGAGCAGCGTATCTTTTTTGAAATTAATAAAACCGCGCACAGCCCCTTCCTACATGCCACAGGCAAGTGCAGGGAGGAGTGCTGGAAATTCAAACCCTTACCCGACGCAACGCAGGGATTACTTGATTTCCTCAAAATCGAGGTAATCTCCTTTATCTGCTTTAGGCTTGGCCTGCTGGCGGTTGAAATTATCCGGCTGCTGTTGTTGCTGATAATACTGTTGTTCCTGTTCGTACTGCTGACGCATACGGTCCTGGATGTCGCCCATCTGGCGGCGTACCTGCTTTGCGGTCTGGTACATGGGTAATACCAGGTTAAAGACGAACTTATAGAGTATATAGCAAACAATTACTGTTATAATAATATTAATCGGATTCATGGCACAAAGGTAGCCCTTAATCCGGTTCAGGGGCCGAAAAGGAGGTGGATTTTAAGATTCCTTTAACAGGGTCATGGAAACTTGAAAAAAGCAGCGCCAGCTGAGCCGGCGCTGAATAAGCTTTAGTACTGTTTGACCAGGGAAGCGGCTTCCATGGCAGCCTTTTTGTTATATTCCCATGCCAGTTTGCGGTGGTTTACAGCATCGACGATTGTTCCGATAAGACACAGTCCGCCGGTGAATAAGTATAGGATACCCATCCCTATCTGGTTGAGTACGAAGCGGTGGATACCAGCGCAGCATACCAGTCCTATCAGACAGCAAATGAGTACGGTCTGGGGGTCTTTACGGCGGCCCTGGTACAGGGCTATAAACTTGCGTTTATTGTCGTCGCTATAATCTTTAGTAAGTTCCTGCAGCCACAGGAGTTCTTCCTGGTCAACGCCAGGTAACATGGCAAAGGAGAAATCGGTCATGTATGATTGTTTTTAAGTCTCAATTGTGATTTGCCAACCTGGTAGGTTCTATGCAACAATACTGCTACCGCAAAAGGGCTTAACACATGATAATGGATTGCATTCTTCAGATTCCCATGCAATAAATAATGGATGCCATGTCCCAATCCACATCCCGGGCACCAGGTAAATCCGAGCCATTTGAAGGGGCAGAGGCTAAAATTGCCATCTGCGGCCGGATTCATGCAATACAGTAATATTAAGGCAACGGGCCAAATGATTAACTCTATGTTAATGCGTTGTATGTATTGATTAATCGACATATAACAAAACGCCCCCACGAAGGTATTAGAATTTGTTGCAATCTATACAAATAGTGGATTTCCTTATGTAAATTATTTCGTACAAGTTAAAGAAAATGTGCTTTGATCAAAATAAAATCCTAATTTTGCATAGGAAAATGATTCTAACGAAGGGGACTGAAAGTCCCCTTCTCGTTTTTTGTATGGCAAACGAACAAGTGATAACAAGCATCCGGGAGCATGCAGATGCTATGCTCGCTGAATATCCGGAATATTTTGTGGTCGATATCAGGATAAAGCCCACTAATAATGTAAAGCTATTTGTGGACGGTGATAATGGTGTACCTGTGGATAAGCTGGTCTCATTCAACCGTAATTTGTACGCGAGGCTGGAAGCAGCGACGTTGTTCCCTGACAACGATTTCTCTCTGGAAGTCTCCTCCCCCGGACTGGACGAACCTTTGAAACTGCACCGTCAATTTGTCAAGAACATTGGAAGAAAGGTAGCTATAACCCTGCTGGATGGTTCCGAAAAGGAAGGCACCCTGCTGGCGGCTACGGAAGAGGCGCTGACAATTGAGGAGACGATTGGTAAGAAGAAAGAGAAAAAAACTACAGACATAAACCTTAACGAAATCAAGCACACCAAGGTGTGCATCGTGTTTTAAAATATATAATATAAGCAAAACATGGCTAGTATTAATCTGATTGAGTCATTCACGGAGTTTAAAGAAGCGGAAAACATTGACCGTCCTACGTTAATGAAGGTGTTGGAAGATGTGTTTAAAACCCTTCTCCGTAAAAAATATGGCTCTGATGAGAATTTTGACGTGATTGTAAATACTGAGAAAGGTGACCTGGAAATATTGCGCCGCCGTACCATTGTTAACGATGGTGAGGTAGAAGATGATAATGCACAGATCGCTTATTCTGAAGCCATTTTAGTAGAACCGGATTACCAGGTAGGTGAGGATTTGTACGAAGAAGTTGAGATCATGGATTTTGGCCGCAGGGCCATACTGGCTGCGAAGCAGACATTGTCTGCCCGTATCGGTGACCTGAAAAAGAACATTTTAGTTAAGAAATATGCGGATAGGGTAGGTGAAATTGTAACGGGTGAAGTGTACCAGGTTTGGAAAAAAGAAGTTTTATTGCTTGATGATGAAAGGAATGAGTTAATTTTACCTAAATCTGAACAGATTCCTACCGATTATTTCAAGAAAGGTGAAAATGTAAGGGCAGTAGTAAAAAAAGTGGAGATGAAGAACAACGCTCCGCTCATCATTCTCTCCCGCACCCATCCTACCTTCCTGGCTAAATTGCTGGAAATTGAAGTTCCGGAGATCTTTGACGGCCTGATTGTAATTAAGAAAATCGTTCGTGAGCCCGGCGAAAGAGCTAAAGTGGCAGTAGAATCTTATGACGACCGTATCGACCCTGTTGGCGCCTGTGTGGGTATGAAAGGAAGCCGTATCCATGGCATTGTACGTGAGCTGAGAAACGAAAATATCGATATCATTAACTATACTGCGAATATTCAACTGCTGATTCAGCGTGCTCTGACACCTGCCCGTATCAGTCGTATGGAAATAGATAATGATAATAAGTATGCATCCGTTTTTTTAAAGGCAGATCAGGTATCCCTGGCTATCGGTAAGAAAGGAGTTAATATCAAATTGGCCTGTGAATTGACCGGATATGAAATAGACGTATTCCGTGATGAAGAACAAGAGCAGGCTGAGTACGATATCGACCTTTCCGAATTTTCAGATGAAATCGAAGAATGGGTACTGGATGAACTCAAACGTATTGGTTGTGATACCGCACGCAGCGTATTAGACCTGACGGTAGAGGAACTGGTACGTCGTTCTGATCTGGAAGAAGAAACTGTAAAGGACGTGAGAAGGATCCTGCAGGAAGAATTTGACAAAGAGTAAGACCGCACCACCACTTCCCCGGGATGTGGGCTTACTTGACAGGATTTTTTTTAAGTTATTGTTAATTGTTAAAAAGGAGTCCCGTTGATAAACGGGAAAAAAGGGGAGGCCCGAGATTACAATATGCCTGAAGTAACAAACAACACGCCGCGATTGCTGGCAGCAGCGAAAGAGTTTAATATTGGAAAGGAAACGTTGATCGACTTCCTTTCTAATAAAGGCTATGACATGGATGGATTCGGTTCACCCAATACACGCCTGACCTCTCAGATGTATACCGCCCTGCAATCTGAATTCCAACAGGACAAGGCTAACAAGCGCAAAAGCGATCAGATAGCTCTGCCCAAAGGAAGCGTGTTAGATGCAATGAAGAAGAAGGAAAAAGAGGAAGCCGAAGCAGCCGCTAAGAAAAAAGAAGCAGCTGCCAAGGATGAGCAGCCCACAGCCCCGGTAGCAGAGGTACCCAAACCAGAAGCTAATCCAGAACCCAAACCTGAGCCTAAGGTGGAACAACCTAAAGCTGAGCCGAAGCCCGAACCGAAACCGGAGCCGAAGCCTGAGCCTAAACCAGAGCCTGTGAAGGCCCCGGTTGCCGAAGTTCCGCCAGTAGTGGTGAAGGAAGAGGTAAAACCGCAGCAACCGCCTGTAGCTCCTGTCGCTGAAAAAGCGCCGGAACCCAAGCCACAGCCGGAGCCACTACCTGAAAAGAAACCAGACGCACCAAGAATCAATGGTCCTAAGATCATGGGTACCATCGATCTCGATGCACTGAACAGACACAATAAAAAACCTCAGCCTGCTGCAGCCAAAAAACCTGAACAGGAAGAGAAACCACCGGTTGCAAAACAACCGGAGCCAGTAGCCAAGGCACAGGAACCAGTACAGGCTCCTCCTGTACAACAGCCAGTTACTCCTCCTCCGGTTCAAACGCCTGTAGCGACAGTAAAACCTGCCGAACCAGAAGTGAAGCCTATACCGGTACAACAACAACAACCAATAGAAAAAGAAAAAATTTCAGCGCCTGCTGCTGAAAAAACTGCTCCAAAAGCTGTACAAGAGAAACAGGCGCCAGCTACCGAAAAACCGGCAGCTGCTCAGGAAAAAACAAAAGAACCGGCTGCTAAAGAACAAATTAAGCCGGCCGCACAGCATATGGACGTAGTTGCAGCAGCAGATATCACATCTGAGCAAGATGACAGCACCGGTTCTGCCGTGATATCAAATATTCAGGCAGAAAAACTGACCGGTCCTAAGGTCATCGGTAAAATTGATCTCCCTGTTCATCAGGAAAGGAGAGACCGGGACACAAAAGGCAATAATAACTTCAACCGCGGTGGCAATAATAACAATGCCGAAAACAACCGCAAACGCAAGCGTATTATTGTAGAAAAGAAACCTGAGCCTATTCAGCCAGGTGATGAAGCCAACAAGGGCGGTGAAGGTAACCGCGGCGGTCATGGCGGCCATGGTAATAATAATAACCACGGCAACCGTGATGGTAACCGCAACTTCAACAGAGATAACCGTACCGGCGGTGGCAACCGTGATCACGGCGGCCATAATAATAACAATAACAACAACAATAATAATAACAACGCTAACCGTCCAGCCGGTCCAAGCAGACCACATACTGCTCCGAACCGTGACAACCGCCCCGGTGGTGGTCAGGGTCATCAGGGAGGCAACCGTGGTCCGGGTGGTCCAGGTGGTCAGGGCGGCAATCGCGGTCCGGGTGGCCAGGGTCATCAGGGTGGTAACCGTGGACCAGGTGGACAGGGCGGTGGTTACAACCGTGGAGGTGGCCAATACGGCAATCGCCCAGGTGGTAGCAACTATAATAACCGTAACGCCAGACCGGAAGATAAGGAAATCGACAAAAACGAAATCCAGAACAAGATCAAGGAAACCATGGCCAAGATGGGCGGCGGTGGAAACCGTGGTAAGAACATCAAGGCGAAACAACGTCGTGAAAAACGTCATGAACGTGCAGAACACGAAGCAAACCAGGCTGGCGAAAACAACAAGCTGCAGGTTACTGAGTTCGTTTCTGTAAGCGAACTGGCCAACCTGATGGATGTAAGCTTTGCCGAAGTGATCTCAAAATGTATGGGGCTGGGTATCATGGTATCCATCAACCAACGTCTGGATGCGGAAGTAATCGAACTGGTAGCCGGCGAGTTTGGCTACGAAGTTGAATTCATCGGTGTCGATGAATCCGACGAAATGGAAGAAGAAGAAGTACATGATAATGAAGAAGATCTGGTACCAAGAGCACCGATCGTTACCATCATGGGTCACGTTGACCACGGTAAAACTTCATTGCTTGACTATATACGTAATGCAAATGTAGTATCCGGCGAGGCCGGCGGTATCACCCAGCACATTGGTGCCTACCAGGTAACAACGTCAGGTGGTAAGCGCGTGACCTTCCTCGATACCCCAGGTCACGAAGCGTTTACCGCGATGCGTGCCCGTGGTGCCAAGGTAGCGGATATTGCCATCATCGTGATCGCTGCGGACGATGCTATCATGCCTCAGACACGTGAAGCAATCTCCCACTCACAGGCTGCTGGCCTGCCAATGATCTTTGCGATCAACAAGATCGATAAGGATGGCGCCAACCCAGAGAAGATCAAAGAACAACTGGCCGGTATGAACCTCCTGGTTGAAGACTGGGGTGGTAAATTCCAAAGCCAGGAAATCTCAGCGAAGAGTGGTCTGAACATTGACGTATTACTCGAAAAGATCCTGCTCGAAGCAGAACTGCTGGAACTGAAAGCTAACCCGAACAGGGAAGCATCCGGTAGCGTTATCGAAGCATCCCTGGATAAAGGCCGTGGTTATGTGGCTACCCTGCTCGTACAGAGCGGTACCCTGCGCCAGGGCGATACCATCGCTTCCGGTTCTAACTTCGGTAAGATCAAGGCAATGTTCAACGAACGCGGTCAGCGTGTAGAATCTGCCGGACCATCTGCTCCTGTACAGGTGCTGGGTCTGAATGGTGCTCCACAGGCCGGTGAGAAATTCAAGATGTATGAAAATGAATCTGAAGCGAAGGAAACTGCTAACCGTCGTGCACAGATCATACGCGAACAGGGTATCCGTACCAAGAAACATATCACACTGGATGAAATTGGCCGCCGTCTGGCACTGGGCAACTTCAAACAGCTGAACGTGATCATCAAGGGTGACTTCGATGGTTCTGTAGAAGCGCTGAGCGACTCCCTGCAGAAACTGTCTACCGAAGAAATCGTGGTGAGCGTGGTTCACAAGGCTGTAGGTCAGATCACCGAATCCGACGTATTGCTGGCTACCGCCTCCGACGCTATCATCCTCGGCTTCCAGGTTCGTCCTTCTTCTCAGGCTAGCAAACTGGCAGAGAAAGAAAATATCGAAATCCGTTCTTACTCCATCATCTATGACGCTATCGATGAACTGAGAAGCGCTATGGAAGGTATGCTGGAACCGAAAATCGAGAAGAGAGTGGTTGCAAACGTGGAAATCCGCGAAACCTACCGCTTCGAGAAGGTTACCGTTGCAGGTTGCTTTGTACTGGATGGTAAGATCACACGTAACACCCGTGTCAACCTGGTACGTGAAGGTATCGTGATCTACACCGGCGAGCTTCAATCCCTGAAACGCTATAAGGATGATGTGAAGGAAGTTGCATCCAATATGGAGTGCGGTCTGAGTATCAAAAACTACAGCGACCTGAAGGTGGGCGATATCGTTGAAGGTTTCGAAGAAGTAGAAGTTAAACGTACGCTCTAATGCAGCCTGAATAAGGCTTTTACAGCAATAAAATTTTGTTAAAAAAATAAGCCGCTCTTACGCGGCTTATTTTTTGGTTATTTTTGAGACTCACTGTGCTATTTAACAATATGAATAAATTTTTGGCTTTTTCTGCAGGCGTGATGCTGCTCGGTCAGTTTGCCTCTGCGCAGCAGCGAATGATAGCGGACAAAATTGCCGCTATAGTGGGGGATAAGATCATCCTGAGCTCAGATGTGGAAGGGGAGCTGGTAAATCTGGAACGCCAGGTCCAGGAGAACCATGCTCACATGCCTCCTGATGCAGCATGTACCATCATGCAACAGATCATTGCTCAGAAAGTAATGGTGATTCAGGCAGAAAGAGACAGCTTACCCGTAAGTGAATCAGATGTGGACGGTCAGATCGACAACCGTATCCGTTACTTCGAACAGCTGTATGGTAGCAAGGAAAAAATGAAGCAGGTAACCGGTTATTCTGTTTACCAGCTGCGTGAACGCTTCCGTCAGCCTATCAAAGAAGGACTGCTGGCTAAGGCTATGCAGGACAAGATTACAAACGCAGTGAAAGTTACACCTTCCGAGGTGAAAAAATATTTCGATGGCATTCCTAAAGACAGTCTCAAATTCTATGAGTCTGAACTGGAAATAGGTCAGCTCATCATCATTCCAAAGGCTACCAAAGAGATGGAACAATACACCATCGACCGCCTGAATGAATTCAAAAAAGAAGTACAGGAAAAGAAAGCCGACTTCGGTCGCCTGGCTATCCTTTACTCCCAGGACCCTGGTACCAAAGAAAACAATGGGATCTACATCCTGAACCGTACTGACAAGCAGTGGGATCCGGAATTCCTCGCGGCCTCCTTCAGGCTCAAGGAAAACGAAATCTCTTCTCCTGTAAAAAGCCAGTTCGGTTATCACCTGATCCAGTGCCTGAAACGCCAGGGTGACAACATCACCGTACAGCATATCCTGCTCAAACCCAACATCGGTAAATCAGATATCGCTGCAGCGAAAGTAAGACTGGACACGATCCGTCAGAATATTGTATCCGGTAAAATGACCTTCTCTGAAGCTGTAATCAAATATAGCGACGAGCAAATGTCCAAATTCACCGGCGGTATGTTGCAGAATAATGTAGGTGGCGGTACCCTGATCACCATCGATCAGCTGGACCGGCCTTCTGAAAGAGATATCGTGCTGATGCTCGATACCCTGAAACCAGGCGGCCTGTCAGCCCCGGTACAGTATACAGATGACGAAAACGGGAATACCAACCTGCGAATCGTTTACCTGAAAACACGTTCCAACCCTCACCGCGAAAACCTGAACGATGACTATGCCCGCATTCAACAGCGTACATTGGCCATCAAACAGGCAGACGCAAGAGATAAATGGCTGAGAGAAACAATCCCTACATATTACATCCATGTAGATAATGACTATAAGAAATGTAGCACGATAGCCCGATGGATGGGAGCAGTAGCACAGAAGTAATTTACTGAAAAGGCGGATCAACTCGATCCGCCTTTTTTGTTTAGGATAATTCAACGTAACTTTGCGCCTTCAATTCTAATGGGATGAGCGATGCCATAAAACATGAATGCGGATTAGCATTTATAAGACTTAGAAAGCCTTTTTCTTATTATCAGCAACAATATGGAACGGTTTTCTACGGCCTCAACAAATTGTACCTGCTGATGGAAAAGCAGCATAACCGTGGACAGGATGGTGCAGGTATAGCCACTGTGAAGTTGAACACCGAACCCGGGGTTCCCTTCATGCACAGACTTCGAAGCAGCGCTCCCCAGGCAATAGGAGACATCTTTGCCAGGGTAAGAGAGGAAATCGACGAAATCGAGAAGTACCAACCTGAAATCACCAAATACCCCGGCCTTATGAAAGGCCACATGCGTTTCCTCGGAGAACTCATGATGGGGCACCTCCGCTACGCCACCCAGGGCAAAAACAATGTAGAACTCTGCCACCCATTCGTAAGATACAACACCGTTCCTGCACGCAACCTCTCTATCGCAGGTAATTTCAACCTCGTAAATGCTGATGAACTGTTCAAGTTCGTGAATGTAGACCCGGGAGAAACGCACCGTAACAGTGACCTCGCGGCCATGCTGGAAGTGGTGCACCATTTCCTGTGCAAAGAGGATGAAGCCCGTCAGAACGGACTGGATGTAAAGAAGATCCTGAAGGATGCCTTCTCTATGTTCGACGGTGGTTATCACGTATGCGGCCTGCTGGGTAGTGGGGATTCATTTGTGATCCGCGATGGTCATGGTATTCGTCCTTCTTATTATTATGTGAATGACGAGGTGATCGTAGCCGCTTCTGAGCGTGCTGCTATCCGTACCGCATTCAACGTTGGGGAGAACGAAGTGCTGGAACTGATGCCTGGTAACGCACTGATCGTAAAAGAAAACGGCGATTACAGCATCGAACAGATCCTGGAACCACAAGAACGTAAGGCTTGTAGCTTCGAGAGGATCTACTTCTCCCGCGGTAACGACGAAAAGATCTATAAAGAGCGTACCCGCCTGGGTTACAACCTGGCAGAAAGAGTGCTTTCTGATATCAATAACGACCTGAAAAACACCATCTTCTCCTTTATTCCCAACACCGCTGAGATTGCCTTCTATGGCATGCTCAAGGGCCTGGAAGACTACCTGAACAAGATCAAGGTAGAAAGGATCGTATCATGGGGCAAAGACTTCGATGAGGAAAAGCTGACCGAAATGGTGAACCGCCGCATCCGCATCGACAAGATTGCCATCAAAGATGTGAAGATGCGTACATTCATCACTGCTGATACCAGCCGTAATGAGATGGTTCAGCACGTATATGATATTACATATGGTACGGTTCGCCCGGGTGTAGATGCACTGGTGGTGATCGATGACTCTATCGTAAGAGGTACTACGCTGCGTGAAAGCATTATCAAGATGTTGGACAGACTGGGTCCAAAACGTATTATTATCGTTTCTTCTGCACCACAGATCCGTTACCCTGACTGCTATGGTATTGACATGAGCAAGATGGGCGATTTCGTGGCTTTCCAGGCAGCAATTGCCCTGCTGAAAGATCATGGTAAGGAACATATACTGCAGGAAGCATATGGTTTGTGCAATGAATTACAGCGTACGAACACATTGCATGCGCAGAATGTGGTGAGAAATATTTATAAACCATTTACCACTGAGCAGATCTCTGCAAAGATTGCGGAAATCATTACGCCGAAAGGGATCAATGCGAAGGTAAACGTGATCTATCAGTCAATAGAAAGCCTCCACGAGGCTTGTCCTAATAATTTGGGAGACTGGTATTTTACGGGGAATTATCCTACTCCGGGAGGGAATAGGGTAGTGAACAAAGCGTTTATGAACTTCATGGAAGGAAAGAACGAAAGAGGATATTAAAATACTAAAAATAAAGCCCGTTGCTCCGCAACGGGCTTTATTTTTGGATGGTGGAGAGCAATGGGAATTATTAATTTTACTTTAAATCGGGTATTGTGTTGCAGTTTGCATTACTGCGTGATGCCGTAAAATCAGTAAATTAGTAAGTAACTAAATGTCAATTATCAATTAAAGGATGAAAACGTTACTGCTGATCCGCCATGCAAAATCAAGCTGGAATGATCCGGATGTAGATGATTTTGACAGGCCACTCAACAAACGGGGCAAGCAAAACGCACCTGAAATGGCCAGTCGCCTGCGTACCCGGGGCATTGTTCCCGAGTTACTGATCGCCAGCCCTGCCAAACGCACCAGGAATACGGCCCGTCTCATGGCCAAAGAATGGCACTATGACAAAGATGCCATCCTGCTGGAAGACGAACTCTATCTTTGCTACGCCTCTACCTTCCTGAAAATGATCACCAAAATTGACGATGATATCGACACCGTCGCCATCTTCGCTCACAATCCCGGTATCACCGACTTTGCCAACTACATCACCCAGGAAATAAGGATAGACAATATCCCTACTACCGGTGTTTTTGCTGTAAAAGCCAATATCGATTCATGGAAAGAATTTGACAGCGCTAACAAGAACTTCCTCTTCTTTGATTACCCCAAAGCGGAAGTTGTCTAAGCTTTCCGTCCTGTTTCTCCCTATTAATCTTTCTGGATCTTATTGTAAGAGACCGTGATACCCTTGATCAGCGAAGAGCTGAATCCCTGGTGTTCCATCTCGTTCAAACCGGCAATCGTACATCCTTTAGGGGTAGTCACCTTATCGATCTCTTCTTCCGGATGGCGTTTCTCTCGGATCAGCAATTCTGCCGCACCTTTCACGGTTTGTGCCGCGATCAGGTTTGCCGTGCGTACGTCAAAGCCGATTTCGATCCCCCCCTGGATATTCGCCCTGATAAAGCGCAATGCATACGCAATACCGCAGGCACCCAATACAGTGGCTGCATCCATCAGCTTTTCGTCGATTGCTACTGTTACACCCAGCTGATCGAACATGTCCTTTACATAATCCTGTAGCGCCTGAGCCACATTCTTATAGCATACACAGGTCATTGATTCCTGGATGGCGATGGCTGTATTAGGCATTGCCCGTACTACAGCAATACCACTACCACCTACTTTTTCCAGGTCATCCATAGATACACCAGTCATGACACTGATCAGTACCTGCCTGGTCGGGTCAAAAGCATCCTGCACCCTGCTCAGTACATCTTTCCAGTTGTACGGCTTCAGCGCAATGACAATGATCTCCGCACCACGGATGGCAGCTTCATTATCGGCAGTGGTATTTACACCTGCCGCCTGAAATTCCTTCAGGGCAGCTACGTTCCTTCTGGTAATGGTCAGATCGGCAGGTTTGGAAAACCCGCTTTTCAGTAAACCCTGTGCAATGGCAGCACCAAGATTGCCACCACCTATGATCGCTATTTTTTTGCTCGACATGTTGTTCACTATATGCTTTAAATCAAGGGGAAGGTATAACAAGATATGGAGATGTGCAAATGAATCAGCCACAATGGTTAGGCTCTTCGGGGGAAAATTTGTTACTTCGCATCCCAAAATCCTATGCAATGCCGACAGCTTTTTTTAGAGTGATCATGTGTATGCTCCTTTGTCTGTTTACTCAGACAATTGTTGCCAGCCCTCCGAAGAAAATAAAAGGAAAGGTAGTGCGGATCATAGATGGAGATACATTTGAAGTATTGGTAAAAAAGGAGACCGTCCGTATCAGGCTTGCAGCGATAGATGCACCGGAAAAAGGACAGGACTACTACCAAAAAAGTAAGCAGGCATTGTCCGATTTGTGTTTTAATAAGATAGTAACGGTCGAATTGTTACGAAAAGATAGGTACCAGCGTTGGATTGGCGATGTTTATAACAGCAAAGGTCAATATATAAATGGGTGGATGATATCCGGAGGGCATGCCTGGCATTATACAGAATATGCCAAAAGTGCACCACTGGCAGCGGCCCAGGCCACAGCCAGGCGTAATAAACAGGGCCTGTGGAAACAAGGTAAACCCATTGCTCCCTGGGAGTTCCGCGCAACTAAAAACAAAGACAAGAAGAAAAAAGCTGCTTAAGTAAAGACTTATAAAGATATTAGAGGGTGTATCATAATCGTTGATACACCCTTTTTTTTATTCAGTACCTTATCTCTAATTTCATGAAGGGGAAATCTGTTTTAATAATATGTCAGTGAATAACAGCGATAAAGCCCTCACCGGCCATATGTTGTATATGCGCCTGCTGGAAACCGGGGATGGGCAACAGCCGCTAGCTACACTTCGTTCTTTACGGGGCGTGCTGGAGCAGTTATTCCGGCATCTTACCATGCATGAAGCCCGCAGCTTCAGCAACCTGTTCGCCCGTATGCAGTTTTACTTCGATAAGCATGGAGTAGCTGCCGATCAGCGGCGACAACTAACCATTCTCCGCATTCTCACGACCAAAGCGATGACTGGTGGCCTTCGCGCCGACCAGGATGACGCCCTGCTCTGTATCCATACCCTGGCCACCGTCATTGAGCAATATTATGAAGTACCCCAGCCGGAAGCCCTGCTGGAACGCTGTGCTGCTGTAGCAGGGAAGACCCTGACACAGGGGCCGGTAGATAATAATCCCCTGGTGCCACTGCTTAAATGCCTGGTAACCGGGGTAGGGCCACTGCAAAAAACACCCGATGGGATAGCATTCTTTGTATTGCAAGGCAAAGATGACGAGGCAGGTGAAGTCCAGATCCACATCAGTTCCGTTTATCAGCCACATACCAGTGCCTTGCACAGGCAGGTACGTACATACGATACGGTGCATATACTGCATGCTGACTTTCATACCGGCAAGGGCCAGTACGAAGCGGTGAAAGCCACCCGCTTTATCCTCGAACCAGACCTCCTCATCGACATCAGTGACCTGGCAGAATGCTTTGGCCGGGGCGGGCCGAATCCATTTTTATACCTGGTAAAGAAATTGGTACCACAGACCACCGGCTTACCTGCTTTCAAGGGGAATATCGTCAACTCGCTGCTGGACAATGTATTGCGTCATCCGGAGATGAAACTCCGTGAATCCTTTGTGGAGGCTGTAGCCGAAAATGTATTGCAGGCTGCTGGCTATGGCAGACAGGAACTAAACAGCATGTATGCCGACATCCGGGAAACACACTGGCCTAATCTGCGGGAGGCCTCCCGGGAACTGAGAGACCGGCCGGTGAGAATAGAGCCCACCTTCTTCTCAGCCCTCTATGGCCTGCAGGGTCGCCTGGATATCCTGGCCGAAGATGATACGGATCCTACCCGGAAAGAAATCTTTGAACTCAAAAGTGGCAGGGCGCCGGACTTCGGTGCCTGGAAGAACCATGAAATGCAGGTAACAGGCTATAACCTGCTGCTGCAATCTACTTTTGGCGATGAGCGCTGTGGCAGCTCGGCCATCCTGTATTCATCTGCTTCCAATAGTCCTTTGCGCAATGTAACGAACAACAGGCCTGCGGAAAATGAACTGCTCGCGCTGCGCAATGAAATCGTTTCCCAGTTATTACGCCTCTCCGCAGGAGAATATGATATACTTGATAAAATCACGGTACTTGCTGCCGAAGGATTGCCTTCCTTCAGTGTCGTGCATTTTGCCAATTTCGAAGAAACCTATGGCAAGGCCAACCCCTTGCTGAAAACCTACTATCAGCAATTCCTTTCATTCTTGTTGCGGGAATTCCTGCTGGCTAAGTGTGGCATGTATGCCTCCATGCACCGGGAAGAAGATGCGGAAGGATTTGCAGCGCTCTGGTTGCAGCCGGAATCGGAAAAGCGCTCCCGGTTTACGATTATTCCCGGCCTTTGTTTTCAGCACTTTGATGAAGCACAGAGTAGTGTAGTATTCAGCATCCAGAAGCCGGTGAATCACAATTTCCGCCCTGGTGATACTGCCATTATTTACCCGAGAGACACGACCGGGCTGGCCCCCCTGCAGCACCAGATCCTGAAAGGCCGGGTAGATGAACTACAGAAAGACAGGCTGACCTTTTCCCTGAACAACAGACAGATCACCCATGATTTCTTTGCTCACCAGCAACAATGGGTGATCGAGCACGATATTTATGAATCCAATTTCTGGATCTCCGCCACGGCACTGTTCCATGTACTGGAACCCCGCTTCGCTGCCAGGATGGAATTGTTGCTGGGCATGCGGGAACCTGTAAAGGCACCATTTCCACTACCAGCGCCTACGATGTTTAACAGCAACCAGCAGGAGATCCTGCAGGCAGCCCTGGATGCAAAAGATTATTACCTGGTGCAGGGGCCTCCGGGTACAGGTAAGACCTCCTCTTTGCTCACTGCCATGGTAACTTCATTAGCCGCGGCAGGTACCCAGATGATGATAGTGGCCTTTACAAACAAAGCAGTAGATGAGATCTGTAAAAAGCTGGAGAGTAAAGGAGTACAGTACCTGCGACTGGGTGGACGGCGCTCGGCAGCGGAAAACCAGCTGAGAACCTATTGCCTGGAAGGGGATATTGCACAGGCCAGGGAGTACATTGCCAATCAGCAGATCTTTGTGGCGACGGTAGCAACGATGGCTACCAGGCTACCCAACCTGCAATTACTGGGAGTAAAAATGGATACCCTCATCGTAGACGAGGCCTCTCAGTTGACAGAGCCACAGCTCTTAGGGTTGGTACTTCCATTCCGGAAATTCGTCCTGATCGGAGATCAGAACCAGTTACCACCGGTAGTAGCGCAGGCAGACAATTTCTGCCTGACAGAAGCCGGTCTTTTACACAGTACGGGGATCTCTGATCTACGCTGCACACTCTTTGAGCGGCTGATCCAGGCCTGTAAGCAACATGGCTGGCACCACGGATGGGGTATGCTGAACACCCACTTCAGGATGCATAATGACATTGCAAACCTGATCAATCACTATTATGCGTACCAGTTATCACCGGGTCAGCCCTTGCAGGCGGCACCATTTATCAGGCAGGATGCAGGGGATGGTAACTGGAGTCAGATCCTTTCCCGGGGGCGGACTATCTTTTTACCCAGTCCTATGGAACCGACTTCCAAGATGCATAAAACGGAGGCGGAGCAGGTGGTATCCTTGCTGACCTATTTGCAGGAGAGCAGGGGAGCGGCATTTAATAAGGATACAGTAGGAGTCGTCACGCCATGGCGTACCCAGATCAGTCTGATCAGGGAATTGATAGGCGCGAATGAAGCCTTGCAGGCCATCAACATAGATACAGCGGAGCGTTTCCAGGGGGCAGAGAATGACATCATTATTATTTCACTGGCGGTATATCATCCTACCCAGTTGAACATGCTGCAAAGTTTGGGCACCTTCAGGTGGGAGGAGCATACGATAGAGGTAGACAGGAAGCTGCTGGTCACCTTATCCCGGGCGCGGCAGCAGGTGATATTGATGGGGTATGAGCCGGCGCTGCGGAGCAGTTTACACTACGGGAAGGTGCTGGATAAGATCAGGGCACAATAAAAAATAAAGCCACCCGCCGTAAGGCAGATGGCTATATGTCAGACAACATCATATGATCATTCCTGACTAGTCAGGCTTTAATCCAGAGTAACATGGCTCCAGTTTTCACCGCTTTTGATACGGTATAACTGCATTTCGCTGATATCGAATTGTTCAGCGATCTGTTTCATGGTCTTGCGACCAGGCTTAGCCAGTAAGCGCTTGATGCTCTTTACTTTAGTAATGTTCAATTTCAACCCTTTAACGCGGTTACGTTGTTTTTCCTTGTAAGCGAGTTTGGCGGGGCTGAACTGCTGGTGGGCTTCCATTTCTTCTTTGGTAGCCCATTGGAGGTTTGTGGCTTTGTTGTTCTTCTTGTCGTAATCGATGTGGATCACGTACTTGTGAGAACGACCGGGCTTTTTGTTAAATAATTTCGCTACTTCTCTGTGAAGATACAGTGACTGGTAACTATCAGCGGGTTTTACATTGAGCACAGTATAACCTTCGACGGTAGAGCCGGAGAGCAGTTTACCGTCAGTTATCTCTTCATAATAGCTAATCACTCTTCCCATGTTAGATACTGCGTACTTTTTACGCAGGGCAGATTTGTTTTTGATCTGCAAGTCTTTCCAGACTTCATTTTTCAGATTTTTAATCGTGGCCATGTGAAAGAAAATTTAATAGTTGAACCTGGGGTTTATCCGTAAACGTTACAATCTGCTACTTCATTGTCTAAGTTTACTGGCAGGTTTGAATTATCAGGAAGGGGGGAGTCCCTTTCTATAATGTGACCTTTGTAATGTTCTGCTATTGTATCTAAGACTTCTTCTACTGCTGCCAGTGTACTGCAAGTTACTAATTGTTGCCTGAATTCTTTTATGTGCGGTAACCCTTTGAGATAATTCGAATAGTGTCGGCGCATTTCGAGAATACCTACTACATCACCTTTCCAGGCAAGGGATTGGCGCAGATGTTTCTTACATACATCGACCCTTTCCTGTACGGATGGTGGGGGCAGATGCTTGCCGGTAGCCATAAAATGTTTGATCTCATTGAAGATCCACGGATATCCTATTGCAGCGCGACCTATCATAACGCCGTCTATGCCATATTTTGCACGTGCAGCAATGACTTGTTCGGGCGTAGTGATATCGCCGTTACCGAATATAGGTATATGGATTCTTGGGTTATTCTTTACTTTTCCGATGAGGGTCCAGTCGGCATGGCCTTTATACATCTGGGTGCGGGTGCGCCCGTGGATGGTGAGGGCCTGGATGCCAACATCCTGCAGTCTTTCGGCAACTTCCTCAATGTTTTTACTATCGTCATCCCATCCCAGGCGGGTTTTTACTGTTACCGGCAGTTTGGTAGCCTTTACTACGGCTGCGGTCAGCCTGATCATTTTGGGAATATCTTTCAGGATACCGGAACCGGCACCTTTGCATACTACTTTCTTTACCGGGCAACCGTAGTTGATATCCAGCAGGTCGGGGTTAGTAGCTTCCACGATCTGAGCGGCCATGGCCATAGGCTCTTCATCGCCTCCAAAGATCTGGATACCCACCGGGCGCTCTTCAGGGAAGATGTCCAGTTTCTGCCGGCTTTTGATGGCGTCACGGATAAGGCCCTCCGAAGAGATAAATTCTGAATACATCAGGTCTGCACCCTTATCTTTACACACCGCACGAAAGGGTGGATCACTTACATCCTCCATAGGAGCAAGTAATAGCGGAAAATCACCCAATTGTATGTTACCTATCTTTACCATCTTTTTCTATTAAGGGCTGACCAAGGTGCCGGAATTTCCCGGATTGCAATTGTCAACTCAATTTCACACTGTAAATTTACGCAAAATTAATCTAAGACAGGTTATATGAAGCAGTATCCACCGTCCTTTCAGTTTGTAATATTCATTGGCTTTTTCATCGGTTTCTACCTGCTTTACTTTCTATTTTTAATTATCGTTTTTCCTCATATCAGCGGGTATACCATCTTTACGCTACAAAGTCTGGATTCGTCGGTTCCTAAAGTTCTCGGCTATAGGAAATTAACGCAAATACTTTATACTTTAGTCGTTTATCTTTTGCCGGCAGTAATTTTTGCCAGATTAGCTGCGCCAAAGCCATTGGAATATCTTTCCATGAACCGAGCTCCAAAGGTGATCCCCGCTATATTAGCGATTTTGATAATCCTTGCAAGTCTGCCAATGGTCGACCTTTCGGCTCAATGGAACCAAATCTGGCCCGTTTCTGAAACCATGCGTATGCAGGAAGAGGTAGCAGAGAAGATGACACGCGATCTACTCAAAATGGACTCATTTTCTACTCTATTAGGAAACATTTTATTTTTCGCAGTGATGCCTGCCATTGCCGAAGAGGCGTTTTTCAGAAGCGTGGTACAGCGGCTGATGATCAAAATGATGCCTGTCAAAAATGGTGCATGGGTAGCCATACTGGTTACAGCCCTGCTATTCAGTGCTGTGCACCTGCAATGGTTGTCGTTTGTTCCAAGAGTGATCCTGGGTTTCCTGCTGGGTATGATTTATTATCTTACCGGCAACCTGTGGTTGTCCATACTAGCGCATTCTATCAATAACGGCTTGCAGGTAGTATTAATGTACCTGTTCCAGATGCACCTGATGCAAACAGATCCAATGGCAAGCGGGCAGTCCAATTGGCTGGCTGCCATCGCCAGTCTGGTGGTGACAGGCCTCTGGGTATGGGTGCTGCAACGCCGCGCAAAACCAGTAATTCAATAGCAACCTGTTGAATATAAGACACATTTACGTGGTAATTTTACAAATACCATTTGCACGGACTGTTTATTTTACCCATTTTTGTACAAACTATTTCTCTTAATAGATGAAAACATTCTTTACCCGTACAGCTTCGGCGTTAGTATTTGTAGCGATCATGCTGACCGGGATCCTATACAGTGAGTTTACCTTTTTCCTGCTATTCTTCCTGGTCAATTTTTTTGCCTTAAAGGAGTATTTCAAACTCCTCCGGCATATTGATCCTGACTATGGCAATGTATCCGGGTGGCATAAGAACGGGGTGCTGGTAGCCAGCTGTGCGCTGATTCTTGCTTTTACCGGAGATCATTTTGCGGGAGGTAACCTTTCTCTTGGTTTCCTGGGCTGGTGTATTGCCATCATCTTCCTGATGGTGCTGCCGATAGGCGAAATCCTGCTTAGCAATGAGTTCTCCCTGAAAAATATCGGCTATTCAGCGATGGGCCTTCTCTATATCACCGTTTCCTTTGGCCTGCTCATTCACCTTTGCCTGAACTATAGTACTATTCAATTCACAACCGGATCAGCCGGCATCGGAACCGGCCCCTTCTGGCTCATTCCTTTGCTCCTGATCACCTTTATATGGATCAACGATACGATGGCCTATATAGTAGGCTCCCTGATAGGCAGAACCCCCTTTTTCCCGGCTATTTCTCCCAAAAAAACGATTGAGGGTACGGTAGGAGGGATGATCCTGGCCATCGCGGCTGCAGGCGTATATGGCTATTACTGGGGCAGTCAGTGGCTGGCGCTGCAACACTGGATGGCGCTGGCAGGCCTTGCTGCGGTAATAGGTACAGCAGGCGACCTGATGGAATCTAAGCTCAAGCGTATGGCGGGAGTGAAAGATTCCGGTAATATCATGCCTGGTCATGGAGGGTTTATGGATCGCTTCGACTCCCTCATCCTGGCCGCCCCCTTTGCATGGATTTACATCCATTTCTTTGCAATGAGTTAACTTTGTATTCGCTTAACCAAACTATATCACCTAACAATTACAGCATGAAGATTCATCGAGAAGGATTGGCCAGTATTCTGATCGCCTTTGTTGTACTCGCACTCATCAGCGGTGCAGTCATTTATTTCCTCCCCGGTATGCCCCTCGTCGGCAATATCGTAGCGGCCTTTTCCCTTGTATTATTCCTGTTCATCGTTTCTTTCTTCCGTATTCCAAGCAGAGAAATGAAACTGGGAGAAAGCCTGGTAATGGCTCCCTGCGATGGTAAAGTTGTCGTAATCGAAGAGACTTACGAACCTGAGTACTTCAAAGACAAGCGTCTGCAGGTATCTATCTTTATGAGCCCTGCTAATGTGCACGTGAACAGAAACCCAATCAGCGGAGAAGTGAAGCTGTCTCAATACCATTCAGGTAAATACCTGGTAGCATGGCACCCTAAGTCTTCAACCGAAAATGAGCGCCATACCGTAGTGATCGGCAATGGTAAGGCAGACATTCTGGTAAGACAGATTGCCGGTGCACTTGCCCGTCGTATTGTAAACTATCTGAAACCAGGCATGCAGGTAAATCAGAATGAGGAATTGGGCTTTATCAAGTTCGGTTCCCGCGTGGACCTGTACCTGCCTATCGGTACCAAAGTGGATGTTCAACTGGAGCAGGTAGTTCGTTCCGGTCAGACAGTGATCGCTACTTTATAAGTAGAAAAAGGCTAACTTTAAAAGGTAACAAAAAAAACGTCCAGCTATGAAGAAGATGTTATTCAGTGCGATGACCCTGCTTTTCCTGACAGGTGCCGCTATGGCCCAGGATAAACAAAAGGCAAAAGCCTGCTGTAAGAAGGATGCTACCGGAAAAAGTGCCTGCTGCAAGCAACCGGCTAATACAGCCAGCCAGCGGGCAAAGGCGGCCAAACCCGCTCCGGCAACCACACAGGCTACGCCAGCAGCAAAACCTGCCAACAAGAAATAATTAAAAAAGCCGGCTACCTGTAGCCGGCTTTTTTTATAGAATATCTTTTAGCTCATGCAGATCCCGGATCACATAGGTCGGTGTTAAATCACCGGTCACAGGCACCAGGTTATTGAAATACACCTGGTCCATTCCCACATTATGTGCCCCGATAATATCAATATTCAGTGCATCACCGATCATAATACTTGATTCAGCAGTAGCCCCAGCCAGGTTGATCGCGTAATCGAATATTTCGCGGTAAGGTTTGAGACTTCCAGCTGCTTCTGATGTGATGACGTGTGTAAAGAAATGATCTATCCCGGAGCTTTTCATCTTGATCAGCTGCGTAGCTTCAAAACCATTCGTGATCATATTCATTGGATAGTTCTTTGCGGCCAGGTATTCCAATACTTCTTTTGTATTGGGAAATAAAGCAGTTTTGTACGGCAATATTTCCAGGAACTGAGTACCCAGTGCATGTGATAATTTATCATCTCCTATCTTGAAATCCAGCAGGGTCCTGCTGAATCTTTTGGTTCTAAGATCATTTCGGGTGATAAATCCTTTGCGAAAGCGATCCCACAAGATCTCATTATGCATCATGTAAGTGCGGTGAAATACCTCAAATGAGGGCACTCCTCTGCTGGCAAGTGTATGTGTGTGGTATAATTCTTCTAAGACCTGGTAAGCATTTGTTTCAAAATCCCATAAAGTGTGGTCCAGGTCGAAAAATATATGCTTGTATTTCATGTACTGCAAAGATACGGAATCCACATTTTTTACTATTTTCCAGCTTCTAAACAAGATTTATGAACGCAGTAGTCACAGGTGCCAGTAAGGGTATAGGGAAAGCCATCGCCGAAAAACTGGCCGTGGAAGGATTTAACGTAGCCATCTGTTCCAGGGATGCAGCAAAACTGGAAGATGCCGCTGCTGATATTAAAGCAAAGGCACCACAGGCGGAGGTATTAACATTCTCTGCCGATATGAGTAAAAAAGAAGATGTATTGGCTTTTGCCAACAAAATAAAGGAGATATTCCAGACAGTGGATATCCTTGTAAACAATGCAGGACTCTACCTTCCCGGTGCCCTGCACGAGCAGGAAGACGGGCTGCTGGAGTACCTGATGGCCGTAAATGTATTTAGCGCACATACCATCACCCGGCAATTATTACCCTCAATGATCACACAACGTAAAGGACACATCTTTAACCTTTGCTCTACCGCCAGTTACCAGGCCTATCCGAATGGAGGGGCATACAGCATTACCAAATTTGCCCTGCTGGGCTTCTCAAAAAACCTGCGCGAAGAGCTGAAAAATCACAACGTGAAAGTAACCGCTTTGAGCCCCGGTCCAACCCTCACCGCATCCTGGGATGGATGGGATGGCCCGGCAGACAGAATGATGGAGCCTGCCGATGTAGCCAGGCTGCTATGGGCCGCCTACACCCTCTCCGCTCAGGCCGTTGTGGAAGAAGTCATTATGCGCCCGATTTTGGGTGATATTGGCTAAATCCCTTACAAGCAAGCGTTTTACGCCCTCATATCCATATTTTTTTAACTAACTTTTAACCGCGACAGCCTCTTTATGGGGTGCCGTTTGGTTAAATTTGTTATACATTATGAAGGTCATCACTGTTAGTATAAGGAGGTCGCTACTATCCCTGCTGTTTTTAATGGGCATAGTATCCAGCCTGCAAGCGCAGGAATTTAAATTCACTACCACGGTATCAAGTAATAAGGTGGCACTGGATGAGCCATTCCAGATCCAGTTCATGCTGGAGAATGGCACGAATGTAACCCAGTTTACACCACCGAATTTCAATGACTTTGAACTGCTGCAGGGCCCTAACCAGATGCAGGGTACTTCCATCGTCAATGGCAGACGTTCTGATTATATCGCTCTCGTCTACCTGATCCGTGCAAAACGGGTGGGCAACTTTACCATACCTGCCGCTGCTGCACGTGTGAACGGTGATGTGGTGAAATCCAATCCTGTTACCATCGAGGTCGCAAAAGGAATCAGTGGTTCTGCTGCCCAACAGCTACAACCGCAACGCCAGCAGGTACCTGCCAATCCTTTTGCAGGCATGGGCCAGCGGAGTGCCCCCAGCCACCAGGCAGAGGAAATGGAAGGTGTGCTTAAAAACGGTGAAGACATCAATGCCAAGCTAAAAAAGAACATTTTTGTGAAAGTGGATGTTGACAAAACATCCCTCTTCGAAGGCGAACAGCTGACTGCGACCTACAAGCTGTATACCCGCCTCCCGACTAATGCCAGTGTGACCAAAGTACCCGCCTTCAAAGGGTTTTCCGCCAAGGATATAGAATTACCAAACCCGCCACAGGCCAGCGAAGAAATGGTGAATGGCATTCCTTACAGGGTATTTGTGATCCGCAAAACCATGCTGTTCCCTATGCAATCCGGAACGCTGGAACTGGATCCGGTAGAAGTAGACAACCATGTAAGACTGGTGAAACTGGTGAAGAATGGTAAACGCAGAGATCCGATGGCCGACCTGTTCAACGACCCCGCTTTCAAAGATGCCTTCAATGATCCTTTCTTTGATGACCTCTTTAACCGGCCGGAAGTTGAATACCAGGATGTGCCTTATAAGATCCAGACAGCACCGGTAAAAGTAACAGTTAAACCGCTGCCGATCGATAGCCGCCCGGCGAGCTACAATGGCGCAGTAGGTAAATTCACCATGACTGCTGCTATAGACAAAAATAGCCTGTCTACCGACGATGCGCTTACCCTGAAAGTAACGATCTCCGGTCAGGGTAATGTGAACCTGCTCAATCCACCTAAAGTTGAGATCCCTGCCAGTTTTGATAAATACGACCCTAAGGTGTCTGACAATATTGAGAAGAACAGCAACCCGCTTTCTGGTAGCCGAACTTATGAATATGTGCTGATGCCTGTAGAAGCAGGGGAGCAGGTGATTCCCCCGGTGGAGTTCTCTTACTTTGATGCTGCCTCTAAAACTTATAAAACCGTTACATCACAACCATTCAACATTCATGTAACTGCAGGTAAACAAACGAAGAGAGAGAAAGAAGACTTTAGCATTAACAAAAATGCGATCACGAATAACAGCCATAAGGTGCAGGATTGGGTAAAACACAATACCTGGTTCATTACCTCCATCTGGTTCTACCTGCTTCTGATCCTGCCACTGCTGGCCCTGATCGGTGCATGGCTGATCCGCCGCAGGCTTGACTACCAGCAGAATAATGCGGCCTTCCTGAAACATCGCTATGCAAATAAAGTAGCGCTTAAACGACTGGAACTGGCTGCCCGTTACCTGAAAGAAGGCAAGGACAAAGCCTTCTACGAAGAGACTTCCCGTGCTGTATGGGGCTATCTCAGTAACAAGCTGCATGTACCATTCGCTGATCTGAGCAAACAACTGATCCAGGATAAACTGGCGCAGCAACAGATAAGTGAAGCATATACTGCCGACCTGTTTGACCTGCTGGATAATTGTGAAATAGCGCTGTATACACCGAATCACAACAACACTAAAATGCAGGGTACCTATCAACAGGCCGTGCAGGTGATCAGCAAACTGGAAGATGAACTGACAAGGGCGAAGAGCGCCGTTTAAATAAAATCATAGTCAACGTGAAACACATCGTAACCGCTATACTTTTATGTATCCTGCTGAGCAGTACCCGCTTACTGGCGGCAGCAGCTCCCCAGCAGGATTTTGAGAAAGCCAATTCCCTTTTCAGACAAAAACAATACACTGAAGCGGCTAACATCTATCAGCGACTGGTCGATGAAGGGTTCGATCAGCCGGAACTATTGATCAATACAGGCAATGCCTGGTACAAGGCTAACCGTACCGGTCTGGCAGTGTATAACTACGAGAAAGCACTGCTTGTGGATCCGTTCAGCAAAGCAGCGCAACACAATCTCTCTATTGCCAATCAGCGGGTAGAGGGTTACGTCAATGAACTCCCTCAGCTGTTTTTCCAGCAATGGTGGACGGCAGCAAAATATATGCATTCGCCCAATGGCTGGGCTACCGGCACGATTATTTTCTTCTGGCTCACGGTGATGGGAGGTATTATGCTCCTGCTGCGCCCTGTGTTGCTGCCCACAGTAGTCAGGAGTGCTACAGGCTTACTGGGTTTACTTTTCGCCTTCTACCTGTTTATGAGTATCACAACTTATGTAAATGCTACTTCGCATGACAATGGCATCATCATGGGGAGTGTGGTCAAGGTAAAGTCAGCGCCAGACCAGGATAGTAAGGATCTGTTCGAACTACATGAAGGTGTAAAAGTGCAGATTATTGATGGTACCAGTGAGTTTTGTAAGATAGAATTGCCAGATGGTAAAACAGGCTGGATGGCATGTGGGGAAATCAAAAAACTATAAGCGTTCTATTCGCTCCATGAAATCCTGTTTCCTTTGCCGGGAGACGGGAATACAACTTCCATCATTCATAATAATTTCTCCTCCGTCACCCTTCAGGTAACGCTCCATGTAGTTCAGGTTTACTACATAGCTGTGGTGTACCCTGAAGAATCCTTTATTACGCAGCATATTTTCCATCTCTTTGAGAGATCGGAATACAATGGCCGGTTCCGGGGCGGACAGCAGGTGTACGCGGGTATTGATCCCGTCTGCCATGCAATAGAGGATATCTTTTATCAGGATCATTCGTAAGCCCTCAGCACTGGGCAGCCCCAATCGCTCACCAGGGTGCAGCTGCTGATGCAGTAGTTCCATGGTATTACCTGTACGGACAGGAGGCTTTTCGGTACAATGTGCCTGGTGAACCATCGCCTTATCTACCGCTTCCTGCAGATCATCTTTCAGAATGGGTTTCAGCAAAAAGTCAACAACACTGTGACGTATTGCCTCCAGGGCATATGCTTCGTGGGAGGTAGTGATAATGATGGATGTATTGGTATGGCCGCAGGCTTTAATCACCTCAAAACCATTGAGGCCAGGCATTTCCACATCCAGGAATACCAGTTCGGGGCGATGTTTCTCTATGGCTTCAAGCGCCGACCGGCCATCAGCACATACTGCAACGACATTAACAGAGGGGCAATGTTTCTCCAGTAGTAGTTTTAGTACACTCCGGCTCAGCTTTTCGTCATCAACGATGATGGTTCGCATGATTAGTTAATAATTGTATTCCTCTAATCTGATTTAGGGGTAGTGGTGTATAGAGATAATACTTTGATAAATTGGTTTACGAGTAATGATTATCCTGCGATGAAAATACAAAATCTGCGGACATCGAAACTAATTTTAATTGCTTGCTGACGCCTGCGGTATGAGTATTCCCTGCGGCCGGCTTTAAAATAAAACGGCGCAAAGTGCTATACTTCATGCCCAGGCATCATTCGGCTGTTAACATGCAGCATAGAGATTTTAATACGGTGTCCGCTAGGATCTTCTTCTTCAGCTATCTGTGCCTGGATGTGATATTTTTCATTGATCACCTGCAGCCTTTCGCCGGCAATCGTAATCCCTTTAGTCAGGTAGGATTGCTGGTCCAGGTCGGGGGCATCCTGTTGCACGCCATTATCTTCTATGCATACGGCAATAGTATCTCCCTCGCGGTCAATGGTGATATTGAGCATACCACCTTTGCCCGGCCGCAGGAGCAGGCGACGCCAGATGACATCCTGTACATATGGCTGTATTAGCAGGGGAGGAATAAAAGTTAGCTGCTGAGCAACAGCAGGAAGTACTTCCAGCTGGTATTCGAACTGCGGGCCGAACCGGAGCTGTTCCAGTTGCAGATAGAGCTCCAGTGCCTCCACATCTTCTTCGAGGTTCACCCATTCTTTGTTACAATTACGGATGATGAGCCGCATTAAGCGGGCAAAGCGTGTAAGGTAAAGGGATGCCAGATCCGTACTGGTAGTCAGGATGTAGTGGTGTATAGCATTCAGGCTATTAAAAATAAAGTGGGGGTTCATCTGCGCCTGAAATGCATGCATTTCAAGATGGACGAGTGCCAGCTGCCTGCTTATCTCTTTGGCTACATCCTTTTTCAGCTTATTTTCCCGGCTTCGGAACAGAATCAATACCAGGGTCAGGCTCAACAAAAAAAACAGCCAATATTGCCAACCCGCTGCATTGAACAAATCAAAGCAAAAACTCACGCCTTATCGGTTTACTTTTCCAAGGATACAATTAACTCTTAGTTCGGAACGAAATGCAGATGTCTGACTATGACTAACAATATCCGTCAAATCCGCTTAAGCGGGAAGCAACACTTATTACTAGGCAGTTTTTATACTAAAAACGGTGTCTATTGGCCGGTAAGTGGTAGGAGAAGCATGGTTTATAAAATAAAAATTGCGAAATACGTGATCCGCACTTCGCAATTAAGTATCATTTGATAGGGCAGGGGGCTATTCTGTAAACTTATAACCTACGCCTCTTACCGAATGGAAATATCTGGAATTCCGGCTATCTTCTTCGAAGTACTTGCGGAAATTGAGGATAAAGTTATCAATGGTACGTGTAGTAGGATATACGTTATAGCCCCATACAACCTGCAGGATCTTTTCCCTGGTCACCACTTCTCCTTTATTCTCGATCAGGAGTTTCAGGAGCATGGTTTCTTTCTTGCTCAGCTCATAGTGTTTGCCATCTTTGCCAATGCATTCCTGTGCGGCGAAATCGATTTGATTATCACCGAAACGATAAACGTTTGAGACACTATCCTTGTCCTGGATCTTCTTGTTTTTTAAGATCAGCTTCTCTACACGCAGCAGCAGTTCTTCGAGGTTGAAAGGCTTGGTCATGTAGTCGTCGCCTCCTTTTTTCAGGCCCAGTACGCGGTCTGCACTGCTGTTCTTGGCACTGAGGAAGAGGATGGGTACTTCATTGTTCTGGATCCGGATGTTTTCGCACACGGCGATACCATCCATTTCCGGCAACATTATATCCAGTATGATGAGGTCGAAATACTCGTTCTTTACTGCCTTTAAAGCAGCGGTTCCATTGTCTACAGCCGTTACTTCATAGCCTTCCAGCTCCAGGTTCAGCTTGAGTGCCTCCTGAAGATTCTCTTCGTCTTCTACCAGTAGTATGGATGCTTTTGTAGCTTCCTTCATAGTTTAAATTTCGATAAGCTTAAATTACTGATAATGTAATTTACGCCGTTTGTACGGAATATACCGGCCATGTGATTTCAAAACATGCTCCGGTAGGTACATTATCTTTTACAATGATAGTTCCGCCATGCTGCTGTACGATCCTTCTGGTAAGGAAGAGGCCTAACCCGGAACCTTTGGCTTTGCGGGTGTTCTCATTACCAATGCGATAAAATTTGAGGAAGATCCTTTCCCGTTCATCAATTGGGATGCCCGGCCCTTCATCTTTCACAATTAGTCTAAGCTGGCCGGCGTTTTCCTCTAACCGTACGTCTATGACCGTATTTCTGGGTGCATATTTAGCGGCATTCTCTACCAGGTTGTTCAGCGCAATCTGTAACATGAACTTGTCACCATTCAGCCATACATCAGGCAAAATATGTGCCTGTATGGCATGTGTGGCGATTCTGCCTTTGATTTCCTTCACCCCGGTGGCTACCAGTTCGGAGAAATTGAGGTCTTCGCGAAACAGCTTATAACGGTCTGATTCCATTTGGGATGCCAGTAGTATATTATTACAGAGCTGATCGAGACGATTGGTTTCGCGAATAGTATTGTCCAGGAGTTTGAGCCGCTTTTCCTCATCCAGTCTATGTTTACGAAGCGTTTCCAGATTGAGTTTGGCGGCGGCAATGGGGGATTTTAGTTCGTGTGTTACGGCCATCATGAAGTTTTGCTGTTGCTGGGAGAGCTTCATTTGCTTGTAGATGGAGCGGTATACAAAAAAGCCACCCATTAAGATGATGGCCAGAAAAATAATTCCCTCTCCGATAAACATGACAGTACGGCGGTATTCTGTCGTTTGGATCCGTGTCAGTTCCTGTTGATATTCTACCGGGTGTGCTACACTGTCAGTTCTCAGCACCAGGTTCTGGATTTCGAAGCGGGAGATCTGTTCGCTTTGCATAAACAGGAGTACACCCCACCATACGAGTGCCAGGATCGTGTATGCAAGTACAAACAGATAAATAACGGAAATGGCTTTCCCGTCCTGTAATTTATTGAGTAGCTTTTTCATTGGTCCGTAAACCGGCTTTCTCCACCCGTAAGCCAACATTCATGATATCCGGAAGCGGATTTTGCCGCATGTTTTGTTCAAAAGTAAACTTATAAATTCCCGGTTTGTTCAATATCGCCTTTGTCTGAATGGGAATTCTGTGTTCATAAATGTCGTCCAGTTTATTACCCTTTACGCCATTCGGGCCACTGCCCAACCACTTTCCGTTCACATCAGCCAGGGGTAGTTCAACCCTTTGGGATACAGGCTGTTCACCCGGAAACTGTGTATTGATCAGCAGATAGATATTACTATAGGGGTATGCATCCTTGTGGCGGATATTCACATAGATGTTATACAAATAGGCGGTATCTGCCGGTTGCAGGGTGACCTCAAATGCTGGCTTATAGTTGTAGGCCCATTCATGCCCCGGAACCTCCAGGTTCTTTTCATAGGTATCCATCTTCATTGGCTCGCAGGATGCTGCTATCAGCAACATTCCTACAGCCATCATCCGGAAGAATTTATTCATATACTATTGCGATACGGTTTTTTATTACAGCACATTCAGCACCTGCTCCTTCGCTTTCTCCAGTTCATCTTTCATGAGCACAACCCATTGCTGGATGTTGGCATCATTAGCTTTGGAACCGGTTGTATTGATTTCACGGCCTACTTCCTGTAACACGAATCCCAGCTTTTTACCTTTGGATGGTTCTGCTTCTTTCAGGATCTCTTTGAAGTAGCGGCAGTGGTTTTCCAGTCTTACCAGTTCTTCAGAGATGTCCAGTTTTTCTAAATAAAATATGAGTTCCTGTTCAAGGCGATTTTCGTCTATGTTCTCTTTGCCTACGTATTCCGCCAGCAGAGATTCCAGTCTGGTTCTTACCCTGTCTTTACGCTGAGGATCCAGTTCTCTTACCTTAACGGTGTAGTTTTCAATATTCTCTATGCGTGTGAGCAGGTCTGCTGCCAGTACCTGGCCTTCGTCGAGACGATGTGCATCGAGGTCGGAGATAGCCTGTTGCAGGGCCTTTTCAACTTCTAACCATTCGTCTTCAGAGATCTGCTCATTCGCAGGACTTACTACTTCAGGAAGTTTCATCAGCACATTGAGCATATCTTCTTTAGGCAGTTTCAGTTCATCGGCCAGGGTAGTAATAGACTGATGGTAGAACTTTGCCAGATCTGTATTAATGACCACCGGGCGGTTTGCTCCGTTCTGCCTGATATTAACACTGGCATCCAGCGTGCCACGTACTAACGTTTGCTGCAGCTGATTGCGTATATCAAACTCGTAGGGCTTTAACAACGGGGAAATTTTCAGGTTGACTTCAAACTGTTTTCCATTCAGTGATTTTATTTCTACCACCATTGTTGTCTCTCCCCGGGTTATTTCAGCCCGTCCGAAGCCGGTCATTGATTTCAGCATAATAGAGATTTGTAAGCAACAAACCTACCTAAATTAGCCCAAAGCGCAAAGAATCGTTCAAGATCAGGCTTTAAAGAGCAGGTCGTAGAGCTCCTGTTTACTGTATTCCTTCATATCGCCCGGCTGCAAACCAGCGACAGTAGCCTTACCTATACGGTAACGTATAAGTCTCAACGTTGGAAACCCCACAGCTGCGGTCATTTTTCTCACCTGCCTGTTCTTCCCCTCCTTCAGCGACAATTTTATCCAGGGAGCAGGTATGCTCTTACGGAAACGGATTGGAGGGTTGCGCTCAGGCACAGCAGGATCTTCCTCAAAAAGGCTCGCCCTGCAGGGCCGGGTTTTATACATCTTACCATCTATATTGATAGATACCCCCTGGCTCAACTGCAGAATAGCTGTATCGGTCACAGCACCATCTACCTGTACCCAATATTCCCGCTCATGGGCAAATTTTGGATCAAGCAGCCGGTGATTGAGTGCCTTATCATTGGTCAGGACCAGGAGACCTTCACTGTCGTAATCCAGGCGACCTACCGGGTAGACATCCGAAGGAACCTTAAAAAAATCTCCCAGGCTGGCTTTTCCTTCTTCTTTGCCGAAACGGGTAAGTACCTGGAATGGTTTATATATTATATAATAATTAAATGCCATAAGGACTGCGCAGTGATGCGATTTTTTGCAGGTTTTAATCTACTAAATTAGTAATTTTGAAGATCGAATACTATGTGTACGCCTTTCCATAATGCCTCGTGTATGAACTGTCAGGACCGCTTTGGATCAATTTTGTTCAAAGCGGAGAAGTGCAATCTGGAAGAGATAGACGCCGCCAAGGTATGCTCCACCTATAAAAAAGGGGAAGTAGTATTCCAGGAAGGCACCTATCCCTTCGGCATTTACTGCGTAAATACGGGCAAAATTAAGCTCTCTCATTCCGGAGATGATGGCCGCGAACAGATCGTCAGGCTGGCTAAGCCAGGTGACATCATCGGCTACAAGGCACTTCTATCCGCGGAAAGGTATACTGCTTCTGCTATTGCACTCGATGACTCCTCCGTGTGCTTTATTCCCAAAGACCTGTTTATGAGCATCCTGCAAAAAGATGCGAACCTCTCTTTTGAAATGATGCGCATCATTGCCAGCGAGCTGCGTAAGGCAGAAACCAAGATCACCCACCTGGCCCAGAAACCAGTGAGGGAAAGACTGGCCGAAACCCTTTTATTTATCAAAGAAACTTATGGTGTAGAACAGGATGGCACCACCCTCAATGTGCGCCTGAGCCGTGAAGAAATAGCTAACCTGGTAGGCACCGCCACCGAATCGGCCATCCGCCTGCTTTCTGAATTTAAAAAAGACGGGCTGATCGAGCTCCAGGGCAAGAAAATCCGCCTGCTCAACCTGGAAGAAATCACCCGCACCGCCAACTTACAGGACTAATTATCACCGTCCTGTCATTTCCCTTATTTCCTGATTGTTGTCACCCGCGTTCTTGACTTTTGTCATTTTTCCCCCTTCCCATTGCCGGTATTTTTGCACCAAATCCTTTATCATGGCTACATTTACTGCCGTTCCCGGTGTAGAGGTGGAGTGCGAACATTGCGGAGAGGCCTGTGCTGACACTACCATTGTTATTGGGGATAAGATCTTTTGTTGTCAGGGATGTAAACTGGTGTACGAACTGCTCAATGAGAATGACCTTTGTGAATACTATAATCTAAATAATAAACCCGGACTTGCTCAAAGAATTCCTGTGAGGAAGGACAAATTTGCCTTTCTGGAAGATAGTAAGATCCAGCAGCAACTGCTTCAGTACCGGGATGATGAATATACGCACATCACTTTTTACATTCCACATATACATTGCAGCTCCTGCCTCTGGTTGCTGGAGAACCTGCACAAACTGGATAAGGGGGTTGAAAGTGTAACGGTGACCTTTACCCGTAAAGAAGCCCGTATTGTATACCGCCAGTCAGAAACTACCCTCCGGCACATTGCTGAAATACTGACCAGCATCGGCTACGAACCTTATATCAGCCTGCAGGACATGCAGAAAAAGAAACCCCGCGTTCAGCGGGATCTGATCTACCGGCTTGGAGTGGCCGGTTTTTGCTTTGGTAATATAATGATGCTCAGTTTCCCTGAGTACTTTGGTAACTACGGTTATTCCGATGCGAAAATGAATGTAGTGTTCAGGATGCTGAATGTGAGTCTTTCACTGCCGGTATTCTTTTACAGTGCACAGGTATTTTTCAAGTCAGCGTGGAGCGGCCTCAAAACAGGTTTCCTGAATATTGATGCGCCTATCGTTTTAGCCATCGTAGTCACTTTTGTGCGCAGCCTGGTCGATGTGATCTCAGGCACAGGCTCCGGTTATTTCGACTCCATGACCGGTATTGTGTTTTTCATGCTGATAGGCAGGGTACTGCAGGACAAGACTTACCAGGGTTTATCATTCGACAGGGATTATACCTCTTATTTCCCGTTAGCCATTACAATTATAAAAGATGGAAAGGAAGTGCCTACCGCACTTCCTGACATCAAAGTAAATGATACCTTACTCATACACGACAATGAGCTGATACCTGCAGATGGTATCCTGGTAAAAGGATCAGCGCTCGTAGACTACAGCTTTGTTACCGGGGAATCGGTTCCCGTGAGCAAATCGATTGGCGAGATTGTGTATGCAGGAGGTAAACAATTAGAAGGGAACATCGAAATTCTGACGATTAAGGAAGTAGCACAAAGCTACCTGACCAGTCTCTGGAACAGGGATGAGCTGAAGCAGAAAACGACCCGTCAGGAATCATTTATTCACCTGGTGGCACGCAACTTTACCTGGATCCTGCTGGCAATTGCTGCATTATCTGCCCTTTACTGGTGGAAATTTGATCATACCAGGATCTGGCCGGCAGCCACTTCCATCCTGATAGTAGCCTGTCCGTGTACATTATTATTAGCCGCTTCTTTTACCAATGGTCATATTCTCCGTATACTAAGCAGGTCTAAATTATACCTGCGCAATGCGGGTGCTATTGAAAGAATGGCTGGTATTACAGACATTGTATTTGATAAAACAGGTACCCTGACAGGCAACAAAGATATTCCCGTTACCTGGCATGGTCCTACACTCTCCAGGGCGCAGATCATGAGTATTGCCTCTGTGGCAGCTCAATCTACCCACCCATTGAGTAAGCTGATCAGCGCATTTTATCACAATATTCCCAGGGTAGCTGTCAGCGGCTTTAAAACCACCACAGGTATGGGCATCAGCGCATACATCCAGGAAGAATCTGTGCTGTTAGGGAATGCAACATTTACCGGTACACGAACAGTTGCTAACCACAACGACGGCAGTATCGTATATGTGGCTATCAATGAGCAGCCACTGGGGTATTTCCTGATCGGTAACCAATACCGTGAAGGGATCAGCACCCTCCTGCAGAGCCTGAAAACAAAGGGCTACAGCCTGTCACTGCTCTCCGGCGACAACGACAGGGAGGCGGACTACCTGAGATCATTGATGGGAGAGGGTGCCACGCTCCGCTTTACACAACAACCACAAGACAAACTAAACTACATACTGGACCTGCAAACGAAGGGCAGACGTGTGCTGATGATTGGTGACGGTCTCAACGACGCAGGGGCACTGAAACAGAGCGATGTAGGTATTTCATTAACAGAAGACAGCAACAACTTTACGCCCGCCAGCGACGGGATTTTAGAGGCAGGACAACTGACGAGATTGCCGAAGTTTATCAGGATCTGTATAGCGAATAAAAGGATCATTGTGATCAGCTTTATCATATCACTGATCTATAACGTGATCGGGTTGTCATTTGCAGTGCAGGGTTTACTATCACCGCTCACAGCGGCTATCCTGATGCCTGCGAACTCTATCAGCATGATTTTACTCTCATATGGCCTGAGCGAATGGGCCGACAGACGCTAAAAAACAGGCCATTACCTTATTATAATACCTGCTCATTACCCCTGGGGTGACGGGCGGGTTTCTTAAGGTTCTCCAGATCAATTTCTTAAAGCAGGATACTGCTCAAGGGGTGCACTGATTTATATCAGCGAATTCCTTGAGCAGCATCATCGTTGCCGCAACCGTAGTAGGCTAGCTTTGTTCATGGAAATTAAAACAACTCACCATGAGCGTGATCATTTTATTACTAGGAGCCAGTCTACTGGTAGCGCTATGTTTCCTGGCGGCCTTTATATGGTCGGTGCGAAGCGGACAGTTTGAAGATCATTTCTCGCCGGCCCATCGAATTCTTTTTGAGCACAAGCCAACCGAACGCGCCAGCGGATCTACACCAGCAACACCTTGTAACAACAACAGCACTGCCACTCCACCGAATTGCAAGCAATAAGTAATCAGCAACAGGAAGTTTAATTTTTTCTACGATCAACTCGTCATCCGTAATCGCACAAATATGTCTCTTGAAAAATTTGCGTACGACAACCGTACCGTGAAATGGTTTGCATATGCCAGTATTGGCTGGGGGCTTATTGGTATGCTGGCAGGTCTCTGGGCCGCGCTGGTACTGGTACTCCCGGGTCTCAATCTGGATTTTGCACCTACAACCTTTGGCCGTATCCGGCCCGTTCACACCAATGCCGTCATCTTCGCTTTCGTAGGTAACGGCATTTTCATGGGTGTGTACTATTCATTACAACGCTTATGTAAGGCTCGCATGTACAGCGACCTGCTAAGCAAAATTCACTTCTGGGGCTGGCAGACGATCATTGCCTGTGGCGCTCTTTCACTGTTCATGGGTTACACTACCGGTAAGGAATATGCCGAGCTGGAATGGCCGTTGGATATCGCTATCACGCTCATATGGGTAGTATTCGGTGCCAACATGCTGGGAACCATCCTGAAGAGGAGAGAAGCCCACCTGTACGTAGCCATCTGGTTCTACATTGGTACATGGGTAGCTATTGCCATGTTGCACATCATCAACTCGTTCGAGTTGCCGCTGAGCTTCATGAAGAGTTATTCCTGGTATGCCGGTGTGCAGGATGCGCTGGTACAATGGTGGTATGGTCACAACGCGGTAGCGTTTTTCCTGACCACTCCTTATCTGGGCCTCATGTACTACTTTGTGCCTAAAGCGGCGAACAGACCGGTGTATTCCTACCGCTGGTCAATTATCCACTTCTGGGCGCTGATCTTTATTTACATCTGGGCTGGTCCTCACCACCTTTTATATACTGCTCTTCCTGAATGGGCACAATCACTGGGTACAGTATTCTCCATCATGCTGATCGCTCCGTCATGGGGTGGTATGCTGAATGGTCTGCTTACACTGCGTGGTGCATGGGATAGAGTTAGAGAAGACGCTATACTGAAGTTCTTCGTAGTAGCATTGACCTGTTATGGTATGGCTACATTCGAAGGTCCGATGCTTTCCCTGAAAAACGTAAACGCAATCAGCCACTATACCGACTGGACTATCGCTCACGTACACGTAGGTGCACTGGGTTGGAATGGCTTCCTGACCTTCGGTATCCTGTACTGGATGCTGCCACGTATTTTCAGTACAGAACTGTATAACCGTAAATGGGCAAATACACACTTCTGGCTGGGTACCCTGGGTATCATCTTCTATGTGATCCCAATGTATTGGGCAGCATTCACCCAGAGCATGATGTGGAAAGAGTTTACTGCTGAAGGTCAACTGAGATACCAGTTCCTGGAAACAGTACATACAGTTGTTCCAATGTATGCACTGCGTGCAGTAGGTGGTATGTTCTACCTCTCTGGTGTGATACTGATGATCGTGAACCTGTATAAAACTATCAGCCGTGGTACGTTTGTAGCTGACGAAGCTGCAGAAGCTGCACCACTGCCAAAAGTGATCGAGGTACATGGTAAAGCACACTGGCACAACTGGATCGAACGTCGCCCGATTCAACTGGCGGTATTCAGCCTGGTTGTAGTAGCGATCGGTGGTTTACTGGAACTCGTTCCTACCTTCCTGATAAGAAGCAATATTCCTACTATCTCCAGCGTAAAACCTTATACTCCGCTTGAACTGCATGGTCGTGACATTTACATCCGCGAAGGTTGTTATACCTGTCACTCCCAGATGATCCGTCCTTTCCGTGACGAGGTAATGCGTTATGGAGAGTATTCTAAAGCAGGTGAATTTGTGTATGATCACCCATTCCAGTGGGGTTCAAAACGTACAGGTCCGGATCTGGCCAGAATCGGTGGTAAGTATCCAGACTCATGGCATTTCAACCACATGTATGAACCATCTTCTATTTCTTCCGGTTCTATCATGCCAAGGTACCAATGGTTATTTACTGACAGGGTGGATAAGACAAAGACACCAGCTATGATTACAGTAATGCGCAAACTTGGTGTTCCATATGCACCCGGATATGAAAATCAGGCAAACGCAGATCTGGAAAAACAGGCAAATGAGATTGTTAGTTCTCTGGAGAAATCCAAACTCAAGATTGGTAAAGATCGTGAAATCGTAGCGTTAATCGCTTATCTGCAGAGATTAGGTAAGGATATCAAAACGAAATAAACTGGTTTATCATGAAGTTCATAAACTACCTGCAATCTATCACCGGTGTAAGTATTTACCCGATGATATCACTGGTCCTCTTTTCGCTGTTTTTTGTAGTAGCGGCGATCTGGGCTTTCAAAGCGCCCAAAGGCATGGTGGACCACATCAGTAATATTCCATTAGACGAAAGCTGAAATCTGACCAACAATGAAGAAAAGACTTTTTAATACAACACTGTTGTTCTCACTGCTGGCCAGCTTACCTGCGGCTGCGGAAGAATACACCTCCTACAAGCCAGATGGTCCATCAGAACTGGGCCACCCTGTAGCTATCGTACTCCTTACCGTAATCGTAGGCCTGTTCATCGCTATCGTAATTTTGGGTAGTGCAGTAATCGGCGCCATTGACATCTACAAGGAAAGGCTGAAAAACAGCAAAGCCCTCCTGATCGGAGGTTTACTGGTAGGCTGCCTCTTCTCAGCATCTGGTGCTATGGCACAGGAAGCAGTGACATCCACAGCAGCAACAAATACAATCAGCGGTCTGTCCAAATCATCCTTTTACCTGCTGATTTCTGTAATCGGCCTTGAACTCCTCGTTATCATAGCGCTGCTGTATGCACTTCGTATCCTGGTGGGTATTAAGAGCAGACGTAAAGTAAGAGCTGAGAAAGCTGAAAAAGAAGTAGCGGAAGGCAAAAAACGTCTTCACTGGCTGGAAAAGCTGAATGATACGAAAAGCCTGGATGCTGACTCTGAAGTGGAAGAAGACATGGGCCATGATTATGATGGCATCCATGAGCTGAATAATCCAACACCTCCATGGTGGAGATATGGCTTCTATATTAGTATCATATTTGCAGTAGTATATCTCTACCGGTTCCAGGTTGCACACTCAGCACCATCACAGATAGAAGAGCTGGCTATGGCCAATGCGAAAGCGGATGAAGCAAAAGCTGCCTATCTGAAAAGTTCGGCGAACAATGTGGACGAGAATACTGTAAAACAGCTGACCGATCCTGCGGATCTCGCTGCTGCTCAAAAACTCTTCGCGGGCAACTGTGCTCCATGCCATGGCCCCCAGGGTCAGGGTGTGATAGGACCGAACCTCACGGATGATTACTGGTTACACGGTGGAACTATCAATAAGGTATTTACTACTATCAAATATGGTGTGCAGGAAAAAGGGATGAAACCCTGGAAAGATGATTTCTCTCCTGTGCAGCTGGCACAACTGGCAAGCTATGTTAAGAGTATCCATGGCACCAACCCTCCTAATCCGAAGGCGCCAGACGGTATTCTGGAAAAATAACCTTTTACGGGCCGGACTGACCAATTAAACGGAAACCAGTTCCGGCCCAATTTAATGCATTTACAATGGATACAACGTTTCGAGACAGTTTGGCGACTGTGAATAAACAAGGGAAACGCAATTGGATTTATGCACAGAGACCTAAGGGTAAACTTTATAATGCGAGAAGTATTCTTAGTTATCTCTATTTCATAGCGTTTTTCGCCGGACCGTTTATTAAAATAAACGGCCGGCCCCTTTTTCTGATTAATGTAGTTGAGGGCCGTTTTATCCTTTTCGGCACTATTTTCTGGCCCCAGGATTTCTTCATCTTTGGGTTGGCAATGGTAGCCTTTATTCTTTTCATAGTGATCTTCACGATGGCCTTTGGCCGCCTCTTTTGCGGTTGGGCATGCCCCCAGACCATCTTTATGGAGATGCTTTTCCGAAAGATAGAATACTGGATAGAAGGTGATGCGGCAGCACAACGCGTACTCAATCAAGCCCCCTGGACTACAGACAAGATTATCAAAAAGACCAGTAAACAAGTGTTATTTTACTTGCTTTCATTCGTGATCGCAAACACCTTTCTGGCTTATATTATAGGTATAGACAACCTTTCGCGCATTATTACGGAACCTGTAACTGAACATATTGGCGGCCTTACTGCCATTCTCATTTTTGCAGGCATTTTTTATGGAGTCTTTGCTTTTTTCAGGGAGCAGGTATGTACGATTGTCTGCCCGTATGGCCGTTTACAAGGTGCATTGCTGGACAAAAACTCGGTGATCGTAGCTTATGATTACTCAAGAGGTGAACCAAGAAGCCTTTTTAAGAAACAACAGGATACCACCTTTGGCGATTGTATCGACTGTGCACAGTGTGTGAAAGTGTGCCCTACAGGGATAGACATCCGTAATGGTACACAGCTGGAATGTGTAGGCTGTACCGCTTGTATCGACGCCTGTAACTTCATGATGTCAAAGGTGAACAGACCTCTGAACCTGATCCGTTACGCATCAGAAGATGGTATTGCCAACAAGAAACCGCTTTCGATCACTGCCCGTATGAAGGTGTACAGCAGTATCCTGGTACTGATCCTTACCGCCATCACATTTTTGCTGACAAGCAGACAACCGGTAGGTGGAGATATTATCCGTACTGCGGGTATGTTATACCAGGAGAGGGGCGATAGCCTATCCAATCTATACAGTATAAAGCTGATCAACAAAACGACAGATAATATTCCGCTTACCATGAGACTGGAGGGTATTGAAGGCAGGATACAATCAATCGGAGATTCAATCATCCATGTAAAGGCAGAGGCACAGGGTCAGGGTACTTTCTTTATCGTATTGCCAAAGCGTGTAATTGATAAAAGAAAAACCATCCTGCATGTAGGATTATATGCAGGCGACAAGAAAACCGGTTCTATCAAAGCTACTTTCCTGGGACCGATCCAATAACTTTAAATTAACCATCATGAACTGGGGACATAGTATCATCGTAGTATTCGTTCTGTTTGCAGCCGGTATACTCACATTGGTTACCAAGAGTATGCATGCACATGTGGAAATGGTGAATAATGATTATTATGCAGAAGAGCTGAAATACCAACAGGTGATAGATGGACGTAAAGAAGCTTCGCTGCTGTCGGCACCGGTTAAGATCGACCAGGCTGCCGATCAGATAGCCATCACCTTCCCACCTGAAATGCAGGGAACACCGCTGAGTGGAAAGATCTATTTCTACAGGGCAGCAGATTCCCGCAAGGATGTAACCGTACCTCTCCGCTCCGGTATTGAAGGCACCATAAGCATCAGCAAACAGAAACTGAGCAAGGGTCAATACCAGGTTCAGATGGAATGGGATGCAAAAGGCAAACACTACTTCCAGGAAGAGAATATATCGGTGAACTGATTTAAACATTACGCGCCATGTTCCTGACATTTCTTTATGCACTTTCACTGGGTTTTATAGGCAGTTTTCACTGCATAGGTATGTGCGGGCCGATAGCGCTTACTTTGCCGGTTCAACACCTGGAAGGTACACGCAGGCTGGGAGGTATATTACTGTATAATGCAGGACGTGTAAGCGCTTATACTGGTCTTGGCATCTTTTTCGGATGGCTGGGCCGGCAATTTTATCTGGGTGGCCTGCAGCAATGGCTTTCTATTACAGTAGGAGTCTTATTGCTGCTGGTCATTTTTTTTCAGTATGGATGGAAATCCTTTCGTCTTCCTGAGATAGGAGGATTCTATACCAGGAGGATTAAAACGATCCTTGGTAACCTACTTCGTCAACGACGCTTCAGTACACTTTACGCAATCGGTTTTTTCAACGGCTTATTGCCCTGCGGCCTGGTTTACTTTGCTATTGCAGGAGCTATAGCGACCGGAGCCACCTGGCAGGGAGCCATGTTCATGACAGCCTTTGGAACAGGCACCTTACCGGCAATGGTGGCGGTGAGCTGGTTCACAGAGCTGATCAGTCTTCGCTTCCGTAACCGGATCAGGCGTTTTATACCTGTTATAGCAGGTATTATGGCCATCTTACTCATTATGCGTGGCCTGAACCTGGGCATACCTTATATCAGCCCGGTACTTTCCCCTCAGGAAGAGAGGGTTTCTTTACACTGTATTAAACCTTGATTAAAATGACGCTCATTCAGAAATATAATACCGCCGCACCACGGTATACCAGTTATCCTACCGTTCCCTACTGGGATGAATCAACCTTCGATGCCGCCAGATGGAAAGAATCCCTGCAGGAATCTTTTAAGGCAACTAACTCAACCGAAGGTATCAGTATCTACATGCATCTTCCCTACTGCGAAAAATTATGTACCTACTGTGGGTGCAATAAGCATATAACCATCAACCACGGGGTAGAAAAGCCTTATATAGACGCTATCTTACGGGAGTGGGGCCTCTACATCAAACTGTTTGAAAAACGCCCCAGAATCCGCGAAATTCACCTTGGCGGGGGTACGCCTACTTTCTTCAGTCCGGAGAACCTGGCACAACTCATTAGTGGCATCTACGAACATGCTGATCTGATCTCTGACGCGTCACTGAGTTTTGAAGGACATCCCAACAATACCACCGTGGCACATATGCAAACCCTGTACAATTTAGGTTTCAGACGTATGAGCCTGGGCATCCAGGATTTTGATCCGAAGGTACAGGACGTCATCAACCGTATACAACCTTATGAAACAGTAGAGCGGGTTACTAACGAGGCCAGGGAGATTGGTTATACTTCCATCAACTATGACCTGGTATATGGTCTGCCACTGCAAACAATGGAAAGTGTACGGGATACAATTAACAAGATCATTCAATTGGTTCCTGACAGGATCTCTTTCTATAGCTATGCTCACGTACCCTGGATCAAAGGAAATGGTCAGCGCAAATATTCTGAAGCAGACCTGCCAAAAGATGAGGAAAAACGTGCGTTGTATGAATTAGGCAAAACAATGTTTGCCGAAAACGGGTATACCGAAATTGGAATGGATCACTTTGCCCGTCCACATGATTCACTGTATCGCTCAGCGCAGGCGGGTACCCTTCACCGCAACTTTATGGGTTATACAGATCATCATACATCCCTGATGATTGGCTTGGGCGCATCATCTATCGGTGATAGCTGGTATGCTTATACACAAAATGAAAAGACAATTGACCGCTGGATGCAACGGGTGAACAATGATGAGTTCCCGGTAGTGAGAGGACATATTCTGAGCACTGAAGACCTGATATTGCGCCGTCATATCCAGGCATTGATGTGCAACTTTGAAACTACCTGGAATAAAGCAGATGTACAATGTGATGCAATCGTAGAAGGCTTACAAAGATTGCAGGAACTTGAGCGGGATGGTTTAGTTTCCGTAAAACCTAAGAAGGTTTTTGTAACAGAGAAAGGACGTCCTTTTATCCGTAATATCTGTATGGCATTTGATGCCCGCTTATGGCGCAGACAACCACAATCACAGCTATTCAGTAGTGCTATCTAAATCTTATTGACTTCATTCTTATTGCTTTATGCTGAGTGAGTATCCTGGGATTGGAATTTTTTCCAAAAAATGGAATATTCATGCTGTGATAAACGATCACATTACTACAAGATATTGATCGGCTGAAACATTGATGAATAAAGGGTTTCAGCGGACATAAAAAAAGTCTGACCGTTTTTACAATCAGACTTTCTTGTTATGTGAATGGGTTAGTAAGTACAGGGAACAAAAATTCCCTACACAATATTAAAAAGAATTTTATCACAAAAGAAAAAAAATGCAAACTTTTTTATTCACAACATAAAAAAAAGTGTGGATAACAACAGATAAAAACTGCAGCCGAAAGTTTTTTCAAGGCGATGATCAAACCAAATTTCCACGAACGATAATATCCCGATTCTCACCTACCTTTGTTGCACTAAACAGCAGAATATATGAAGTTCAATGCTCCGATACCGGTAACCGAAATCGCCGAATACATAGGCGCAGAGCTGGAAGGCAACGATCAGCAAATGGCAACCGGCATTAACGAAATACATAAGGTTACTCCAGGTGATATTTCATTTGTAGACTTTGAAAAGTACTATGATAAGTGTCTGCGTTCCGCAGCAACAATTATTATCATCAATAAAAAAGTTGACTGTCCTCCCGGAAAAACACTGCTCGTATTACCTGATCCGTTCAGTGCTTATGTTAAAATTGTAAAAAGGTTCCGTCCTTTTGAACCCGCCACCAAACCCATCAGCGATACTGCGGTAATAGGGAAAGATACTATCATTCAGCCGAATGTGTTCATCGGTAATCACGTAACTATCGGAGAAAACTGTTTGATTCACCCTAACGTTACAATCTACGATCATACCGTGATTGGTAACAACGTGATCATTCATGCAGGTACCGTGATTGGTGCAGATGCTTTCTATTTTAAGAAAAGAGCTGACAGGGAAGTAATGTATGATAAGATGGAAAGCTGCGGTCGCGTGATTATCGAAGATGATGTGGAAATCGGCGCCAGCTGTACAATTGACAAAGGTGTTAGTGGCGATACCATTATTGGTCGCGGCACCAAGTTCGACAACATGATCCACATCGGTCATGGTACGATCATTGGCCGTAACTGTCTCTTTGCTGCACAGGTAGGAGTAGGTGGTAAAGCACACATCGAAGACAATGTGATCCTCTGGGGTCAGGTAGGCGTATCCAAAGATCTGGTGATTGGTAAAGGAGCTATAGTACTGGCACAAAGTGGCGTTCCTGGTTCGCTGGAAGGAGGCAAAACCTATTTTGGTACTCCGGTAGATGATGCACGTGTGAAGATGAAAGAAGTAGCATGGCTCAAGCGTATCCCTGAAATCTGGGAGAAATTGAAGAATAAATAAACGTATTTGTAAAATAGCTTCTGCCACCCGCGGAAGCTATTTTTTTATACATTTGAAACATGCTTTTCCGAACACTGCTTCTCCTGTTTTCGACCCTGACCGCTGTCGCCCAGAAAGGGCTCACAGAAGTTCCCGTTCCCATCAATGACGGTTGGTTTACTGCTAAAACAATATCCTTCGATAAATACACCACGGCAGACCGTAAAAACGGAATCGATCAACCTGCATCTGTCTCTTTCATAAAGAACCCTATTGATGCCTTCAATTTCCAGCTCCTGTGTGATACCTGCAAACAGGCTAATAAGGTTCAAATTCAGGCGCTTTACGCCCCCCATATTGCTTTTTCAGACCGTTCCTTACCTTCCGTACTGGAACATACAGCTGAAAATAATAAGTTCTTCTATATCGTCCTCCAGGCCGCAGATTCATCTTTAGGTAGCTGGGAAATGATCCTCCGGAATATGACCTACCTGGACCTCAATGAAAATAAACAGGCAGGTATACTCCGCTCCTCACTGGGTGAGTTCAAAGTCACCGCCAATAATCATTTTGGTATCGTAAATTCTTATGAAAATATCCGGTATGAATTTGTATTCCGGAAGAAGGTGGTGGCAGCCGTCATACCCGGTAAGAATCCCCGGGTATGGTTAGACCTGAATAATTTAAAAGAGGAGCAACGCATTGTTGTTGCAGCAGCAATGGCTGCCTTACTGCTGAGATGAGGACTGCATCTTTTTCAGATATGCCTTACTCATACGGGCAACCGTTTCTTTCAGTGGTGTAAACGAAAAGTCCGGCAAAACTGCTTTTATCTTCTGGTTATTATAGTATACTTTCAGCTGTGCAGTATGCGCGGTTTCTTTTGTTAACACCGCCTTTTTTCCGGTGATCTTACTCTTCAGGGTTTCTATACGCCATACTATTTCTGCCTGCCATGGTTTTACCAGTTTATGCGGCGGTTTTTTGCCCAGTTGTTGGGCCATTTCTGTAAACAGATCGACATAACGCCAGTTGTCTGCCGAAATCACGAAACGCTGACCGCTTATGTTACTCTCCATCAGCCGGAACATAATCTCTGCCACATCTTCCACATCTGTGAAACCAGTCACTCCCTCTGTATAATAAGGGAATTCTTTCCATGCATTTTTGATGAGCAAACCAGAACCATCTTCCCAGAAATCAGGCCCCAGGATGATGGATGGATTCACAATTGCAGCGGGTAAACCTTCTGCAATACCTCTCCAAACTTCCATCTCGGCTTTATACTTGCTCACCGCATACTGTGAGTTGTGGGAACTATCCTGCCATTCCGTATTTTCATCGATCATCTGCCCGGTCTTAGCCCGGCCTAAAGCAGCTACAGAACTTACATGCACCAGTTTTTTCACGCCTGCATCCAGCGCCAGGTTTACCACATTTGCAGTACCATCTATGTTTACTTTCATGATCTGCTCACGCGCTTCCGGGCGGAATGACACCACACCTGCACAATGATAGACTTTTTCAACTCCTTCCATCGCTTCTTCCAGTGCTACCACATCCAGTACATCTCCCTTTATCCAGGTGATTCTGTCTGCGATGTCTTTGAGCTGTTCAGGAATTTCCTTGCGGTATAATGCCCTTACAGGTACGCCTGTCTTCACCAGTTTTCGTAATAAATGACTGCCCAAAAATCCGGTTCCTCCTGTTACTAATATCATGTAATCTTGTTCCGTTTGTCTAAAGATAATTATAAAACCCTTTCCCGGTTTTCTTTCCTAAATCACCCGCCTGCACACAGGCAATTTGTAAGGGGCTCGGCGTAAATCGGGGAGCCTTTGCAAAAGCATTGTACAGGGATTGCGTTACTGCCAGGTTTACATCATTGCCGATCAGGTCCATCAGGGCAAAAGGCCCCATTCTAAACCCTGCACTTTCCAGCAGGCGGTCGATGGTTTTGTACGGCGCGATTCCTTCCGCAGCTACCTGCATGGCTTCCAGGTAATAATGCCTGGCCACCCTGTTAACAATAAAACCAGGAGTATCCCTTACCTGTACGGATGTTTTACCCATTCTGGCTGCTAATGCATGCAACAACCGGGCAACACTGTCCGCTGTTTTTTCGCTACTCACAATCTCCACCAGTTTCATTGCCGGTGCAGGATTAAAAAAATGCATCCCTGCTACCCGTTCAGGGTGAGGTACCTGCGCTGCAATGGATGATATGGAGAGAGAAGAAGTGTTGGAAGCGAAGATCGTTTGTTCACTGTTCACAGCCGCCAGTTCCCGGAATAACGCTGTTTTGATGTCGATTTTTTCTACGATCGCCTCTATGATCACATCTGCTGTTACATCGCCGGTAACTGCCGTAAAGTGCAGGCGTTGCATGATCTGAGATGCCATCCCTTCCTTTAGTTTCCCCTTTTGTTCCAGGGTGGACAATTGACTACTGATCTGTTGCCTGGCTTTGTCCAGCATAGCCGGTTGTACGTCGAACAAAACTGTGTTGAAACCACTGGCAGCGGCTACCTGTGCGATACCCGCACCCATAGTACCAGCTCCGCATACAGCAATTGTTTGCATTTGTTCCAGGTTGATCATTGTCGTCATTTGGGGTCCAAAAAAGAAAAACAGGAGAAAAGGCGTATGGATGATCTATTGCGCGCTTTTCTCCTGTCTGTAAATATATTTAAATCTGCTTATTGCTAGACCGTTCCTTCAAATTGTTCCAGGAATCGAACATCATTTTCTGAGAACAGACGCAGATCTTTGATCTGGTATTTCAGCATTGTTATACGTTCTATACCCATACCGAAAGCAAAACCTGTGTATTTCTCAGGATCGATTCCACAGTTCTCCAGCACTTTCGGATGCACCATGCCACAACCCAGGATCTCTACCCAACCGGTGTGCTTACACACGTTGCAACCCTTACCACCACAAATGATACAGGAAATATCCATTTCCGCACTCGGCTCAGTGAACGGGAAGTAGGAAGGACGGAACCTGATATTAACATCTTCGCCAAACAACTCTTTCACGAAGTGATAGAGGGTTTGTTTCAGATCAGCGAAAGAAACGTTTTCGTCTATGTACAGTCCTTCTACCTGGTGGAAGAAGCAGTGTGCGCGGGCAGAAATAGTTTCATTGCGGTATACGCGACCCGGGCAGATGATACGGATAGGCATTTCACCTTTCTCCATAGCCCTTACCTGAACAGAGGAAGTATGTGTACGCAGCAGCCAGTCCGGCGCTTTGCTGATGTAGAAAGTATCCTGCATATCCCTGGCCGGGTGGTTTTCCGGCAGGTTCAGTGCGGTAAAGTTATGCCAGTCATCTTCAATTTCAGGCCCTTCTGCTATTGCAAAACCCAGGCGCTCAAATATGTTGATGATGTTATTTCTTACTAAGCTGATAGGATGACGGGTACCCAGGCGGTGAGGCTCCGCAGGCAGGGTAAAGTCGGCATCGGTAGCGGCAGCACCGGCACCATCTTTCAGGTGTTCAAATTGCGCATAGCGCTCTTCTACGAATTGCTTAAACCCGTTGAGCAGTAAACCGAATTCTCTTTTCTGCTCTTTGGGCACGTTCGCCATTTCTCCGGATATAGCTTTTACAATCCCTTTGGTTCCAAGGAATTTGATACGGAATGCCTCCAGGTCGGCAGCTGTGGCCGGCTCAAATGCCTGGATTTCCTGTTTGTAGGCAGCTATTTGCTGTTCTATGTGATCCATAAGACAGCAAAGATAATGATATACTCAGAAAATTAATTTATAACCCACTCCACGGATATTGACAATTTGCACCCTTGGGTCATCTTTCAGGTAGCGGCGCAATTTGGTAATGAAAACGTCCATGCTGCGGGCATTGAAAAAGCTATCGTCGCCCCATAGATCCAGCAGTACTGTCTTCCGTTCTATCACCTGGTTCAGGTTTTCTGACAGGCGCCGCAGTATCTCTGCTTCGCGGTGGGAGAGGAAGGCCGTTTCATGGTTACGGGTCAGGGTTTGCTTGGTGTAGTTAAACTGGTACTGGCCTATCTGGATCACATCGGAACCGGAAGCCTCCTCCACCACCAGCTGACCATTGAACCGCTGCAGCAGGGCCTTGATCCTTACAATCAGCTCATCCATACTGAATGGCTTTTTCAGGTAGTCATTGCCCCCAAGTTCAAAGCCCTTTACCACATCCGCTGTCTGTGATTTGGCGGTAAGAAAAATGATGGGGGTGATCTTGTCCTGTTTCCTGATCTCTGTAGTCAAAGTAAAACCATCCATGTTAGGCATCATGATATCCAGCACCACCACATCCGGTTTATTTTTCTGGTACAATTCCAGACCTTCTTTTCCATCTGATGCGAAGAACATTTCAAAACCACGCATTTCCAGACTATCTTTTACGATTTGACCCAGTTGCCATTCGTCTTCTATCAATAATATTTTAGCCATAGTATCAGATTTAAACTCAAACAGGTATCTGGATGATAAATTCACTGCCTTTGTCCTGTTCACTTTGCACCGTGATCCGGCCGCCGTGCAGCTCTACAATCTTTTTAACATAACTGAGTCCCAGCCCGAATCCTTTCACGTTGTGAAGATTGCCGGTTGGTACCCGGAAGAAAGTATCAAAAATGCTTTCCTGGTAGGTTTTAGGAATCCCGATTCCATTGTCTTTTACCCGTATAAACAGGTTACCGTTTTCGATGTAACTGCGGATATACACCACCGGTAATTCTCCTGAATACTTGATCGCATTATCCACGAGATTGTTGATTGCATTTGACAGGTGTGTACGATCTACATCCACCAGGCGGTCACCAATCAGGGTATCATACCTGAACTGTACAGACCTGTTGGTTTTCAGCTGATGATTGGTGATAATCGTATCCATGATCTCATTGATGTCGGTATCTTCCCTGTACAGCTCTATTTCTTCTCTTTCTTCCGATGCGATGTGCAGTACTTTTTCAACCAGGTCAGACAACCTTTGTAATTCCTGTTTTGAAATATCCAGGTAGGTTTGTGTTTTACGCTGGTCGTTAAGGGCATTGAAATTCTGCATAGCTTCCACTGCTGCATATACAGTAGCAATGGGGGTTTTCAGCTCATGCGTCATGTTATTGATAAAATCATTCTTTACTTCTGAGAGTTTCTTCTGCTTCAGGATCGTGCGCAGCATATAGATAAAGCAGATCGTTGTCAATACCAGCAATATAAGCGACCCGACCAATGTCCAGATCATCTTGGTCAGAATGTATTGCATGGGCGAGGCAAACACGGCCTGTACAAAGAGATTGCTGGCCGGGTTGAAAGGGATCTTGCTCGTCTTTTGAGGAGCACGTCTGCGCAGGCTATCCCTGAAACTTTCCCTGGCAAAACCATCAAAGTTGATATGAAAGGTATCCAGGTGGAAGTCTGTTTTAATCTGGCGGTTGTGTAGTTCTGAACTAAAGATAGAATCCAGCTTTATCAGCTTCACACTATCGCTGGTAATATTGTTCAGGAGCAGGAAATCAGAAATTTGCCTGGCCAGGGTATCTGCATAAATCCGGTTGGGATTCTGATGAGGGCCAGGGCGATCATTTGATTCAACAAAAACGTGCCGTTCTCGTTCATCCGGCCCAGGGCCGGGCGGCGGAGGCATTTCACCCGGACCTCTCATACTGTCTCCATGCTCCCTTCCATAGCGCCTGAAATACCTGCGTACATCCGCAAACTGTTTGTTATAAACAGCAGTACGTAATGACTCGTTTATATCTTTATTGAACTGATCTAACTGTACGTGATAGGAGTTATATAACCAGTATCCCTGGAACATGTAGATGCCGAGAATGCATATACACATGAGTATCAAAATATTTCGGATCCGCTGGCGCATTATATCAATGAATTTATCTTACAAAGCTATTTGATTATAGGATTACCATGGCTATCCCATTAACAGTAATTAACAGTAAATAAGGAACCTTAACCATTTCGCCCATATTATGTTCTTTCATTAACAGTAATTAACAATAAATAAAGCTATTTAACCTGAAAATGCGTGCCGAATATTGACTTTTGTGAGAGCAAAAAACAAACACATGAACCATTTATCAAAAACCCTCTTTGGTGCCGCCCTGATTGCTTTCACAGGCATGACGGCACAGGCACAGGACAAGAACAGCGGCGTGATCGACTATGAAGTGAGTCAAAAAATGCCTCCAAGAGGCGGCGATGGCGGCGATGAAGAAGGACAGGTAATCACTATAAACCAACATTTCTTTTTTACAGCCGGCCATGGTAAGCTGGAAACGGAACGCCCGAACTTTGGTAGCAGGGATCGCCAGGGTCCTCCTCCGGGAGAAGGTGGTGAACAAAGCCCTCCTCCGGGTGGCGCTCCTCCTGAAGGTAATGGCAATGGCGGACGTGGTGGACGTTTCCGCGGTGGATTTGGTATGATGGGAGGCGGATTCGTAGACCTGCAGGCACACAAATACCTGCAGACATTCACCAAACCGGATGACTCCACAAAAACATTCTTCGCAGAAGAAGATTTTCGCCCTGCCAAAGATGTAAAACCAGGGGATAAAACGAAGAAAATTGCAGGCTACAATTGCAAAAAAGCATCTGTGACAGTAAGAGATGAGACTTATACAGTATGGTACACAACCGAACTGCCTTTTAGCTACAGCCCTGTAAATGGCCTGCTGCCTGAACCCAATGGTGTAGTGCTGGCGGCAGAAAGCAACAACCGTTCCTTTACTGCAAAGAAGGTAGACTTTAAACCAGTACCACCAGAAAAAGTTTCCCTGCCCGGCAATGCGGAGAAAGTGAGTGAAGAAGACCTGCGTAACATGCGTAGGGAAGCCATGCAGAAATTCCGTGACAGACAAAACAGGAATTAACAGCCCACTTAACTTACATCCTCCAATTAAATGAAAAGGATCTCCCTTATGACTATATGCCTGATCCTGGTTGCGCTTATATCCAAGGCGCAATCAGGTCAGGTTAAAGGACAACTGACTGACTCAACCGCTTCTCATCCCCTGGCTGATGCCACCGTTGCTTTGCTGAATGGCAAAGATTCCTCATTAGCAGCTACTGCATTTACTGATAAAAAAGGAGGCTTCAGCTTTACGGGTCTCTCTGCTGGTGGCTACCGGGTATACATTACTTACCTGGGCTACAAGCCAGTATTCAAAAGCATTACCATATCGGCGGCACAACCTGTAGTAGATATGGGCACTATTCACCTGCTGGGCAGAGGTATCACCCTCAGTGAAGTAGAGATCATACAGGAAGTTCCTCCTGTAGTAGTAAAAAAAGATACCCTCGAATTCAATGCAGATGCTTTCAAAACCCGTGAGAATGCGGTAGTGGAAGACCTGCTCAAAAAACTGCCCGGTGTTACTGTGGATAAAGATGGAGTCATTACCGCCCAGGGCGAAACCGTGAAAAGAGTACTGGTAGATGGGAAACCGTTCTTCGGCGATGACCCTAAACTCGCTACCAAAAACCTGCCTGCAGAAGTGATCGATAAAATACAGGTGATAGACCGTAAATCAGATCAGGCACAATTCACAGGTATCGACGATGGGAACACAGAAAAAGCCATTAACATCACTATCAAAAAAGACAAGAAAAAAGGAGTGTTCGGAAAGGCCTCTGCCGGCTATGGCACGGATGATCGCTTTGCCGTTAACGCAAATGCAAACGCTTTCCGCGACAACCGCCAGCTTTCATTCCTGGGTAGTGGCAACAACGTGAATAACATGGGCTTCACCATGCAGGACGTATTCAACTTCTCCAGCAGCAACAACGGCAGCGGTGGTAGTAATGGTCGTAGTGGTGGAGGTGGCAGAGGTGCCGCCCAATCCACCATCAGCAACCTGGGAGGCAACAACGCTACAGGTATCACCACCAACTGGAACGCAGGTTTCAACTATAACCAGGACTTCGGATCAAAATTAAAGATCAACGGTAGCTACTTCATCAACGATGTAAAAACCGAAACTAAAAATCAAAACGCGAAGCAAACCTTTACAAAAGATAGTACCTACTACTACAACTCTACCACCGGTTCTTTGTCTGAAAATAAGAACAACCGTCTCAATATGCGGATAGAGTACCAGATTGACTCTTTCCACTCTGTAATATTTACACCTACGTTCTCCTATACAGATGGTAGCACCAATTCCAGCAGCTATTATCAGCAGCAGGATTACAACAAGGTGACCTCTATCGATGGTTCCAATTCAAATCGCAGTGGTGCCACCTCTCCAAACTTTTCAGGTACCGCATTGTACCGTCAGAAGTTCCATAAAACTGGCCGTACACTGAGCGCCAACTTTACTTATGGATATAATACCACTGACCGTCAGAACTATTATAAAACGCTGGATAACTACCTGGCAACAGATACATCGGGGGCCTATAGCAACGGGTATGACAGAAGAACAAATGCTGATAACCTGGGCAGAAATTATCAGGCCTCAGTGACCTACACGGAACCATTGATGAAAGACAGGTACCTGGAACTTGACTATACTTACAGCAATAATTATAGCTCTTCCAAAAACCTGACTTACGATGCCAGCGCTTCGGGGAAATATGATTTGTTGAATGATAGTCTGAGTAACATTTTTGAAAATACATTTTCAACCAATCAGGCAGGTGTAAATATCCGTACAAACAAGTTCAAATATGACTACACCTTTGGTATGAATGTGAAGTGGAATAGCCTGGTAAATGACAATGTGAGCAGAAATACACACATCTCTCAGAACACGGTGAACTATTTCCCATCAGCAAGTTTCAACTATAATTTTGAGCAGGGTAGAAGGTTCCGTTTCCGCTATAATGGAAACACCACACAACCCACAATCTCTCAGTTGCAGCCATTGCCTGATTTGTCCAGCTCACTGTATGTACAACAGGGGAATCCAAACCTGAAGCCTTCTTTCACACATAGCCTGATGGCTGGTTACAATGCATTTAACAGAAGTTCATTCCGTGGCATATTTGTAAACGCCAGTGCAACGTTCTCCAACAATCAGATAGTAAATGCGAACCGTACAGATGATTCTACCGGTAAGCAATACACTAAGCCGATTAATACGAATGGCGTGTATTCATTAAACGGTAGTATGGTAAATTCTATTCCAATTAAGAATCACGTCACATCCCTGAATATAAGCACGAATGTTTCTTACAAAAGAGATGCGAGCTTCACGGGTGAAGACAAAGACTTTACTGATATTACAAAGTACTATACCAGGAACTTTAGCCTGACAGAAGGCCTTACCTTCAACTATTTCTTCAAGGAATTATTTGATGTATCTACATCTGGTAGTGTACAGTATGCAGCAGCACGATATGACATCCTGCCAAGCAATAATACCAACTATTTCAACTATTCATTCTCGCTGGATTTCAACATTAACCTGCCTGCAGGATTCCAGGTGGGCAGTGACATGACATATACGCTGAATGCCGGCCGTGCTGCAGGTTACAATGTAAGCTATACATTGCTGAACGGATATATCTCCAAGTATGTAGGAAAGAAAAAACAGGGGCAGTTTAAAGTATATGGCTACGACCTGCTGAAACAAAATATCAGCATAGGCCGTACAACCGGGGAGAACTATATACAGGATACGCAAAACATGGTATTGCAACGTTACTTCATGGTCAGCTTCACCTATTTCCTGCGTAAGTTCGGTTCAAACAATAATAACAACCGCGAAGGTCCTCCACGCGAAATGCGCTTTATGCGTCCTCCGGGTGGCGGCATGCCGGGAGGTCCTCCTCCGGGCGGTGGCGGTCCGATGTAAAACAGAAAAGGAGTGCGAAATGCACTCCTTTTTTTATGTATTATACATGTAAAATGACTCCGGTTTTTTTTGAAAGGTTGAAAGGAAATAAAGGTGACGGTGAAACATCTCCCCTCGTACCCTCAGCTTTATAACCTTACAACCTTAATAACTTTGTCGTTTGACCATCGCAGTAGTACCATCTGATCATGCAACTTTGTATTTCGGCGCCGGGGATTTGCGCTCTTTAATACTATTCGTGATCCTGCGTACAATCCAGCTTAGTGTAAACGTCGGAATAAAGTCCAGACCCGGGAATAACTCCTCCATAAAGTTGAACACACTTCCGAATGCACCCATACTACCACCAAACATCCTGTAAAATATAATAGCGGAAATGGGAGCCCAAATTACATCACTTACTTCGCCTAAAACCGGCACCGCATAACTGGCACAGCCAATCAGGTCCATCAGTATACAAATCCATAAGGCAGGAGTAAATCTTTTTTCCATATTTGACCTCCGCTTTAAATTGTGAACATTTTACTATAATCAAATAGCTTACCAATTTCAATTACGGGTACTGGTATAGTAATTACGGAGTTGATGGCCGGGGCGCTTTTTTGGAGTAATGATTTGTTAGACAATCCCTTAAAAAAATGCTGCTCTTTTATACTTCCAGGGGATAACTCGTAATTTCTTCTTTAACTCAGGCGTAACTGTACTTCTATAATGTTTGTAACTGGCACTCATTTCATATAGGTATTTGTAACTGATAACCAATACTTAAATGGTAATCATGAAATGAGCGCTACTATAAAGTTACGAATTTCACCCCGGTTTGGTTGTAACAGCCTGTTTCTTATTTTCTAAAAAGGGAGCCTTTGGCTGGCTAACCTGGTACTTCGTTTTTACAAAAAGGGAGATAACCCGCAGATAACCCGCCTATATCCCGCCTATAAGCCGCCTATAAACCGCATCTTAAAAGAGGCGGGATATCTGCGGGTTATTGACGGATCATTCCCGGCTCAGCGCTATTATTGAGGTATTACCAGCCTTAAGTGTCAGCTGAGATGATCTATTTCCCAAAAATCACTTTTTCTCCTGTGGCTCTATTAAATTCAAAATGTTACAAGGCCCCCGGTTTGGTTGTACGCATTTTTAAAATGCGCAGTTCCACGCTATATTTATAAAAAATTCTATCGTTATATGTCCACTCCGCTCAAAGGTCGTATCCGTCATTCCGTATGTGCCTGGCCTTACGAATCAATACCACTGGAAACCTTTTGCAAGGGTGCTAAGGAAATAGGGCTGGAAGCCATTGATCTGCTGTATCCTCACCAGTTTGAAACTGCAAAGCAATTCGACCTCACCTGTGCCATGGTTGCATCAGTGAGCGATGAATGGAATATTACCAGGGGATGGAACCGCGTTGAACATCATGATGACCTCATTACCTATTACCAATACCTGGTCGATGAAACCGCCAAAGCCGGCTTTCCATCTGTTGTGTGTTTCTCTGGCAACAGGGAAGGGCTGGACGACGAGCAGGGTATTGAAAACTGCGCAAAAGGATTGCAGCGCTTACTGCCTTATGCAGAGAAAAAGAAAGTGAATATTGTAATGGAACTGTTAAACAGCAAAGTAGATCATCCTGATTATCAATGCGATCATACACATTGGGGAGTAAGCCTGAGCAAGAAAATTGGCTCAGAGCGTTTTAGCCTGCTTTATGATATTTACCACATGCAGGTCATGGAAGGCGATATTATCCGCACCATCCGCGACAATCATACTTATTTCAGTCATTATCACACCGGCGGAGCGCCCGGCAGAAACGAGATCAACGAGAGCCAGGAATTATATTACCCTGCCATCATGAAAGCCATATTTGACACAGGGTATAAAGGTTTTGTGGCACAGGAATTCATCCCAACAAGAACGGATAAACTTTCTTCGCTGAAAGAAGCGGTACTGATATGTGATATCTGACTCTTACTTGTATTAGTATTTCCAGTCAGTGCGCAGCATTCCCATGACCACCATATCTACAAATTGTCCATGGAGCCTGGCACTGTGGCGCAAAATACCCTCTTTCGCAAATCCCAGTTTGATGGGGATGCGGGCACTGCGATCATTCTCCAGTGCAAAGCGGATTTCGACCTTGTTGAGTTTCAGATTTTCGAAAGCAAAAGTGATGAGCGCCTTGCAACAGGCCACTGCAACGCCTTTGCCACGGCTGTGCTCTGCCAGCCAATAACCGATTTCGGCCTTTTGCAGCAGGTGATCCCAGCAGTGTAAGTCCAGTACTCCACACAGCTGACCATTGTACCAGATGCCAAATGCAATGCCTTCCTGGTCTTCCGCTTTGCGCAGCATCATCTCTATAAAACGAAGGGAATGATCTTCATTCGTGTTGTAATCCACCCATGGGAGGAACCGGCGCAAGGCCTTACGGGATGTATCGAGGGTGCGATAAAGCACCGGTGCGTTTTCAGGTTGTAACTGCCTGAGTATTATATGATCGTCTACGGCTAACTCCAGCATAAAAAATTAAGGTTTGGCCCTCTACCCCCTGGGGATCGTGGCCAAACCTCAAATATAATAAACTTAACTTTTTGCAAACAACTGATGTCGCTGCATATCGCGAACTATCTGCCGTGCAAACTGCGATGCCTGCTTATAAACACCAGGCGGATCTATTGCTTCTGACTGCGCATTATAGATCAGTTTTCGCTGCCCCAGGTCATACAGGTTTGTATCCCACTCATACCGCACATTTGTCGTGTAATACCCCGGCGTAAACATACCACCATACCAGCCCCTGTAATAAGGTGCGTAAGGGTAGGGGGGCACATAGCCTTTGGACTTTGTTTTATCTACCATGGCGATCGTTAGCACCTGGTCTACATCGCCATTTCTGAAGTTATGGAGGGCAGCTTTCTCGTCCTCAGCCTTCGACGGCCCCTCATCCGGGCCATATTTAGCGAATGAAGACACGGCATTGAATCCTTCTTTCTGTAGCTCACTCACCAGTTCATTTTCCATTAAAATGCGCAGATTTTTATCCCTGGGGGGAACAAGGACTATCACGATCATTCTTTTATTGGTATCCAGCCTGGCATCCGGTGTTTTCCAGGACGAAGTTAATTTGGTACTGGTACAGGCTTCGATAGTCAGCAGCCCTATACATAATAGCAATACTCCTAGCCTTTTCATAATCTCCTCATTTTAACTGTTGGTTAGACGGGAAAAAAAGTGGAGAGTTACATTGAACTGCCAAAAAATAATAGGGGCTTGCGACGATGAGTCGCAAGCCCCTATACGTGTATATCAGTATTAATAATTAATTACCTGCTCCTGGATACCCGCCGGAATTTCTCTGAACTCGTACAACTGTGTTCTCAGTTGTGGCTCAAAACCAGCTTCCTTAATCGCCTGTTGCATAGACCTATAAGTAAACCTGTGCGGAGCACCGGCTGCACTTACCACATTTTCTTCGATCATGATAGATCCGAAATCGTTCGCACCGGCATGGAGACAGGTTTGTGCAACCTGTTTACCCACCGTCAGCCAGCTAGCCTGGATATTTTTAATATTTGGCAGCATGATACGGCTCAATGCGATCATACGGATATATTCTTCGGAAGTGGTCATATTATGTACCCCTCTGATCCTTGACAGCAGGGTATCTACATCCTGGAATGTCCACGGAATGAAGGCGGTGAAACCATAGTGGCCTTCCGGCTTCTCGCTCTGTACCTGCCTGATATCCGCCAGGTGTTCAAAACGCTCCATTACAGTTTCCACATGGCCGAACATCATGGTAGCAGAAGATGCGATATTCAGCTTATGCGCTGCCCGCATTACATCCAGCCACTCCTGTGCACCACATTTCCCTTTGGAAATGAGCCTGCGCACACGGTCATTGAGGATCTCAGCCCCTGCACCTGGTAAGCTGGCCAGACCGGCTTCCTTCAGCGCTTTCAGGACTTCTATATGTGTACTTTTTTCAAGTTTAGTGATGTGTGCCACTTCCGGGGGGCCGAGGGCATGCAGCTTGATGGTAGGATACAACTGTTTCAGCTGCTTAAAGGTATCCACATAAAAGGCAAGGCCCAGATCCGGGTGGTGTCCACCCTGCAACAGCAACTGGTCGCCGCCAAATTTCAGGGTTTCCTCGATCTTTACCTTGTATTCCTCTATTGACGTGATGTAAGCGTCTCCGTGACCTGGGATACGGTAAAAGTTACAGAATTTGCAGTTAGCCGTACACACATTGGTAGTGTTTACGTTACGATCTATCTGCCAGGTAACTTTCCCGTGTGGAACCTGCTGCTTACGAAGCTCATTTGCAATGTGCATCAGCTCAGTAAGTGGTGCTTTTTCAAACAGATATACCCCTTCTTCCGGTGTAAGCCACTCAAAATTTAATGCTTTCCTATATAGATCTTTCAGTTCCATGATAAACAAAGGTAGCAAAAAACAATATCCCGCCATTGGTGGATTTTTAAGCGGTAATCGGCTTTTTTAATACTAAATTTATACAACTGTTATTCTGTCATTCTCAAGTATGCAAAAAGCATTTTTGTCAAAGCTCTTATATTCCACTGTTTTAGCGCTTTCTTTATTCCACGCCGCAACAGCACAATCAAAATTGCCCCAGGAAGCAGAAGGGAGGCTGATCTGTCACTTTCCGTTCAGACAATACTATGGGGGAGTAGTGGTAATCCTCGCTCAGCTGAAAGGGTTCTCTGATACACTCCAGTTCATTCTGGATACGGGCAGTGCTGGCATTTCGCTGGATACCAGCACCTGTGTTCGCCTGGGTATTGCTCTTACGCCATCCGAAAGAGTGGTACGCGGGGTAGGAGGGTCCAAAAGAGTGGACTTTGCCATGAATCGTACACTGGTATTACCCGAACTGGAAGTAGACAGCCTCAATTTCCATGTGAATAACTATGAGCTGATCAGCCAGGTGTATGGACTACAGGTAGACGGAATCATTGGCTATAGCCTGCTGAGCCGCTACAATGTACTGATAGACTATAATGCCGAGGAAGTGCGGCTCTATACCAAAGGGAAATTTACTTACCCCAAAGGCGGTACCCTGCTGCATCCGACCCTTACCAATATCCCAATCGTCAATGCACAGCTGCGCAATGGAAAAACCCAGCGTGATAGCCGGTATTACTTTGATACAGGTGCAGGTATGTGCCTCCTGTTTTCCAAACAATACGTTACCGACAGCACCATACTGTCCACCAGGAAAAAACAACGAAAAGTCATCCAAACCGAAGCCCAGGGCCTGGGAGGCAAGATGACCATGGATGTGACTACAATAGGAGAATTCAAGATCGGCAATTTCAGTTTCCGGAACGTACCTGTCTATGTATTTGACGATCAAACGAATATCACAGCTTATCCTTTTCTGGGTGGCATGGTAGGCAATGACCTCCTGCGCCGTTTCAATATCTATCTCAATTACGGTAAAAAGGAAATCTACCTGCTGCCCAACGATCACTTCAAGGAGCCTTTTGACTATTCCTATACCGGGCTGGTCATCTACCTCATAGATGGAAAAATTGAAATCACAGATATCATCAAAGACTCCCCGGCAGAAAAGGCGGGTTTAAAAACCGGCGATATCATTATGGCCATCAACAACGTCTTTACCAACAACATCCAGGAGGTAAGAGAGCAGCTTAAAAATGTAGGTACCAGGCCCTTGTTACTCATCAGCAGGAATCACGAGCTCATGTTGAAAAAAGTACTCATCAAAAGTATTTTATAATACTTTGCTGTATCTTTCGTTTGATGTGTAACGTGAAAAAGCTACTGTTCTACATATTGATCGCATTGCCGCTCTTGTCAGCGGCACAGACACCACCCACTACCGCTGAACCGGTAGCCATTCTGCCATTCCGGATCTATAGTCACTCCCTGATTATCAGTGCATCACTGAGTAGTTCGGAAGATAGTCTGCACTTCATATTCGATACAGGTGCCGAAGCCACCACGCTGAGCAACGAAACGGCCAAGAAGCTGAAACTGGAAACCAAAGATGACGGAGGACTTAGTGGGTCGGACGATATCGTGATCAGGGTACCAACCTCCACCATCAACCTGCTCTATTTTGGCAAAGCCCGTTTACCACTGGTAAAAGTATTTTTGGAACCCCTGCAGGAATTCCAGAAATCACCCATCCATATTGATGGGATCATCGGGGTAGACATGCTCAAAATGTTCATTATCCAGATCGACTATACCAAATCCCAGATCTTACTCTTCCGCCCGGGCAAGACGCCAATGAACGTTCCCGGTAAGCGCCTGGCCATGACACTCAATTTTGATACCCCTGTCATAGAAGCCGTCATCGAACTACCGGATGGCCGGTCACTGGGCAGCCGTTATCATTTCATCACCGGCGGTGATTATGGAATGCTGTTTAACTGGCCATTTGTTGAAAAATACCAGCTGAAAGAGATCCTCCCCATTGTCAGCTCTGACAAGGTAGGAGACCTGTACCAGGAGCTTACCTATATGAATACCATCATTCCTTACCTCGCCTTTGGCGCTGTACGGATGGAAAAGGTATCCGCCAGCTACTGCAAGCAGGTGAATGATGTAGGCGGCCTAACGGAAGTGGCCGGTTCCATCGGCTCATACATCTGGGCTCAGTTCCGCACAATTACCATCAACTACAAACAACGGGAAATCTACCTCGATAAATAAGGGTTTAACCTGCTTCTGTCAAAATCAATATGGACATTCCTCTTTATTTTTAATACCTTAACTTGCAGTTTTCATAAATAGGAATTATGATCCATTATAATAAATTCACTTTAGCCAATGGCCTGCGCGTGATTGTGCATGAAGACCATACCACGCCAATGGCAGTGTTAAATGTCATGTATGACGTGGGCTCCCGCGATGAAGATGCTGACAAGACAGGATTTGCGCACTTATTCGAACACCTGATGTTTGGCGGCTCTGTCAACATCCCGGAATATGATGAACCCCTGCAGATGGCTGGTGGCGAAAACAATGCTTACACAACCAGTGATCTGACCAACTACTACATTCAACTTCCCGCAGAAAATATAGAAACAGCCTTCTGGCTGGAAAGCGACCGCATGCTTTCACTGGCATTCAGCGAAAAAAGCCTGGATGTACAGCGCAAGGTTGTTTGCGAAGAGTTTAAAGAACATTACATCAACAAGCCATATGGCGACATCTGGCATAAGATGCGTGAACTGGCTTATACCGTGCATCCCTACAAATGGATGACTATTGGTAAAGAACTGGCACATATTGAAGATGCAAAGCTGGAAGATGTTAAAAACTTCTTCTTTAAATATTACCGCCCGGCCAATGCTATCCTCGTTGTCGCTGGTAAAGTGACTACTTCCCAGGTTAAAGCACTGGCGGAAAAATGGTTCGGTGATATTCCGGGAGGTGAACGTATCCAACGCAATATTCCGCAGGAACCGGTACAGCAGGAATCACACAAGCTGGAGGTAAAAGCCAGTGTACCGCTGGATGCATTGTACAAATGCTACCATATGCCTGGTCGCATGGACAAAGATTATTATGCCATCGATCTCATCTCTGACATTCTCGGTGGTGGCGCGTCTTCCCGTCTTCATCAGGTGCTGGTAAAAGAGAAACGACTCTTTAGCAATATAGATTGTTATCATTTCGGAACCCTCGATGCCGGCTTATTCACCATAGAAGGGAAGCTGGTAAAAGGCGTGAAAATGAAAGATGCCGAAAAAGCGATACAGGAAGAGCTGGATAAAGTACAACAGGAAATCATCCCGGAAAGAGAGCTGCAAAAGGTAAAAAACCGCGTGGAAAGCATGCTCGCCTTTGAAGATATGGGATTGTTGAACAGGGCTAATAACCTTGCTTTTTATGAGCTGATGGGTGACGCCGCTCTCATGAATGCAGAATTCAGCAACTACGAAGCAGTAACTGCCGAAGAAATGCATAAACAGGCAGCTATGCTCTTTGACGAAAAGAACTCGAATACTCTTTACTATTACGCAGGATAATATTCACTAAGATTAATGATAAATCGTAAACTCGCCCCTGAGATAAAAGATGCCGTAGAATTTGAAGTCGCACTGAAACCGTATGAGAAATTCACACTGGATAACGGCATCCCTGTCTACGTAGTTGAATCGGACGAACAGGAAACCCTGCAGCTGGAAATGGTATTTCCTGCAGGTAGCTGGTACGAATCAGAAAACCTCATTGCTTCTGCGGCCAACTTTCTCATGAAGAATGGTACCGGTAAGCATTCAGCACTGGAAATAAATGAAAGTATCGATTATTATGGTGCTTACCTGAACAGGAGCTGCCACCATGAATTTGGTACTTATACCCTTCACTGTCTGACCAAGAGCTTCTACTCCCTGCTGCCTACCTTGCAGGAGGTCATCCTGGATCCTGCCTTTTCTGAAGAAGAACTGGCGCTCTTCCAGCAGAACATGAAGCAAAGGCTGGCAGTCAATCTGCAGAAATGCGATTTCGTAGCTAACAGGCATATAGATAAATACCTGTTTGGAGAATTCCATCCCTATGGCCGTGTGAGCAGCATGGAAGCCTACGATGCACTGCATGCAGAATCACTGAGAGCTTTCTATCAGCAACATTATACTTACAATAACTGCCGCATCTTCGTGGCAGGTAAACTGCCGGATCAGTTGATCCCCCAGCTGAACCAATACTTTGGTACAACCAAATGGAACGGGGAAGCTACGATCATCAAACCCGAGATCTCCATCATGCCGGCGGAAGAAAAGAAGTTCCGCATCTTCAACGACGAGAATGGAGTACAGGGTGCCGTTCGTATAGCACGTCATTTCCCTAACCGCTACCATCCTGATTATCCAAAGATGATGGTGCTGAATACCATCTTCGGTGGTTACTTTGGTTCCCGCCTGATGAGCAATATCCGGGAGGAAAAAGGTTATACCTATGGCATCTCATCGCAGGTATACAATTTCCGCCAGGCAAGTGCTATCAATATCCATACAGAAGCAGGCAGGGATGTGTGCGAGGCTACAATCGAAGAGGTGTACAAAGAAATGCGTATCCTCCAGAATGAAGTAGTGGATGAAGAAGAAATGGCACTGGTACGCAACTTCATGATCGGGTCTATATTAGCAGACCTGGATGGCGGTTTCCAGATTATACAGCGCTGGAAAAACCTGATCCTCAATGATCTGGATGAGAATTATTTCTATAACAATATCAAAACGATCAAAACGATTTCAGCGGAAGAACTGCATGTCTTAGCCAAACAGTACTTCAAGCCGGAAGACTGGTACGAACTGGTCGTGATATAAATGAATTACTAAAAAAGGCGCGTCCTCCAGACGCGCCTTTTTTAGCTCCCGCGAAAACGGGTGATCTGTCAGCGGCAGGTCACCCGTTTTCGCATTTAAAGCAGCAAAATATAGTTATTATTATTTTTTGCTATATTTGCACACTTTAATCCATATCCTATGAAATTACTTTTACTATGCCTGCCATTGTGCATAAGTCTGACTGTGTTTGGACAAACCACCAAAACAACCGTAGACTCTATTGAAATCCGCTATCAGCAATGTCTTAGCCAGGGTGGGAGCTCTTATGGCTGCGCATTGGCTTATTACCAGGAAATGGATCGCCTTCTTGCTGCGGTTTACAATGAAGTTTATAGTAACCTGGACAATCCCCGCCGTGAAACCTTAGAACTCGCTCAGGCGCAATGGGCTGAAAAGAAAGAGGCCTACTTCAAAGACATCGAAACCCGTGCTGATAAGAAAAGGCCCCTGACTCTCGCTGGTCTGGACGACGATATGATCCTTACGGATAATAAAGCAGCCTACCTGAAACGCCGGGTGATAGACCTGCTCAAGGCCATCCACTCCTAAATTAATGATGGGTGGCGCGGCGCTTGATCATACCTCCCTTGGTATCGTTAATGTTGTGTTGCACTATAAACGCTTTTTCATCTATTTTCTCAATCTCGTCAATGATCTTGTGCACTTCCAGGCGGGTCACCACGGTGTAGATAATATCAATTTCCTTATCCACCGCACCCCGCTTGCCATATCCACTCTGTCCTTTGAAAACGGTCACCCCTTTTTTTAAGGATAAGGTCAGGGTCTTACGCACAAGCTCACTTTGATTGGAAATAATGGTGAGTGCAATATATTCTTCAAAACCGGAGATCACATAGTCAACCGTCTTTGAAGCCGCCAGGTAAGTCAGGATCGCATACAGCGCCGTTTCAATATTAATGAGGATCGCCGCTACACTAAAGATGACCAGGTTGAAGTACATAATAACCTCACCCATGGATAATACTGTCTTGCGGTTAATGTAAAGGGCCAATACTTCCGTACCATCCAGTACGGCACCCCCTCTTACTGATAATCCGATACCGGCGCCTAAGAAGAAGCCGCCGAATATTGCGATCAGCAGGCGGTCGCTGGTTATAGTCGGTACCTTGATAAACACCAGCGCACAGGCAAGCCCCACAATAGCACACATGGCCTTGATGGTAAACTCGACTGACAGCTGCTTGTAAGCCAGTAAGATAAAAGGAATGTTGATAATGACCAGGAGTACGGAAATGTTCCATCCTGTCAACCTGTTGATCAGCAGGGAGATCCCCGTTACACCCCCATCCAGAAATTCATTGGGCAAAAGAAATCCCTTCAACCCAATAGCAGCCAGCAGCACGCCAATGGTGATCAGGACAATATCCTGCAAGTTCTGGATCAGGCTAATTCTGGCGCGGGTTTCCTTCGTGTTCGGCATGATAGGTACAATTTAATTACAATGATATCCTTGCCGTTCGTGGTGTGTTACATCCGCTCCTGGTGGCGCAACCATCTCTCCGGGATCTCATTATTGCTTGCCAGCAGGTAGTCGTTATAGGCACAGGGTAAGAATTCTTTCCCAGGCATCTGCATCCACCAGCGCCCGGTCTTTTTACTTTTCAGGAATACGGTCTCAATATCCCCACATACAATATTAAATTCCCAGAATGATTCACGGTCCTGCAGCAGGGCTTCTTTGTTCCTGATGGCAACACCATCCATAAAGTACCACATCATCTGGGAAATCTGTTTCGCTGTTAAATGATTCCTGTCCTTTTCAGGGCGGTAACCATAGATGCCAAAGGAACTCAGGCGGGCACTCATACCGGCGTAGCGGGAAAGTACGCAAGCCTCATCACCGGCCAGTCCGTTAGGAGAGAGGGTATTCGCAGGTGCATCTGAGTTCCTGATGACATTAATATCCAGGCTTAGCATATCTGAGTTGCGTAATACCGGTTCCATCTCATCCATATGCTCTCTCACCTTACCCAGGCGATAGCAATCAAACCGGAGTTTATCCAGTGTCTCCAACATCCGTGGATGCACGAAGAAACTCTGAAAGCCAAGGTGGTTGTAATGACGAATGTAGTTCGGTTGTTCAGTGAACATTTCCATCAGGAAACTATCTGCCGGGATTGTTGGTTCTTCTTTGAGGTCTATCAACGCATCGGCCACGGTAGCCTCTATCACATATTTCTGCGTAGCATAAGCCTTGTATTGTGCATAGGTCAGGTCGTGTGAACCGCCCAGGATAATCACTGTTTTGCTGGAGTTAATCAGTTCTGCTAGTATGGTTTTCAAACCGGCATAGGTATCAGTAAGTGCAATACCGGGGCGCAGGTTACCAACATCCGCAATCTTTACTTCCTTATGCCAGTAATAGAGACTGAAGAATTCACGGCGAATAGCATCGGCAGCATCCGGGCCTTTTTTGCCAGGACCGTATCCGCGTTCTTCAGGGGCTCCTACTATAATGATGTCAGCTGCATCCAGATCAGGAATGTTTCCTTCTTCATAGCAATCACAGATAGCACCAATCTGGTACCCGTCATATTCCTGTTCATTGTTCAGGTTTGCTTTTGAGATGGGAATCAGGTAATCGTGAAGTAGCGCGAAGTCTGCCATCAATAGTAATTTAGTTGCTGGCAAACCTACGAATCAATTGTGAATTAATGATCGACTTGAATAAAGATAGTGATTGGAAAGGCTACTGATAACTGTAGCATTGCCTGACTGATGATATCAGGGAGTATAGTGACAGGCAGGTTGTCACTACAAAGTGAAACGTCTGTTAATTAGTTCCTATGTATGATGAATTCAAAAGGTTTGACTTCTTTTCTTGATAATGCCTTTTGTAGTATGGTACGCCTGCTGCTGACCTTGTTCTTATTACAATCTGCAACTTCCATAACATTACTTAGATATTCCATTGTTTCTACCATGGATAGCATCTCGTTGATTTGTCTTACTGCATTTTGAATTTGCTGTTCGCTGTACCTGTCTTCATGCAGTACAAACAATAAATCCCTTTCAACCTGTTTCATTAGAATAAATTGATTGTTCCCCTAAATTTTGTTCAAAGGCGTTTTCAATAGGCGTAAGTGATTTGGTGCGCTCAACAACTGGATGTACAAGGTCTTTAATATGCGCGGGAACGATCCGGCTACTTTCAATAAAGATCAGTGCATGCGTTTCTTATTCATGGTAGGACATCCGCAATCGTTTTTCTTTAAAACTTTACAGCTCTGTCCGATTATGCTAATTGTGGCGCAAAGTAGAAAGATAGTCAACCATTTATTTGATTTCATACAGTATGTTGTTTCCTCTAAATGTTATAGATGCCAGTCTGTACCAGAGTTTACCTTTTCTTAACAGTGCGCATTTCTAAATTAAGCTAATTTCGTAAAAATTTCAAATATTTGCCTACAAAATCTGCGCGTAAAACAGTTCTGGTAGTCCCGCTGGACTGGGGATTAGGTCATGCAACCAGGGATATCCCTATCATTCATGAATTATTAAACGCAGGCTGTAATGTAGTTATTGCAGCCGAAGGGAAACACGCTGCCCTCTTAGGTCAGGAATTCCCACAGCTGACTATCCTGCCGCTTCCCGGATACCGCATTCAGTATGCTCAGAAAGGATGGTTCTTTGGACCGAAAATTATCCAGCAGATCCCTCAGATCATCAAGTCCATCAAATATGAGCAACGCTGGCTGCAACAGGTTGTGAAAGAACACAATATCAATGCGGTGATTTCCGACAACCGATTCGGCCTTTATCACCGCGACATCCCTACTGTTATTATCTCTCACCAGTTGCTGATCAAGACTCCCTTTGGCGGGATCATTGAAACCATTCTGCAAAAGATCAATTACAGGTACATCCGTAAATATGGAACCTGCTGGATACCAGACTACGCTGGTGCCAACAACCTCTCCGGTATATTAGGTCATCCAAAAACACTGCCTGCGAATACTAAATATCTGGGTTGTCTCAGCCGTTTTGAAAACAGGCCAGATGTACCTAAAAAATACGACTTACTGGTATTGATATCAGGACCCGAACCACAGCGTTCCAACCTGGAAAAGATGGTGCTGGACCAGGTAGCTGCATTGCCAATTAGTGCCCTGATTGTAAGCGGTAAACCAGGTACACCTGAAACCAAACAGATCACAGATCGAATTCAACAGGTTAACCACCTGAATGCAAAAGAATTAAATGAAGCAATGCTGGGTGCTGATATGGTGCTAAGCCGTTCCGGTTATACCACCCTGATGGATCTTGTAAAGCTGAATAAGAAAGCGATATTAGTACCCACACCAGGTCAGTCCGAGCAGGAATACCTGGGTAAGTTCCTGATGAAAAAAGGTTTCTTCTTTAATGTGAATCAATCTGAATTCAGATTGGAAAAAGCATTGGAGGATATCAAATCATTCCCCTTCAAATCTTTTGAACATGAGGAAGATATGGAACAATACAAACAAGTGGTAAGAGATTTTGCTGCCTCTTTATAGTACTTTAAAAGTGGCGGCCTCGGGTCGCCACTTTTAAAGTAAATTTATTTTTTCGCTGCCGCAACCAGGCCATCTACATTCTTCTTATCATTCCCGATAAAGATCTCATTCCCCACTATTGACACTGGTCTCTTTAAAAATGAATATTCCTGCAGGATCAGGTCATGATAATCCATTTCCGTCAGCTCTTTTTCATGCAACCCCATCGGACGATACTTTTGGGATCTTCTGCTAAACAATGCCTCATAACTTCCTGCCAGTTTATGCATCTCTTCCAGCTGTGCCGGTGTGATCTTCTCCGTTTTTATATCCTGCAATACAAAGCCGTTCTCTTTTGCCTGCACCGCATCAATGATCTTCTTACAGGTATTACAGGTTGACAGATGGTATATTTTTTTCATGTTGCTTTCTTTGATCGCAAAGATCCTAACTCAGGCGATAAATTTCATAATTCATAGTTACTTTTGGCGGATGCAAAAGAAACTTTTTTTACTGGATGCCATGGCTCTTATATATCGCGCATACTATGGCCTTATCCGGAACCCTCGCCTCACCAGCGCTGGTCGTAATACCAATGCCCAGTTTGGCTTTACCTCCACGCTGATAGACCTCATCAAAAAAGAAAACCCCACTCATATGGCTGTGGCATTCGATACGCATGCCCCTACCGAAAGACATACCACCTTTGTCGATTACAAAGCAAATCGTGAAGATGCACCGGAAGATCTGCTTGACGCTATTCCTGATATTAAACGTATCATCACCGGTTTCAATATTCCCTGTGTGGAGTTAGACGGTTATGAAGCAGATGACGTTATCGGCACCCTCGCCTGGCAGGCAGCAGCCGCAGGTTACACCGTTTACATGGTGACTCCCGATAAGGATTACGGCCAGCTCGTAAAAGAAAATGTATTTATCTATAAACCTCCTTACATGGGCAGCAAAGAAGAAATTCTCGGCCCGAAGGAAGTATGCGAGAAATGGCAGATCAAAGATGTGCACCAGGTTATAGACATCCTGGGTCTCATGGGCGATGCTGTCGATAATATCCCTGGTATACCGGGAGTAGGAGAGAAGACCGCCATGAAACTCCTGGCACAGTACGATTCTATCGAAAATGTACTGGCAAACGCTGACAAGATAGGTGGTAAAATGGGAGAGAAGATCAAAGCCGGTGCTGATAGCGCTATTCTCTCTAAACAACTTGCTACCATCATTACCGATGTACCTGTCGCCTTCCACGAAGAAGACTTCTGCATCAAAGACCATAACAAAGAGGCCCTTTCTGAAGTGTTCATCGAACTGGAATTCAAAACCCTGGGTAAACGTATCCTGGGCGATACCTTCGGGTCCAGTGGTGAAGCAACAGCTACCGGCAAAATTCAGCTGGACCTCTTCGGAAATGCGACCGAAACAACCGTAGTCGTTACGCCGGAAAACAATCCGGAACAGGCCGTGAGCATTCTCGTAGCTGAAAAAAACATTAACAATACACCACATACCTACCACCTCGCAGATACGCCTGAAAAAAGAGCGGAACTGCTGGCCACACTATTAACCAAACAGGAGATCTGCTTCGATACTGAAACTACCGGTACCGATGCCAATGCCGTAGACCTGGTAGGTATGAGCTTTGCCTTCGCAGCCGGTGAAGCATGGTATGTTCCCGTTCCTAAAGATAAAGCAGGAGCACAGGCAATCGTTGATGAATTCCGTCCGCTTTTTGAAGCCACCCATATTGTATTCATCGGCCAGAACCTGAAATACGATATGCTGGTGCTCAAGTGGTATGGTGTGGACATCAAATCTCCTGTATTTGATACCATGCTGGCCCACTACCTCATAGAGCCGGAAGGTCGTCGCAGTATGGACCTGCTCAGTGCTCAATACCTGCAATACGAGCCGGTGAGTATCGAAACCCTCATTGGCAAAAAAGGGAAGAACCAGGGCAACATGCGCGATGTGGAGATCGAAAAGATCAAGGACTACGCCGCAGAAGATGCCGACATCACCCTGCAGCTGAAAGAAAAGTTCGCTCCGCTGCTGCCTGCTAAAAATGTGGAAAAGGTATTTTATGAAGTGGAAAATCCACTCGTGAAAGTCCTCGCCGATATGGAATTCGAAGGTATCGCGATCGATGTACAAGCCCTGGCCGACTACTCCCGCGAACTGGATACCGAAATCAGAAGAGCTGAAGAAAGCGTATACACCCAGGCAGGCGTCCGTTTCAACCTCGCCTCTCCCAAACAATTGGGCGAAGTACTCTTCGAAAAACTGGCACTCGACCCTAAAGCAAAAAAGACCCGTACCGGTCAATACGCAACAGGCGAAGACGTACTGGCAAAACTGGCCAGCAAGCACCAGATCGTAGACGACATCCTTGTTTTCCGCGAACTGAGTAAACTGAAATCTACCTATGTTGATGCACTGCCAACTATGCTCAATAAACGGACAAACAGGGTACACACTTCCTACAACCAGGCAGTAGCTGTAACCGGCCGTTTAAGCAGCACCAACCCAAACCTCCAGAACATTCCCATCAGAACTGACAGAGGTAGAGAAATCCGCAAAGCATTCGTTCCCCGCAGCGAAGAATTTACCCTGCTCTCTGCAGATTACTCCCAGATAGAACTGCGCATCATTGCCGCCATTAGTGAAGACCAGGCAATGATAGAAGCGTTCCGCCAGGGTATAGATATTCACGCTGCGACCGCCGCTAAAGTATACGGCATTCCACTGGAAGAGGTCACATCCGACATGCGCCGCAATGCCAAGAGTGTAAATTTCGGTATCATCTACGGTGTAAGCGCCTTTGGCCTTTCTGAAAACCTGGGTATCGCCCGCAGTGAAGCCAAAATGCTGATCGATAACTACTTCGCACAGTATCAGGCCATCAAAGACTACATGGATAAACAAATCAGGTTTGCACAGCAGAATGGTTATGTAGAAACCCTGCTGGGTCGTAAGCGCTGGCTAAAGGACATCAACAGTTCCAATGCCGTAGTACGAGGCTATGCTGAGCGAAATGCCATCAATATGCCGATCCAGGGAACTGCCGCAGACATGATCAAACTGGCCATGATCTCTATCCACAAAACACTCAAGTCACAAAATCTGCGTTCAAAAATGATCCTGCAGGTACATGATGAATTGGTGTTTGATGTGCATAAAGATGAAATTGAAATAATCAGACCCATCATTCTCGAAGGTATGCGCAATGCCTTGCCGCTGGCAGTTCCGGTAGAAGCCGAAATAGGCCTTGGCCGCAACTGGCTGGAAGCCCACTAATTACTAACAAAGTGTTAAATCTACACACATTAAGGCCGGGCAATGGATCATTGTCCGGCCTTCGTTTATCCTGGAAACTATAGGAAAACCCACTGCATTGTCTCCGCACCCGGTACTTACACCCCTCTTGTGTTTTCCAAATTCGTTTACTAGCTTTCGCCCATGATCCTGACCTCAAGGTTGCAAATATTGCCTTGTACACTGCAGTACTTTGAAGCATTACTACAAGGAAAAGAAACATTGGGCCATTTATTGGATGTTGATATCCCTCTTTTCTGGACTGAGTTCCCTGAAGTAATACTGGTAGCGTACGACAAATTGCGCAATGACCCCTCTATGCTTGGCTGGTTCCTTTACCTGGTGATCTACCAGGATGATAAACGGCTGATTGGTGCCGGTGGCTTTAAAGGCCGCCCGGACAATGATGGCGTGGTGGAAATAGGCTATGAAATCACCACCGCCTACCGTGAACGGGGCTTTGGTACCGAGCTCACACAAGCCCTGATCCGTTTCGCCTTCGGCCACTCTTATGTGACCCGGGTAATTGCCCATACAGAGGAAGAATATACCGCTTCTGTAAAAGTGCTCCAGAAATCAGGAATGTCCTTTGCCGGCGAAAACCCCGACACACAATTATGGCGCTGGGAAATATCCCGGGCACAATATGAACTCCCCCAGGATTAACGACCGCTTACCTTAACTTTCTTTCTGCGAATAAAAGGATTGGGTTACATTTGAAACCTCGTTTTAAAATCAAAACACCAAACCAAAATGAAGAAATGGATCTTATGCCTGGCCGTGTGTTATTCCACCACGACTGCCATGGCGCAAACCACCAACAAAGAAGGCAGCAAATACCAGTTTACCGTCATCAAAAACTTAGATGCAGGTGATGTGGAAAACCAGGGCCGTACCGGTACCTGCTGGTCCTTCTCTGGTCTGTCCTTTTTCCAGGCCGAGGCACTGCGCAATGGCAAAGGCAAAGGCGCGAACCTGAGCGAAATGTTCGTGGTAAGAAGAATGTATCCCCTCAAGGCGGTGAACTACGTGCGGATGCACGGTAAGGCCAACTTCGGTGAAGGTGGTGGATTCCCTGACGATCTGACCTGCCTCCGTGAATACGGTCTGGTACCACAGACTGTATACGACGGCAATCGCGATAAAGTTTATAACCACGCAGAAATGGTGTCCATACTGGAAGGCATGACCAACAAGATTGGCGCTTCTGAAGGTACCATCAATCCTAACTGGAAGAAAGCCGTTGATGGCGTGCTGAACTCCTACATCGGCGATGCTCCTGAAAAATTCGAATACCAGGGTAAATCATACACGCCCCAATCTTATGCAAAAGAACTGGGCCTGAATGCAGATGATTATGTACTGGTTTCTTCTTTCACCCACCATCCATATTATGAGCAGTTCGTATTGGAAGTTCCGGACAACTGGAACTGGGAAAGAGTCTACAACGTTCCCCTGAACGATTTCACTGCTATCGCAGAAAATGCTGTCCAGAATGGTTATACCATCGCTTGGGCTGCCGACGTATCTGAGAAAGGATTTAATTTCTTTGAAGGTTTGGCTGTAGTGCCTGAAACCGAATTCAGCGACATGAGCGCTGAAGAAAAAAAGAAAGTATTCGAAGAACCTGTAAAGGAGAAAACGATCACGCCTGAACTGCGTCAGAAAGCTTTCGACAATTTCGAAACGCAGGATGACCACGGTATGCACATCGTAGGTATGGCAAAAGACCAGAATGGTAAAGTATACTTCCGTGTAAAAAATTCATGGGGAACTACGAATCCAGGTAGCGGATATTTCTATGCATCCGAGCCTTACTTCGCTTATAAAACCACCTGCATCATGCTGAACAAAAAAGCACTGCCTGCAGATGTTGCTAAGAAGCTGGGCATCAAACAATAGTGTTTTCCTCACCATAAAAAAGGGGCTTTTCCAATGGAAAAGCCCCTTTTTTATTATTTGCCAAAAGCAAGTATTTTATTTGCTTTTATCAATTATTTCTTTGTTATCCCGCTATGAAAAAGCGTTTCCAGCCACAGTATTAAATGCAATTTATTGTTTACCCTCAATGCGTTGCGCTTCCTGGTAGCTTCCTAAACGGAACTTCAAAGGCACTTTTGTACGCTGCTCAAAGTTCCATTCTCTTTTACAGAAAAATCCGAAGCACTGATCATAATAAGCATGAGGAGACAGGGGAGGTGCCACCCTTGGCGTAAAAGTAACTGCAGGTGCGGCTTTCACAAAAGTAATTGCCGGGGTCATCTTTTTTTGAAGCGGATATAAGGGCGCAACAGAGAGCTTACGTTGCCCCTTAGCCACACCAAATCCTAAAAATAGCAGCAAAAAAACACTACATATTTTCATAATCAAAAGTTTTAGACAATCTCTTCAAAACTACCCAAACCTTCCCTGATCAGTTCAGGTTCAGAGCCGGTACAATCAACTACTGTTGAAAACTGCATCCCTCCAGGTCCACCATCTATTACGATATCTACAATGTTTTCAAACTTCTCATGAATGATTTCCGGATCAGTGTATTCTTCTACGTAAGCTTCAATCGGCAGCGAGGTACTCAGAATTGGGTTTCCTAATTCCTTCACGATCGCTCTGCTGATATTATTATCAGGAACGCGTATACCAACCGTATCCTTCTTTTGCTTCAGCATTCTGGGCACCTGCCTGCTGGCTGGCAGAATAAATGTATACGGTCCGGGCAATGCCTTCTTAAGCATTCTGAAAGTAGGTGTATCTACACTTCGTGCATAGTCAGACAAATGACTGAGATCGTAACATATAAATGAAAACTGGGCCTTGGCAGGATTAATATGCTTGATGCGGCAAATGCGTTCTATAGCTTTGTGCTGTGAAATGTCACAACCCATGCCGTAAACCGTATCGGTCGGATAGATAATCACGCCTCCATCTTTCAGACATTCCACGATCGTCTTTAGATGACGGGGATTCGGGTTGTCTGGGTGTAAAGTCAAAAGCATACTGTAAATTTACGAAATCCTTCCAATTACCAGACCAGCCATATAAAACCTTCTTATATCTTCATAATAAAAAGAATTTCCCGATTCCGAATAATAAAACTCACTACAAAAAGCCTTCATAGTTAACATGGACATTAAATAATCTTACTATCTTTCCGCCCTATTTCCAAAATCATTTTGTGGATGAAGTTGAAAGGAATCGTTCCGAGAACTTGGCGACACTTGAAAAAGATTCTCCTGGTATTATTTATTACACACTTTGTTTATCTCATTGCTTTAAAATGGGTTAATCCTCCTATTACCATAACGATGATCTCGAGCTGGGTAGGAACATGGGGAACTGATACAAAGTTTCATAAAACATGGGCTGACTATTCAGAGATCTCTGAATTCACCAAGCTGGCTGTACTGTCCAGCGAAGACCAGTTATTTCCTGATCATAATGGCTTCGACTTTAAGTCCATCGAAAAAGCCATGAAGCATAACCAGAAAAGTAAAAAGATCCGTGGTGCAAGTACCATCAGCCAACAGGTAGCTAAAAACGTATTCCTATGGCAGCAGAGAAGCTGGATCAGAAAAGGATTGGAAGTCTATTTCACCTTCATGATTGAAAAACTCTGGGGCAAGGAACGCATACTGGAAGTATACCTCAACGTGGCCCAGACCGGCGATGCTGTATTTGGAGTAGAAGCTGCTGCCCAGCAGTACTATCATAAATCTGCGGCGAGCCTTAACAGGGAACAATCTGCGATGATTGCCGCCTGCCTGCCTAATCCGGTTAAATATACAGTGGTACCACCGGCAAGGCCTACACTGTACAGGCAAAAGAAAATACTGGTGCAAATGCGCTTACTGACCGGCGATCCGGATATCTCAGCGCTGATTAGCTCCAAGTAACTGATCTATTGCCTTCACAGCTGTTGCCTCCCTTGCTTCAAATGAACCACGGACTTCCACCCATGGCACGCCCGAAGATTGCACAATTTCTTTATACACATTGTAGAAGTACTCCCGCATAGCCGGGTCAGGATGTTCCCGCTGCGGATCTTCCTCCCAGGGAATATCAATATAAGTGAGCAGGTAAAGGTCATACCTTCTCTCTGCGATAGCTGCCACAATCCAGGGATCACATGCTCCGTATTTATGTTCACTCCAAACTCTTATTACATGCAGGTCCGTATCACACACCAGCAGCCTGTTTGCCAGCTTAGCCCTTTCTGCCTCCAGTGCCAGTTGCCCCTGTGCCATAGCCAGCAGGTCAGATTGCTCATACGGACGAGGTAATTCTTCTATATACCGACGGGCATACTCAGGCACCCACATCGTTTCGTAATGCGACGCCAGGAACTCACTGAGGGTACTTTTGCCTGTACTCTCCGGACCAATCACCACTACTTTGAATAACTCTTCCATATCTTTTTCCAGCTGAAATAACCCATGACTGCTACAATGAACAGGAAGATGGTCAGCACCGCTGTCGCGACTAGTTTTTTATGAAATAATAAAGGTATCGCTACCAGGTTGGATATATTCAGTATCACCCAGTTTTCAATTTTTCGTTTGGCCAGCAACCACATACCTGCACAGGCAGTTGCAGATACAAAAGCATCTACAAGCGGTACATCTGAATTGGAGAAGTGACTTAGCAGGTAATAGAACACCGCCCAGCCAATTAATGCAGTCGCCGCCGTTACAATCCATTCTGTCCTGGATGCCCAGGCAATTGGTACTTCGGGTTCAGAGGGTTTCTTCCTTGCCCAGTGATACCAGCCATACACACTCATGATGAAATAATAAGCGTTCAGCGTCGCCTCTGCATAGAGCTTAAACTGCTCTCTTGATAACAGGTATACATAAATGCCCGTACTGACCAGGCCTGTAGGATAAAGCCAGATACTGTTCTGTTTACTACATACCACGCTGATAGCACCAAAGATCGCCGCCAGGATTTCCAGCCAGCTCATGGCCCTCACACCTTCAATCAGCGCCTGGTAAAATACATCCACATTCATGCCGCAAAGATAAGAGTGACAGCTACCTAAAAAAATAAGGTTGTATCAAATGATACAACCTCACGCTTAAATTTTATTTTTTCTCTCCCATCAGTACCCCCGATACATTCCATGCGCTGAAGGCGGTGCCTTCTCTCTTACCCAGTGGGATGGCGACTTTAAATTCGTGTACCCCCGGTGCCAGGTCCGGCAAAGGAATATACACAGCCGGCGTAAGACTTCCCGGGCACCAGTTGGACCTGCTCAAATCAGATGATGACAACCCATTTCCAAAATTACCTGAAGAAGGATTCAGCAAACGGTAAGTACCGCAATCAGTTCTCCAGGGTACAAAATGATACACTCGCTTGCCGTCTACAAAGATCTCATTCAGCTTCGGCACAAATTCATCACCATTCCCCCAGCCACCATGACCGGTAGTGATATAACGAAGCTGTAAATTGGTTACGCCCTCCGGAATATTCACCTTCACCGTCAGGGAGTCATGGTCGAACATAGTACCGTATTCCTGGCCAGCCATTTCCATCAGGTTGGTGGTATTGAAGATCGGCTGTAAATAGCCTGGCACTTTTAACCCCTCATCTTCGTCTCCTTTGTAGTATTTCAGGCGCAGGCTTACAATGTGACCACCTTTGTCATAGTTACCAATGAAAACGCCAAGCCATACATCACCCTCCATCCTCGGTTGCAGTTCTGTGATCTCCTGGCGAAATACCGCAGAATCAGCCCAGTTATAACCAGCTATCTGGCTTCTCTCGTTGTAGTGATGAATCCCGAAAGGAGTGAAGAAACGCAGCAGTTCCATTGTAGGCAGGTAATCATCAGTAGCAACAACGCCCTGATATTTCTCCTTATAAACAGGTAGTTCCTTTACCCCATTCTGCAGTCCATTCAGGAAAGAACCTTGCTTATCCATAGGGATCATAAATACAGAACCTGTGCGGTCATAAGCATCTCCGTTGGAATACTGGGCCAGTTCGGCAAACAGCTGACGGCCCGCTTCGTATTTAGGTAGTTTTATTTTTTTCAGGATCACAGTGCCGCCCGCGTAGTGGTAAGTTACATCACTCTGGTTGGCAGTAGGATTAGGCTTGTCATATCCAAAGGAAATCTGCTCTTTACTGAATACAGGAATGGTAGTATAGCGGCTATCAATCACCTCGCGGGTATAATTTGCCTGGTCTACCAGCTTACCAATGGCAATAGAACCGGGCCAGTTCAGGTCCTTAGGATTGATCTTGCCCTTTTTCACTTCTGTCGCTATCACTTCCATTTCGCCGTTTCTCACGGTCTTTAATACCAATCCTAAACCAGGAGTCACACCCAGGCTGGGAGAACCTTTTAGATTCAGGGCATTGGTATACCATACTTCCACCGTGTTGGAGCGGATAATGACTTTCGCTTTTTTACAGGGGTAACCCGCAATGGTGGCAGTATCTGTGAGCAGCTCGGGCTTTTCGTAGTCTTCAATTTTCTTTTTAAATGTGACAGATCTGCCGTTCAGGCTTAATACCTGCATAGTAACATTTTCTGTATAGTTCAGGTATTGTTGCTCCCTGGCACCGGGATCTGCATCTTTGATCACATGCGCACTTCTTCCGTCAATAAATAGGGTAAGGGCACCGTCTTTCATCTCCTCTCCATGATAACGTGTCTTGTAATGAACGGTCACAGCATCCTGTGCATGTACTCCTGCTGCGAATAGCAAGCTGGCTGCGATAGATAGATATTTCATAAGTATGAGGCCTGATTTATTTTGTTTTTAGTCTGGTAAATCTCTTTTTAATTTATTAAATCAAATAAAAAAATTGGTAATAAAAAAGCACAGTCAAAAAGACTGTGCTCATTTTTAACACTATCATTCTCTCAACTATGGCTTATTCCGCTTCAGCTACCACTTCCTTCACTTCCGGGATCATGCGCTTCATCATGCCTTCGATACCGGCTTTCAATGTGATCATGGAAGAAGGGCAACCTGAACATGAGCCTTGCAGCATCAACGTCACAGTACCGTCATCGTAGTCTTTGAACTGAATGGCACCGCCATCCATTTCAACTGCAGGCTTCACGTAGTTTTCAAGCAATTCTTTAATACGCTTTACCACATCAGTATCATCTGCGCTTACTTCGTTTCCGGCAATCGGTTTGTCAACGATTTCATCTTCGTTCAATACCGGGCGGTTATCTTCCAGATACTCCTTCAGAAAAGCTTTTATAGTAGGGATAATATCATTCCAGTCAGTTTCAACAGTTTTTGTCAGCGTAATAAAATTCGCCATAATAAACACACCTCTGATGAACGGGAAGCTGAACAATTCAGCAGCCAGCGGAGATGGTTTTGCACTTGCTTCATCCGGGAAATCGATGTGCTTACCAGGGTACAGGAGCTTGTTAGCAACAAACTTCATGGTTTCCGGATTCGGCGTCATTTCCGTATATATGCTGATAATGGGATTTCCTGTTTTAATCATGTTATTCTAAACTTTTGATGGTACAAAGGTAACTACTTTCGGTTAGAATCTGAGGGAATTGCGGCCTTTTAACTATCACATTTTTCAATAGGGATATAGATAAAACTATATCTAAATTGTACAGTTCCGCGCGAAGACTTCACCATCAGATTTTTTTTCTGATATGGACCTAAAATATTACATGTCACATTATTCTATATATTAACTTTATGGGAAATAACGCCATCACTGAGTATGCCCACTGTCAAAACCTTGCACGCACGCAAAAGAATAGCACTGATCGCCCATGATCACAAGAAAGCTGAGCTCATAGAATGGGCCCTCTACAATAAAACCGTACTCTGCCGGCATGAACTATACGCTACCGGCACTACAGGCAAGCTCATTGAAGAAAATCTCGACGTACCTGTCAGAAAATTATTGTCCGGGCCCCTCGGTGGCGACCAGCAGATAGGCTCTATGATCGCCGAAGGCAAAATCGATGTCGTGATCTTCTTCTGGGATCCCATGGAAGCACTCCCGCATGACCCGGATATCAAAGCCCTGCTCCGCCTTGGTGTAGTATGGAACATCCCTATGGCCAGCAACCGTACCTCTGCCGACTTCCTGCTTACATCTCCTCTTATGCACCAGGAATATGAAGTACGCTTACCTGACTATTCACAGTATCTCGGTAGAAAAGTATAGTTACATTTAGTCCTCTTCAGACCTTTTCTTTTAAATATCTGTCTTTCTTAGAAAGATCGGCACCGTTTGTGCTGCAAAGTACTCCTTACTAATCAGTTAGGTGTTTTCACACACCTCGCTGGCGAGTAATAAGGATTCCTTATTTTCGCAATTTTTCAGGTCTTAACGTATTGTAGAATGGTGAAACACTTATTAGTGGCTGCTTTCCTTCTGGCAGGCTTTTTCAAACCGGTCCAGGCCCAGCTGCCACCCAAACGGGAATTCAGAGCCGTATGGATAGCAACAGTAGAGAATATCGATTGGCCTTCCCGTAGAGGGTTGCCTGTTGAACAACAAAAACAGGAATTTATTACCCTTCTCAATACACAGCAGCGTAATGGTATGAATGCCGTGGTGGTACAAGTCCGCCCGGTAGCGGATGCTTTTTATGCCTCGCCCTTCGAACCCTGGTCTGAATACCTGACTGGTACGCAGGGGCAGGCACCTAATCCTTATTATGATCCCCTTCAGTTTATGATCGAAGAGACGCATAAAAGAGGAATGGAATTTCATGCCTGGTTCAATCCTTACCGCGCAGTTTTCAATGCCAGTCGCAATAATGTGACAGCTAACCATATTTCCAGGATGCGCCCTCAGTGGTTCCTGACTTATGATAACAAGAAATATTTTGATCCGGGAGTTCCTGAGGTACGTGAGTACGTTACACAAATCATTCGCGATGTAGTGCGTCGCTACGATATAGATGCCGTTCATTTTGACGATTACTTTTACCCATACAGGGTACCTGGCAAGGAGTTTCCTGACCACGCCTCCTACCGGCAGTATGGACATGGTATGGAAAAAGACGACTGGCGCAGGTACAATGTAGATACCATCATCCACATGGTGAGCATCGCCATCAAGCAGGAAAAGAAATGGGTAAAATTTGGGATCAGCCCCTTCGGCATCTGGCGAAATAAGAATAAAGATCCGGAAGGATCTTATACCAATGGAGGAAATACCAATTACGACGACCTGTACGCCGATGTGCTGAAATGGCTGAAAAATGGCTGGATAGATTACGTAGCTCCCCAGTTATATTGGGAAAGAGGACACCGCATAGCAGACTACGAACTGCTGCTGAACTGGTGGGCACAACATGCCTATGGCCGTCATTTGTACATCGGGCATGGAGTATACCGGATCAATAGTAATGCAGCATGGAACAATCCCAATGAACTGCCGGTACAGATCACGGAAACCCGTACACTCAATACCGTACAGGGAAGTATCTTCTATAGCGCCAAGTCATTCAATGGCAATCCAAGAGGTATAGAAGACAGCCTGCGCAATCATTTCTATCATTATCATGCTTTGCGCCCAATCATGCCATGGCTGAATTTTAAAGCACCACAGTCTCCATACTTTGCAGATGCTTTTGAAAGAACCGATGGATTACACCTGCACTGGGTAGATGGAGATGGTGATAGCACCAGTCGAACCAATCAGTATGTATTATATCGATTTGAAGGCAGGGAAGTGATCAATCTGAATAATCCGGAAAAGATCCTGACAATACTAACACAGACGGCAGACCCACAATACATAGATCTTGCCTATCAAAAAGGGAAAGAATACACTTATGTACTCACCTCTCTTGACAGGTTGCAGAATGAGAGCCTGGCCAGCGATCCGCTTTATATCAGGATAGCAGGTGGGAAAACGAAATTCTACTTCGACCCCCAACCATAAAATAACCGGAGGGGCGGCTGCTGGCCGCCCCTCCGGAGAAATACAAAAAAGACCGGCTGCCTGGGGCAGCCGGTCTTTTTTGTTATTTATATACTTCCATTACCGCTCTTCCCACACAACCACTCGGCATCTGGATCTTTAACATTGCCGCCACTGTAGCCGCAATATCCGTCATACTCGTCTTCTCATTTGTATATCCATGTTTCACATGCCAACCCATAAACACCATTGGAATATGCGTGTCATAAGGAGACCATGTACCATGCGTTGTACCCTTCATATTACCTGCTTCATACCATCCCAGGTCTGGAATCATAATCACCGCACCATCACGCTTAGGATAATATCCATTGATCGCCATTTGCCTGATCGGCTCAGGCAATGCACTATTTCCGATATTTTCCAGATCCGCCGCAAACTGAATACCTGGCACAGTCTGCAGGTAGTACACTGTTTCCCGCTTCACGGCATCATAATCCAGCTTCGCAGCCTTAATTTTCTTCATATCGAAATCCACATGGTAGTTATTAGTACCCCTGATCAGGCTATCCACCCCAAACACGCCTTTCAGATCTGCAGTCAGACCGGAAATGATAGGCTTTTCATTCACCAGGCCGGAAGGAACATTATGTTCCTGCAGGAAACCTACAGAATGAGAAGCGCCATGATCCGCTGTCAGGAATACCAGGTAATTTCCCTTACCCACTTTCTGATCCAGGAAACTAAAGAATGTTGCCAGATCCTTGTCCAGGCGCAGGTAAGTATCTTCTACCTCGATAGAGTTAGGACCAAACTGATGCCCCACATAGTCAGTAGAAGCACAGTTGATAGTCAGGAAGTCGGTCACCGGACCACTCCCCATGTTATATCCGTTCACAGCAGCTTTTGCAAAATCCAGGGTGAGGGTATTACCACCTGGGGTAGCGCGCAGGCTACCTTTGCTTAATTTATAAATAGCAGGCAGATCATGTGGGAACTTAGGAGCGGTTTCACCCTTGTAAGTGTTCTCCCAGCTTACGTCGTCTGCTGTACTTTGTACATATGTATTGATAGGGTAGAGGGTCTCCCATGGTTTGGACATCAGTGCAGCCGGTTCATTCTTCGCATTGAACTGTTTTACCCATTCAGGCAGTTCATTCATGTAATAGCTGCTGGTCACAAAAGAAGCATTGCTGTCATCCAGCCAGAAAGCACCGTTTGCAACATGCCCTGCAGGCAGGATAGAAGCACGGTCTTTCAGGGATACCCCCACTACTTTAGAGCGGAAATTAGTTGCCAGTCGCAATTCATCGGTGATAGTAGACGCCATCAGGCTGCGTGGAGACATTTTACCGGCATCAGAAGTAGTGCCGACAGGAGTAACGGTAGAATCTTCTGTGCAATAGAATTCTCTCCCCAGGGCCTGGTCAGTCCAGCCATTGCCCGTAATGCCATGGACAGCAGGCACAGATCCGGTAAAAATCGTGCTGTGACCTACAGCCGTGTAGGAGGGGAGGTGGGTGATAAAAGCATTTTCACAAGTAAACCCTTCTCCCAGCAATCTTTTGAACCCACCGGTTCCATAGCGGTCAGCGTAACGGTACAGGTAGTCCCAGCGCATCTGGTCTACAACGATACCAACTACCAGCTTAGGGTGGGCGACTGCTGACAGTGTCTGCGCCTGTGCCATTACAGTATCTTTCTGGCCGAAGGTACAGGCAAGTACCAGTGCCAGCGTGGATAATGTTTTGTTCATATTGCTCATAATATTGATAATTTCCTGATTGTCATCCGCAAAGATGTAGATTAATTAGGATAAACGATTTCCATTCATCAAATGAAGGAGGCGACCTTAAAGATCGCCTCCTTCATTTGGATTCCCAGTCATCATGGGCAGCCAGCAATCACCCATGATGATTGCTTTTATATTTTGTTGATCCTATCCGGGTAATCGGTTATAATCCCATCTACCCCCATTTCCTTCAATCTCTTCATATCCTCCAAATCCGCTACTGTCCAGGGAACAATCTTCATTCCCTTACTATGACAATAATCCAGCAGCTCCTTCGTCACCAGGGAATAATGCGGGTTATAGAGCCCTGGCATAAATCCAAGACTTTCCAGCTGCTGGTAAAAAGATACATTCTTATCACCTGTCAGGAATCCCAGCGTCACTTTTGGATGAGACTTATGCAATACCTGCAATGGCCGGATATCAAAAGATTGTATCAGCAGGCGGTGTTTCAGTTTCTCCAGCTGTTTCACTTCCATCAGTTTTTGCACGTATTCTTCAGGTGCCGGCTGTTCTTTGCCATCTGTCTTTTCGGAAGATTTAATCTCTAATAAATAATAAACCGGTGCCTTATGATGATGATTCACATAAGCTTCTACAGAATCGATCATTTCAGACAGGAGTGGGGCATAGGTCCTTATTCGCTGCTGCTGTGGAAATTTAGAGTAGGGCTTTTCACCTATTCTAAAAGGCCTGATCTCACTGTAATTCATCTGGTAGAATATATATTTTCCTCTTTCCTCCGGCTTGATCTCACTGCCATCAGGTTTGGTCGTATATGCAGGGTCAAACGACGCGTCGTGGTACACAACCACTTTTCCGTCTTTAGTAATGTGCACATCAAATTCTAAGGTATTCGCACCATCCTCGATGGCACGGATCATAGCCGGGATGGTATTTTCCGGCATCATTCCTCTTGTACCTCTGTGTCCTACTTTAAAAAATATTGGTAATGGTGCTGTAGCCATCACAGTGGGCGTCAGGGTTACCACCATTGCCAGGGTTAGTAAAGATTTCATCTTATTCATTGGATTTAATAACATTCTCTTTTCAAATCTTTCTTTTTATTTCGCCCTTTCCGCTAGTCCACTTTCGTTTTGGCTTTCTATTCGGTGGCAGAAAATAATATTTTGTTAACTAGTTTTCAATAGGATAGCAGTAAAAAATGTTTTTATACATCAAAAAGCGCACTTTTTCTTAATATTTTTTTCCGTTAACATGTGTAAAATTCAACAACATGAAAGTACTTTTGTAACCAATTGAAGCAACAAAATCTTTTGCGAGTATGTCAATGATAAATATAGCTGAGCGACATAAATATATATTAGACCGCTTAGCGGAAAAAGGATATGTTAACGTAATAGACCTGTGCAAAGAACTTGATGTATCTGGTGTAACGATCAGAAAAGACCTCAAGTTACTTGAAGACAAGGCCCTACTTTTTCGTTCACATGGTGGCGCCACGGTAAATAATCCTTATATCAATGACAAGCCCGTAAATGAGAAAGAGAAACTGCGCCGCGATGAGAAAAACCTCATCGGTGCTGCTGCTGCTACCCTCATTGCTCATAACGACGCCATCATTATTTCTTCTGGTACCACCGCCCTGGCCCTGGCCAGGAATGTCCACCCCAAAGGACATCTCACCGTTATCACCCCCGCCCTCAACGTAGCACAGGAACTGCTACGATTTCCGGAAATAGAAGTACTGCAACTGGGCGGCATCGTTCGCGCCAGTTCTTCTTCCGTAACTGGTAACTATGCCGAACGCATCCTCGCCGATTTCTCCTGCAGTAAACTGTTCCTCGGCCTCGAAGGTATAGACATTGAATTCGGACTTACAACCACAAATCTAATGGAAGCACAGCTAAATCAGCGCATGGTGGCTGCTGCACAAAAAACCATTGTCATTGCCGATTCTTCCAAATTCGGCAGAAGAGGCTTTGGTAAAATATGTGGACTCGAAGATATCGACGAAATCATCACCGATAGCGGTATCTCCGCTCACATAGTAAAAGCCGTAGAAGAAATGGGGATCAATGTGACGATCGTATAGCCCGGATCACCCACTTAATATATTATATAACCCCATTTTTATTGGTTGCTATAGCAACCAGTACGGATTCCTGTGCATACATTAAATTAATTTCCAACACGATCTGACTCACTGAGGGTAAAATAGCGATACTTTTTCCGCCCCTACTTATTATATTCTAACAATTGCCCATACTTTTTTAATGTTTTCTAAATTTTTAGTGTTATACGCATGTTTTACTAAAAAATACCGGCTTCCTTTAGTATCTTTATACCGTTCCCGAAACAATTACGGTACCTCCACCGCGCCTGATACAAAATGGGTGAAGTGTGTGCCAAGGTCAAAAAATCTAAACGAATGCAAGAAGTGAAGCAATTGCAAGGACTGTACCACCCGGATTTTGAACATGATGCATGCGGAACAGGCTTTACTGTCCACATTAAGGGCCGTAAATCGCATCAGATCATCCGGGATGCGCTTACCATGTTGGAAAATATGGAACACCGCGGTGCATGTGGCTGTGAACAAAATACCGGTGACGGGGCAGGGATTCTGATCCAGCTCCCGCACGAGTTTTTGTACGACGAATGTCTGAAAATTGGCATTAGTCTGCCGGAATTTGGCAAATATGGTGTAGGTATGGTCTTCTTTCCAAAAGAACCACGATGGAGAGAAGAATGCCGCGAGATCCTGGCCCGGGCGGCAGAGAAACTTGGCCTCGATATCCTTGGATATCGTAAAGTTCCGGTTCGCCCAGATGGTATCGGAGAAAGCGCCCTTTCAGTAGAACCTGAAATCGAACAGGTATTTATCGCCTGTCCTCATCATATCGCCGACAACGATGAGTTTGAACGCAAACTCTTCGTGCTCCGTAATTATGTGTGTAAAACCGTAAGGAATACCGTTCCTAAGGAAAAAGCACTCTTTTACTTTGCCTCTCTCTCTACTAAAACGATTGTGTATAAAGGACAGCTGACTACCTACCAGGTACGTCATTACTATGCTGACCTGAGCGACGAGAAGATGGTGTCTGCCTTTGCAGTGATCCACTCCCGCTTCGCTACCAATACTTTCCCAAGCTGGAGACTCGCACATCCTTACCGCTACATCGCGCACAATGGTGAAATCAATACCCTTAAGGGGAACCTGAACTGGCTCCGCTCCGGCGAAAAGGACTTCGTATCCAAATACTTCACACAGGAAGAAATGGACATGATCTCCCCTGTCGTTGAAGAAGGTCAGTCTGACTCCGCCAGCCTGGACAACGTAGTAGAACTCCTGCTGCTCACCGGCCGTTCCCTCCCTCATGTTATGATGATGCTCATCCCCGAAGCATGGGATGGCAACGAGGATATGGATCCGGTTAGAAAAGCATTCTACGAATACCACGCCTCTCTCATGGAACCATGGGATGGTCCTGCCTGTATCTCTTTCACAGACGGTAAGATCATCGGTGGTACCCTGGACCGTAACGGCCTGCGCCCTGCACGCTTCGTAGTTACAAAAGACGATCGCGTGATCATGGCTTCAGAAGCCGGCGTACTGCCAATAGATCCTAAAAACATTAAAGAAAAAGGCCGTCTGCAACCAGGCAAAATGTTCATCGTGGACATGGAAGCCGGCAGAATCATCGGCGATGAGGAACTGAAACAGAACATCTGCTCTCAGCAACCTTACGGCGAATGGCTGAATAAATACAAAATCCGCCTCGAAGAACTGCCTGAACCACGCGTTACTTTCAGTCACCTGGAACCAGAGCAGATCTTTAAATACCAGCAAGCCTTCGGTTATACCACCGAAGACCTGAACACCATCATCGCCCCAATGGCCCTGGATGGTAAAGAGCCCATCGGCTCCATGGGTACAGATGCTCCCCTGGCTGTGCTGAGCGATCAGCCACAGCACCTGACCAGCTACTTCAAACAGCTGTTCGCACAGGTGACCAACCCGCCTATCGACCCAATCCGCGAAAGACTGGTTATGTCGCTGGCGACCTATGTAGGGAACAATGGTAACCTGCTGGACGAAAATCCACTGCATTGTCATGGTGTGGCCCTGGTTCACCCCATACTGAGCAACTACGAGCTGGAAAAGATCCGTAGCATCGATACTGGTTTGTTCCAGGCTAAGACCCTGCAAACTTACTTCCGTGCCGATGGTAAACCAGGCTCCATGGAGAAAGGGCTGCAACGCCTTTGCCGCTACGCTGTAGATGCCGTGGAAGATGGTTATGAAGTAATCATCCTCTCCGACAGGGCGATCGACTCCGAACACGCCGCTATCCCTTCTATCCTCGCTGCTTCTGCCGTACACCACCACCTCATCCGCAAAGGATACCGTGGTCAGGTAGGTATCATCGTGGAAGCCGGTGATGTGTGGGAAGTTCACCACTTTGCCTGCCTGCTTGGTTTCGGTGTTACCGCAATCAACCCTTACCTGGCACTCAGCACAATCCGTGATCTGAAGCTGACCGGCAAACTGGAAACTGAATATGATGTTGACAAACTAAAGAAGAACTACATCAAGGCTGTCTGCGATGGCCTGCTGAAAGTCTTCTCCAAAATGGGTATCTCCACCCTGCAATCTTACCAGGGTGCACAGATATTCGAGATATTAGGTATCAACCGCCAGGTAGTAGATAAATACTTTACCGGTGCGGTATCCCGTATCCAGGGTATGGGCCTCGATGAGATCGCCCGCGAAACCCTCGCTAAGCACTGGATGGGTTACGGCCGTAAAGAAACACCTGTATCCCGCCTGGGTGTAGGTGGTATCTACCAGTGGAAAAGAAAAGGTGAGTTCCACCTCTTCAACCCAACCACGATCCACCTGCTGCAGTTATCAACCCGTATGGGCGACTACAGCATCTTCAAGAAATATTCTAAGTCGGTGAACGACCAGAGCGAAAAAGCAGCCACACTCCGCAGCGTTTTCTCTTTCAAACGTAACCGTCCTTCAATCACCCTTGATGAAGTGGAATCTGCAGATAGCATCATGAAACGCTTCGCTACAGGTGCGATGAGCTTTGGCTCCATCTCCCACGAAGCACACTCCACACTGGCGATCGCTATGAACCGTATCGGTGCCAAAAGCAATACCGGTGAAGGTGGTGAAGATGAACTGCGCTACGAGAAGCTGCCTAATGGCGACAGCATGCGTTCCGCAATCAAACAGGTAGCCAGTGCACGTTTCGGTGTAACCAGCAATTACCTCACGAATGCAGATGAATTACAGATCAAGATGGCACAGGGTGCTAAACCCGGAGAGGGTGGCCAGCTGCCCGGCCATAAAGTGGATGACTGGATCGCGAAAGTACGTCACTCTACACCAGGTGTAGGGCTGATCTCTCCGCCTCCTCACCACGATATCTATTCTATCGAGGATCTGGCTCAGCTGATCTTTGACCTGAAAAATGCTAACCGTGCTGCCCGCATCAGCGTAAAACTGGTGTCTAAAGCAGGTGTCGGTACCATCGCTGCCGGCGTAGCCAAAGCAAAAGCAGATGTAATCCTGATCGCTGGCTTCGACGGCGGTACCGGTGCATCTCCAATCAGCTCTATCAAGCATGCTGGTTTGCCATGGGAACTTGGTCTGGCTGAAACACACCAGACACTGGTGAAGAACAAGCTGCGTGGTCGTGTGACCGTACAGGCCGATGGCCAGCTCAAAACAGGTCGCGACATCGCTATCGCTACCCTGCTGGGTGCGGAAGAATGGGGTGTAGCTACTGCTGCACTGGTGGCTGAAGGCTGTATCATGATGCGTAAATGTCACCTGAACACCTGCCCTGTAGGTGTGGCGACACAGGATCCTGAACTGCGCAAACGCTTCAACGGCGATCCTGAAAACGTAGTGAACCTGTTCAAATTCCTGGTAGAAGAGTTCCGTGAAATCATGGCTGAACTGGGCTTCCGTACCGTTAATGAAATGGTAGGTCAATCTGACTGCCTGCAGGTACGTGAGAACATCACCCACTGGAAATATAAAAACCTGGACGTATCACAGGTCCTGTACAAAGAACCGGCTGATGAAACAACAGCACTGTTCAAATCTGAAGAACAGGATCATGGTATCAGCGAAGTGATTGACTGGCAGCTGCTGAAAGCTGCACAGGCAGCCCTCGACAAAAAGACCAGGGTATTCCAGCAGTTTAATGTTAAAAATACTGACCGTTCCGTAGGCGCAATCCTGAGCAACGAGATCTCCAAGAGATATGCGGGTCCAGGCTTACCGGAAGATACAATCCACTTTAAATTTGTTGGTTCTGCCGGCCAGAGCTTCGGGGCATTCAACACCAAAGGTGTTACCCTCGAACTGGAAGGTGAGGCAAATGACTACTTCGGTAAAGGTCTCTCCGGTGCTAAACTGGTCCTTTATCCAAATGCTGAAGCAGGCTTCAAAGCGGAAGAAAACATCATCGCTGGTAACGTGGCCTTCTATGGCGCGACCTCCGGTGAAGCTTACATCCGGGGTAAAGCAGGTGAACGCTTCTGTGTACGTAACTCAGGTGCTACCATCGTATCCGAAGGCGTGGGTGACCACGGTTGCGAATACATGACAGGTGGTAGAGCTGTCATCCTCGGTGAGACCGGTCGTAACTTCGGCGCTGGTATGAGCGGTGGTATAGCTTATGTATACGATGTGAAAGGCAATTTCGCCAACCGTTGCAACAAGGAGATGATCGACCTCGATCCGCTGGATCAGGATGATGCTACCGCACTGCACGACCTGATCACCAAGCACCACGCTTACACAAACAGTACAGTAGCTAAGTTCATCCTGAAAGATTGGGAAAACCAGCTGCGTCACTTTGTGAAAGTATTCCCTAAAGAATACAAAGCAGTGCTGACCGCTTCCAAAGCAAAGGAGAAGGTGGAGAAGTAGTAACATTAACAATCTAACGACAACCAAAATGGGCAAACCAACAGGATTCCTGGAATTTACAAGAGAGCTGCCTGGAAAGAAAGCTCCCAGGGAAAGAGTCCGGAACTATAACGAATTCGTAGAAAGACTTTCAGATACCAAGCTGAATGAACAGTCTGCGCGCTGCATGAACTGTGGTGTTCCATTCTGTCACAGCGGTTGCCCGCTGGGTAACATAATTCCTGAATTCAACGATGCAGTCTATCACAAAGACTGGAAAGAAGCATATGAAATCTTAACCAGCACAAACAACTTCCCCGAGTTTACAGGACGTATCTGTCCTGCGCCTTGCGAAAGTGCATGTGTACTGGGTATCAACCAACCTCCTGTGGCAATCGAAGAAATCGAACGCCACATCATCGAAATCGCTTTCGACAAAGGACTTGTACAGGCTAAAACACCCCGTGTACGTACCGGCAAGAAAGTAGCAGTAATCGGTTCCGGTCCTGCCGGCCTGGCCGCTGCCGCTCAGCTGAACTACGCTGGTCACCAGGTAACCGTGTTCGAAAGAGACGATGTTCCGGGAGGCCTGCTCCGCTACGGTATCCCTGACTTCAAACTGGAGAAATGGGTAATCGACCGCCGCGTGAAAGTAATGGAAGAAGAAGGCGTAACCTTCCAGTGTAATGCCAACGTAGGTGTAAACGTAAGCGTGAACGACCTGCTCCGTGAATACAATGCGATCGTACTGGCTGGTGGTTCCACCATCCCTCGTGACCTGAATATTCCCGGCCGTCAGCTGAAAGGTGTACACTATGCAATGGACTTCCTGAAACAGCAGAACAAACGCGTAGGCAACCGCGCAGTAAGCGGTGAAGATATTATGGCTACCGACAAAAACGTAGTTGTAATCGGTGGTGGTGATACCGGCTCTGACTGTGTGGGTACTTCCAACCGTCATGGCGCTAAGAGCATCACCCAGATAGAACTGATGCCTAAACCTCCGGGAGAACGCACTCCATACATGCCCTGGCCTACTTATCCAATGGTGCTGAAAACAACCTCTTCTCATGAAGAAGGTGCTGACCGCCACTGGGCAATTGGTACCAAAGAGTTTGTCGGAGATAGCAACGGTAACCTGAAAGGACTGAAACTGGTAGATCTGCAATGGAGCCTGGGCGTAGATGGTCGTCCTGGTGGATTTACAGAAGTACCAGGTTCTGAAAGAGAAGTTCCCTGTGAACTGGCATTCCTCGCAATGGGCTTCCTGCATCCACAGCATACAGGTCTCTTAGACGATCTGGGTGTTGAAAAAGATGAAAGAGGCAATGTGAAAGCAGGGGAGAAAGCATTCCAGACTTCTATACCTAAAGTGTTTGCTGCGGGCGATATGCGCCGTGGACAGTCACTGGTGGTATGGGCAATCAGCGAAGGCCGCGAATGCGCGCGTAAAGTAGATGAGTTCCTGATGGGAGTTTCCCAGCTGGAAAGCAAAGACGCTTCTTTACCAGCAATGGCAGTGTAAACTATAATCTTGATGTGAATGTGCGTATCTCATTTCTACCTGCTGATAGATACAAACACACATTAGTAACAAAGATTCTCATAAGCAGGTTTAGATTTTGTTGTAACCTTCAGCCGGGCCGGGTCTTTACCCGGCCTTTTCTTTTTAACAAATTGCGCAAATCTGAGGCGACCTCTGGTCACCTCAGATTTGCTCCCGACAAAAATGCTGGTACCAAAGGCACCAGCATTTTTGCCTACTTTTGATGATCATGAAAAAATTATTCTATTTCCTTCTCCTTCTGGGAGTCTCCCATACAGCCTTCGCCCAGGTCGGCCACAGCATCTACGACACCCACCAATACAATAAAGGCATTTATAAATCCTTCGAAGAGTTTCGCAACAACGAACCCTCCCAAACCGGCAATATCGTAATCAAAGGCAAAACCACCGCCGCGCAGTTCTACCTCCTGTCTGCACCCAATGAACTATACGCTGTCGACAACAACGGCAAAGAACATAAAATCAAAAAATACTGGGGCTACTGCGATGGCACCAACCTATACGTTAGAGACAATGGCCTTCAGAAAATTGAAGAAGTCGGCTACTACTGCCTCTACCAGGTACGCGCCATCCCCACCTCCACACCTAACAGTGCCACCGCCGGCATGGTATTCAGCAATACCCCGCCCGCCGTTGTCACCAAAAAGGTCATCGACCTTAGCACCGGTACCGTCTATGGCATCACCCTGTATAATATGAAGAAATACATCCTGCCAAAAGATACTGCCCTCACCAGGGAATTCTACCAGGATCCTAATAACAAGGAAAGACTGATCTACTACATCCAGAAATTCAACCAGCGGAATACTCCTAACTGGTAATTTCTACCCATAAATACTCACAAAAAAGCGCTTTTACCGACGGTAAAAGCGCTTTTTTAATTTATCCCATGCCTGTAGGTATAAATTTTGTTTGACAACGCTATGTTTAAACAAGGGTCCGCCTAATGCGTTTTAACTCAGTATTTTCTATGTAATCCTTTTAAATGACAGCACCCGCAACTAACGACTACAAACATCATGGCCGGCCCTGGTGGCGCTGGCTCTTATGGGGATTTCTGATCTTGCTGATAATACCGGTGATGGCTGTTTTAGTACTACAGCTGGAACCTGTACAGGATTTCATCCGCCGGCAGGGAGAACAGTATCTCCAGAAAAAATTGCATACAACTGTTCGTATCGGCTATCTCCGCGTACGCGGATGGCAGTACCTGGAACTACGTAATGTTTATGTAGCAGATACTTCCAAACAGGCATTGTTCTACTCCGGAAATTTGAAGGTGCGGTACAATCTGTTGGCATTTCTCAACAATGAACTGCGAATAAATGGTCTTGAATGGGATTCCGTGACGGCAAATATTTATCGTAATTCCGGAGATACCGCTTTTAACTACCAGTTCATCGTAGATGCCTTCGTGACCAAAGACACGATCCCGGATACTGTGAGCTCCCAAACTGGCACAACACTTCAGTTCCTCATTAAAGACGTAACCCTTAAACACGTTTATCTTCGTTACATCGATGCTCCCGGAGGTATGACCGCCGTTGTCACCTTCCAGGAACTACATGTAGATCCGGACGACCTGCTTGTCAACCAGGGCCTGTACTCCCTGAGAGGATTGAAGATCGATGGCCTCAGGGGTTTCTTTACCCGGGACTACCGGCCCAAAGTATTGGCTGCTACAGCACCACCACCGGCCAATGATACCGCCAGTTCTCCTTTCCATCTGATTCTTAAGAAATTAGAAATCAAAAATAGCTCCTTCCTCTATGCCGACCAGGGGAGTGGCCTGAACACCGGCTGGAAAATAGGTAACCTTCAGCTCCTCAACTCCAGCCTGGACATCGATTCTACACTCATCCAGGTAGGTGAACTGTACATCCGGAATACCGGGGGCACCTTTGCCATGAATGCTCCAAAAGATACTTCGGCCCCTGCTCCGGCAGACAGCACCGCTCCTAATACCTGGAAAGTACTGGCGACAAAAGCAGAACTGGACCACATTAATATGCGGTATGATAATAATACCGCTCCTGCTCCAAGAGGTGCAGGCAGCAAGGACCCTGACTATAACCACCTCCTGCTGAAAAATGTCGTTGCTCACGTAGGCAATATCAATTACAACCCAGATACCATCAGCGCCGTATTACACAGGATATCCGTGCAGGACAAATCAGGGTTTGGTATCAAACAGGGTCACTTCGATGTTTTATACACACCTACCACTATCGCCCTGCACAACCTGCTGCTGGAAACCAACCGGAGTATCCTGCGCAAACAGATCATACTGAAGGCTCCTTCCTGGTCTACCATCTCTGATAACCTGGATCTCTTACAACTCCAGGCCAACCTGGACTCTTCCCACATCACACTGGCAGAATTCATGCCTTTCGTGCCCGATAGTCGTAAGAACAAATCCATGAAACCACTGTGGGATAAGGAAATTTTCCTGACCACCTCCCTCAAAGGCAGCCTCGGCAAACTGATCATCGAAACCCTCCATCTTGCTGATAATAAAGGCAACCGCATCAATGCAAAAGGAGAAATTGGACATGTAACAGATGTAGACCACCTGTATGCTGACCTGCCTTCACTATATATCCTCTCTGGTAATAAGGCCCTCCGTTCCTGGCTGCCTCCAGGCACCATGCCGGATACCCCCAGACTACCAGAGCAGATGATCATTACAGGTAGTTTCCTCGGGGGCATGAAAGACATGAAGACAAAGCTGGATCTGAAAAGCAATGCCGCCAATGCAAGTCTGACCGCCCATCTCGTAAATATCATGGATAGTATCCATAGCAGTTATGACCTGAACCTTGCCTCCTTCCGTGTACAACCAGGTTATTTCCTCTATGATACCACCATCGGCTGGATCAGTGGTCGCGTCATGGCATCCGGCAAGGGTTATACCTTCCCTGGTATCATGGCCAAAGCAGATGCCCACATCAATGAAGCTACTTACAACAGGTATACTTATCACGATGTAAGCCTCCGGGCTAATATCGATAAGCAGCAACTGCATGCCGAAGGCCAGAGCAATGATTCCAGTGTCAACCTCACTTTCAATGCAGATGGAACCCTGAACGATACAAGCCTCCAGTCGCTGAAAGCAACCGCACAAATCGCGCGTGCAGACCTGTATACCACCCACCTGTACAGCAATCCATTCGAGATAAAAGGAAATATGGATATGGATTTCAGTAGTCTGACACCGGGCCGCCTGGATGGAAATGCATTCCTCACAGGCTGGCAGTTAGCTACCAACGGACAGGTGTTTGTTCTGGATACTATCTCCTTACTGGCGCAATACAAAGACCAGCAATACCTGAATCTCACAGGTCCGTTTGGTTACATCAACGCCAATGGTAATATCGATTATACTAAGATCGGCCCTGCATTCGGGCAGATTATCAATAAGCCGCTCACGCCTTATGATAGTGTAAAGCTGGTAAAACTGCCTGCTGGTCAGCTCCTGGTATGGGATGCTTCGCTGACCTTCCCACGCAGCCTGCAGGCCATGGCACCGACCTTACGCATGGAGAAGCCATTGCTCATCAGTGGCCGTCTTAACTCAGATAGTAGCCTGCTGGTGCTCAATGCAGCCCTACCCAAACTGAGTTACGATTCTATCTTGCTGGATAGCCTGGCCATCACTGCAAACATCGCCGATACTGCCCTCAGGGCGCAGGTATCACTTGCCAATATCCATCATAAAGTAATGCCGCTGTATCATACCTCTCTTACAGCAGCTGCTACAACAGGAAGAGTGAACTGGGATCTGCTGCTGGACGACCTGAAACGCAATCCAAAATATAAAGTAGGTGGCTTTGTAGAGTTCCTGCCGGACAATGCACTGGCGCTTTCCCTGAAACCATACCTGCTGCTGAACCGCCAGGAATGGCAGGTAGATGAAAATAACCGGATCCACATTCATAATGGTGGTCCGGATACAGCGCACATCCAGTTATCTTACAATGACCAGTCCATCGCCATCCAAACGAAATCTGATAGCAGCAGTGCCCGTGGCAAACTGCCCACGCTTGAAACCCACATTAAAAACTTCAAGCTATCTACGATCACGGCTTTACTGGCTGCGGATACTTTACTGGCCAATGGCGTGCTAAATGCAGATGCTACCGTACGCAACCTGGACCAATCCCCTTTAATCAGTTCAAAACTCACCATAGATAGCCTCACATTCCGCGCTTCCAACCTGGGTACGCTCACCGCAGAAGTCAGCACCCCGCAGGCCAACCAGTATAGCCTGGATATGAGCCTGGAAGGTAATGACAACGACCTGCTGGTAAAAGGAACCTACGACTCTACCATCAATGCCACGGTAGACATCAACCAGCTGAACATGAAATCACTGGAGTCATTCACCTTTGGTAATATGAACCGCATGCACGGTACAGCCGATGGTCATTTTAAGATCACAGGAACAAGCAGTCAGCCAAAAGCAACCGGTAACCTGCACTTCAACGATGCAGGTGGTACCATCACTTATGTAGGCGCCAACATCACCATGCCTGATGAAAACATCGTGCTGGATGAAAAAGGAGTGCAGTTCAACAAATTCGTGATCGCCGATAGCCTGCAGAATGAACTGGTACTGGATGGTCGTATCAATACTAAAGACTACACTAATTATAACTTCAACCTGAACATCAATGCAGACAATTTCATGATCCTGGGCAAACAGGTAGATCCTCAGCAAATGTATTACGGGCCTGCTTTTGTAGATACCCGTATCAAGGTAAGAGGAAACCTGGATCTGCCAAGAGTAGATGCTTATGTGAAACTGCGTGATAAGTCGAATGTAACGGTGACCCTGCCATCCGAAGAACCAGGGGTAGCGAACAGGGAAGGGGTGATCATTTTCGTAGACAAAGACAATCCGCTGGATTCTTCGCTCGTGAAAATGGTAGACAGCACCAGGTTGGAAAACCCAAGACTGAAAGGCATCAACTTCTCTGGCAATGCTGAAATCACACCGCAATCCACCATTCGCATCATCATCGATCCGGTGAATGGTGACTTTGTAGAGGCAAAAGGTACCGCCAGCATCAATGCAACCCTGGACGCAAGTAGCAAAATGAGCCTGACAGGTCGTTACGAGATCTCAGAAGGTAAGTATGAAATGTCGTTGAACCAGTTGATCAAACGCTCCTTCTCCATCGAAAAAGGTAGCGCTATCACCTTTAGCGGAGATGCGACCAATGCCGATCTGGACATCACAGCCAAATATACCGTGAATGCACAGGCTGCAGACCTGGTATCAGATCAGCTGACCAGTCTCTCACAAACGGATAGGAATAAATACAAACAGAAACTACCATTCTATGTATATCTCCATATCAAAGGCAACCTGCTGAAACCAGATATCTCCTTTGAACTGGATATGCCGGAGGCAGAACAAAATGCATTCAGTGGTAGTGTGTATAACCGTATCAAACAGATCAACCAGATTCCTTCTGAGCTCAACAAACAGGTAATGGGCCTGCTGGTGCTGAATAGTTTTATACCGGATGATCCAATGGCAGGCGAGGGTAGTGGTGACTATGGCGTGAGCAACATGGCCCGTCAGAGTGTGAGTAAGATCCTCTCTCAACAGCTGAACAACCTGGCAGGTAACCTGATCAAAGGTGTGGACCTCAACTTCGACCTGGAATCAGACGAAGACTATTCTACCGGTTCTGCACAACAAACTACGAACTTGAAAGTAGGAGCTTCCAAGAGCCTGTTCAACGATCGCCTGTCTGTATCCATTGGGTCCAATGTGATGCTGGAAGGGGAATCGCAGGCAAACCCAAGCTCCCTGGTAGGCGATGTTTCCGTAGAATATAAGTTGACCCGCGATGGCCGTTATCGGGTAAGGGTATATCAACGCCAGGACAATACCACCGTGATCGAAGGTCAGGTAGTGGAAACCGGTGTTGCCTTTGCATTGATCATGGACTACGACAATTTCCGCGAGATCTTCCAGAAAGCGAAAAAAGATAAGAAAGCCGAAAAACTCCGTACCCGGAAGAAAACCAGTACTAAGAAATAAGATGGTTAAAAGCTATAGATATATAACCTACCCAGTCCTGGCAGCATTGTTTGCCATGGGCATATACGCGTGTAGCACAACTAAATCGGTGCCGGAAGGTGATCGGCTTTATACTGGTACAAGCATAAAATGGGATGGTAAGAAGCCAAGAGATTACGGTACACTGAGTGCCAACCTTGCAAGCAGTGTAAGACCCAAACCTAACAAAAAGTTGCTGGGCATGCCAATCCGGCTCTGGCTTTATAACCTGGGTAGTAAACCCAAAGGAAAAGGCCTGAACTACCTGCTCCGCAATAAACTGGGAGAAGCTCCTGTGCTCTTAAGTTCAGTAAAAGCAGATTATACAGCCAATGTACTGGAGCAATACATGGTGGACAATGGCTTCTTCCAGGCGCTGGTCACATCAGAAATAAAAACACCAGGTAGTAAAAAAGCATCCGGTGTATACACGGTGACACCCAATCATCGCTACCGTATCAAGAGTGTGACTTACGAAGTGGATAGCAGCGATCTGGGCAAGGCCATTGCTGCCGCTTATAAGAATACCTCTCTGAAGATCAACCGCCCTTACAGGTTAGATAGTATCAAGGCCGAAAGGGTGAGGATCAATAATATTCTGAAAGACAGGGGCTACTATTACTTTACAGTCGATCACCTGCTGGTAGAAGTAGATAGCACCAACAATGGAATGGTAGATCTCTACCTGAAGGTGAAAGACGAAACACCCCCACAGGCGAAACGACCGTACACGATGAAGAACATCACACTGTACCCCGATTATTCACTGGACCAGGATTCGCTGTCACGCAAGGGTACCCCGCTAATATACAATGGTATCCGTATCATAGATTCTACGAAAAAATTCAGGCCAGGTGTATTTGACCGCATGGTGTTCCTGAAGCCGGATAGCTTGTACAGGCTGAGTAATCATGACATTACCCTACACAGGCTCACAGATCTGGGTACTTTCAAATTTGTGAAAGGGCAGTTCCGGCAGGTGAGGGGAGATAGTTCCAGGCTCAATGCCAGTTTCTACCTCACACCCTACCCAAGACGGAGCCTGTCAGCCGAGTTGAGAGGTACCTCTAAGTCTAACAATTTTGCAGGTTCTGAATTGAAAATCACTGCCAAAAACCGCAACTGGCTGCACTATGCAAACCTGCTGGAAATATCACTTTCCGGAGGTCTGGAATGGCAGGTAGGTGGTAAGCAAACATCGACAGCAGTAGGAGGAAATGGCTATAACCTGAAGGCAGAAGCGGCGGTGACCATTCCGCGTTTCTATCAGCCATTCTGGAACCTGAATGTACATACACCTTATGTACCCCGCACCCGCATCAGTGTGAGTTACGAACTATTTAGCCGTAGTCAGTTGTACAACCTGAATGCTTACAATTTCCAGTTCCAGTACATCTGGCGCAAGACACAGTTCCTGGAGCACAAATGGGCGCCGGTATCCATTACATATGTATTGCCCACCAAAACAACGGCGGGGTATGATAGCATCCTGAAGTACGACCCCAGCCAGCGTGCAGCGATTGAGAAACAATTCATTCTGGGTGGTAACTATGATATCACATACGATAACAAGGCATCCAATAAGGTCCATACTTTCTACATGAATGGCAATCTCGATTATTCAGGTAACCTGGCAGGACTGATCGTTCCAAGAAATGATACCGGTATGAAGACCATCCTGGGTAGTCCGTTTGCACAGTTTATCCGTTTGTCTGCCGATGTACGTCACTATTGGAAACTAAGCAGGGGCTTGACATGGGTAAACCGGGTCTTTGCTGGTTTTGGTATGCCATATGGGAACTCCGCGACCCTGCCATTTGTAAAGCAATATTTTATTGGTGGTAGCAGCAGTCTGAGAGGTTTCCGCGCCAGAACACTGGGGCCGGGGAGTTACCGGGATACCAGCAGCAGGTACCTGGCCAATGAAGCCGGTGATGTGAAACTGGAATATAACTCAGAGTTACGTGCACATCTCACAGGTATATTCAATGCAGCCGTATTCCTGGATGCCGGTAATATCTGGCTTAAGAAAGAAGTACCAGGAAAGCAGGGAAGTCAGTTCAGCGCCGGCAGATTTATGAGCCAGATAGCTGTGGATGCGGGGGCGGGTTTACGTGTAGATGCTTCCATTCTTGTAGTACGACTGGATCTGGCTTTCCCGCTACGAAAACCCTGGCTACCCGAAGGCGAACGATGGGTGATGAAGGATGTGAAGTTTGGAGATCCTGACTGGCGAAAGGAGAATTTGATCCTGAACATTGCGATCGGTTATCCGTTCTAATTGGTTTACCTTAGCAATGGAGTGGCTTATCCAGGTAATTCTTCTTTGGAAGAAAGCCGTATTTATTTTCTAAGTCGCAAGCTCTTAGCAATATGCCTATGATTACAAAAAAACATACAGGAACCTTGCTCGTGCTGTGTAGCGCGATGCTGATTTTGTTTTCTTCCTGTAGCAGGAAGATTACAGAAAGTGGAAAAGCATCTTATTATGCGGACAAGTTTGAAGGACGTAAAACAGCCAGTGGCAGTATCTTTCATCAGAACAAAATGACTGCCGCACACCGCACATTGCCTTTCGGTACGAAAGTGAAAGTGGTGAATATTGCCAATGGTCGTACAGCAAAAGTGAAGATTACAGACAGAGGTCCATTTGCAGAAGGCAGGGTGATAGATCTGTCAAAGAAGGCAGCGAAGAAACTGGGAATGATCAGTACAGGAGTGGCGCCAGTGGAGATAAAGTATAAGAAGAAGAACTAAATAGGATGGCCGCTTTCTTATTACTGAGCTTGTCTTCCATAATTCATATTTTCAAAAATGACTGTTAAGGCAAGTACAAAAAACGATTCCTATTAGACATACACTACCGGTCTGCCTTTGAACAGATGATTTCCCCATTGGCATTGTCCATATTTTTACTCAAATGCAAGTATCGTTACTCATTTTTCTTACATTTTTGTAGTATTTATTCTATTTTTTTTGGAATTCTTATGCCAGTATTGTTATTTGCAGGACAATCAGTGTGAACCATATACCTTTTGAGAATGACGAGAAATACCATCGCAACAAGTGGAATGTGAGTGTCATGGGATGTGTTTGAAACTGACTTAATTTTTACCCATTCTTTATTTGTAATTCCCTTTTTCCAATACTGACGTTATTGTTGTTCCGTAAAGTTTTTACGGAAGCGGAAGTATTATATTACCTAGTCTCCATATCCTATCTTAATAACCAATCTTTGGCTGCCGGTGGAACGTTCGCCGGCAGTATCTTTTAACAAAAGAGAGGCACAACCATTATCTTTGAAGGCGCTTTGCAAATTTGCAAAGCGCTTTTTTTGTTCGTAATGGGTTTTCAGTCACATGGGGAGAATTGCTTCTTTTGTATGATGACTTATTTTTAAACGCCGCAGGCCTATCATCACTTGGCGTTTACGGCTAATAGCGTTGGTATCAGTTATAAACGGCCAGCATTTTGAGAACTAAAACCGGCATGAGTCACCTTTAATTTTTATTTACATTTATAACATGCTTAAGTCAAAGTCCATCATACCCATTCCAGATGTACTGAATCCATTTAAGGTGAAGAAGCAACGGATTATGAACTATAATCCTGTGACTGGCCCAGCTTCACGCCCGCCGGGAAGATGTGAGAAAGTAACAATATTTGATTATACCCCGGCACACGTTACAGAGAGTGCCGGAGAAGACCATCGCATGATCTTCAAATACATTGATACACCGGAAACTACCTGGATCAATGTAGACGGGATCAACAGGGAAACAGTGCATGAGATCTGTATCAAACTGGGAATACATTTCCTGCTGGAAGAAGATATTATGAGTATCGGTCAGCGGGCTAAGATGGACGAAATAGGTGCACACCTTTTTGCCTTACTGCCAATGGCTTATTACAATGTGGAGGCCGCGGCAATAGAGTATGAGCAGGTGAGCATCGTATTTGGAAAGAACTATGTGATTTCCTTTCAGGAAGAGGCGACAAGAGATGTATTCGATCATGTAAGAGAAAAACTCAGAATAGATAATTCAAGGATCCGCAGTGCAGGGGCAGATTATTTAGGCTATAGCCTGCTGGATGTGATCGTAGATAGTTATTTCCTGATACTGGATAAACTGGGCGATCGTATCGAGTTGATGGAAGACCTGGTACAGCACCAGCCAAATACCCGTACCCTCGCCAGGATCAATTACCTGCGCAGGGAACTTTTATTGTTTAAACGGGCAATCAATCCGGTACGTGATCTGATCAATGGGTTTATGAAAAGCGAAAGTCCGCTGCTGGATGAGCGGACGATGAAATATTTCAAAGACGTGTATGATCATATCATACAAGCCAATGACCTGGCGGAAAACTACCGTGAAGCATTGCTGAACGTACAGGAGCAGTACCATACCCAGATCAACCTGAAGATGAATGAGATCATGAAGGTACTGGCGGTAGTGACCACCCTGATGGCTCCCCTTACACTGGTAGCAGGGATCTACGGGATGAATTTTGAATACATGCCGGAGTTGCATACCCGCGATGGTTACTATGTAGTGCTGGGCGCTATGGTGCTCATGCTGGTGGGCATGATTATCTTTTTCAGAAAAAGAGGCTGGTTCTGATGCATCCTTAAAAAAGATGCATGCAGTAATTATATGTCCTATTTAAACAGTACGGCGCTATTATTTCTTCTTATAAATAGGCACAGTAGAGCAAGGCTCTCCATACATAATACTCTTGGCTACCGGGCGGAGTAATCTTGTGATTTCCACATAAGCAGCTTCGCCCGCTCCTTTATCCCCACATCCTTTCACTACCACACGCTTATCCTCATAAGCACTCATATCGATGGCATTGAGGCGCTTCATGAACTGGGTTTTAAACACTTCTTCCTTAGAACCAAATGCGGCATAGTTGGCAATAGGTTCCAGGTAAGTCATCACCAGCATATAGGCCCAGAAGGGCACCACCGCATCTGCAGAGCAGATAATGGCAACGTTTTTATTGCTATACTGTTCCCAGTCTAATCCTTGTAATGCGGCACGAAAATCTTTCTCTTTCAGGATCATCTCCATGAAAAGATATTGTTTCAGGTCGAATACAACCGTTTCTTCCTGGGGATAGTAGTCTTCCAGATCTAATGTAAGGAGTCCACTTTGCGCTACTTTATTTACTATCTCTTCCATGTATCAAATTTACTAAAATAATTGCGGCTGGCAGCGTTGGCTCGGCCAACGCTGCCAGCCGCATCCGCAAAATTTCTGATCACAGCAGGGCTGCGATCAGAAATTTTGCCTGCTTAAAACAAAAAAAGCCCGGGGCGAATGCCCCGGGCTTAATATAATCAGTTATTACTATCCCTTAAAAGAATTTAGCACGATTATCCTCAATCTTATTCAGCTTCTTCAGCACTTCATACAGCTGACCACCCTGATCCAGGGTACCCTTTACTGTCTGCTCATACTGAGTAGCCATAGTCAGAGGATCTACATTCTGTCCATTTGGAGCGAAGCTATCTACTTTCACTACAAACACACCAGAATTACCTTCAATAGGTGCAGTTACTTTACCAACACCCCATGCTTTATTGAAGATAGCACCTACTACTCTTGGCTCAAAGCCCATAGTAGCAATGAAAGGAGTAGAGAAGTTCACATTATCAGCTTTCAGCTGTGGCTGATTTACAGCAGCTGCTGCAGCTTCCAGGGTAGCAGGAGATTTCAGCTTAGCAATCAGTTGCTCAGCTTTCTTCTCTTTCTTCACCAGTGCTTCTACCTGTGGTCTAACTTCATCCAGGGTAGCAGTACCTTCAGCACGAATACCAGTCAGTACAGCTACTACATATTTATCTTCAAAAGTAAACACAGTGCTCACATCACCTTTCTTAGCTTCGTATGCCCAACGAACCAGTTCACGTGCCTGGCCAATACCTGGAATTACGAAATCCATAGGACGGAGATTATCAGCAATACGTTTGTTCAGACCCTTTTCCTGAACATTCTTTTCGAATGTTTTACCGTCGTGGTTCTGAGCAGCAAATTCGTTGGCAGCAGCATAAGCTTTGCTATCAGTTTCTTTGCTTGCTTCTACTGGTTTACCCAGGTAAGCCACTTTCACAGCAGGGCCAAAGTTTTTCTGGCTCATAATCTGGATCAGGTGATAACCAAACTGGGATTTTACCACTTTCATTTCACCGGTCTTACCATCCAGCGCGAAATCCTTGAATTCAGGAACGAAAGAAGAAGATGGAGTTACATCGTACTCACCACCATTTTCTTTGCTACCAGGATCGTCAGATAACTGAGCAGCCAGTGCTTTGAAATCAGCACCACCTTTCACCGCTGCCTCGATGCTGTCGATACGGATCTTAGCAATTGAGTCAGGCAGGCCTGCTCCACTCTGTGGATTAGCAGTTGCAATTAATATATGACGCACCTTTACGCTATCAGGTAAAGTTTTGCGATCCATCATTTTCGCGAATACAATCAGGTTGTTGTCAAAGTAAGGACCAAACACGGTACCTACAGGCAGGCCTGCGATGGTATCTTTCTGAGGAACCATCAGTGCAGACTTGGAAACAAACCCATCGAAGTAAGGGATATCAGAATTACGCTTTACGAAGTTTTCAATGTTCGCAACACCGGTAGTATCCAATTCATCTTTTGCTTCGAGCAATACTTTCAGTGCATTAGCGGTATCCTGAGCGGAAGGCAATGCATTGAAAGAGATATAATCTACACGACGGCCTTCTTCAGTTTTGAAAGTAGCTTTGTGGTTATTAATATATGTGTTCAGTTCACTATCAGTTACCTTGACAGTAGAATCTGCAATAGATGCATAAGGAACAGATATATAAGATACGTTCGCAAACTGTGAATTATCTTTTATCTGAGCTTCAGCCAGCCATTTAGGATAATATACAGCGCCCTTGATCAGGGAGATGTATTTTTCCTGCATTCTTGACCTTATAATATAGTTCTCCATTTGCTTCAGCGCATTCCTCATTCTGCCGGATTGATCCTGGCCTACAGAAGACAGTGCCTGTTGCAGGGCCGCGCGGTCAAACTGACCAGTCTTTCTGTCTGTGAACTGCTGTACAACTACTGGATTTGGATCTTTACCACTAAACTGATCTACCAGTTCATTCTCAGTTACCTGAATACCCAGTTTCTCATATTGTGCACTCATGATCTGCTCACTCACAAACTGGTTCCAGGCCTGCTCACGCGCATACTGCTGAACCTGTTCATTCAGATTACCGGTAGGGCTCTGCTGACGTGCAGCCTGCTCGGCCTCCTGGATCATTTGCTGATACTGGGTGATATCTAACTCTTCACCATTTACTTTACCCACCGTGGTAGAACGGCGCATGATGGAATTTCTGCCAAAAAAGGCATCCTGCAGCAGGAAACTGACAATAGCCACGCAGATCACTACTACGATCACCACGGCATATTTATCCCTGATCTTCTGAATAACTGACATATATTATATAGTCTAAATTTTTTAAGGAAAGCAAAAATAGAATAAAATAACTGTATCTACAAAACAGATTTTTTTGGCTCAAACCCAATACAGTAAAGGGTTTCATTGAAAATTACGGTATAGGTATTTTATCTTTCATTCACAGGTTATCCACATTAAGGTTAAAAAAGACAGTATCGGATATACGCTGAAATCAGCCGCTACGCCCCGCTACTGACGTTTATTTCAGGCTTAAACCACTTAAAGAAATTAAGGGCTCAATATTCACATTTTTAAATGCCCAGTTTCCTGATTCACATTGAAATGTGTACAAAAGTGAAAGTAAAACTAAAAACGGGAAATGCATAGAGAAATAATTTTTGAGCTTGTTTTATCCACATGACCTGTTAAAAAACCCTCCTTTTTTGTTCAATAAACTCTGAAAAACCCGGGTTCGATGACCGTAAAACTAAATTTGTTATTTCCTAAAATGTTGGTCTGAAGAAAAAATGACCTGTTTTGTGAATTGTTATACCCTGTAGTTAACATTTTTTTAATACTCCCTCCCCAAACAAAATATTCACCGGATGAGAAATCCACCTATGTGGATATAAGTACGAAAATTCAATGCTATGGCCGAAATGAGCTGTTAATTTCCTGTGAATAGAACAGGCAAAAAGAATAACAACTACATTTGTACACGGTGGCAAAAATTACTTTCCCCATATTCACAGCCCTAATAGTAGTGGGTTTTTCTTATTTAAAAAGAATAAATTATAAATATAGTTATGATAAGGGAGCTCGAAATCGCAAAAAAAGATTTGCAACGAAAAGGTTTTTTGGATTTGCCGGTCGATTCACGTTTGGATCTGTTTGATGAAATCGAAAGATTGAAAAAGGAAAAAAATGCAATCGTCCTCGCGCACTATTATCAGGAACCAGATATCCAGGATGTAGCAGATTACATCGGTGACAGTCTCGGACTTAGTCAACAGGCTGCCAAAACCGATGCTGATATAATCGTTTTTGCCGGTGTGCACTTCATGGCCGAAACCGCAAAAATTCTGAGTCCGCAGAAAAAAGTCCTCTTACCTGACCTGAAAGCGGGTTGCTCACTGGCCGACAGCGCACCTCCTGAGCTGTTCCGCAAATTCAAAGAAAAACATCCAGACCACCTGGTTATTTCCTACATCAACTGTTCTGCCGGGATAAAAGCCCTCAGCGATATCATCTGTACCTCCTCTAATGCCGAAAAGATCCTCGATAGTCTCCCCAAGGACCAGCAGATCATTTTTGCCCCCGACAGGAATTTAGGGGCTTATTTGGCCAAGAAAACGGGTAGGAACATGTTACTCTGGAACGGGGCATGTATGGTGCACGAGATCTTCTCCCTGGAAAAGATCACCCGACTCAAGATCCGCCATCCAAAAGCCAAAGTCCTGGCGCATCCTGAATGTGAAGCAGCTGTGCTCGATATCGCAGACTATATTGGCTCTACCACCGGGATCCTGAATTTTTCTAAGAAAGATGATGCCAGGGAATACATCGTGGTAACCGAAACCGGAATTCTCCACCAGATGCAGAAAGAGAACCCGGGCAAAACTTTTATTCCTGCACCACCCAACAATGCATGTGCTTGTAATGACTGTCCACACATGAAACTCAATACGCTGGAAAAGCTTTACCTCTGCATGGAATATGAAACCCCGGAAATAACCATGAACGAAGAACTCCGTATAGCAGCTAAAAAGCCTATTGAACGGATGCTGGAGATTAGTGCACAGGCTGGTTTATAATTTAAAATATTGAAATACAAATAGTTACGAAATAATTATTTGAGTTTAAGGCCCGGTTATTCGTTTAACCGGGCCTTTTTTGTGCCCATGAGTGCCCCATAGTTTTGCTACACTATATATAATGATGGGGATATCTATGGGATTAAAATGTGGAAGCCTTCCTGAATGAAGCGCTTGAGAATTGAATAAAATTTTGTTGTCGGGGGGCAGGGAGGGTACGTTTAATTCTCAGGGCTTTCATAAATACAGATTATAACCCCGTTTATCCACAGCTCATTCACAGAATGTGAAAATGAGTGCTAAAAATAGAAATGAAGGCCCTGAGAATCGCATAGAATTATCCTGCTCCTACCATTCTCCTGTTCGCATTATTCTCAGCGCACTCAAATCCAATTTTAGTTCTCTTATGCACAAGATCCTTACACATCATCTATGTGTATAATTGAAGTAATTATAATTAGCCAGGTAATTAACATCCTATGTGCACTACACTATATAAAAATGTGAAAGTACTGTTGATTAAAGGCGCTGAGATTTTAATGTAATTCGTTGATTCTGGGTAGGATAGAAGCCATTTCATTCTCAGGCACTTTAAAAAAGAAGGCTTTATAATTGCGATGAAATTTGACTATCTGTATATCTATAAATGTCATTCAATTCTCAGGGCCTTCGTGAATAAAGGGGCTGAGAATCGTGTGGATATGTTAGTAATTGGGATTGAGGCGGTATAATTAATTCTCAGTGCCTTCATAAAAGCAGATATTTCCCACGATTATCCACATTCAATTAACAAATGGTGAAAAACTTACTAAAAATAAAAATGAAGGCGTTGAGAATCACGTATAAACCGATTACCCGGGTATTACCCTGGCCGTTTAATTCTCAGCGCCTTCAAAAATGAAATTAGTTGTCTACTTTTCCACAAATGTGCGTAAATGCCTATTCACAATTCACAATAGACCACCATTTACATGGAGCACTGTGCCGTTTATGTATGAATTATTCACAACTGTTTCGATCAGGTTAGACACATCCTGTGGATTACCTATCCGGCCTACGCCTATGCCCTTTGCGTAGCTTTCAAAGGTGGCTTTCCGCTCCTCCTTGTTTAGAAAATCCCACCATTCAGTATCGATCACACCGGGTGATACTGCGTTGAAGCGTAAAGGTTTTAATTCCTTGGCAAGGATAGGCACCATCATTTCCAGTGCGCCATTGATGGCAGCCAATCCGGAGGTACCAGGCAATACAGCGGTGGCGGATGCGGCGCTGATGATTGTAATACTGCCGTTCTTATCAATATATGGGAGAGCGGCCTGTATTGTCTGCAGATGTGGCCAGAATTTACCATCGAAGCCGGCACGTAGCTCAGCCAGATCCATAGTTGCGAACAGTCCGGCACCTTTAGCACTGCTAAGCGTAAGGATTAGGTGATGAAAGTGGCCAGTCCGTGCGAAGAATTCTTTCAGGCTGGTGTTATCAGTATTGTCCAGGGAGATAGCGTTTATACCTGGATTCACCTCTCGGGCTTTCGCTAATTTATCCTCACTACGGCCGGTTACAATTACAAAGGCGCCTTTTTCTGCAAAGAGTTTGGCGGTTGCCAGTCCAATTCCGGATGTACCACCGGCGATGATTATTTTTTCCATTGTACGTGTTGTTTGTTTCAACTGTACAAAGGTGCAAATACGGGGAAGGGAATTATTGCTTGAATGATGCGGGGAATTGATCAGATTATGCTTTGAAAATAATAGGAGCTAACATCATTCTATTTTTCAAAGGATTAAGGGCAATTACGGGAATTAGTCAGATTTCCCTTTTAAGAAAAGGATGCTAATCCAGTGAGTTGAAGTAAGTAAGGAAGGAAATCATATCAGATCCATATTCATTAACCTGGGCAGCTGGCGGTTAATGGTTCAGCTCATACTCCTGTAGCCAAGCGGAGTGCCTCCGGTCAATTTCCGGAAGAAATGATTGAATGCCGCTGGTTCGCTAAAATCTAATTGATAGGAGATTTCTGAAATGGATAAGGCAGTATTTTGTAATAACACTTTTGCCTCCTGTACCAGCATTTCCTGGATAGCATCTGACGCAGTGCGGTTGGTTGTATTTTTCACCACTCTATTCAGGTGGTTGGGGGTGACGTTTAACATACGGGCGTAGTCACTCACTTGCCTGAATTGTAAAAAGTGTTGGCTCACCAGTTTATGAAACTGGGTTACCATATGCGTAGTTGGAGAGACATTATTCAAAGGCAGCTGCCTTTCATAAGATCTTTTGGCTGTCAAGAGCAGGAGATAGAGGTACATTTTGATCGCGGTGACCTTACCAGTGTTATCTGATTGTAATTCTCCGTCTATTTTTTCGATGAAACTTACTATTTCATTGATTTCCTGTTCGTTGCATTGAAGTAGCTGTGAGCCGCAATAGTCGTAGAACGGAAATTCGGCGCTCATATTCAGATGGTTGAGCAGGCCTTCGAGAAAGGTAGGGGAGAATAATATATAATACCCGAAGATGTCTGGACTTGCGTTTGATTTACTATGCACTTGTCCGGGGATGGAGAAGGTTAGACTGAGAGGTGCAATATCGAAATGTTCCAGGCCTAGTTGCATATGGATAGTTCCCTTCAGGGTAATCCCTACTCTGTAGAATGTAGATTTTGCCGGACCATAATCTGGTATCATGCCTTCTGAGGAGTACAACTCGAATCCCTGAATTTGATGTTGTACCGGTAAATTGTTATACCCAAAGATCGCATTGGTGGAAGTCCGATGACGTTCTTTATGAAACGGATCCAGATGGTGGGTGGGTAAAGAATTGGATGAAGGCATGGATCAGGTATTATTAAAATGGGAGAGAAATTTTCAGGAAAGCTCTTCAACCCAGATATAGTCTGCTTCAGTTTTACGGAGGGAAAGATTATATCCGGCTACCATAATTGAGATGGGATCTCCGAGGGGTGCAATTTTTTCAATCTTTACTGTTTCACCAGGCACACAACCCATTTCCATCAACTTGATATGTAGGTCATCACTTTCGAAAGCAGTAATCACGGCACTTTTTCCTATGGCAAGGGAGGACAATTTAATCGCACTTTTTTTCATCTCATGTGGTGTTTAATCAACAGTGCAAAGGTACTTGCTGAAGGGGAGACCCCCAAAGATAGTGTGCCGTTAATCAGAAATTTCACTATACTTTTACATATAGAATTACACTTTAAAATAGCAGTGGTATATGGCGATCAATTTTACTTCCCATGAGGTAAAGGTAAACCTGAAGGATAAAACAAGGTTAAAGGCATACATAAAGGAGAAGTTTATAAGAGAAGGGCAGCAGGTGAAGAATTTGCAGTATGTATTTTGCTCAGATGATTACCTTTTAGAAATCAATCAGCAGTTTTTGCAGCACGATACCTATACGGATATTGTGACTTTTGAATTGGGTACGGATCCAAAGGTGACGGAAGGGGAGATCTATATTAGTATAGATAGGGTGAAGGAAAATGCGGATAAGTTCAAGGTTTCTGTAGAACAGGAATTGCACAGGGTGATATTTCATGGTGCCTTGCATTTATGTGGATACAAGGACAAGTCAAAGGAGCAGTCAGCTAAGATGCGGGCGAAGGAAAATGAATGTTTGAATGAATATTTGGGTGTGAAATTATAATGTTCCACGTGGAACAATGTAAATTATAATGGTTAGGCCATCTCTAAGAGATGGCCTTTTTTATTGCAACTCTTATCAAAAATTGGAATTCTACCTTTCTGAAATTCATTATTTCTATAGTGTGTCTTCAGTCCATCTTCGAAGGGATAACGGCACTATAAGTATACTATAAGATCACTAGTATATCACCTCATTATCCAATCGATATTGAAGTGATATACTAGTGATCTTTTGGTGTACTTATAATGTAATATTGGCTTGCTCTTTTCACTATAGACAGGCTATATTTTTCTGCTATTTCCAGGGATTAGTAGTGACTTTGTTTCTGGAATTGATCATCATTTTCACGGAATTTTATTACAAAATGAATCAAAAGGCAATTGTTCCACGTGGAACATAGAATGTCCGTCCTTGGTTGTACCTTTGCATCTCTATTAAATAATATTATGTTTCCATCTTACGATGTTATAGTGGTAGGTGCAGGACATGCCGGTTGCGAAGCTGCGGCATCTGCTGCGAATATGGGTTCAAAGGTTCTTTTGGTAACCATGAACATGCAGACTATTGCCCAAATGAGTTGCAACCCTGCGATGGGTGGTATCGCTAAAGGACAAATAGTTAGAGAGATAGATGCCATGGGTGGATACTCTGGTATCGTGACTGACCAGTCCATGATCCAGTTCCGTATGTTGAACAGATCCAAGGGGCCTGCAATGTGGAGCCCCCGTACCCAAAATGATAGAATGCTCTTTGCTGCAAAGTGGAGAGAAGCTTTGGAACAAACCCCCAATGTAGACTTCTATCAGGACATGGTGAAAGGCCTCCTTGTAAAAGATGGCATTTGCTATGGTGTGGTGACAGGCCTCGGTCACGAAATAAAAGCAAAATCTGTCGTGCTCACCAACGGAACTTTTCTGAATGGTGTAATGCACATCGGCGATAAACAATTCGGTGGAGGTCGCGTAGCCGAAAAAGCAGCTACCGGTATCACCGAACAATTGGTTTCCCTTGGATTCGAAAGTGATCGTCTTAAAACAGGAACACCCCCACGTATCGATGCCAGAAGCCTGGATTATTCTAAAATGGAAGAACAAAAAGGTGATGATGTCATCACCGGTTTCTCCTACCTGGATATAGAAAAGATAAAACCTGAACAACAAAGAAGTTGCTTTATCACCTACACAAGTGATGAAGTACATGAAATGCTGAAGACTGGTTTTGATCGTTCGCCTATGTTCCAGGGTAGAATACAGGGTAGGGGCCCCCGTTATTGTCCAAGTATCGAAGACAAAATAAACAGGTTCGCCGAAAGAGACAGACACCAACTGTTCGTAGAACCAGAAGGTTGGAACACAGTCGAAATATATGTGAACGGATTTTCTACCTCCCTTCCGGAGGATGTTCAATATAAAGCCCTGCAATTAGTGCCGGGTTTTGAGAATGTAAAGATGTTCCGTCCAGGATATGCCATCGAGTATGACTACTTCCCACCAACCCAGTTAAGCTTCTCCCTGGAGACTAAACATATTCAAAACCTGTTCTTCGCAGGTCAGATAAATGGTACTACCGGGTATGAGGAAGCAGCATGTCAGGGTCTGATGGCAGGTATCAATGCTCACCTCAAGGCAACAGGTCAGGCTCCTTTTGTATTAAAAAGAAGTGAAGCATACATTGGAGTACTCATCGATGACCTGATCAACAAGGGTACCGATGAACCTTATCGTATGTTTACCTCCCGTGCAGAATTCAGAACACTGCTCCGCCAGGATAATGCCGATCTGCGGCTGACTGAACGGAGTCATAAAATTGGTTTGGCTGGTGAAAACCGGATGGAAAAAGTAAACGTAAAATCAGCAGGAGTAGAAAAAATAAAAGCAATCCTGAAAGAATTGCCGATCGATCCGGAAGATATTAATCACTTTATGGTAGAGAAAAATACTTCTCCACTTACCCAAAGGATCCGTGCTTATCAGATTTTACTGCGTCCATCTATGGATATTTTCTCCATGAGGGATAATGTAACGAAGATGAAAAATGCCATGGCACCATTCGATGATGAAACTTTGGAACAGGCAGAGATCCAGATCAAGTATGAAGTATACATCGAGAAGGAAAATGAACTGGTAAAAAGAATGAGCCAACTCGAAGATCTGGTCATTCCCGATAGCTTTGATTATACAAAATTGGTTTCACTGAGTGCCGAAGCAAAACAGAAATTTAATAAAATCAGACCCCGTACCCTGGGCCAGGCATCCAGAATTAGTGGCGTAAATCCTAGTGATGTTCAGATTTTGATGGTGTATATGGGTAGGTAAAACTCGTATTTTAAATTTTCATTTATAGAATAAAAAATACATGCTTTTGTAGAGCATGTATTTTTTTTTGACTATATTCGTTCTATAAGTACTGAATCATATCCCTCAATTTAAACGACACAACTATGAGCACTAGCCAAAACATATTATACTGTAGTATGATTCCTGCTTAGACTTATGAAATTATCCACCTTAAGAATATAAACTGAAACTCGTTTTTATAAATTCCTGTATTCGCAGCTTAAGATATTTGTCATGAAGGGTAAGGTATTGCCTTGCCTATACATTCTTTAAAGTGAAGGTTAAATTAGAAGTATAAAAAACACCCGGTCCGTTTCTTCGGACTGGGCTATTTATTGTAAAACCGATTTGTGCATTTTTCCAATGACAAAATTCAAAGACCAGAACCCAAAAGCAACCCTTTTTGAAGAAAAAGACTGATTTTTATTTAATTATTTGATAATCAATTGATTAACTTGATTTAATTAGCTCCTTAAATTTCGACTATTACCGATTCGGCCATATAATGCCTTCAAAACAGGGCTCAAATTAAAATTAGCCCCTTAAAATGCGTTTTCCTGTTTTTAGATACTTTTAGTAATTTGTTTAAGCATAATAATTCCCGAATATGATCAAAGTCTTACTCACCAGCACAGCTTTACTATTGTCTTCTACTTTGCTTGCTCAAACAGACAGTTCCTCTGCTGAAAAATATTTACTCATCGGTGCCTATACCAAAACATCCGATGAGGGGATCAGCGTCTATGCCTTCAACACCCAAACCGGTGCCTTCCGGTTTGTAAGCACTGCACCAAATGTAGAGAACCCATCTTACCTGGTTATTTCGCCGGATCACAAATATGTATATGCCGTGAACGAAACGAATGGAAATAAACCTGGCAACGTAAGTGCATTTAGTTGGGATACCATTTCCGGCCAACTCAACTTTTTAAATAAACAAGCTTCCGGTGGTGACGATCCTTGTTATATCACTACCGACCAGGATGGAAAATATGTAGTCGTTGCGAATTACTCCGGAGGTAGTTTTTCCATCTTGCCGGTAAAAGCAGATGGTCGCCTCGAAGCACCCGTACAAACGATTGAACATACCGGATCCGGACCTAACAAAGAACGCCAGGAAAAACCACACGTACACTGTGTGTATTTTAGTCCGGACCATCAACAATTATATGTCTCCGACCTGGGCATTGACCAGGTAGCCATATATAATTATCGACAGGGCGATGTGCAACCACTGGTACCTGCCAATCCTGGTTTCGTTCCATTCCCTCCGGGTTCAGGTCCGCGTCACCTGGTATTTCACCCCAATGGAAAATGGGTATATGTGGTGCATGAACTGGATGGAAAAATTACTTCTTTCCAGTATGACAAAGGAAAGCTGACACCCTTCCAGGCAGTGTCCATCCTCCCGGACAATTTCAAAGGAAAATCATGGGCTGCTGACCTCCACATTTCGTCCGATGGCAAGTTTTTGTATGCGACCAATCGTGATCCGCTGAATAATATTCTCACCTTTTCTATCAATGCAAAAACCGGTACCCTGCTGAAAAAAGGAGAGACACCTACAGGTGGAAAAACACCGAGAAATTTTGTGATCGATCCTACTGGTAATTACCTGCTGGTCGCACATCAGGGCTCAAATAATGTAACTGTTTTCAAAAGAGATAAAGTAACCGGACTGCTTAAAAAACAGAAGGGAGAACTCAAGACAACAAGTCCGGTTTGTTTGAAATTCATAGGCAGTAATTAGAAATTCATAGGTTGTAATCCAACTGCATTGGCATAACTTTTTCGGTACAATTCGTAAAAATCAAGCCATGAAAAATAAAGACTTAAAAAATAAAACAACTGGGAATGAACACATTCCAACACAAGAGGAATTAGAAGCAAAAAGAGACCAGACATTTCCGGGATATCCTACTTATCCGGCTAGTGAAGACATTATGAACAATGAAGAAAGAGAGGAACTGGATGTGGAAGGTGTGACCGGGTCGCGCAGGATCAATAATGAAATAGCCAGGGAAGAAGGATCGGTTCCACAGGAATTTGCGGAGGAGGAACAGGATGACCTGGATATACCAGGGAGTGAACTGGATGATGAGGAAGAAGCAATCGGCGAAGAAGATGAAGAGAATAATTATTATAGCTTAGGCGGAGAGAGGCATGAGGACCTGGATGAGACGAATGAAGATGATATTTAAAATAGCAACCCAGTTTTTATTTTAAAAGCGGGCATTAATTTAAAAAGCCGGGCGCAGGCCATTCGCTTCCGCCGTTAATAGCTGATGCTTATGTCATCAGCTATTAACGGCGGCTATTTTTTAATCATGAACTCTACTACAATAAGGGTGTCAGCAACCTGCACACCGCATCAATAAAACGCTGCCATATAGAACGGTTTTTCCAGCTGCGCCTTTCGATCTGAACGGCATCCTGCAAATCCTGTTCGAAGGCGGCGTTTAACCTATGTACTACCGGTCTGTCATATACGACAACAGCAATTTCACTGTTCAGGTAAAAGCTTCTGTTATCAAGATTTACAGTGCCTACTATCGCCAGGTTATCATCCACTACTATCGTCTTGGCGTGAATAAATCCTTTCTGATAAAAATATACTTTCGCTCCTGCATCCAGCATTGGCTTTACATATGACTGTGCAGCGTGTTGTACAAAAAACGAATCGCTTCGTGAGGGAATTAATAACTCAACGGTCTTTCCCGCCAGCGCAGCCATTTGCAATGCACTCAATATCTGGTCATTAGGAATAAAATAAGGATTGCTGATGCGGATACTTCTCCTGGCTACATTAATCGCCATGAGGATAGTCTGCATAGACATGGGAAAATCTGAATCGGGTCCGCTTGCGACGATGTCTGCAAAACAATGTTCCTTAATACGGGAACGATGGAAGTAGGGATCACCGAAGGGAAAAGTGTTCTTGCTGCAATAACGATAACTCATCATGAACTGCAATTGCAATAGATTGACTACATCGCCTTCCAGCTGTAAATGTGTATCTCTCCAGAATACAGGATGCTTGCCATTATTGAGATAGCGGTCATCCATATTGATACCTCCCGTGAAACCAATGCTGCCATCTATGACAATGATCTTGCGGTGATTACGATAGTTTGCATTCAGGTAAAAATTGATGAGTACAGGAGAGAACTTAAATACTTCAGCACCATGTTCTTCCAGCAGATCAGGGATGTCTCCAATATCACTGCAGCCCAGGTCATCGTACACAAATCTGACTTCTATTCCTTCCTTCAATTTCTCTACGAGTATGCTGGCTACCTCATTGCCTACATCATCTGCAGCAAAAATGTAGTACTCGATGTGAATATGATGTTTGGCTTCCCGGAGAGCTTTCATCACAGCCGGGAACTTCTCCTCACCATTGATTAAGATCTGGACCTTATTATTTTGAGAAAGGACGGAGTTCCTGGTATTCAATAACATAGCGGAGATCTCCTGTTTACTGGCCACATGGTGGCGAAGCGCGAGCTGCATGTGTTCAATTTCTCTACGCTGTGATTCCCAGTACCTTAGCATCAGGGTTTCATCCTTACTGCCTTTCAGTGTGAAGCGGCGACGTTTGCGGAGATCGCGACCCAGGTAGTAGTATACGATCAGGCCGAGGATGGGCACGAACACCAGTAACATGATGTAAGACAATGCCTTAACAGGGTTACGGTTTTCCAGCAGGATAGTGCTGACAACCCCTATAAAGGAGAGGCCGATCAATACATAGCCGAAGATCTTGATGGCGATGTGCCAGTCTGTGCCCCAGAGAAAATATAAGACTTGATACACGCTATATGGTTATGAGATAAAGGTAGCTATTGAAATCTAAATCCGAAACTATCCGCCGCGATCGATGTGACCTCTGGTCGCATCGATCGCAGCGCAATTGAATGAACCGCGTTTAGTAAACTGTTAATTTTCTACCTATCCACGATTTGTACCAAATAATTATTAATATCATTCGTTCTAAAAATAATTAGTAAATTTTTTGTTGTAACAACAAACTGTACATGCAGGAATCAATCCTCTCCAAACTGGAAGCCTCAAGAAGGGAGTTGCTCGACCTGGGACTGCGTAACCCTTTATTAAATTATCGCCTGCCGGTTAGCCGTGGCGCCCATATCGATCAGGAAAAGAGTGCTAACGTATACGAAGTACTCGTGAAGCAGGGAAAGGCGATGACGTTTTTACCCAAACAAGGTAGTAAAGAAAACAAGGAGAAAGCCCTTGCCCCGGAAGATAATACAGCCAGTATGCTGGACGACCCCAATGCATTTTTGAAAGAAGAAGTATTGGTAACCCCACCCGCTACTGACGAAACAGCACTTCCGAAAGAAGAGCAAAAAGAAGGATCTGCCGCACTACCCGAAACAGTAGTGTACGATACCCGTTTGCAAACCACCGAAACCGCTGCCCCTTTACAAAACAGGTTGCTCAATACTTACTATGCCGCACGTACCAGCCTGGAAGAACAAGGGGTGAATATCCTCTTCCTCGCACTAGGTATGTTGCAATGGTATGAGAAAGATAATACCAAAGAAGCCCGTCAAGCTCCTTTGATACTAATACCAGTATCACTGGAGAGGAGTAGTGCACGCGAACGTTTTCGTTTACGCTATACCGGTAGTGATGTTGAAATGAACCTGAGTTTACAAACCAAGATCAAAACGGACTTTGGAATTGTATTACCAGATATGCCGGAAACGGATGAAATTTCTATCAATGATTACCTGCAGGAAATAGCAGATGCAGTATATGGAATGCCGAAGTGGGAAGTGAAACCGGATACTGTGGAATTAGGATTTTTCTCTTTTGGAAAACTAATGTTGTATCATGATCTGGATAGTGAGAACTGGCCTGATGATGAACAACCTGCTGTGCATCCTGTATTACAAAGCTTATTTGGTGCAGGATTCAGTGAAGGTGGATCTGGTGTAAGTGACGACACATTTATCGACACTGAAACCAATGCACATGAAATGCACCAGGTGGTAGATGCAGATGGATCACAACTGTTGGCGATGCTCGCTGTACAGGAAGGAAAGAATCTCGTGATCCAGGGTCCTCCCGGTACAGGTAAATCACAAACCATCACGAACCTGATTGCAAATGCTATCGGCGAAGGAAAGAAAGTACTGTTCGTTGCAGAAAAAATGGCGGCGCTGGAAGTAGTAAAGAGAAGATTAGATACGATTCAACTTGGCGATGCATGTTTAGAACTGCATAGTCATAAAGCAAATAAAAAAGAACTACACCAGGAACTGCGTCGTACACTGGAATTAGGTAAACCGGCTATCATGCAATTGCAACAGGAAGTTGCTTTATTACATGAATACAGGCGTGAGTTGAATGATTACTGTTTGGCAGTAAATGCACCTGTTGGGAAAAGTGGATTAACACCACAACAACTGATGGGTTATCTTTTAGAATTAAAAAATGCAGCAGGTGATTTAATCTTACCACGCATACCAATTCCTGACATTGCAAACTGGGATGCCAGCAATATGCAGCGTGCAGAAAATATGGCCAACAGGATCACTGCCCGATTAGGTGAAACAGGTATGCCATCTGCATTATTATTCTGGGGAAGCCAGCTAACAATCTTAACACCATCGGAACAGGAGAAATTAATTCCACTCATGCAGCACACTGTTGAGACGATCAAAAGTCTGCAACATGAAAGTGCCATGATTGCTGCGCAGGCAGGTATGCCCATGCCACTGAATAAGAAAGATACAATGGACCTTTCTTATGTATTGCAGGTAGCATCCGTACGACCAGATTTGTCAGGTGTGAATATTTCGAATGCCGCCTGGATGCAGAGAAAAGAAGATGTGAAAGAGTTATTGCAAACAGGAAAAAGATTAGCACAAATACACCAGGTATACGATTCCATTTTGATACCGGAAGCATGGGAACAAAATGTGTTAGAGATCAGGCAAAATCTCTTAGCCTATGGTGAAAAATGGTTCAGGTTTGCGATTGGTGATTACAAACGAAGTAATCGGCAATTAGCTGCGTTGTGCAGAAATGGTGCGCTATCTGATACTACTGCAAAACTCGCTTGTGTAGATGCTATCATGGAAGCAAAGCGATTAGATAAACAGGTGCAGGATTATGAAAAATTAGCACAGGATTTATTTGGACAGCGCTGGCAAAAAGGATTGAGTAACTGGAATGAACTGGAGGCGATCACTAATTATTTAAGTGATGTACACAGACAGGTAAGTATTGGTTCATGCGATAAAGTGATCCTCTCTTATCTTGAAAAAAATGAACCGCTGGCAACAGCAAAACAATACCTGGATACGCTGTTAAAATATTTACAACTGCATGGAGCGGCGATAGCGCAAATAGTAACAGCTACTGCATTCAATGAACAAATTCGTTACAAAGAAATCACACCATTATTACAACGTGCTTACGAAGATCAGGTTGTATTGATGGAATCATGGATCGCTGGTTTACCTGAAATTCATTTGATGATTTCATGGAATAACTTAGCAGCATCTGCCATCAATGAAGGATTGGAATCACTGATCGATGCAGTTGTTTATTGGCCGGAAGCACAGAAAGGTTTGAAGCCTGCATTGCAGAAAACATGGTATGAATATTTGTATGAGCAGGCATTGGTAAAACATGCTGCACTGAGAAGATTTGAAAGAGCAAGTCATGAATCTTCAGTGAAACAGTTTGTAAAACTGGATACACTGAATCTGCAATACAATCGTGCACGTGCTGCATTGAAACATTATGATGGGATACCACCACTAGATGCAGGTGGACAGGTGAACGTACTGCGTACTGAATTCAATAAAAAAGCGAGGCACATGCCTATCCGCAAACTGATGCAGGTGGCGGGATTGGCAGTACAGGCGATCAAACCTGTATTCATGATGAGTCCATTGTCGATTGCTAATTTTTTGCCACCGGGATCATTGCAGTTTGACCTGGTGATATTCGATGAAGCTTCGCAGGTAAGACCGGTGGATGCATTAGGTGCATTGCTGAGAGGAAAACAATTGGTGGTGGTAGGAGATAGTAAGCAGATGCCCCCGGGTAGTTTCTTCGATTCATTATTGAAGGAAACAGATGATGAAGAAAATGTGACTGCTGATATGCCGAGTATCTTAGGGATGTGCGATGCACAAGGTGCACCACAACGTATGTTGCGCTGGCATTATCGTAGTCGTCATGAATCACTGATCACATTATCGAACCAGGAATTCTATGAAAATAAACTGGTGATCTTCCCAAGCCCTGGTGCTACGCACAAAATGGGATTGATCTATCATCATTTGAAAGAAACGGTATATGATCGTGGTAAGACGCGCACAAATCCACAGGAAGCAAATGCGATCACCGAAGCAGTGATCAGGCATGCAAAGGAACATCCTGAATTAAGTTTAGGTGTGGTGGCATTTAGTACAGCGCAGATGCAGGCGATACAGGAATCACTGGAAGCAGCGAGAAAGAAATTGCCGGAAGTAGAATCGTTCTTTAAAGCACATCCACATGAACCTTTCTTTGTAAAGAACCTGGAGAATGTACAGGGGGATGAGCGTGATGTCATTTATATTAGTATCGGGTATGGTCGTACGGCGGATGGATCAGTTAGTTTAGCATTTGGTCCATTGAATAATGAAGGTGGGGAGAAAAGATTGAACGTATTGATCACGCGTGCAAAACAAAGATGTGAAGTATTTACAAATCTGAGTGCGGATGATATAGACCTGAATCGTACGGAGAGTGAGGGCGTGAAAGCGCTGAAAAACTTCCTCTACTTTGCGCAGCATGGCCAAATGTATACACCTTCTGCAGATGGGTTACCTGCAAGAGTTCCTTTTGAAGAAGAGGTAGCGAAGCAGTTGCAGGAAGCAGGATATACTGTACATAAGCAGGTAGGTAGCAAAGGGTTCTTTATAGATCTGGCTATATCTGATGCAGAACATCCGGGTAAGTATACAATAGGGATAGTGTGTGATGGAGAGGGGTATAATTCTGCACGCTCTGCGAGAGACAGAGACAGGTTGAGACAACAGGTATTGGAGGATATGGGATGGAACTTATATCATGTGTGGAGTACAGATTGGTTCAGGCATCCTGCCAGGGAAATAAAACGATTGTTAGCAGCGGTGGAACAGGCGAAGAAAAATGAAGTAATTGCGGAAGAGGAGGAAGTGGAAGAAGATTTTACGATGGTGAGAGAAGAGGAAGATATGACGATGCCGGAATTACCATTGTATGAAACGGCGATCTTACCGATGGAGATATCTACGAGAGAATTGCATGCACATGGATTGGATAAACTGAGAAGCTGGCTGGAGAAAATTGTGCAGGTAGAGAGCCCGGTGCATACAGAAGAAGTAGCGAGAAGATTGATAGAGGCCGCTGGTGTGGCAAGAGTGGGTAGCCGTATACGTGAGACATTGAAGCAGGCGATATCAAGTGCGGAAGAGGGAGGAAGTATTGTGGTGAAAGAGCCGTTTTTGTGGGATGTGAAAATGGAGGTGCCGGTATTGAGGAGTAGGGCGAATATGCCGGCTACATCGAGAAAACTGATGTACATCGCACCGGAAGAAATGGCGCTGGCGATAGAGAAAGTGGTGAGAGATGCGGTAGCGATTACGGAGGAGGCCGCGATCCCATTAATTGCTAAGGCTTTGGGATTTGCTCGTGTTTCAGAAGAGTTGAAAACAGAGTTATCAACTGCGATAAAACAAGCGATTGAGACAGGGGGGATATTGCAGGATGATGAATGGCTAAAAATAAATTAAAATGTCCGGCCTGGAAGGCCGGACATTTTAATTTACATCCGTAAAAGTTTTGGGAGGTGCCGAAGGAACCCCCAAAACTTTTACTTTTTTAGTACGAGATCTTCCCTCGCCGCCCAGTTATTTATATCCTGCTTACTTAGCGCTGCCGCCATCATATCAGGAAACTTATCAGGCGTACAGGCAAATACTGGTATCCCTAAATTAGAAAGGAACTGTGCGTTTTCATGATCATAATAAGGTGCCCCATCATCATTCAATGCCAACAAAACAATCACCTGTACCCCAGCGGCAACCAATTCAGCAGCACGCTTGCGCATACGATCATTATTTCCCCCTTCAAACAAGTCGGTAATTAAAACCAATACTGTATCTGTAGGTCTTGTAATAATCTGCTGGCAATAATTCAAAGCTAACTGAATATCCGTACCACCCCCTAACTGTACACCAAATAACAAGTCAACCGGGTCTTTCAATTCTTCCGTCAAATCTGCAACAGCAGTATCAAATACGACCATCTTAGTTTTGATAGCAGGAATAGAAGCCATCACGGAACCAAAGATGCCGGAGTATACAACTGAGGTACCCATAGAACCACTTTGATCCAGGCAAAGCACTACATCTTTTAAGGAGGTCGTTTTGCGTCCGTAACCGATCCGTGTCTCGGGAATAATCGTTTTATATTCAGGTTGATAGTGGCGCAGATTTTTTAAGATGGTTGCATGCCAGTTGATTTCATTATGCTTAGGACGGCGATTACGGATACTGCGATGTAAACTACCGGTGATGGCTTGTTGTGTAGGTTGTGTGAGTTTCTTTAATAGCTCTTCGACTACACGACGTACTACTTGCCTGGCAGTATCTTTTGTCTTATCCGGAATTGCGTGGCGCAATGTTAATAAGGTAGCAACAAGGTGAACATCTGGTTCTACATTTTCCAGCATTTCTTTTTCGAAGAGCATCTGTGTGATGTTCAGTCTTTGCAAAGCATCGCGTTGCATTACCTGTACAACAGAAGCAGGAAAGAAGGTACGAATGTCGCCTAACCAACGGCTTACGTTAGGAGAGGAGGGGCCAAGGCCGCCTTTCTTTTCACTATCGTACAGTGCTTCGAGTGTCTGGTCCATTTTCAGTTCATCGCCCGCGAGGCTGAAGCCAGTGCCGTCTGCTTCTTTACCACCGAGTACGAGTCGCCATTTATGTAAGTTGTCCATGGAGTTTGTTTGTTATTTAGCCTAAGCCCAACATTTTCATTACGACCGGAATCCCTTTTTCTGCACGTGATTCATCGAATTGCACATCCAAAGCAGCAGCAGCCGAAGGCCCTGCACCAACACCATTCTTTGCCTTCTCACCCAGCTTTCTCCTCTCGGGTTTACTAAACCCTGAAAACGTCCTTCGCAATAAAGGCAGCAATTGTGTAAAAGTATCCTGCTCCAGTTGGTTCATCCAGTTATTCACAACAGTCCACAGATCATTATCTACTAATAATAAGGTACCACTTCCTTTCAGGAAACCTTCCAGCCATGCTGCAGCAACAGCAGGCGGGTTGGCAGTAGACATCGCATAGCTAAATGCCTTCACCAGTTCTGCACCAGTGATCTGCCTGTGATCAGATAATAAGCGGGTAGCATATCCACTGATAACAGGAGCCGTGTTATTATTATGCGCGATATAAGATAAGGTCTGTGTCCATTGTGTAGTCAGCTCATCCTGTTGCAATAAGAGGATGGCATCGTTCATGTTATAGAACAACTCCAGCAACTGCGTAGCGGCATCTTCAGCCAGACTTGTACAGGCAGCAGGTAAACTGATACAGATGCGGGTGATCATTCCATTGATGATTCCTTCTACAAGTGCGGCATCTGTTTTACGTACGTTCCCATATCTGCTGATCTGTACAAGATTGGGTAATACCGTCATCAATTGCATTACATCGCCGGTAGCAGCAGCCAGGTTATTAATTTGCCGGATCAGTAAATCAACCGCGGCATCCAGTTCTGCAGGAATAGCGCTTTCCAGCAGCTCGCATACTTCTTTTAAATTCGTAGCTGCCTCTGCACGATATTTTACATAGCTATTCGTTGCTTCTTCAACAGTATTTCCCCAGCTACCTCTTTCAATGATATCAATAGACAAGGATGGATCCCATTGCAAGCGCCATTGTTCTTTGAAGGTACCTTTTCCGGATACATCATAGCGATCTCCCCACTTAATTCCTAACAATTCAAGACGATGTAAAAAGATACTTCGCTCCAGGTCATTTTCTTTTCTAAGATCTAAGGTGTAATCTTTGAAATCGGCCGTTTGTGGTAAGCGGAGTTTCTTTTGCAGCTTTTCGATATCAGTTTGCAATGGAGGCCGAGGTACATCGATCGGTACTTCGCCAATCTTATCGCTGACGATCAATGCTTTCTCAATCAGTTTGATCAGGATGTTTTCACCATTGCATAACACACTTAGTGTGGCTTCATTCAGTTCTTCTAATCCTGCTCTTGGCAATCTGCGAAGTGCAGCCAATGCATTTGCGAGACGAACGGCTTCCATGACATGTGCCACAGAAATATCTTTCTGTTCTTCCCTGAACAACCTGGCAACACGTGCCATCCAGCGGGTACCATCATCTGTAGGATGATGCCACAGGTGTTCGTACCAACCGGGAGAATTGATACCTGCACCATAACCACTGGTATAGCTCAAACGGTTATATGTCCATGGCACCCATGATACGGCTGTTTTTACTTTTGCTAATCCTTTCAGCAGCTCATTGTCTTCTTTTGCTTTCGGCATGTGTGTGAGTGCAGGAGCGTGCCATGCACCACAAACGACGGCAATCTCTGTATACATCTCCTTTTCTGCCTGGCGAATGGTTTTACGCATCCATGCTTCACGCAGTTGTTCTTCCCTGTCATAAGGAAGCGGAAGATCAGTACGCAGGGCGTGCATACCTTCAGTGATAGCCTCGAATACCTGCTCTTCGTCCTGGCGGTATTCAAACTCATGTTCCCACCAGTTTTCTTCTTCCTCGAAACCTGCAGCAGCAGCCAGCCACGCGATCGGATTTCTTCGTAAGGTTTCCGGATCGGGGATGACTATGCTATTATTTAAAGAAGAATCAGCAGCAGGCTGGTGACGGAGTTCAAACTGGTGCGCCATGGGCAGATCCATAAATTTAACCGGGATCTTATTTTGCCGTGCATACAGGATGGCCTGCCATTCCGGGGAGAATTCCGAGAATGGATAGAACACCGCTTTCTTTGGATCGTCGGGTTGAAATACAAGAATGGCTACCGGAGGTTTCAAATCATCATGTCCGACCCATTCCAGTATACCATCAGCATCTGGCGGGCCTTCTACCAGCACGATGTCCGGTTTTATTTTCTCCAGGGCACTGCGTACTCTCCTGGCAGAACCGGGGCCATGGTGCCGTATGCCCAGTATATGAATTGACATAGTATACTTTTACAGGTCCCGGAATGCCCGGTAAATATCTTTCCACTCATCTCTTGTTTTGATGACAGTCTCAAGGTATTCCTGCCATACGATTTTATCCTGCACAGGATCTTTGATCACAGCACCGATAATGCCGGCTGCCAGGTCGGCTGCTTTGAGGGAACCATCTCCAAAATAAGCAGCCATAGCCAGCCCATTGTTCATTACAGAAATAGCTTCTGCTGTGCTCAGGGTACCACTGGGTACTTTGATCTTGGTTTTGCCATCGGCGGTGATACCGCTGCGCAGTTCACGGAAGATGGTGACGATACGGCGAATCTCTTCCAGGGCTGGTTTTTCCACCGGGAGGTCCATTACTTTTTCATAGCTTTCTACTCTTCTCTTCACGATGTCGATTTCTTCTTCCATGTTATCCGGAACAGGAAGAATAACAGTATTAAAACGGCGTTTTAAGGCACTGGAAAGGTCGTTTACACCTTTATCCCTGTTATTGGCAGTAGCGATGATATTGAAGCCTTTTTGGGCCATTACTTCGCTGCTCAGCTCAGGAATGGGGAGTGTTTTTTCAGAGAGGATCGTGATCAGGGTATCCTGTACATCGGCACCGATACGGGTGAGTTCTTCAATACGAGCAATCTTACCATCTTTCATTGCACGCATAACGGGTGTTTCCACAATTGCAGCATGGGTAGGTCCTTCTGCCAGCAGGCGGGCATAGTTCCAGCCATAACGGATCGCTTCTTCACCGGTACCGGCAGTACCCTGTACAATCAGCGTAGAATCACCACTGATCGCAGCAGCAAGATGTTCACTCACCCAGCTCTTGGCAGTACCAGGTAAACCATATAACAGCAATGCACGATCGGTGGTGAGGGTCGCAACTGCGATCTCCATCAGGCGACGGTTACCAATGTATTTAGGTTGAATTTCAAATCCATTTTTCAGTGTACCACCAATGAGGTAAGTAACTACGGCCTGTGGGGATAATTGCCACATATAAGGACGCTTTTCAGTATCCTGCTTTTGCAGTTCTTCCAGTTCCTGTGCGAACAGTTGTTCGGCGTGTTGACGTAAAACGTTGGACATTATTATCTGCTTAAAAAGGTGATTATTTTGTATTTGAGAAAGCCTTATTGATCGCAGCTTTGCAGGTCAATAATCTTTTGATATGTTCAGTTGTATTTTTCCAGGTAGCCTGATAGGCCGGGAGTTCAGGTGTAAAACTTTCCAATTCACCGGCAATTAGCAGGGGGATATTCTGTACCTGTTTGTCAAAGAAATTACGGTTGTACTGGTATGGATTTTTAGCAATCCATTTGAACAGTTCCCGGGTGATGGGTAATCCCCATTCGTAATCTTTTTCGCTGAAACAACGGATGATGAATTGTACTTCTTTTTCAAAGAACCTGAGAGCATAGGTCTCCTGTTCGTGAGCGGGTAATATGTTGAATGCGTCCATGAAAAAGTCTTCACCTTCTTTTATTATAAGCCGAAACCAATCCAGGTCTTTGAAACGGCTGGCGGCTAAACCCAGTGCCTGTATGAATTTCTCTGTGAGTTCTGTATTATTAAAATACGAGAGTACACCTTTCTTATCTGTTTGCAGGTATTCTTCCCACCAGGCAGGGGGGACATAAGTGGTGAGCTGATAGAGAATGAAAATATCATCATTCGCACTTTTTGAGCTGCTTAATAACTGGATACCTGAATCTGCGATCCGTTTATCAGAGGGCAATTGCAGACTGATCTCCAGCGATTTTTTATTAAGCAATCCTTTTTTGGCAGGCTTAATGCTTTGTTGTAATAATTGCCAGTAAACCTGCACAATAGAGGATGTGGATAACTGTTTGAGGAGTGACCATGTTTCATCTTTTACTTTGGAACTCTTGTCAGTGAGCAATGTTTCCAGCCAGGGAATATCTTCTTCGCCTGCATTGATCTGCAATACTTTCAGGAGTTCTGCACGGGTAGCGGCGTTTTCCTGTGACCATGTTTTTTGCAACCATTCCCTTGCCTGTGAAGGATTTTCCTGGCGTAATGCAGTCAGCACTTGCTTTCGCTCATCCAGCGAACCTGTTTGCCAGCGTTCTTCAGTACTATCAGATTTTTTAAAAGCCCATGCAGGATTGAGCTGGCCGAGCCATTCACCTCTTTTTCCGCAAACGGCAACAGCGAGCTCTCTCCATTGTTTTTCCCTGATAGACATATCCATCAGTGTAGGAATGAATTCAGGAGGAGCGATTTGTTGAGCCGCAGCACAGGCTTCCATCCAATAGAGGATGAGGGCATGTAAGTCCATGTCGATAGCGGTGTGCAATGCCTGCCATGCAGCAGGACTACAATAAGGGAGTACTTCGTCAGGAGCAGCTTCCAGTGTGACACTGCTATCCTGTAGTGCTGTGACGCCACTCTGGCGATAGTTGAGTGCAATAGCGGCAAGGTGCAGAAATTGGGTTTCCACATCCAGTGATTTGTCTCCCAATACGGTATCAGCTACAGCGGATAATGCAGGGGGGAGATCGTCTTTGCGCAGTTGCTTTTTGCCTGTACCTAACAGGACGGTGTTAACAATATTATTCCACATAAGTTTTGTCCCTCGATTACAATAGTTTATAAGAGCCGTTATGCCATGCGCCCAAAGGTTCATATTGTTGTTCCTTGCCCAGCAATGCCATGTTCAGTGGTTTACCACCACTCAGGGCAAGGAGTTTCCAGATGTTTGAATAGCCGGTTTTCAGCGGCATTAATCTTTCTTCCTGGTCTTTGAGCCACCATTGCAGATTGTGTTGTACTGGTGTCAATTGCTGTACAATATAAGGTCTTTCACTGCGCACAGGCATTTGTTCGAACAGTGTAGTTTCAGTATCTGTCACCTGTGTCCAGCCTTCCAGACCTGGAACTTCAGGCAGGGAAACATTCGAGACAGGATATTTGATAATGGCCCTGAGAGGAGTGGGGGAGGGGAAGAAAACAAGTTCTCCCTGCAGTGCAATACCAGGTGTAATGAGTACTTCAGGTCTTGTCTGGTTCCTGACATAGAATTGCAGTACCAGTGCTGATTGCCGGCTTTGTTGTCCATAGAGCCAGTAGCGTTCAGTAACCAGGTTTTCTTCCTCATTGGTTTGTTTACTGAGCACCAGCCAGCTATCTTTAATACCTGTCTGTAGTTTGAGCGCTTCCTGGTTTTGTGTAAAACCGATCAGGGCACGGAGCTCCTGTTGCAGGAGTTCATCCAGGTCAGCACTTTGTGTATAGCCTTGTATTACGAGATAGATACGCAGTAATTGATCAAGAAAAGAGAATTGCCAGCCTTCGCTATAGAAATTGGTTTCGCCTAAAGTGCGGACCATGCCGGCAAGACCGGGTGCCTGTGCATCTACCATTCTTCTGGCCATATTTTCCCAGTAGGCAGCTCCTTTTTCAGGGATTTGCAGCAGGCCATTACGAACGATGTCTTTTATCCAAAGCATGAGCTCTGTGATACCATCGGCTACTTTTTGCTGCCGGGCGAGTAGTCTTTTGGCCTGCGCATTTTCGTCTACCGGTTTATCTGTTTTTTCAACTTTCTTTTCAGCGCGTTTGGATAGCCATTCACTCACCCATGCGGGAGGAGTATTGTCTGTGAAGGCGTCTTTTTGCCGGGCGTAGAGGAGCATCAATCCTATACCATGTTTGCAGGGAAATTTGCGACTTGGGCAGCTGCATTTGAATGCTACGTTTACGATGTCTACCTGGGTTTGATACGGCTTGCTACCGCTACCCTGGCATTCCCCCCACAGGGCGTCCGCATTAGCGCCTTTGCTTACCCATTTTCCCGGACTTGCTAAAGCGGATCCCGCTTTACGGGAAGCGTCGTCCGGGGCTAAACCTATTACATGTTCTTCTGTCAGGAGCAATGGAGTAGATATTATGATTATACAAAAATGAGCGAATACAGCCGGATGTAGATCATAGCGATATAAGCCAGCAGGATGACTGCATTCAGTACCAGCAGCCAGTTGTAATCAATAACGGTGTATTTCTTTTTGATCACCAGGATGATCAGTGTGAGCAGACCTGCAAAGAGCAGGGCAGGTGCTATCAGGGTCAGTTTATTTGGGATGACGAAGTGTGCTCCATCCAGCCTTTTACTCCAGGGTTGTTCACCTGTGATAAATGGGAGTGCGCCTACAAATACGATGATGACAAATAAACGGATGGCCGATTTTGCTGCAATTTTGCTGATCTTAAGCGCCCTTGATTCCTTTTCCATGATTGATTAATTAGTGGTCACTAAGTTCGGGATTTAGTGCTTAAAATCAATAGCCAATGGATAAGCGTTCCTGCTAATAAGCTCAATACACTGAGAATGGTCATCCATGTGTTTTCCTGTGCAAAGCCACCAATGAATAACCAGCAGAAAAAGTACATGTGAAACCATGCCGGCACCAGCCAGGTGATGAAGGGTAAGGAGAGTGGTCGTCGTTTCATTTTATATATCTCAATTGCTGTTAGTGTTGCAAAGAAAAGGAGGGTAAACACTAACTTATCTGCGCTCAGAATATTAAAATGATTTTTTAGAAAAAAAGAGATGGGGAACAGGGTGACATATAAGGCGACTTGTGAAATGAGGATGGCTAGTATGGGAATGACTACTTTCCAGGTGCGGGTCTTTTCGAGATAGCGGGAAAAGAGGGAGTAGAAAAACACCACGCATAACCAGCCGTAGAAATTGCCCCAGGGAACGCCGAAATATTGTGCAGAGAGGGCTACGGAGGGGTTGATAATTGTTTCCCAGTTCCAGTGCCACATATGCAGGCGATAGGCGACTACATCCATGCTCCAGTCGATACTTAAGGCCAATAATGCTTCCATGGCGGCGGCTGGCCAGATCCGCATGTTCATGCTTTCGGTAATGAGGCGGGAGGTGTACATGATGATGCCCCAGCCTGCGCCGATGCCTACAGGGATGTCGCGGATCATGAGCAGGAAATGGCCGTATTTATAGCCGGCGTTGGCTCTTACATTTACGTATTCCAGGAGAAGGCCAAAGCCGAAACCGCCCAGTAAGTAGGCGAGTTTGGAGATGCCTTGTTTCCAGGCATGGTATAAACATAAGAGAAAGAGAATGTACATGCATATCTCGGTAAGGGGATAGCAAAATGCCGGGGGATAGCCATAGGGCATATCATCAAATGGACGATTCATTGGTCTTCTTTTTATAGTTCCCTGTTCATATAAGATGTCTTTTTTGTATCTCTTAAAAACACATACACTAACAGGGAAATAAACACACAAACAGTCACATACCAATAGTACAAAGATTCATGTCCTATTTTCTTACAATAAAGAGCAATGTATTCCGCCGTACCGCCAAAGATCGCCACCGTCAATGCATAAGGCAATCCTACACCTAATGCACGTACCTGGGCCGGAAATAATTCTGCTTTCACAACGGCATTAATAGAGGTATATCCGCTTACAATGAGTAATGCTGTTAATAATAAAAGAAAGGCTGCCGTTTCTGTACTGGCATGACTTACCGCCGTGAGGATGGGTACTGTAAATAAGGTGCCTGCCACCCCAAAAGTGATCAGCAAAGGTTTACGTCCTATTTTGTCACTCAGCAGTCCGCAGAGGGGTTGTATACAAGCATAGATCAGCATGAGCCAGAAGGTAAGCACGGTCGATCTTTCTTTGGTAAGATGTACTGTATTCACCAGGAACTTCTGCATATAAGTAGTGTAGGTATAAAAAGCCAGCGTACCTCCCATCGTCAATCCCACCACAATCATAATCGCTTTGGGATGTTCATTGAACAAGACTTTGAGTGAACCACGTTTTTCATCTCCTTTTTTCACAGCGATTGTTTCCTCCATATGACGGCGGATGATCAGTGCAAACAGGGAAAGCATTGCACCTATTACAAAAGGAATGCGCCATCCCCAGGCATGTAACTGATCGGGGGTAAGAAATACTTTCTGCAATACTAACTGTACACCCAGTGCAATGAGTTGGCCACCGATCAGGGTCACATATTGAAAGCTGGAGTAAAAGCCTCTTTTATCAGGTGTGGAGATCTCGCTGAGATAGGTAGCAGAAGTACCATATTCACCGCCTACACTTAAACCCTGAAGTAGGCGTGCCAGCAATAATAACACAGGGGAAAATAAACCGGCAGTCTGGTAAGTAGGCGCTATTGCAATCATGAGGCTACCCAGCGACATCAGCAGCACAGATAATGTCATAGCTGTTCTGCGACCCGTACGATCAGCAATCGTTCCAAAGAGCCATCCGCCTACCGGGCGCATGAGAAAGCCTACGGCAAAGATGGCCGCAGTATCCAGTAGCAGTGCAGTAGGATTCCCTTTGGGAAAAAAGGAGGGGGCAAAGTAAATTGCAAATGCAGCATAGGCATACCAGTCATACCATTCGACGAGATTGCCGACAGAACCGGTGAGGATAGCCCTGATACGAAGAAGTGTGGTCATTGATCCCTTGTGCGAGTCGATATTCATAGTGTGGTGTAAGGTAGATCGTAAAAATAAGGCTTATATTGCTGTACACTAGCATTAAATTTCTAAAGAGTCATACACATGGATGCAATCACAAAAGCGAAGAAAGCTGCTGGCGATAAAGCCGCTGCTTTGGTACAACCAGGTATGCTGGTAGGATTGGGTACAGGATCTACTGCTTACTGGGCGATCGAAAGGATTGGTCAGATGGTAAAGGAGGGCTTGAATATCCGGGCAGTGGCTACCTCCATCGCTTCGGAAAAGCAGGCAATGGCACTGGGTATCCCCATTACATCATTCAGCGAGATCCAGCAGCTGGACCTGGACATTGATGGAGCAGATGAGATCAGTGAAGAAGGGCAACTGATCAAAGGCGGCGGTGGTTCCCTGCTCAGAGAAAAGATTGTGGCATTGGCCAGCAGGCACCGTGTGATAGTAGGTGATGAAAGAAAATATGTAAGGACATTAGGGAAGTTCCCATTACCGGTAGAAGTCGTACCTTTTGGCTGGGAGCTGGTATTCAAAACACTGCAGGCCCTGCAGGGACATCCAACTCTCAGAACGAGAGATGACAAGCCTTATATTACTGACAATAGCAACTATATAATAGATTGTTCATTTGGCGTAATCCGCGAACCGGAGCTGCTGCATCAACAATTAAAAACGCTTACCGGCGTTGTAGAGACAGGCCTGTTCCTGAACCTAAAACCCACTGTGATCATCGCCTATGAAAATGGAGATGTAAAAACCATCTGAGGTGAATGAGCACCAGACCTATCGAAAAACCTGCATCTTTATGTTATACACAACTATTGTCGCTTTCTGGCTGGCTTCAGAGATCTTTCTGAACCGCATTTTTCGTTCCGGACCACAGGAAAAACAGAAAGCAGACAGGAAATCGTTGCTCTGGATCTGGGTGACGATTATGGCTACGCTGCCACTTGGATCGTTTGTAGCGGAACATACAGCAGCCCCGTTCACCAGCTATGCCTATTTTTCTAAGTTTGGAATAGCGATGATCATAATGGGAATGTTGTTCCGGTTTTATTCGATCTATACCCTGGGCCACTACTTTACGGTAGATGTAAGCATCCGGGATGATCACAGGATCGTGCAGCATGGTGTGTATAAATATTTGCGGCATCCTTCATATCTGGGCTCATTAGTATCATTTGTAGGCAATGGCATTGCAATGAATAATTACATTGCGTTTCTGATTACAGTATTACCAGTCACTGCTGCGTTTTTGTATAGAATGTATATAGAAGAAAAGGTATTGATCAATAACTTCGGAGAAGAGTATCTACAGTATAAGAAACACACATGGCGACTGATACCCTATGTGTTTTAAAAAATAACAGACAATGAGCTTTACAACTTTCATCCAGCCAAAAGAGGCTATGGAAAATTTGCACAATCCTGATTTCCTGTTTGTTGATTGCAGCTTTTCGCTGGCTGATAAAAAATGGGGGGTAGAAGAATATAAGAAAGCGCACATTCCGGGTGCGGTATATGCAGACCTGCATTATGACCTGTCCGGAGAAATCATAGCTGGGAAAACCAGCCGGCATCCATTGCCAAAGAAAGATGCATTGGTAAAGACACTCTCTAAACTGGGCATTGATGAAAATATCCAGGTAGTGGTGTACGATGCGACAGCCGGTTTTATGGCGGCGGCCAGGATGTGGTGGTTATTGCGCTGGGCCGGTCATGAAAAGGTAGCTGTACTGAATGGCGGTAAAGCGGTATGGGCAGCACGGGAGTATCCTTTAACTGCTGATATAATGCCATTGCAACCAAAGCAGTTTGTACCACATTTTAATGATAGCATGCTGGCTTCTGCCAAAGAAGTGATGGCATCTATCGAAGCGGGGAATACCTGCCTGATCGATAGCAGAACTGCAGACAGGTATGCGGGTCAGAATGAAACGATTGATCCGGTAGCAGGGCATATTCCAACGGCGATTTCTAAACCGTTTAATGCACAGATAGGGGCGGAAGGAGTAGCAGCTCCTTCAGTATATAAGGAGCATTTCAAAGAGGAATTTGCAAAGGGGAATGTGGTATTCTATTGTGGATCCGGTGTAACTGCGGCGTACAATGTGTTGCTATCTGTATATGCGGGTTATCCTGTTCCTAAATTATATGCGGGATCATGGAGTGAATGGATTACAGATCCAAATCGTCCTGTAGCATAATCAAAAGAAACCTGATCCGGGTATTAAATCAAGGCCTGCCGCCGGCTTTTAAAAGCCACATGAACTACTACCAAAAAAACTGAAAATATGGTTATAATTGCGAAGATCTTTGTTGCACTGGTTGCACTGGAACACCTGTACATCTTATGGATGGAAATGTTTGCCTGGGAGACGGCGGGTAAACGAACATTCAAACAATTGCCAGCAGAGCTATTCAGGCCAACGAAGGGCCTGGCCGCTAACCAGGGATTATACAATGGTTTCCTGTCAGCAGGCCTGATCTGGTCATTCTTTATCAGTGATCCTGCCTGGCAAAAGCATATAGCCGTGTTCTTTTTGAGTTGTGTAGTGATTGCCGGAATCTTTGGTGCGCTGACTGCTGCGAAGAAGATCTTCTTTGTGCAGGGGTTGCCGGCATTGATCGGATTGGTATTCACTTTACTGGCGTAGTGAATTTAGGTAAGCAGGTGTTTTTTGAAAGGAAAATGACAGACTACCGGGTAAAAATGTAATTTTGGCGTCACTATGAAAAATGTAAGCAAAGATTTCAATCCGACCATTAATCAGTCGTTCTACATAACTCGTAATCTGTTGATCTCGAACCTGAAAAAGCACTTCAATGTGCTTTATGGCCGTATGTTGGACTTTGGTTGTGGTAGCAAGCCTTATAAGACCCTTATTAACGTAGATGAATATATAGGTGTAGATTTCCAGGGGGAAGGGCATAGCCATGAGAATGAGCAGATAGATGTGTTTTATGATGGTCTGACATTGCCATTGGAAGATAATTCGTTTGACAGTGTACTGTCCACCGAAGTGTTTGAGCATGTGTTCAACCTGGAGGATATGATTTCTGAGCTGCACAGGGTGATGAAACCGGGTGGTACGATTCTGATCACCATGCCGTTCCTGATAGCGGAGCATGAGGCACCGAATGATTGCAGCCGTTATACATCTTTTGGTTTAAAGAGCCTGCTGGAGCGTAAAGGATTTGAAATCGTGTATTACGAAAAGCTGGGTACTTCTGTACAGACACAGGCCCAGATCAGGATGTCGTATATGGATAGTTCCATTCTGTCCAAGTTCAACTTCTTCCCGCCGCTGAGAAAGCTGGTGACCAATGTTGTGATCTCCCTGATGAATATCTGGGTGATGTTCCTGGATGCGATATTGCCAAAGCGATACGATGCTTTCCTGAATCACATTGTAGTATGTAAAAAGAAATAAACTACTGATACAAGGGCCATCTGAAAAGGTGGCCCTTTTTGATGCCATTCATTGTTTGCACCCAGAAGTACTAAAATACTGATACAAATTGTGGAATACCCGGAGAGAATGCATCTCATGTTTAGAACGGGGAAAGGAGTAGTTCTCATCTATATCTGGAATACTGTTCATTAAGTTCATGTGTTTTTAAAATTTATATAATGCGATCATTTTTATTTACCTGCCTGCTGGGTTTATTCGGTTTACCGATGTTTGCTCAGGAGGGTGGCTCGATGGCGCTGGTGGAAAAAGGCGTTGCTGCATATGACAGCGGATATTATGACAAGGCAATTCCCTTATTCGACCAGGCAATTGCAATGGATCCCGAATATTACCTGGCGTATTATGAAAAGTCACTTACATTATTCAGGTTGGAACGCATGACGGAATGCGAGTGCAATTACATCCTTATACTCAATCTTCAACGCCTCCCAAACCTTGTCCTCTCCATTTATAATGATTGTAAATGAATGTTTACGATCCTTGGAAAAGACATGCTCTATTCCAGGGCGCGCTAGGTCCACAAAGGCATCATCGGTTATTAGCTCATCCTCCCACGGACCTCTAATAGCAAGGAAAATATCCTTATCAGAAGCAATCTGACCCTGGTGTCTGATCTGCTTACCGCGTATATATTGGCTGGAGGATTCATACTGCTGTCCATCGATAGTATACTTTAATTTATGTAGTATGTAAAAATGTTCAATTTCAGGACGCGCTAGATCCACCTTCGTATCATTTTCAACCAGTTCATCCTTCCACGGTTCGGGAATATTCAAATAAATGATGCAGTCAGTAGGAAGGTTTGCCAATTGCTTGATTTCCAAACCTGTAATAAATTGCTGCTTCCATTGGTACTGTTTTCCCTCGATAAGCAACGAAAGAGTTCTGTTGCCACCGCCATGGTGGTCTTTTTGTAAAGGTTCCATTGTAATGATTCCTAACCTGTGTTTGGGCTTAACACTTTAACTATCTTTGCATCAGAACATGTCCATTCTCCTTTGCTTTTTCAGAAGAAATCTTTTCAATCATGAGTACCTTATCACTTCAAAATTTTCTCCAAAAGAATACATTACTCAATGAAGAAGAGTCAGAAAAAGTAGCCAGCGCTTTTAAGCTTATAAAGGTCGGCCGCAATGAGATGATAGAGCGGGAAGGAGATATTTGTGGACATTTCTATTTTATTCATAGAGGCTGTCTGAGATTATATGAAATTGATAAGAAAGGGAACGAGATAACCGCCTATTTTGCTTTCGAAAATAGTTTCATTACTTCCATTACAAGTCTGATTACACAAAAACCTTCGAGAGATATACTTATTTCGCACGAGCCTTCTGAACTCATGGTGATTGACAAAGTATCATTTTTTAATCTGACGGAAAGATATCCTCCGTTTAAACTGTTCTATAACAAGACGATTGAATTTGCCTTTATCCATGCGCAAATGCGGATCTACAGTTTTCTTGGGATGGATGGAATAGATAAACTGAAATGGGTATTGGAACATGAGCCTATGCTACTGACAAGGATTTCAAGCAAAGCGGTGGCTTCCTATTTAGGCATGACAAATTCCACCCTGAGTAAATTGAAAGCTAAGCTCTGAAATGTTGTCATATGACAACATTTGTTACTCATGCTCCTTCTACTTTTGTTTTATCATTTAACAACTAAAAAGTATTAAAATGAGTAATTCAATCAGAAGGGTTTTTCTATACGGAGAATTTCAAACAATTGTTCCGCAGTTTACCGAAGAGTTATGGAGTATGGTGAACAAACAGCTGAAAGAGGTGAAAGGATTAGTAGCTAAAACATGGCTTTTAGGAATTGGTACACACACCATAGGGGGATTTTACGAATTCGATTCTGAAGAAAACGCAAGGAATTTGCCACTGGACTGTACGCGCAACAAGCGAAAAATGCAAATGCCAGTCTGACGGTGAAAATCTTTGATGGAGATACCGTTGAAGAGGCCAGTCGTGAGATGGGCTCTCCCTTTTACAAATGATGGTGAAGCATCCTTTATTTGTTCCGGCGACCCCATCGGCAAGCACAGGAGCCGCATGCAATAACGTGCGGCTCTATCGATGTGCGCCAGGCATGGTTATAAGCTCTAAGGTGTAAGTCCTGAATGAGCGTTGCAGTACGTATCATTAGCCAAAGGCAAGGGTGTCGTGGGTGACCACGAATCTGAAGGAAGCCGGCGGCAAACATTCGAGCCCACGAACAGAAATGGTATACAAGGCAAGGCATGGTGGGCGATGTCGCATCACAGACAAAAGCCCTATACTGCACGGAACCATGTTGTGTAAATACCGGGGCTACATGAATGGAAAGCGTATAACCTTACCCTGGGAGATCTGCTGGCAATCCGGCAGAGGTATGAGAGAATACCGAAGCGGAAACAGAAGTCAGCATAAAGAATGGCTTCAAGGTGCCATCAGAAGTCAGCCGAGGTCATAGTAAGCCGGCAACGAGCTGCATCCCGAAACGAAGGCAAAAGCAGAAGTCTCACAAAAGGAAGAAGGACCGAATGTTAGAATGGCGAAAATGAACAAGCCGTTTATGAGCGAGGCGATCACAACGGAAGAACACTGGAAAACTACCTGTGCGAGGATAAGCCGGAAGCTGAAAGTAAAACACAGGAGGAGTTGAGCCTCATCATGCAATCAATGGGAGTGACGCCGGGATGATTTTTTTTTTTCAAAGTAATAGTATGCTGGAAGAAATATTAGATATCCGCAATGTACAAAAAGCCTTTAAGCAGGTAACTGCCAATAAAGGAGCGGGGGGTATAGATGGTATGCAGACCGATGAACTTCGTGACTACCTGAATACGAACTGGCAGACGTTGCGGACCAGTATTTTAGAAGGCAGGTACGGCCCCCAGGCAGTTAAGAAAGTAGAAATAGACAAGGAAAATGGCGGCGGTAAAAGAATGTTGGGAATACCTACTGTAATCGACAGGCTAATTACCCAGTCAATATCCCAATGGCTAAGCCCACAGTATGAAGGAGAGTTTTCCAATTATAGCTATGGGTTTAGAGAAAACCGGAACGCTCATCAGGCATTGTATCAGGCACAAACAAACCTGAACGACGGCTATGAATGGGTAGTGGAGTTGGACTTAGACAAGTTTTTCGATCGGGTGAACCATGACCGGCTAATGTCGCTTCTGGCCCAAAAGATAGCTGACAAGAGGACGCTGAAACTACTGCGCTCATACCTGAATTGCGGGATGATGGAAAATGGGGTTGTGATAGAACGTAAGGAAGGCACTCCTCAAGGCAGCCCTCTCTCCCCCCTGCTGAGCAACATTGTTTTAAACGAACTGGACAAAGAGTTAGAGGCAAGAAGCCACCGGTTTGTACGGTATTGCGATGACTGTAGCATCTACGTGAAAAGTGAAAAGTCAGCGACGCGCGTGCTGTCAACAATCACCGAGTTCATAGAAAAGAAGCTAAAGCTAAAAGTAAACCGTACAAAAAGTAAAGTGAGCCGTCCGATAGAGAGTACGCTTCTGGGTTTCTCTTTTTATCGAAGAGAGAAAGGGTGGGCAGTGCGCATTGCATCTAAATCGCTGAGAAAGATTAAAGAGAAGATGAAGGATCAAACGCAGCGTAAAGCCCCCGGCAAAGTGAAAGACAAGATAAAGAAGATGGAGGCCATAATAGTAGGTTGGGTGAATTACTTTCGGATAGCCACGGCCAAAAGCAGAATGGAAGAACTGGACAGGTTGGTAAGAACACGTCTAAGAATGGGAATATGGAAACAATGGAAAAGGCCATCAACACGGTGGAAAAACCTGAAAATGTTGGGAATTAATGTGGGTAAAGCTTATGAGTGGAGCAACAGTCGTAAAGGCTACTGCCGCATTGCAAACAGTGCAATACTGCACCGAGCCTTGAACAACGACTACTTTACTAAACAAGGGTATGTAGGGTTCGCCAATCACTATTACTGGAAAACAACTCACCAAACTAAGTTATTCTGACAAACCGCCGTATACCGGTCGGTACGTACGGTGGTGTGAGAGGACAGAAAGCCGGCATGACCGGCTTTCTTCCTACTCGATTTTGTTCAAGCAGGTTCAGTTGAACTCCCTCTCTACAACCAATCCATTCAATCAGTCAAGTAGGAGTAAACGGAGAATAGAGGGAATAAAAAAAGCCTGTAAGCGCTTAGCTTACAGGCTTCGTGGTGAGGGCCGGAATCGAACCGGCGACACAAGGATTTTCAGTCCTTTGCTCTACCAACTGAGCTACCACACCATCTCTTTTCTCACATCCTTCTCTCGAAGGGAGTGCAAAGATAACAAAATCTGAATTTAAAATCCAAATATTATTCTAAGAAATTGTTACAGTTATACGAATTTCTTCCAGAATGCCTGTCCACAGCGCATTTCGCTGTTCCAATGCTTCGCGGCATGCGCTGGCGGCTTCTTCCCATTTACGGGTATCAGTACCACAAAGTTCCTGTACCATCTCCATACCAAGGTGACTATGGTGATCACCATCCACTTCAATATGACGCTCCAGGTAATATTTGAACAGGCTGATCTGTCCGGGGAATTGCTTGTCCAGATCATTAACCAGCGCTACGAACATATCAGGAATGAGGTCTTCACGGCCAAAGGTGAAAACAGCAGCCTGCACGTGAATAGGTGCATTTTCGATCAGGTCAAAGGTATGTTGTACAAATGATCTGGCGGCAGGAGGGAAGGTGGCAAATATATCGGTAAGGGCTACACCTTTTTGCAGAGACAGCAGGGCATTCTCCATTACTGAAGTATCTGCACCTACCTGTTTCATCGCCTCCAGGTATAGTTCGAAATGACTGACGCGTTTGCCATCAGGATCAATATCACTTTCTTCGCCTGTTACAATCTCATTGATCAGGTAGCGGGTAGCAGCATTGCCTGCAGGTACCCATGGCAGGGTGGTGCAGGTAAGATGGCGTTGCAAAGATTTTAAGAGTGACATGAAATCCCATACAGCGAAGATATGATACTGCATAAAAGACCTGATGTCTTCCATGCGTTGCATTTCATGATATAACGGATGTTGAATAATCTTCTCCCTTACAGGTGCAATAGCAGCCCTGATCAAATCATGTCCCATAGTTGGTTTTTTAGTTCCCGTAAACAACGAGGAACTTAATACGCATCAATTTCAATTGTTCAAGGGTGTAATCGCTATCGATGAGTTCTTCGCGGGCCAGGGCCAGACTGGAGGTCTCGCAACCTTTGAAGTATTCCATGATTTCGTCCTGGGCATAATCATCCAGTTCTTCATCAAGGCAATAGTCAAGATTGAGTTTGGTGCCACTCGCCACGATGGTTTCCATTTCGTCCAGCAGTTGCGGAATAGTAAGTTCCTTGTTGCGGGCAATGGTTTCCAGCGGCATTTTCTTATCGATATTCTGGATAATGAACACTTTCAGACCGCTCTTATTCACCACACTCTTCATGACAAAGTCATCCGGTTTTACGATGTCATTTTCCTCTACATATTTAGAGATGACATCTACGAACTGTTTGCCATAGCGTACAGCTTTTCCCTTGCTTACACCCTGAATCTTCTCCAGTTCCTGCACGGTGGTGGGGTACTGGGTAGCCATATCCTCGAGGGAGGTTTCCAGGAAGATAACGAATGGAGGGAGGTTCTTTTCTTTTGCTACCTTTTTACGCAGCTCTTTCAGCATTTCGAAGAGAACAGGATCGGCGGAAGCCTGGGCTTCTGCAGCTACATCATCTTCTTCATTGCCTTCTTCTTCAAATTGGTGGTTGAGTGAGACCATGATAGAGTAAGGCGTCTTGAGGAACTTTTTACCCTTATCAGAGATCTTTAGCAGGCCATATTCTTCGATGTCTTTGGCAATCAGGTCTTCCAGCATCATCTGGCGGATGAGGGAATTCCAGAAGTGCGCATCGAATTCTTTACCCTCGCCGAACACTTCCAGTTGGTTGTGACCATAGGTCGTGATCTGCGGGTTGCTTTTTCCGGTAATGATATTGACAACGTAGTCCGTGCCAAAGCGTTCTTCCAGCGACTGGATGGCTTTGAGTACGATTACTACGCGGTTCTTCACTTCAATTTTCTCTTTTGGATTACGACAGTTGTCGCAGGCCCCGTTACATTGGTGTTCTTCGTACTTCTCGCCGAAGTAGTGAAGGATCACTTTGCGGCGGCAGGCAGAGCTTTCAGCGTAGGCAACTGTTTCGTTGATGAGCTGAGCGCCCATTTCCCTTTCGCTGAGCGGCTTGTCGCGCATCAGGTGTTCCAGTTTCTGTACATCCTTATAAGAGTAGAAGCATACGCAGATACCTTCCAGTCCGTCACGACCTGCACGACCAGTCTCCTGGTAGTAGTTCTCCAGGCTCTTGGGAATGTTGTAGTGTATAACGAAGCGAACGTCCGGCTTATCGATACCCATACCGAAGGCGATGGTAGCTACGATGACCTCACATTCTTCGTGCAGGAACATATCCTGACGCTGAGCGCGGGTACCGGCATCCAGACCTGCATGGTAAGCGACTGCCCGAATATTATTAGCCACGAGCATATCCGCCAGTTCTTCGGTGGTTTTACGGTTCAGGGTATAGATAATACCACTTTTACCTTTATGCAGGTGGATAAACTTGACGATTTCGCGAATGGTCTGCTCTTTCTTCCTTTTTGGGCGGATCTCATAATAGAGGTTCGGCCTGTTAAAGGAGGACAGGTATACCTGTGGATCGCGGAGACCCAGGTTTTTGACGATGTCGCTTTGTACTTTAGGAGTAGCGGTAGCGGTGAGGGCGATGATAGGCAGATCGGCATTGATCATTTCTATCATTTCCTTGAGACGGCGGTACTCAGGACGGAAATCGTGTCCCCATTCTGAGATACAGTGAGCTTCGTCTACTGCTATGAAAGAGATTTCCAGTTCCTTAAAAAACTCCAGGTTTTCAGCCTTGGTCAATGTTTCCGGTGCTACGTATAACATTTTGGTTTTTCCGGAAAGGAGATCGGTTCTTACTTTCTTGATTTGAGCTTTAGAAAGGGTAGAATTTAGAAAATGCGCTACATTATCCTTGCTACTGTAGGAGCGTACTAGATCTACCTGGTTTTTCATTAAAGCTATGAGCGGAGAGACGATCAGAGCACATCCTGGACTCATTAATGCCGGGAGCTGGTAGCAAAGAGACTTTCCTCCACCGGTTGGCATAATGACAAAAGTATCTTTGCGGGCAAGAATGCTTTTAATGATAATTTCCTGATTCCCTTTGAAAGAATCGAATCCAAAATGTTCCCGTAATGCATCTATCAAACTTACCTTTACAACAGCCATTGCATTCAAAATTTAAAACAAATAAACTCTAAAGAAAGTAACAAATTATGGATATTGTTTATGTGTTTTTTAGGGGACACGAAGTTAACTAAAATTGCATTGACCCCCAATTAAATTTATCCGAAATGAAGTACAGTACTGCTTTGGCATGCGATTTCGCAGCAGGGCCAGCAGGTAGGGGCTGCAGCTGGTAAAGAAGCGGAGGTGTATTATTAATCATTCAGCGCAACTCATTATAAAATAGGTGCATGTATAGGATTGAATCTCCCTAATACTGGTTAACTTTGCAGTGCTCATGAAAAACAGAACGGATATTAATATAGCAGCTATAGCAAAAAGAACCCTTCAGATGGAGGCTGCAGCGATAGACAATCTTCAGAAGTTTATCAATGCTGACTTTGAGCAGTCGGTGGCCCTCATAGCGGGGTGTACCGGCAGGGTAGTGGTTACTGGTATTGGCAAGAGCGCTATCATTGGCCAGAAAATTGTGGCTACATTTAATTCTACAGGTACACCTGCCCTTTACATGCATGCAGCTGATGCGATTCATGGGGACCTGGGTATGATCCGGGATGAAGATGTTATTCTCTGTATTTCGAAAAGCGGCAATTCGCCGGAGATCAAAGTATTAGTACCGCTGGTCAAGAGCTTTGGAAATAAGCTGATTGCCATAACTGGCAATGTCGATTCTTATCTTGCCAGGGAAGCGGACCTCTTATTAAATACAACTGTTGACCAGGAGGCTTGTCCTAATAACCTGGCACCCACCACAAGTACTACTGCCCAATTGGCAATGGGCGATGCATTGGCGGTGTGTTTAATAGAATGGCATGGTTTTACGGCAGCTGACTTTGCAAAATTCCATCCGGGGGGTACACTTGGTAAAAAGTTGTATCTCAAGGTATTGGATCTCTGCCGTCAGCACGACGCGCCAAAGGTATATCTGGACAGCTCATTGAAAAACGTAATTGTGGCTATTAGTTCCGGTATGTTAGGAGTAACAGCCGTTTTAGATAGCAACGACCAACTTAGCGGGATTATCACAGATGGTGATCTGCGCCGTATGCTGGAAAAAAGTATGTCAACTGACAATGTGACTGCCAGTGATATCATGTCTCGCCACCCCAAAACAATTCAATGTGATGAATTGGCTGTAAATGCCCTGGAGTTGATGAGGCAACATGATATTACCCAGTTGTTAGTGCTGGATGACAAGAAGTATATAGGTATTATTCATTTACATGATTTAATCCGGGAAGGAATTATTTGACACGATGACTTACGTGAACAGGCATTTTTATGTGGCCATTATGGCCGGAGGTATAGGTAGTAGGTTCTGGCCTTATAGCCGTACAGACTATCCCAAGCAATTCCTCGACATTTTGAATACGGGGAAGAGCCTTCTGCAATGGACATATGAGCGATTCTCCCAGTTTATTCCACGGGAAAACATATTTGTAGTTACGCACCAGCATTATATTGGCAAGGTGCAGGAACAGCTGCCTGATGTGGTCGTTGACAACATTGTGCCTGAGCCGTTCCGCAAGAACACCGCGCCCTGCATTGCATATATTTCCCACAAGATTTACGGACAGGACCCCAAGGCAAACATCATTTGTGCGCCGGCCGATCACCTGATCATGGATGCAACCGCATTTACCAGCACCTGTCTCAATGCCCTGATGTTCGTTCAAAAACACAGTGCACTGGTGACCCTGGGTATCAAACCGACCCGACCTGACACAGGATACGGGTATATCCAGTTTGAAACCCAGCAGGTGGCGGACAATGTATACCCCGTAAAGACCTTCACTGAAAAGCCTAATTTAGAACTGGCCAGGACCTTTATACAAAGTGGAGACTTCCTCTGGAACGCCGGGATCTTCGTATGGAACGTGAAAACCATTCTCGCCGCTCTGAAGACCTACCTGCCGGAGGTAGACGAACTTTTTGAACAATACAGTTCCGCCCTAAACACCCCCGAGGAGAAAAAGGCGATTGAAACCATCTATCCACAGTGTACCAATATCTCTATTGATTATGGTATCATGGAAAAGGCTGATAACGTTTACGTAATCCCGGCCAATTTCGGATGGAGTGACCTGGGTACCTGGGCGTCTGCCTACGAAAACCTGGAAAGGGATGATTCCGGCAATGCCATTCAGGGTAAGAATGTGATGATGATCGATGCTACGAACTGTATGGTAAGGGCTCCCCACGATAAGTTGCTGGTTTTGCAGGGCCTCGATGAATTCATCGTGGTAGATACCAACGACGTTTTGCTGATCTGCCGCAAAGACCATGAACAGCAAATAAAGGAATACGTAGCAGAGGTAAAGCGCAACAAAGGAGAGAAGTACCTTTAAGATATGTCCAAATTACCCAATGTAGGAACGACGATCTTCACGGTTATGTCGGGCCTGGCTGCGCAGTATGCTGCCATTAATCTGTCACAGGGCTTTCCTGATTTTGATTGTAACGAAACCCTGAAGCACCTTGTAAACGAGGCCATGGAAGCAGGCTATAACCAGTATGCCCCCATGCCGGGTATTATGCCCCTGCGCGAGGCGATTGCCGGAAAGATCCGCTTACTTTATGGGCAAACCGTTAATGCGGATACGGAAATTACAGTCACCCCGGGAGGTACGTATGCCATTTTCACAGCTATCGCCACCGTTATTGGTCCGGGCGATGAGGTGATCATCTTTGAACCAGCCTACGATAGTTACATTCCGAATCTGCTGGTGAATGGTGGGGTACCGGTGCGCATTCCGCTTTCATTTCCTGACTATCATATAGACTGGTCACTGGTTCGGAGCAAAATAACACCCCGTACTAAAATGATCATGCTGAATACGCCCCACAATCCCACAGGGAGTATTCTCACCCAAAATGATATTGATGAACTGGAGAAACTAGTGGCGGAACATAATATCCTCATCCTTTCTGACGAAGTATATGAGCACCTTATTTACGATGGTAAGGAGCACCTGAGCATATTGCGCTACCCTGCATTGCGGAAAAACAGTTTTGTCACTTTCTCATTCGGAAAGGTATTTCATAATACAGGATGGAAAATGGGCTATTGTATAGCACCGCCTCACCTGATGGCGGAGTATAGAAAAGTACACCAGTACCTCTGCTTCTCTGTAAATACGCCTATGCAGCATGGCCTGGCTAAGTTCCTGCAAACGCCGGATCACTATCTGAGCCTGCCGGCATTCTTCCAGGGAAAGAGAGATTATTTCCTGTCTCTCATGAAAGAAACCCGCTTTACGCCCTTACATTCATCCGGTAGTTATTTTCAGCTGATGAAATATGACCGTATTTCCGAGGAGGGAGATAAGGAATTTGCGATCCGGATCACGAAAGAATTCGGGGTAGCGAGTATCCCGGTATCGGCATTTTATGAGGATGGTAAGGACGACCATGTGGTAAGGTTCTGTTTTGCCAAAAAGAACGAAACACTTGAAAAGGCCGTGGAGCGCCTTAGAAAGATCTAAAATAAAAAGCCGCCCTGTAATCAGAGCGGCTTTTCCTTTGTATATGACCACAAGCCATTGCTTGTATTACACAGTTACAGCTTCCAGTTGCTCTTTCTCTACTTCCTCACCAATAATCAGTGTATCTTCCAGGAAAGTCACTACGCCGGTTTCGACATCGTACATGGCTCCGATAATACCTACTTCTCCATTGAGAATCATTTCGCGTAAAATGTGGCTTTGCTCCATAATTGCCTGTACAGAACGCTGAGTATGGATATGCGTAACCGCATCCACAAAAGCGGGGTTATGAGAGGTCCTGTTTTCTTTAATAGTCTTTTCTGCATAAACGGCAGGGGTAATTCTACCCAGCAACGCAGTCAGGTTTCCCATTTCTACCTTGTCGCATGCACCTTTGATCGCGCCGCATTTGCTATGACCCAGCACTACGATGAACTTGGAGCCGGCTACCTTACAAGCATATTCCAGGCTACCCAGTACGTTTTCTGAGATTACAGCACCAGCCAGGCGGATACTGAAAATGTCTCCCAGACCCTGATCAAAGATCAGTTCTGCAGATGTGCGGGAGTCCATACAGCTCACGATAGCAGCCATCGGCCATTGACCATCGCGGGTTTCGTTAATCTGATCCAGGTGATCGCGGTGCAGGCGGAGGTTTTCCACGAAGCGTGCGTTACCATTCTTCAATAATTCCAGGGTAGTAGCTGGAGTCAGTTTGTCTTGCAGAGATTTATTTAATGTTTTCATTCTTTTCACGTTTTTTAATTGGTTTTTAAATGGCAGGTTAACAATCGTTTAATTCAGTTGTAATTCTTTCAATAATTGCTCATGATTACCGGTGGATATAGTATGTACGTGTCCGGAGCTAATATTGGCTTGGTAATCAGCAGGAATATTTTCAGAATTCTGGATTTTATACTCATTCTTAAACCCCGTTAGCACCACATTAATGTTCTTCTGAGCTGCTTTTACATCTTTGAATTCCCTGATAGATTCCAGTACATCGAAATCTATATAGGTGGTATTACTTGCATCGATTACTACGGTGGTATTCTCCGGCATGTGATCCAGGGTGAGCAGGATGCTGGCTTTGTTCAGGAAAGACACTTCCTGTGCCAGTTCCAGCTTGATGCTGTCACCGTTATGGTATTTCTCTTTGCGGAAATAGTAGGAGCTACGCATATTACCTCTCAGAATGGCAATCACACTAACCGCCATACCTAATGAGATGCCAATGAGCAGATCGGTAAATACGATAGCAACAACCGTCACCACGAAAGGCACCCACTGGTACTTACCATTTTTGAACATCTCTTTGAAGATGGAGATCTTGCAGAGCTTATAGCCGGTCACCAGTAGTACGGCGGCCAGGGTAGCCAGCGGAATCTTGTTCAGGATGGTAGGAATCAGGGCTGCACAAACCAGGAGTAGTACACCGTGGGTAATGGTAGCGAGTTTAGTACGGCCACCTGCATTGATATTGGCAGAGGAACGTACGATTACGGAGGTGATGGGCAGGCCACCGATCATTCCGCTTATAATATTACCGATACCCTGTGCCTGCAGTTCACGGTTAGGAGGGGTATGTCTTTTCAGCGGATCCAGTTTATCAGTCGCTTCTACGTTCAGCAGGGTTTCTACTGAGGCTACGATAGCGATAGTGGCACCTACGATCCATACTTCCTTGTTGGTAATGGCGCTGAAATCAGGAGTGGTAAATTGTCCGATGAAGTCTCCGAAGCTTTCAGGCACCGGCAGGCTCACCAGGTGAGAAGGTGCAATGGCCAGTTTACTGCCAATAGCAATAAAGATAGCATTCAGCACTACAGCGTAATTACGGCTACCAGCGGTGCAGGGATCACCCCTACTTTAGGAATCTTGTTCCAGTAGAGGATGATCAGCACCGAAATAACACAAACTATAGTCGCACCCAGGTGGATGTGGTTGATAGTGGACAGCAAAGCAGAGATGCTATTATGTCCGTCTACCTGGATAAAGGTAAAATCTCCTTCAGAATCAGCATCATAGCCAAAGGCATGCGGAAGTTGCTTCATTATAATAATAATACCGATGGCGGTGAGCATCCCTTTAATCACATTAGAAGGGAAGTAGTTGGCTACGGTACCTGCCTTGAGAAGACCAAACCCCAACTGGAATACGCCACCGATAACAACTGCCATGAGAAATACGTCGAATACGCCAAACTTGGTGATGGCAGAGAGTACAACAGCTGTAAGGCCGGCAGCAGGGCCGCTCACGCTCAGTTGTGCACCGCTCAGGGAACCAACCACCAGGCCCCCGATAATGCCGGCAATCATACCGGAGAACAACGGAGCGCCGGATGCCAGGGCAATACCGAGACATAAAGGCACCGCAATCAGGAATACAACAAGACCGGACGAGAGGTCGCCTTTGACGTTCGAGAATATATTTTGCCTGCTCATAGTCAATAGAATTTAATTACGCTTATGCGTAGGTTGGTCATGGGAATAGAAGTACCTGTGCGCTTTATAGCGTAGGCACAACAATCCCATTAGATTTTTGTGTTTGAGTAGTAATAAATGTGTAAAAGCAGCATCAAAAGACACAGGATGCCTGATGCAATAGAAAATAATAAGGAGTGAGCTTTAGCAATTAGGAGGGGGGCAGTGTATTTCCCTGACAGGGCCTTTCAGAATGTTCTCCATTACTGAGAAATGGATCTTACTGAGAAAAAGGGAAGGTTCGTGGAAAGAGTGATCATGATGCTTCAGCCATTTTAAGTCTTTGGCTATTTTGACTACATCATCACCCGAGCATCCATCTGAAGGATGTTCCTCCACTATCTGGTTATTAAACAGTAACCTCCCCATCTCCTTTATTGGAAGGAGTTGGATGCACATCAGTGCAAGAAGGAATATACCGATAACCTTTTTCATGGTTCTACAAAAATAATAAAAGCTGGGATGTATCGTGAATATACGATTTAAAAATATGTTAAAGGATATTTTTTTTACCACTCATCATAAATTTTCTCTACCTCCAAAATATTAAGTACTTGGTTACTAGATAATTATGCTTTAACGGGTAATAAACAAAGCAAATTATTTTGTTTAAAAAGGTATTGTGTATTGCATAGTAGTATAAAACCCCTTATCTTTGTATTGTAGAAATCAAAAAACAAAACATTATGAACATAGTAAGACAATTAATAAAGCTCACTTGCCATGAACATAGATAACACACAATCACAGATGCGAAAGGGCGTGCTTGAATTCTGCATCCTGAGCATCATCAAGCAAGGAGAGGCTTACCCTTCAGACATTATTGAAAAAATGAAAGAAGCAAAGCTGGATATCCTGGAGGGCACTCTTTATCCTTTATTAACACGGTTAAAGAACGCAGAATTGCTGAGTTACAGATGGGAAGAAAGTAATTCAGGGCCTCCAAGAAAATATTTTTCCATGACCGAAAAAGGAGAGGCATTCTACCTGGAATTAGAAAAGACCTGGAATGAACTGGCCAATGCGGTACATCAGCTCACAAGTAAATAGAAATCCATCCACACTAAAATCTAATAAATAGCAACGAGTAATGAAAAAGATTATTAACATAAACCTGGCCAGCCGCCTTATTCCCATTGAGGATAGCGCATATGAGATACTGCGGCAGTATCTGGACAGTTTGAAAAAATACTTTGCAAGGGAGGAAGGTGCGGATGAGATTGTGAGTGATATTGAAGGTCGTATTGCAGAGATCTTTCAGGATAAAATAAAGAAAGGAGCACATTGCATCACGGATGATGATGTAGTTGGTGTAAAAGCTGTAATGGGTACCCCTGATCAGTTTGAAGAAACCGACGACACCAATGCCAAACAGCAATCTGCACCTGCCAGCGATCCTATCTATGATAGTTTCCGTACCAGGAAGCGCTTATACCGTGACCCGGATGCCAAGGTGCTGGGAGGTGTATGCGGAGGCCTGGGGGCTTACCTCAATGTAGACCCGGTGGTTTTCCGTATCATCTTCGCCTTACTGGCAATCGGTGGTTTCGGTTCCGGTATCCTGGTATACTTCATACTCTGGATCGTAACACCAGAAGCAAATAGTGCAGCAGAAAAGCTGCAAATGAGAGGAGAGCGTGTAGATGTGAACAACATCAAAACTGCTGTTCAGGATGAAATAAACGCTACCAAGGCCCATTTCAAGCATATCGGAAACGAAATGCGAAATTTTTCTCAGGGCCGGGGAAGACAAGTTGGAAATGATATTGAACGTTTTGGCCGTAGCTTTTTCGATGTATTAGGCCGCGTTCTGATCGTACTGACTAAAGGCTTCTTTTACTTCCTGGCTGTAGTCATTCTCCTCGTCCTGCTGGTAGTAGGCGTAATGATCACAGTTGCTTCTCCGGTCCTTCTGCCATTCAAAGACCTGCTGTTGTCAGGCACCCTGCAAAATCTGCTTTTCTGGCCATCTGTATTCCTGTTGATCGGTATACCGATCGTAGGGATTATCATATTCATCATCCGCAAACTCACGGGTGTAAAACAGACGAACCGCTATGTGGGTTATACCCTTAGTTTCCTCTGGTTCACCGGTCTTGTGTTTGCAATACTGGTAGGTATTTCTGTCGCAAAAGACTTCAGATTACGGAATACTGTAAAAGAAAATTTTGCCATCGTGCAACCTTCTAAGGGCAAGATCGTCTTTAAAGAGGCGGAGAACCTGGTGCAGGTAGAAGAAAGTTTCTTTGACGAGAACCTGAGACTGGCTGACGACACCGTAATTATTAATAACTACCATATAAGTGTAGAGAAAAGCAGGAATGATAGTTTCTATCTCGAGGTACAACGCAGTGCAAGAGGTCGTAGTATCTCCCAGGCGAGAACACTGGCAAAAGAAATCTCTTATCCAATTACACAGCAGGATACCGTGATTTACCTGCCCGCAGGTATCTCAATTCCGAGAGACAGCAAATTCCGTGATCAGCGTGTTCGTCTCATCATCCGGGTACCGGTTGACAAACAGGTGGAAATGGACAAAAAAGTTCGTAACCACTACCGCAACTGGAACTGGGACAATGACTGGAATGATCATCATGACTGGGACGACTTTGAAGATAACGGAGACGACAGCGGTCAGGTGCTGAAAATGACCACTGACGGAATCGATCAGAAAAACGACAAGCACGAATCAAATAATGATTCTTCAGAAGATAATTATCGCTACAAAGGGAAACAGGAGCGCAAAACAAGCCCGGAAGAAGATACCACGAAGGCAACAAGTGCAACTGGTAAAGGAAAAGTAGCCTTTGAAGGCGGAGAAGCCATCAGCTATAGCCTTTACAAACTTTTGAGCTAAACTTTTCATCACAATAAGTTCAATAGTTAAAGAAATGAATACCACGGTCTTTACCGTGGTTTTTTTATTTAACCCATTTTTTCCGGAATTGATCTATCAGCTGACATTTAAATGCCTAGTTTTGTTCTTTTAACCGGAGAAGATAAGGAATGCAGGCTAACAAAATTGGAAAGATCAATATTGCGCTGGTAGGGAATCCGAATAGTGGCAAGAGTTCGTTATTTAACGCTTTGACAGGACTGAACCAGAAGGTTGGTAATTTCCCGGGGGTAACTGTTGACAAGAAAACTGGTGCGGCTACCATTTCTGCCACACTGCAAGCCAACATAATTGACCTGCCCGGCACCTACAGCCTTTATCCCAAGAGTGCCGATGAATTAGTAACGTATGATGTGCTGGTAAATCCTCAGGGTGAGGAGCTGCCAGACATTATCCTCATTATTGCCGATGCTTCCAATCTGAAACGTAACCTCCTCTTTTGTTCCCAGATCATAGACCTGAAGATCCCCGTTATCATTGGCCTCACCATGATGGACATTGCCCGTAAAAAAGGCGTGGAAATCGATGAAGCCGGACTGGAAAGAGAACTGGGAGTTCCTGTGGTTTCCATCAACCCACGCAAGAACAAAGGGATCCCGGAACTGAAAAAAATTATCGAACTCGTCACCCGGGAAAAGCAGTCTGCCCCTCCCCGTGATTTTATAGATAGCCGTGCTTTAGCCCCCGGGCTGATCACTGATATCAAAAAAGTAGTACCTGTGAAGAGTGACTATGCTGCCATGCACATAGCAGTGAATCACAATGAACTGCACTTCCTGAATGCGGCACAGAAGCAGGCCATCTCCAGTTCAATCGAAACCCACCAGTTTAATAAAACCAAGGTACAGGCCGATGAGATTATGCAACGCTATGCCCGTATCAAGCATATCATGCGTAACGCCGTAGTGGAAGCGGATCCTCTGCAGAAACAGTTACAGACAGAAAAAATCGATGATCTGCTGCTGCACCGTTTCTGGGGATACGTAATCCTGCTGGCCATCATGGCCATCATGTTCCAGAGTATCTTCTGGCTGGCATCCTTCCCGATGGACTGGATTGAAGGTGGCTTTGGTGCGCTGAGCGGCTGGTTGTCTGATGTACTGCCACAAAATCAACTTTCCGATATTTTCATCAATGGTATCATCGCTGGTTTAGGTGGAATCGCGGTATTCGTTCCGCAGATCATGATCCTCTTTGGGTTCATCACCATTCTGGAAGATACCGGTTATATGGCCAGGATCAGTTTTCTCACAGATCGCCTGATGCGTCAGGTGGGCCTGAACGGGAAATCTGTCATGCCTCTGATCAGTGGTGTGGCTTGTGCCGTACCTGCAATCATGGCCACCCGGAATATTGAAAACAGGAAAGAAAGGCTGATCACAATTCTGATCACACCACTCATGAGTTGTTCTGCCCGTCTACCTATTTATACCGTGGTGATTGCCCTGGTGATTCCAAACAAACCTGTATTGGGTATCCTGAATTTACAGGGTTTAGTGATGATGGGATTGTACCTCTTAGGCTTTGTGATGGCACTGATCATTGCCGCGATCCTGAAAATCTTTGTGAAGATCAGAGAAAAGAGCTACTTCATCATGGAATTGCCTGTATACCGTGCTCCCCGCTGGATGAACGTAGGTACAACTATGCTGCAGAAAGCAAAGATCTTCGTTACCGATGCAGGTAAGGTGATCATGGTAATATCTATCATCCTCTGGTTCCTGGCATCGTATGGGCCATCGAAAAAGATGGAAGCAGTCTCCATTAAATATGAACAGTTAAAAGCAGCACAGCCTAATAATACAGAAGATCTGAAAAGGGCAGAGGCTATGGAAAGACTGGCCAATTCCTATGCAGGAGGGCTTGGACATGCAATAGAACCAGCGATTCGCCCATTAGGGTTTGACTGGAAAATCGGTATTGCTTTGATTACATCCTTTGCCGCCCGTGAGGTATTCGTTGGCACCATGGCAACCTTATATAGTGTGGGTGAGTCTGAAGAAGACAATGACGCTACATTAAGACAGAAGATGAGTGGGGCTACCTGGAGGGATGGCAGGCCTGTATACACACTGGCCAGCGGAATTTCGCTGATGCTGTTTTATGCCTTTGCGATGCAGTGTATGAGTACACTTGCTATCGTGAAGAGAGAGACCAAATCATGGAAATTGCCCGCTATTCAATTTGTTTATATGACAGCACTGGCATACCTGAGTGCCTTACTGGCCTACCAGTTGCTAAGCTAAAAATACATAAGCCGGCCGCAGGCCATTACTTTCGCCGTTGATAACTGATACCGCAGGCACAGTTATCAACGGCGGCTTTTTTTACCCAGGGTAATAGCACGCAGCGAAATAGTTTATATTGCAAACTATCATCCAGCTGATTATGAAAACAACCATACTGTGTGGCCTGCTCCTGACAGGCTTGTTTGCCAAAGCACAAACCAATATCGATTCTGTTCAACTCATTAAAGACATCCGCACCTTATCTGACGATAAATTCGAAGGCCGCCGCACCGGCTCCAAGGGCAGCCGGATGGCTCAGTTCTATCTCTTAGACCGTTTCAAACAATCTGGTTTACAACCATTTAATAAGACCTACGAATATCCCTTCTATTACCAGGAAGGAGACAAACAGGTAATGGGCACCAATCTGTATGGTTATATAAAAGGCAAGTCAGCATCCATCATCGTGATCACCGCTCACTACGATCACTTAGGGATTAAGAAAGACCCGGCAGGAAAGGATAGTATTTACAATGGAGCAGATGACAATGCTTCCGGGGTAGGTAGTCTGCTGGCCCTGATGAGTTATTTCAAAAAGCACACCCCTCAGCATACCCTGATCTTTGTGGCTTTCGATGGTGAAGAAGAAGGTCTGAAAGGTGCAGCCGCTTTTGTAAAAACACCTCCTGTGCCTGTTAACCGCTTTCTGCTGAATGTAAACCTGGATATGGTAAGCCGCAATGACAAGAATGAATTGTATGTATGTGGTGTAACTCCTTATCCTGCACTGAAAAGCTTTGTGGATGCTGCCGCAGCAAAGTCAAATACCGTAAAACTGATAACAGGTCACGATCATAACGAAGATGCCGGTGATAATTGGATCAGTCAGAGTGATCAGTATGAATTTCATAAACTGAAGATTCCATTCCTGTATTTTGGGGTAGAAGATCATCCTGACTACCACAAACGCTCAGATGAATTTGAGCACATTCAACCCTCTTTTTATTACCAGGCTACCCTTCACATCCTGAATGTAGTGCTGGCGGCAGACAAGGGTTTATAATGCCCTGAGCGAATCGGCAATCGCCTGCTGCCAATTGTATTGTACAAAATGGTTAATGCCATGGCTGGTTTCCTTGTCATAGGCTTGTTGCAGGCGGTTCATTTCCCTGAAAGATTCTATATATTCATATTGAATCATGCTGTCGTAATCATCGGCAGTGAGTGCCATTTCCGTCACTTTCTTTCTGAACCGCAGGGCAACGAGCCAGGTAATATCAAAATGTAGCTGTTCATGCGCCAGCCCATAATCATCCTGCACAGATGACGTGACCCAGGAGGCACTTTTAATATGAAATACCTGTAAGGTGAGATTGATGTAAAGGGTATCCTTTTTCCTGATACTACTACCCTCATAGGCAAAGCTACTGTAAGATACAGCGCCACTCGTGCGGCGGGCCGGGGGCGTAGCTTTAAAATCAGACCATTGCAGTTTTCTATCAGCATGATAAAAGAGTGTATCAGATTGGGCGTCTTCAGGCCGCTTATCAGGTACGAAAACGACTTTGATGATGGGTCGGACACTCATCAGGAATCCAGAAAGGCAACAGGTCCATATGATTTTACTGAGCACACAATAAAGGTACATTTTTCGTAACTTACAGGTTACCAAAACAATCACACTATGTACGGTGGTGGATACATCTTTGAAGAGCCGAAAAGGCAACCCCAGTCCGATCAAACCCAGGACGACCCCGAAAAACTGGCCGCTTTTGAAAAGCGCATCGCCAATGGGGAGAAAATCGAGCCCGGCGACTGGATGCCGGCCGAATACCGCAGGCAGCTGATCCGCTTAATAGAACAGCATGCTCACTCCGAAATAATTGGTGCCCTGCCTGAAGGTACCTGGATCACCCGTGCTCCCGGCTTCAAGCGCAAACTGGCGCTTATAGCCAAAGTACAGGATGAAATAGGCCATGGTCAGCTGCTCTACAATGCCGCAGAGACCCTGGGTAAATCCAGGGAGGCAATGATCAATGACCTGCTCAGTGGCAAGTCCAAATACTCCAATGTATTTAATTATCCAGCTGAAACCTGGGCAGATGTAGCAGTGATCGGTTTCCTCATCGATGCTGCGGCCATCGTGAACCAGGTAGCGAATGCCAAAGGTTCTTACGGCCCTTACTGCCGGGCACTGGAGCGCATTTGCTATGAAGAGAGTTTTCACCTCAAGCAGGGTCACGATGCCTTTATAGAACTGGCGATTGGCACACCTGCACAGAAAGCGATGTTGCAGGATGCCCTGAATCGTTGGTGGCAACCCATCATGCATTTCTTTGGCCCTCCGGACAAAGCCAGCAACCACAGCGAAAAGCTGATGCAATGGAAGGTTAAGATGGCCAGCAATGATGACATGCGCAACCAGTTCCTCGATAACTATGTACCTAAGATATGGGAACTGGGTTTGACTTTGCCGGATCCATTATTGAAAAAGAATCCGGACACCGGCAAGTGGGAATACTCCGACCCCGACTGGGATCTGTTTTTCGAAGTGATCAAAGGCAATGGCCCCTGCAATAAAGAAAGACTGGATGTAAGAAAATGGGCGGAAGAAAATGGCCGTTGGATAAGACGTGCACTGATGCGCCCTGAAGAAATGAAACGACAAACAGCCCCTGTAGCTTAACAAGTATTTTTTTCACAATTATGACTGACTCATTAGATCCACGTGTCAACCGGCTCCGGTTGAATAATATTGATGCCCCCTTTACCATAGAAGAAGGAGAAAACTGGCAGGCCTATGAAGTATTTCATCAGGAAAAACGCGGCGCACACCACGAACATGTGGGATGTGTACACGCACCTGATCCGCAGATGGCGCTAATTTTTGCCAAAGAACAATTTGCCAGAAGAAAGAAATGCGTAAACCTCTGGGTAGTCCGCAGTGCCGACATACTGGCTTTCGATCTGGAAGACGAAGATATGTTTGCCAACAATATGGAAAAGACCTACCGCGATGCCAGCGGATTCAAGGTGATGGAAAAGATCAATAAATTCAAAGGTAAGCCCTGATAATAATGGAAAACTTAATAAAAGAACTCGTCACCAAAATGGCGGACGATGCCCTGATACTGGGCCACCGGAACTCTGAATGGACAGGTCTCGGCCCTATTATGGAAGAAGATATTGCATTTTCTTCCATGGCACAGGACAAGATAGGACATGCCTGGGCGCTTTATCGCATCCTGCAGGAAATGCCAGGTGGCCTGGACCCTGACCAGTTTGCATTTCTGCGACCTGAAAGCGAATACAAATGCTGTCATCTGACAGAGATGCCCATCGGCACTTATGAATTTAGCCTGATGCGGCATTTTCTCTTCGACCACGCAGAGACTGTACGCTACAACAGCTTGCTGGACAGTGGTTTTCAACCGCTGCAGCAACTCGCAAAAAAGGTAAAAGGAGAACTGAAATATCATACCCTGCATGCAGATGCCTGGGTCATGCAACTGGGTAAAGGCGGTGAGGAGAGTCATAAAAAAATGCAGGCAGCACTGGACAATTGTTTTCCGCTGGCGCTGGGTATATTTGAACCTGGCCCTGACGATGCCCTGCTGAGCGAAATATATCCCGGGGAAAAAATATTACAGGAGCGCTGGCTGGATAGTATTTACCCCATATTGACCAAAGCAGCCCTGAATATTCCTGAAAAAGCAACACCAGCTTATGGCGGCAGATATGGTGAGCACACACGTCACCTGCATGCTTTACTGGAAGAAATGGGAGAAGTATTCAGACAGGATCCCGCCGCAGCCTGGTGACCTTTTTAACCTAAAATATATGGATACCATCAAAGCCATTTATACCTCTTTGGAAAAGGTCATGGACCCGGAGATCCCTGTATTGAACGTACTGGAAATGGGTATGATCACAGATGTACAGCAGGATGAAACAGGCATTCACATAAAAATGATCCCTACATTTTCTGCCTGTCCGGCTATATCTGTGATCAAACAATCGATCAGTGATACCGTTAGTAAAGACCTGTTGCTGCCGGTAGAAGTGAGCATAGATACTGCAATACAATGGAATAGCAACCGGATGACGGAAACGGCAAAAGAGAAACTCCGTGGATTTGGAATCGCCGCTCCGCCTGTACATCATGGTGAAATAGAGCCAGATATGCTGCTACATGTCACCTGTCCACATTGTGGAAGTGACAACACATTTATGCGTTCACCCTTCGGTGCAACCCTGTGCAGGGCCATGCATTTCTGCCGTCAATGCGGAATGATGTTCGAACAGTTTAAGCCCCTTACCTGAATATTCCTCATATTTATTTACTTTCACGCTTCAAAAAGCAAGGGGCATGAAGATAGGCTTGTATTTTGGATCATTTAATCCTATACATACCGGTCATATGATAATAGCGAATTTCGTGGCTTATCATACTGATCTGGACAAGGTGTGGCTGGTCGTTTCTCCACAAAATCCATTAAAACCATCGGCATCATTACTCAATGAACATAATCGTTTTCACCTGGTAGAACTGGCCATCCAGGACGAGCCTAAGCTCAGGGCCAGTAATATCGAGTTCTCGTTACCAAGACCATCATTTACAGTTGATACATTAGCTTACCTGTCAGAAAAGTTTCCAACACAGGAGTTTGCGATCATTATGGGGAGTGACAGTTTTCAGAACATCACCCGCTGGCGCAACTACCAGCATATCGTGAGAAATTATCCGATCTATGTGTACAAACGTCCGGGGCATGAGATCACAGAGACATATGGCGCTACGGTAAAGATACTGGAAGCGCCTATGCTGGATATATCAGCAACAGATATACGGAAATGGATAAAAGAAGGAATGTCAGTCCGTTACATGGTGCCAGACAACGTAGCAGCGTACATTGCAGCAAATAACTACTACAAGTAATTATTTCTCTATCCTTACCTCCCGCTTCTTAACGAGGAATTCATTTGAATAGATCTCCAGCAGCAGGATGAACATAGATATCAACAGTGGTCCGAAGATCAATCCTATAAACCCGAACAGGTTTACGCCAACCAGCACGCCAAATACGGTGATCATAGGGTGTACATCACCAATCTTTTTAGCCAGCATAAATCTGAAGATATTATCTGAGGTACCGACTACGGCAAATCCGTAGACGAGTACAGCTATTCCCTGCCAGGTATTGCCTATGCCCAGCAGGTATACACCCATTGGCACATATACAGCAGCGGCGCCTACTACAGGTAGCATGGAGGTACAACAGGTAACAGCAAACCAAAAAACAGGTTGAGGTACTTTGAAAATAAAGTAACCGATCAGGGAAACAATACCCTGGATAATGGCAATGAGTGGAATTCCCACCGCATTGGCAATCACCAGTTTGCGGAATTCAGCGCCCAGTCTTAGCACATTTTCATCTTTCAGAGGGATGTATTCGTAGAGGTAAGCCTCCATTTCACGCCCACATACCAGCATGAAATAAAGAATAAAATATAAGATAGCGATCGTCGTCAATGTATTGAAGGTTGCGCCCAGCAAGCGGGGAAGAACAGCGGTGAGATAACCTTGCAACTGTTCCAGCTTCACCTGTGAGAGAACGTCTATCTTGGTAGCGCCATTAATACGTTCATTGAGAGATTTGAGGCCTGCGATCAGTTCAGAAGTGTGTTCGATGGCGTAGGCTACTTTGTCAGTAAGCATATTAATCATCAGCCCCACAGGTAGTAAGATGATGATGAATGATAGGATCATGAGCATAGCGGCCGCCAGCGGCTTTTTCCAGCGACGTTTTTCCACCAGTCTGAACATGTAATTCCGGCTGATCACATAAAAGGTAATGGCCCCCAGAAAACCGGGAAAGAAAGTATACATCTCAATAAAGAGGAGGGTAGCCAGTAATACGATGATCAGCAGGAAACAAATTTGTTTCAGCCGTTCGTTGTCAATCGCGCTCATAAGGTTGATAAGTTAATGTGATAGAAGTAGATACAAAAAGAGTACCGTTCGCTGCTATTTTGTTTTTACAGTGTTAGGCATTGCCACAGGCTGTGCCTAACACTGTCCTGCCGTTTAGTCGAAGGAACTTCGGCCCTTCGACTAAACGGCAGAATTATTTTTTGGAATAGTGTTTGTACCTCTCATATTCCAAATATGTTAATCTAATTACTCACCTTAAAACCGAAAATTATGGCAAGCAACGGATCAAAAGCAGTTGTATCATTCATTGTTGGCGCAGCAGTAGGTGTTGCAGTAGGTTATTTCCTCAATTCCGACAAAAAAGATGAACTGGTAGACAAACTGAAATATCAGGCAGACAAACTGAAAGATAAACTGAAGAAGAAAAAGGAGCAATATGAGGATGCCCTGGAAAATGAGCTGGCTTAATCCCTTATTGCACTAAAATCATTTGCATGGAAGATAATTTCAGCAACTATTTTAACCAGACAGGCAAGGTTGCCAAAGAATATCTGGAAACCCGTCTGGACCTCATTAAACTCCAGGCAGCAGGAAAGCTATCAAGAGCGCTCGGGCTTTTTTTCTCTTTGATACTGGCTTTCCTGCTGTTCTTTTTCGTTGTCGTATTTCTTGGAATGGTACTGGGCTTCTGGATTGGAGAAATGACCAATAGTTATACAATTGGATTTTCCTGTTCCGCCGGGCTTTTCGTCTTCTTACTCCTCATCATCCTATGGTTCCGCGAGCCCCTCATTCAACGCCCGCTGTCCAATATGCTGATCAAAGAATTAGTGAGTGAAATGGAGATTGAAGCCAAAGAAGAAGCAAAACTGGAAAAAGAATTAGACAAAATGGAGGAGGAAGACGAATATCATGAGCAGTTATAATTTAACCATCATGAAAAAATAATTACACATGCCCAAGGTGAAGATCACCAACTCAACCACACTACAAAGTGAGATCCTGAGGTTAAAGAGAAAATCCCGTGCGCTGGAAAATGAGCTGGGAGACCGCGTAGATTATTTCAAAGGCAATTATGGCAAGATGGCCCTCAATTCTGTCATACCCGGCAGCGCGAAGCACTCGGGTTGGATGGGTATTGCAGGCAAGGTAGCGAAAGTGGCCTGGCAAAGTAGCAGTGCCAAATCATTCGCTACCAATGCCCTCATGACAGCATTAGAATTCGTTGGTGTCAGATTGGGTATCAATCTCTTTGATAAATTCCGTAAGAGCAGAAGCAAAAAGAAGAAAGCCAAAATGGCGGCTACTCCTCCTGAAGAAGATTAGCCCCAGACTTTGGTGCCTTCACTACAGTTTGCACAAATATCGATATTGGCCCTGCCCTTCATAATCTGGGTACGGAAGCCTACATACTTTTCATTTTGCCACAGTTCCTTCATAGACTGTTGCTTCAAATCGCCCAGTTTATGCTGGGCGTCCTTGTCAAAACAACAAGGTACTACCAGGCCATCCCAGGTGATAACAGGTGCATGCCACAAGCGCCAGCAGTGATTCCCCATTTTATTCTTGATCTTATAGGTACCGTCTTCATTGCGGCGGTAGCGGCTAAATTTATCAATAGTAGGGATCAGTCGGTTTCCTTCTTCATAATCATACACTTGTGCAGTTTTGAAACGCACCTGGTCTACCCCAATCTCCTTAGCCAGTAGTTTGATATCCTCAATCTGGTGTTCATTCGGCTTCACAACCAGGAACTGGAAGAACACAAACGGCTTCTTTGAATTCAGCTCTTTTTTCCACTTCACAATATTCTTAGCACCCTGAATTACTTTTTCCAGGTTACCTCCCACACGATACTGGGTATACACATCCTGTGTGGTACCATCAATAGAGATGATCAGGCGGTCCAGCCCACTTTCTACCGTTTTACGGGCATTTTCGTCCGTCAGGTAATGGGCATTCGTAGAGGTAGCGGTATACAGACCTTTGCTGGTGGCATACTTAACCATGTCCAGAAACCCTGTATTCAGGTAAGGCTCCCCCTGAAAATAAAATATAAGGTAAAGAAGATCTTTGGAGATCTCATCGATCGTTTTTTTGAAAAAGTCCTGATTCAACATCCCCGTAGGACGGGTAAAAGCACGCAAACCGCTTGGGCATTCCGGACACCGGAGGTTACACGAAGTAGTCGGTTCGAATGATACGGAAATAGGTAAACCCCACTGCACTGGCTTCCGGGACCATTTACTTACAAAATAACTGCTCAGCACTTTTCCGGCATTCCACGCACGACGGGGGGTGAACTTAGAAAGCAGGTTCAACGAATCATTCCAATTAAAATCCGGCATAACACAAACACTTTGGATATTGTAAAAATAAGATAACTATATCGGTTATGGATAATAATATTATACTTGCTATAAATTTGACATAGTCAATACGTAGCGGATACTCCAAAAGCAAAGGCTATGCTAAAAGCAGAATTATTACTATCGTGGCAAAATCCAGAGGAAAAAAAGGTTGGGCACTGTTTATCTTCATCTTTCAAATGGTGGTTATTATCGCCGCCGGTCTCATATATTACCAGTTAAGAACAGGAAGACTCAACTTTGTCAGGTATGCGGAGTTTGGAATCGATATGCCTGTTGACTATGAAATACATGGGATCGACGTCTCGAAATTCCAGAAGAATATAAACTGGGAAGCCGTAGAGCAGATGCAGGTGGACAAGATCCACATAACTTTTGCGTTTATCAAGGCAACAGAAGGCATAACCCGGCAGGATGGCAATTTTAAACAGAACTGGTCCAGGGCTAAAAAGGCAGGAGTGGTGCGCGGTGCCTATCACTTCTTTTACGCTACCCGCGATCCGCTCAAGCAAGCCATTAATTTCCAGAACGTAGTACAATTGGAGCCGGGCGACCTGCCACCAGTACTGGATATTGAAGTGAGTAATGGCCAGCCGCCCGCCGTGATCAGGAGTACTGCCCGCGTATGGCTGGAAGAAATGAAGAAAGCATATGGCGTAAAACCCATCATTTATACGAACGTACATTTTTACGAAACATATCTTGGCGATGAATTTGATGACTATCCACTGTGGGTAGCCCACTATTACCGGAAAAAGAAACCAGCATCAGAAAGGAATTGGCTCTTCTGGCAGCACAACGACGGAGGCCGGGTAAATGGCATATCAACCGCCGTTGATTTCAATGTATTCAGAGGAGATAGCCTGGCATTCAGAAAGTTATTAATCCGCGCAAAAAAGCACTAATGGAAAATCAGGAAAATCCCCACCAGGAAGACGAGAAGGCCCCGATGGATATGCGGATCGTAGATTATTTTGTACGCATCATCCGCACCGTCTTTTTGTTCCTGTTCTGGGGAATCGTTAATGTTTTTCTGGGATTATTTCTCGGATTTGCAGATCCGGACACATCTACAACCGGCCGCATGATCTTCTTCTATAGCTTTGCATGCATCACGCTTGCGGCATACCTCTTCGTAGTGTGGAAAACATGGAGGAAACAAGGCCACACCACAGATAATTACTAAAAAAGAAAATGGCGAACCACGTTTTCCGTAATTCGCCACTTATTGATGGTTCGATTAAATGAATTAAAGGAGGGCCTGTTGCAGATAAGCCTGCTGCATCCCTTTGATAATACGAGCAACGTCTTCCTGAGGTTTGCCAATCTTACGTTCCAACCGTACATACAACTCTTTCTCTTTGCCTGTTTCAAATACCAGATCTTCATCAGACAACTCTGTGAAACGTTGTTTTAGCAATTTCTTCAGTACCGACCACTGGTAACTACGGATGTTCATAGTAAAGCTTATTTTATTGAGTTATAAATATGTGACGATTTAATCCATCGTTCCAGGGTAACAGGGGTCCTCCAATTGAGGTCTAAATCAAATAGTTATCTTCAAGAACGCAATACTATAATATTCAACTTCTGTGCCATTTGGCAGCATTTTGAGGTAAAAAAGCAAACCGCATTGATCAATTATATTCCTTTCTAATAAATAGTTTGCGGAGTACCTGTTACTGAATATAGGAAATAAAATTATGCTAAAATACTTAAACTACCATTTTAGCAATTGAATTGCAATCTATTGCATCGATGAAGTTTATGTTAAATTGTGGAGACATGTGAGCCATTGTTGTTGTCGCATTACGCAATTTGTGGAGGCATTTACTCATACAAGCCTTATGAAATGCCCTATTGGCAAGTATTTCAGGATGGTACATACTTTGCAAAGGTATTAGCGTATTGATTGACAAAGGAACTGTTAACAAGAAAAACGGAAGCCCATGCTACATGATAGTAATAACCCGGATCAACAGCCTCCTCGTGAAGAGCACAAACAACCTTTACAGCACAAGGCTGAAATTTTAAAAACAGATAAAGCCGATACGAATACCAACCCGCTTCATGGTGAACTCTCCGAAAAACCGGAAGACGAAAACCTGGCGGTGAGGGATCAGGATCGATCAAATAATAAAAACTAATTCGTTTGCCAGAGTTTATTGATTAACCTATTATGGACATCAAACGATTAGTAACATTCTTCTTTAATGTTGTGGTGTATAGCAGGCCGTCCCATTCATGGGATGGTTTTCTTTTTATAGCCATTCCTGATCGGAACGCTTCATGAAAGTCAAGCCCCGGCAACATATGAATTCCTAACTACTATGATCTGCAATAATCTTCCACTGCCCCTTTATCCTCTTTATTAATAAGGTATATGCCCCCTGCAAATCCCCCACACTTCTTTTCAAATGCCATTTCCCCACTACAAAGCAAAGATTCTTTTCCAATGTCCTGATTTCCAATATATTAAAATCCAGTTTGCCCATAGCTGCCGTATCAGGGTATGATTTCTTATATCGCTCCAAAGTCGCTTTCCAGCCATAAGTTGGCCCATGGCTACCCACAAATACCAAAGAATCTGATTGCCAGTACGTTTGCATAAAGCCCTCAATATTACCCTGATTCCAGGTATCGGTTTGCACCCTCAGCAACTGACGAATATCACTATCCGGAGCCTGCGCCAGTACAGCTATAGAAGGGGCTGTCAACAGGATAAGATACAGTATAAAACGCATGGTAATTTTTAGTAAAAGATAAACAGTTTTTCCGAGGGCCGAGTAGCGGATTATACTACCTTTGCAAAAAATCAACAACTTATGCCCGGATATGAATTTTTTGGACCGGAAGAACGCAAGGAAGTAAATGACGTGCTGGAAACCGGCATCTTTATGCGCTATGGGTTTGACGGCCCACGTAAAGGCATCTGGAAAGCAAAGGAGCTGGAACAAGCCATTTCTGAAAAACTGAATGTTGGATACACACAGATCGTATCCAGTGGTACAGCAGCCCTGACTGTAGCAATGCAGGCCCTGGGCATAGGTGCAGGAGATGAAGTGATCATGCCGACCTTCACATTTGTGGCAAGTTTTGAGTGTATCTTCTCGGTAGGGGCCACCCCGGTGCTGGTAGACGTAGATGATACCCTTACCCTGAACCCTAAAGCGGTTGAGGCAGCAATCACACCACGTACCAAGGCTGTAATGCCTGTACACATGTGCGGTGCAATGGCTGATCTGGATGCGCTGAAGGCAATCTGCGATAAACACAACCTGATCTTACTGGAAGATGCCTGCCAATCTTTTGGTGCAACCTATAAAGGCAAAGCCCTTGGTACCATCGGCCACGCCGGAGCCTTCTCCTTCGACTTCGTAAAGACCATCACCTGCGCTGAAGGTGGCGCCATCGTTACCAACGACAAGGATGTTTATGTAAAAGCAGACGGTTATTCCGATCATGGCCACGATCACCTGGGCGTAGACCGTGGTGCGGACCTGCACCCATTCATCGGGTACAATTTCCGTATTTCTGAACTGCACGCTGCTGTAGGCCTCGCACAGGTTAGAAAACTGGATACCTTCCTGGGCATCCAGCGCAAAACCAAAAAGATCTTCAAAGATGCATTGTCCGCTATTCCACAGGTGAGCTTCCGCCGCCTGCCGGATGCAGAAGGCGACAGTGCTACCTTCCTGGCCTTCTTCCTGCCTGAAGAATCTCAGGCAAGAGCTGCCGCTGCTGCTATGAAAGCGGCCGGTCTGCCTGCCTTCTACTGGTTTGACAACAACTGGCATTATATCCGCAACTGGGAACACTTCAAACAAAGCACGGTGTTGAGCCGTTTCGCTCCGGGCCTGCAACAGGCTATGGAACTGTACAAAGTGAAACAATTCCCTGCTTCTGACGCAATCATGAGCCGTTGCATCTGCACCCCTATCAACTTAGGCTGGAGCGATGCTGAGGTAGCTGAGCGTGCTGAGAAACTGGTAAATGCAGTAAAAAGCGCCCTGTAAATGAAAAAAGTAGCTTTAATACCTGCCCGCTATGGCGCTACCCGCTTCCCGGGCAAGCTGATGGCAAAACTGGGCGGTAAATCGGTGATCCTCCGCACCTACGAAAGCACCGTGAAAACCGGTGTGTTCGACGAAGTAATGGTAGTCACCGACTCCGAAATAATCTATCAGGAAATCATCAGCAACGGTGGTAAAGCCGTCATGAGCCAGAAGGAGCATGAGTGCGGCACCGACCGTATTGCAGAAGCGATCGCTGACAGAGAAGATGTGGAAATCATCGTAAATGTACAGGGAGATGAACCGTTCACCCAGAAAGAACCACTGGAAAAACTCCTCCAGGTGTTTGAAGGCGAAGCGGGTCAGAAAGTACAGGTCGCTTCCCTGGTGCAGGAACTGAAAGACTGGAACCAGATCGAAGACCCTAACTATGTGAAGGTCACCGTGGACAAACAGTTCAATGCACTTTTCTTTTCCCGTTCAGTGATTCCTTATCCCCGTGATACAAAAGTGGATACCACCTATTATGAGCATATCGGTATCTATGCATTCCGCCGCAAAACCCTGCTGGACTTTACCAAATTACCGGTAAGCCCCCTGGAGGCCGCTGAAAAAATAGAATGCCTGCGCTACCTGGAAAATGGCATTCCCATGAAAATGGTGGTGACTGAGTACATGGGTGTGGAAATCGATACACCGGAAGACCTGCTGAAAGCAGAAAAATTATTGTAACAATATTAACTGTTCGAGATGAAATTCAGGAACTTTAAGATGGTAGACTACGTGGTATTTGGCCGCGGATGTTTTGATCAACTGGATGAAATATTGGCTCCTAAACGTAAGGGAGATGCTCCAATGATATTTTTCGTGGACCATTTCTTTCAGGGAAATGACGCTTTCGCTAAGCGCGTTCCGGTTAGAGGCAAGGACAAAATCATTTACATAGACGTTACCGACGAACCTAAAACCAAATACGTTGACAAAGTTAGAGATCAACTGAAAGCGGAATTTGGGGAAGTAAGCGGTATCATCGGTATTGGTGGCGGTTCCGTAATGGACATGGCCAAAGCAGTATCCCTGATGATGAAGAACCCGGGTTCTTCTGCTGACTACCAGGGCTGGGACCTGGTGAAATTCCCAGGCGTTTACAAAGTAGGCATTCCTACCATTTCCGGTACCGGTGCTGAAGTAAGCCGTACCTGTGTGCTGACAGGCCCTACCCGTAAACTGGGTATGAACTCTGACTTTACCCCATTCGATCAGATCGTACTGGATCCTGAACTGATCAGGGGCGTACCTAAGAACCAGATGTTCTATACCGCCATGGATTGCTATATCCACTGTATTGAATCCCTGACCGGTACTTACCTCAATGCCTTCAGCCGCTCTTATGGCGAAGAATCCCTGCGCCTTTGCCAGGAAGTCTTCCTGCAAAAAGAACAGTGGGATGACGATGCTGATGAGAAACTGATGATGGCATCTTATGCCGGTGGCATGAGTATCGCGTATTCTCAGGTGGGTGTAGCACACGCTGTGAGCTACGGACTGGCTTACCTGCTGGGCACCAAGCACGGTATCGGTAACTGTATCGTGTTCGACAAGCTGGAAGAGTTCTACCCTGAAGGCGTAGTGGAATTCAAGGAAATGGTGAAGAAACACAACATCGACATTCCACAGGGTATTACCAAAGGACTGACCGATGAGCAGTTCAACATCATGATCGATGTATCCCTGGGCATGGCTCCGCTGTGGGAAAATGCACTGGGTAAAGACTGGAAAGAGAAGATGACAAGAGAAAGACTGAGAGCACTCTACGAAAGACTGTAATCAGACTGAATATTAAAAAAGGATTGTGAGCCGGGATTTTTTTAAGCCGGCCGCAGGCCATTCTTCCCGTCGTTCATAGCTGATGCCGAAGGCACCAGCTATGAACGACGGCTTTTTTAGAGGGAGAATGAACCCTAAAATAGGTACTATCAAAAAAGACAAATCCCGGTCGCTATGCAGCGCCGGGATTTTTTATTTTATACTAAGCATGAACTATCGTTGAAACCATTTACCTGGTGAAAATACAAATTGTTTCACAGTTTGCATACGGCGATTCTGATAAATAAAGATCAGGTAAACGGTAGCTGCCAGTGTCACAATAGCGGTAGAATAGAAAGTGACAGGGAATAACCTGGAATCGTTGTGATACACAAAAGCTGAAAGGTAAGCACCGATACCAATACCCGCTTCCTGCGCGATGTACATGGATGCCAGGGCACGTCCTTTGTGCTCAGGTCTGCCCAGGTCGATGGTCCATGCAGTAACAGCAGGAGAATTCAATCCAACAGATACCCCATAGATCACTGCGGCAGTAAGCATGAGAGCAGGTGTATTGGCCACTCCCAAAGTAAATACCCCTACAGCCATAATGACCGTAGCGACTTTTAATACCGGCAGCCTGCCATACCTGTCAGAAACCTTACCTGCTAACAATCGGATACTAATGCTGGCCGCGGTAAAAAAGGTATAAAACATTCCTTTGCTCGCTGGCGGCAGGCCCACATAATTGCTAAAATCAGGAATAATAGTGAACAGCACACCGTAGCTGTAATAGGTAATGAAAGTAACAATCACCGGTGCCAATACCAGTGGTTCAAAGATCTCTGATTTGGAAATCTTCAATGAAGAAAACCGGAAAGCCTGCTTATTAGGCAGGGTCTCTTTCATCCCTCCAACCAGGATCACGACTGATAAAAGGGCAAATACGGCAGATAACTGGAACATGACATGTATATTCCAGATAGACGTAACGTAACCCCCAATAGCCGGGCCCAGCGCAAGTCCAATGGTACTGAAAAGTCCGACCATCCCCATCGCTTCCGCCCTGCGGGTAATAGGTACAATGTCTGCTACATAGGCAGCAGTGCCGGTAGGCTTGAAACCTGTAGAGAAACCATGAAAGAACCGGAGTAATAGAAAGGCAGCAACAGTGCTGACCAGGGGATAGAGCAGGCTACAGATCACGCAGATGACAGCGCCAAAGATCATGACAGGAACACGGCCCACAGTGTCAGTAAGTTTACCGCTGAAGGGGCGTGATAGCCCTGCCATGAGCGTAAACAAAGCGAGGATGTAGCCTTTGTATTGTTCACCGCCCATGCTGCTGAGGTAAGCAGGCAAGTCTGGTAGCATCATGTTGTAGCTGGCGGAAAACAGTGCATTGCTAAGGCATAGCATAATGAAGTGAAAGGTATAGATCCTCCCGTGCGACTGGTCCATGATGCAAAGGTAGTGAAGGGCAATAAAAAAGCCGTCTTAATTATTTAAGACAGCTCTCTAATATCATGAAGAAGTTGATTATTAGCGTTTTACGTATTTAAACGCAGCAAACAGAAACATTGCAGCAAATAATGCGATTACAAAGTATGTAGCGTAATGAGAAAATGTATCTCCTGCTCTGAAAAAATCTGTGGTTTCTACGTTATTAACTACGGCAAGCAACATAAAAAATTCGTTTAATGATCAGGACTGCAAGTTAGCACATTCAATTTAGAAAAAGGAGGAAAATTTCCGTTAAGGTTAAGGCCCCGTATAATGCATGTCAAAGCCCTGTATAGTGCATGTCAGATGCCAGCTTATGGTCTGGTGGCCAACCCTGCGCCGGCTTAATGCATGACCCGCTTAATACTGAACTAATCGCTGCACGCTCTCATGCAGCCGTGACTTAGCCTGAAAATGGGCCTCCAGCTCTGCGGCAAACGGTACCGGCGTATCCTGTGAAGCACAACGCATCACCGGGGCATCCAGCAATTGAAAGCAATGCTCCGATATCCAGGCCGCTATCTCTCCACCAAATCCCCCCGTCAGGGAGGCCTCGTGTAAGATCAGCACTTTCCCTGTACTAAGCACCGCCTCACGAATTGCACTGTAGTCCAGCGGCTGTAATGATCTCAAATCCAGAATATGCAAAGACAATTCCGGATGCTGAAGCGCATACTCCAATGCCCAATGCACACCCGCGCCATAAGTAATGATACTAAGATCATCTCCCTCCATCACCACTTTTGCTTTCCCTATTTCAATCGTATAAGGTGCATCCGGCACAGGCCCGCTGATACTCCTGTACAAAGCTTTATGTTCAAAGAACAATACCGGGTTCGGATCTGCCAGCGCCGCCAGCAATAAGCCTTTCGCATCTTCCGGCGTAGCCGGGTATACCACTTTCAATCCCGGTGTATGCGTAAACCAGGCCTCATTAGTCTGCGAATGAAAAGGTCCGGCGCCCACGCCCCCACCTGCCGGCAACCGTACTACCACATTGGCATTTTGGCCCCAGCGGTAATGGATCTTGGCGAGGTTGTTCACAATCTGGTTAAATCCACAGCTTACAAAGTCGGCAAACTGCATCTCCACCATACTCCTGTATCCCATTACAGACAGGCCCAATCCTGCACCGATGATCGCACTCTCACAAAGCGGTGTATTGCGTACCCGCTCCTTACCATACAATGCCACCAATCCCTCCGTGATCTTAAATGCACCACCATATTCCGCAATATCCTGGCCCATCAAAATAAGTTCAGGATGCAGATCCATCGCCTGATGCAAGGCATCGGCAATGGCATTGATAAACCTTTTTTCTGATACTGCACCTGTCGGAGCTACCGGTGCTGGCGCTGGCGCATATATATCGGCCAGCTCCTCATCCAGGTTAAAAGCAGGCACCTGCTCCTGCAATGCCGTCTGTATATCCTGGTCTATTTCCTGTTTCAGCGATTCCCTCAGGGAAGCATCCAGCAGGTTTAAATATTGTAAGAATTGTTCAAAATGTAAGATCGGATCCCGCTGTGCCCAATAATCCAGCAGGGCAGGGGGTACATACTTTATTCCGCTGGCTTCCTCATGGCCCCGCATCCTGAAGGTGACCGCCTCGATCAGTACCGGCTGCTTTTCCTGCAGGGCATGCCGTTTAGCTTCCTGCACCGCATGGTATACCTCCAGGATATTATTCCCGTCTATACGCATGCCCCGTATACCATAGCCAGCTGCTTTATCTACCAGCTGATCACACCTGAACTGCTCCGTGACCGGGGTACTCAGGCCATAGCCGTTATTCTCCACTAAAAACACCACCGGTAAACCCCATACAGCGGCTACATTCAGGGCTTCATGAAATTCCCCTTCGCTGGTACCGCCTTCTCCTGTAAAAGCCAGGGCTACCTTGCCCTCTCCCTCCATCTGCAGCGCCATGGCAATGCCATCTGCTACAGACAACTGCGGACCCAGGTGAGAGATCATACCTAAGATGTGATGCTGCCTGCTGCCGAAATGAAAAGACCGTTCCCGGCCCTTGGTATATCCCAGCGAACTGCCCTGCCACTGATGGAACAACTGCTGCAAAGGCATCTGTCTCGTAGTAAATACACCCAGGTTACGATGCAGGGGTAATATCCATTCATCCTCATCCAGCGCTAAAGTTGCGCCTACAGCAATTGCCTCCTGCCCGATACCTGAAAACCACTTGCTTACCTTACCCTGCCTTAGCAGCAATAACATTTTCTCCTCCACCAGCCGGGGGTATAGCAGGGCTTTGTAAAAGGCCCGCAATTCATCATCACTGATATGTGTCCGGTCGAAGTACATCAATCATTCGGATTGGTACCTGCCAGGCTGTTCATAATCCCTGTAACAACGGTCAGTACAAGACTGAATAACAGCGCCCATATAAACCCGTCTACTTTGAATCCGGATACCAGTGAGCTCGCAATCATTATAATGACAGCATTAATCACCAGCAGGAACAGACCCAGGGTAACAATAGTCACGGGCAATGTCAGCAGGATTAAAACAGGCTTTACCAACAGGTTTAGTATAGCCAATACAATAGCCAGTACCAGGGCGGTACTAAAGCTGTTAATCTTAACACCAGGTAACACATAGGCAGTAGCCATGGCTGCGAGGGCGCTTATTAACAGGCGGATCAGAAAATTCATGTGAATAAATTTGAAGGAAAGGTACTGAAATTACAGGAACGCATCGCTTTCCCTGTAAGCCTTTATCAGTGCTACCTCGCCTTCTTTTCCCGGGTTCGCATTGCCATGCTCCATACCCAGTACTCCCTTGTATCCTTTTGTATGTAAATGCTTGAAGATATTCTTGTAATTGATCTCACCGGTAGTCGGTTCTTTTCTACCCGGGTTATCGCCGATCTGAATATAGGCAATCTCTTCCCAGCACAGGTCCATCACAGGTATCAGGTTGCCGGTATTGCGCTGCATATGGTAAATATCGTAGAGTATTTTACAACTGGGGCTGTTCACAGCTTTGCACACCATGTAGCTTTGTTCTGCTGTGCGGAGAAAGAGGTCTGCATTATCACTGAGGGGTTCCAGCACCATTATCAGGCCATGTGGTTCCAGGATGGCGGCACCGGGGCGCAGTGCTTCAATGACGTTGGCGGTTTGTAAGCCCATAGGAAGGTTCCGCTCAAAATAGCCGGGTACAAATGTGGCCCATTTGGCATTTACGCGTTTCGCGGTCTCCAGCGCTTTGCGGCAGACTTTTACAAAGGTATCCCTGAACTCCTGTTTACCGGTGGTGAGAGAAGTTTTCCAGTTGTCACCACCGTCTATCACAAATACGCCCATTTGCATACCCAGTTTAGCCAGCAGGTTTCCAATCTTTTCCTGTTCGGCCACATCGCGGTTCATGAGGCCATTATCTTCAAAGGACCTGAATCCCTGATCGTACATAAACTGGATCTGGTCCAGTACATTGCTGCCGGCACTGTTCTTAAACATGCCATCATGGGGCGCATAGTTCAGGTTAAAAGGTTTTCCGACCGCTGGTAATGAGTCTGCCGAGGGATGGGCTGCGGCAGTAACAGCACTGAGTGCCAGGGTTGACAGACCTGCCAGGGTACCCTGTTGCAGGAATTTTCTTCTTTCCATAACGTTATATTTATTGCATGAGATTACTAAATGTATAAAAAACATTGCTTTACCGCAATCGATTTAATAAATTCACTACCGATTCTTTAAACCGGTGTTATGAAAAACAAATTGCTTGTACTGTCGCTCGGCTGTATGATCACGCACAGTGTATCCGGCCAGGACAATAGTCCTCCTGACCAGCCATATACGGCCACCCTTCCTGGTACTGCTGTTTCCTTTAAAATGGTGCCTGTTCCTGCTGGTACCTTCAACTGGGGAAGCCCTGTCTCGGAAAAAGGCAGAAAGGAAGATGAAGGACCCCGTCAGCAGGTAAAAATAGGGGCATTCTGGATGAGCGCACAAGAAGTTACTTTCGACGAGTACGATGTGTATGCAGATGCAGAAAAAGACAAAACCCCCATTCCTGATGGCATGACCCGACCCAGCCCGCCATATATTGACCTGACCCTGGGCATGGGCAAACAGGGTGGTTTCCCGGCAAATAGCATGAGCCAATACGGTGCCCTCAGTTACTGCCGCTGGCTGTATGCAAAAACCGGCATCTTTTATCGCCTGCCTACAGAAGCAGAATGGGAATATGCCTGCCGTGCCGGTGCTGTGACCTCTTATCCTTTTGGCAAGGACAGCGCGGAGCTGAAAAAATATGCCTGGTATGCGGGCAATAGTGGCGGTAAATACCACAAAGTAGGAGAATTGCAACCCAATGCCTGGGGATTGTATGACATGCTGGGCAATGTAGCAGAATGGACCCTTGACCAGTACGATGCACACTATTTAGAACAGGCGCCCGAAGCAGATCCATGGAAGCAGCCTACTTCCAAAACGCCCCGTAGCATCAAAGGGGGTAATTACCAGGATGATGCCTCACACCTGCGCAGTGCGGCCCGCTTAAAATCTGATCCGGACTGGAACAGACGTGACCCCCAGATCCCCAAAAGCAAGTGGTGGAATGCCGATGCTCCTTTTATCGGTTTCCGCATCATTCGCCCTGTGAAGCAACCCACAAAAGAAGAAGCCGAACAGTTCTTTGCTGACGTGCTGGATAAATATATTGGTTCCAGATAAACGATTAAAAAACACTCACTATCATGCAAAAAAAAGAATTCCACTCAGGTCGTCGTGACTTCGTAAAGCAAACCTCGCTGCTGGCGGGAGGGCTGTTAACACTGCCCTTAATCAGTCAGGCTAATTTTTTCTCTCGCGGCAATGATGTCATTAAGATCGCTATGATCGGCTGTGGTGGCCGTGGCACAGGGGCTGCTGTACAAGCCCTGAGTACCAAACAAAACGTTCAGCTGGTAGCAATGGCCGATGCCTTTGCCGACCGCCTGCACGAAAGCTATGAAAATATTAAAGGAGAAATGGGCGATAAAACAGGTCGCCTGAATGTAAAAGAAGAACATAAATTCGTTGGCTTCGATGCCTACCTGAAAGCCATTCCTCTCGCCGATGTCGTTATACTCGCTACCCCGCCAGGTTTCAGACCTATCCACTTTGAAGAAGCGGTAAAACAAGGCAAACATATCTTCATGGAAAAACCCGTCGCTACCGATCCGGCAGGCATCAGGAAAGTATTGGCGGCTGCTGAAATAGCGAATCAAAAGAAACTGAATGTAGTCGTAGGTTTACAGCGCCGTTACCAGAACTCTTACAGGGAGCTGTTCAAGCGTGCACAGGATGGCATTATCGGCGATATAACTTCCATGAATGTATGGTGGAACCAGGGTGCACTGTGGGTAAAACCCCGCAAACCGGAATATACAGAGATGGAGTACCAGATGCGCAACTGGTATTACTTCAATTGGCTCTGTGGTGATCATATCGTAGAGCAGCATATTCACAATATTGATGTTGGTAACTGGTTCATGAATGAATATCCTGTAACTGCTGTGGGGATGGGTGGCCGCCAGGTACGCACCGGCAAAGAGTATGGTGAGATATACGATCACCACGCAGTAGAATATCGCTTTGCAAATGGGGTAGCCATGAACAGCCAGTGTCGTCACTGGAAAGACAGCGCCAGCCGCGTAGATGAAGAACTCATTGGTACCAAAGGCCGCATCATTTGCGACAGGGCTGTGATCCAGGATCATAAAGGGAAAGTATTATACCAGTTCGATAAGAAACAGGAGAATCAACCCTACCAGTCAGAACACGATGAGTTGTTTGATGCAGTCGCAAAAGGGGAGTATAAATACCACGATGCCGAGCGTGCAGCAAAGACGACGCTCACTGCCATTATTGGTCGCCTGGCCACCTATTCGGGTCAGGTAATTCCTTTTGATCAGGCATTAAAGCTGGACCTGAATTTACAACCGGCAAACTATGCGTTTGACGCTAAACCGCGGATCCTGCCAGATGCAGACGGGAACTATCCTGTGGCCAAACCAGGAACTACCAGGTACGTGTAATGATCGTATAAAACGGTAGCTGCATTATAAATAATAGCCGCAGACTATTCTTCCCCCGATACTTGCTGATGCCGCATGCATCAGCAAGTATCGGGGGCTATTTTTAAGAAAATTAAAATGCAAAATGATTATATTGAAGCATGAGGATCTTACTAGTTGTCATGTTGTTCCTTTTGCAACAACCCGTGTTTTCGCAATACACTAAAATCCAGTCCTGGTCAGAAAAAGAATTGCTCGCCAGCAAGGCATTGAAATCCGCACATGTCGGCATTTGCATCTACGAACCTGCTACCAATAAATACTGGTACAACTACCAGGAAGATCACTACTTTACACCCGCCTCCAACACCAAAATATTCTCTTTATACACAGGCATGCTGTTGCTCGGCGATTCACTTCCTGCACTCAGGTACCTGGATACCGATTCTGTATTGTATGTACAGGGTACAGCAGATCCGGCTTTCCTGCATCCTGGTTATACCCTGCAACCCGCCTTCCAGCTGTTGCAGCAAACCACCAAAAAGATTGAGATCGTTCCTGCTAAAAATGAAAACGCCCGCTTCGGCTACGGTTGGTCATGGAATGATTATGCAGATTACTATCAGTCAGAACTGAATGAATGGCCCATGTATGGCAACGTAGCAAGACTGCGTCATCATGGCGATAGCTTATACATCGTACCCAAAATGTACGAGCTCACAAGCAGCAGGGATAACAGTCTTACAAACCTGGCGGTAAAAAGAGATGAGCGTAGCAACCGCTTTGCTATGGGGTATAACAGTACAATAACGAATCAGCAGGAAGAAGAAGTGCCGTTCATTACCGGAGGTATAGAGGATCTCGCACTCCGCCTGCAGGACACCCTGCACAAACCGGTGTACATTGCCCCCCAGGCGCCGGCAGGCTTGCAACTCATGAAAGGCATCCCATCCGATTCTCTCTTCCTGCCAATGATGCACAGGAGCGACAACTTTTTTGCAGAGCAAACGCTGATGATGTGTGCCAATCAACTTTTCGACACCATCAGTACAAAACATATGATCAGCTATATGCTGGATCACTCGTTAAAAGATCTGCCGGATACTCCCAACTGGGCAGATGGCAGTGGCTTATCCCGGTATAATTTATTTTCTCCGAGAGACTTTGTTTACGTACTCTCCGGCATGTACAACACCTATCCTACATCCCGCCTCTACAGCCTGTTCGCCACAGGTGGCAGGGGCACGCTAAAGAACTATTACAAAGAACAATTTGTACATGCAAAAACAGGCACCCTTACCGGCGTCGTCGCACTGAGTGGATATCTCATCACTAAGAAAAACAAGACACTCGTATTCAGTGTGCTCGTTAATAATCACAACAATAGCGCCTCTACAGTCAGAAGAGAAGTAGAACACTTCCTGACGCAGGTGTATGAAAACTACTAAAACTCATTTCATAAATAGGTATTTAGATTGATAATCAATGCTTAAATGGTAATTATGAAATGAGTTCTAAAACTCAATTCCTGAATAGGTATTTAGATTGATAATCAATGCTTAAATGGTAATTATGAAATGAGTTCTAAAACTCAATTCCTGAATAGGTATTTAGATTGATAATCAATGCCTAAATGGTAATTATGAAATGAGTTCTAAAACTCAATTCCTGAATAGGTATTTAGATTGATAATCAATGCTTAAAAGGTAATTATGAAATGAGTTCTAAAACTCAATTCCTAAATAGGTATTTAAATTGATAATCAATGCCTAAAAGGTAATTATGAAATGAGTTCTAAAACTCAATTCCTGAATAGGTATTTAGATTGATAATCAGTACCCAAATGGTAATTACGAGATAAGTTCTAGTTTTTTAGATCGTAACTAACGAGTCCTGTACAGGTGTTTATCTCCCTTTTAAAGTTGGTAAACGGTTGCATCCTAATAAATGGAATTTGCATTCCTACAGATTCTGTTAAGGATGACAAAGGCTTAGATTGTCAGTTTTGAGAGTGTCTATGATTGAATTTGCGGTATAGGGGCCTATTTCTTTCCGAAAAACAAGATTACCACAATGATCAGTGAGGGTAAGGATCAAAGGCTGATTCATGGCTACTTTTCCTATGTAATGGCCATCAGCATTCGTATAACTGAAAGTGGGAAGGAAGTCGATTTTAGTCGCGATAGTCGTTAGCAGATTACTAACAGGCCGGCCTGATTCCTGGAAAATATTTGCATCCAGTGTTACCTGTGAATAAGTACCGGCAAAGAGCCAGCGGGTACCCTGCCGGATATTGCCTGTGTAGCTGCTGCCTTGTTTATATCCCAGTGTTTCCTGTTTCCAGTATCCACTGATAGTATCCAGGTAAAAGAGCCCGATTTGCGCAGGAGCACTTTCCCGGTAGGGCCCCGGAATCGTCATGGTCACATTGACCAGGTGTGCTGCATCCGGATGTAGTGTTACATTGTTCGTATCCAGCAGATCGATCGCTACCTGTCCATAAGGGATCAGGCCTACCTGCTGCCCGTTGTTATCAATACCTCTCAGATCGCCGGCCATGCGGGTCGCATGATCAGATGGCACGATAAAATCTACAGCTACGGACACAGTGCCTTTATAAACCTGGTTGGAGGAATTATAAATCTGGTTAGGAGAGAACACAATATTCATCCCGGTAAAACCAATATTGCCAACAGCGCTTCCCTGGAATGAAGTGGTCAGATCCTTGGGTGCCAGTGCCACTTCCAGGTATTGTTGTCCGTAAGCATGTGCCATCAGTGTACGCACGCCATTCAGGTAACCGTTTTTTTTAACAGTGATCACAGCTGCATTTGTATCAACCAGCACATTGGAGAGAACAAAATTGCCGTCAGCATCAGTGGTAGTACTTTGACCGCTACAGAATACGGTGGCATCGGCAATGGGTGAATTAGACGCATCCAGGATACGCCCCTGAAAAGACGAAGGAGCAGTAGGGGTCTGTTCTACGGGATTGACTGTTTCGGCAGAAATGATCTTTTTGCAGGCAGTTGCGGCCAACAGTAGCAGTAATGGGGACAATCTTAACAAATACATAGTAACAGTGGAAAAAGCGGGATTAGCTCTTCTAATAAAGTTAGGGTAATTTGTTGATTTACAATACATGAGGCTGACCTGCTACCGCAAGCCAGCCTCAATAAAGTAAGCTCAGTAAATGTTTATACACCCAGGCTCCATCCCTGACGATAAGTTCTCTTTACGAACTGATTGGCTTCGTCAAAATTAGTCACCTTCATGTTTTTATTATCCCACAGCAGTTTTACATAACGGCCAGGGTAGGAGGTTTTACCATTTTCTTCCTTGCGGATGTCAAAGCTTCTGATTGACAGGTTCGCCATCAGCAAAGCTTCTGTCAATGGACCTGCAATAGAGAAAGGAGAAGAAATCGCCTTATTCTTATCACTGTTATAACCAGCAATAGCCGCATTTACCCATTGTACATAGTGACCTTCCGGCACGCGTGCATATTTCTGTGGTACCTTTACCTGCTCTGTACGGCTGGTAGGCAGCAATTTAGGATCGCGGCCATAGGTGCCACACATCATTTTGCCTTTTGTACCAACGAAGATGGCACCGTTACCACCATCGCCCATTACTTCATTAGACCCCAGTTCTTCCGGTCTTTCAGGCTGGATCCCACCATCCATCCAGTGGAGGGTTACTTCCTTGCCTTTATGGTCTTCAAATTTCAGGATTACATGTGAGGATGGAGGACAGCTTTCAGGGAAATAGCCTCTCTTAAATTCATCTACATATACGCTACCAACACTACATTCTACTGACTTTGGAGAGCCCAGGCCAAGGATGCGGAAAGGAGGTTCGATAATGTGGCACCCCATATCACCCAATGCCCCGGTACCGTAATCCCACCAGCCACGCCAGTTGAACGGAACGAGTTTATCAATATAATCTTTGTAAGGAGCAGTACCTAACCACAGATCCCAATCCAGTTCCGGTGGCACAGGAGCTTTCATATCTGACCAGGGAATACCCTGTGGCCATACAGGTCTGTCAGTATAGCAATATACGGTGTGTACATCGCCAATAGTGCCGGCATCATACCATTCACGCAGCAGGCGTACGCCCTCGCCGCTGGAGCCCTGGTTACCCATCTGGGTCACCACTTTGTACTTTTTGGCTGCTTCAGTAAGCATGCGCGCTTCATAGATGTCGTGGGTGAGGGGCTTTTGCACATAAACGTGTTTGCCCAGCTGCATAGCGGCCATGGCGGCAACAGCATGCTGGTGGTCAGGTGTGGACACCGTAACCGCATCTATGTTCTTATGCTCCTTGTCGAGCATCTCCCTGAAGTCTTTGTAAAACTTCGCTTTGGGAAAGCGCTTTACAGAATTTGCTGCACGACGGGTGTCCACATCGCAGAGGTAGGCTATGTCAGAAGGGCCTTTTGCTATTTCCTCAAGATCGCTTTCTCCCTTACCGCCAACACCAATACCGGCTACACGCAAGCGATCACTGGGTGCAATGAATCCTTTTCCACCTAATACGTGACGAGGTACGATCATAAATCCTGCGGCTGCAAGCGCGCCATCTTTCAGGAACGATCGACGGGAAACCTGGTTTCCCGGGGTGTTTTTTTCGTGGACCATATTAACAATGTTTATTTAAGTTGAGACTGATTTTATACCATAATCGTGGATCGTTATTTGCGCGTTGTTCCGATCAATAATGGTTTTAAATCTATAAATTTATTTTTAAAGAAAGAAGGTAAAATATAGCAATGGCATACATCATTGGAGTAGATATAGGAACCAGCAGCGCCAAAGTGATCGCTGTAAAAGAAGATGGGAGCGTGAAGGCGCACTGCCAGCAGGAATATACCATTCACCAGCCGCAGGCAGGGTATAGTGAACAGGATCCCGCATACATACTGGCAGCCGTGAAGAGCGGGATCAGAAGTGTAGCTACTATCATGAGGGAGGCACCCGCCGCCGTATCATTCAGTAGTGCCATGCATAGCGTGATGATGATGTCCGGGCAGGGAGCCGCTATGAGCCCATTAATTATCTGGGCAGACAACAGGAGTGAGGGCATTGCAGACCGGCTCAGAGACACTCCGCAAGGCAATCGTATCTATCAGCAAACCGGTACGCCTATCCATGCCATGAGTCCATTGTGCAAGATCATGTGGTGGAAAGAAAACGAACCTGAAAACCACCGGCAGGCCGCCTGCTTCATCGGCATCAAAGAATATATCTTCTATCATTTCTTCGGTAAGTATATCACTGATCATTCCATAGCTTCGGCTACAGGCTTATTTAATATCCATGAGCTGCGCTGGAATGCAGATTCACTGGCGCTGGCAGGCATCACCGAAAAGCAGTTGCCGGAAGCTGTGGGTAGTGAGACCATTATCACAGGCCTGGACCCCGCCATAGCTGCGGAGCTGGATCTGCCTGTGGAAACGAAGTTTATAGCCGGTGCCAGCGATGGCTGCCTGGCGCAGTTAGGAAGCAATGCCCTCGATGCTGGTCATGCCTCCCTGACGATTGGCACCAGCGGAGCAGTGAGAATGGCTGTACCTACGGCTATGACAGATCAGTATAAGCGCTTGTTCACTTATATCCTGACCCCGGGTCATTTTGTAATAGGAGGTGCTATAAACAATGGTGGTGTATTACTCCAGTGGTACCTGGATAAATTCCTGCAAGCGGGTATGAGTATAGATGTGGGTTTACAAAAAGCTTTCGATACCCCTGCCGGCGCCGAAGGTGTGATCTGCCTGCCTTACCTGCATGGAGAGAGAGCCCCGGTATGGGATGGGCATGCAAAAGGAGCTTTTATTGGCGTACAGCCACAGCACACCCAATGGCATTTTATGAGAGCGATCCTGGAAGGGATGGCATATGGACTATTGAATATTACGAAAGCGCTGGAGGAGACAACAGGAGCAGTGAAAAAAATCTCTGTAAGCGGAGGCTTTACTGCTTCAAAAGAGTGGGTGCAATTACTGGCAGATGTATTTCAACAACCTATGTACATGACAAAGGAAAGTGATGCATCGGCATTGGGAGCTGTATTGCTGGCGGCGGAGGCCATAAAGCTTACCATTACACTGGCCGCACAGGAGGAGATCGAAGTGGTGCCGGATCCAGCCAAAGCAGCGCTCTACCAAAAATCTTATGAGATCTATATAAAACTATACGAGGCGCTAAAACCCGTATTTCCCATAATGTAAAACGTCATGCCGGAAGGCATGACGTTTTTAGTTGTGCGCCAGGCATGGTTATAAGCTCTAAGGTGTAAGTCCTGAATGAGCGTTGCAGTACGTATCATTAGCCAAAGGCAAGGGTGTCGTGGGTGACCACGAATCTGAAGGAAGCCGGCGGCAAACATTCGAGCCCACGAACAGAAATGGTATACAAGGCAAGGCATGGTGGGCGATGTCGCATCACAGACAAAAGCCCTATACTGCACGGAACCATGTTGTGTAAATACCGGGGCTACATGAATGGAAAGCGTATAACCTTACCCTGGGAGATCTGCTGGCAATCCGGCAGAGGTATGAGAGAATACCGAAGCGGAAACAGAAGTCAGCATAAAGAATGGCTTCAAGGTGCCATCAGAAGTCAGCCGAGGTCATAGTAAGCCGGCAACGAGCTGCATCCCGAAACGAAGGCAAAAGCAGAAGTCTCACAAAAGGAAGAAGGACCGAATGTTAGAATGGCGAAAATGAACAAGCCGTTTATGAGCGAGGCGATCACAACGGAAGAACACTGGAAAACTACCTGTGCGAGGATAAGCCGGAAGCTGAAAGTAAAACACAGGAGGAGTTGAGCCTCATCATGCAATCAATGGGAGTGACGCCGGGATGATTTTTTTTTTCAAAGTAATAGTATGCTGGAAGAAATATTAGATATCCGCAATGTACAAAAAGCCTTTAAGCAGGTAACTGCCAATAAAGGAGCGGGGGGTATAGATGGTATGCAGACCGATGAACTTCGTGACTACCTGAATACGAACTGGCAGACGTTGCGGACCAGTATTTTAGAAGGCAGGTACGGCCCCCAGGCAGTTAAGAAAGTAGAAATAGACAAGGAAAATGGCGGCGGTAAAAGAATGTTGGGAATACCTACTGTAATCGACAGGCTAATTACCCAGTCAATATCCCAATGGCTAAGCCCACAGTATGAAGGAGAGTTTTCCAATTATAGCTATGGGTTTAGAGAAAACCGGAACGCTCATCAGGCATTGTATCAGGCACAAACAAACCTGAACGACGGCTATGAATGGGTAGTGGAGTTGGACTTAGACAAGTTTTTCGATCGGGTGAACCATGACCGGCTAATGTCGCTTCTGGCCCAAAAGATAGCTGACAAGAGGACGCTGAAACTACTGCGCTCATACCTGAATTGCGGGATGATGGAAAATGGGGTTGTGATAGAACGTAAGGAAGGCACTCCTCAAGGCAGCCCTCTCTCCCCCCTGCTGAGCAACATTGTTTTAAACGAACTGGACAAAGAGTTAGAGGCAAGAAGCCACCGGTTTGTACGGTATTGCGATGACTGTAGCATCTACGTGAAAAGTGAAAAGTCAGCGACGCGCGTGCTGTCAACAATCACCGAGTTCATAGAAAAGAAGCTAAAGCTAAAAGTAAACCGTACAAAAAGTAAAGTGAGCCGTCCGATAGAGAGTACGCTTCTGGGTTTCTCTTTTTATCGAAGAGAGAAAGGGTGGGCAGTGCGCATTGCATCTAAATCGCTGAGAAAGATTAAAGAGAAGATGAAGGATCAAACGCAGCGTAAAGCCCCCGGCAAAGTGAAAGACAAGATAAAGAAGATGGAGGCCATAATAGTAGGTTGGGTGAATTACTTTCGGATAGCCACGGCCAAAAGCAGAATGGAAGAACTGGACAGGTTGGTAAGAACACGTCTAAGAATGGGAATATGGAAACAATGGAAAAGGCCATCAACACGGTGGAAAAACCTGAAAATGTTGGGAATTAATGTGGGTAAAGCTTATGAGTGGAGCAACAGTCGTAAAGGCTACTGCCGCATTGCAAACAGTGCAATACTGCACCGAGCCTTGAACAACGACTACTTTACTAAACAAGGGTATGTAGGGTTCGCCAATCACTATTACTGGAAAACAACTCACCAAACTAAGTTATTCTGACAAACCGCCGTATACCGGTCGGTACGTACGGTGGTGTGAGAGGACAGAAAGCCGGCATGACCGGCTTTCTTCCTACTCGATTTCTTCTCAACCGCCGAACATCTTAGCGAGGTCCGTTAGTTTAAATGATATATAAGTATACTTCCCACCGGGTGCTGCATTAGGCATCGCACAGGCAAAAAGCTCGTCTATAATATTCTGCATTTCTTTTGTCGTCAGCGATCTGCCGGAAGGGATGGCATTGTTTCTTGCCATGGACCTTACGAGTTGTTCCCGCTTATTCACTTTCAGTTCGCTACTGTAGTGTTTGAACTGTTCCAGCAGTCCTTCGATGCTGGCCTGTTCGTTGCCGCTCTGGATATCGGCCGGGGTACCTCTTACTACAAAGGTATTGGTGCCGAATGGTTCCAGGTCGTAACCCAGTACCTGCAGATCAGGCAGCATTTCGCTGATCAGTGCAGCATCGGCTGGAGGCAGTTGCAGGGTCTGTGGGAACAGGCTTTGCTGTGCCGGTACCGGTGTTTCCTGCAGGGCACGGAGGTAGCGTTCGTAGAGAATGCGCTCGTGTGCGGCCTGCTGATCGATCAGGATAAATCCTGACTTGATCTGGGAAAGAATGAACTGCTGATGTACCTGAACCGGTACTTTCTGATCCATGGTATTGTCCTGCCAGCGCTCGTCGATCACGGAGGCGGTACTTGACCTGCTTTCGAAGCCCACAGCAGCTAAGGGCTGTGTCAGGGTCGTTTCACGTTCTTCGCTGTATGAGGAGGAGCTGTCGGAAGATGATTTGCCAATATCGTACAGGTCTTTCCAGTGTTTCAGGTTGCTGCTCTTGTCGATCACATGTGCCTGATTGGCCTGGGTAAAGGTTTTGTACAGAGAGGAGGTCGCGGACTGTTCCTGGCGCTCGGCCGTAAACGGCTGGCTCACAGATTCCAGTTGCTGAATTTCAGGATCCAGTTCGAAGTTGAGGGTTGGCATCACATTGAATTGTGCCAGTGAATGCTTGACAGCTGACTGTACAAAAGCATACATGACCTTCTCATCGTCGAATTTGATTTCCTGTTTGGTCGGGTGTACGTTGATATCCACATGCCCCGGATCGAGGTCTATGAAGAGTACGTATAAGGGGAAGCTATCTGCCGGGATTATATCAGCATAGGCTGTCATGATCGCATGGTTCAGATAAGGGCTCTTGATAAAACGGTTGTTCACAAAGAAAAACTGGTCGCCCCTGGTTTTCTTGGCAGCATCCGGTTTACCTACAAACCCGTGCACGTCCATATAGTCAGTACTTTCCTTTACACTCACCAGCCTGGAATTGTAGTGCTGGCCGAGGATGGCAATCACGCGCTGCTTCAGGGATCCTTTTTCAAGGTAAAAGAGCTGTTGTGTATTGTTCAGGAGTGTAAACTGGATTTGCGGAAAAGCCATGGCTATCCGGATGAACTCATCTACGATGTGTCTCATCTCGGCTGCATTGCTTTTCAGGAAGTTACGCCGGGCTGGTACGTTGAAGAACAGGTTCTTCATCGCAATAGAGGTTCCTTCCGCCGTTTGGCAGGGTTCCTGTTTCCTGACGGCACTATTGTCGATCTCGATATAAGTACCTATGTCTGTGCCGCGCATCCTGGTTTTCAGTTCAACCTGCGATACGGCGGCTATTGAAGCCAATGCTTCACCCCGGAAGCCCATCGTCCTGATCTGGAACAAGTCTTCAATGGTCTGGATTTTAGAGGTGGCATGCCTCTCGAAACACATGCGGGCATCTGCTTCACTCATTCCTTTACCATTATCAATTACCTGTACCAGTTCCTTCCCGGCATCCCTGATGATTAGTTGAACTTCCGTTGCACCAGCATCCACCGCATTTTCCAACAGTTCTTTCACTGCTGAAGCCGGCCTTTGGATCACCTCACCTGCTGCGATTTGATTGGCTATGTTGTCTGGTAATAGATTGATAATGTTCGCCACGTATAATGTGCCTTTATGCTGTAAAGTTAGGAAAGTTTACTGTTGATTCCGGAGGCGGGGATAAGATGCTGGCAAAATGTGGACTAGCGTTTTGCCAATCTTCCACAGCCCTGTATTGATAAGGCTTTCAGCGCTTTGTAGATAGTGTGGATATGTTATTAACATTTTCACCTTGTTAACAAGACGTTAATCGCCGCGAATTTCAGCCATCTACTGAAGGGAATCTGATAATTTTGACCCTCGCAGTATAAAAACGTATTTGATTAGGGAAAAAACCTGCATATGGAAGACGAAAAAAAGAGTGACGTATATTCCCGGACGGATACCAACAAGGTGAGTCTGACTAACGAAGAATGGCAAAAACGCTTAACTCCTGAAGTGTATCATATAGCCCGGGAGAAAGGCACAGAATGGGCTTTTACAGGCAAATACTGGAATTCAAAAGATAATGGCACTTACTATTGTGCCGCCTGCGGTAACCCATTGTTCATATCCAATGCTAAGTTCGAAAGTAGCTGCGGCTGGCCCAGTTTCTTCGAACCTGTGACCAAAGGCAGCCTGATCTACGCCCCGGATAACTCCCATGGTATGCACCGGACAGAGGTCATGTGTGGTCGCTGCAAAGCCCACCTCGGACACGTATTCGACGACGGTCCTCCTCCTACAGGCTTACGCTATTGCATCAACTCTGTCATCCTCGACTTCGAAGGAGACAAGTAATCATTCTTATATACAGGAAAAGGACTGACTGAAGAAACTTTGGTCAGTCTTTTTTTATCGACAATTTACGACAGGTAAGCCTGCAACTCGTGGACGTAAGATGTAGGCTCAAATTCTATGATCTCATATAGCGCCAGCTGGAACTTGTCCAATGGATCTTCGCTCATAATTTCCTCTACTTCTCTGCGGCTCGAAGCTTTGCAAATGATCAGGCCCCCGGATTTAGGTTTCCTGCGACCGGCCAAAATAAATTTGCCGCTCTTATAGAATTTGTCAAGAAATGCTCTGTGCTGCTCCATATAATGTTCTATGGCAGCTACAGGTCTGATATATTGTAACAGGATCAGGTACATGATTGCGGTTCAATAATAGGATTTAGTGATCATGATTGGAAACCTTAATGCAAAGGTATAAAACTATTGCAGCTTTCAACTTTATAATACTCAATATCAATGAATAGATTGTGATATCCCTGAAAACAGCTACATATCTGAAAAAGCTGTAACTTATTATTACCTCTTCATAGCTTTACTAACGAAAAACGGAGTATTTTAGCGTCCAGTATTTCTATATATTATTAAATTCAGATCCCCTTTTTATGACAAAGATGTTTTCCAAGGTTTTGTTAACTGCTGTTACAGCAGCAGTTATGTTGTCTGCATGTTCGAAAGTACCCGATCAGAGCAAATACATTCCCAAAACTGCGGGCGTGGTGCTGAGCATCAACAGCAAGCAGATCACTAATAAACTGGTGACAAATGGTCTGACCATGGAGAAAATGTTCTCCGCATTGCAAGACAAGGATACCGCTAATCCAGCGATGAAAGCATGGAAAGATGCTGAAAACTCGGGTGTGGACCTTCAAAATAATTTCTTCGTATCGGTTGTATTCAACAGTAGCAACCAGTCTTACGTAACCATCACCGGTGGACTGAAAGACGCTGCTAAGTTTGAAGCTTACCTGAAAAAGAACCTGTCCAGCTTTACCCTGCAAAAGAAAAACGATTTTCAGTATGTATGGGAAGCTGACCAGAGTGCTTTGATCGGCTGGAACAAAGAAACTGTTATTTACCTCCGTGGTGTAGATGCCAACAAACTGAAGAATGGCGGTCTTCCCGGTGGTATGCCAGGCGGTCTTCCCGGCGGATTCGATGAAGACGACAGCAGTGCTGTAGACAGCGCAGTAGCTACACAGGTGCGCTACGAAACACCAGATGCTGAAGCTACCTGGGTAGCAGAAGCCGATCACCTCTTCCACCTGAAGAAAGATGAATCTGCTGCTGATATCAGCGCTTTTCATGACCTGCTCAAGAACAACGCTGACCTGAGCGTATATGTAAACCCGGAGCCAATGTATGCTTCACAGGGTGCTGCCATTCCTGCCAACCTGAAGCAATTGCTGCAGGGTAGCTACTACACCGGTGCTGTAAACTTTGAAAAAGGTAAAGTGATAATGGATGGCGTTTCTTATGCCGGTAAAGACCTCTCTGATATCTACAAGAAGTATGGTAAAACTGAAGCAGATGTAAAACTGCTGGAGCAATATCCTTCTGACAATATCTTAGGCTTCATGGTATACGGTTTCGACTTCCGCATGATAGGCGATATCGTAAAAGCAACCGGCCTGGATGGTATGGCAAATATCAGTCTCCGTATGTACTCCGGCAATCAGAACCTGACCCTGGATGATATCCTGAATGCTTTCAACGGCCAGATGTTCTTTGCAGCTTCTGACCTGAATGTTAAAAACACACCAAGCACAGTAGTACCTGGCGAATCTAACACCAGAACCGATGTGAAATGGGTATTTGCAATGAAAGTAGGCGATAAGGCTGCTTTTGAAAAAGTAATGGGCACACCGGCACTGCAGACATTTATTACCAAACAGGGTAATAAATATGTACTCGCACCGATGATGCAACAGCCAGGTATGCCTGCACTGTCAATCGACGATAAACTGATCACTGTAGCAAACGATCAGCCTACCCTGGACGCCTACCTGGGCGGCAAAGGAAAAGCGGGTGGTCTGGACAATAGCTTCGTAAGCAAGATCAAAGGCAACCCAATGGGTGCTTATATCAACTTCGAGAAGATTGCAGCAGCCATCCCTGACAACGAAATTCCTGAAAGTGGTAAAGCAATCGCTGGTCAGGTAAAAGGCCTGCTGAAAGATGCAACTGCCCTGACTCATCCCTTCGACGGTAAGGCACAGCATACAGAAGTCGTGCTGAACTTCAAGAAACAGGAGGAAAACAGCCTGGTACAACTGGTAAACCTGGGTACCAATGTTGCTAAAATGGTAAAGGAAGAAAAGAAGGCAGATACTTCCGTAGTATACTAATATTATTATATTGCCCTAACACTCGTGCCTTCCCATTGGGAAGGCACGAGTGTTAAATAGAATCGCAAACATGCAGTTACAATTAGAAAACCTGGTTCCCATTCCTCTCAGGGAAAAAATCCTGCAGCGAACTTCGGAAATATGGAACCAGGCCGTTACATTCACTCCCGGCAATTTTGTTAAGATCAAGGCTCCATCCGGCACAGGCAAGACCACCCTGGTTCATTACCTGTACAACATCCGGAACGATTACACCGGAAAGGTACTGGTGGATGGCCAACCCTGGGATGCTTATAAAAAAGACCAGATAGCAAGCATGCGCCAACAACAGCTCAGCGTTGTTTTCCAGGACCTGCGCATTTTTGAACAACTTACCGCAGTGGAAAATATAGAGCTCAAAAGAGTCATGCTCCCTCAGCCATACTGCAGCGCCGAAAAGGTAGCAGAAATGGCAGCACGCCTGAACGTAACTCACATCCTGAACCAAAGTGGCAAGACCTTATCTTACGGAGAACGTCAGCGTATCGCTATCATCCGCGCACTGGTACAACCATTCGAATGGCTCATTATGGATGAACCCTTCAGTCACCTCGACGATGCAAATGCACAAATGGCTGCTGACCTGATCGCAGAAGAATGCCGCGCCCGCAAAGCCGGATTTATTTTAACAGACCTGGACCATGACAACAGGTTTGCTTACGATATACAATTCAATCTATGAAGCAATCGTTTTTCGGCTTACTCAAAAAGATCATCCAGACAGGCATAGGCAAAGGTCGCCTGTTGATGGCGACTACCGGCCTGGGTATTGCTATGCTCCTCCTGCTGCTGTCTATACAAATGCATACGGACTTTGACCAGTTGCTCTACAACCAGCAGAACCAGAATGAAAGCGTAGACTTCCTCGTTATCAATAAGAAGATCACCAACGATATGATGGGGCAGTCAGACAAAAGTGTGTTTACCCCACAGGAAATTGCCGATATCAAAAAGCAGCCATTCACCGCTGCTTTTGGCTTTATCACCGCTAACCAATATAAGGTGACCGCTGCTGCTCCCGGCGATCTGCACTTCTATACCGAAATGTTTTTTGAAGCCGTTCCCGATACCTTCATCGATGTAAAAAGTGAAGACTGGAAATGGCAGGCAGGTGATAATACCATTCCTATTATCCTGCCAAATGACTTTCTCAACCTGTACAATTTTGGCTATGCCCTGAGCCAGGGATTGCCACAAATATCCCAGGAGACCATCAAGGCACTCCCTATGAAGATCACGATTTCCAAAGGCCTGCTTACACAAGAATTCACAGGCAGGATCGTAGGCTTCTCAGACAGAATTACTTCCTTCCTCGTACCCGGCAGTTTTATGGAATGGGCGAACGGAAAGTTTGGTAACGGGGTAGAAATTGCTCCCAGCCGCGTCATCATCAAAACAAAAGATCCGTCCAATCCTGTGTTGGTAAAATACCTGGAAGATAAAGGCTATAGCACAAACCAGGATAAACTCAAATACAGCAAAACCAAGGTGATCGTACAAACCATCGTATCCGTGATCGGTTTCTTTGGGTTGATCTTATTAATTTTTGCACTGTTAGTTTTCAGTATGTTTATACAGGTAGTGATTGCCAGCTGCAAGCGGGAAATACAATTGCTGGTAACCCTCGGAACCGCACCCCGTCAACTGCAGCGATACCTGATGCGACAATTCGTGCCTTTGTATATATTTACAACAATAATTTCGCTCTTATTCATCACCTTGCTGCAATGGAAAGCAGCGGCCATCCTCGCAAACATGAAGCTCTCTGTATCTTCATGGATCAGCCCTGCTACAGGCGGTGCAGCCCTGCTGGTAATGGTACTGGTGTATATTGTAAACCTGCAGAGCGTGAAGAGATATATCAACGAGATCAGTTAATTCATTCCATTCTTTCTAACACATAAAATGCAAGTTGAACATGTTTGTACACGTTGTAAATTTTTATCTGAAAGCAGATCTTTCGGCAGCTGATATCAAAGCATTTGAAGCGGGTGTAAAATCACTCAGTGCGGTGGAAACGCTCGTGACTTTCAATGTAGGTAAACCTGCAGATACCGACAGACCAGTGATTGTAAAGGATTACAGCTACTGTCTGCTCACCGCGTTCAATGACGAAGCAGGGCACGAAACCTACCAGGTACACCCGGTGCACCTGGCTTTCGTAGAAAACTGCAAACACCTGTGGGAAAAGGTAGTGATCTTCGATTCAGAATCTTTCTAAAAACAGCGCCAGCTACATCATTAAAAGGGTATTGATCTTTGCATCAGTACCCTTTTTCTTTGCCGGCCACCGAGCGGTGTGGCATGATAAAGGTTTCTTTGACCTGGGATGACTGCAGCAGGTAGGGCGTAAATACCAGCCCCTCTGCGAACCTGAATACAATGCCGCCCAGATCTGTTATCTCCCAGCTTTTTTTGTACAGGTAATGTGATATGCCTGCATCCAGGACCTGGAAGAGCAGACCTGCCAGCATAAAATACACCATAGCGTTTGGAAATGTATCCCTGCGATTGATATATAATGCAATCAGCAGTATACTATAAACAAAGAAGAAGAGGGCTGCCACCATCCTGAATATAAACAGGAATTCAAGGAAGGAAGTATTGTTAACAGTATGTGTGGATCTGCTGAGCTGATACCATACTTTATAATTGAAAAAATCGCTGCTAAAGATGCTTTGCAACGTCACCAGTGGTGTGATGAATACAAAGAAACCGATGATGAACATAAATCCGCTCAGTTGAGCAGTACCTTGTATATCCTGCAGGGGATAGATCGTATACTGATTATATTTCCATGCCAGGCGGGCAAAGAAGGCCAGGAAGAACAAGGCCAGTGGCAGCGTTACCCAGTTCATTGAGTGATCTGCCGGTGTTGCCATCTCTGCAGGATCGTCCGGTGACCAGAAAAGGCTAAACGAAATCACATCATCCATCTTACTCCTGTCACTTGCATACTGTGCTAAGTAGGAAGCAGGGATATGATCTTTAAAAGTTTCAAAAGTATAATGGAAAGAAACATGCTCGCCATTCACAACAGGGGTGAATGAAAAGGCATAATAGTCATTCGTAATTTTGAAAGGCTCATCGCTGAGTGACCATTCTATAGGCATATCCATATCAATGGTATAATCCAGTGAATAAGGATAACGTAGTGCAAGCGGAGCCTGCGATTTTGTATTTTTCTTTTTGCTGTTCTTTGGCAACGCTTCCTGCAAAATGCCTGCCGTTACAGGTATTCCCAGTCTCCCCGGTTCTTCGGTATCATTTTTCCAGGGTTCATCCAGTTCGTAATGTTCTATGACAGTGAACCGATTTTTGATGGGATCATCAATTGTTTTCAGTGCTGAATCATTGTGCAGTTCTCCATAAATATTCTTGTAATAATCGAGATAAGATTTCTGCTGATCTTTGATACTATTGTTGGCAAATACATCGCGTTGCTGATCGGCAAATCGCAGCGTGTATACACTCTGTATAGAAAGTAGCCCTTTCTTGCCTTTATCATCAGGCAGTCTGAAATGCTCCTTAATCACCTGCGTTCCTTTATTGATTTGTGGAATAGCCGTGAGCTTATCACTACCATCGGTTTTGATGATCAGCGCTTCCTGGAAATCGGGCACCGTGTGCAGGCTCATCGGGCCGCGCTGATAGCTGATAGTAGGATCTATCCAATAAGCACTATCACCCAGTTGTGCATACACAATCACATGATTGAACATGAATGGAGAGGGCAGGTAATCTGATACGCGTGCTTTCAGGTAGGTATTGGTATAAGCCATGCTGGCCTTGATCCCATCTGCCTGCAGTAGTGTGGTTAACAGCAGTGATTTGTCTTTACAATCACCAAATCGCTGCTCTAAGATCTTGTCGGGGTTGTTGGGCCGGTGAGAATATTCACCCATCTCGATACCCATATAACGGATGTCGTCCTGCACAAAGCGCATGGCGTTTTGCAGGTACAGGGCTTTATTGTCGCCTGATTGTTTTTTTAGTTCTGCAATCCTTGTTTGCAGGCGTATACCGGGGGCGGGCGGTGTATTTATTTTTGCACCCCAGTTAATGATCTCAGACCATGATTTGTATTCACTGGCCTGTACAAAAGGCATGGTGGTATACCAGTCCGGTGCGTTGTCATCATCGTCGGTGGGCATTACATCTGCGATCTTCCATTCGTACAATTGCATGCCTTTCCAGCTACTCCTGGCTGGTAGTCTTGCATTATTGAATGGTTTAAAACGGATGTCTCTTGCAGGAGCTGCAATGAGCGCCTTGTAATAATTGACAATTGGGTCGTGGGAAGTGAAGTAAAATGTGTTCGCGTATTTATGTTCAAAGATGGGGTTTACACCTTCAAGCGTATAACCGTATTCAATCTGGTCACCTTTGCGTACATCTTCGAGAATGTAATAAGCGGTGAAGGTGCCGCTGTAAATAAAACGGGAGAGTTCATCTTCTTTTTGGAGGAAGCGAAAACGCGATGGATCCAGTTTATTGATCACCTCACCATTGCGGCGAATGAGGAGCTGGTGAAAGCGGAGTTTCTCATAAGTAGGATCGTAATCCACAGAAATTTCCGCACCATTCTGAATCCCTGCTTCCGATACAATCTGCCTGATAACATGCCTGTATACTGCACCTTTTTCCGCATGGTGTTGTTCTTCCAGCAGTAGCAGGAAATAACCGTTACTTATTTCACTTGCATCCGGTGTCTTACCCAGGTCTGGTTTGTAAGGTGCCAACCAGTCAGGGCTGGGGGATACAGTGAAATTATGTTGGGCCACCAGGTCTGTTTGCAGTACGAACAGGGATATTATCAGCAGAATGAATCGCATATCAAATTAGTTATTACCAACCGTCAGGGCATAAACAGCAAATGATGCCAGCCAGTGTTCACCGGCATAATCGCCGCTGGCTACATGTGGTATAGCAGCTTCCAGGTGCTGGTTGGCCAGTGCCTGTATAGCAGCACTATTCTTACCTGCATGACGTGCTATACCATAGAGGCACCATGCACGGCTCAGGTTCAAACCATCGAGGTGTACAAGTTTACCATCGGTACGATCTTTCACCTGTGCAATGGGGAAGAGCGTGATGTTCCGGGCAAACAGTCCTGGAAGGAATTCCTGTACCCATGACTGGTATTGCGCTGGCGGTAGTATTCTCCACATCAGGTCCGCTTCTTCCAGGCAGGGGGAGAGGAAGTCGTAACCGCCCGGTTCATAACCCACAGGACCGTTTTTGTCTGCGAGATAGAAACGAGTGGCGGCCGCTTTAATGGCATCCTGCAATGGCTGGTCTTTTGCCGTTACGGCATAATCCCATGCCAGGCAGAGACCAAAGGCGAGATTGGTATGCTCACCTACACGGATGGGATACATGAGTTTACCAAGAAAGTCGATGTAAGCTTTAGAGAACTGCGTAGCCAGTGGTTGTACATTGGCGGCGAGTGCCTTTCCTTCAGGAGCATTCCAGGTAAGCAGTTCTCTTTGTAGCTGCAGCAGCCAGCTCCAGCCATAGATGCGTTCAAAACCTTTGTTCTCCTTGTTAGTGAACAGTTTTTGTTCCTGCAGAATATGTTCGGCAGTCAGGTTTTGTTGCAGTTTGGACAGGATCAGTTCCTGCTGTGGCAGGGCGGGGAAGGACTTGAGTAACCTTACCAGCATCCAGTGTCCATGCACGCTGCTATGCCAGTCGTAACAGCCATAGAAGGCGGGATGGTAATTTCTCGGATTGGTCACGAGCGAGGTATCGGTAAATACCACGCCTGTTTTGTACGGAAATTCCAGCTGCATACATTTCAGTGGCAGTTTGGACAGGAGGGCAGCACCATCCACAGTTAGCTCCAGGTGGCCCGCACTATTGTGCGTATAAAGCGGTTGTTGTGCAAAGGCAGACATAAAAGTACTGATTAAGAGTGCACCCAAAACGATGGACTTCTTCACGTGTTATCTATTGAACAGTAATTTGAAATAAAAGGATGGTTTAGTCAGTCGCTTACGCAGATCTACCTCGTAGAACATGCAGGAAAGGAGTTCCTGCAGTTGTTTGTTGCGGCTGCTCACCTTCATGAGGGTATTGAACAGCCACGGGTAGCGGATCAGCTTTTGCAGGCGGTGACTTAATTTCAGTTCGGGCCCCATTACACGATATACTTCTGAATCATATTTCGCCAGTTGGGCGGCAGAGAAATTGTTTGCCAGCAGCGCTTCATGTGCCTGTATCCCTGCCAGGCGACCTGAGTATAGGGCATTGCCGATACCTTCGCCGGTGAATGGGTCTATCAGGTAAGCGGCATCGCCTACCAGCATATAGCGGTCGCCATGAAGCACCCGTACTTTACTACCCAATGGCAGGCCATAACCTTCGATATTGCTGATCAGTTCTGCATCTTTGAAGCGCTCTTTGAAAGCAGGATCGTTGGCAATGATATCCAGCATTTCCTTTTTCAGGTTGATCTTCTTTTTGCGCACTGTTTCGCTGAGTATACCTACGCCCACATTGGCTTCGCCATTTGGCAGGGGGAATACCCAGAAGTAGCCGGGGAGCAGGTTTTTCAGGAAGTGCAGTTCAATGAAGTTATCGGCATTGTTGCCACTTACATTTTTGTAATAGGCACGTATACCGGCTACGTAATGATTTGGTTCCATTGTAATGCCGGCTACTTCTTTGGTAAAAGAAGAGTAGGCACCATTGGCAATGATGAGGAGTTTGGCTTTGACCTGGAAAGCGCCGTTGTTGCCGCTTACAAAGTAACCATCTTCCTGCAGTTCGTATTTATCAACGTTTACATTTTCGTATAAACTGATTTCTTTGCGGCGTTTGATCTCATCCACCAGGAAGTTATCGAAGTCCATACGTTTGGCTACATAGCCAATGGGAGTTTCTTTATGGCCTTCATTATTGGTGTTGTAATCAGGTCGGTAACCAACAGCCAGGCTATGGCGACCAGGTGATACAAAGGTGACACCCCAGCTGTTTACTTTGAAAGTAGCCTCTTTGAGGCGGGTCGCAATGGCAGGATCGATACGGTTAAGTGCCGTGAGAACTTTTCCACTTAATCCATCTCCACAAACCTTATCACGGGGGAAAACAGCTTTGTCTACTACTATACATTCAACTCCCAGTTGTGCAAGTTGTAGTGCTGCTGCAGCGCCGCCAGGGCCGGCGCCTATAATACATACTTTGGTTTCCAACATGCTGTTGATTTAGGGCGGTAAGATAAAGAAAAGTGAAATATCTTCGCGCCCTAAAATAGTCCTACCATGTTTGATATGTTTGGTAAGCTGCAGGAAGCGCAGCAGAAAATGAAAGAAAGCAAAGAACGTTTGGCCCTGATCACTGTAGATGGCGAAGCGGGTGATGGCGCGATAAAAGTGACCGTGACCGGCAACCGCGAAGTAAAAAGCCTGGAAATAGCTGAGAGATTACTTGAAAAGGATCATAAAGAAGAACTGGAAGATTTGGTAATAACAGCCCTGAACCGTGCCCTGAAAGCGGCAGAAAACACCTGGGAGTCTGAAATGAAGAGTGTGGCAGGTGGTATGCTGGGTCCGCTGGGGGGCCTGTTTTAACCCAATAAAGCTTCGGGGCGTCTTCAGTGAAGATTCGCTCGGATAACTACATTATAAGTACACCAAAAGGTCACCAATATATCACCTCTATATCCAATCGATAATGAAGTGATATATTGGTGACCTTTTAGTGTACTTTTGGAGAACTACATGGACCGAATCTTCACTGTATCAAGACCCCTATCTTAGGCCCTCGTATTATAAAAATCTTATATTATCTTTAGCCGATAAAGTACTCTCGTATGCGTCAATTGTTATTGTTTGTAACAACAGTTATTCTATTTGCCTGTAATGGCCCCTCAGAAAACAAAAAGGGATCAGCTTCAGGTGTTACACTTACAGAAAGTAACCTGTACTCCGAAGACACTGTATTAATGGTGGCCAATGCAGGTGCAGCCAGGGACAAGGAGGCAGATAAGCTGTTTTTACAGGCCATCGATGTTTTTCGTAACAAGAAAGATCCGTCTCAGGCGGTAGCTCTCTTCAAAAAGTCTATCCTGGCGCAGCCACAGGCCAGGGCCTATTATGAAATGGGAAATGCCCTGGGCGATCAGGGCAAATTGCAGGAAGGACTGCAGGCTTATGATATAGCAGACATCCTGGATTATAAACCCCTCAATAAACTCCTCTATAACAAAGCTTGTTTATATGCCAGGTCTGGTGAACTGGCAAAGGCAAAGCAATATCTTATATCAGCCATTGAATTTGGCTATGGCAACCTGAAAAACCTGCAAAAAGATAAGGATCTCGACAAACTGAGAGAAGATGACCCGTACAATTTCAACGATCTCATTATGACCGCTATGTCTGGTTCTTCAGATCCGGATAAGCTGCAGTGGGCGGTCTTCAGTCACGAATTTACCCAGGTGAAATTTCCGCTGCTGCTGGACATGAAGTATGCTGATCACATGACTGAGGATAAAATCATTTCTTACGACAATGAGCGCTATGTACCTGAGATGCGTGATTATTCATTTTCAAGGGATGTAGGAGGAGAATATTACAGGGTGGGTTTAGTGAGAGCCAATGACAGCAACCGTACCCTGATCTACGGTGTAGTGGATGAAATGGGGGGTAATATACTGCCTGTATATTATATCGCCAGCTTTAATAATAAAGGTACACTGATCGATAAGTTACTGATCGGGGGGCAAAAAATCCTCAAGGACCCTTACAAAGTGGCGACTATCACTGCAAATTATGATATTGAAATATCCAATTTTGAGTTGACATATTCAAAAGATCCGAATGAAGAAGGGTATGAGGATAATCCGATCAGGAGTCAGAAGCCTTTAGGGAAGGATCATTATGCGATCAGAGAGGATGGGCATTTTGTGAAGAAGGATGTGGTGTTGGGAATGCGTTAGTTGATGACGATGTAGATTGAATGCTCTTTAAAGAAAACAACGCTCCTGGCCTTATTGCCAGGCTTATTTTCCATGGGATTGTTTAACTGGGTAAATTTTTTCAATTTTCCTGATGATCAGTTCTGCAATAAGCAGGTTCAGTGTCCAGCTAAGCCATGCAATGAGCATGTAAGTTGCATGTGGACGAAGGGGAATATTCAGCACATCTATCAGGTAGGCATACAACCGAAGGCTCACGGCCGATAGTGTAAGGGCATAGCTCCGGAGCATCATTGCGCCATGAGACATCCATCGGTGTTGCCTGGCATAATACCAGCCCATGGCGGTGGTATACAACCAAAGAAGGGCGAGGAGAACAAAACTGATTCGTGCCGGCAAGCCTCCATTTGCATAAAAAGCCATTACTAAGCCACTGGGGCCACTGAGAAACAAGACTACCACTGCATATATGGTTCCGGACCGGCGATGCAGACCTGGATATTTTTTTATTACGTACCAGCTGAATTGCAGCAGGCCGGTGATCATCACAATAAAGCTGATGAATACATGTACATAGAAGCTAAATCGCCAGTGAAGAATATGATAAATTCTTTGCTTGGTCATCAGGAAATCTGTGTACGGATCAAAAGCAAGATAGGGGATACTCAGCCTGATGAGCAGCCAGGTTGCAAAGAGAATGCCGGCAGCTAATAAGGTGATCCCCCCTTTCTTCAATATGTGTCGTGTGTTTATCAAGGTCCAACCCAATAACGGATACTGTCAGCAGTTTCTACGCCTGTTAGGAAGCGGGTATCATTTTCGCCTTCGTATGTGATCGTATAGAGGGTAGCAGGGGTAGGCTGATCGCCTTTCTTTTCCCAGTTTACGTACAGTGAGTCTCCTTTTCTTTCCCAGGTTCCTCTAACAGTGATCATCTGTTGTGCAAAGGTAGAGTCATCTATCTGCGGATAGTAGTTCAGGATAGCACTACCATCGGATTTAAAGTTAATATCCCTGTGATCGCCACCTAAAGGATAATCAGCTTCGAAACCATTGCCTTTACCTTCAGTTTGAATAATTTTTACAACGCTGAATGATTTGCCTGCCAGTTTGGAATTGTTCAGGGGTACCCACTGGCCGCTGCCTTTTTCGCCCGCAGCATCGAGGTGGATGGTGAACTTTCCATCAAAAGGATGATCACCCGGTTCATTGAGAATGACATCAATGCCGTCTTTTGTCGTCTTATAACTACCGCTCACATTGCGGCGCAACCCGAGAAGTACGTTATAGCCGGCGAGGTGATTATTTCTGGCATAGTTGATCGTGATATAGATCTTTTTGCCATTGAAATCGCCCGTATACAAGCCGGTTAAACCATCAGCTGGTTTTGAAACGGCTAGGGTGGTGCTATCTGTGGCAGGAGGCGAGGATGTTGACGACTTACAGGCGCAAAACAGGGCGGCGCTGATACAAACTTGGACTAGATATTTCACAGGGTATTTTTTTGTAAAGTAAGACAAAAATATTTAGTGATAAAAGGGGAGGCATTCTTCGTATATTTAGGTACGTGATAATCCTGGCCCCGATATCCCTGATTTTAATTCATAATTATCAAAACTTCTGTAAATGAAACGAATCTTCTGTTCTGTTAATGGACCCCTTTTGCTATTGGCTATAGCCATGTTTATGTTTAGTTGTAGTAAAGATGGTAGTACTGGTCCGAAAGGAGATACAGGTGCTACCGGTCCTGCCGGCCCCACTGGCCCCAAGGGTGATGCAGGTACTGCAAATGTTATTTATTCTGACTGGCTCACAGTCGCTTTCAAAGCGGATACTATTCACACTTCAGGTGGAGGAATTGATACCATTGGATATTTTGCTGATATAGCTATTCCTAAACTGGATGCTGCAATAATCAGTTCCGGAGAAATGAAAGTATATGTGAACGGGAAAACAGCCGCTAGTCCACTTGTATCGCCATTGCCATACTATGACGTTTATACGAATTTGAATATCCATGCCACTTTCTCTGTAGGTGGAGTTGGTTTGTATTCAAATGGAGATGTTAGTACCTATGTGGATAATACCGGAGCTAAGCGGTGGCAGTATAGATATGTGCTGATCCCGGGTGGTACAGCAGCAAGAAAAGCGACGACTGTGGATCTGGGTGATTATAACGCTGTAAAAGCCTGGCTGGGGCTAAAAGACTAAATTTATAGAAATAGAAAGAGGCTGTATCATAATCCAGATACAGCCTCTTTCTATTCGTACCCCTGATAGAGTCGGGTTTAAGCAATTCTCAGCCGTTATTTTTACTTATGGGCCAACCTCTTTTTTTATTTCAGGAGTGTTTATTCTTTAGGTGCTGCATTCAACGCATCCCACAGCATGTCTTTCAGCTGTGACAAGCCCTGTTGTGTCACAGAAGAGATGAACACATGAGGTACACCAGCAGGCAGTTCTGCAGCAATTGCTTCTTTCAGTTCATCGTCCAGCATGTCACTCTTGCTGATCGCCAGTAAAAACTGTTTATCCAGCAATTCAGGATTGTACATCTCCAGCTCATTCACCAGGATCTCGTAATCCTTTTTATGGTCGGAGCTATCTGCCGGAATCAGGAACAATAGTACCGGGTTCCTTTCGATATGTCGCAGGAAGCGGTGTCCTAGTCCTTTCCCTTCGTGCGCGCCTTCGATAATACCTGGCAGATCTGCAATACAGAATGAACGGTCATTTCTATATGCGACCATGCCCAGTTGAGGGGTGAGCGTAGTGAATGCATAATCTGCAATCTTTGGTGTAGCGGCTGTGATGGTAGAGAGGAGGGTGGATTTACCTGCATTCGGGAATCCTACCAGGCCTACATCTGCCAGCATTTTCAGTTCCAGCACTTTCCAGCCTTCTGTGCTGGGCATACCTGGTTGTGCATAATCAGGCGCCTGGTTGGTAGCAGATTTGAAATAGCTGTTACCACGACCGCCCTGACCGCCCGGAATCCAGATCACTTCTTCGCCATCCTCGAGGATTTCTACTTCCAGGTCACCGGTTTCCTCATCAAAGGCCTGGGTACCCAGGGGAACTTCGATGATGACATCTTCACCATTTTTACCGGTACTGTTATTGTCGCGTCCGTTGCCGCCGTCTTCTGCTACTACGTTTTTGTACCAGCGCAGGTGCAGCAAGGTCCATAACTGGGAGTTGCCTCTGAGTATGATATGGCCGCCACGACCACCGTCACCGCCATCGGGGCCGGCTTCGGGGTTGTATTTGGTACGCATAAAGTGGGCGCTACCCGCACCGCCTTTACCCGATTTGACGGATATCCTGATATAGTCAACGAAATTGCCTCTTTCCAATGTGGAGCGATTTATTATAAATTTAAAAACGCAAAGATCGTGAAGTTCATCCACTTTACATGGATGGTTACTTACGATCTTTGCGTCTAATATGATAAGATCAGCCTGCTGATTATACTTTTTCTTCTACCAGCGGGTCGATTTCTTTGCTTAAGCGCGCAAAAATTTCATCAACAGTACCTTCACCGTTCACTTTCTTAAACTTGCCGAAACGGGCATAGTGATCAGCTACAGGAGCGGTTTTGTTGTGATATTCTACGAAACGCTCGCGGATGGTTTTTTCATTATCATCCGGACGTTTTCTGGCCAGCAGGCGCTGTACCAGGTTATCTTCATGTACTTCCAGGGACAGTACGTTGGAGATAGCGGTTTTTTTCAGGTCCAGCAATTTGTCCAGTGCTTCTGCCTGGGCAGTCGTACGTGGGAAGCCGTCAAAGATAAAACCTCTTGCTTCCGGGTTGGCTTCGAGCTTCGAACTGATCATACCAATCACGACAGCATCCGGTACCAGTAATCCCTGGTCCATCAGGCGCTTTGCTTCCATGCCCAGGGGAGTCTGAGCAGCAATTTCTCCACGCAGCAGATCACCGGTAGACAGGTGAATCAGCCCGTATTTTTCAATCAGGTTCGCACTTTGCGTGCCCTTTCCGCTACCGGGAGGGCCAAAAAGAATAATATTGACCATGTGTTTAAAAAAACTTTAGCAAGACTGCAAATATAGCAAACAATTGAATGTATAGGTAACTAAAATTACCATTGCTTGAATAACATAAAATATTTAAGAAAATCCGTAGATATGTTTTAATGATTTGCTGGAAATAATGGATTATTTTTAAGCAGATTGTTCCATAAAGAAGAAAAAAATGGTCGTTCGGGGCGCACAGTCGTAAGATATTTTGTTATGTTTAAGGATTACAGGTCATTTGTTCCTACCTCCTCATGTAAATATAAATATTTATACTGCCGCTTTACAGCCGTGAATATGTAAGGTAGCATAATAATTGGGACTCAAAATGCAATCAGGGCGCAGCTCCCGGAAAGGGAGATAATTCCCCGTAGGAAAACTTTTTATTGATAAGCAGCTAGATTATGAAGCAGTTACTGATCTTAGGACTTTCCGGATTTATGTTAGCCGGCTCGGGTAGCAAACCCGCCCTGGCACAGGTTGGACCCGTTCCAAAATTACTGACAGCAGACGCCGCCGCTACACATTGGGTAGACAGCGTATTTGAATCGCTCAATAATGATGAGCGTATTGCGCAGCTTATCATGATAAGGGCACACTCCAATCTTGGCGCAGATCATGTGAAAAAGATCACCAAAGATATCGAAGACAACAAGGTAGGTGGTTTGATCTTCTTCCAGGGAGGCCCGGTACGACAGGCAAACCTCACAAATTATTACCAATCCATTTCCCAGACGCCGCTCCTGATCGCCATTGATGGAGAATGGGGCCTCGGCATGCGCCTGGATAGCGTGATCAGCCTACCCCGTAACCTGATGATCGGTGCCGCACAGGACAGCAGCCTGGCCTATAAAGCGGGCAAGGTGCTGGGTCAGCAATGTCGCAGGCTGGGGGTACATGTAGACTATGCCCCGGATATGGATATTAACAATAATCCTAATAACCCGGTTATCAATGATCGCTCTTTCGGGCAGGATAAAACACAGGTAGCCCGTATGGGGGTTGAGATGATCAGGGGAATCCAGGATCAGGATGTAATGGCCGTAGCCAAACACTTCCCGGGTCATGGTGATACAGATACAGACTCTCACCTGGATATGCCGGTGATCCATAAATCCAGGGCGCAACTGGATTCGCTGGAATTATATCCCTTCAGGCAAGCAATCAAGGCCGGCATAGCCAGTATCATGATGGCACATCTCTACATTCCTGCTATTGATAGCACCCCTAATACGCCTACTTCCATTTCTCATAAAGCAGTCGTAGACCTGCTCAAGGGTGAAATGGGTTATAAAGGTATCGTGATCACCGATGCGCTGGAAATGAAAGGTATTGCCAAGTTCTACACCGGTGGGGAAGAGGCTGCCAGGTCGCTGGTGGCCGGCAATGACATGCTCATGCTGCCTTCTTCTGCACGGGGAAGTGTAGAGGCTATCAAGAGAGCGATCCGCCGTGGAGAGATCAGTTGGAATGAGGTGAACGAAAGAGTGAAGAAAGTACTGCTGGCCAAATACAACCTGGGCCTGAACAAGCCACAGGTAATAGAAACTGCTAATCTTGCTGCAGACCTGAACGCCGTGACGGATACACTGATCAAAGAAATTGGCCGTCAATCTATCACTTTGCTGAAAAACGATAACCAGCTGATTCCTTTCAAACAACATACACCAGCTAAGGTAGCTGTGATAGCAGTAGGTGCGGATGTCAATAATGCATTCCTGCAATCCATCAAAGCGACCCGCCCGGATATAAATACATTCATCTTTACTTCCCGTCAGTCCCCGGCACAGGTAGCACCTGTGGTAGAAAGACTGAAAAATGAATTCCAGGCAGTGATCATCGGTGTACATAACTACGGCCGCAGACCTGGTAACAATTTCGGTATCAGTTCTGCAGAGCGGCTGCTGGTACAGCGCCTGCAACAGGAAATGCCATCTGCCACCGTGGTATTTGGTAATCCATATGCGATTCAATATTTCTGTGACGCGCCTACTATTGTAGCAGCGTACGAAGATGACGATGCTACACAAAAATCTGCTGTTCAATTACTGTTTGGACAACTGATTCCAACAGGCAAACTGCCGGTTACTGTATGCCCGAATTTTACTTATGGCATGGGGATCGTACCGGCTACACCGCCACCTGCGCTTGCACTTCAACCCCTGGAAGAAATAGCACCGGCAAAAGTAGGCATGAACGCAGCAACGCTTACAAAAATTGACATACTGGCCCAGGATATGATTGCAAAGGGTGCTGCGCCCGGTTGTGAAATACTGGCGATGAAAGATGGCAAGATCGTATACAACAAAGTATTTGGCCATTATGATTATAGCAGCAACGAACCAGTTACACATTCCAGCATTTATGACCTGGCTTCTGTAACGAAAGTATGTGCTACGACGATGTCTGTGATGAAACTTTATGACGAAGGGAAACTAAGCCTGGATGGAACTTTAGGTGATTACCTGCCCTGGGTGAAAGGCAGTAATAAAGCGAATCTGAAAATAAGAGATGTGCTCCTGCACCAGGCGGGCCTTGTATCTTTCATTCCTTTTTACCAGGGTGTGTTGATGAAGAATGGTGCACCTGATACAGCTTTGTTCCACAGCTATGCAGATTCTATATATTCCAGGCGTGTGGCAGAGCACCTGTATATGAAGGATTGTTATGTAGATACCATGTACCAGAAGATCCTGGAAAGTTCGCTGAAGCCACAGCAGGGATATGTATATAGCGACAACGATTTTATTTTCCTGGGTAAGGTGGTAGAATCCATTACCGGGCAGAAACTGAATCACTATGTAAGAGAAACTTTCTATGAACCGCTGGGTATGAACAGCACCGGATTTAAACCCAGGGAGCGTTTCCCGCTTTCGCAGATTGCACCTACCGAGAGTGAGCGTAGTTTCCGCATGCAGTGGATAAGGGGGGATGTGCATGATCCGGGTGCTGCAATGTTTGGTGGTGTAGCAGGGCATGCCGGTTTATTCTCGAATGCAGAGGATCTGGCAGTATTGATGCAAATGTTATTGAATGGTGGTACTTATGGTGGGCAGCGTTTTATAAAGGAAGAAACGATCAAATTATTTACTGCATACAATAGCAATATCAGCCGCCGGGGTCTGGGCTTTGACAAGCCTGAAAAAAATAACGGAAAGCATGGTGAAGCATATCCTGCTAAGAGTGCATCATCACTTACATTTGGACATACAGGGTTCACAGGTACCTGTATCTGGGTAGATCCCCAGTCTAAGCTGGTATTCATTTTCCTGAGTAACCGGGTATGTCCTGCGGGTGGTGATAACAAGAAGCTGATCACCATGCATGTAAGAGAAAATATTATGGAAGTGCTGTATGAAGCGATGAACCAGAAGTAGTGCCTGGCGTATTGCTCTCCGTACGGAGAGCAATACGTGCACGTGTATTCAGATAAGATAAGGACCTTTCATAGATTAGGCAATAGCGACAAGATGAGATATGCCCCAGGGCCACTCATTTTGTCACTATTTGTTTTTTATTGGACAGAAACTGTTCTGTTAATGCTTGTCTCGGTTTTGATACCGATGATTTTTTCTGCAATGCGTGTTCTACCTTTTCTGATTTCGAAAACATAGTTACCGTCCTGCAGGTCTGCCAGGTTAAAACGGGCTTTATAAACCAGTGTTACCGGCAGTGATTCCTGGTGCAAGGTAGTGTTGTTGGCATCCTTGATGCTCAGGATTATTTTGTCGCTGCCTGGATTTTCAACGGTTACGCGAAATACCAGGTCACTTCCTGTTACCTGTGCTACATCCAGTTTGAAATCGCCTGTAGCAGCAGGTGTTTCTATGTTGGCAGCAGTGGGCTTTACTTTGTTCATGGCAAAGTCCTGGGCAACGGCAATGGATTGGCTAAATAGGATAGTTGCAATGACTGCTATAAATTGTATGTGTTTCATACAAAAGTTTGTTTTTAGTGTTTTGATGTTTTCAGGGTACCTTTTGTCGCCGCAAAGATCAGCAGGAGGTGTTAAGGGAATATTATGGAGATGTTAAGAAAGCATTACGAATGTCAAACCTCAAAGTACTAACTTTGCCATCGATTATTGATTTATGGATAGATTGACAACACAACAGCAAAGGCCGGTGGCGATCTGGTTATATATAGGGGTGGGAATGCTTATTATTCAGGTATTATTGGGAGGGATCACGCGTCTTACGGGATCCGGCCTGTCTATTACTGAATGGAAACCTATTCTGGGTGCATTTCCTCCAATGAATGAAGCTGCTTGGGTGAAGGCCTTTGATAAGTATAAAGAAATCGGACAGGCAAAGTATCTCAACAATCATTTTACCTTATCTGATTTCAAAGGGATATTTTTTTGGGAATGGCTGCACCGTGACTGGGCCCGTTTGATGGGAGGGGTGTTCCTGGTAGGATTTGTGTATTTCCTGATTAAAAGAAAGATAGACCGTTCTATGATTAAACCCATGATAATCCTGTTTTTATTGGGCGGGTTACAGGCGGCTATTGGCTGGATCATGGTACAGAGCGGATTGAATGAAGACAACCTGTATGTAAACCATATACGCTTAGCGATACACTTCCTGGCAGCCTTGTCTCTACTTGTCTATGTGTTGTGGTTTGCGCTGAAGTTGAGTACGCCGGTACGGGAAATTCTGTTGGCACCAGGATTGAGAAAATTAAATGGCTGGCTATTGGGCTTATTGTCTTTGCAATTGTTCTTTGGTGCATTGATGGCGGGCCTACATGCGGCGCTGGCGGCAAGTACATGGCCGGATATTAATGGTGCATGGATCCCCGGGAACATGTTTACGCAGGGAAATTTCCTCCAGGATCTGACACATAATACACAAACCATACATTTTGTACACAGAAACCTGGCTTACCTCATTACGATACTGGTAGTGATCTGGTGGTGGAAGGCGGCATCTGAAACACCGGAGCATAGCCTGCTGCACCGGGTACGGTATCTGCCGTTGCTGCTGGTACTGGTACAGGTATTACTGGGTGTGCTGACATTGCTGGGTAGCCAGATCCATATTCCAATATTGCAGGCCATATTGCATCAGGGAGTGGGCATGTTGTTGCTGTTGGTGCTGGTGTGGACGTATTTCTTAAGTTATAGGAAGAAATAAGATAAAATATTTTTTGACCGGGCCCAAAACATTTGTTTTGTTTCTCCCCGACACCTATTACAATTTTTCGTAAGTTTAGTTGTAATTGCGTTACGGATGAAAGTGAAATATCTGCCGGTTAAATTCTTCTATTCTTTCCCGATCCAACTATTGTTGCTCCATTTCCGGAAGTACCAGGTGCTGCTCATATTCTGGGCTGTTCTGTTCAGTGCTATTAATGGTGGTTTTGCAAAAGTATTCGGTGGCGATGCATTGTATCTCGCGCCTGAATATCTGGGCCAGGTGAACTTTTACAGCACTACTATCCTCGGCCTGGCTGCCGGCTTATTTACCATGAGTTGGAACATCACTACTTTCATACTGCATACCGGTCGTTTTAAATTTCTGGCGACCACCTCTCAACCTTTTTTCAAATACTGTCTTAATAACTTCATTGTTCCGGTTGCATTTATCATCAACCTGCTGGTGCGCTCGTGGGAATACCAGCGTTATCAACAACTGAGCACTGTACCGGAAATCATGTTGCTAACAGAAGGCTTTATCTGTGGATATTTATTCGTCATCTTCTTCTCGTTTTTCTACTTCTTCAATGCTGATAAAAATATAGGTCGCAGGCTGGAAAGAAAGTTTGGTACACCCCGTAATTTTCTGCGACTGGTACTAAAACCGACACAGGAAAAAGATGAAAACGCGCTGCCTGTTACGAATTACTTCAACTCTCCCTGGCGGATCCGCCGCGCCAGAAATGTAGATCACTATAACAAACATTATCTCGACAGTATTCTCAAGCAGCATCACTATGCAGCTATGATCACTGTGGCCTGTGCGTTGTTCTTCCTGGTGATACTGGCGTATATGATGGACTATCCGTTTTTTAGAATTCCGGCTGGTGCCAGTGTGATGATCTTTTTTGCATTCCTGATTGGCGTTGCCGGCGCATATGCGTACCTGTTACAAAGCTGGGCTATTCCGCTAGCACTGGTACTGATGGCGGGTATGAACTGGATGGTGGAACATGACCTGCTGGATAACAGGAATAAGGCTTACGGATTAAACTATAAACAACATGATCAGCGACCTGAATACAGTACGGTTGCGCTGCAAAAATTCTTTTCAGAAAAACGCAGGGAAGCTGATAAAGTGCAAACGCTGAAAATACTGAAAGCATGGCGTGCACAGTTTCCTGCCAGGCAGCGCCCCAAGCTGATCGTACTGAATTTTAGTGGTGGTGGTTTGCGTGCTGCTACCTGGAGTATGAATGTATTGCAGCGGTTGGATTCCATCATGGATGGGCAGCTGATGAATCAAACGGTGTTAATGACAGGTGCTTCAGGCGGGATGATTGGCGCTACCTATTTCAGGGAATTGTATCTTGAACAGGAGAACGGTAAAAGCCTGAATCTATACGACAGTATTTTTACAGAACGCACTGGCCGTGACCTGTTAAATTCCATTTTTACAGCCATGTCTGTGAATGATTTTATCACGCCATGGCGAAGTTTTAAAATTGGCGATAATCGTTATGCAAAGGATCGGGGATATGCATTTGAGATGCAGCTGAATGCGAATACTGATAATGCGCTTTCCAAAACAATCGGAGATTACCGGGAACCGGAACTGGAAGGGAAAATTCCTATGCTGATATGGAACTCTACAATCAATGCTGATGGCAGAAGATTGATCATATCGCCACAGCCGGTTAGTTATCTCTGTGCACCCGCTTATCCACGGGGAAAACAGGCCTGGCAGGATGTGGACGGGGTTGATTTTACGCAGTATTTTGCAAAGCAGAATCCTATGCAGTTAAAGGTGACCAGTGCGATCAGGATGTGTGCGACTTTCCCTTATGTATTACCCAATGTATTTTTGCCCAGTGATCCGATCGTAGATGTAATGGATGCGGGGATCAGGGATAATTTCGGGCAGGATGTATCGATGCGTTATCTGTATACATTCAGGGAGTGGATCAATGCGAATACGAGTGGTGTTATTTTTATTCAGATCAGGGATACACGAAAGAACGATATACGGCCTATTCAAAAAACGAAGGTATTGACGGATCTGATGTTTGATCCCCTGTTTACCATGCAGCAGCACTGGAGTTCTATGCAGGACTTTGCGCAGGATGATAAACTGGGTTACCTGGAAGGGTATTTCCCCGTGGGATTTCACAGGCTTATCCTGCAATACGTACCCCAGAAAGAAGATAAGGCGGCAGCGCTGAGCTTCCACCTTACCTCCCGTGAAAAAATAGATATTGCCGGCGCATTGGATAATCCAACGAACCAGGCATCATTTGACAGCATCATGAACCTGATAAAAAAGCCAGCGCCGGTTGAATAAACTGAGAGAATGCCTGGACGTGTGACAGATCCATGTAAGTCATGCTTACCTGTTGGCCCTGAATTTGTAGCGATATAATATGTACCGTGTAAGGGTACTAAAATGTGGTGAGTTCTGCATCCAGCGCGGGAATTTTCTGCGCACGGCCGGGCAGGATGGCAGCGCTGGGAAGAATGGCAGGTAAAATAGATCTGATGAGCATGGTTTCGTCTAATGAGTGAATAAAATAATAGGTATGGCGCAAAAGTAATGCCGGTGCGGCTGCCACCGAAGATCACAATTATTTAAAGGGATTTCCCCACATTTTCCACAATTTGTTATAACTTTGCGCCTTCTTTTGGCTGGGGACCAGCTAGCCGAAGTCAACTAATTTGATTTATGAATATCCGTAACATAGCAATTATTGCGCACGTAGACCACGGTAAAACGACCTTGGTTGATAAGATCCTCCATTCTACCAACGTTTTCAGGGCTAACCAGGAAACAGGTGAATTGATCATGGATAACAACGACCTGGAAAGGGAGCGTGGGATCACCATCTTAAGTAAAAACGTTTCCGTTGAGTACAAAGGGGTGAAAATCAACGTTATCGATACTCCGGGCCACGCCGACTTCGGTGGTGAGGTAGAACGAGTATTGAGAATGGCTGATGGTGTGATCCTGCTGGTGGATGCCTTTGAAGGCCCAATGCCACAGACACGCTTCGTGCTGCAAAAAGCGCTGCAGCTCAACCTGAAACCTATCGTTGTTATTAACAAGGTAGACAAGGCTAACTGCCGTCCTGACGAAGTTCATGACGCAGTATTTGAGCTGTTCTTCAACCTGGATGCTACGGAAGAGCAGCTGAACTTCCCAACCTATTATGGTTCCGGTAAGAATGGCTGGTTCAACGATACCAACACGCAATGTGAAGATATCACTCCACTGATGGATGGTATCCTGAAACACGTTCCAGAGCCTCAGATCGCTGATGGTACCCTGCAGTTGCAGATTACCTCTCTGGATTACTCTACTTTCCTGGGCCGTATCGCTGTAGGAAGAGTAGCACGTGGTTCTATCAAGGAGAACATGCCAATTTCCCTGGTGCAGACAGATGGTTCTATCAAAAAATCCCGTGTTCGCGAACTGTATATCTTCGAAGCCCTGGGTAAGAAGAAAGTAACCGAAGTAGCAGCAGGTGATATCTGTGCGGTAGTAGGTCTGGAAGATTTCGGTATTGGTGATACAATCGCTGATTTCGAAAATCCGGAAGCATTACCGGTAATCAGTGTGGATGAGCCTACGATGAACATGTTGTTCAGCATCAACAACTCTCCATTCTTCGGTAAAGATGGTAAGTTCGTAACTTCCCGTCACCTCCGTGACCGCCTGGTGAAAGAAACTGAAAAGAACCTCGCATTACGCGTATTAGATACTGACAGTGCTGATAGCTTCCTGGTTTATGGCCGTGGTATCCTGCACTTGGGCGTGCTGATCGAAACCATGCGTCGTGAAGGATTTGAGTTGACTGTAGGCCAGCCTCAGGTAATCCTGAAACAGGTGGATGGTAAGAAATGTGAGCCATATGAAAACCTGGTTGTAGACGTACCTCAGGACTTCGCCAGCAAGGTGATTGACCTGGTTACCCGTCGTAAGGGTGAAATGCATATCATGGAAACCAAGGGTGACATGCAGCACCTGGAATTCGAAATTCCTTCCCGTGGTCTGATTGGTTTGCGTACGCAGATGCTGACTTCTACTGCTGGTGAAGCTGTAATGGCACACCGTTTCAACGATTATAAACCATGGAAAGGTCCAATCCCTGGACGTAGCAATGGTGTGCTGATCGCAAAAGAAGCTGGTACCACCACTGGTTACTCTCTCGATAAACTGCAGGATAGAGGTTTCTTCTTTGTAGATCCGGGAGAAGATGTGTACAGAGGTATGATCATCGGTGAAAACAACAAGCCTGGTGACCTGGTAGTGAATCCTAATGAAGGAAAGAAACTGACCAACATGCGTGCAAGTGGTACTGATGGTGCAACCAACATTGCTCCTAAGACGCTGATGACACTGGAAGAATGTATGGAATACATCCAGCAGGATGAGTGTATCGAGGTAACGCCAAATAACATCCGTATGCGTAAGACCATCCTGGATGAGGAAGAAAGAAAGCGTTTCCAGAAGACCATGAAAGCTGATGGTGTAGCTTAGTTGTAATAGTATTACCAAGTATATTAGTGCCGTTCCGCCCATAAGGTGGAACGGCTTTTTTTATGCAGTTACCATTTTTCGAAGAACCATCCGGGCAATTGATTCCTTTGCAGGACGGGGAATTGTTGTATTACCCGCACTTTTACACTGCGCAGGTAGCCGATGCATATTTCCGCTCACTGATGGCGGGTATCGACTGGAAACAGGAAGGTATGATGATGTATGGAAAACCGGTACAATTTCCGAGGTTAATGGCCTGGTATGGGGATGAGGGGAGTAGCTATGCTTTTTCCGGGAAGCGGTATGTACCTGCAGCCTGGACGAAGGAATTGCTTGAAATGAAAGAGCAGGTGTCTGTGCCTGCCGGGGTCGCATTTAATAGCGTATTGCTGAACCGCTACCGGAATGGCAATGATTCCATGGGCTGGCATGCGGATGATGAACCTGAATTAGGAACAGATCCCGTGATCGCATCTGTGAATTTTGGCGCTACCCGCCGGTTTATGTTTCGACATCAGCGGGCAGGGCTGAAATATGAACTGAATCTGACACATGGGTCATTACTGATCATGAAGGGGAGCCTGCAACATCACTGGCAGCACCAGGTACCGAAGACAGCAAAACAAATGGGTGAGCGGATCAATCTCACATTCAGGGTCATAAAGCCGATGGTTTGATTTTTGATTTTCTACTGGAAATTACAATTATGAGAGGAAAAATAACCCTGGGCCTGCTTTTTTTGATGGCCTGTACTTCACTGAAAAAGGTTCCGGACCTGGGAGGCCTTCGATGGAGCCTTGTACAGTTACAAAATGAAAAACTGGATTCTTCGCCGGTTTATGTACAGTTTGATACCAGTGCACATCGTTTTAGCGGCAATGCAGGTTGTAATAAGGTGTCAGGTAATTATACCGCTACTGTAAAGACGCTGACTTTTGAGGAAGTCATCAGTACGCGCATGGCCTGTGTGGATACAAGGGCAAATGAAAGAGAGAGCCAGTTGCTGCGCCTGTTGAATAATCACACATATGCATATGATATAAACGGAGCGACCCTGCAACTGAAAGACAGCGGCAAGGTCATTCTACAGTTTAAAGGATTTTAGGGTAGGATGATATTGTCATTTTCGTCCAGTTCCCAGAAAGGATTGTGGGCTACTTCAAAAAGGAATCCTTCAGGATCTCTGAAATAACCGCTGTATCCACCCCAGAATACTTCTTCAGCCGGCTTTACTATCACTGCGCCGGCCTGGGCAGCCTGTTTCAGTACGCTGTCTACTTCAGCTCTGTCTTTTGCATTCAATGCCAGTGAGAATGCGGGAAAACCGCTGCCTTCTTCAGGTACATTGGCATCGGCGGCCAGTTCTTTTCTACCAAAAAGTGATAATACCATTCCATTTAACTGGAAAAAGGCAACGCCATCCTGACTGCCAGAAGAGCGTTTCCAGCCAAGTCCGTCCTCAAAAAAAGAAATAGATTTCTGCAGGTCTCTTACACCCAGGGTTACCAGTGTCAGTTTTTGTCGCATGTATGTGAATATTAGGATCTAAAGATAAGTGCTGAATGGGTGTCGTTATTTGTATAAAAACGACAAATATTCGCTGGGTGCATCCCCGGTAATTTGCCGGAATTCCCTGGTCAGGTGTGCATGGTCATGGTAGCCGTAGTCGATAGCTAGTGCCAGCAAACTGGAAGCGGGTTGTTTTTGCAGGGCTTCCTTTGCGCTTAAACAACGAACGATGCGTGAAAAAGTTTTGGCAGAGGTACCGATCTGCTGTAGAAAGGTGCGTTCAAAATTGCGGGGGCTCATGTTGACCTGTGCGGCGAGCGTAAGGGGAGAGATGTTGCCCCGGCGGGATTGTATAGCATGGATGGCAGCCTGCATGCGGACGGGTTGATCAGGTAGTGCTTTTAACAGGCAATGAGAGATTGCCTGGAAGGGGTTAGTGTTTTGTGCGATGGCCTCCTGCAACTGGCGTACCAGGGGCAGGGAGAGTGCATCGCCCTGGATGTGCTGATCTGTCAGTAACTGCATGGGCATGCTGGCAAAGGCGGCCATACCAGCGGGTTTAAAGCGAATGCCGAGTAAGCGGGATGCTGTGGATGTATGTGTATCGTGGTAAGTCGTCATGGTACCAACGGCTTTAACACTGTAATCATCCAGGTTGAAAATGAAATCGGCGCAGAGATCGGGGAGTATGCGGGAAGTGGCCGGACCGGAGGTAGTGACGATCCAGTATGCGTCTATGTAAGGCGCTAATAAGGCCGGGGGAGTGTATGCTGCATACATAAAACAAATTTATTGATTTCTGGTCTGCCGCAGGCAAGCTCATAAAAAAGCACCTGCTTTTTGGCAGGTGCTTTTTTATGAGCTATATAAATTCATTCATTTATTCACTTATTTCACAAGCTTCAGCTCACTGATAATATTTGGTGCGCCGCCCAGCTTGTCGATACACCAGAGTACGTAGCGTATATCCACACAGATCGTACGGTTGTATACCGGATCAAACTGGATCTTATGGCTCAGTGCCTCATAGTTACCATCAAATGCTAAACCGATCAGTTCTCCATTGCCATTCAGCACAGGAGAGCCGGAGTTACCACCGGTGATGTCGTTAGTTGTAATGAAGCAGGTAACGATATCGTTCTTGCGGGCATCTTTATACTGACCGAAATCTTTCTTGTTGTAGAGGTCTACATAGTTTGCAGGCAGGTCGAATTCGTAATCACCTGGTTTGTATTTTTCCAGCACACCTTTCATGGTACAAACGTAATCGTAAGATACAGCATCGCGTGGTGCGTATGGTTTTACCTGTCCGTAAGTGAGGCGCATAGAGAAGTTCGCATCGGGATACCATTTCTTGTTAGGCTCCATCTGCATCAGGCCTTTCAGATAACCTCTGCCCAGATCATTGATTTTGGTAACGAACTGGTTGTACAGTGGCAGGTATTTAATGCTCCAGTTTTTGATGAATGCACTGGAGTAAGCAAAGGCAGGATCCTGTTGCAGGGTTACTGCATCAGGGTGCTCTATGAAGGCTTTCCAGCGGGCATCGTTCAGGATCATTGTGCTGGACATCAGTGCTGCCGCCCAGAGGCGGTAGGTATTGTCTTCGTCCAGGCTACCGAATTTTGCTTTAACTGCATCATAAAACCCGATTGGATGTTGTGCTGCAGGGATTTCTGTATAGAACATGCGGCAGGTAGCTGCCAGTATTTTCTGATCGCTTGTTTTGTCTTCTTCTTCCAGGAAGGCGGTACGGGCTTTATCAGCAGCCTGGATGCTTTTGGCTATAACGTCGCTGCTGGTGCCTGGCTGTACCATGGCTTTTTCCAGTGCCTGCAGGCTGGCTGCAAAACCGGCCAGTGGGGAACCCATGATACCTTCATTGATGTATATGCGGTGTTTTGCATAGGGGGTCCATTCCTTGTAGGTTTGGGTATAATCAGCGAAGATGTGTTCGAATTCGGGTTTGCCCTGTGCCCATTTTACGAAAGCGCTTTCGTTCAGTTGTTTTTGCTCTTCTACTTTGTATTTGAGGAGCTGTTTGGTTTCACCGTCGTAGAACTTCCAGTAGTTAGCTATGCTGGCATAGGAAGAAGCCAGTTTCAGTTTGATAGCCGGATCTTTCTTCATCTGGTCAAACATATATTTCAGGCGTACCGCGCGCAGGTTGACGATAGAAGGGTTTTCTACCTCGATTTTCAGTTTCACACCTTCGGAGCTTTCATACCTGTTGGTACCGCCAGGGTAGCCAAAGATCATGGCATAATCGTTTTCTTTGATACCCTTGATGGATACAGGCAGGAAATGTTTTGGTTTGAGTGGTACGTTGTCAGCGGAATAATCGGCTGGTTTCCCATCTTTGTTAGCGTATACACGGAACACGGAGAAGTCGCCGGTGTGTCGTGGCCATTCCCAGTTGTCGGTATCGCCGCCAAATTTTCCGATGCTTTCCGGCGGAGCGCCTACGAGGCGGATATCTTTATAGCGTTCGTAAACGAAGAGGAGGAACTGGTTGCCTTTGAAGAGGGGGAGTACTTTCGCTTCGTAGCCGGTGCCGTTGGTTGCTTCGGTTACGATTTCGCCGATGGTGGCTTGTTGTTTCTTCATTCTGTCCTGGCCACTGAGGCCCTGGAGGGCATCTTCCATCTTTTTGGTTACATCATCTACGCGTACGAGGAATTGTACGGTCAGGCCGTTTGCAGGGATTTCCTGTATTTTGGACTGAGCGTAGAACCCGTTTTTCAGGTAGTTATGTTCCACGGTGCTGGCGGTAGCGATGGCATCGTAACCGCAGTGATGGTTGGTGAAGATGAGGCCCTGATTGCTCACGATTTCGCCGGTACAGCCGCCACCGAATATGATGATCGCATCTTTTACCGATGCCTTATTGATGCTGTATAACTGTTCTTTGGTGAGTTTCAGTCCTTTCAGGACCATATCATTGTACACTTGCTGCCCTAATAAATAAGGCAGCCACATGCCTTCGTCTGCTTTGGCGAATTTAACTGCCAGTAACAGCAAAAGCAGCAGAACTTTTTTCTTCATTGATATCGTATTTTTTTGAAAACAGGGCCAAACCTAGCTAATTTTTAGGTATTGACCGCTGATATTATGATGGGAGGGGGCTGTAGTTAATCATTTGGTATATCATGCCCCCGAAAGGCCGTTTTCGAAAGCTGATGCTGGCGGCCGGCTTTAAAATTGAAATATGGATCAAGGGAAATAGGGCAAAAGAAGGTCATCCAAACAGGGAGGGGTGATAGAAGGCATAATTATGGAATGGCATTTGTTAAAGGGGAGGTGATTATTGCAATCACGCACACAAATTTTATTTAAAAAACCTACTTATGAAGAAGCTGTTGTATCTATTGGCTGCCGTTGCATTCTTCGCCTGTAACGAGACCCCCTCACAGGAGGAGCGGAAGGATTCGCTGCGCGCAGGTGTGGAAAAAATTGGACAAGATGTTAAGTCCGCTGCGGGTGATGCTGGGGATTATCTGGATGAAGAGCGGCAAAAGCTGAAGGGAGACCTGGAAGAGAGAAGAAATGATATAGATAAAAAAATGGATCAGCTGAAGAGTGACGGATCCACCAGAAGTAAGGAGGCGCGTCGTAAACTGGAACGCTTGAGACACCAGATCAGCGGCAAGCTGGATGAACTGAAAAATGGTACCGCTGCCGGCTGGGATAGTACCCGTACCGACATTGATTCTGCTTTAAAGCGCTCCGACCGGGAATGGACGAATTTCAAACAGGATTTCAAAGAATTATTCCAGTAAGAATTTAGATTTTTGACGGGTTCCGGAACAAGGCTAAAATCCCTAACTTTACCGGGCAACAATCAAAAGAATCGCCTTGTTACGTTCATACCATCAGAAAGAGATCGCATTAGAGGCTGGCTGTGACGAAGCCGGCAGAGGGTGTCTGGCAGGGCCTGTATTTGCGGCGGCAGTTATTTTGCCAACAAAATTCCGCCACAAACTGCTCAACGATTCCAAACAGCTGAAAGCTGCGGACAGGGAATACCTGCGCGGGGTGATCGAAGAAAAGGCCCTTTTCTATGCAGTAGCAAGCGTAGATAACGAAGAAATAGATAAAATCAACATATTACAGGCTTCATTCAGGGCCATGCACTTAGCACTGGAAAAGTTGCAGCAGCAGCCGGGATACATCCTGGTAGATGGCAACCGTTTCAAACCCTATGGAAATGTTCCCCATGCCTGTATTATCAAAGGAGATGGTATTTATGCTTCAATAGCAGCAGCATCTATATTGGCCAAGACGTACAGGGATGAATATATGATGAGACTGCACGAACAATTCCCACATTTCGGCTGGAATGAAAACAAAGGGTATCCTACCATTCAGCACCGGAATGCCATCAGGGAACATGGAGATACTCCCTTTCACAGGAAGTCATTCCGGTTACTACCGGATGAGCAGCTTACGCTGGACTTTGGAAGGGAAGCGGCCATAGACTAAGATTAGTAAACACTATTGTTATTATTTTTGCCCTTGGATAGGATCAGACTATGTTAAAGCAGACACAACAGCAGAAGCTATTACAGAAATTGTCGCCTCAGCAGATTCAGCTTATGAAACTGTTGCAGGTTCCCACAGCCGTACTTGAAGAGCGTATCAAGGAGGAGTTGGAGGAGAACCCTGCGCTTGAATATGGGGAAGAGGCACATGAAGAGGAATTTAAGGATCCGCAGGATGAGTTTTCAGGTAATGAGGAAGGCGAGGGTGATGACGAATTTGAACCAGATGGAAGTGAGAACGAATATGATAATATTGACATTTCCGAGTATGTAAGCGAAGGAGATGATGATATAGCCGATTATAAGCTGCGCGATGACAATTACCCGGATCAGGATGAGAACAAAACCATCCCGGTACGGGTAGAGACATCTTTCCACGAGCACCTGCTTGAACAACTGGGCATGCTGGAGCTGGATGAAAGAAAGAACGCCATAGCTGAGCAGATCATCGGTAGCATTGATGACGACGGATATCTGCGCAGGGAAGTGAGTGCTATTGTGGATGATCTTTCCTTTTCACAGAATGTGAGCACAGACGAAGAGGAGATCAGGGACCTGATCAAAAAGATCCAGGATTTTGACCCTCCCGGTATTTGTGCCACCGACCTGAAAGAGTGCCTGTTGCTGCAACTGAAACGTAAGCCACAGGACGATGAAGGGGTATTGGGTGCTTACCTGATCCTGGAGAATTACTTCGATGAGTTTACCAAGAAGCATTACGAGAAGATCCAGAAAGGACTGAACATAAGTGATGAGGGGCTGAAGGAAGCGATTGGGCAGATCATTCGCCTTACGCCAAAGCCGGGGGGTAACTATGCTACCCTGAATAAGGCGGAGAGCTATGTGGTGCCGGACTTCTTTATCCTGAACAACAATGGTAAGCTGGAACTGACACTGAACTCGAAGAATGCGCCTGATCTGCGCATTTCTGAAGGTTACCGCGACATGCTGAGGGAGTATGACCGTGGTGATAAAAAAGACAAACGCCAGAAAGAGGCGGTATTATTTATCAAGCAGAAGATTGATGCGGCCAAGTGGTTTATAGATGCCATCAAGCAAAGGCAACATACCCTGTTGTCTACGATGGAATCCATTATGGGCTACCAGCGTGAGTTTTTCCTGACAGGGGATGAAACCACCATGCGCCCGATGATCCTGAAAGACATTGCGGACATTACCCAGCTGGATATTTCGACAGTAAGCCGTGTGGCAAACAGTAAGTATGTGCAGACGGAGTTTGGTACTTTCAAGCTGAAATTTTTCTTTAGCGAATCATTATCAACAGATAGTGGGGAAGAGGTATCTACCCGTGAGGTGAAAAAGATACTGTCTGACCTGATAGAGGGGGAGAACAAGCGGAAACCGCTGAGCGACGAAAACCTGACGAAGATGCTCCAGGACAAGGGATACAATATTGCCCGCCGTACGGTAGCAAAGTACCGTGAGCAGCTGAATATCCCGGTAGCAAGGCTGAGAAAGGAGTTATAATAGGGCCGCTGTACAGCCCATATGTACAGACGATTTAAATGGAACAAGCAACTATACACGCAACAGATAACCGGCCAGAACAGGCTCCGGTATTTAGCCCCGTGCTTCGCGGGATCGCATTATTTATATCTTATCTGCTTCATCCTCTTTTTATACCGCTGATGGTAACCTGGCTGGTGGTGCATGCACTACCGGAGTACTTTGTAACCTTTAAGCAGATCAGTTACCGTTTTGCGTATGATACGCTGTATTTCAGGGTCATTGCCATCAGTATCTTCTTTCCGGCACTGACGGTAGGATTATCCAGGGCGCTGAACTTTATTGATAGTTTGCATCTGCGTACCCAGAAGGATCGCATTATTCCTTACATCGCCTGCACCATTTATTATTTCTGGGCATTTTATGCCTTTAAGAAGCAGGGGGTGGCACCGGCTTTTTTCAATGTATTCTTTTTAGGTGTTTTTATAGCCGTGATAATGTCCATGGTACTCAATATACGTATGAAGGTGAGCATGCATACGGTAGGCTGGGGCGGTGTGATCGGGTTTGTCCTGATCGTGATGTTCAGTCTGCAGTTGAATGTAAGCGGCGTATTGGTCCTGGCATTCTTCCTTTCGGCGATCGTAGCTACTTCACGTCTTATATTAAATGCCCATGAACCGGCGGAGATTTACGCAGGTTTCCTGGTGGGTATACTGGCACAGCTGATCGCATATGTCATAGTGGGATAAAAAAATCTGCCCTTTTTTAAAGTATTTTCTGGCTGCGCAAATTCAGTGCGCGAGGGCTTCCCATCTTTGTAGTGTTATTTGATAATTGACATATGCGTCTGTTGTGAGTTAACCCCCTCATTTTATTTGCTAGCAGATTTAGCAAAGTGGATAAAATGCTAAAAATTTTAGGAAAATAGAAATTAATATAATAATTTAGCACACCATTAAATTTGTAAAAATCTTACTAATATGTCTACAGCAAATGCAGATAAACTCAAGGCCCTGCGCCTTACGATGGACAAGATCGAGAAGGACTTCGGAAAGGGTTCTGTGATGATGATGGGAGAGAAGGGAACTGTTCCGATGGAGGTTATCTCCACAGGTTCTCTGGGACTTGACATTGCGTTAGGTATTGGTGGTTTCCCCAAAGGAAGGATCATTGAAATTTATGGTCCGGAATCTTCCGGTAAAACGACAGTTGCTATACATACGATCGCAGAAGCTCAGAAAAAGGGTGGTATTTGTGCGATCATTGATGCGGAACACGCATTTGACAGTTCTTATGCTCAGCGACTGGGTGTAGATGTCGATTCACTGCTGATTTCACAGCCAGACCATGGTGAGCAGGCGCTGGAAATTGCTGACCGTCTGATCCTCTCCGGAGCGGTAGATGTGGTGGTAATTGACTCCGTAGCGGCCCTGGTACCAAAGGGTGAACTGGAAGGTGAGATGGGTGAAAGCAAGATGGGTTTACAGGCACGTTTGATGTCTCAGGCGCTGCGTAAACTGACTGCTACAATTTCAAAGACTAATTGCTGCTGTATATTTATTAACCAGCTGCGTGAAAAGATAGGCGTGATGTTTGGAAACCCGGAAACCACAACGGGTGGTAACGCGCTTAAGTTCTATGCCTCTGTACGTCTGGATATACGCCGTATGAGCCAGATTAAGGATGGTGATGAGGCTGTAGGTAACCGCGTGAAAGTAAAAGTGGTTAAAAACAAGGTTGCACCTCCCTTCCGCCAGGCTGAGTTCGATATCATCTTCGGAAATGGTATTTCCAAGATGGGTGAAATTATCGATATGGGTGTTGAATATGGCATTATCCAGAAAAGCGGCAGCTGGTTCAGTTATGAAACAAACAAGCTGGGCCAGGGCCGCGATGCCGTGAAGACGTTGTTGGGCGATAATCCTGAAGTAGCTGCTGAAATTGAAGGAAAGATCAAGGCGAAGTTAGCTGAGCAGGCTGCACAGGCTTAATTAAGAGTTGTTTTAGTTTTAGATATATTAAAGCTTAGAAATAAGCATTGGGTTAGTTAGTATTAACGTAATGTCCCTGCCTTTTTTAAGGCGGGGATTTTTTATTAAAAGGATTATGATCCAGGGGTAAACAAAAACGCTTCCACCTTTCGGAAGAAGCGTTTTTGAAAAAGAATAAATGCAATGAATATAATTAATGCAATCAATGCAGATTAAAATTCGAAAGGCTGTTTATAAATCACTTCCAGCAGTGTTTGACCTACTACCTGTAAGGTTCTTTTATCAATCACCTGCATGTTATCATTCGTCGTATGCCAGTGTGGTGCAAAGTTTCCACTGGCCTGCATTGCAATCACATCAAATGTAGGGATCATCGCAATCGTATTGATATACACATGATCATCAGTGATAGCAGCACCTGTATTTTCATAACGGAAGTAATCAGAATAACCCAGTCTGTTCGCCACATCCCAGAACATTTTCATCGGACCATAAGCATATTGCTGTGACCCGGCTTCCATATAGAACTGAGAACCACGGGCACCTACCATATCCAGCAGGATACCATAGTTCGCCTTATAGCCTTTTACATGTGGGTTTCTTGCCCAATACTGTGTACCCAGGCAGTAGCTGTTTTCATCTTCACTTACACCACTGTCTTCCACGTCTTCCAGCAGGATATCGATGCCCGCAGCAGGATGCTGTGCATGCAGCTGACGTGCTACTTCCAGCAATACACCTACACCGCTTGCACCATCATCAGCACCATCAAACTGTTTGGTTTTATCAAACGCATCCTGATCAGCATGTGGCCTGGTGTCCCAGTGTGTGAGCAGCAGGATACGCTGTGCAGCATCAGGATTGAAGGTAGCGATCACGTTGATACAGGGAACGGATTTGCCACCCGGAATAGTGACATTGGTACGCTGTACATACAGGGTATCGGCCAGTGGTTTGAACTGGGCGATGAGCCATTCTGCACAGGTGTTCTGTACTGGTGTAGCAGGAATGCGCGGACCAAATGATACCTGTTTGTCAGTGTATGCATAAGCGCTATCTGCGTTGAATACGGGAACATTCACATTGACCTGCCTGGCTGTAGCAGTAGTGTCAGTTGTCTGAGCTGGTTTGGTATCCGAATGACAGGCAGCAGCACAGAAGGCTACACCTGTTAAAATGCCAATCAATTTACGCATATGAAACGAGAACATTTTATGATCATCTTACTGGATAGTGTAGCTCACGCTACCATCCTTTTCGTCTTTTAACTGAATACCGGCAGCCAGCAGTTGGTTACGAATCCTGTCAGAAGCAGCATAGTCCTTACGGCTCTTTGCTTCTTTACGCATCTCGATAATCAGTTGCATTACGCCATCCAGTGTATTGTTATCAGAAGCCAGGTTTTCGGGCTCCAGGGCAAGGATGTCGATCAGCCAGGTTTTCCAGGTCTTTTTGATCAGCTGGAAGGTATCTTCACTGATTTCATGCATTTTGATCTGTCCTCCTTTGAGAGAGTTGATCACAGGAGTGATCTCGAACAGGTTGGCCAATACTTTGGCAGTATTGATATCGTCGTTCATGAAGTCCTGGCATTCTTCGCACCAGGTACGAACCTGTTTGTCCAGGTCTTTGTTCAGTGCACCTTCGGTTTTGGTGTATTCCAGTTTCTGCAGCACATCGTAGGCCGCCCATAGTCGTTGTAAGCCTTTTTCGGCAGCCTGCAGTGCTTCGTTGGAGAAGTCAAGCGTACTCCGATAGTGTGTCTGCAATATGAAGAAGCGCACGGTCATTGGGCTGTACGGTTTTTCCAGCTGATGGTTATCGCCGGAGAACAGTTCAGTGAGGCGGATCGTGTTGTTGTACGCCTTACCCATTTTACGACCGTCTATAGTAATCATGTTATTATGCATCCAGTAGCGGGCCATCAGCTCACCATGAGCGATTTCGCTTTGTGCGATTTCACACTCGTGGTGAGGGAACTGCAGGTCCATACCACCACCGTGGATGTCGAATTGCGTACCCAGGTACTTGCTGCTCATGGCAGAACATTCGATATGCCATCCCGGGAAACCTTCTCCCCATGGGCTAGGCCAGTGCATCAGGTGCTCAGGGGGTGCATTTTTCCACAGGGCAAAGTCTACCTTATTCCGCTTTTCATCCTGGTTTTCCAGCTCGCGGGTGGTTTCCAGCATATCTTCGAGCACACGGCCACTGAGGATACCATAGTCGTGGGTAGCTGCATATTTCTTGACGTCAAAATATACGGAACCATTCACTTCGTAGGCATAGCCCTTTTCGATGATGGTTTTGATCATTTCGATCTGTTCAATGATATGACCGGTAGCGGTAGGCTCTATACTTGGCTCCAGTGTGTTGAATTCACGGAAGGCCCAGTGGAACAGATTTGTATATTTTTGAACCAGCTCCATTGGCTCCAGCTTTTCCAGCTGTGCCTTTTTGCTGATTTTATCTTCGGCTTCGCGGCCTTCTTCCTCAAAGTGGCCGGCATCGGTAATGTTCCTCACATAACGAACCTTGTAGCCGAGATGTTGCAGGTACCTGTATACCACGTCAAAGGTGATGTAAGGGCGTGCGTGTCCCAGGTGAGACTCTCCTGATACAGTCGGACCACACACATACATACCAACATGACCAGGATACAATGGGGTAAATACTTCCTTTTGTCGCTTTAGCGAGTTGTATACTTTAAGCTCAGACATATCAGTTTAATTCGGATTGCAAAGATAGTTATTGTTTCGTCAGGGTAATGATAGTCTCCGGCACCAGTCATCCAAATTATTTTGCATGGGTTGCACGCAGGGAAAAATTGGCGATAACGGGATAATGATCCGAGAGATCAGAGTTGATTTTACGGTAAGAATTGACTGTCAGTGATTTATCGAAGAAAATGTAATCGATCCGCAGGGTAGGGGCCAGTCCTGCAAAGGTACGGCCTATGCCGCTGCCCTTCTGGAGGAAGGCGTCCTGTAAGGAGCCACGGATGGTAAAATAGGTATAAGAGGCAGGTGTATCGTTGAAATCCCCGCATACAATTGTGCGGTAAGGACTGGTTTTGATAAAATCAGCTACGACTCTTGCCTGGCGTGCACGGCCTACATAGGCATCCTTCATTTTCTCAATAATGTTGCGGGTAGCAACGAGCCCGCTATCCTGCTGGTTTTTGATCTTCTGGATATTATGGTAATCCCGCTGATCAAAGCGATAGGAGGCCAGGTGCATATTGATGATCCGGATGGTATCGTCATCCTTCACGATGTCTGCATAGATCAGGCTTTCACTGCGGGGGCCTGTGGACATCTTGATCTTGTCCGACTTGATGATCGGGTACCTGGAGTAGATAATAGATCCCCAGTGCTGCATACCAGCCCGGTTAAAGTCGCTGGAAAAGTAGCGGTAGGGCAGGTGCATTTCGTGGGAAATATCTTCCCGGTTATTAAAGTCATTTTTCTTTTCTGAAGTATAGAAATCCTGGAAGCATACTACGTCGAGCTCCTGCTTTTTGATCAGGGCAAACATGGCCTGGCGGGTATACTTGCTGTCTTTCTCCCTGTACAATCCAAACTGTGATACGTTGTAGCTCATGACGCTAAGGCTGCCGGGAGGAGCTTCTGGTTGTGCAGAAGGAAAGTTGAATGCGATGAAAGCGGAGATGGACTTCCAGCCGATTACAATGGCCAGCAGGGACAGCAGGCAGTATTTATAATCGAAGAGTAGCCAGCAGATGAAGAAGAGAATTAAGACCAGTAATAGTATTGGAAATAATAATGTAAAGAAGCTGATAGGCCACCACTGATCAGGAGATACAAAAGGGGCCAGACATGCTACCAGAAAGAATAGCACGATAATAATGTTGACCGTTAGAAAAAAACCTTTCGTAAATAACCGCAGAAATCTCAACTCCTAATCGCTTTTGCGAATAAAGATAATTGAAACGATCAACTTTGTTATAGGGATAAGCTTGCCATTATTGGAAAATGTTCAAAACCCTTGTGGGGAAAGGAGCTGAAGCCATTAACATGAAAAGGTGATTGTGTAAGTATGTAGTCAATGCGTAGTGTGGGTGCAAGAAAAGAAAGTGTTCTGCCAATGCCCCAGCCTTGTTGCAGGAATGCATCCTGCATATCGGGGGAGATTTTATTGTAGGTATAAGATACGGGTGTATCATTGAAATCTCCGCAAACGATGGCTGGGTAAGGGCTTTCTTTGATCAGTGCGGCTAGCTGTTCTGCCTGTACGGCGCGTTTGCCAAAGGTATTTTTCATCCTGGCTGCAAGACCTATGGCTTGTGTGGCTTCACCTTGTAATGCGGCATAGTCCTTATGACGGAGCATGTAAGATTGCAGCTGTGCAGTAAAGACGCGAATAGTATGTTCTTTTATTTTTATATCTGCCTGGAGAATGCTGCTGCCGCTACCTACCTCGCTATGGCCGCAGGGAATGTTGCAGGACGATAGGATAGGGTATTTAGAGAATAATACGATTCCATATTGCCAGGTGTTCCACTTTGTTTTATCGCGGGTAAAATAGCGATAAGGATAATGCAGTTTCTCCTGAATAGCACCCAGGTGATCTGTATGATCGGGGGCGCTGTTGGTATAGAACTCCTGTATGCATAGGATGTCTGGTGCAGCGGATTGCAGGGTATTGTAAATAGAAGTCTGGAGTGCGGGATCTTCCGTATAATTTTTCAATCCCATGCTGCTGCTGTTGAAGGACATGATGGTAAAGTCTCCGCTTTGTGAGTTGGCAGCATTACCGGCAGGATGGTGACCAAAGGTGAGGAGCAGTGCCCTGCAGGAGAGCAGAACGGCGCCCAGTGAAAGGCCCCAGTAGGGTTTCTTTTGTATGAGCCAGTAGATCAGGTAAACCAGGTTAATGACTAGTACGATGGGGAAGAATAATCCGGCGAAGCCGCTCAGCCACCATTTACCCGGGTTAAGGTAAGGGAGCCAGCAGGAAAGGATCAGGGATAATGCGACGAGACTCGTGAAGATGAATGCTTTTGACACTGTACAGGGGTTTCCATAAAAATAATGAAATACTCCATAAAGCAAAAACGCTCCTGTCATTGACAGAAGCGTTTTCACATATCAGTACTTTATTAATTTCCTTTCGGATGGAAGAGGTGTGTAATGGTATATAACATCTTATTGAATCCTGCTCCCCAATCGTTACCTTTTTTCCATGCATTCATGAAGAGCAATCCAAACAATGCTCCACCAATCACAGCAGGCAGATAGGTAAGGTCATTATGAGAAAACAGGTGTGCGCATACTGCCATGATCATGTACAATATGGTGATGATCCACATCGGAATACCTCCACTCAGTTGCTGGAAAATGCGCACGTTTGGAGCAAGCAGCAGGGCTGCAACAGCCAGTGCCATAATGCCTGCTGTGGAACCGTAGTAGTTAGCAAAAAACTGTGTGAGGTGGAAAGCTGGTATCAACTGCATGCCAAGCATATAAAACAGGTTGCCTATGATACCGCCAAAAAGATATAAGGGAAGGATAATACCTGGTCCTGCCTTGCGTTGGAGGATGGAGCCAAATGCCCACAGCCAGACCATATTACCAAATACTAACCAAACGCTTTCATGAATGAAGAGGGAAGTGATCATTGTCCATGGTAAGCGGGCCAGTCTGCTGAAACTGGCGGGTAATATTATGTTATTCATCACATCCAGGTTGAAGCGGATGGTTGAATTACCTTCAATATTATAAATTACCTGGGTAAAAAATAGCAGGATAAATACTGTCAGGTTCACCAGTATCAACTGGGTGACCATGTTCTTTCCTTCTCCCAGAGAGAGGATTGGCATTGGTTCTCCTTTTTCGACTACGTCCATTGACCTAAACTTTAGGGCTCAAAGGTACGATCCATTTATTTAAAATGGTGCCGCCCCTTCCTGTGCCAGTTCCGGAGCAGGAGATAGCTGATCAGTACTCCCCCCAGGTGGGCAAAATGTGCCACATTATCCCCCGGTACGTTCTGGATGCCCACGATCAGTTCTGCCAGGATGAGGAAACCGACGATATATTTTGATTTGATAGGAATGTAGATGTAAACATAGCTATTTGGAAAGAGGTAGCCGAAGGCGAAAAGCAGTCCGAACACTGCCCCTGAAGCACCCAGGAAAGCCATGTCGCGGTTAGCGATCTGGAATCCGCGCAGGAACATTTTAGCGAATTCCATTTTAGCAGGGGTATCCGGGAAGCTCAGTTCTTCATTATAAGCGTTGACGAGATCGTAATGTGTAGATATGATGCGGAAGTTATCGTAACTCGGGTTAGCGAGGTAAGTATTTACTTCGGTGGTGAGGCGGATATTTTCGTAGGTAATTACTCCCATGTAGCACAGGGCGGCTCCCAATCCGCAGATGAGGTAGAACCTGAGAAAGCGTTTATGGCCCCAGAGGTGTTCGAGTGCTGCCCCGAAGATCCAAAGCGTGATCATGTTGAGTGCCAGGTGCCAGAACGAAGCATGCATAAAGAGGTGAGTCAGCAACTGGTGTGGCTTGAACAGTGGCGAACGCCAGTAATGGAATGCAAAGAGATCTGTCAGAATGTGGTTCTCCGACGGATTCTGAATCTCTCCCATTGTTAACTGTAAAAGGAATACCAGCCCGTTGATGATCATTAGAATCTTAATCACCAGAGGCAATATGTCAAATCTACGGGGCCTAAACTCACTCATTATGATTTCCGGTTCTGATTATTACTAATTACCTTTTTTCCAGCAATACCACGTTCTCAATGTGATGTGTGTGAGGGAACATATCTACCGGCTGGATTTTTTTCACAGCATACATTTGGTCCAGCAGTGCCAGGTCCCGGGCCTGGGTAGCTGGGTTACAGCTTACATATACGATACGGGGGGCTGCAATTTCGAGTAGTTTGTTCACTAGTTTTTCGTGCATACCGGCCCTGGGTGGGTCAGTGATGATAACATCCGGTTGCCCATGTTGGGCAAAAAATGCATCGGTGCAAATGTCTACTACGTCGCCAGCGAAGAATTGAGCATTGTTTACGCCATTGCGGGCTGCATTCTCTTTCGCATCATCTATCGCCTCCTTAATCAGTTCGATCCCTACTACTTTTCCTGCTTGTCTTGACACAAAAATGCCGATACTACCTGTTCCACAATATAGATCATAAACAATTTCTGTTCCTGTTAATCCTGCAAATTCCCTTGTTACCTGGTAGAGGACTTCACCTTGTGAAGTATTGGTCTGGAAAAAGGACTTAGGGCCTATTTTGAAGGTAAAGTCTTCCAGTTTTTCTTCGGCGTATCCTTTACCAAAGTACACTTTTGGCTCCAGGTCGAAGATGCTGTCGTTCAACTTGGGGTTGATAGTGTAGAGAATGGTGGTAATTCCGGGTACGGTAGCCAGCAGGTGGTCCAGCAGGGCTTCGCGGTCTTTTTTGTTTTCGTGTTGAATCACGAGATTGACCATGACTTCGCCGGTAGTGAGGATACGGACCATGAGGTTACGCAGCCAGCCTACCTGGGCGCGGATATCGTAGAAGGAAAGGTTGTGTTCGAGTGCATAAGCTCTTACTGTGTTACGGATTGCATTGACAGGTTCTGCCATCAGGTAGCAGGTGTGGATGTCAAGCACTTTGTCGAAGAGCTTGGGAACGTGGAATCCGAGGGCGTTCTGCCTTGGAATGGTACCGTCTTCGGCAATCGCTTCAGATGGCATCCAGGCTTTGTTGCTGAATGTGAATTCCAGTTTGTTGCGGTATTGTGTAACGTGTTTCGAGCCGAGGATGGGCTGCATGTCAGGAAGTTCCAGTTTTCCTATGCGGGTCAGGTTGTCGTTCACCTGTTGTTGTTTATAGGAGAGCTGTTTGTCATAAGGCAGCATTTGCCATTTACAGCCGCCGCAGGTACCGAAGTGTTCGCAAAAGGGTGTCACACGGTCAGCTGCGTAGCTATGAAAGTGGATGGCACGGCCTTCGGCCCAGTCTTTTTTGCTTTTTCCCAGGCGAACGTCTACTACGTCGCCAGGTACTACGCCACCTTCAATGAAGATTACTTTGCCGTCTATGCGGGCCAGTGCTTTCCCTTCAGCAGCATAAGTGCTGACAGGAACTTTTTCCAGAATTACGTTTTTTTTCCTCACGGGTGCAAAGGTAGGATTTTCATAGAGTAATGTAGGTGGGAATGGCGGTCGTATTTTTCAAATTCCTAATTCTTGGCTACATTTACATCAACCGATGTCCTATGCATAAACTTATGATAATACTGGCGTTTGTTTGCTCAGCAATCCAGCTCCAGGCACAGAATGGCTACAAGATCACCGTACAGATGAAACAGTACAAAGGTGGTATAATGTACCTGGCCCAGTATATGGGCAAAAAAACATATATGGCTGATTCCGCCATGCTGAATGAACAGGGAGTCGCTGTGCTCCAGGGAAAAGAGGCCTTACCGGGCGGCATTTACCTGGTCGTATTCCCCGGTAAAACACGGTATTTTGAAATGCTGCTGGACAGCAAGCAGGAAAATTTCTCCGTTTCTGCTGATACTTCAGACCTGATCAATAAGCTTGTTTATAAGAACTCCCCTGAGAATGAACTTTTCGTGGAGTACAATAAATTCCTGTCTAAAGATGTGGGAACCCTGAATAAAGAGGTGCAGGCACTGATGGCAAAGCACACCACAGCAGATACAGCCAGTGCCCGGAAAGTTCAGGCAGAACTGGGTAAAAAATTGCAGGCCTACCGGAATGATGTGATCAGTAAAAATCCACAAAGTCTGCTCTCCAGTATCTTCAAAATGATGAAAGATCCTGAGGTGCCGCCAAGACCGGCAGATGCTGATTCTACCTTTGAGTACCGTTATTTCAGAAACCATTACTGGGATAATACCAATCTTAGTGACGGACGACTGGCCCGTACGCCTGTACTGGAAGATAAACTGAGCAGATTCTTCACCCAGCTGGTGCCACTGGATCCTGATTCCATCAATGTGGCTGCAGATGAACTGATCGAAAAAACACGCAAGGATAAAGAGAACTTCAAATTCGTGGTATGGTGGCTGACCTCTACCTACGAAACCTCACCTTACATGGGGATGGATGCTGTGTTCGTGCACCTTGTTGAGAAGTATTATGTAGCGGGTGATGCTTACTGGCTGAATGATGAACAATTGAATAAGGTGATTTCACGTGCTTATTCCATCGCCCCTAACCTGATTGGCCAACAGGCGCCACCACTGGAAGTAAAGGATAGCGCCATGAAACCAGTTTCACTGTATACAACCAAAGGAAAGTTTACTGTACTGGTATTCTGGGATCCTACCTGTGGTCACTGTAAGATAGAGGTTCCTAAACTGGATTCAGCCTACAATGCCAGCTGGAAAAACAAGGGTGTAACCATGATTGGTTTTAAGACAGAAGGTACGAAAGAACAGTGGGCACAATTCATTCATGATAACCACCTGAATGGATGGATTCATGCATGGGATCCTGATGCACAATCTAACTACAGACGGCTATACGACGTGTATAGCACACCGATAGTGTACCTGCTGGATGAGAAAAAGAAAATTGTTGCAAAAAGATTGGGTGTGGAGCAGTTGAATGAAATCATCGAACGGTTTGACAACAAAGGGAAGACAGCGAAACAGTAATCTTTCCACGGGTGTGTAACAGATCGTACAGGTTGTACACAGTGCATAAAGAATTGAGTAGTTTTTATTCTCTAAATAAATGATCCCGTATATGGTTTGCCTGTATTTACAGGCAAACCATATACGGGATTTCTTTTTGGAACAACCTGATGAAACTGATTGAAAAACTGAGTACACAATCAATGTGAGTAAATATTAAATGACTATATAATTAATGTTGTAACTCTTTTATTATCAGATGCATGCGTTTGCTGCTTTCTGCTTTGGCATAGTCTTTGGCAATGACTAGTCGTAATCAAACATTCTAGGTTATGACAAAGAAGATGATCCTTTCGTTTGCAACCCTTGCAATTTTTTCAGCGAGCGCGATGGCGCAGGTACGTGTAGGTGTTAAAGGTGGCTGGAACCTTTCTACAATTACTGTTGACAATAGTGGTGGTGTTGATAAAGACAAATCACTATCAGGTTTTAATATCGGTTTAATCGCAGATATGCCATTAGTACCGAGAGTATTGTCCTTCCAGCCAGGTGTGTTCTACACGACCAAAGGTGCGAAACTGAAATCAAGCAGTAGTAGCGATGCCGTGCAGTACAAGTATACAACCAACCCTTCTTACATTGAAGTTCCCCTGAACTTTATTGGTAAAGTACCGGTAGGACCTGGTGCCAGTCTCTTTGCGGGTGTAGGTCCATACTTTGCATTCGGTGTAGCTGGTAAGAACAAGGCTTACACTACTGTTGGCGGAGTAACTACGACTTCAGAATCTAACATCAAATGGGATGATGATACCCCGTTCAACAATGAAGATCCTAACCGGGGCTTCGACAAGTACAAACGTTTTGACTGGGGTGGTAACCTTCAGGTAGGTGCAGAGATCAGCAATTTTATTATTTCTGCACAGTATGGACTTGGCTTTAACAAGATCAATTCCGGTGGAAACGATGGTAGCAACGACAAGAGCAAGAATCGTGTGTTTAGTGTAAACGTTGGTTACCTGTTTTAAAGTAAAACAAACCAGGGCGTAAACAGGCAACGTCTATAATTAAAACAACAGCTATGAACATGTATAGCATCCAACAACGCCTGTAGGGTGCTATACTGATAAAATTTCCTATAATGAAAAAAGTACTTTTAGCAGTAGCCGGTCTTCTGATTGCCGGTGTATCTTTTGGACAGACAAAATGGGGCATCGTTGCAGGTCCTCAGTTTTCAAGTTACACTACCAAGGGTGATAATGTAAGCAAACAAACCAGTGATCTCTTTACAAATGTGAGAGCTGGTATCACTGTAGACATTCCGCTGGCAGAAGAATTTTATATCGGAACCGGGCTGCTATACTCAGGCAAGGGTGGTAAGGACAACGGTGTGAAAACCAACTTATCTTACTTGCAGGTGCCGGTAAATTTCCTCTTTAAGCCTGAAGTAGGTACAGGTAAACTGAACCTGGGCGTAGGTCCATACTTTGCATACGGAATAGCTGGCAAGCATAAAAGTACCGTAGGCAATGCTGAAGTATCTGTAAAAGCGTTTGACGACGAGGCAGGGCCAGGTAAACTAAAAAAGTTTGATGCCGGTATGGGTATCGTGGCTGGTTATGAACTGCCAGTTGGACTTTACCTGGGCCTGAATGCTGATTTAGGTCTGATAAATGCATTTGACAATACAGACAATGGCCGCGCCTGGCACAATACTTCCTTCGGTGTATCAGTAGGATACAAATTTTAGTGGCAAGCAATATTTTATAACAGGGCTGAGCTCCTTCCCAGGAACTCAGCCCTGTTTCTTTTGTTAACGAGTTATTAATGCCTCAATTCCCACATATTCATTATCTTAGGCACTATAAACCCCTATATGTCTGAGCAGTCCATTACCCGTACTTATATTCTATTTCTGCTGTTTGTTATTTTGATACCTGGCCAATTGAAGGGACAAGTTAGTTTGGGCTTGAATGTAGGTATCAATCAGTCCTGGATGCAGTTCCAGGATCCGGCAGGCCATTCTGGTAAAGGCAATAAACCGCTTACAAGATTTAATGCCGAGTTGCAGGTGGTAGTACCACTGGTTGAAAGATTATACCTGGTACCGGGTGTCCGGTATATCACCAAGGGTACAAATCTGACTGCCGGCGTAGATGGCGAATATACCCGTCGCCTGGAAGTGCGTTACCTGGAAATACCGCTTAATCTCACTTATAAAGTGCCTGTATCATTTGGCTGGCTCACGATTGGAGCGGGGCCATATGCTGCTTATGGTCTGAATGGAAATAACCGCATGCAGGTCTATAATGCAGGAAACATAGTCAGCACCACGAATTATGAGGTGGGTTTCAGCAGCAATCCGAACAAGGGAATCTATCCCGGCACCCGGTTAAATCGCTGGGATGTAGGCGCGCAGGCCACTGTGGGAATTGAGTTTAACAGCCTGCTGACCCTGGGTTTGCACTATAGCAGGGGAATCCGGAACCTGGATCTTTCCGGCAACAGTATCATCCGTACGAACAGTGTGGGTGTGAGCCTGGGGGTATTGCTTAGCAGGGAGGATTATTAGCCATAATAGTAATACAGACTATATAGAACAAAGGTGTATCCTGACAGGGTGCACCTTTTTTTTATTTGGTGTAGGGGTATTTTGAATGAACCGCGTCTTACTTGTAAACTATTTTGACATAGGACAAAACAAAAAGTGTGACAGTTATTCGGACATGCCACTACGTTTCCACGTAATGGCATTTTTATTTAAAAAGAAAACCCACTTATACCAGTGGGTAAAAGTGGGTTGTATATGAGAGAAGAAGTGTGATTATACCACAGCTTCTACTACTTTTCTGATCACTTCGGGCTTGCCCAGGGTATAATAGTGTAATACCGGTACACCGAATTCTTTTAATTCTTTCGACTGCTGAATCAGCCATTCGGCACCTACCAGCTCTACATCTTTATCCGTCTTACATTTCAGGATTTCATTGGCCAGATCATTTGGAATATCTACATGGAAGGCTCTTGGCAAAACAGTGAGCTGCTTACGGGTAGTCATTGGTTTCAGGCCTGGAATGATGGGAACGGTAATTCCCATTTCACGACATTTTTTGACAAAGTCGAAGAATTTCTGGTTATCAAAAAACATCTGGGTAATGATATAATCAGCGCCATTTTCTACTTTCCGCTTCAGGTAACTCATATCTGTGGCGAGATTGGGTGCCTCGAAGTGTTTTTCTGGGTAACCGGCTACGCCTATGCAGAATTTAGTTTTTACGCCACCCTGCAGGTCTTCTTCCAGGTACATACCATTGTTCATGTTCACTACCTGGTGCAGTAGTTCGTCTGCATAGCGGTGCCCATGTGGTTCTGGTTCAAAGGAGGATTCATTTTTGGGTGCATCTCCACGCAGTACCAGTACATTGTCTACACCGAGGAAGTTGAGGTCGATGAGGGCATTTTCCGTCTCTTCACGGCTAAAGCCACCACAGATCAGGTGAGGAACAGCATCTACATTATAATGGTTCATTACGGCGGCGCAAATGGCGACGGTACCGGGTCTTTTACGGATTTCCACCTTTTCGAAGCTGCCGTCAGACCTTTTTTTGAACATGTGCTCACTTCTGTGATAGGTAACGTTGATAAATGCAGGTTTGAATGTCATCAGGGGGTCCAGATGATCATATATTGACTCTATGCTCTTTCCTTTTAGTGGGGGAAGAATTTCGAAAGAGATCAGCGTATCCTTTGCCTGTGCGATATGTTCTGTTACTTTCATAGCAAGTGGGCTTATTAAATATATGAAGCCAAACAAAAATAATGTATCTCTTAGAATTATCATCTAATAATTATCGAATAGTCCGAATATTTACAAACCTTTGTGCGAGATTCGTAGATAAAAGCACAGGGCAGAATTACCCGGCATTGAAAGCTGAAGTAAATGCTTATTTTTGCTAAGTTTCAACATATGGCATTAAAAATACATACAGATAAACTGGTAAAGCGCTACGGTCAGCGAACTGTGGCCAATGAGGTTTCTGTAGAGGTAACTCAGGGAGAGATCGTTGGATTGCTGGGCCCGAATGGTGCCGGTAAGACGACTACATTTTACATGGTAGTAGGCCTGATCAAGCCGGACGACGGACAGGTATTTCTGGACGAAGTAAATATCACCAAGCTACCTATGTACAAGCGGGCCAAGATGGGGATTGGTTATCTTCCCCAGGAGGCATCTGTGTTCCGTAAGTTGAGTGTGGAAGACAATATCGCTGCGGTATTGGAGATGACTAATCTGAAGAGGGCTGAACAGAAAGAGAAGCTGGAGAGTCTGCTGGAAGAGTTTCGTCTTACCCATGTGCGTAAGAGCCCGGGGGATGTATTGAGTGGTGGTGAGCGCAGACGTACAGAAATTGCCCGTGCACTGGCGGTAGATCCCAAATTTATATTACTGGATGAACCATTTGCAGGTATTGACCCTATTGCTGTAGAAGACATCCAATCTATCGTAGCCCGCCTAAAATATAAGAACATTGGTATCCTGATCACTGACCACAACGTGCAGGAGACATTGTCTATTACTGACCGCGCATATCTGCTGTTTGAAGGGAAAATATTGAAAGCCGGAACCGCCGAAGAATTAGCTGCAGATGAACAGGTTAGGAAAGTGTATCTTGGACAGAATTTTATTTTACGTCGTAAAAATTACCTGGACGAAGCAGCTAAGAAACAATAACTACAACTACTCCGTTCCTACCATCCTATTATGAGAATATTAAGTCCTGCAATATCACAACTGGCGCGTTTGCGCATGGGGCGCATAGAGTATTTTATGCAGTATCCCCTGCAGGTGCAGCAGCAGGTATTCCAAAACCTACTTAGTGCCGCTCAGTATACTGAGTTTGGTAAGCAATATGGATTCTCCCAGATCTATAAGATTGAAGAGTTTAAACAAAGGGTACCTATTCACAATTACGATACCCTGAAACCATATATACAGCGTACCATGGAAGGCCAGCAAAACATTCTGTGGAATACACCCATTAAATGGTTTGCCAAATCCAGCGGTACCACTGCCGATAAGAGCAAGTTCATTCCTGTATCTGTAGAAAGCCTGGATGAATGTCACTATCGGGCAGGTCGCGATGTACTTTCTCTATATTATAATAATTATCCTGAGTCCAGGTTACTTACCGGCAAGTCGCTTGTAATCGGTGGCAGTCACCAGGTGAACAAACTGTCTGCGGACAGTGATTCATACTTTGGTGACCTGAGTGCGGTGATGCTTCAGAACATGCCATTCTATGGCAATATGATCCGCACGCCGGATCTGTCTATTGCCCTGATGGATGAGTGGGAGGAGAAGATAGAGCGTATGGCCAATACAGTGATCCATGAGAATGTTACTTCTATAGCAGGGGTGCCAACCTGGACCATGGTATTGATCAAAAGGATCTTTGAAATCACCGGGAAGGATAACCTGGCGGACATCTGGCCGAACCTTGAACTGTATATGCATGGTGGGGTAAGTTTTACACCGTACCGTGAGCAGTTTAAAAAGCTGATCCGCAAGCCGGATATGTTCTACCTGGAGACCTACAATGCATCGGAAGGGTTCTTTGCTGCACAGGATGTGATTGGACAGGAGGGCCTGTTATTGTTCCTGAACCATGGGATCTTCTATGAGTTTATGCCGATGGAGGAAGTAGGAAAAGAAAATCCACAGACATTACAACTGAACGAAGTGGAGCCTGGTAAAAACTATGCCCTGGTGATCAGTACCAATGGTGGCTTATGGCGCTATATGGTAGGTGATACTGTGCAGTTTACCTCTTTGTCTCCATTCCGTGTGAAGGTGAGTGGCCGTACCAAATCCTTTATTAATGCATTTGGAGAAGAACTGATTGTTGAGAATTCAGATAAGGCGATAGCCCAGGCATGTGAGGCAACCGGTGCCATCGTAAATGATTATACGGCGGCTCCCATTTATTTTAGCGAAGGCGAAGCAGGTGGTCATGAATGGTTACTTGATTTCGAAGTGATGCCGGATAGCGTGGATCACTTTATCGATGTACTGGATCAGACACTGAAATCTATCAATTCCGACTACGAGGCAAAGCGTCACAAAGATATGGCGCTGCGCAGACCTGTATTGCATGTGTTGCCGAAAGGTACTTTCACGGAATGGTTGAAGAGCAAAGGCAAACTGGGCGGTCAGCACAAAGTGCCAAGGTTGAACAATGACCGTCAGCATGTTGAGGAAATCTTGAAATTCACTGGTATCACTGGTGTGATATAATTGGGAAACCATTAACTAATACGTCTATATGAAATTACTGGAAAACAAAGTAGCTATCGTCACCGGGGCCAGCCGTGGTATTGGAGAAGCTATCGCTATCAAATTTGCAGAAGAGGGTGCAAATGTAGCTTTCACTTACCTGAGCTCTGATGAAAAAGCCAAAGCGCTTGAACAGAAGCTGCAAGGTATGGGAGTAAAGGCGAAAGCCTATAAATCCAACGCCGGTGTTTACGAGGAGTGCGAAACGTTGATCGCTGATGTACTGAAAGAGTTTGGCGCTATCGATATTTGTGTGAACAATGCGGGTATTTCGAAAGATAACCTGCTGTTGCGTATGAGTCCTGATCAGTGGGATGATGTAATGGACATCAACCTGAAGAGCGTATATAACATGACTAAACATGTGATCCGCCCGATGATGAAGGCTAGGTCTGGTTCTATCATTAATATGAGTTCTATTATCGGTATCAAGGGTAATGCTGGTCAGAGTAGCTATGCTGCTTCTAAGGCTGGTATTATTGGTTTTACCAAGTCAATTGCACAGGAGCTGGGTAGCCGTAATATCCGTGTAAATGCGGTGGCACCTGGTTTCGTGGAAACTGATATGACACACTACCTGAAAGAAGGTACCGGTGCGCAGGCTTACATTGAGAAAATTCCGTTGGGTCGATTTGGTAGCCCTGAGGATATTGCAAACGTAACATTGTTCCTGGCTTCTAACCTGAGCGCATATGTGACAGGTCAGACAATCAGTACTTGTGGTGGTTTGAATACCTAATTCGGATCTATATAATTGAAAAGGGGCTGTCACAAAACTTTGGGACAGCCCCTTTTTATTCGGGTTTCCTTGGAGTAAAATCTTTTTTAAGCGATTCTCAGGAGCTTCATTTTACTTTCTGTACAACCGCTTTTGTGTTTTAGTATTTTTTACCCGGCGTTGCTACGCGGAAGGTTTCTACACATTTGCGATCCTGCAATGTAACGAAGACTGTTTTGCCATCCGGGCCTCCGAATGTGAGATTGCTGCATTGCTTGCCTTTCAGTGGAATTTCCCTGATGGTTTTGCCGGCAGGAGATAATACCCAGATCACGCCTTTACCCCAGCGGGCTACATACAGGTTACCTGCTTTATCGCACTTCATACCATCGAAACCAAAGTCAGGTACTTCTGCAAAGAGTTGTTTGTTACCCAGGTTGCCGTCTTTGTCAACATCGAACTTCCAGATCCTGCGTTGAACGCTTTCGTTCACATAGAGTGTTTTTTCATCAGGGCTCAGTTCTATACCATTGGTTGTACCCATGTTGGATTCCAGCAGTATTGCCCTGCCTCCCTTATCTATGCGCCAGATCTGACCTGTAGATTGTTTCCAGTTAGGATCTGAAGCATAGATCTGGTCCTTCTTATTTATGCAAAGATCATTCGGCTGATTGAACTGGTCATTGTGCACATATACGCTAACTTTCCTGGTCTTTGGATCTACCTGGAGTACATTGTGATTAATGAAGTCAGGCAGGAACATCTGGCCTTTGCTGTTGTAATGAATGCCATTACCTACACTGCTATCCGGCAGGGTAACGAAAACTTCTCCACTACCAGTTTTTGTATTGATTTTACCGATGGTACCATCCTTCTCAAAGTTGACTACATAGAGATAGCCAGACTTATCGTAATGAGGTCCTTCGATGTTCACGGAGAACATTTGTTCTTTGGTAAGATCCTTTGTCTTGTACAAATCCTGGCTTTTTAGCTGTGCTGCTGCGGAGAGACCTAGCAATAAACAGATAAGTTGTTTCATGATAGAAAGATTGACGTTGAGGTATTAAGATAGTCAAATTTGTGCCGGCAGGCAAGGGGGATATAAAAATGCCGGGATCAAAATATTACATTTGTAATATTATAAATCTTGTTTATGTTTCGTCCTGTACTTATGGCAAGCTTACTTTGGCTTGCATTTATTATGCCTGCCTGTGATTCTTTATCCACTACTGCTGCCAGTCAGGATAGTACGGCGAAGATAGCTGCCCCGCCTACATTTGTTGAGTTTTTAAATGGGTTACAAGTTATAAGTTTACCCTATTCTTCAGAAGAATGGCCGCCCATTCCGGAGGGAGTTAAGATACCTGATATTCCTGCTTTTTATAACTTTAAGAATGCTGCCAGGCTTTCTCCTGTTAATGGCTATACGCCGGTGCTGTACCGTGGTTTGATGGCGGAGGGGAAACGTCTTATTTACCTGATCACTTACGATGCTGCCGGTAAAGAGCGTTCCCGCCTGCAACTGAGAGGAGAGGGGTATATAGATAAAGCGAGTCCTGCTTATGATGAGCATTACAAGGAAGCATATTTGTATCCGGAGATCGGGAGAGATTCATTGATTGAATTGAAGTGTATTTACCTGTTTAAAGAGAAAGGGCATGTTAATGTAGAAAAGAAAGCATGTTTCTTCTACCATATTACTCCCGATGGGATGATTACAGCAATACCGCGAGATACTATTTCACTGCAGGCATTTGCAGCAGCATTCCCGGTAAAGGAAATGCCTTTCCAGGGGAATACTGTGCAACTGAAAGGATTGAAGCTGATATCCAGGTTGACACCTTATTTTAACTACGGAGAAGTATATGTGGATTCAGTATATGCGTATGGTAAACTGGACCTGGATGGCTTGCCCACCACCTTGTTATTTGGCAGAGACGCATTAGAAGAAGAGGGTGGCGCAGATGCACAGGTAGATCTCATTACGTATAATGAGAAAGGAGAAATGGCAGGCAACCTGATGATCATCGGGGGAAATGGTATAGAAGGCGGAACCGATAAAACCGGGAATGTAAGAATAGACAGGGAGGGGAATATCAGGTTGAATGAAAAGCATTCCCTGATTCTGGATAATGAGGCGGAATTTACTGAGAATGTAGAGATGCAGTATGCGATACAAGCATCTGGCAGTATAGTTCCTGTCGAGGCGACAATAATTACCATCACGGGATCCGTATTCAGAAAGGATATGTTGCTGAAGCAGTTCAATGGTAATAACTTTGATTACGTGGTATCGGAAATACCCAGTCCGGAGCGGCTTCGCTTAAATATGCATTTTTTTCAGAAAGGGAATGAGTGTTTGATGGAGCTGTATACTACTAAGGGAAATGGAAAGGTGCTGGACCGGCATCCGGTTTATACTAGTCTGAAGAAAGTAAAATATGAAGAGGCTGCCAGTAAGAATAAGGAAGAAGAAGACGGATATGTTGTTGAGAAAAGAGGTCATTATACCAAAGATGTGGTGATCAAATTGCCGGGGAAGGAAGTGCATGTAGATGCTGATGGCAGGTTTGTGAAATAGAGAATATCCCTCACCCATCAATGGGTTTATTTTCATTATTTTCGCTGGCATGATACATGTTTCTGAATTTAAAGACCTGGAGTTGCTATCGATTCACAAGGTTGGCAACGCCTCTCAGGAAGAGTCCTTGATCTGCTCCCAGGAGCCTTTGCAATTACAGGATGAGACCATCAGTCAGCTATTGTTGAGTTATTTCATTCAGCCTTTTACAAATGCGGCGGAGTACTTCCGCTTTTATCACGAGGCGGAGCTTCAATTAAATGAAATTTTTCAATATTGCCGTCGTATATTTGAGAATCGGGACAATTTTCATGAGCAATCTGTTAATATAGCAAAGCATTTATATAAGCATTCCACACATCCTAAAATCAAGGGGGGAGAGTTATATATCGCTTACTTCAGTAAGTGTCAGGTGGATGGAGAGGATGTAGAAGCCATTGGTATATTTAAATCAGAAACCAGAGATACCTATTTGAAAGTATACTTGTCTAATGAAAGCTACCAGGTAAATTACGACGATGGTATTAATATCAACAAGCTCGATAAAGGCTGCCTCATATTTAATACAGAAGAAGAAGAAGGGTATAAAGTCAGTATAATAGATAGTATCAGCAAACAGAATGAGGCTGTATACTGGAAAGATGCTTTCCTGCAGGTACAAAGAAGGGAAGATAATTATCACCAGACGGAGCTGGCGGTGAATATGTGCAAGCAGTTCATCAGCGAAAAGCTACCCAGTGAGTACGAAATGAGCAGGATAGATCAGGTAGATCTGCTCAACAAATCAGCAGCTTATTTTAAAGAGAAAGAGCAATTCCAGATGGACGATTTTGCTCAGGAGGTATTAGGACATGCGGACGCCATTGAATCATTCAGGGAGTACAGAGATCAATATCAAAAGGATTATAAGCAGGAGATACCGGACGAATTTGATATATCAGCACCAGCCTTTAAGAAACAGCAGAAGGTATTTAAGAGCATTCTAAAACTGGATAAGAATTTTCATATATACATACACGGGAACAGGGAATTGATTGAACGGGGTTTTGATGAAGCCTCGAATATGTATTACTATAAACTTTTGTTTGAAAATGAAAGTTAAAATGCCGTAACAAAACGCGGTACAAGTCGTCTAACATTACACCGATCGGTTATAAATTTTTCATAAGCAAAAACCAATTATTAATAAAGGCTGCTCTTTTGGGCGGCCTTTTGGTATTGATAGATATTAACTAGGGTCTGCTGATATAGTAATAAAACATTGTTAATCAATATGATGTGGCTTGTTTTTTGCTGTAGAAGTGTTTGTATATTGAAAGATTCATCTTCAAAATCATGCAGCAATGATACGTTACACTCCTGCAAAACAGTTAACCTTAGAAGGATTTTCAACTCCTTTTTCGCAGCAATTATCCACTACAAACCGATGGGTTATACTAGCTGCAAAGATTCCGTGGGACAAACTGGCGGACGTGTATTATAAAAAAATGCGGGCAGATTTCGGTGCTCCAACATTGAGTGCCCGGATGGTAATAGGTGCAGTGATCATCAAACATATACTTAACATAGATGATCGGGAGGTAGTAGAGCAGATCACGGAAAATATATATCTGCAATATTTTGTAGGCTTAAGCAGTTTTCAACAGGAGGCTCCCTTTGATGCATCATTGATGGTCAGTATTAGAAAAAGATTAGGCATAGATGTGATGTCCAGATTGAATGAGATTATTTTGCAGGAAGCCGGACTAATCAAAGCGAATGAAGAGAAAACAGCGGATACCCGCAGTGAGGATGATCAGGATGGGAATGGTGGAAAGAGTAATAACAATGTCTTGAATGAGCATACAGAGAGCGTAAAAGGAAAGTCATCTGATGGGCTATCAGGAACAGTCATGTTAGATGCGACAGTGTCAGAGCAACAGATCGAATATCCAACAGATATCAAATTATTAAATGAGGGTCGCCGTCAATTGGAAAGGATGATAGAGCGGGGATGTCAGGTAGCAGAACTGGTGATGCCGCGCATGTATCGGAGAATAGCGAGGAAGCAATATTTGAACATTGCCAAAAAAAAGAACAAAAGCAAACGAGATATACGCAGAGGTATCCGACAGCAATTACAATATGTTAAACGAGATTTAAAGTACATCAACTGGCTGATAGAATCAGAAGCTAATTTCAAGGGGGTGCTGAAAATGAAAGACTGGAGGTTAATACGGGTGATCCAGGAAATGTATCGTCAGCAGGCAGAGATGTATAAGAATAGAGAGCATAAAATATCGGATCGGATTGTAAGTATCTATCAACCGCATGTACGTCCAATACCGAGAGGTAAAGACCGTGTATCAACTGAGTTTGGCAGCAAACAACTGGTGATGTTGAAAGATGGCTACACCCATATAGAAAAACTGAGCTGGGATAATTACAATGAAGGTTCATTGTTGACCGAAAGCCTTGAAACATATAAACGCTTGTTTGGGTGCTATCCAGAGCGTGTATTGGGAGATCAGTTGTTCGGCACACGTGAAAACAGACGATTCATGAGTGGAAAAGGGATCCGTTATGTGGGCAAGCCATTGGGTCGGCCCTCATCAAATAGTAAGGAGCAAAAGCGATTATTGCAAAAGGAGATGCCGGAACGAAATGCGATCGAAGGGAAGTTTGGACAGGGGAAAAATGCATATGGACTGGGCAAAATCAAGGCCCGCCTCAAGGATACAGCTGAGAGTTGGGTGATGTCTATATACTTTGTTATGAATCTGCTTAAACTGGCAGCAGGTTCTTTGTTGTCAGTACTGCAGATCTATTACTGGCTGGTAAAGGAGGGCTATTTGACCACAATGGGGAATAGATCCGATACACAATTTATATCCCGGTATCTGAGACATTAAGAAGGGTAAATCGATTCGGTGTAAAAATGAAAAATAACAGATCGGGAACTTATTCAGCAGACCCTAACTAGCAAAGGAGGAGATTGTTTAAAATAGAAAACGCTTCTGTTTTGAGCAGAAGCGTTTTCTATTTTATTTCTGTTGTTTTTGTTTGGGTTTCGGCGGCCTGTTTTGTGGTGGCTGCTGTCCTCCGCCACCTTGTTGTTGTGGCTTTGGCTGCGGTTTTGGCCCCTGTGGTTTGCCCTGACCTTGTTGCGGCTGCTGTTGCTGTTGTTTTGGCTGTTGCGGCTGCTGCGGTTTTGGTCCCTGTGGTTTAGCCTGTTGTTGCTGCGGCTGTTTAGGTTTCTGCTGTTGCTGCTGCGGTGGTGCCTGTTGTTTAGGCTTTTGCTGTTGAGCAGGTTGTTCAGCAGGTTTGGCACCTTGTTGCTGCTGTTTGTGTTTTTGTTTTTCCTTGTCTTTATGTTTGCGTTTCTGTGCAGTTTTTTCCAGTGAGCGGAGGCTGATCTGGCCTACTACATCTGCAAATCCAAGGTCTGCTTCTTTTGGTTTACCTGCTACGACTTCAACTGGTTTGAGGTCTTCAGGTCTGATGTTTTGCTTATTCAGGAGGCGTATTTCTTTTACGCGGCTGATGGTAAGCGGGTATTGCTTGTTGCTGTCGCCGTAGCTATACCACATCAGGTTTTTGAAGATATCTCTCTTCTGCAGGGTAGCAATGCCATTGGCTGTTTCAATGCTATCTGCATCTTCAGGGAAGTCTTTCAGTGCGTCGAGGTAAGTGTCAAGTTCATAGTTCAGGCAACATTTGAGACGGCCACACTGACCGGACAATTTAGCCTGATTGATGGAAAGGTTCTGGTAACGTGCAGCAGTGGTATTCACGCTCTTGAAGTCCGTGAGCCAGGTAGAGCAGCACAATTCGCGGCCACAGCTACCAATACCCCCTACTTTCCCGGCTTCCTGGCGGGCACCTATCTGGCGCATTTCCACCTTTACACGGAATTCTCCGGCGTAGAGTTTAATTAATTCACGGAAGTCAACACGGTCATCAGCGGTGTAGAAGAAGGTAGCTTTACGTCCATCGGCCTGAATTTCAACCTCGGCGAGTTTCATTTCGAGGCCTATACTGCGGGCTATTGCTCTTGCTTTGATGAGGGCATCTCTTTCGCGGGTTTTGTTTTCACCCATTCTGTGCAGATCTTCATTGCTGGCGCGACGCAATACTTTTTTTACTTCAGGGGTATCTTCTATCCTTCTTTTCTTCATTTGGAGCTTTACCAGTTCGCCGGTGAGGCTTACCTGGCCTACATCAAAACCACTCACTCCTTCTACTGTTACCATCTCTCCTTTATCCAGGAACTGTTTGGTTACGTTTCGGAAGAAATCTTTCCTACTTCCATTGTTGAAACTTACCTCTATAATATCAAATGGTGCTAAGCTATCACTTAAGGGAATATTGGCCAGCCAGTCAAAAACGTTTAATCGGTTACATCCACCCGTGCTACAACCTCCATTACTTTTGCATCCTGACGGCTTTCCCTCTGCACCTGTACCACATCCGGCACAAGCCATATTTATATATTTAAAAGAGTTAATTGATATGCATCCGGCATTGTACCGAACGCTTTAAAATACGTATTTCCCCTTATATATACAAAAGGGCGAAAGTAACAAAGGTAACGGAAAAAGTAATGTCCTGTCGTGTCAATATAGGTTTAACAGGCCGGGATGGGCTTATGTTTAAAAATGTACTGTAATTTGATACTGAGGGCGTGAAAAAGCAATTTGGCGTTGGCGTTGCGCTCAATGTAGTAGCTCGCATTGTCAAGTTCCTGCATAATGAGTTCCATTTGCTGGAGGTCAGCCAGTTTTTGCAGTTTGAAGGCAAAATCGGTTTCTTCTTCGGAAAAGGCCAGCTGGCTTCTATCTATATATTTCAGCCTGAGGGTGTGTTCCAGCAGGTTGATGAAGTAGCGGAGAAATTGCTTTTGGTTTTCCCGACCCATTTTGGCGCTGGCTATACCTTCTATCCATTCCTGGAGGGCCAGGCGGTTGTTGGTAAAGATATAGTTGAGCCAGTTGCGCAGCAGTTCATGATAGTCATCTTCTGAGTTTTGCAGCAGTGCAAGGGCTTCCCGGTAGTTGCCGGAGGCAATGGTAGCTGCCTGACGGGCTCTGGCTGCGGGAACATTGGCCCTTGTCATGAGTGCGTTTACCAGCACATCTTTAGGCAGCGGGTTTATTTTGATGAGGTGGGTGCGTGAGAGGATGGTAGCCAGGATCTGTTCCTGGTTCTCAGCTACCAGGATAAAAATGGTATTGTCTGGTGGCTCTTCGATCAGTTTCAGTAATCGGTTCCCTTCGTTGCCCAGGTATTCGGGCATCCACATGAGGAGGATCTTGTATTTGCTTTCGAAGCTTTTCAGGCTCAGTTTACGAATGATGTCCTGGCATTCGGTGGCAGTGATATTACCCTGTTTATTTTCTGCTCCTATAAATTGTAACCAGTCGTATGCATTGCCGTAAGGATGTTCGGCGATGAATTCACGCCATTCGCTGGCATAATCGGCACTTACGGGTTTATCGCCTGTTTTTTTAGGGATAACAGGGTAGGAGAAGTGAATATCGGGGTGAATATACTTTTCTGCTTTGATACAGGCAGGGCATTTACCACATGGGCCTTCCGGTTGTTTGTCTTCGCATACCAGGTACTGGGCGAGGGCAAGGCCAAGTGGCAGCCCACCGGCACCTTCCGGAGCCAGCAGGATCATGGCATGGCTGATGCGGTGTTTGGTGACAGCGCTGAGCAATTGAAGCTTGATGTCGTCCTGACCTATAATATTGGAGAAAAGCATGGGTGCAAATTAAAAGAATCATTGCGAAAAAAACGCCTATGCCTTTGGCATAAGCGTTTTTTTCGTTGCTGGCCTGCGGCAGGCTCAAAATTATTAACTAGTATTTTTTCTCGATTGCAGCCACTACCTCTGCTGAATTAGGTTGTGTTTTTGGAGAGAACACAGCTACCAGGTTTCCTTTTTCATCCAGCAGGTACTTCTGGAAGTTCCATTGTACTTCTGCGGGTTCGAAGTGTTTTTCCTTGCTTTGTTCCAGCAGCCATTTGTAGATTGGATGTATGTCTGCACCTTTTACAGAAATCTTGGCAGCCATTGGGAATGTAACTGCATATTTCTTTGTACAGAATTCCTGGATCTGCTGGTTGCTGCCTGGCTCCTGAGAACCGAAGTTGTTAGCAGGGAAGCCGATGATCACCAGGTTCTTTTTATACTTCTCATACAGTTTTTCCAGCTCTGCATATTGTGGTGTATTTCCACAGAGAGAAGCGGTGTTAACGATAAGGATTTTCTTGCCTTTGTAATCGGCAAAATTGATTTTACCACCATCTACGGCATCAACTTTAAAATCATAAATGGCGCTGCTTTTCATAAATATCAATAACGAGAGGAGCAATGTTTTTAACATACCTACAAAGTTTGTAATGAAATTATAGAATTAATTACACATTCAGCGTTAATGGTGTGCATATGCCAGTGAACAAATGCTGAACGGAATATTTGCCTGTTGAAAGAGCTTTCCGCATGCCTCAGTGGTAGCGCCTGTAGTGATCACATCATCTATTAATAATACGTGTTCTCCTTTCAATAATTCAGGTTGCTCCAATTTGAAAGCATGTTGTACATTTTGCCAGCGAAGTACTCTGCCTTTGCGGGTTTGAGAGCTGGTGAAGCTGGTTCTTTTAAGTGCATGTGCAAACACTGGTTTTCCTGTTATGGCAGCGATGCCAGCTGATAGTAAAGCGGATTGATTATAGCCACGGAATTTCTCCCTCTTTTTAGTAATAGGTACTGGTACTATACAGGTAATTTCATGTATCCAGCTGGTTTGTGCAAGGATCTTTCCTATTTGCTTTCCCATGTAGATGCTTAGTTTCCTCTTGTGCCGGTACTTTATTTTATGTACCAGTTTACGCAGCATAGAAGCCTGTGAAAAATAGTAAGCAGCGATTGCATGTTGTACGGGTACTCTTCCGTAGAATAGTTTTTCGACAGGGTTTTCTGTATAGTGCTGAAAGCCGGTGCGTGGCAATTGTATCATACATTGATGACACAGGAATGCCTCTGTTGGTGTGAGTGTGGTACCACAACTCTCACATACATGGGGAAAACAAAGATGGAGTAATGCTGTAAGCATGTAGTGATTAGAATAATCTGCTGTATACTTCGTCAACGCGGCCTACGGGAATCACTTCAATATTGAATTTACTGAAGTCGGCTCCTTTTTTATTATACCGGCTCACGAAGATCTTTTCGAAACCAAGTTTTTCTGCTTCTGCGATGCGTTGTTCAATACGGTTGACTGCGCGTATTTCTCCACTCAGGCCTACTTCACCGGCAAAGCAGATTTTGTTGGCAATAGCAATGTCTTCATAAGAAGATAGTAGTGCGCAGAGCACAGCGAGATCGATAGCCGGATCTTCTGCGCGGATGCCACCGGCGATATTGAGGAATACATCTTTGACGCCGAAGTGGAAGCCTCCTCTTTTTTCAAGAACGGCGAGTAGTAATTGCAGGCGACGCAGATCGAAGCCGGTTACAGTACGTTGTGGTGTACCATAGACTGACTGTGTAACGAGTGCCTGTACTTCGATGAGCATAGGCCGCATTCCTTCCATGGTAGAGGCGATGGCAACACCACTCAGCAGATCTTCGCGCTGGGAGATGAGAATTTCTGAGGGGTTGGTAACTTGTCTTAAGCCAATGCCGGTCATTTCATAAATACCCAGTTCTGCGGTGGAGCCAAAGCGGTTTTTGATGGTACGTAATATGCGGTAAGCATAATGCTGATCACCTTCAAATTGTAATACGGTATCCACCATGTGTTCCAGTATTTTGGGGCCGGCGATGGAGCCATCTTTAGTGATATGACCGATAAGGAATACGGGAACATGACTTTCTTTTGCGAAGCGTTGCATTTCGGCGGCAGTTTCTCTGATCTGAGATACGGAGCCTGGTGCGGATTCGATAAAAGGGGATTGCAATGTTTGTATAGAATCGATCACGACTAGTTGTGGGCGGAGTTTTTTAATCTCCTGAAAGATGGTCTGGGTATTAGTTTCCGTGAGCAGGTAGAACTGATCGTTGGTAGCCTGCAGGCGGTCTGCGCGCATCTTTACCTGGGAGGCGCTTTCTTCTCCGCTTACATATAATGTAGTAATGTTTTTAAGGTGCAAAGCATTTTGCAGGAAGAGTGTGCTCTTACCGATTCCTGGTTCACCGCCTACGAGAACGAGTGATCCGGGAACAATACCGCCACCGAGTACACGGTTTAGTTCTACATCCGGAGTGAGTAGTCTTTCTTCTTCAACTGCGCTTACTTCGCTGAGGTTCACAATGTTATTTCGACCATTCTCTTTTTCTTGCTGCCAGCTTTGATTGCGTAGTGGAACATCTTTCTGAATTTTTTCTTCGACAAATGTATTCCATTGATTACAGGAAGGACATTTACCTGTCCACTTAGCTGATTCATATCCACAATTCTGACAGAAGAATGCTGATTTTATTTTCATGTAGCAAAGGTGATAAAAGCACTAAAAAAATGAGCAGTGCTATCGATAAAAAAGTTAAAAAAGGGAAAAATTGGGGTGGGAAAAAAATGGCTTAAAAAGAAAAGAGCCAACAGAAGATTCTGCTGACTCTTTCTACTTACTAACCCATTAAATTCAGGTCTAAATTACTAAATGGCTTCAGAATAAAAAAGTTTATTTAATCGATGTGAATAACTTTTGAGGACTTTTTGTAATGTGACAGATCGGCTCCCACAGCCCATTTCAGGGCTTCCTGGTATTTAATTATACTTTCATTGAAAGGGCGTAAAAGGTTGATAAATAGGATTGATAACGCCCAAAAATATATATGAAAAAAGGATCATAAAGTGCTTATTTATATCTGTCATATAGTCCGGTTTGGCAATAAAAAAAACGTAAAATAAGACACAATGACAGTGTTAAATTTCTGTTTGTCAGGTGGGGAAGGGGTCGGGAGGGCAGTTTCTTAAGGAAATCATAAATCATTTTGAAAGGATGGTTTTGGAGGGGAATTTGATCTTAGTTAGGGGTAATTTTATAAAGAAAATAAACACTTGTTCTATTTATGACACCTGGAATGTTGATAGTATCACTGATTTTTGTTGGGATCAGTATGCTGGTGAGTTACCGCTTACAGGGGAAATTCAGGGAATACAGCAGGATACCTACCTCATCCGGCCTAACCGGGAAGCAGATAGCACAGAAGATGTTGAATGACAATGGAATATACGATGTGCAGGTGATATCTGTGGAGGGGTTTCTGACGGACCATTATGACCCTGCCAACAAAACAGTGAATTTAAGTCCGGAGGTATATTCCGGAGCAAATGTAGCGGCCGCGGCGGTCGCTGCACATGAGTGCGGGCATGCGATTCAGCATCAAAAGTCTTATGCATGGCTGGGATTAAGGTCCAGGCTGGTGCCCTTGGTGCAATTTAGTTCGCAGTGGCTGCAGTTTGTACTGATGATAGGGGTATTTACCTTGTATTGGACTTCAGCCCCTTTATTGATTGGGATTATATTATTTAGTCTGACAACGGTATTTGCGCTGGTGACATTGCCGGTAGAGTTCGATGCATCCCGCAGGGCATTGATCTGGCTGGACAATACGAATGTGATGAGGGTGCAGGAGCATGACAAGGCGAAGGATGCCCTTTGGTGGGCGGCTATGACCTATGTAGTAGCGGCGGTAGCCTCTGTGGTTACGCTGGTACAGTATATCTTTTTATTCCTGGGCGCAAGAGACAGGGATTAATAAGCAAATACTTTGTCATAATTAAGGACCGGAAGTAAGAGACTGCTTCCGGTCTTTCTGTTTATAATATTTACCCTATATATGTTCTTGTTTGATAAACAGGGTAAAAACAGCCCGATTTATTATTCCACCAGGTATGTTAATAAGTATGAGTCAAAATTTTTATTGAAAATCAATACATTGTGAGGGTGTCTTGTAAAAAATGTCTTAAAATGTATGGTTATTCAAAGTATGTGAATTAACTTCGCACTCCCAAATTGTGTGGGATCATATTTCAAGCGTAAATTTTATTTACTATAATGAATACTTTAAGCTTCAAGACTAAATCTGCCAACGACGCAACAGTAGTGCGTGACTGGCATATTGTAGACGCTACCAACCTGACATTAGGTAGGATGAGCGCGAAGATTGCGTCCATTTTAAGAGGTAAGAACAAGCCTTACTACACTCCCCACACTGATTGTGGAGATTTCGTAATCATCATCAATGCTGAAAAGATCCAGTTGACTGGTAATAAATGGAATGACAAGGAATATCTGCACTATACTGGTTATCCAGGTGGTCAGAAAGCTGAGACAGCTAAGGAGCTGATCCGTCGTCGTCCTGAAGTGGTGATTGAGAGAGCTGTTAAGGGCATGCTGCCTAAGAACCGTCTGGGACGTGCTATGTACAAAAAACTGTTTGTATATGCCGGCGCTGAGCATCCACATGCTGCGCAGAAACCTAAATCCTTAACTTTCTAATTTTTCTCTGATACATGGAAAAGCAAAAAAATACTATTGGTCGTCGTAAGGAAGCCGTGGCTCGCGTGTATATCAGCAAGGGCACTGGTGTAGTTACAATCAACGACAAAGACTATAAAGAATATTTCGCGCTGGTTTACCTGCAGAATCAGGTAGAACTGCCGTTGAAAACTATCGACGCTCTGGATAAATTTGATATAAAGGTAAATGCTGCTGGTGGTGGTATCAAGGGTCAGGCAGAAGCCGTGAAGCTGGGTATTGCGCGCGGACTGTGTGAAGTGAACATTGAGTTCCGTCCTGCACTGAAAGCGGCTGGATTACTGAAACGTGATCCTAGAGGCGTTGAACGTAAGAAACCAGGTAAAGCTAAAGCTAGAAGAAGCTTCCAGTTCTCTAAACGCTAATCGTGATGAATGCGTGGTGGTAGTATATACCCTTCGCAGATTATTAACATTGACCTTTTATAACAGAGTATAATAACATGGAAAATAATACCTCATTACAGCAGCAGTTACTGGAGGCAGGTGTGCACTTCGGTCACCTGAAGAAGAAATGGAATCCAAAGATGCTGCCTTATATTTTCGCAGAAAAGAAAGGTATTCACATCATAGATCTGAACAAAACCGTTGAAGGATTACAGGACGCTGCGGCTGCACTGAAATCTATCGCAAAGAGCGGTAAGAAGATCATGTTCGTTGCAACAAAAAAGCAAGCTAAAGAAATCGTAGCAGAAGCGGCTAAGCGTGTAAACATGCCTTACGTGACTGAAAGATGGTTAGGTGGTATGCTGACCAACTTCACCACTATCCGTAAGAGTGTGAAGAAAATGCAGAGCATCGAGAAAATGCTGACTGATGGTACTTTCGATAGCATCACTAAGAAAGAGCGTCTGACCTTAACACGTGATAAGGAGAAAATGGAGAAAGTACTGGGTGGTATCGCTCAGCTGGCTCGTGTTCCTGCAGCGCTGTTCCTGGTTGACATCAGCCATGAGCACATTGCACTGGCAGAAGCTCGTCGCCTGGGTATCTCCACCTTTGGTATGGTAGATACTAACTCCGATCCTACCAAGGTAGATTTCGCAGTACCAGCGAACGATGATGCTACTAAATCTATCGCAATCGTTACTAACTATATCGCTGCAGCTATTGCAGAAGGTCTGGCTGAAAGAGCTAACGAGAAAACTGACGACGTAGTTGAAGAGGAAGAAGAAGACAGCAAAGCGCTGAAATTCGAACTCGAAGGTGGTGATGATCGTGGTGGTGAAAGAGGTCGTAAGCCAGGTGGTCGTGGCCCAGGTGGTCCTGGTGGCAACAATAACCGCCCAGGTGGTGGTGGCGGCAACCGTCCAGGCGGTGGCGGCGGCAATCGTCCTGGTGGCGGTGGTAACCGTCCAGGTGGCGGTGGTGGTAACCGTCCAGGCGGCGGTGGCGGCGGACAGCGTCGTCCAGCAGGTTCTGGTGGTAGCAGACCAGGTGGTGGCGGAAGATAATTCTGTTCATGACTAAATAGATCAATTGCGAACCGTGGACAGCTTACCTGATCTGTGGTTCGCAATTGGTCATATAAACCGGACAAGTAGCAAAATTCATATAAAATTAATACTCTTAAACTCATTATAAGTTATGGCAGCAACAATTACAGCAGCTGATGTGAACAAACTGCGTCAGCAAACAGGTGCAGGTATGATGGATTGCAGAAAGGCGCTGGTAGAAAGCGATGGCGATTTTGAACAGGCAGTAGATTATCTGCGTAAAAAAGGCCAGAAAGTAGCCGCTTTACGTTCTGACCGTGAAACTAAAGAAGGTGTTATCATTGCTAAGACTGCTGCTGATGGCAAGACTGGTGTGGTAGTAGCACTGGGTTGCGAAACTGACTTCGTGGCTAAGAATGAAGATTTCATCAAGTTTGCTCAGTCTCTGGTAGACCTGGCCCTGACTTCCGGTGTTAACACTGTAGAAGAACTGGGTGCTGCTACACTGGATGGCGCAACTGTAAATGATAAAGTAAATGACCAGGTAGCTAAGATCGGTGAAAAGATCACCCTGGCACGTTTTGAAAAAATCAGCGCTGCTTCTGTAACCGCTTATATCCACGGTAACTACCGCATGGGTGTACTGGTAGGCTTCTCTGACGCCGTAGCTGAAGAAGTAGGTAAAGACGTAGCTATGCAGATCGCCGCTATGAACCCAATTGCAGTTGATGCAGCTGGTGTTTCTGAAGATCTGATCGCTCGTGAGAAAGCGATCGCGCTGGAGCAAATCGCTGCTGAAGGTAAAACCGGCGACATGGCTGAGAAAATCGCTATGGGTAAGGTTAACAAATTCTTCAAAGACAATACCCTGTTACAGCAGGCATTTGTAAAAGATAATAATAAGTCTGTTGGTGATTATCTGAAGTCTGTAAATGCAGGCCTGAAGGTAACAGGATTCAGCAGAATCGCATTGGGATAATATAATCCCGGTCAGAAAAGGAGAGAAGTTTTTCTCTCCTTTTTTTTGTGCCTAATGAAAATTATGTAGTGTCAACAAGGGGGGCAAACCTGGCCCGAAAATTCCGCGTTCCGCATTTTTTGTATCTTAGGGGCGCAGTAACCGATAACTAACTTCAATTAATATATTATTCTTCAATAGTCATGTTGCCAAAGTACAAGCGTATTTTACTGAAACTAAGCGGTGAATCCCTCATGGGGGAAGGTAATTACGGGATTGATCACAGAGTGATCTCCCAGTATGCATATGATATTAAAGCTGCTACTGATCTGGGCGTGCAGGTTGCGGTCGTGATTGGTGGTGGTAATATCTATCGCGGTATGAACGAGAAAGAGACGGGTATTGAGCGTGCTCAGGGCGACTATATGGGGATGCTGGCGACAGTTATTAATGGTATGGCCATGCAGAGTGGTCTGGAAAAGGTAGGTTTATACACCCGCCTGCAATCAGCTATCAAAATGGAGCAGATCGCAGAACCTTATATCCGCCGTCGTGCTATCCGTCACCTTGAAAAAGGCCGTGTTGTGATCTTTGGTGCCGGTACCGGTAACCCTTATTTCACAACTGATACTGCCGCTTCTCTCCGTGCTATCGAGATCCAGGCAGACGTGATCCTGAAAGGAACCCGTGTAGATGGTATCTATACCGCCGATCCCGAGAAAGATCCAACCGCTACAAGGTATGAATCCATTACATTCTCAGAGGTGTATCAGAAATCACTGAATGTGATGGATATGACCGCCTTTACACTGTGTCAGGAGAATAAACTTCCGATCATTGTGTTCGACATGAACCGCCCGGGAAATTTGCTCCAGGTGATCATGGGAAAGAATGTGGGAACACTGGTAAAAGGATAAACTTATTTCAAAACGGGGAATTGCTTAGCAATTCCCCGTTTTACTTTATTTCAGATACGCTTTGAGCTCCGTAAAAGGTAGGAACAAAGTGATCTGCCCCATTGCATATGGCCCAATCTCATAGGGCGTGTAGCAGAAAGCAACCCCTTTGCCGGTAATTAAAAAATTCTCATTTACCGGAATCTGATCCACCAATAACTGGTCTTTCAGCGTATTTTCTTCACTTACCCAGAAGACCCTTCTGTAAGCTTTTTCCAGCAATGCCGGTAATGCGGCTTTATAGCCCGGTTTAAACAGGTCATCGGTCGTTAATACTTTCTTCTTCTTAAGATCCAAAACCTTGTATATGGAGCCGTAATTGCCATGTGCACCCCCTGTATACTCATAGGAGAATGATTCAATGCACAAATAAGGGTAATGGTTATACACTACCCTCATATCGGCATCGGCAGACCAGCTGGCCATAGCAGGAATTTCCTGAGTAGTATCGATATCTTTTTCCGTGGTTTTGTAAGTAACCAGGAAGGAATCTATATCTCTTCTGAGATAGCGGACAGGGTTGTCTATTGCAGGATTGCCGGTAACCGCGGTGCGGATAAATGACTGTGTTTCTTCATCCAGGGTGGGTGCCGGCCAGATAACAGCGTTGGTGGCTACTGCTACCGGAGTAGCCGGATTACCAGGCAGTAGTTTGGCAGAATCTTCTCCATAATATACACTCAGGGGAGTGGCATCTTTCATATCCGGGCTGAGGGTGTACTCATAAGTAGTACCCTTTCCTCTCCATTTGCCTTTATATACACCTGCACTATCAAGTATACCCGTAAAGAAGCGTTCTTCTTTTTCGTCCGTACTCTCATATAAAACTAACATATTGTTCTGGTCGAGGTTTCCCCAGATGGCGATCGGTTCGCCGATATCATCGTACATATAATATCCCCGATACATGTCAGGGGTGGATTTGGTCACTTCCATGGTAATATTCTTACCTGCCAGTGAACCTTTGAGCTGTACATAGAAATAAGGTGTGGTCTTGAAATTGGGGAGACTCACGGCGGTCTGTTTAGAATGCCTGTCGCCACATGACACCAGTAAAATAGCTGAAATAGTAATCAGGAGTAAGGTTCTCATGCCTTAAAATTAATAATTATTCATATTCTTTTTGTCGGGTTGGATGCTGATGACAATCAAGCATTTTAGGGCTTTGTTGCCCGGGGCTTCCTGTATCTTTGGCAGTAAATTATTGGCCCATGTTAAACAAGAAAGTAGCTGACCTGCGCAAGGATTATACACTTGCAGAACTGGACGAAAGCGAAGTAGCCCAGGATCCTATTCAGCAATTTGAAAAATGGTGGAATGAAGCCCTTAGCGGAGAGATTGACGAAGCCAATGCGATGACGCTGGCGACCAGTACTTCTGCAGGGATTCCTACAACCCGCATTGTATTGCTGAAGAGTTTTGATAAGGATGGTTTTGTGTTCTTTACCAATTATGATAGTCGTAAAGGCCATGAAATGGCGGCTAATCCCAATGTATCCCTGTTGTTCTTCTGGAAAGAGCTGCAAAGGCAGGTGCGCATAGACGGGATAGTATCCAAGGTGGATGCGGCTATGAGTACAGAGTATTACAACAGCCGTCCGATAGGCAGCCGTATTGGTGCCATAGCGTCTCCGCAGAGCAAAGTAATTCCGAACAGAAGTTTCCTGGAAGAGAAGGTGAAATCAGTGACTAAGCAATATGAGGCAAATACGCCTGAGCGGCCGGAAAACTGGGGTGGATATATTGTGAAGCCGGTAGCGGTTGAGTTTTGGCAGGGGCGTGGTAGCCGACTCCATGACCGTATCCAGTACAGTCAGGAAGGAAGTAGCTGGAAGATAGAGCGTTTGGCTCCCTGATAAAATTATAAGAGGCTGATCATGTTTAGGTGCTCAGCCTCTTGAATAATTTTAAGCTTGTTTTGCAGCAGCCTTTGCAGCTTTAACAGCAGCAGCTTTCGCAGGCTTAGCAGGTCTTGATTTTCCGAAAGAACCACTGAAAATCTTACCTTTTTTGGTTTTGATATCACCTCTACCCATTGTTAGACAGTTTGATTGTTTATTATTAATTGGTGCAAATTACAGAAAAAAGGAAAATACCGCAAACTGAGGAGGTCCGGAGGCGTTTATATTTAGGATTGTAAGGGCAATGAGCTTTGCTCAAAAGCTTACAGGTGAATGGTTTCTGTTGTGGAGAAAAAGAGGAATTGATTGAACTGCAGGAGGGAGATTGGGCGGATTTAGTCGAAGAAGCATCGAACAAGCGTCAAAGAATCGTCAAAGAATAGTCGAACAAGCATCAAACAAGCATCGAACAAAAGGTGAACCTGATGCGGACTTACATAAATGAAAAAAGCAAGAAACAGTAACGTTCCTTGCTTGAATAAGGTAAGCTAACAGATTAAAGCTTGTCGGACAGAGCCTTACCAGCTTTGAATTTAGCAACTTTCTTAGCTTTGATCTTGATGATCTGGCCAGTCTGTGGGTTTCTACCGTTACGAGCAGCACGTTTAGAAACAGAGAAAGTACCGAAACCTACTAAGGTTACTTTACCACCCTTCTTCAGGGTATCAGCAACTGCCTTAGTGAAAGAATCCAGTGCTTCGTTAGCTTGGGTTTTAGTGATACCGGCATCTTTTGCCAGTTTGTCGATTAATTCGGCTTTGTTCATAGCTAGTAAGTTTAACTAGTGAATTAAAATGTTTGATGTGAGCAAATATAGCGCGTTTTATCAGATTACCAAATTTTTTGCATCTTTTTTAGCCAAATTTTTATCGGCTGAAAAGGGCTACAGGTAACGGTTACAGCTGATTCGCTCATGATATGGATGTATGAGCGAAACAGGAGTTAATTGCTGAAACCCGCTGCTAGTGGCAATTTGCTACTGGTTTTATTATTAACGTCAGAGTGTTCCAAGTATTGTACCAAACTCACAATCCCCTATAAACAGTGGATTTCCTGTGGATAAGTTTAGATGTTATACTACCTGCATCACGGTCCTGAAAGCCACAAACTGGCTGCCAAACAGGTCATAAGCCCTTTTTTGAAGCACCGGCGCATATTCGTCAATGTAAGTCTGGTAGTTCTCCTGCGTATCTGCAAAGAATTGTACGGAGTAGGTGAGACCATCTTCCTCATCCTGTTCCAACAGTCTGCACATGCGGTAATCGTGGAATAAACCGGTATTCATTATTGCTGGTATCTGGTCTTCTTTCATCCATTGCAGCCATCTGTCGTTGATAGGATGCGATACCATCGTGGTTATGTTAAATATAATCATAGTTGGAAATCCTTGTTAGTGGCTCAATTGCAGGTATATTGGGCAGTGATCGGAGTGCTTTACATCCGGGTAAATCTTAGCCTCTTTGAGCTTATCCTGCAGGGAAGCGGTGACACTGATATAATCTATACGCCAGCCCTTATTATTATTGCGTGAATTAGCACGAACACTCCACCAGCTATAATGATGCGGATCCGGGCAGAAATGCCGGAAGGTATCCACAAAACCGCTTTCAAACAGTTTATCCAGCCATGCCCGTTCTTCAGGCAAAAAGCCACTGCTTTTTTTGTTGCCCACAGGGTCGTGAATATCGATTGGCTTGTGAACAATATTATAGTCTCCACATACTATTATATTAGGTCTTGTAGCTTTGAGTGTATTCAAATAACCAAAGAATTCATCCAGCCATTGGTATTTATAGGTCTGTCTTTCCTCTCCGCTGGTGCCGGATGGAATATATGTGTTAACGAGTGTCAGATCCCCAAAATCGAGGCGTATAACCCTTCCTTCAGCATCACTCTGCATATAACCATTGCCATATTCCACATGATCAGGTTTTATTTTGGTGAGGACCGCTACACCGCTGTACCCTTTCTTTTGTGCAGGATACCAGTAGTGTTCATAGCCAAGCTCGTCAAACTTTTGAAAGTCTACATTGTCTTTGTGCGCTTTGATTTCCTGTAGACAGATGATATCGGCGGGGTCGGTTTTGAGCCATTCTGTGAAGCCTTTGGTCATGGCAGAACGAAGCCCGTTTACATTGTACGATATGATTCTCATACTGTAAATATACGAATGCCGGTGATTGCAGCGCAACCACCGGCATTCAGCTAAAAATTATAACGTAATTTTTACATGTCGTATTCTAGTACCGGTCTAAGCCATTTCTCTGCTTCCTCTACAGTCCAGCCTTTGCGCGCTGCATAGTCGATCACCTGGTCTTTTTCAATCTTGCCTATACCGAAGTATTTGGCTGCAGGGTTGGCGAAATACCAGCCACTCACACTTGCAGCAGGATACATAGCCAGTGATTCTGTAAGGGTGATACCTGTATTTTCAGTAGCATCCAGCATATCAAACATCTTGTATTTCTCTGTATGTTCAGGGCAGGCAGGATAGCCTGGTGCAGGGCGGATGCCGGCATATTCTTCTTTGATCAGATCTTCTTTGCTCAGGTGTTCTGCTGAAGCATATCCCCAGAATTCCTTTCTCACACGCTCGTGCATCAGTTCTGCGAAAGCTTCTACAAGCCTGTCTGCAAGAGCTTTCAGCATGATGCTGCTATAATCGTCATGGTCTGCCTGGAACTTCTCCAGCCAGCCTTCGATATTCCCACCCGTTGTTACTGCAAATGCACCCATGTAATCCTGTATACCTGTGTCAGAAGGGGCTATAAAGTCCGCCAGGGAAAGGTTTGGCTGACCCGGTGCTTTCTTGACCTGCTGACGTAAGCATTCCAGGTTTACGGTTCCCTGACCTGGTTTTGGCGACAATACAGTGATAGTATCATCAGCAGTTCTGCTGGCAGGGAAGAGGCCAATCACAGCATTGGCGGTGAGCCATTTTTCCTCTACTATGCGTTTCAGCATAGCTTTCGCATCTGCATACAGGCGGCTCGCTTCTACACCTACTACTTCGTCGGTCAGGATCTGCGGGAATTTACCATGCAGTTCCCATGAGATGAAGAATGGCTGCCAGTCAATATATTCAGCTATATCGGCCAGTTCATAATGCTTAAATACCTGTACACCCAATTGTTTAGGTACTACAGGATTGAATCCTGTCCAGTCGCTGATGGCCTTGTTCTGACGGGCTTCTTCAATTGGCAGGTATTGTTTCACCGGTTTTTTATTCCGGAAATTTTCATTGAGCTTGGTGTACTCTGCTGTTACTTCCTGCAGGAAGTTTTTCTTCAGGGCTTTGTTCAGCAGGTTACCAGTTACTGTTACGCTGCGGGATGCATCCAGTACGTGTACTACGCCATGTTCATATTCCGTTGCAATCTTTACAGCGGTATGGGTACGGGAGGTAGTAGCACCACCTATTAATAATGGTACTTCGAAGTGCTGGCGTTTCATCTCTCTGGCTACGTGTACCATTTCATCCAGGCTGGGGGTAATCAGGCCACTGAGACCAATGATGTCCACATCTTCCTGGCGGGCGGTTTGCAGGATCTTGTCTGCAGGCACCATTACGCCCATATCGATGATGTCGTAACCATTACACCCTAATACCACCCCCACAATGTTTTTACCGATATCATGTACATCACCTTTTACTGTAGCCAGCAAAATCTTACCGGCAGACCTGATCACACCACCGTTTTCTGCCACCAATCTGGCTTTTTCTTCCTCGATAAATGGTGTCAGTACAGCCACGGATTTCTTCATCACACGGGCACTTTTTACTACCTGTGGCAGGAACATTTTACCACTGCCGAACAGGTCGCCGACTATGTTCATACCATCCATGAGCGGACCTTCGATCACATCCAGCGGACGGGGATATTTTTGCCTGGCTTCTTCTGTATCGGCTTCGATATAATCGGTAATACCGTTTACCAGGGCGTGACTCAGTCTTTGTTCTACAGAGGCGTGGCGCCAGGTTTCATCTTTTTCAATCACCTTACCTTTTGCCTTTACCGTTTCGGCGAAAGCGATGAGGCGTTCCGTTGCATCTTCACGGCGATTCAGGATGGCATCGTCACAGAGCTCACGCAGCTGTGGTTCGATCTCATCATAGATCTGGAGCATACCGGCATTCACGATACCCATGTTCATACCCGCTTTGATGGCGTAGTACAGGAATACGGAGTGCATGGCTTCGCGCACTACATCATTCCCTCTGAAAGAGAAGGAGATGTTACTCACACCACCGCTTATGCTGGTCAGCGGCATCAGTTCCTTGATCCGGCGGGTGGCGTTGATAAAGTCTACTGCATAGTTATTGTGTTCTTCGATACCCGTAGCAATCGCAAAGATGTTAGGGTCGAAGATGATATCCTGTGGATCGAAACCTACTACCTCTGTGAGGATCTTATAAGAGCGGTGGCAGAAATTTACTTTCTTATCTTCGGTATCAGCCTGTCCATATTCATCGAAAGCCATTACCACTACTGCCGCGCCGAAGCTCTTGCAGATGGTGGCATGTTCAATGAATTTCTCTTCACCTTCCTTGAGGGAGATAGAGTTCACGATACATTTACCCTGCAGGCATTTCAGACCTGCTTCAATAATGCTGAACTTACTGGAATCGATCATCACCGGGATTTTGGAGATATCCGGTTCTGCGGCAAGCAGGTTCAGGAAGGTGGTCATTGCCTGTTCACCATCCAGGAGGGCATCATCCATATTCACATCCAGTACCTGGGCCCCGTTTTCTACCTGCTGACGGGCTACGGAGAGTGCTTCTTCGTATTGTCCTTCCCTGATCAGACGGGCAAATTTCTTGGAACCGGTTACGTTGGTACGTTCACCGATATTGATGAAGTTGGTTTCTGGTCTTACTATCAGTGGTTCCAGGCCACTCAGGCGCAGGAATGGTTTGATGACAGTTTTCTCCTGTTCGGTATCAGCTTGCGCGGTATTGACTGTATCGCTCATTGGTAGCTATGGTAATTAGCGGATAAAATAAATTAAGCCAGTGTAGTTTCCTGTACTGGTAAAGGTCTTGGTGCAATCTTAGCTACGTGCTGTGCAATGTGCCGGATGTGATCCGGGGTGGTGCCACAGCAACCGCCTACGATGTTTACAAAACCTTCTTTGGCAAAGTCTTCGATGATGCATGCCGTATCATGCGGCGTTTCATCATATTCTCCGAATGCATTTGGCAGGCCGGCGTTAGGATAGCAGCTTACGTAGCAACCGGCTATCTGCGCCAGTTCTGCAACATGCGGACGCATCTGCTCACCACCCAATGCACAGTTTAAGCCAACAGAGAATGGTTTGGCATGCATGACGGAGATATAGAATGCTTCCAGTGTCTGACCGCTCAGGGTACGTCCGGAAGCATCGGTGATGGTGCCGGAAATCATGATGGGCAGCTCTGGTTGCTTGATATCCCTGAAGTACTTCTTGGCAGCAAAGATAGCAGCCTTGCTGTTTAGCGTATCGAAAATAGTTTCGATAAGCAGGATATCTACTCCTCCTTCATGTAAACCACGGATCTGCTCATAATAAGCAGTCACCACTTCATCAAAGGTAACGGAGCGGAAGCCCGGATTGTTCACGTCAGGAGAGAGGGAGAGTGTCTTATTCAGCGGACCGATCGCACCTGCAACAAAGCGGGGCTTATCGGGGTTTTTCGCTGTATAATCGCTGGCTGCTCTTTTTGCAATTTGTGCAGCAGCGATGTTCAGTTCAAAGGCCAAAGCCTGCATATCATAGTCCGCCATAGCGATGGTCGTACTACTAAAGGTGTTGGTTTCGATGATGTCGGCACCTGCTTCGAGATATTCTCTGTGTATGGCTTCGATGATCTGGGGCTGAGTCAGGTTGAGCAGGTCATTGTTGCCTTTTACATCCATGTGATAATCTTTAAAACGCTCGCCTCTATAATCTGCTTCTTCCAGCTTATAACGCTGGATCATGGTACCCATCGCACCATCTATTATCAGAATACGTTCTGCTGCACACTGGGATAATGACTTCATATCGATTATGCGTTTACTATTTTTCCGGAAAGACATACAAAGATACTTATTTATTGCCTCATTATATGAAATATCACCAGAGAAAGTACTGTTAGCAGAATTTTTTACTTTATTCAGGAAAAAGGGAGAAAATTTTGTTTGAAACTAAAAGTCTACTATATTTGTAGGGTAATACAACAATGGATCAAAATACCATCATCTGATTACTACCAGGGAATCCACCACTTTGCCCGCATAGTTAACAACCTGCTTAAACAAAAAATTTAAGACAATGAGCATTGCGAAGCATGTACATAGTTTACAGAAGCATTTAGCGCAATTTGGTTTATACCCGGTTCCTGAAGATGCAGAAAATGAAACTTCTGCTGTATTCAGGATCTGCTTTCTGAACAAGTATGAGATAGAGCGTTGGCGGGAGCTGCGCAGTGAGGAGGAAGGAGGCAGACAACAAAAAGACAAAGACCAGTCATAACTTTTTCATAACGTGGAATTACAGGTTAAACACACACGGGTGTTGTTGAGCACTCGTATCTTTTTTAAAAAACGCTGAAAGGCAGCTGCAGAACGCTGATACCTTCGGCGTTTTTTATTTCTGTACGTAACTTTCCAGTGGTAAACGGTTAGAGATGGATCTGGCCAGCGTCATTTCGTCCGCATATTCCAGTTCGCCGCCGAAGGCGATACCACGGGCGATGGTGGTGATCTTTACAGGAAATTCCTTCAGCTTTTTAGAGAGGTAATAAATGGTTGTATCCCCTTCGATTGTCGGGCTAAGCGCCATGATGATCTCTTCCACATCCTGTTGCTGCACCCTTTCTACCAGGGAATGTATATTCAGCTGGTCCGGACCAATACCATCAATAGGAGAGATGATGCCTCCCAGTACATGATACACACCATTGAACTGCTGGGTATTTTCGATAGCCATGACATCGCGGATGTTTTCCACGACACATACCAATGCTTTGTTGCGGGAAGGGCTGCTACAGATAGAGCAGATCTCTTCATCAGAGACGTTGTGACAGGTTTTGCAGAACTTGATCTGGTCACGCATGCGGGTGACTACTTCGCCGAAAAGCTTCACCTGGGCAGGATCTTGTTTGAGGAGATGTAATACCAGGCGGAGCGCTGTTTTCTTGCCGATACCTGGCAGCCGCGCAAATTCATTAACAGCATTTTCTATCAGAGCGGAGGAGAAGATCATGGTACAAAAATAATGATTTTTTCATGGGGGCTGTGTGCCCCCGGTTGCTTAGATCTGTAATTTGATCGGTACTCCCCAGTTGGCTTTGATGTTCTCCTTTTTGGGGAAGGTAACGACCCTTTCAGGCTGTTTTTTAGGAGTACCATAGTACACTCCACGATCCCAAACACCATTATTGTTATCATCCAGCAGGATCCTTATTTCATACTCAGCAGGCTGAATACGCTTCTGAATCCAGGCACCTTTCACGATCTTACCGGAATACTTTATCTCCTTATCTTTCACCAGTTGTGCTACAAAATGCATCGTGTCGCCACCTGCATTTTTCAGGCTATCGCTGAGTGTAAGGGTCAGCATGGCACTACCATAATCTGATTCTTTCTTAGCATTAAAAAGGATAGTATCTGCTTTTGATTGCTGCTGCCCGAGGGTATCGAGTACCGCCTCTTTTGGAATAGTGAGCCGGTAAGGCATACCTTCTTTCCAGGTGTATACCACATGCAATACTTTTCGGGTAGAGTCAAAGAAAGTCGTGAAAGGAACAGAATTGAAAGTAGTATCTTCTGTTAGCAGTATATGGGTGGTATCCAGTGTTTTTACAGGCGCACTGAAGTTTACGATCAGCGGCATGCCCAGATCCTGGCTACTCTTTTCTCCCAGGGTAGCTGATACCAGGATTCTCCTTTTCTTTTCTTTCTCCCTCTGCTCTTTGGTCTTTTTGTCTTCTTGTTCAGGAGGAGGTGGAGGGATATTTAATGCAGAAGTACTGTCAGGACCCCCTATTGCTTCAGGGCCGCCCCTGAGGGTGGAATCTTTTTCCAGGAAGGTGAGGAGCGGTACATCGTGCAGGTTCTCTTCACGCAGGTGCAGCAGGCTATCCTGGAAGGCGATCAGTTCTTTAGGATCGTTATATTGTAAGTCCTTGTTTTCTTCTTTGATGGCGAAGATCTTGTAATCGCCGGGAGCGAGGTTTTTGAACCAGAAGGAACCGTTACCTCTTGAGCGGGCATAGTATACCGGCTTTTCTTTGGAAACAACGGAGTCTTCCAGGTGGCGGTACAGCATAACAGATACGTTACTATCCGGCTTACCGTTTTCCGCATTGATAATGAAGCCTTTTATCTGGAGGGAGTCGAGGTAATCGCCGGTGGATACTACATATGCATAGTCCTGGATGGGATTATGCTCATTGATATCGCGGATAGCGTCAGAAAAGTTGAAAGTATAGGTCGTATTGGCATCCAGGGTATCCTTGATGATCATAGTAACCGTTCTCAACTTAGCTGTCACAGTGGGAGTACGCTTCAGGGTAGGGGATACGATCAGCTTTTCGAAGATGTTGTCCAGCTCTACGTATTCACTGAATTGCATCGTTACCTTGTGGGCTTTGAAGTGCAGGCTGGAATCTGCAGGGCTGGCACCAAGCAATACAGGGGCTAAAGTGTCTTTAGGACCTCCACTGGGCGGAACGATGTTCGCACAGCCGGGGAATAAAAGAATACTTGCTATTATAACTGTAAGCAGGGAAACCCAGCCACGGAAGTTCTGATTCATTTTTATCATATTATGCCAAAAACCGGGTCCAAAGATCAAATTTGAATCAGTAATATCCAAATATTGCCGGAGCGGATAGGATTGCAGTTCAATTTATACCAGGAATTGTATGGCCGGTGAGCTTTGCTCAGCGGGCTACAGTTAAGGTACTTCTCTTTGTAAGAAGCTTCAGGCTACAACATTAGCCCGGAGCACAGGAAATGTTAAAATTGTATTTCGCTTTCCTCTTCAAGGTCATGCAGGGCAATATGCAGCTTATGATCTTTCACAAAATTGCACCATACACACGCTTCTTTACCACATCCGGTATAGAAATCCTTGTTCTGTATTTTAGTCCAGGTATCCACGATCTGCTGGGTTACTGTTGCAATATCATCAGCAGTGATGAACACTTTTTCCTTGTGATAGATCTTTTGTCTGTTTGGCTCGATGAAGTCGAATTCAGTACTTGCCACCCGCCAGCTTTTAGAACGGTAGTTTTCCAGCAGGATCTTATAGAATACGGCTTGTCTCCAGTAGTCACCACCATTTGGATTTCTTTCATTAGGCCGGTCGAACTTTTTATAGTCTCTGATGGCCTTTTCGTAGTCACCGGTTTTGTAGTCCACTACGTTCACCTGCTTACCTTCAAATTCCAGTTTATCGACTTTTCCTTTAAGGGGAACGCCACTTACTACAATGTTCCGCACATTTCTTTCCACGCTTACGATCTTGTTCCAGGTGCCTATATAGGTATTGTAGTAGTTGGTCAGGATCTCTTTACCATACTCCTTTCTTCTTTCAAAAGATTCGCGGGCAAAGCATTCACGGTTACGGCGCATGCTCCATATGAAGTCTTTGATAAACTCTTCGCGGGTAGGGAAGGTGTTGTTGCCTGCCTCCTGCATTTTCTGGAAGAGTTTTTCCAGTGCATAGTGTACGGCAGAACCAAATTCTGTATTCTCAGAACGGCCTGTCGGGATGCGGACAAGATTTTTATAGAAAAAGCCCAGCGGGCAATCGAGGTAATTGTTGAGGGCCGTTACATTCATGGTAAAGCTGGCGAGCAGATTGTCGATAAACAACTGATCTGTGCGGGCAATTTCAGGAGCCAGGTTTTTGCTGTAATGGAGCGCTTCAAAAGCGAACATATCTTCTTCGGAGAGTGCTACTTTTTCATCTGGCAGCTGGTGTTCTTCCAGTATTTCTGCAATGAACATGCTGGGCTCCAAAGGCTTTCCATCCAGTCTGAATTCAGGATAACTGATATACAGGTATTTTTCTGCACGGGTGATGGCCACATAAAAGAGGCGGCGTAGTTCCTGTTCGTCTGTACTGGTGGATTGTGTGGCGAATACGGTATCCGGGAAGGAGAATCCACTGTTGCTTTTTTTCTTCTTTTCCCAGAGGTGTGAGTTGGTACCTGCCAGGAAAATATATTCAAATTCTAATCCTTTGGAACCATGTGCGGTGATCAGGTTAATCTCTTTTTCATTGCCGGAGACCTGTACCAGCGGAATAGGAATTTTATTCGCTTCCATGAGGTCTACCATTTCTACAAATGGAACGAGGCTAAGATCAGGGTTACGGCGGGTTTCTTCTTTGATGAAATCAAAGAGGGCCTGCAATATTTTCATGAGCCACATCTTCTCCGGGGAATCCATGATATGGGTAAGGATACCGCCTTTGCTGATGATGCTGGTAAAGAGTTGTTGCAGGGTGAGATTGTGTGCTTCCTTAATCCATCCTTCCATCATCTTACTCAGTTCCATCATGGCTAGTTCCGGTGCTTCGGTAAAGAGTGTAAGGCTACGGGTTGTCTGCCATTCCTGTAGGTATTGACGAATGGATGACTTTTCAGCATAACCTTTTTCTGCCACCCTGATACTCACTTTAGCAATTTCAACTGGTGGTATGTTGTAGAAATCAAAGTGCATGATCTTAAAGAGCAGGTCATCTCCACTATAAGGCGTATCCAGTTCTGCTGCGAGATATCGCAGGATGGTCAATACTTTGCGGGCAAACGGATTTTCAAAAAGGTTCACATTTCTTTTGGAATAGAATGGGAGACCTTTGAGGCGGAAGTATTGTGCTAACTCTTCACCAAAGCGGTTCTCACGATAGATCACTGCTATCTTGCCGGCGGGAACGCCTTTTTCCAGCAGCGCCACGATGGTATTTGTAATTCCGGCCATTTCATCGCGGGGCGTGTTGTAGCGCTGGATGACAGGTGTAATATTCAGGTGCATCAGCTTATCATTGCTGGCCTTTAGTTGTTTGCTAAGACCTGGCAGCTGATTTACAAGACGTGAGTCGCCGTTGTTGTCAATCAGGGTCATGGAAACATCCAGGATGTTCTGAACAGAACGATAGTTCTGCGTAAGCACGATGGTAAGCAGGGTTTCTGCAAAGCTACCGGCAAATTGCTCCATGTTTTCGATATTCGCCCCCTGGAAGCGGTAGATAGACTGGTCATCATCACCCACTACGAAAACGTTGGGTAGTTCCTCTCCATTGATCAGTTGCCGGATCAGTTTGTTCTGTGTACCACTTGTATCCTGGTATTCATCTACAAGTATATATTGAAAGCGTTCTTTGTAGTCAGCGAGGAGATTAGGGTTTTGTTCAAATGCCCTGATCACCCAGTTGATCATATCGTCAAAGTCGTAGCGATTCGCGGCATGCATCAGGGAATTGAACACGAGGAATTGCTCTACAGCAGCTTGCAGCCGGGCCATTTTCTCTACCTCAATTTCTATTATATCAGTCCGTATATCGCCTGGCTTAAAATTTTTGGTCGCTCTTTTGCAGATAAATTCATCACGGTTTGGCAGATCATCGATATAGACTTTGATAGCATCTTTGATGTAATCTACCGTCCAGCCTTCCCGCTTCATTGTAGAGAAGAGGTTGGAGAGATTGTTCATATCAAAGTATACATCACCACGATAACGTTTTAGTGGATTCTGTTTATCAAAACCGTCAATGAGTTTTTTGAGCAACTGTATTTTTTCCAGTTCTGATATAAGATCGAGGCTGTTCTTTTCAAAGTAGCCGAGGTTGTCCTGTATCACTTCGTTACAGAAGGAGTGGAAGGTATGAATATTAACACGGTAAGCATCGGGTCCGATGAAATCGGTGAGGCGCTTACGCATGGCCACGGTACCTGCATCAGTATAGGTAAGGCAGAGAATGTTCTGTGGCATAAAGTCTGTATCACGCAGAATCTTGCCTATCCGCGATGCGAGGATCTGCGTTTTGCCGGTTCCGGGGCCAGCTATTACCATCACAGGGCCTTCGGTATTGTCAACGGCTTCGCGCTGTTTTTCATTTAGCCGGTTATATACTTCCTCGAAACGTTGTTGATATTGATCTCCGGACATGACTATATTTGAAAATGGATTAGCATCCAGCGACACTAAAAATCTATATGAAGTTATGGCAAAAATCTATCTGTTGCGGTATGAGCAGGTACTAAATACGTCAATACAGGAGGCGTGGACGTTTTTTTCCCGGGCGGATAACCTGGAAAAAATAACGCCTTCATATATGCGTTTTGACATTACATCCCCGGTAACTGATAAGCCGATATATGCCGGAGAAATTATTACTTACGTTATTCATCCGGTATTGGGGATACCCCTGCGCTGGATGACAGAAATTACGCATGTAAAAGAGGGGGCGTATTTTGTAGATGAACAACGTAAAGGCCCTTACGGACTCTGGCATCATCAGCACCATTTTGAGGCGGTGGAAGGAGGTGTAAAGATGACGGATATTGTGCACTACTCACTGCCATTAGGTATTTTAGGCAGGATTGCACATGCCCTTTTTGTACGGCGTCAACTGGAGGGAATCTTTGCCTACAGGCAAAAGAAGGTACAAGATTACTTTCTATAGCATTTAGATGTTATAACAAGAAAGTTGATGGTTAGTTGGAGAATAGCTATCTTAGATATAGTTAAACCTACAACATTTGGGACAGGCTGCTGTTCATATTGATGAACATTTACTAATTGAACGCTTGATTGCTGGTGATCCCGGAGCAAGGGAGTTATTGTATGACTACTACGGTCCAGCTTTATACAGTTTAATACTTCAAGTGGTTCCTGATAATAAAAAGGCTGAAGACATCCTTACAACTGTATTTGTACGTATATATAGTGACATCTATACTTACAAGGAGTCCGGAAACTCCACACTCTTCGGCTGGATGATGCGTCTGACAAGGGAAATAGTATTTTCTGAGGGCGATCATACAGGGGGGAACGTAACGGGAGGAATAATACTCCACGGGAATAATTCGCTTCAGCGATTTACCAACACCTTGCCACAGGATAAACAAAAGGTTTTTTACCTGTGCTATTTTAAAGGCCTGCCAAAAGAAGCAGTTGCCAGAATGATGGGGGTAGAGGCAGAAACGATAGCCGGACAGATGAAGGAAATAATGATGGCTTTCAGAACCTTTTTACAAAATTAATTGGAACTCGATCATTACATACAAAGCGGCATCATAGAGAGCTATGTACTTGGGCTTGCTACCAATGTAGAGGTAGAGGAGCTGCAATATATGCGTAGGCTCTATCCGGAACTCAACAGTGAGATAGCTGCTGTGGAAAAGCGTATGGAGATTACCGCATTCGCGGAAGCGGTGCCGCCCCCTGCGCAATTGAAGGATCGCATTTTTCAGCGGATCAACTGGAAAGAAGAGGAATACCATGAGGCGACAGATTATCGCCGCACTTCCGGCCAGCACCAACAAGCCAATTACAATACTACCTACATCAATATCCAGCCAAAGGATAACCAGTACATCACAGTACATAAATGGTGGAAACTCTTTTTCATAGCTGTATTTATAATTTCAAAGATCTGCCTGGCTTCAGCTATTTACTTCTTTGTAAAGTCTCAGATGCAGGAAAAAAAGCTGGAACAGTTAACTCCCCGTACGGAAGTACACACCAATTCCAGGTGATTTTATGGGTATGACCATAAAAAATTAATATAATTCAGATTTTAATTTGACATTTGCGTCCAGGCATGTGACGTTGACCTTGGAGAAACATGGTTTCACCTCTTATTTTTTGCCTTCTGGACTTACAGGATTACATAGATAGTGGCATAATTGAAAGCTATTTGCTAGGGCTGGCCCCGGCAGATGATATTGTAATGCTCGAACGCATGCGTTATATCTATCCTGAGCTGGAAACTGAAATAGCTATGGTCGAGTACCGGCTACAAAAGATCACCGAAGAAGGAGGGGTAACACCACCCGCAATCGTCTGGAACAAGATTGCAGCTCAGATCAGCTGGGAAAAACCACCCAGGAACAAAGGGCAATGGCCTGAAAATCCGACCTATATCCTACAGCCTCAGAACCATACCATGACAGTGAGCATCTGGTGGCGTTGTGCGTTTATTGCAATGGGTATGATAATCATTGCATTATTGGCCTCCACCATTTACTTCTACAACCGTTTTCATCAAATGGAAGACCGTTTTCTCCGCATGCTACCGAACATGGAGCAGCATCAGCAAACCCATAGGTAGGTTTGGTACACTTCTTGTCTTTTCTAAATTCGAGCCGGTAACTAATTGCGTTACTGCCTTTTTAAACATTTAAATATTTCTTACATGAAGCATCTTACATTAGCAGCATTGTGCTTGCTGGCATCTCTCTTCACCATATCCTGCAAGACACAGTCTGGGGCTACCGATACAAGCATGAGCGCAAGCAAGGGTAGCGTAAAAGGAAACTGGATTGTGACTGATATCAGCTTTGAAGGGATCCCTCAGCATTCAAAAATCACTGTTTTTGATCAGGCTTCTTATAGCTGCTTTAAAGGTAGCCAGTGGGTATTCCCGAATAATGAAACGAATGGTTCATTTACGCTGACTTCTACTGATGATGGTTGCAGTACTGCAGCTCAGCCAATTGTTTGGTCTATTTACAAAGCAGGTGGGGTGCAGATGTTGCAGTTCAAAAAAATTGGTGGTGGTGTAAAAGCCAAAAATGTAACAGAAGGTTACCGCCTGGAGATCAGTTCTCTGAATAAGACTACCATGGTATGGAGAGCTGCAGTGAACTACGAAGACAAAACGGGGTATATTATTTATACGCTTCAGCGTAGTTAAATCATAAAACGAGAAACCGGCTGCAATGGCCGGTTTTTTTATTTTAAGGCTGTTGCGGTTCGGCATGTTGCCGGGCAAAGCGCATGAACAGTTGTGCTAATTTGTCCTGTTGCCCCTGCAGGTAGATGAAATGAAACTTTCTCAGCAGCTTGAAATTTTTGACCGGCAGGATCTTAAACTCTCCTGCTTCCAGCTCCCGCTGTACCGCTTTGAGGGAGAGAAAAGCAGCGCATGGAGCATGGTGCAGGTAAGATTTGATACTTTCTGTACTGCCCATATACATGGCTATCTGCAGGTCGGTTAGTTTTAGTTTTAATCTTTTCAGCTCATCGTTGATCACTTCCAGCGTACCTGAGCCATGTTCACGCATGAGCAGGGGAATATTTTTCAGATCGGAAGCACCGAGCGGTCCGTTGTTATCACCATAGTTATAATTTACATTTCCGATCAGGGCTATTTCATCCTTTGCAATTTCCACATACTTGAGTACGGGATTTTTAGAGCGGCCTTCTATGAGACCGAGCTGAATACTTTTGTCAAAGAGTGCCTGTTCTACCTGTTCAGTATTGCCACTGATCAGGGAGGCGGCAACTTCCGGATAGCGCTGGTTAAACTGTGCCAGTAAAGGTGGTATAAAGTATTGTGCGATGGTGGTACTTGCTCCTAATGCCAGCAGGCCTCCCTGTTCATGTTTAAGCTGGTTGATTTCGTATTCGAGATTGCGGTAGCTGGTGAAGATGTCGTCTGCATGTTTGAGCATCACCTGTCCTGCACGGGTGATTTTAATACGGTTACCAATTCTTTCAAAAAGAGCCATACCCAGTTGCTGTTCCAATTCGTGAATGTGCTTGGTAACGGCGGGCTGGGATATAAAAAGCTCCTCGGCTGCTTTGGTAAAGCTTAGGCGCCGGGCAACTGTATAGAACACTTTTAACCTGAAGTCCAACATGAGATAAATGTACGAAAATTAAAAGGCTGGCTACAATGAGCCAGCCTTTCGCAATAATTAAGCTTTTTTCTTAGCGTCAGCTTTTGGTGCTTTCGCCTCCTTGTTCTCTTTGTTCTCCTTTTTCTCTTTGTTCTCTTTGTTTTCTTTAAAGCGTTTGTCTGGAGTGCCGTCTTTTTTCTTAGGGCCGCTGGCAGTTTTGTCTTCTTTGCTTTCTTTGTTCTCTTTGAAGCGTTTGTCAGGAGTACCGTCTTTCTTCAGCTTTTGGGCATCCTGTTTGGCTTCAGTTTTAGGTTTGTCCTGTTTTTGCGGAGCAGCAGGCGTCTGTGCGAACGCGATAGAGGCAACCATCAGGAGGGCGAGTACACCAGTCAGAAACTTTTTCATAGTGTTGTTCATTTAAAAGTAAAAAGTATAGAAAATATTACGTGAATGCTAGTATTAAGCGACTGGTACTTAGAATATTAAACCGTAGTTTTCACATGTAAAATACGTATATATACGCTTGACTCAGGGCCTTTGTCAGGCGTACCTTTGTATCAATCTGACAATAACATTTAACCCCAAAAACTTAATTGGATGTTAGAGAAAATGATGCATCGATTGTCTGACTATATAATATAACCCCTACTATTGATTTTAGTTCGTCCGTTAACCTCAAGAACACGCATAAAGACGAGGGCTGTTGTAAACCAACAGCCCTTCTTTATTTTAATTATTTGTATCTACCCACATGCCGTTTTCCCTGATCAGGTTAATCAGTTCATCTACAGCTACGTCACTGTTCAATCCGCGTTTTACCACTTCTTTACCTCTATAAAGTGTGATTTTACCAACGCCGCTGCCTACGTAGCCAAAGTCTGCGTCAGCCATTTCGCCGGGTCCATTTACGATGCAACCCATGATAGCGATTTTAACTCCTTTGAGGTGATTGGTTACCGCCCTGATTCGTGCAGTAGTTTCCTGCAGGTCAAATAAGGTACGACCACAGGAGGGGCAGGAGATATATTCGGTTTTAGAAATACGGGTACGTGTAGCCTGCAGGATACCGAAGGCTACATTGTTCAGCAGTGTGCGATCTACTGTGGCTGCGGCGGAATCTGTTTTCACCAGCCATAAGCCATCGCCCAATCCATCCAGCAGCAAAGCGCCGGTTTCAGTAGCATAGTGGATCAGGTGTTCATCGTTGGTATGATCTGCAGCGATGCAACGAAGTATACATGGTAGTTGTACATTTTGCTGCATCAGTGTCATGAATGCCCTGCGTACTTCCGGCATTGCATGCTGGTTAGAAGAATGGAGGCAGAGTACTACTGGTTGACCATTGTTCAGTTGCAGCAGCAGTTCTTCCGTCAGTGCAACACCGGTATTGATGTCTACAAAGTTCAGTATTGCAGAAGTATTTTTAGCCTGCATAAACTCTTCGGAAGAGAAGAGCGGCATGTATTTTTCCTTGTCTTCGGCGGTTTCCCAAATGGTGTTGGGAACGATCACTTTCAATGTGCCAGGTAATGCAAAGGAAAGCAGCTCATGACAGAACAGGTAGTCTGCTGCAGCATCGGCAATATTCCATTTGTCTGTGGCTTCATCGTAATGATAACCGATACCCTGCAGGTCGGCAGGTTTGATAGTATGAACAGCAGCCAGGTCAGCTACAACCACGGGAACCTGTTTACCACCTACATTATTAAAGGCGATAGATTCACGGCGTTTGTAATTGAAAGGAGAGTAAGGTACCTGCTCAACGGGGGGAATCGGGGTGTGGTGCTGGCGGGAGGTATAGCGCTTTACCAGGTCACGGCATACTGGCAGTTCGAATTCCGGATCTTCTGTGAGGGAGACGCGGATGGTATCGCCAATTCCATCTTCCAGGAGAGTGCCGATACCAACAGCCGACTTGATACGACCATCTTCACCATCGCCGGCTTCTGTAACACCGAGGTGCAATGGATAGCAATGACCCAGTTCTTCCTGCATGGTCTGGATGAGCAGGCGGTAAGCCTGCACCATTACCTGCGGGTTACTGGCTTTCATGCTCAGTATGATATTACGGTAGCTGAGATCTTCAGCGATACGGAGAAATTCCATCGCGCTTTCCACCATACCCATGGGGGTATCTCCATAGCGGCTCATGATACGATCACTGAGGGAGCCATGGTTGGTACCAATGCGCATAGCAGTACCATATTCTTTACAGATATTCACCAGTGGGGTGAATTGTTTGCGAATACGGTCTGTTTCAGCCATGTATTCATTGTCTGTATAGTTGATGGTCTCAAATTTCTTTTTATCTACGAAGTTGCCGGGGTTGATACGCACTTTTTCCACGATGCGGGCTGCTACTTCAGCAGCATTGGGGGTGAAGTGAATATCGGCCACAAGGGGGGTATGATAGCCTCTTTTACGCAGTTCGTTTTTGATGGGCAGCAGGTTTTCTGCTTCTTTTTTGCTGGGTGCAGTGATACGCACCAGTTCGGAGCCCGCTTCGATACAACGGATGGCCTGCTCTACAGTAGCCTGGGTATTCATTGTATCTGTAGTCGTCATGGTTTGGATACGCACAGGGTTAAAATTCCCTATCAATAAATCTCCTACCTTAACTTCCAGCGTAGCTAACCTTTTATACTCCGTCAGTGAATTACAATATAACTGCATAGTTCGAAAAAATATCCAGGACAAAGGTAACAAAAAGCAACACGTGGGAAGTTAAATCACCAATCCTTATCAACAGGAACGACTTGTCCTTTGGCCTTCTTCATTTTGTCCTGCAGTTTCTTTTCTTCCTGACCTAAAGCCTGCAGGTATCGCTCTGCTTCCTGCTTGTCCAGTTTGCTGGGTTGCGGTTGCGGCTTATCGTCCTGCTGATCTTTCTGGTCTTGTTTGTCTTTGTTCTGCTGGTTCTTATTATTTTTATTCTGGTCTTTGTTGTCTTTATTCTGTTGATCTTTGTTTGGATCTTTTTTATCCTGGTTATCCTTATTGTCTTTGTTCTGCTGGTCTTTTTTGTCTTTGTTTTTATCCTTGTTCTGCTGGTCTTTGTTATCGTTTCCGCCGCCGCCGCCCTGCTGTTTTTTCAGCATGGCCTGTGCATAGGCAAGGTTATAACGCGCCTGTTCATCGGATGGATTCATCTTTAGGGCTTCTTTGTAAGCCTTTATGCTTTCTTCCCACTTCTTTCCTTCCATGAATGTATTCCCGATGTTGTAGCTGGCATCTGCTTTCTGCGTTTTGTTAGGTGCCATCTTGAAGCTGTTCAGGTATTGTGCACGGGCATCGTCGTAGCGTTTTTGCTCGTACATGGAGTTACCCAGGTTATACCTTCCTTCTACGGATGCCTGGTTTACTTCCAGTGCTTTCTTATAGTTGGCTTCAGCATCGGTGTATTGCTTTTTGGAGTACAGGTCATTGCCTTTGCGGATGTATTTATTACCGTTCTGTGCGAAGGAATAGCTACAAATGCAGAGGAACATGCCAGTGAGCAACAGGTGATATGTCAGGTTATTCTTTCTCATGGTTTTTCTGTGGCAGTGACAACATTGGCGCGGGTGCTGCGCTTGATTTCCGGAATAAAGAACTCAGCAACCAGCAGTATCAGGCTAATAACGAGAAAATATTGGAAATAACTGTTGTAGTCTGTAAATATATTCTCTCCAAACTCTTTCTGTTCCATACTGTCAATTTTATGAACCAGTGAGTTTACTACCTCTTCTGTATTATTATCCAGGTGTTCGTAGATGCCTTTGCCGGCAGCTGCGATACGTTTCAATTCTTCCTCATTCAGTTTAGAGATAACGGTGTTACCATCTCTATCCTTTTTATAGGACCCGGTTTCAGGATCTGGCAGTGGAGATCCGGCAGGAGAACCGATACCAATGGTATTGATCACCACTCCTGCATCGAAAGCGGCGTTGGCTTTGGAAATAGCAGCTTCGTCATGATCCTCACCGTCAGAGATAATGATGAGGGATTTGTGTTTACGTTCCTTTTTATTGAAGGCATCGTCACTTACCTGGATGGCCTGGCCGATAGCGGTACCCTGGGTAGGGATCATGTCCGGGCTTACGGTGCTCAGGTACATTTTGGCGGCTGAGTAATCGATGGTCAGTGGCATTTGCAGGTAGGCATTACCAGCAAATACAACCAGGCCCACGCGGTCATTATCCAGTTTGTCAACCAGTTTGGAAATTAATTGTTTGGCGCGGGTAAGGCGGTCGGGTTTTACATCGCCGGCCAGCATACTCTTACTTACGTCGAGGGCAATGACTACATCTACCCCTTTACGGGTTATTTTTTCCATACGGCTACCTTTCTGGATATTGGCTAATCCGAGAACGCCAAAGAAGAAAGCCAGGAAAATGAGCAGGAAGCGGAATGCAAAACGCCGGCGGGAGTAGCCGGTGAATAATTTTTCAACCAGTACCGGGTCACCCAATTTGCGAATTGAGCTGCGCTTCCACCAGGAGATGCTGATAAATGCCAGTTGCAATACCAGCAGCAGTGCTAAGGCCCATAAATATTCGCTATGCTGAAAACGTAACATCATAGGGTTCAAATATAATTTTTTTAGTACGTTTTACACTATTAAAAGGTAAGGATTTAGGAGATTTTTAACGTAGAAGGGAGGGATAAGCGGGATGATTGACGGAAGCAAGTAATTGATTGACAGAGTCAAGTGATTTTTTTAGGGCATGAAAAAGGGCCGTTTTTAGTGGCCCTTTCCCTAAATTATTTATTTATGTCCTTCCATATAACCCGCATCCTGGAGAATGCTTTTTGTGATATTCATTCTCACCTTATCCATTTCTATGTTGGGATTATCGGTTTCTATATTGAGTACAAAGAAGGCCGGGTGCCCGTTTTCTTCAATCCAACCTACTATCCAGCCAATTTGTTTTTTCCCTTCCTGGCCCCAGCCGGTTTTGTAACGTATTTCGTATTTAGGAGTTTTTTCTATTTCCATCACGGCACGTACCCATTGCATGGTCAGTTTATGGAAAGGCAACTCATCGAAATACAGTTTCTTTACGAAACCAAGTTGCTCGTCGGGAGAGATACGAAGGCTATTGTCCAGCCAAAAGGTATCGATACGGCTGATCTTCATATTACCATATTTGATGGTGTCGAGCCAATGTTGCATCACGGGTTTGGTAATGCGGCGGGCAACCTCCTGGAAATAGGGTACTGAAGATAAGCGGAAGGCCTGTTGCATATTCAGGTCACGATCCCATACAGAATCGGCGCCCTCGTGGTGTACGCCATTCCAGGGAATAACGGTATTGGTATCCTTGATCACACCGGTTTCCAGGCCTACCAGGGAATTGAATATCTTGAAGGTGGAAGCTGGCAGGAAGCGTTCTTTTGCGCGGTCAATATTATACACTTTAAAAGAGCCCTGCCCGTTGTCAAACAACATAAAGGTGCCTTCTACCTTATTGTCGGTAAAATACTTTTCCCATTCTTTCTGAACGTGTACATTATTGGGTGCGCAGGCATTCACCAGGATCGCCATCAGCAATAGCAGCCAACCGGTTTGTTTCATCATAGCAAAATTTTGATCCTGCAAAAGTAATATATAAAAGCAAAAGCCCGCCTTTAGGGTCGTTTACCAGTTTGTTTTCTATTTCCTGAAAAGGAGTCCTTTGCCGTCCAAGGTCGTGCTTCGCCTGTTCAAAAAGGGAGATAACCCGCAGATAACCCGCAGATATCCCGCCTATAAGCCGCTTATAACCCGCATCTTTAAAGAGGCGGAATATCTACGGCTTATAAGCGTATCATCCCGGGTTCAGCACTATTATTGGGGTATCTACAGCCTTAAATGCACAAGGGATTAAAGTGATTTTCTAAAAATCACTTTAATCCCTTGTGGCTCAATTACATTCGAAATATTACACGACCGCCTTAGGAGCGGGTTTCTGAATTATTTAATCACACCCAGTTCCTTTCCTACCTTGGTGAAAGCGGCGATGGCTTTATCCAGGTGGGCCTGTTCGTGGGCTGCACTCAGCTGAACGCGGATGCGGGCCTGGCCTTTAGGTACTACGGGGAAGAAGAAGCCGATGACATAGATCCCTTCTTTCAGTAGTTTTTCAGCAAACTGCTGACTGAGTACGGCATCGTACAGCATTACGGGCACGATCGGGTGATCGCCCGGCCTGATGTCGAAACCGGCTTCTGTCATTTTAGTGCGGAAGTATTTGGTATTGTATTCCAGTTTATCGCGGAGCTCGGTGGTGGAACTAAGCATATCGAGTACGGCAATGGAGGCGCCTACAATGCTGGGAGCTACAGAGTTAGAGAAGAGGTAAGGACGGCTACGCTGACGGAGCATGTCGATGATCTCTTTTCTGCCGCTGGTGAAACCACCTGATGCACCACCCAATGCTTTGCCGAGGGTACCGGTGATGATGTCGATACGGCCCATTACATTTCTGTATTCGTGGGTACCGCGGCCGGTTTTGCCCAGGAAGCCGGAAGAATGGCTTTCGTCGATCATCACGATCGCATCATATTTATCTGCCAGGTCACAGATCTTATCAAGCTGGGCAATTGTACCGTCCATGCTGAAAGAGCCATCAGTGACAATGACACGGCTGCGAAGATGTGCAGATTCCTGCAACCTGGCTTCGAGGTCAGCCATATTATTATGCTCATAGCGGTGACGCTGTGCTTTACACAGGCGAACACCGTCTATAATAGAAGCATGGTTCAGGGCATCGGAGATGATGGCATCCTGCTCGTTGAACAGCGGTTCGAATACGCCACCGTTTGCGTCAAAAGCCGCTACATAGAGGATGGTATCTTCGGTTCCGAGGAATTGTGCGATTTTCTGTTCCAGTTCGCGATGAATGTCCTGGGTACCACATATAAAGCGCACACTGCTCATTCCATATCCATGAGTATCGATCGCATCTTTTGCAGCCTGCACTACCTTTGGGTTACTGGAAAGGCCGAGGTAGTTATTGGCGCAAAAGTTAAGCACTGTATTGCCACCTACCTGGATTTCTGCACCTTGTTCAGAGGTGATGATCCTTTCTTTTTTAAACAGGCCGGCAGTCTGGATCTCGTTTAGTTCCTCCTGCAGGCGGGCAATGAATTTTTCGTTCATAGTAGCAGATTTTGTAACCGGGTTCAAAGTTATAGCAATAAAAGTATTACGATTCGGTGACCCGGGAGACGAATTTTGGCACTTGGACAAAAAGTTTGACTGGGCTGTAACATTTGGTTCTAGCTTTGCGTCATAATAATGTCTGCACCCTGATCCTGGTTTTTCGGGAGAAATGATCCGGACTGAATATTTCCGCGCTGTATGTAGTGAAAGATGGCTTGAGCGCCTGCGGGAAGTTCTGCCATCCGGGGAAGTAGGGAAATATAGCAGAAAATTATGGTACGTAGTTGGGCACGACAAGAGGAAGAGATAGCGTTAAAAGTAATTGTCGGACATTAGCACTAAAATCCTGCAACACCTGGATGACGGAAAAGGAGTACAACAAATGCGTGGATCTGTACGCGGATAATCTCTTCCGGTTTATAGTTAAGAACCTAGACCATACAGAAGATGCGAGGGACGTGGTACAGAATGCGTTTGAAATATTGTGGAAACATTGTATAGATGTGCCTTTTGAAAAGGCCAAGTCATATCTCTTTACAGTAGCTTACCACAATATGATAGACCATGTCCGTAAGATAAAGAGGATTACACTGGTAGATGAGTTTAAGGAAGATACGAAGATCAGTGAGCAGAAAATAAACGATGCGAGAAAAGTATTGGAGAAGGCGCTGGATAAACTGACGGACGTACAACGATCCCTGATCCTGCTAAAAGACTATGAGGGATATAGTTATGAGGAGATCGGAGAGATCATGCAGTTGAATCCCTCACAGGTAAAAGTATACCTGCATAGGGCGAGGTTGCATCTGAAGCAGTATCTTGTGAAAATTGAAAATGTAATTTGACTTGATTTTTAATTATTTATCAGAATTTGGCGATAAATATTGACATATCGAACTATGAGGAATACCTGCTAAGTGCAGTGGATGGTGAACTGAATGAGGAAGAGCAGGCAGCGCTGGAGATTTTCCTTCAGCAGCATCCTAAATACAGGCAGGAGCTCCTGCTGCTGCAATCGGCGCGTTTTGTGCCGGATGATGAACTGCATTTTGACGGGAAGGAAATGTTGTACAGGCAGTCAGATTCAAACACGCTTTCTGCCGGAAACTATGAAGGCTTTTTGCTGGAATATGTAGATAATGAGCTGGGTGCAGACGATCAACGCAAAGTTGAGGCCCTCGCTCAGCAACATCCACACATCAGCCGGGAACTGCGATTACTCGAGGCTTCCAGGCTGAAACCGGATCTTTCACTTAAATTCCCGGGTAAAACTGTTCTTTACAGGAGTAGCACCCGTGTACGTGCCATCTGGTGGTGGGCAGCTGCGGCCGCTGTAGTAGCGGGAGTGGCGGTGGTAATGATTCCTCCGCATCATACAGACGTTCAGGGTACTGAAATGGCGGTTCACCAGGAACAGCCGGCAGTTACAACACCATCTTCCCGGCAGGTTGCCAAGGCAGATGAAACACCTGCTGCACCTGTGATAGAGAAACCAGTGATCTCCACTTCACCGGTAGCCAGCAATCGCCCGGTTCCGACACATGTAGCACCGGTGGCGGCTGTACCTCAGCCAGCAGTTCCGGTAACGACGCGGGAAGATATTCCGGCATCCGTGGCACTGAACAGGTTACCGCAGCCAGAGAGTACCAGCAGTGAGATTGTTCAACAGCTGAAGGAACAAAAAGAGCAACAGCATATTGCCAACTCAGGAATAACCGCTGAAACTGACAAAGCACCGGTAATAGCAAAATCAGACAACAACAATAATAAAGAAGAGGCCATGAATACCCGGGTAACGGATGCTTCCAGGCCCGTTCAGGGAGAACTTGTTATGTCAGTGACAATGAGAGGAGATAGTAAAATATTGAATGGCGTTGCAAACGTAGCGCGATTCTTTTCCAGGAAAAAGAAATAAGCAGGGCAATGCTGTGGTCAGAACGGCAATATTTGATGTAAGAACTATCAATATGAAGTGTAAAGTATTACGCTATTTAATTTTACTGCTTTTTATCTGTGCTGGTGCCCATGCCCAGTCAGCCGACACCATCCAGGTGAAAGGGTTAATTATTGTACAGGGAAAGGATGCCAAAGGCAAGCGCATCTTTAAGCTGTATAATGATACTGCTTATGCAAGAACTCAATTGAAACGCAATTTACAGACCCGTTGGTTCGTTTTGGATCTGGGATATAATAATTATATGGACCGGAGTGATTATAACGGGGCTGCTGCATATGCCCTGTATCCTGGTGATGTATATTATAGTGATCTGAAGTCATACACTTATTCTGCCGCAGGGTTAAATACCCTGGCGCCCAGAACAGGTAGTTCTCCGCTCACACCGTCTGAGTTTAAGTTGATTGCCGGCAAGTCAGTCAATGTTAATCTCTGGTTGTTCCAGCAGCGATTGAATATATACAGGCATAAACTGAACCTGATTTATGGGCTGGGAGTAGAGATGAACAACTATCGGTTTGCCCGTAATATTACTTATGTTCCTGGTTATCCCACTACTATTATGAGGGATACTGTGAGCTTTTCCAAGAATAAGCTGTTTGTGGAGTATTTGAGTGTGCCTGTCATGTTGAACTTTAACAGCAATCCTGCCAGACCTTCCCGTGCTTTCAAAATGAGCATGGGAGTAATGGGCGGTTACCTGGTAAAAGCCCGTACAAAGCAGATCAGCAAGGAACGGGGTAAAGAAAAGCACGTTGACGATTTTAATTTGAATAAATGGAGACTCAGTATTACCGGAGATGTGGGATATGGGCCTGTTAAGCTGTATGGCAACTTTGCATTAACGCCATTACATGATTACGGTCTTGAGCAATATCCTTTTTCTGTGGGATTACGCTTCAATGGTTTTTAATACCTGGGGATCAAATAAGTTAGTATGCGATCATTCATTACGTTTATGGTTTGTACCGGATTTATTATCTGGGCCCACTCATGTGACAAGAGGATAGTAGGTGTTAAGATCTATGGTCATGGGCCTGATGTAATGCCTGGTCAGGATGGATATGCTGAAAAAGAATCACATTCACCTGTGCCCGTATTTTTAGCAAATGCGGCTGGCAGGCATTATGCCGACTCTGTTCTGCTACCTAAGCATGATCACTTCATTATGAGATAGGATAGGTGTACCCGGTCCGCTGCTCACCTTTATACTCCTTTTAACAATTTCCAGTTGGCAGGAAATTGAACATTACCGTTATATTTGGTTTTTATTCAAAAACCAACAAATGAACCTCGTTAAAAAAACAATTTTTTTAATGCTGCTGGCCAGTTGCATTATCCAACTGACTATTGCCCAGCAGAAGAATGAATGGAAGGAGGCCAAATCGGGCGGGTATACTTATAAGTATATCTCTAATGACCCTATGCAGGCCCGATTCTATACCCTGAAAAATGGCCTGACTGTAATTCTGAGTGTCAACAAAAAAGATCCTCGCATTCAGACGCTCATCGGCACAAGGGCAGGTAGTAACAACGACCCCAAAGATCATACTGGTCTTGCACACTACCTGGAACACCTCCTTTTTAAAGGCACAGAGCAATATGGTTCTCTGGACTGGGCAAGGGAAAAACCTTACCTGGACAAAATCGAAGGGCTGTATGATACGTATAATCATACCAGCGATGCTACTGCCCGTAAAACAATCTACCACCAGATTGACAGCGTATCAGGCCTGGCTGCTAAATATGCCATTGCCAACGAATACGATAAAATGATGACTGGTATGGGTGCACAGGGTACCAATGCGCATACCTGGGTAGAAGAAACGATTTACGAGGAAGATATTCCTTCCAATGCCATCGACAAGTACCTTTCTGTACAGTCAGAACGTTTTAAAGATCCTGTATTCCGTCTCTTCCATACAGAACTGGAAGCGGTGTATGAAGAAAAGAACAGAGGCCTGGACAATGACAGCCGTAAATCATATGAGCTGATGCTGTCTTCCCTGTTCCCTACTCATAACTATGGTCAGCAAAGCACCATCGGTACGGTGGAGCACCTGAAAAATCCTTCTCTGAAAGCTATCCGCAAGTTCTACAACGAATACTATGTGCCGAATAACATGGCCATCGTAATGGCGGGTGATTTCAACCCTGATTATGTAATTAAGAAGATTGATGACGACTTCGCGTACATGAAATCTAAACCAGTTCCTGAATACAAAGCTCCGGTGGAAGTGCCCATCAAAGCACCCATTGTGAAAGAAGTAGTAGGGCCTGATGCTGAAAATGTAATGATCGCTTATCGTATGCCTGGTGCACTGGATACTAAATCCTCTGTGGTGCTGGGTGTAGTCTCTGAGATCATGAATAATGGCAAAGCTGGTCTGCTGGATCTGAACATCAATAAAGCACAAAAAGTGCTGAGCGCAAGCGCCGGTGTAATGGGCTGGAAAGACTACGCGGTATTCCAACTGAGTGGTAAACCTAAACAAGGTCAGACCCTGGATCAGGTGAAAGATCTGTTACTCGGTCAGCTGGAAATTCTAAAGAAAGGCCAGTTCGACGAAACCCTGGTAAAGGCGATCGTGAACAATGCTAAACTGTCTGAATTACAGGGCCTGGAGAACAACAATAACCGCGCTTCATCCCTGATGGATGGCTTTATCAAGCACAGAGGCCAGAACTGGCAGGCAGATGTTTCCTACGTGGATAACATGGGTAAAGTAACCAAGCAGCAGATCGTTGATTTCGCCAATAAATATTTTGATAATAACTACGTACTGATTTACAAGCGTAAGGGTGAAGATAAAAATATTGAAAAGGTAGAAAAGCCAACCATCACTCCTGTAGCAATCAACCGCAATGATCAATCTGCCTTCCTGAAGAAAGTAGATGCAATGCCTGCTACCCAGGTACAACCACAGTGGCTGGATTTCGACAAGGATATTCAGAAAGGTAAAGCTGGTCAGGCAGATGTACTGTATGTACAGAACAAAGACAATGGTCTGTTCCGTTTGTACTACCGCTTTGATATGGGTGCCTGGAACAATAAGATGTTGCCACTGGCTGCTCAGTACTTACAATTCCTGAGTACTGATAAATATACTTCAGAGCAGATAAGCAGGGAGTTCTACAACATTGCTTGTAGTTTCACCCTGTCTTCCGGCAATGAAAATTCAGTCATCGCGATCTCTGGTCTCCAGGAGAATTTCGATAAGGCTGTTGCCCTGTTTGAGCACCTGCTCACACATTGCCAGGTAAATGAAGAGGCCCTGGCTGCGCTGAAAGGCCGTATTGCTAAATCACGTACCGATAACAAGCTGAATAAAGGTAATATCATGAAAGGGCTTGCTAACTATGCAATGTATGGCGCTAAGAATCCTTTCAACAATGCTTTGAGTCAGGCAGATCTGGATGGTGTAACTGCCAGCCAGCTGACCGATATGCTGCATACATTCGGCAATTACAAACATACTGTGATCTATTATGGTCCTCAGTCTATGAATGATATGATTGCTGCTGTGCAGAAAGAGCATGTGATCCCTGCTACCTGGAAGGAAGCAGCTCCTCAGCAGAAGTTTGAAAAAATAGACCAGGCTAAGAACCAGGTACTGTTTGCAAACTATGATATGGTGCAGACAGAAGTAAACTGGGTGAGGAACTCAGTAGTTTACAATCCTGATAATACTGCACTGGTAAGCATGTTCAATGGCTACTTTGGCGGTGGTATGGGATCTATTGTATTCCAGACAATCCGTGAGTCCAAGGCACTGGCTTATTCAACTTATGCTTTCTATTCAAGTCCTGATAAGAAAGGGGCACGTTATTCTACAGTAGCTTATGTAGGTAGCCAGGCAGATAAAATGAACGATGCGATCAACGGCATGAATGAGTTGCTGAATGATATTCCCCGTTCTGACAAGCTGTTTGAAACTGCAAGACAGAGCCTGAAACAGGATATCGAAACTGAAAGGATCACACAGGATGGTATCATCTTTACCTACCTGGCAGACCAGAAACTGGGCCTGCAGGAAGATAACCGCAAGAAGGTATACGAAAAGATCGATAAGATCACTTTTGATGATGTGAAGAAATTCCATGATGAAGAGCTGGCGAAAAAGCCATACACTTATTGCGTGGTAGCATCTGATAAACGTGTGAGCATGGATGATCTGAAGAAGTTTGGAGATGTGAAAGTATTAACGCTGGAAGAAATATTCGGTTACTAATACAGTCAGAAAATATGAGCCCTCCGGTGCCTTGCGATGGTGCCGGAGGGTTTTTTATTTACCTTTACGAAGTCGATTTTTTGAACCCGTAGCAATAAAGAATTGACACTCAACGTTAAGTAACCAGCTAAATACCCTGTGAAAATGAATCGCTATTGCCTGCTACTATTATTGGTATTACTGTATGTGCCAGTATCAGGATTTAAGACCACAATTACTACTAACATTAACAATGACAGTTATCTTTATTCAGTGAAAGTGAACCCGGGGAATATAGACCCGGACAAGGTTTTTTTGCTGATAGACAAAAGTGACTACAGGCTTTACTTATATGAAGATGTGACGCTTCGTAAGATTTACAAAGTAGTATTTGGTAATAATGATCAGTCTGATAAATGCAAAGAAGGTGACCGCCTGACGCCGGAAGGTACTTTCCATATCATGAGTAAACGGCTTGATAAGCTATGGAACAGATTTATGCTGCTCGACTACCCGAATGAGGCTTCCCTGGAGCGTTTTCATCGTTTACAGAATGAGGGATACCTGCCTGCAGTGGCTACACCGGGAGGTGGTATTGGCATCCATGGTGTAGAGTGGAATTCCGGTATCCGTGATAATTATGTGGAGCAGCGGATCAACTGGACACTGGGTTGTATCAGTATGAAGAATAGTGATGTAAGTGAATTGTATGAGGTGATCAAAGTAGGAACACCGGTGGTGATCAGAAAATAGCAACTGCATATTTAATTGCAGTAAGAGCGATTAAATTTGTATAGCTATACGACATAATCTTTTGAGGATCTTTCAGACTTTAGGTTAAGCATTGTAGTGACATTAGCAACGAAAGTGGCTGGTGTCATGAATTAACATAAAGGCGGGTATTGGTCTTGTGAAGGCATGCTTCATTCGGGTGAAGCATGCTTTTTTTATTTTGCGGCCAGAAAGGTACTTACGGCTTTTTTCCATTTAGGGCCTTCGTGTCTGCAAAAGGATTGGTGACCTGATTGGGTAAATATTACCAGTTGTTTGTGGTTGCTACCTAAGTGATTGAAGATGGATTTTGTTTCATCTCTGGTCACCCTGATATCATGCTCTCCCCAGCAGAGTAATACGGGCATTTTCAGCTTTTCTCCTTCTTTTGCAGGTTGATATCCCGGTCCCCAGAATCCGTGTTCTAAACCGCCCCAGATTGCCAGCAATTGAGAAAGTGGGGATTCCGGTAAATTGACAGCCCGCATACGGCTTCTGACGGCATCTGTTAGTGTTGCAAAAGGGCATTCCAGGATAACTTTTTCCGGCTGCAGGTGATATTGTGGTATTGCTTTTAGAACGGCTGCTGCGCCCATGCTTACACCCCAGAGAATGATGGGCTTTTTTCCCCGTTTGCTGATATAATCATAAGCAGCTTTTACATCATCAGCTTCCCTGTAACCTATGGTACAGGAATTACCTTCACTGTTGCCATGACCTCTGAAGTCTGTGAGAAAGGTACTATATCCTAAATGACGAAACCAGGCAGCTTCGGAAAGCCCGGGGCCTTTGTTGCCTCCATACCCGTGAAAAAGCAGCACCGTTCCCCTGGAATTAGGTACAGGTATATACCAGCAGGAGAGATGCAGGCCATTTGTAGTAGGCAGGTTTACAGGAATGTAGGTTGTATCAGGTATAGTATGAGAGACTGTTTTTGAAATGCGTACACCAAAGAGAATGATCTTCAGTTTCCCAAGGGCATTCATCTGCTCAGGTTTACGATTGTCTGTAGTACCGGGTGCATAGAAATGGGTGAATTTATAAGCATGAAAGGCGGCGACAATATTAAGGACTACAAAGAGAATAACCAGGGTACGTTTAAGCAGCTTCATGGGGAACAAGGTAGCCGATTTTTCCTTTTAAAACAATGCTTCTGCCATTGGCAGAAGCATTGTTAATTATATTATTGTTTGCCTCTTTTGATGTCGTCTACTACGCCCGGATCCAGCAGGGTGGAGGTGTCGCCGAGGTTCTCCATTTCGCCTTCAGCTATTTTGCGGAGAATACGACGCATGATCTTACCGGATCTGGTTTTAGGTAATCCGGCTACAAACTGGATCTTATCCGGTTTGGCAATAGGGCCAATGATACGGGATACGGTCTGGAGGATATCTTTCTTTGTCAGTTCGGGATCATGAGCCATTTTCTCTGCGATGACGAATGCATAGATACCTTGTCCTTTGATGTCGTGCGGATATCCTACTACAGCGCTTTCTACCACACCTGCGTGCATGTTGATGGCATTTTCTACTTCGGCAGTACCGATACGGTGTCCGCTTACATTCAGTACATCATCCACACGGCCGGTGATGCGGTAGTAACCATCTTCATCGCGGAGACAGCCATCGCCAGTGAAGTAGAGGTTATTGTAGGTTGCGAAGTAGGTGGTGCGGCAGCGTTCGTGGTCACCGTAAGTAGTACGCAGCATGCCGGGCCACGGGTATTTAATGCAAAGGTTACCGTTCACGTTATTGCCGGTGATTTCCTGGCCTCTTTCATCAACAAGAATAGGCTGAACACCTGGCAGTGGGAGTGTGGCATAACCTGGTTTTTCGTGTGTAATACCGGCTATAGGCGTAATCATAATACCACCGGTTTCAGTTTGCCACCAGGTGTCTACGATTGGACAACGTCCTTTGCCGATATTGTCTTTGAACCAATGCCATGCTTCTTCATTGATTGGTTCTCCTACGCTACCCAGTTTTTTCAGGGAGCTCAGGTCTTTGTGATTTACCGGGCCCAGACCGTAACCCATGAGGCTGCGGATGGCTGTTGGTGCGGTATAGAGGGTGTTGACACGGAACTTGTCGGTGATAGACCACAGGCGACCTGCATCCGGCCAGGTAGGCACCCCTTCGAACATTACAGTGGTAGCACCGGCGCTGAGCGGGCCGTAGATAATATAGCTATGACCGGTAATCCAGCCTACGTCGGCAGTACAGAAATATACTTCACCGGGCTGGTACTGGAATGTATTTACAAAGGTATAATTGGCATATACCATGTACCCGCCGGTGGTATGCACCACTCCTTTAGGTTTGCCGGTAGAGCCGGATGTATAGAGGATGAAGAGCATATCTTCAGCATCCATTTCTTCGGCAGGGCAGGGAGGGTTGCCCATGGTTTCTACCTGTTTGATCTCATCTTCCCACCACAGGTCACGGCCTTTGATCATACTCACAGGAGTGCGGGTGCGGGTACATACGATCACTTTCTTTACGGAAGGGCAGGCGATGAGTGCATCGTCAATTACAGATTTGAGTGGAATATCTTTATTACCACGGAAGGCGCCATCGCAGGTAATGACGAGGCTGGCCTGGGCATCCTGGATCCTGTCAGCGATAGATTGCGCGCTGAATCCACCAAATACCACGGAGTGAACGGCACCGATACGGGCGCAGGCCAGTACGGCAATAGCCAGTTCAGGGATCATGCCCATGTAGATGCAGACGCGGTCTCCTTTCTTAACACCATTATTTTTGAGGACGTTTGCAAACTGGCAAACTTTGTTATAAAGGTCTCTATAAGTAATAACGCGGTGACGTTCTTCCGGATCATTTGGCTCCCAGATGATAGCTGGCGTGTTGCCTGATGTACCAAGGTGGCGATCGAGGCAATTCTCTGTAATATTGAGTTTGCCACCGACGAACCATTTTACATTTGGATCTTTGAAGTTCCATTCCAGGACTTTATCCCATTTGCGGCGCCAATAAAAATGATCAGCTATATTGGCCCAAAATCCTTCGGGATCCATAACGCTCTGCTGATATTGGTGTTGATAATCTTCTAAGCTCCTAATCTGGTAAGGATAAGCCATGGCTGCAATCAGTTTTTGTGTTGGTCAATAAGTAATAACGTGCGCGTAATGTGTGCAGCTTAAATTTAATAAAATTGGGGAATACGTGGTAGTCATTAACTGTTTATAAGCAAATATTAACGTAAATAGGGGAATAACTGATATGCCTTTTACTATCACCTTTAAGAATAATCAAAAAGAATAGTAAATACCCTCCGGACCGGAGGCGAAAATTACGGTAGCAGGATGGAATGCCTAATTCCTGCCATTCCTTTTGCGATACTTCTCACAATAATCCCAGAATTCTTTGTAGACTTCGTCGGATACTGCAATAATTTTTTCCTTTTCTGCATTACTGAGTAAAGGAATGATCGCTTCTTTTTCTCCATCTACCATTCTGTAGGTAGGACGCATTTTGCGATAAAAGGTTGGAATGCTCCAGTTACATTCGGCACAAACGCGTTCCCGAAATGTAAGGGGCAAACTAACCATTCTTGAGTGCAGATCTGCCATGAGATTCATTGCCTCGTTGCCGTTTGGTTTTGTCATCTTGTATGGTTTTATTCTCTGGGATTGTTGGTTGCAAGTTGTTGATAATTATGTCATTACAATAACAGTCATGCCCTTTCTAACAAAGCTATTTATATTTTTATAACTTAACCAATATCTGCACAATTATTTCATAAATTACTAAAAACCTTGTTATTATAAATTTATATTGTTTATAAATGTCAACTTTTTTCTCCGAATCTACAATCAGACTGCTTGATTTATAACGGAATTTGTCATCTTGCTCCGCTAAGTATGGCGTAACTATATTGTCTATATGAAAGGGCAATTAGGATAATGAAATGAAATTTATTATTATATTGTATGAATTGCACCTAAAAGCGATAACAGTTAGTAAAATCAAGCATACATGTCCAGGTTAATCCATATGGGCCAGCGCCTGAAGCAAATCTTAAAGCAGCGAAAGATTAAGATTGTTGACTTTGCAGATATGGCCGGTTTCACGAACCAAATAGCCCATTACCATCTACGAAAAAGCGATATGAAACGAAGTACATTAGAAAAATTCTGTGAGATCATCAGTATCTCGCCGGATGATTTCTATGAATGGAACAGTGTTTCTATTGTTAACGGCGAAAAGCCTCCCGGTTCTGCAGTATTACACCACGGCCACAGATTGATGGAATTGATCAGTGAGCGGGGATTAAACAAAACCAGGTTGGCCAAGCGGCTGGGAATGTCGAGGCGAACCATGTACAATCTCTTTGATAAAGAACTTTTTGGAAGTGAAGAATTGGACAAGGTGTCCAGAGCACTTGAAATAAGTTCCACTGGTTTCCTTCACCCCGGATCAATGGAAGATACCCGGATAGCAGATAGTGATGAAATGCTTGCTTTGAGGGAAAAATATTACAAGTTGCTGGAAGAACACAATTTGTTGTTGAAGACCCATTCCTCATTAAAAGAAGCACTCGAGCAGGCCAAGAAAGAAAATTTACAATTACGTAAGCTAGCCCGGTCCAAAAAGGGCTAATTGAACCAGTGTTAATCTACCTATCAGAAAACCTGTTTTAAAAACCTATTCTGTATTAAATAGCGCACCATTTTCTTAATTCCATCGTCGAGCGTATTTTGTTGTACTTAGTAAGTGTTACTATTTCTACAATAAGCAATATATTGCTAATCCCGATTCCAGGATTTAAAAAATTGTTACTGATATGAATTATTTGCCTGGTGCATTTGATACTCCTTTGTGGTATATCGTTATGCACTTAAAAGGGGCTTCTGGTATTCTTACGCAAAAGAGATATTGCGATGTACTGGCGCGCAGGTTAAACCGCGATCAGGCAAATAGTCTGATCAGCGTGGATGATTACCTGTTGCTACCGGATGCTATGTACCTGATGGTGCAGGAAGAAGCCCTGAAGCTGGATCTGTGGTGGCCCGCTTTCAGAGATCAGCTGCTGGAAGAGTTAAAGGAATTATACATGGCAGAGCTGATTGCCGGGGGCACAGCGGCACCCGTTGTTAACCTGGTGTGGGAGCCTGTAACGTATGAGTTAATCACGGGGCCGGAAGCCTTTGAGCACAGGGCAAATGAAATGTTATTCCTGCCCGTGCGCAAAGGCCTGGCACCAGATCCGGAATACTATCCTTATAACAGTGTTAATAATAAAGCAGGAATAGACTTACAATAAGATCTGACCTACTTCTTCCCAGCTGTTTACGCGTTTGTATCCAGAAATATTAACATTGTGAGGTGCTGTAAACATCAGCGGTTCACCTTTAAAATATTGCAGGTTTTTCACATGATCATCGATCATGTAATCGGCATGCACAATGGTTTTGGATCCACAGAAAACAATACGCTCCCATCCGATAAAAGGGAAGTGTTCTTTTAACCAGTCCAGTTTTTCAACTAAGGACTGCGGAAATTCCATGGCTGCCGATACGATGAAAACTTCGTGTTTGTCAAATAATGCTTTGACTACTTCCTGGCAGTCTTTGATAACAGGTTTATTTCTGAAGAATCCCGGTTCGTACAGGAATCCCCTGATAATCTCTTTGCCCCCGGGGAAACCTTCTGTTTCCGGTAGACCCATCAGGGAATTCCTGTCTATTGTTTCACCATAGCGCTCCGCGTACCAGTTAATATATTGCTGGCAGGTATCTGCCATTACTCCATCCATGTCTATTGCTATTCTTGCCATATTTTGCGATTTATTGCAAAGTTATGCAAATGTTACAAAGTTAATAGCAGAATGTTGCAAGAATTTAGTTAATATTGCAAGAAATTGCAAGAATATGCTGAAAGAGGAACGTTTTGAGTACATCCTCAGAAAGTTACAGGCAGATCATAAGGTATTACATACAGAGCTAAGTAATGACTTAAATGTATCAGAAGATACTGTACGTCGTGACCTGGAGGCCCTGGCGGCAAGTGGTTTGTTGACCAAAGTAAGGGGAGGGGCAATTCCCCACTCTCCCAATCCTTTCAATTTTACGGAGAGAATAGCCATTCACGAAGATGACAAAAGAGCGATTGCGGAAAAGGCGCTTTCTTTTTTGCACAATGGGCAGACTATAATAATGGATGGTGGTACTACCACTTATGCACTCGCTAAGTTATTTCCTGCTGCCTTACAGTTGACGGTTGTTACGCCCAGTATTCCCATTGCAATGCTATTGATGGAGCATCCGGGCGTGGAGGTCATTCTTTCGGGTGGGCGTGTTTTCAAAAGTTCGCAGGTAACAGCAGGAATAGAAACGATTCGTATGCTCGAGAAGCTACGTGCTGATATCTGTTTTATGGGGGTATGTAGTTTGCATACAGAAGTAGGTGTAACCGGTCCTCATCTGGATGAAGCGAACGTGAAAAATGTGATGGTACAGTCTGCAAGTAAGGTGATTGCACTTGTAACAAGCGAAAAAATGGGAACAGCGGAACCATATAAAGTCTGTGGAATAAGAGAGTTGGATACGATTATAACCGATGAGGCAGGATTAGCGATGGCAGGCCCTTACAGGGAGTTGGGTATTAATGTGAGCTGATTTTAATTATCTATATGTTTCAGGTATTGACAGCAGGCCTTCCGCAACAGCGGCAGGCGCGCATTGCAGTGAGCGCACTATTTTTTTTAACGGGATTTTGCTTTTTTAGTTGGGCTACCCGTATTCCGGACATTCAGCAAAAATTACATCTTTCCGAAGGTCAGTTAGGTGGATTGTTATTGGCATTGCCGATAGGTTCTCTCTTGTCTATGCCGGCAGCTGGTGCATTGGTTGGTAAGTATGGAAGCCGGCAGGTGCTGCTGGTGTTTGGATTGTTGTATAGTCTTATCCTGCCTACACTTGGCTTAGCCGGGGAAACCTGGATCTTATTTGCACTATTGGTGGCATTTGGTTTTTGTGGCAACATTGCAAACATTGCCGTGAATACACAGGCGGTATTTGTAGAGAAAATGTACGGGCGGTCTGTGATGGCTTCCTTTCATGGCTTGTGGAGCTCAGGCGGCCTGGCGGGTTCTTTGCTGGCCTGGGGAATGCAGAAGTGGCATGTATTGCCATACCAGCACTTCCTGATAAGTATGGTGATTGTGTTTATCATTCTGGCTGTAAATATCAATCATGTGGTAAGGCATGATTATCAAACCGGCGGGAGTGAAGAAAAGCAGCCCCTATTTGTATTGCCTGACAAGTTCCTGATGATACTTGGTATTATTGCTTTCGCATCTATGATCTGCGAGGGTGCTATGTTTGACTGGAGCGGAGTATACTTCAGGAAAGTAATTCATGTGAATGTCGCGGTAGTAGGTACGAATGCTTTTATGAGTACGATGGCTTCTTTCCGCTTCCTGGCCGATTACCTGAAGCTGCGTTTTGGCGTAAAGCGGGTATTGCAGTTAAGTGGCGGCCTCATAGCCAGCGGGTTGTTGCTGGCAGTTGTGTTCCCTTATTTTACGACGGCTATTATCGGGTTCCTGATGGTGGGTGCTGGTGTATCGGCTGTCGTTCCACTGGTATACAGTGCAGCAGGGCGTAGTAATACCATGACGCCCGGAATGGCGCTGGCGGCGGTGTCTACAATTGGTTACCTGGGATTCCTGTTTGGCCCGGTATTGATTGGCCTGGTAGCACAGATGAGCAGCCTGCGGGCCTCTTTCTTTCTCATTGCCCTTATGGGTTTGTCAATTGCCGTGATGAGCAACAGGGTTAAAAATTAAAAAAGCATATCCAGGAATGGATATGCGCAGTCTCATACAAAAAGAAAAAACATTATTGATTTGGGGAAGGCACCTGGTTAAAAGCAGGTGCCTTCCCTGTATATGCTGGTAATAGTTTATAGTTTGATGATTTTATTCAAGATCATTTGGGTGTTAAGAAATTATTATATGTGCAAACATACAATGAGAAATGCTGTTATTTTATGGTAGAATGATAACTGGTAGGGGCCCAAAACAGTAACCAGCTGGTATTTAATTAATTATTAAAAAATGAAATATGTATCTATTGGATATCTGGTATTGGAGTCTTCCTAAATTATATATGATTAAATATTATTCATGAGGTGAATTACAGGCTATTAGTGGATTTCAGGCAATGGAAACTGCCGCGTTTCAAGATTTATTGCAACAATAAACTTTAATACTCTTAACTTTGCACGATTTTTTTGTCGGGTGAATGAGAAGAAAATCAGCCAGGTTTTAATTTTTTCAATTAAATACGCAAATGCCTAAAGACTCTTCTATCAAATCTGTTCTTATTATTGGTTCTGGTCCTATTATTATTGGTCAGGCATGTGAATTTGACTATTCCGGTTCTCAGGCAGCACGTTCTCTGCGCGAGGAAGGAATCAAAGTGATCCTGATAAATTCCAATCCGGCCACTATCATGACTGACCCTATGATGGCCGATAGGGTGTACTTACTGCCACTGACGGTAGAAAGTATAGAACAGATCCTGGAAGAGCAGCAGATAGACGCTGTGTTACCTACCATGGGTGGTCAGACTGCCCTGAATCTTTGTAAAGAGGTAGATGAACTGGGTATCTGGGAAAAATACAATGTTCGCCTGATCGGGGTGGATATCAAAGCTATCGACAAAGCAGAAGACCGTGAACAGTTCCGCCAGTGGATGATCCAGCTGGGTATACCTGTTGCACCTGCTAAAACAGCTAACTCCTTCCTGGAAGGTAAAGAATTCGCACAGGAAATCGGTTTCCCATTGGTAATCCGTCCTTCTTTCACCCTGGGTGGTACCGGTGGTGGTTTTGTGCACACTAAAGATGATCTGGACGAGGCGTTACAACGTGGTCTTCAGGCATCTCCCATCCACGAAGTACTGGTAGAAAAAGCAGTACTGGGATGGAAGGAATTCGAACTGGAATTGCTGCGTGATGCTAAAGACAATGTTGTCATCATCTGTACAGTAGAGAACCTGGATCCAATGGGGATCCATACAGGTGACTCCATCACGGTAGCTCCTGCCATGACGCTGAGCGATACTGCTTATCAGCTGATGCGTAACAAGGCAATGGAAATGATGCGTGACCTAGGCAACTTTGCCGGTGGTTGTAACGTTCAGTTCTCCCTGAATCCTGCTACTGAAGAGATCATCGCGATTGAAATCAATCCCCGTGTGAGCCGCTCTTCAGCACTGGCATCCAAGGCAACTGGTTATCCAATTGCAAAGATTGCTGCTAAACTGGCAATCGGTTATACCCTGGATGAACTGGAGAACCAGATCACCAGAACTACTTCTGCATTCTTTGAACCAGCACTGGACTACGTAATCGTAAAAATGCCACGCTGGAACTTCGATAAATTTAAAGGTGCTGACCAGACACTGGGTCTGCAAATGAAATCTGTAGGAGAGGTAATGGCAATCGGCCGTACTTTCCCTGAAGCATTGCAGAAAGCATGTCAGAGTCTGGAAAACGATGCACTGGGTCTGGGTTACTACGGTAAATCCCAGATGAAGAGCGAGCAGCTGCTGGAAAGAATGAAGACACCTACCTGGGATAGGATCTTCCGTATTAAGGATGCCCTGATGGAAGGAGTATCTGTAAAGCACCTGCACCAGATGACCTACATTGATAAATGGTTCCTGCACCAGATCAATGATATCGTGACACTGGAGAAACAACTGAGGGAGCACGATCTGGATTCTTTACCTGCTGATATGCTGCGCGAAGCAAAACGTATGGGCTTCTCCGATGCACAGCTGGCAAACCTGCTGGGTAACTGTGAAGAAGAAGAGGTATACACTAAACGTAAGGAACTGGGCATTACCCGTACTTATAAAATGGTAGATACCTGTAGCGCTGAATTCGAAGCAAAAACTCCTTATTTCTACTCCACTTTTGACCAGGTAAACGAAAGCCAGCCTTCTGAAAAGAAGAAAGTAATCGTACTGGGTTCCGGTCCTAACCGTATTGGTCAGGGTATTGAATTCGACTACTGCTGTACCCATGGTCTGCAGGCGATTCAGGAATGCGGTTACGATGCGATCATGGTAAACTGTAACCCTGAAACAGTTTCTACTGACTTCGATATGGCAAACAAGCTGTACTTCGAACCAGTATTCTGGGAGCATCTGTGGGAGATTATCGAGCTGGAAAAACCTGAAGGGGTGATTGTGCAGCTGGGTGGTCAAACGGCGCTGAAACTGGCTAAAAAGCTGGAAGAAAAAGGCATCCGCATCATCGGTACATCCTTCGATAACATGGATATAGCCGAAGACCGTGGCCGCTTCTCCGACCTGCTGAAAGAACTGAACATTCCTTATCCTAAGTATGGCACTGCCTTTAACACCGATGAGGCGATAGAAGTAGCGAAAGAAGTAGGTTACCCGGTACTGGTTCGTCCTTCTTATGTATTGGGCGGTCAGCGTATGCGTATCGTAATCAACGAAGAAGAACTGGAAAGCTCTGTACTGAGCCTCCTGAAACACTTACCAGGTAATAAGATCCTGATTGACCACTTCCTGGACCGTTGTCAGGAAGCAGAGATCGATGGCATCTTCGATGGCGAAAACTTCCATGTAATGGGCGTAATGGAGCACATCGAGCCTGCAGGTATTCACAGTGGTGACAGTAACGCAGTATTGCCAGCATTCAACCTGTCTCCAATGGAAGTAACAACTATGGAGTACTACGCTGAGAAGATTGCAAGAGCACTTGATATCCGTGGTTTGATCAACATTCAGTTTGCCATTAAGAGTGGCCAGGTGTATGTGATCGAAGCTAACCCACGTGCATCCCGTACCACACCATTTATCGCGAAAGCATACCAGGTACCTTACCTGAATATTGCAACCAAGATAATGCTGGGTAAAAATAAACTGACCGATTTCACCATCGAAAAGAAACTGGACGGTTTTGCCATCAAGGAACCTGTATTCTCTTTCAATAAGTTCCCTGGTGTGAACAAGGAATTAGGCCCTGAAATGAAATCAACAGGTGAAGCAATCCGCTTTATCAAAGACCTGCGTGATCCATATTTCAGAACCTTGTACAAGGAAAAGAGCATGTACCTGAGCAACAAATAAGTTGTTACAGCATATTTCTGAAAAGGGGTGTATCTCAATAAGATGCATCCCTTTTTTTATGCAATTACTGTATGTTTAATGGAATGAATAAAGTGAAGAATGATTGCGGTGGGTATAAAAAAAATCAGAGCCTGATGAAGATCAGGCTCTTTCTTTTCCCTCAAAATAACCATTAAAGACACGACTATTTACTTACATAAATAGCGTGACCGGTAATGCAGTTTACTATAAATATTAAATATTAAAAAGATGTTAACTAATCAATAACAGATGAAAATAGTGTTTATTTTTATAATACTGATAAACAATTGTATAACAGATGTATGTAAATGTATATATGTAAAATGCCATTTGAAATTCCAAAAATTTTCATCTTATTAACTTATCATGATGATTTTTCAGGGATCAAATTTTTACTCCTGAGATTGGTGTGTTAAATTGCTCATTCCATTTTTGTTAACCAATGATAAGTCATGTTTGTTTACATCCTGAGAACTGCTCCTTTTTTGCGGATTGTCATTCCCTTTATAGCAGGCATTATCTGGCCATTACCATTGTTGTATATTCTTTCGTTCACAGTTTTTCTCCTGATCCTGTATGTAGGCGTTGCCTACATGCCCCTGTGGTGGCGGTTTCGACTGGATGGATATAGAGGTACAATACTGCAATTGTTACTCTTTTGCATGGGCAGTTTAGTAGCCGATGCAAAAGAAAAATATAAACACCATCTGATCAATCCCTCTCCTGATCAGGTGTTAGCAGGAATAATAACAGTGCCTGTACAGCGCAGTCATTATGGCTACAGAACAATTATTGAACTACAAACAAGGGAACAATTACTGATTTACTTTCCTCCGGATAGTGCTGTCAGGGCTATTCAGGAAGGAGACATGTTATTATTTACCGGGCAGGTACAACCTATTTCTTTCAGTGGCAACCCGGGTGCTTTCAACTATCGTGAATACTGTGCTACCCGATATATTTATCAGCAGGTACATCTGCAAACCGGCCACTGGCGGCATCGGAAGATGCCTGGAAGTTTCCTGTTACGATGCCGTAATAGTTGCCTGCACATTATTAATACTTACATTGGCGGCCGGGAAGCCGGTCTGGCAGAAGCTTTGCTGATAGGGTACAGGTATGATTTAGATAAAGACATGGTGAGTGATTATATGCAGACCGGCATTGTGCATATCATCGCCATTTCAGGTATGCACCTCGCATTGATCTATGCCTGTTTGCTCTGGTGCCTGCAATGGTTGCCGATTCCCCGGCTTAAAGGCCTGCTCATTATCGTTGTGATATGGGGATTTACTTTACTCACAGGTGCATCTGCTTCAGTGTTGAGAGCAGCCGTCATGCTGACTGTAGTTACTACCGGGAAGTTCATTTTAGACAGGGAATCTACAACTTACAATCAGCTGGCGCTTTCTGCATTCCTGCTCCTGTGTTACGATCCCGGATTGATCAGGGATGTTGGTTTCCAGCTATCGTATCTGGCCGTATTAGGAATACTATTGCTCTATAAGCCACTGTACGGATTACTTTCATTCAAAGCTTTATGGCAACGAAAGCTATGGGAAGCGACAGCATTATCTATCGCTGCGCAGGCAGTGACCTTCCCTTTAGGGCTGTATCTTTTTGGCCGGTTTCCCCTGTATTTTCTGCCTGCTAATTTAGTGGCTGTACCATTATCCACTGTGATCTTATATGGTGAAATGTTGCTGTTGTGTGTGCAGCAACACTGGCTGGGTGCCTGTTTGCAATGGTTGCTGGTGATGATGAATCACATTGTTGCATGGATTGGCCATTTGCCCGGAGCTAATATTTCCGGTCTGCATGTGTCTGTGTATGGAGTAGTTGCATTATATGTATGTACCGGTGCATTATTAGCCGGTAGGAAAGGGATATTATATATGCTGGGAGCATTATGCCTGTGGAGTTTGACAATACTGCCTGAGCGGCTGCGAAGGCAAAATCAGCAGGTGATGATTGTGTATAACCAGCCACGACATACAGGAATTGACTTTATCCGGGGCCATGTAGTTCAGTTCGTAGGCGATGATAGTACTGCTAATGAAATGCTGGGAACTGCGAGGGCGTTTTATGAAGTAGATACAGGAAGACTACCGGCATTTGAACAGCTGGGGCATTTTATTTGTTGTGGAAACAAGCGCCTGGTAATTGTGGATAGCGCATTGCCAGCTGGCAGGCCATCAAAAAAATTCAAAACAGATTATGTTTTACTTTCACATAATCCACATGTGGCTATCAAAGATTTGCAGGGGTTTTACGATGCAGGCTGCTATATTTTTGACGCATCCAGTTCCCGTAGCAGGATACAGGAATGGAAAAGTGAATGTTACGCGCTAACTTTGCATTTCCTTTCGCTTCCGGACCAGGGAGCCTATGTTGTAAATTTCTAATGTTTCCATACATGCAAAAGCAAATAAAATCAGCATTGATCTCCGTTTTCTATAAAGACAACCTGGAGAACATCGTAAAAAAATTAGGTGAACAGGGTGTAACCATCTATTCTACCGGTGGTACACAAAAGTTTATTGAAGACTTAGGTGTTTCCTGTGTGGCTGTAGAAAATTTGACAGCTTATCCTTCCATTCTTGGGGGCCGTGTAAAAACATTGCATCCTAAAGTATTTGGTGGCATTCTGGCTCGTCGTGACAATCCTCAGGATCTGGAGCAGCTGGCACAATACGAGATTCCTGAACTGGATCTGGTAATCGTGGATCTGTATCCATTTGAAGAGACTGTAAAGAGCACCAAAGAAGAACAGGCTATCATCGAGAAGATCGACATCGGTGGGGTATCTCTGATCAGGGCTGCCGGTAAGAATTACAAAGATGTAGTCATCGTAGCTTCCAAAGACCAGTATGCTGATCTGGAAAAAGTATTGACTGATAATAAAGGTGCTACTTCGCTGGAAGATCGTCGTGCTTTTGCTGCTAAAGCGTTTGAAGTATGTGCTAACTACGACGTAGCAATTTCACAATACTTCCTGAACAATGAGCCCGCCGCTTATTTCCAGGTATCTGCTCCGCAGGGTCAGATCATGCGTTATGGAGAAAACCCTCACCAGAAGGGCGTATTCTACGGTAATCTGTCTGAGATCTTCAACAAGCTGCATGGCAAGGAACTGTCTTACAATAACCTGGTAGACGTTGATGCAGCTTGCCAGCTGATCCAGGAATTTAAGGATATTACTTTCGCTGTCATCAAGCATACCAACGTGTGTGGTGTTGCTAGCCGCGCTACCCTGAAAGAAGCATGGGATGCAGCACTGGCCGGTGATAAGGAAAGTGCATTTGGTGGTGTACTGGTATGTAACACAATTGTAGACAAGGTTACCGCAGAGTCTATCAGTGAAATCTTCTTCGAAATCCTGATCGCTCCTGGTTTCGCAGCTGATGCACTGGAAGTATTGCAGGCTAAGAAGAACCGCATTTTATTAGAACAGAAAGCACCTGTGGTTACTCCGAACGTATACAAGAATGTACTGAACGGTGTACTGCTGCAAGGTAACGATAAGGGTAATTTCCAGGATTGGAATGATGTAGGTGCAAAACCTGCTACTCCTGAAGAAAAAGCAGACCTGACTTTTGCTAACATCGTTTGTAAGCACCTGAAATCAAACGCGATCGCACTGGTGAAAAACCAACAGCTGATTGGTAAAGGCTGTGGTCAGACCTCCCGTATCGATGCACTGCGTCATGCGATTGAAAAAGCAAAGCAGTTCAGCTTCGATCTGAGAGGCGCTGCTATGGCATCTGACGCATTCTTCCCATTCGATGACTGTGTACGGATCGCTCACGCTGAAGGTATTGTTTCTATCATTCAGCCAGGTGGTTCAGTTCGTGACAATGACTCAATTACTTACTGCAAAGAAAATGATATGGTGATGGTGATGACCGGCATGCGTCATTTCAAACACTAAGCTTTTCCTGCAAGAAAGAATAATATTTAATAAGCACCGGTTATGCCGGTGCTTATTTTTAATATTTGTTACCGGCTATGGCATTTATACATCACAATAGTGACAACGGGGCGGATGACGCACAGCTGATCCGGATTTACAAACAGTCCGGCAAGTTGGAAGATCTCGCCACCCTATACCAGCGTTACATGAACCTGGTATATGGGGTCTGTTTGCGTTATTTTGATGAAGATGCCAGTAAGGATGCCGTGATGCAGATTTTTGAAGAACTGATCCTGAAATTGCAACAGTATGAGGTACAGAACTTTAAGAGCTGGCTGCACGTTCTTGCCCGGAATCATTGCCTGATGAAACTTCGGGCCATGAAGAACAAAGAAGGCCGGGAAGTCTCTCTTGATGGTCTTCCTGTTATGGAAAACGAGCAATTTACACATCATAACGGCAGCACGGCCCTGGAGACAGATCTTCAGGAAATGGAAAGGTGTATGGAGACCTTGCCTGATGAACAGAAGCGCAGCGTTGACCTTTTTTACCTGAAAGAGAAGAGCTACAAAGAAGTAGCAGACCTGACCGGCTATGAAATGAAGAAGGTGAAAAGTTATATACAGAATGGAAAGCGCAATCTGAAAATTTGTATGGAACAACAAAATGCAGCAGCAAAACAATCATATTAAACCTGTGGCAGATCCCGAGCTGATACGCCGTTATCTGGCCGGAGAGCTGGATCACAAGGCTATGCACGCCCTGGAGCGGCAGGCTTTGGATGATCCGTTCCTGGCAGAGGCACTGGAGGGCTTTGAACAGCATGCTCCGGATCAGCGTGTGAACCTGGCTGACCTGGGCAAACGACTGGAGCAAAGGGTACAGCCAGCCAAAAAGAATGTGGTGCCGATGTATGTACGTTGGGCAGCTGCTGCAGCTGTATGCCTTTTGATTGGCTCAAGTGTGATCTGGTTGTGGCCTGCACGTAATCAAAGTGAGATAGCAAAAGTTACTGTTAAGACAGATACAATCATTCCGGCCGAAGTCACCGCTATGGTGCAGGTGCCTGAGAGTGCTACCATGTTCAAAAAGAATCAGGATAACCGTAAAGCTGAACGGTCCACAGTGGTGACGCTGCCGGCAATTGCTCCTGCTCCGCAGCCACAGGCAGAAGTAGCAGCAGCTGAACCTGTACCTGTCGCCACTTTTGATGTAGCAAAATCTGCCCGTTCAATAGCAGCTGCTGAGAAAGAAAAAGCAGATACTGCTATAGAAATAAGCAGTCAGAAATTTTATAGTATAGATTCGAAAGCAGTAGCCAGCCAATATTTCAATAATAAAAATTATAATTATAGTGGAAATGTTATTTCTGTTTCAGTTGATAAGGATATTAAGTCTGGTTTAGGATGGGATATCAGCAGGACTGCTGCTGCATCTGTTTTTGAGCCGAACCAGATCAAAGGCCGCATTCTCAATGTAACTGGTGATAGTGGTATTGCCGGAGCAACCGTCACTTTGGGATATATAGGAACAACGACCGATAGGGAAGGATATTTCTCTCTCCCCAGCGATGGACTCATAGCAAAAAGTAAAAAAGCAAACAGAAGTAATCTCGGATTGATGAATGCCATCGCTCCGGGATATCAGAGTTATAGCCAGACTTACAAAGGAGATGATTTTGTAAGAATGCAGCTGAAAAGAACTACTGATACTACCACCACATTCTATAATAATAGCAAAGACCCATCTCCAATGGGTGGATTTGATAAGTTTGAAGCATACCTCGCTAAAAATGTGCAGTATCCTGCCGGCCTTACTGTCAGAGGCAGCGTGAGAGTACAGTTCTATGTGCAGCAGGATGGTTCCCTCACCGATTTCAGGGTGCTGAAAAAATTACAGCCTGCGTGTGACCAGGAAGCTATCCGCCTTATTAAATCCGGGCCGGCCTGGCTGCCTGCAGCAAATGGGAAAGCTGTAAAAGTAAGAGTGGATGTGACATTTACCCCGGCAGCTAATTAATAGTTGCCCCTGTTCTGCTTTATCGCCTTAATCAGTTTCCTGTTCCTTCTGTCTGCACGACTATTATCTAATGATATGACTGCCCATATTGCAGCTGGTATCCAGCCCAGTATAGTACATTGCAGTATCAGGCATAATATGCCGGAAAGGAGTTTGCCTCTCAGCAAAAATGATAGCCAGGGTAATAATATTGCTATCAGCGTCATGTAGTGGTGTTTTATTGAATTTACTATTTTTTGCGGTCTTTCCACATCTGGTTGAAGGACTTAGGTGCAAATACAGGTAATTCCCTGTCGTCTCCCCAGGCCTTTGTAAAGAACTTTTTCATGAAAAAGTTCTTCATATTTCCACTGGCCAGGTTCATGATCCGCCGGTTCAGACTAGCTTGTTTCCAGCCAAACCAGGATACCTTTTCAGCTCCGGAAGTGTGGTTTTCTTCGACTGCTTTATGTCGGTTGTGGAGTAATAACTCGTGAAGATTAATGCGCACCGGGCATACTTCGGTACAGTTTCCGCACAGGGAAGAAGCATAGCTCAGGTGCATATAATTATCAATACCTTTCAGGTGAGGGGTTATGACTGATCCGATAGGGCCGCTGTAAGTGGTACCATATGTATGGCCACCGATGTTTTTATAAACAGGGCAGGCATTCAGGCAGGAGCCGCAGCGAATGCAATACAGCGCCTCCCTGGCTTCGGTATCTGCGAGGATATTGGTACGACCATTGTCCATCAGTATCACATACATTTCTTCAGGACCATCTATCTCGCCTTCCTGGCGCGGACCGCAAAAAATGGAATTGTACACTGTTACCTGCTGACCAGTACCATAGGTGGCCAGTAATGGCCAGAAGAGTGCAAGGTCACTGAAAGAAGGGATCATCTTTTCGATGCCCACCAATACAATATGTGTTTTTGGAAATGCAGTGCTCAAACGGGCGTTACCTTCGTTTTCAGTGACGGCGATACCCCCGATATCTGCTATGATAAAGTTTGCACCAGTAATGCCGATTTCTGCATCCAGGTATTTCTGGCGCAGTTTTTCGCGCGCTACCATGGTGAGTTCCTGCGGTGTAAGATTGGGAGGAGTACCCAGTTTTTCTTCAAACAAACGGGCTACATCTTCCTTGCTTTTGTGCATGGCAGGGGTTACGATGTGGTAGGGAGGCTCCTCATCCAGCTGCTGAATATATTCTCCCAGGTCTGTTTCTACACACTCAATATTATTATTGGCCAGGAAGCTGTTCAGGTGAACCTCTTCTGTTGCCATAGATTTACTCTTGACAATGCTTTTGCAATTTTTCGCTTTGCAGATGGCCAGTATTTCCTCCAGCACCTGTTCTGCATTCTCTGCCCAGATCACTTTTCCACCACGACGGGTCAGGTTAGACTCAAATTCTTCGAGGTGTTTGTCAAGCTGCTCAATCGCTCTCCATTTAATATTCTTGGCACGTTCGCGTGCAGTCATCAGGTCGGAAAACTGATTCTTTCCGGCTTTTACTGCAGCATTATACTTACCTATATTATGATTGATTGTCTGGCGATGACCAAGGTCTGTCGCTTTCTTCCCGCTCTTGTCCAGGAATGTGGAGGCATTCTGATGCATACTTTGTTGGAATTGCTGATTGCGAATGACAAAAGCCATACCGTTTTCGGGTATGGTGGTGTATTAGACAACTATCCGGTAAAGATAGGGAATTACCGATGGATAATACCATGGGCTGTCAGCCTTAATCTGCGCGGTATTGCTTGGTAGCTATTTTATCCAGTACAGCATAAAACTCTTCCCCGTATTTGCGGATGATGGCTTCCTGGAGAAAGCGGTACACCGGTACTTTCAGGCTTTTACCATTTTTGCAGGCAGGTTTACATATGTCCCAACGGTCGTAGTTGACCGCTTCAAAAGATTCGTATTTAGTGATACGGATAGGATAGAGGTGGCAGGAGATTGGTTTCTTATAGTCAACTACACCATCTTTATATGCTTTTTCTATACCGCAGCCCACTACACCATTTTCATCGATACTGGCGTATGCACAAATACCTCCTTTTACAATGGGGGTTACATACCCATATTCATCGTCGGTCGTATTGGTTCCGGTTTTTTCTATTTCAGCAATCCCTTCCGGGCGGAGGTAAGACTTAATTTTTGGATAGACCTTTTTGAGGATCTTAACTTCTTCTTTGTCCAGTGGCGCACCACAGTCACCTGCAACGCAGCAGGCTCCTTTGCAGGCCCCCAGGTTGCACACGAACTTTTCTTCAACTATTTCGTCACTGATATATTTATCGTCTATGATGATCATTGGCAGGATAATGACCGCAAAATTACAACAATCCGCTTGTTTTTACATGGTTCGGTTCGGAGTCTGTCGCCACTTCAGTGTTTCTACGAGGTGTAGCATGTCCTCCTGCAGGAATTTATGAACGGGCGCAAGTGAGTCTGCATTTGGCGCTGCATCAAAATAAAGGGCGCCACGCAGGAAGTGTTTTACGGAATCTGTCACATAAAATTGTTTGGCAGAAGCTGCATTACCTCCTACATCGTAAAAGAGACCAAATACCTGCCTGTCAGGATTGCCAATGCTTTTTTCTTCAATATATTCCGCCTTATAAGTATGCTTATAAGTCATCTTGAAGGCGTCGTTAACGAGTTTCTGGAAGTCATTTTCCCCTTTTCCAATTTCCTTGTAGCTCATGTATATTTTCCCATTCAGGGTAGGAAACTCTACATTAATCCAATAGGGGTTTTCCGTTTTCTGCCCGAAGAAGAGGCTGTCTTTGACGATATTGGCGTAAACGGGATATTCGAATGTATATGGATAGCCGGGTTGGTCAAAAACACGGTATTGCCTTTTGGGAAAGTTGATCTGAAAGTATCCTCTTGGTTTAGGAGTATAAGTTTGGTCACAGGCAGTATACAGCAACGGCAGTAATAACAGCATGAAACAGCCCTTCAGCCGGGCGGAAACAGGTGACAGGCTTCTTTTTCTCTTACAGTTCATTGCTTCTATGTTGTGATATTAATCTTCTTCCACGTTTTGCCTAACGCTGACCTGCACTTTCTGGATGCGCATTTTACTCTTTTCCAGTACGGTAAAGTCATAGTCTCCATAGGTGATCACGCTGTTTTCATCCGGGAATTTACCGGCCAGTTCCAGGATAAGGCCTCCGATGGAGTCGCTTTCACCCTTTACTGCTTCGAAGGTATCCGGAGGAATGTTCATGATGCGGCAAACGTCGTTGAGCATGGTTTTGCCCTCGAACACGTAGGTATAGTTATCAACTTTTGAATAGTTGAATTCTTCTTCGTCGAACTCGTCTTTGATGTCTCCGATCACTTCTTCTACAATATCTTCCAGGGTTACGATCCCGGAGGTGCCACCAAATTCATCCACCACTACGGCAAAGTGCATTCTCCTGGTCTGGAATTCGGCCAGCAGGTCTTCGATCAGCTTGTGGCCGTGCACAAAGAATGGTGTGCGCATCACGGAGTGCCAGTCGAAAGTTTTGCCTTTGTCGAGGTGAGGAAGCAGATCTTTGGTATGTATAACGCCAACGATGTTGTCCAGATTGCCTTTGTATACTGGCAGGCGGGAGTAGTGAAGGTCTGCAACGTGTTTCACAACCACATCGAAAGGGGCGTCGTATTCTACACCATGCACATCCAGGCGGGTATGCATGATTTGTTTTACAGTGATATTGCCAAATTTCAGGATGCCTTTCAGGATGTTTTTTTCTTCCTGTGAGGCGGTTGGATCCACGCTCATTTCGATGGCTTCGTCTATTTCCTGGTAGTTGACGGCGCCGCTGCCACGGTGGAAGAAGCGGGCTTCGATACTTTCGCTCATGCTTACATAGAAATCGCTTACGGGTTCCAGGGTAGCATGTACAATGCTTACGAACCAGGCGAAATAGGTAGCAAAGCGGATATTATTCTGGGCGGCCCATACTCTGGGGAGTACCTGACCACAGAAGAGGAGTACGAAGATGATGATGGCGATGCGTACTACAAATGAAACAACAGGCAGGGTTTGCAGGTCTTCCATTTGGGTAATAAGATAGCTTGTCACCATAATGAAGGCCAGGGAAAGGAGTATACCGGCTATCTGGAGGGAGGCCAGCAGGGAGCGGGGCTTTTCCAATAATTTGGTAATGAGTTTTCCACTGGTATTTTGCCTGGTTTTCAGCGCGTTCAGGTCTTTATAGTTCAGCGAAAAGAAGGCTACTTCCGCGCCGGAGACAATGAAAGCCAGGAGTAAGAGTATGAAAATTACAAGTAAATAGATCACCACGTTCGGCGTGGCAATTGGTGCCGAGGCTTGTAACAGGGTGAGCTTACCAGAAATAATGCTTGCCGGATAGGTGTACAAGTTGTTCAACTTTTCGTTAAAGAATTAGAAAACCAGCATTACACTGCAAAGCAGGTTCCAAAAAAATGGGAAAGTAATTCAGGTATTAAATTGAATCGCTTTCCCTATATGCAAATATAAGTAATACCCCATTACGGGATTATCAAGCAAAAAGAATTAATATTTTTTAATTGGATAACTTAAAAGGGCAGATCGTCAGCTGCGTCGCTAATTTGGGGGGGGATGTCCATATTGGGGAAATTATCACCGGAAGTGCTGCCTGTATTACTATGGTGGATGGCATGCTCTGAATTGTTAAGATCCATGCGTTTATCCAGCATAACAAGGTTATCACCTACAACTTCGGTGGCAAACTTTTTATTTCCTTCCTTATCTTCCCAGCTACGGGTGCGCAGGCGTCCTTCGATATAAACCAGGCTACCCTTGTGCAGATACTTCTGCGCCAATTCTGCCAGTCCACGCCATAAAACTACTGTGTGCCATTCTGTTTGGGAGATCAGTTTACCGGCTCTGTCTTTAAATGTCTCTGTGGTAGCCAGAGAAAATTTAGCTACTGCTATATTGCCTTCCAAAAACTGTACATCCGGATCTCTACCCAAGTTGCCAATCAGGATTACTTTATTAACACCTCTCATTGTTGCAGGTTTTAATCTATTGATTTAACGATGGAAATATAATGTTTCTTTAAATAAACAACCTTCTTAAAGTTAACATTTTTTTCAAATCGATGTGAAAAAAATGCTGACTACTTTTAGCTTCAAATACCTTGCCGCAGCAAGTTGAGCGCATTTTGGCTTCAGTTAGTTTTGGGATTAGAACAAGCTTAATTCTCTACGTTGCAGGAAGTCTGTAATCGTTTTTGGGAATGCATACCTGTCCAGTTGATCCTGGGGAACTGCGGTGTAGCCGGGCATTTCAGGCTTCTTTGCAACCGATATCATAATGAATTGACTATAAATTGTCTGATGTGTAAGCTGTTGTTTAAACGAGGCGGACACTGCATCTGTGTTATAACGCATATCGCCCACTTTTTCTTTGAAGGCGGGGAGTTTTTTTAAATCATTGATATCAGCAGGGGCAGCCGTCTCGATGAGTACAAACTCGTGAAGGTTTTGCCAGATATCATTTTCAGTGCGTTTACGGATATAAAGGTCATTCTTGTGTCTAACAATCAGGTAGTTGAAATACCGTTTTTTGATCACCAGCTTCTTTTCCTTTACAGGTAGTACGCCGGTAAGGCCCAGGTGAAGGGCTTTACACTTCCTGGCCAGGGGGCATGTTTTGCAGGCCGGTTGTTGTGGTTTACATACCACGGCACCGAAGTCCATGATACTTTGGTTGTAAACTGCTGATGCTCCATGTGGGAGTAGTTCAGCAGCCAGGGCTGCAAATTGTTTTTTACCGGCAGTACTATCGATAGGGGTATCGATGTCAAAAAAGCGGGAGAGGACCCTAAAAACGTTGCCATCCAGCACAGCATGAGGAAGGTTGAACGCAAATGAAGCAATTGCTGCGGAGGTGTAAGGGCCAATACCTTTGAGAGACTGGATCGCCTCGTAGGTGTTGGGGAAATGACCATGATACTGTGACACGATCTGCCGGGCGGCTGCCAGCATATTTTTGCAGCGGGCATAGTAACCCAATCCCTGCCACAGGCGGAACACTTCTTCTTCCGGTGCAGCTGCTAATTGCTGAACGGTGGGATAGGTCTGTATAAACTTTTCGTAATAAGCCCATCCTTGTTCCACGCGGGTTTGCTGAAGGATGATTTCAGACAGCCATATACGATAGGGGTCCTTTTCGCCTTTCCAGGGCATTGAGCGCGTATTGTCTTCACGATTCCATTCGAGGAGGGCACTGGTAAAAAATTGTTTCATGAAATGCAAAGATAAGTGAGTCGGGAATGATAAAATGAGTAGGGGTTAAGGTAGGTGTAGTGAAAATATATATAATCATCTATAACATATGAAAATAACTCTTATCTGAATACTTTATAAACAGAACTTGCTGATAAATAGACTAATGCGTATGGAAATGCGTTATATTTAGGTAGGATGCCGAATTTCATTTTGCTAAAATGAAACTAACTTTTTCATTAAGAGCAGAAAAAAAAGGCAAAATGAATATTATTTTTTGTATATTCGTTAAGTAGTGGTTTAGTGAAATATTCCGTTACATACCGATCGAAGTGACCATGTATTGATCACGAAATATGACCTCTGCTAAAGTTGAACCTGTTGCCAGAAAATGCATTAAAGGTTAGTATACAAAGACTTGTAGAGTGATTATTAAAAAGATATAAGGTATAAGAAAAAAAGATAAAATTTATTTGCTTTAAATTCAGCAATTAAAAAAAATTAAATAATTTTGGGACAAGTAATCCTTCGCTTCAATTATGAGAAAAGCTGACTTAATTAACAATATTGCTGAAAAAACCGGCATTCCTAAAGTAGATGTGTTAGTAACACTAGAAGCCATGTTTAAGGAGGTCAAGGAAGCGTTGGCTAATGGCGAGCATATCTATATCAGGGGTTTTGGTAGCTTTATTACAAAGAAAAGAGCGGCCAAGATTGGTCGTAACATCAAGAAGAATGTGGCGGTAGAAATTCCAGAGCACTTTATTCCTGCATTCAAGCCTTCGAAAGAATTCGTTGCTGAGGTAAAGAAGCTTAAAAGTTCTTCGTAATTTTGCAGCCTAATATTTAAGGCGTGCAAAAATCACAAGTTCTATTGGTAGGTGCCGCGGTGGCATTACTGGTTGTATTGGTCGCCTTTGGCCGCACCATACCACATTCGGAGAAGAAAGCGATGCCAACTGCCGGCCCTATGATGGGCGGTCAGGAGCAGCAACCTATTGCCTTTAGCGAATTGCTGGCCACAGCCAAGCAAAAAGTCCCTGCTGATAAATTACTTTTGATCAATTCTTTGGAAAATAAAGTAGTGCGAGGGGATGTTAAAACTCAGCAAATAGCCGCTTATAAACAACTTTATGCCTCCTGGGATAGCCTTAACCAACTACCCATAGCTGCGCATTATCTTGGCGAAGCAGCCAAGTTGGAAAATTCCGAAAAAAGCCTCACCTTTGCAGCCAATTTATTTTTGGAACACCTGGAACATGCTCAGGATCCGGCAATTAGTAAATGGGAAAGCCAACAGGCGCTCTCATTGCTGGATCAGGTTATTAAACTTAGCCCGAACAATGATTCCTTAAAGATTCAACAGGCGCTGTTGTATATGAATACCGGCGAACCTATGGTAGGTGTCCAGAAACTAAGGGAAGTGGTGGCTGCCAATCCCGACAACCTTGAAGCTCAGTTGACACTGGCAAATCTTGCTATCCAATCCGGACAGTACGATAAAGCCATCCAACGTATGGATACACTGTTGCAACGCCATCCGGACGAAGCGAAAGCTATTTTTGTCCAGGCCGAAGCTTACCGCTCTAAAGGTGATGTAAAAAAGGCAGTGGAGCTGTTCGAGCAGTGCAAAAAACTGCTCAAAGACCCAGCCCTAAAGGCTGAGATTGACAATTATATTAAGAGTATTCAATAATATTCTATTTTCTAATCATTTTAAACTTTTTAGTATGCCTTGCGGTAAGAAAAGAAAGAGACATAAAATTGCCACCCACAAACGTAAAAAACGTCTGAGAAAGAACCGGCATAAGAAGAATAAGAAATAGTTTTCTCCTGTTTCCCGCCATTTATACTAACCAGGTTTTATCTACGGCGTGTTAATCGGATAAATTTTTTTATATACCCTGCATGATTTTAGCGATTATTCTTAAATTGCTGAAGTCATGCAGGTTTTTCCACAATTCCCGCTTAGCATCCCGGACATTACCTGCTAGATCGCTAAACCCTTAAGCAATCCATCATCATGTATGCTGGCAGCACAGCTGGCTATAATCTGGTATGCAGTAAGCTGTTGTTAAATAGTCGTGCATAACAAAAAGGTGAAGTAATAATGGTTAAAATTTTGGACGCTTGAACAAGGAACTAATTATAAATGCGGCACCTACTGGTGTGGAAATAGCGTTGCTGGAAGATAAGAAATTGGTCGAATTGCATCATGAAAGTGGCAACCCCAATTTTGCTGTAGGAGATTTATACCTGGGGCGGGTTAAAAAACTAATTCCAGGCCTTAATGCGGCGTTTGTAGATGTTGGCTTTGAAAAAGATGCCTTCCTGCATTACACCGATCTAAGCCCTTACATACGCTCCATACTTAAATTTACCCAGCAGGCTATTTCTGATAAAACCCCCGAGGGGTTTGACTTTACAAAGTTTAAGAACGAGCCGGAAATTGTAAAAACCGGTAAAATCACAGATGTACTGGGCGGTAAACCCAATATTCTTGTGCAAATCCTGAAAGAGCCCATTTCTTCTAAAGGCCCCCGTCTGAGCTGCGAAATTTCTTTACCAGGAAGATTTATTGTGTTAACACCCTTCAATGACATTGTAGCTGTATCTAAAAAGATACACTCTTCCGAAGAAAGAAAACGCCTGCAAAAGATCGTCGAAGCTATCAAAACACCCAATTTCGGTGTGATAGTACGCACAGCCGCTGAAGGAAAGAAAACTGCAGAACTGCACGAAGACCTTACCACCCTGGTCGAAACCTGGAAAAATATCCAGTCGAATCTGAAAGGCGCACAACCTCCACAGAAAATACTGAGCGAACAGGCCAAGACCACTAGTATACTCCGTGACCTGTTGAACGAAAGTTTCAACCGGATCGTTATTAACGATAAGAACATGTATACTGATACCCGGGCGTATATCCAAAAGATAGCCCCCGAGAAACAGGATATTGTCACTTATTATCATAATGGCGCACCCATCTTTGATCACTACGGCATTACCCGTCAGGTAAAAGCATCGTTCGGCAAAACTGTCAACCTGGATAGTGGTGTATACCTCATTATTGAAGCCACCGAAGCCCTCCATGTCATCGACGTGAACAGCGGCTACAAAAGCTCCAGTAATAACCAGGAACAAAACGCCCTGGCATCCAACCTGGAAGCCGCCGCGGAAATTGCCCGACAACTGCGCCTGCGTGACCTTGGAGGTATTATCATCATTGACTTCATAGATATGAAGCTGCCTGAAAATAAAAAGGTAGTTTATGAAGCAATGGAGAAATTCATGGCACAGGATAGAGCTAAACACACCATCCTGCCTATCTCCAAATTCGGCCTCATGCAGATCACCCGCCAAAGGGTGAAACCCGAAGTCACTATCTCTGTGGCTGAAGATTGCCCTACCTGCCACGGTACCGGCAAGATCGGTGCCTCTGTATTGATCATCGATGAAATCGAGAAGAACCTGCAATACCTGATTAATCATCAGCATAAAGGACTCTCCATTCACGTACACCCCATCTTCAAAGCATTCCTTACACAAGGATTCCTTACCTCTCGTCAATGGAAATGGTATTTCCTCTATAAGAAATGGATCAAAATAAAAGCAGACTCTAACTACCACCTGACAGAATATCGCTTCTTTGATGCCAATGATGAAGAAATAAAACTCTAGAACAAATTTCCATACAATATTGCAAAAAGCTTAATGCCGTTACCGCATTAAGCTTTTTGCTTTTATGCATGCTCATTTTTAAAAGCCAGCCCCAGGCCATCAAGCCAGCCCTTGAACCGCTAATGCCACAGGCATCAGCGGTTCAACAGTATCAAGTTTTTACTTACTTTTACGCCATACGACATTAAATCATTGATCATGCGCAATGTTCCCCTGTTTCTGCTTGCATTGGCAGCTATCTTCGCATCCTGTAACCACGAAGGTAAACGTAAACGCCAGCACGCAAGAGATACCAGTCACTATACCCAGAAGGATTATATTGACCTTACACTCGATAGCAATGCTGTCAATTCATTTTTACAACACGATTCCAGCAACGCTGCGTATATCCGTAACTTTTATAGACAAAGAAATTTCCACTTTGCCTGGATAGGTAATGATGGCCAGCTCACCGAACAGGCAGGTAACTTCATCAACCTGATGAAATCTGATGCCGGCTTTGGTCTGAATGATAGTAGCATAATCAGCCGCCCACTGCGTGCTGTATACGATACCCTCATGATGGAAGGAGGTAAACTGAAACCAGGCGATAAAACAGCTTCCCAGATTGAACTGGCACTCACCGCACAGTTCTTTGCCTATGGTAATAAAGTATGGGGCGGTCTCACCTCCGATACTGCCAAAGACCTGGAATGGTTCATTCCCCGTAAGCAGATTGATATGGAAGGTCTGCTGGACTCCATGGTCACCCGTCCTGCCAATGCTTTCGAAGAACCTGTGAACATTCAATACAAACTGCTGCGCAATAAGCTGAAACAACTCGCTGCTCTTGAAAAAGAACCATGGGATTCTCTTCGCGCAGAAGAAAAACTATATAAGCAAGGTGCTGCTGCCCCCGTTATTGCTGGTGTAAAACATCGTCTGCACCTCCTGGGCGATCTTGCTACTGCAGATACTGCTGCTGTATTTACACCCGCCCTCGATTCCGCTATCCGCAACTTCCAGGATCGCACCGGCCTGAAGATCGATGGCACTATTCAGGCTCCCTTACTACGTGCATTGAATATAACGCCAAAGCAACGCATTACCCAGATTATGATCAATATGGAGCGTTTGCGCTGGGTACCTGCTTCCCCTCCATCCACCTATCTGCTGGTAAACATCCCGGCATTTAAACTGTATGTATACGATAACGGTAGGGTAGACTGGAGTTGTAATGTAGTCGTAGGAAAACCGGGTGCTAATACCGTTATCTTCAGCAATGAAGTAAAGTTTGTAGTATTTGCTCCATATTGGAATGTACCTCCGGGTATCTTGAAGAATGAAGTATTGCCGGCTATGCGTCGCAACAGTGGCTATCTGGCCAGAAATCATATGGAAGTTGTGACCAGCAATGGCAAACCTGTAAGTGCAGGATCTATTAACTGGAGCAAAGCAAGTGTATCCAATTTTCCTTATATCATCCGTCAGTTACCAGGAGGAGCCAATGCATTAGGTAAGTTGAAATTCCTCTTCCCGAATGAGTATAATATTTACCTGCATGATACCCCTTCGAAAGGGTTATTTGGCGAAAATAAGCGCACCTTCAGCCATGGCTGTATCAGGGTTGCTGAACCTCAGCACCTGGCAGAATGGTTGTTGCGCAATGATTCCGGCTGGACCAAAGCAAAGATTGTAGATGCGATGAATGGAAGCAAGGAAAAGTTCGTAACGCTGAAACAGAGAGTACCGGTATATATCGGGTATTTCACAGCGTTCGTGGATAGTGATGGACGACTGAATTTCAGAGATGATGTATATGGCCACGATGCAAAACTGGCCACCACCTTATTCGGAACAAAGGCTGACTAAAAAGTAAAATGAAGGCGCTGAGAATTGCGTAAAAGCTATTTCGTCTCCCTCATCCACCCGGGAGGGCGTATCCTTTTAGTCAGCCCGGAGCTTTATTATTATTTACTGGCGATCACGGAGATCTCCACATGTACCTTCTTTGGTAAAGCCGCTACCTGCACAGTTTCACGGGCAGGCGCATAAGCGCTGAAATAACTACCATAAGCTTCGTTAATTTTACCGAAATCGTTCATATCGGTAATGAAGATGGTGCTTTTCAGTACATCGCTGAAATCCATACCAGCAGCATTCAGAATTGCTTTTACATTCTGCATCACCTGGTGCGTTTCTGCAACGATGTCTTCAATTACCAGCTGATTGGTTGCCGGATTGATAGCAATCTGTCCGGAAGCAAATAGCATATTGCCTGTCAGAATTGCCTGATTATATGGCCCAATTGGAGCAGGCGCATTTGGAGTATTGATGATCTGTTTTTCCATAGTGTAAAAATAATTAGTTATTAATTAATAGGTTTGCGAAAATTTAGCCCATGAATATCCTGGTTATCGGAGATGAGCAAAATTTTATAGCGTTACAGCGCAAGGGAGGTCTGGCTGCACATACAGTGGAGCGGGCTGATAGCCTGAAAGAGGCACAGGAACTGCAAAACAGAGACCTCATCATCGATCTGCAGTTCGATGCACACCCTGAAAATGCGGGCCTCTACGCACGGTATCCGGATATTCCTGTACTGGCAGGTATTGTAAAAACTTCGCTGCAAACAGTGAAGCATACTTATGGCTGTTCGCTTATTGGGTGCAACTGGCTGCCGGGATTTATCGATATGCCGGTAACAGAAATTTCCCTGCTGGAAGAAGCACAAAAGCCCATATTAGCAGCAATTATGCTGCAATTAGGCTGGGAGTATGAACAGGTGCAGGATGCGGTAGGCATGGTCACTCCCCGGGTGGTATGCATGATCATCAATGAAGCGTATATGGCAGCTGAAACAAACACAGCTTCCAGAGAAGACATTGATGTGGCAATGAAACTGGGTACCAATTATCCCATGGGGCCTTTTGAGTGGAGCAAGAAAATAGGGATCAGAGAAGTATACGAAGTACTCACTGCTGTGTATACAGCCACTGGCAATGAACGCTACGCAATCAGTGAATTATTGAAAAAGGAAGCTACTAACAGTTAAACAATGGCATTAATACTCAATATCGATACGGCTACGAATATAGGTTCAGTATGTCTCTCTAAGAATGGACAGGTATTACAGACCCTGGTCAATGATCAGCAGCAGGATCATGCTGCCACCATGACTCTATTCATTCAGCAGTTAATGCAGGAACACCATATAACGCCCGCACAACTGGATGCCATCGCTGTGAGTGCAGGGCCTGGTTCTTACACCGGATTGAGAGTAGGAGTAGCGACTGCAAAAGGTTTGTGTTATGCCTGGGAAAAGCCGCTGATAGCCGTTTCTACCCTACAACAAATGACGCAGGGATTACTACTGCAGGAAAAAGATACGCAGGCATTATACGTACCTATGCTCGATGCCCGTCGTATGGAAGTATACACCGCCGTATATACGGCCGGGCTGGATGAAATACTAGCTCCACAAGCCCTAATTTTAGGCCCCGAATCCTATGCAGATCAACTGGCAGATAAGCAGGTTTATTTCTTTGGAAACGGCAGTGAAAAATGGGCAGAACTACTGGGTCAAAACGTCCATGCTACATTTTTACCATATACAATCAACGCTGCACATATGGTGCAATTGTCAGAAAAAGCATTTGAAAAGCGCACATTTGAAGATGTGGCATATTTCAGTCCTTTTTACCTGAAGCCATTCCACTCGACAATGAAAAAGTAAGTACCCATACTGTCATAAATACGCTGTTTTAGCCTGAATTAATGCTTTTTTCGCCTCAAAAAGAAGTGTAATCTAAACATTTATCCAAATTTGTGTCATGAAACTGTCAATTTAGGTTTATTTGGCAAGTAAACCCCATCTATATATTAAAAAATAAGGTATAGAAGTTTTTTTTATTACGACTAATATTATATTTTTGTATAAATCGATACCCGGTGATTGTTTTCTAACAAGTTATGGGTTTACTGTCCGTTGATCCCTTTCATTTCATCATTTTTTAAAACTATTATGCGATGGAAAAAACATTATTAACGACCTCTTCTAATACTCTTATTATTTCTAGAGGTACCAATGAAAAAGACCAAATTAAATTGGATTACATTGCCGTTAAGAAGGCAGCTATGGTATTGCGTGCAATCAATCATAAGCTGCGCCAGCAAATGATTAAGCTGCTGGAAGACCACAAAAAAATGACAGTGACTGAAATCTACGTTAAGCTGCGTCTTGAGCAGTCAGTAGCTTCACAGCATCTGGCTATTCTTCGTCGTGCCGGCATTGTGATTACCGAGAGAGATGGTAAATTCATTCACTATACGATTAACAAACAACGTATAGCAGAAGTTGCCAAATTCGTAGAAGAGCTGGTAGGCTAATATGGTTTTGGTTATTGCTCAGCTGAGTAAAAAAAATATTGGGGCCTAACTAAGAGTAACAAAAGCTGAGAACTTTTAGTTAGGCTCAAATTTTTGCGGGGGATGCATTTGTTTCTAGTGATAGCTCAGCAGCATTGTAAAAATCTTTCAACATCATTCCGGTTATGTTACATAACGGGTTGATGTTTTTTTGCTATACATATCTGTTTAGCATTCTTAATATGTTCTCACCTCCTGCCCCTGGTAGCTTCCTGCTTTATTATCCGTAAATTTGCAGGAAATCAAAGACCAAATGTTTGTAAAGCAACTGTATACTAATTGCTTATCAGAAGCCGCCTACTTTATAGAGTCGGAAGGTGAAGCTGTTGTGATAGATCCCCTGCGGGATATTGATGCATACCTTGACCTTGCTAAAGAGCGCAATGCTACCATAAAGTATATATTCGAAACTCATTTCCATGCTGATTTCGTATCCGGTCACCTGGACCTGGCTGCCGCTACGCAGGCGCCTATCGTTTATGGACCTGAAGCGGTAACCAGCTTTCCTATCTATAAAGCAAAAGACAGAGAAGAATTTAATATCGGAAAGCTGCGCCTGCAGGTGATCCATACCCCCGGGCACACACTGGAATCTACCTGTTACCTGCTGCTGGATGAACAAGGCCAGGCAAACAGCCTGTTTACAGGAGATACTCTCTTTGTAGGTGACGTAGGCCGTCCTGACCTCTTCAGCGGTAACCTCACCAAAGAAGAACTGGCTGGTATGCTCTACGACTCCCTGAACAACAAGATCAAAACACTGCCAGATACCGTAACCGTTTATCCTGCTCATGGTCCGGGTTCTTCCTGTGGCAAGAATCTGGGACCGAATACTTTCAGTACACTGGGTGAGGAAAAAGCAGGCAACTACGCATTACTGGCGAATGATAAAGCATCCTTTATTGCTGAAGTAACGGATGGTCTGACTACTCCTCCATCTTATTTCCCAATCAATGCACGTATCAATAAAGAAGGTTACGATGCCCTGCAGGAAGTAATGGAGAAGGCAAATCAGCCCCTGAGTGTGGAAGCATTCAAAGCAAAAGTGAAAGAAGGTGTTGGCATCCTGGATACACGCCCTGCCACTGAATTTGCAGAAGGATTCGTACCTGGTTCACTCAGCATTGGCCTGGAAGGCCGCTTTGCAGAGTGGGCAGGCAGTCTCCTGAACTTTGGGCAGGAAATTGTGCTGGTAACCACCCCGGGCCAGGAAGCAGAAACCATCGTTCGCCTGGCACGTGTAGGCTTCGATCATGTGGCAGGCTACCTGCAGGGTGGCTACGAAGCATGGGTTGCTGCCGGTGAAAAACGTGATATGATCATCAGTATAGAACCTGATGAACTGGCGATGGATATTCCTCACGATCCCAACCTGGTGATCGTGGATGTGCGTAAACCGGCGGAGTATGCAGATGGCCACATCAAGGATGCAATCAACCTGACCCTCAGCGATATGACTGATCCGGGTAACCTGGGTGATTTTGATGAAAATCATAACCTGTATGTACACTGCCAGGGTGGATACAGAAGTATCATTGCCTGCTCCCTGCTGAAGAGAGAAGGTATTCACAACCTGCGCAATGTGGAAGGTGGTTTCAATAATATGAAAGGCACCAATGGGCTGGAAGTAGTGAAAGAAAACAATGTATTGAATTAATACATTTATTATCATATAGTTAAAAAAGGATCGTGCCAATTGCACGATCCTTTTTTATGTGTGGGGAGGTACGCTTTTTGACCGACATAGTTTCAAAAAAAAGTACTTCCTATGGGTAAACAACTACAAGGACAGGTGGCACTGGTCACTGGTAGCAGTACAGGCATCGGAGCCGCTGTGGCACAGGCAATGGCCGATGCAGGCGCTGCCGTAATCGTCAACTTCCACAGTGATAAAAGCAGGGAGGACGCTGAGAAAATCCTGGAAGAAATTAAATCTGCCGGGGGGGATGGTTTCGTACATCAATGTGACATCAGTAAAGAAGAGGAGGTACTGAGCATGTATTCAGCCATTATATCCCGCTATGGTACGCTTGATATAGCTGTGACCAATGCCGGCATTCAACAGGATGCGCCCTTCCTGGAAATGACCCTGGACCAGTGGAATGCAGTGATTAGTACGAACCTTACAGGACAATTTCTTTGTGCCCGTGAAGCGGCCAGGGAATTTAAAAGAAGGGGTGTACAAACATCCCGCTCTAAGGCTGCCGGAAAGATCATTTGTATGAGTAGTGTGCACGAAGTAATTCCCTGGGCGGGCCATGTAAATTATGCCGCCAGTAAGGGAGGTGTGAAATTGCTCATGCAATCTATGGCACAGGAATTGGCTCCATATAAGATAAGGGTAAACAGTCTGGGCCCCGGTGCAATTAAAACCCGCATTAACAAAGATGCATGGGATACCCCGGAGGACGAGCAGCAATTACTGAAACTTATTCCCTATGGAAGGATCGGTGCTCCTGAGGATATCGCCAGAGCTGCGGTGTGGCTGGCGAGTGATGAGAGTGATTATGTGACAGGTACTACCTTGCTTATTGATGGAGGAATGACCCTTTATCCCGGTTTTGCCGACAATGGATAAAGCATTTGAGGATTTAAAAATTTTAACCATGGACCGTAAATCTTTATTGATGGCCGCCAGCCTGCTGGTGGTACCCAGCCTGTACTCGTGCCAGCCCGGAGATGATACTGTGAAGTTGGCCGTAATTGATAAACTGAACAATTCCCCCGGCATTTCTGCCGAAGTCAAAGATGGTGTTGTAGACCTGAACGGGGAAGTACCTAATGACAGTGCAAAAGTAGCAGCAGAAGATGCCGTAAAGAAAGTCAACGGGGTAAAAGCCGTCAATAACAATATTATGGTGGAGCCGGTTATACCCACACCACCACCGATGCCGGAAGATACCGGCGGGCAACAATAAAAAAGGAGAGAATCCAGCCGGGATTCTCTCCTTTTTTACATGGGGGAAAAAATTATAATTGTTTCCTTATTGTTCGTTATAGCGATGTTTCCACCTTCTGTGGCTCCATACCCACACATCCGGTTGCTCCAGGATATTGTGTTCCAGGTATCGTACAAAAGTTTCTGTCACTTTTCCCTCCGGTTCCTGCTGAGGATGATCAAAGGCCAGTTTCAGTGTAGCATGATAATACCCCCGTTTTACCTTCCGGATATCCACAAATACCACCGGGGTATCATTTCTCCTTGCACTCATTTCCGGTCCTTTGTAAAAAGCTGTCATCCTGTTCATAAAATTGAACCAGTAGCTGCGCCGGGGATTACCCGGATTCTGGTCTGCCACCAGTGCAATCAGGTGTTGTTTATGTTGCCAGGGTGCCATCGCCTCCTTGATATCATCGGCCGGAATCAATACCGTACCCGATTTTTCCCGGAAATGACGGAAAAAGCGGTCTGCCGGTTTATTCGTAAGCGGCATATATACCACGAGGAAGGGGAACCCCACCCGCTGCATGCAAAATACATTGGCCCATTCCCAGTTGAAATTATGCCCCAGGTGCAGCTGACAACTTTTACCCTGCGCATAAAGCTCATGTAATACCGTTAAATCGCATTTAAAGCGTTTTTCCAGCGACTTTTTGCTCATCGTCAGGAGTTTGACAGTCTCCACGGTCATATCCATCAGATTGCGGTAATAACTCCTGGCCAGCTTTGTAATTTCAGCAGGAGACTTTTCGGGGAATGACTGCCGGAGATTTTCAAATACAGTCTTCTTCCGGTAACGTACCAGGTAATAAATTATGAGGTATAACCCATCGCTGATGAGGTATAACAGCCCCAATGGCAAGATTGATATGGCGTAAGTAAAAGCCAGTATTAAATAGTACATCTATTCTTAGCAACAAATTCTATAACACAATGTTTTGTACCAGCGCGCTCTTATTTGGATAATCAGTATTGAAATGAAGACCTCTGCTTTCCTTACGGAAGGAAGCACTTTTTACGATCAGATAACCTACGGTGATCAGGTTACGCAGCTCACACAGTTGTGGAGATACTTCTGTTTTCTCGTAGAGGCTTTCTGTTTCTTCGTGAAGGATATCCAGTCTGCGGATCGCTCTTTGAATACGTTCGTTGGTACGTACGATACCCAGGTAATCGCTCATGATCTGCTTCAGTTCCTTCAGGCTCTGGGTAATGAGGATCATTTCCTTCGGAGCCGTGGTACCTGCTGCATTCCAGTCTGGTACATCGTTTCTGAATGAAATGGAATTGATCTTTTCTACAGCTGTCACATAACAACGATGTGCAAACACCATCGCTTCCAGCAGTGAGTTGGATGCAAGGCGGTTAGCACCGTGTAAGCCTGTGCTGGAGCATTCTCCGCAGGCATACAGGTTCTTGATGCTGGTACAGCCATGTTCATTTACCTTAATACCGCCACAGCTATAGTGGGCAGCTGGTGCCACGGGTATCATATCTTTCTTCACATCGATACCGGATGCCAGGCATTTCTCATAGATATTAGGGAAGTGGTGAATAAACTTCTCCATATCCATATGACGGCAATCGAGGTATACATGTTCTGTACCTGTGATCTTCATCTCACTATCTATGGCCCTGGCCACGATGTCGCGGGGAGCGAGGGAGAGACGGGGATCATATTTATGCATGAAGTCTTCGCCATGTATATTGCGCAATATACCACCATCGCCACGTACTGCTTCTGTGATCAGGAAGGCATTGTTCACACCTGGCTGATAGAGGGCAGTAGGATGAAACTGGATGAACTCCATGTTCTCAATTCTACCCTTGGCGCGGTATACCATGGCTACCCCATCGCCAGAGGCTATGGTAGGATTGGTTGTACTGCGATATACCTGTCCGTTACCACCAGTAGCCAGTACGGTGATGCGGCTCAGGATCTTTTCTATCTTGTTTGTAAGGAGGTTCAATACGTATACGCCGTAGCATTCTATGTCAGGCGTAGATTTGGTCACCAGGTAGCCCAGGTGGTGCTGGGTGATGAGGTCTACTACAAAGCAGTGAGTGACCAGCTCAATATTTGGGTGCTGCTTAACGGCTGCCAGCAGGGCTCTTTCTATTTCATAACCGGTGATGTCTTTATAGTGGATTACCCTGAACTCAGAATGTCCGCCTTCTCTGCCAAGGGCAAAGTCGCCATCGGGATTCTTGTCAAAGTTGGTACCCCATTCTATGATCTCGTTCACGCGCTCCGGCCCCTCTTTCACTACGATCTCCACGATCTTCCCGTTGCATAGGCCATCGCCGGCGATCAGGGTGTCTTCAATGTGCTTGGCGAAGCTGTCATTTTCAAGGTCATTCACTACTGCTACGCCACCCTGGGCATACTTTGTATTCGTTTCGTCTTCCTGGGTCTTAGTGATGATGGTGATCTTCTTATCTGGACAGGCACCTGCCACTTTGAGCGCATAGGTTAATCCTGCGATGCCGGAGCCGATCACTAAAAAGTCTGTCTGTTGCATAATAACTCATCTAGCGAATCAAATGTACGGTATATTACCGGATTGCGTAGGGGAGACCTTGCTTTTGCCAGATATACCGGGTGGCACCATAGACAAGGCCATAATTGGCTACACCATAGCAAAGCACACTCAGTGCAGGATAAGAAAGTGCCAGTGCTCCGCCAGCTATGAGAAAGATAATGCCCGCAAGACAATACCAGCCATATGGCTGCTCTCTGAGCCGAAAAGCATGCATGACCGACTGGAGCGCAATGGAAGCGGTGAACAGGCAAGCCACCACCTGCCATACCATGCCATCAGCTTCTAAACGGGGAAGTAAATAGAAAAATAGAGCCAGCCCCAGCGCTTCTGTCAGGAAGATAAACGCCCATTTACAGGTAGGCAAAGGATAATTGGTATAACGGATCTTTAAAAAGAAAGCAATATAGACCAGGTGAACAAGCGGTATAGACGCGACGGCGAGAAGATGGACCTGAGGAGGACTTGTAATAGCTAAACCTATAACTAACAATATCCTAAGAATGGGTGGTGTGAAACGCGTGCCTTTGATGAAAAATACCACTGACAACCCTGCCAGCAATGTCATTGAAAGCTGCATCAAAATGAAAGAATCAATTATACAGCCCAAAATCAGTACCGGCATTATACCCCAATACAAACGATTAAAGACATGCGGTTTCATGGAGCAAAAATATGAATTTACAGGTAATGACTCATTTTGCATTTATATCCCCTCAACAGTAACCGTCGTTTCATGCTTTAATAATGAAATCAATTTACACCGTAGTCAGGATCACATTAAATGTTGTGCCATTATTACTGGTGCTATCTACTTTCAATTGACCGCCATGCAACTGGATAATTTGCTGGGAGAGGCTTAGGCCAATACCACTGCCTTTACGCTTCGTCGTATAGAAAGGTATAAAAATTTTATTGATTGCATCTGCATCTATACCCGGCCCATTGTCAGCAATGGCAATGCAAACCTGGTTGTGGGTAGTCATGATCGCGGTGATCTTTATTTCAGGACGGGCGGTATGCTCCAGGGCATCCATCGCATTCCTGATCAGGTTGATCAGCACCATCTGTAACTGGGCACTGTCGGCATGAATTTCTGCACCTGCTGAATCTACTTCGAACTGGTAATAGATGCCCGCCTGTTTAAGGTCTGATTGCAGGAGATTGCTGACCACCGTGAGCAGTTCTTTGATATTGACGTCCGTGAACTGTGGCTTGGGCAGGGTCGTATAATCTCTATATGCATTCACGAAGTTCATGATGCCCTTACTGCGGCTCTTGATTGTTTCCAATGCCTCCATCAGGTCAGTGATGGCTTCCTGCTGGTGGCTGTCCGAAGCAATGTCCTGCTCTATAATATCCTGCATGGTGCTGATGAGGGATACGATCGGTGTAACGGAGTTCATGATTTCATGCCGGAGAATCTTGGTCAGGTTCTGCCAGGCTTCCAGCTCTTTTTGTTGTAGCTCCGCATGGATGTTCTGCAGGGAGATCAGTTTTACCAGGCGCCCCTGTAATCGTACCGTTGCTGCATGAATCGACAATTGTTGTTCATTGCGGGTACGATATAGGATCTTGTTGCCGGAGTGCACCTGCAGGAGTAATTCGGGTAAATCAGGATGTGCCGATTTTAGTTCCGCAATATTGCGCAGGCGGTAAATACCCAGCAGGCGAAAAGCCGCAGGGTTGATTAATTCGATCCTCCCTTCCGCATCGAAAGATAATACCCCGATACTGATATGCTGTACGATGGTATCTATGTATTTCAGGTTCGCTTCCTTTTCTGCCCTCGTTTGCCTGAAGGCTTCCAGCACTTCGTTGAACTGGTAGTTGAGGGCCTGAAAGCTTTTACCCATCTTATTATCAGCACTGAAGCGGATGGAAAAATCTTCGTAACGGATGGACTCCAGGAAGAGGGTGAGTTTCCGGTTGATCCTGTTCATATAATAATACATTCCATAGATCTGCAGGCAGATCAGGGCAATGATGGCCAGGCCCGGAATTGGACCCAGTAATCGCCATACTTCCACACCCGCGATAGTGCTGGCGGTAAGCAGGAGGATGCGCAGGAATATATTGATACTGAACCCGTTCATTTAGATATTATATTTTTCCAGTCTTCTGTACAGGGCTGCTCTGCTCAGGCCCAGTTCCCTGGCAGCTTCCGTGATGTTGCCATTACATTTCTTCATGGCCTGGGTGATGATGTTGCGTTCCATTTCCTCCAGGTTATAGCCGGTGTTCAGCTGTGTTTCCTGTACGGGATTTTTTACGAATACATCTTTTGCCTGCAATACCTTGCCCTGGGAAAGGATGACTGCCCGCTCCATGGCATGCTGCAGTTCACGGATATTCCCCGGCCAGTCATATTGTAATAATTGCTGGATGAGGGATTCGTGCAGACTATTTACCGGGCGTTTATACTTGCTACTATAGAGTTGCAGGAAGTGTTCTGCCAGCCCTATAATGTCTTCCTGTCTTTCCCGGAGAGGGGGTAGCTGGATTTCGATCGTATTGATGCGGTAGAGTAAATCCTGGCGGAACAGGTATTGTGCTGCCATTTGCTGAATGTTGCGGTTGGTGGCGCAGATCAATCGTACGTCTACCGGGATGGCTTTGTTACTGCCTACTTTGGTCACTGCCCTGTTTTGCAGTACGGTCAAAAGTTTTGCTTGTAGTGGGGGGGAGATGTTTCCCAGTTCATCCAAAAAGATGGTTCCCTTATTAGCTTCTTCAAACCTGCCGACCCTGTCTTCGCGGGCATCGGTAAAGGCACCTTTCACATGGCCAAACAGTTCGCTTTCAAAGAGACTTTCGCTGATCGCTCCCAGGTCTACGCTCACAAAAGGGTGGGCGCTACGATGGGAGAGCTGGTGAATGTGCCTGGCCAGCATATCCTTTCCGGTACCGTTCTCTCCGAGTATGAGTACATTGGCATCGGTGGCGGCCACCCTTGCGGCAGTATCTAATACCGCCAGCATGGCCGGGCTGTTGCCTATGATAGCGCTATTATTATTGCTAACAGGTGCAGGGGGGGCTACCTTTTCTTTTTGCTGGTGCTTTTTATTATAAGCGGTCTGCATGGTGGCCAGGAGCTTTTCGTTTTCCCAGGGTTTCAGCACAAAATCCGCTGCCCCGGCCTTGATAGCCCTTACTGCCATTTCCACGTCGCCATAGGCGGTGAACATTACAACAGCGGCAGAGGGCTGAAGATCCAGGATCCTGTCCAGCCATTCAAACCCTTCCTTACCACTGCTCAGGTCACGGGTGAAGTTCATGTCCAGCAGGATCACGTCATATTCAAAATTAGATACCAGGTAGGGTATCTTCTGGGGATTGCGTTCAAAATCTACCTGCCCGAAATGGCGTTTCAACAGGAGACGTGCTGCGCGCAATACATCCATATCATCATCAACTATCAGTATTTTACCAGGCAGTGTCGTCGTAGTCATAGCAATTCGAATAAGAAATAAAGTTGATAGAGCTCCGCAAACAATGTTCCCGACAATAAGTAATAAGGGCAAACGACTGCGGATGTGGCCACTGGCAATATTATAAAAAGATTTCGGTTTTCGGCAGCACTGGTGCCGGATTCATGGAAAGTGTCCGGAATTGAACGAACGGTGTGCGGTACAGGACGTTTTAATAGCGGTTGATGCTGTGAGATGCTTTACTGGTAAAGGGTTTCCGGCTTTGGCATGCCGGTTGTCTTATTCGGAATGCAAGTTTAGCACATTCACCTATGGATAGAAAAATAGAAAAGAAATATTGGTCAAAGAAAAGGATCACCCTGGTAAGTGGAGGCGCAGTTGTAGCACTGCTGCTGATCTATAACCTAATCTTTGCCGATCACCGCTCTAAATTAAATGTAGAGAAGGACAAGATCACTATTTCTAAAGTTACCCGGGGTACGTTTGACCAATATATTGTTGTTACAGCAGTGGTGTTGCCTTTGAAGACGATCCGTCTTGATGCGATCGTAGGGGGGTATGTAAGCCAGAAATACCTGGAAGGGGGTAGTATGGTGAAAAAGGGAGATAGCATTCTCCGCCTCGAGAACCAGAATATGATGATGGAGTTTGTAAACCATGAAACTGAAATATACCGCCTGATCAATGAACTGCAAAATACCAGGCAGTCACTGAAGCAGAACCGTTTCACCATGCAGCAGACCTTGTCCAAACTGGATTACGACATTGATCAGGCAAAGGACCTGTATGATCGTAACAAACAACTGGTAGACGAAAAGATCGTAGCCCGCCAGGATTATATCAAGTATAAACTGGATTATGACAGGCTGGTAAAACAAAAACAGATCGAGCTCGAAAGCCAGAAATTCCAGGAAGATAATGCCAGGATCCAGATTGAAAGACTGGAATCTACCATTGCGCGTACACAGCGTAACCTCCAGATGATGAAGGATAACCTGAACAACCTGGTACTGAAAGCGCCTATTGACGGACAGCTGTCATCAGTAGATGCAGAAGTAGGGGGAAGTATTCTGGCAGGCCAGAATATTGGTCAGATCGATGACCTGAATGGTTTCAAGATGAGGGCTGAGGTAGATGAACATTATATATCCAGGGTATTCTCAGGTTTAAAAGCCGGTTTTGAATTCAATAACAAGAATTACGAGCTGGTTATCCTGAAAGTATATCCTGAAGTAAAGAATGGCCGTTTCAATGTAGACCTGAAATTTGATAAAGAAACTCCTGAAGGTATACGCAGAGGACAATCCTCTCCTATCCGCCTCGAATTAGGTAAATCTTCAGCTGCTCTGCTGTTACCTGTAGGAGGTTTCTTTTCTGACACCGGTGGTAACTGGGTATACGTAGTAGATAAAAGTGGTAAACGCGCTGTAAAACGTAACATCTCCCTGGGCCAGAAAAACCCGCAGTTCTTTGAGATTCTCGAAGGTTTGCAGGAAGGGGAGCAGGTGATCACTTCATCCTATGAGAATTTCGGAGATAAAGAAGTATTAGTATTTTAACTTAATCAAAATAACACCAATGATACGTACAGTTAATCTGCAAAAAATGTTTACCACTGAAGAAATTGAGACTTCTGCGCTCAATGGGATCAACATGGAGATAAAAGATGGTGAGTTTGTTGCCATCATGGGTCCTTCAGGTTGTGGTAAGTCTACCTTACTGAACATCCTGGGTTTGCTGGACAATCCTTCAGGTGGAGAATACCATTTCTGGGATCATGAAGTAGCGAGAATGAGTGAAAGACAACGTGCACAATTGAGAAAAGGGTCTATTGGTTTTGTATTTCAGAGTTTTAACCTCATCGACGAACTGACTGTATTTGAGAATGTGGAATTGCCACTGCTATACCTGAAAGTGCCTGCCAGCGATCGTAAGAAGAAGGTGGAAGAAGTGCTGGAACGTATGAATATTATGCATCGCCGCAATCACTTTCCACAACAGTTATCCGGTGGTCAGCAACAGCGTGTGGCCATTGCCCGTGCAGTAGTTGCAAAACCTAAAATGATCCTGGCGGATGAGCCGACCGGTAACCTGGATTCTACCAATGGTGAAGAAGTAATGAAACTGTTGCAGGAGCTGAATGATGCCGGTACGACGATGATCATGGTAACGCACAGCCCTTATGATGCAGGATTTGCACACCGTGTCATTAACCTGTTTGATGGTAAAGTTGTTACTGAAAACATCAAGGAACAGTTTCACGTTTAAACCACTGTTTATACTTATCAGTGAAAGCTGCAATGACTAACCCTGTAAATCATTAAGAACTGAATAAAGATATTAAAGTCGTTACGTTTTAAAATGACAAGTTCAAAATGAAACCTGGGCCGGTATTGACCAGCCCTTCCTTTTATTCAATTTTAAACCGTTTGTTATGATTAGGAATTACATCAGGATTGCATTGCGCAACCTATGGCGTAATAAATTATTCTCTGCGATCAATATTGGGGGCTTGGCAATAGGTATGACCATTAGTTTTATGCTAATACTGTATGTACTCTTCCAGTTTAGTTTTGATAAGTTTCATGCGAATACAAATAATATTTATGAGGTATTGACAGCCGAAGCCGGAGTATGGACTACGCCTGCGCCCCTGGCTGCTGCAATAGAAAAAACGATACCTGGGGTTAAATCAACTGCAAGGGCCAGTTATTTTTTTGATCACCTGTTGCAGGCGGGCGAAACCAGTGTTAAATTGAAAGGTGGTTTTATAGATCCTCCATACCTGGATATTTTTAGCTTTCCTGTCATAAAGGGGAATGCAAAACCATTGCATGAGAAGAATGAAATTGTATTGACCGCGAGTACTGCCCGTAAATTGTTCAGGGAGGCAAATCCTATTGGACAGATCGTAAAGCTGGATGCACATGATCCATTGGTGGTGAGTGCTGTCGTCAATGATCCTCCGGATAATTCTTCTATACAGTTTGATTTCCTTTGTGGCTGGTTATTATATGAGGCTAAGGAGCAATGGGTGAAAGATAATACCTGGGGCAATTTTGGTTTTAGAACTTATGTATTGCTAAATCCCAATACTTCGCTTGCTCCTGTGCAAAGTAAGTTGAAGCATATGTTGCAAACGGAAGCTAAGTCAAATATGACTACGACTCTTATGTTGCATGCAGCAAAGGATTGGAAACTATATGGCGCGATCAGAGATGGTAAGATCATTGGTGGGGAAATAGAAACTGTACGTCTCTTTCTTATACTTGCTTTGAGTATCCTGCTCATTGCCTGTGTGAATTTTATGAACCTGAGTACAGCTCAGGCAGCGCGCAGGGCGCGTGAAGTGGGGGTGCGCAAGGCGATTGGTGCCAACAGGAGATCACTGATCCTCCAGTTTTTTGGAGAGTCGCTGATATTGGTCGTCTTGTCTGCAATACTGGCTTTATTACTGTTATGGACCTTGCTGCCTGCATTCAACACATTTGCAAATAGTTCACTCAAATTAGCGACAGCGCCGGAAATATTCTGGCTAAGCCTACCTTGTTTATTGCTGGTAACGGGTTTACTGGCGGGTAGCTATCCTGCATTATACCTTTCTTCATTCAGACCAATTAGAGTTCTGAAAGGAGGTGCTAATAAGATCAAAGGTAATTTCCTGTCCAGGCAGGTTTTGGTCGTCTTTCAGTTTGGACTTGCTGTGGCACTCATCATTACCACAATCATTATATATCAGCAGCTTTATTATATCCAGCACAAACCAATTGGGTATGACACTAAAGGATTGGTGGATATTCAGCTGGAAGGACAGTTATATGATAATTATGAAGTATTCAGGAATGCGGTAATTGGTTCGGGGGCTGCTGTAGAAGGAACTATTATCAACGACCAGATCACAAATAGTGGTAGTACTTCCTGGGGGCTTAAATGGCCGGGGATGGAAGATGGAGGGGATCAGAAAGCATTTGGGGTGATTGCAACGGCGGCCAACTTTGCTGCTACATTTAGTATTCCTGTGCTGCAGGGGCGCGACTTTCTCAGTAAAAATGATTCCATGGGGATCATGCTGAATGAAACCGCGGTAAAGGAAATGCACCTGAAAGAACCACTGGGCCAGATCATTAGCTACAATGGTCAACAGCGTATCATTACCGGTATCTTAAAAAACTTCGTGTCAGATAAGTCCTATAAGCCAATAGGCCCTATGATCTTTACTTACAATGCTGAGTGGCGGGGCCTGATGACCTTTAAACTCAATCCTTCACTTTCTTTACAGGCATCTATGAAGAAGCTGGAGAAAGTATATCATGAAATGAATCCTGATTATCCTTTCAGCTATTCGTTTGTGGATGAGAGCTACCAGAAGAAATATGATAATGAAAAATTCCTGGGCAGAGCGATCAACATCTTTGCATCACTGGCTGTCATGATCAGCTGTCTTGGGTTGCTAGGCCTTTCAGTATTTGCGGCGGAACAGCGTAAGAAGGAAATAGGGATCCGCAAGGTAATGGGAGCTGGTGTACAACAGGTAATGTTGTTGTTGTCAAAAGAGTTCCTGAAACCGGTATTGATTGCTATCCTGATTGCATCGCCAATCGCAGCTTATATTATGAATAACTGGTTGCAACATTATACTTATCGCATACACATTGAATGGTGGATGTTTGGTATAGCCGGACTGCTCGCAGTATTGATAGCACTTGTAACAGTCAGTGTTCAGTCTTTCAGGGCGGCCAGTCTGGATCCTGTTAAAGCTTTGAGAACAGAATGAGTACCTGGTTCAAAATAGCAATCCGTAACCTGGTACGTCATAAAACTTACGCAGGTATCAACGTTGTTGGTCTGGCACTGGCTATAGCTGCATGCCTGTTAATATATAGGGTGGTATATTTTGAACTCAGCTTTGATAATTTTCATCGGGATCGGGAAAGGATATACAGAGTGGTGTCAGCCACACAAAATACCAGTGGCACTGAATTCTTTATGGGGGTGCCTTTCCCCCTGCCTGCTGTTTTGAGAAAGGATTACCCGCAACTGGAAAATGTAGGTGCGATTCGTCAGACGGATGGAGTGATCATTGTAGATGACAAGAAATTCAGAGAGCGGGATCGGGTGTATTATACAGAACCATCAGTGTTTGAAATTCTACATTTTAAATGGCTGTATGGCAATCCGCAACAGGCATTGTCAGCACCGGGTACCGGTGTGATGACGAAAAGTATTGCCGGGAAATATTTTGGTAGCTGGGAGGCGGCTATAGGAAAAACATTCAATCATAATAACGAAAGAATAATCAGGGTAACAGGTATTCTTGATGATCTGCCTGTAAATACTGATTTCCCGTTCGGCGTGGCGATCTCTTATGCTACTTTGTTACCGCAGTTGAAGGAGAATGACTGGTTGTCGGTCAATGAAGCACATAATGTATTGGTGAAATTACCTGCTGGTATGGATGAAGTGCATGGCAATGCATTGCTGTCTGAATTGATTAAGAGATACAAACCACAGGAACATCGCAATGAACAATTGCAATTACAGCCCTTGTCAACCATACCTATGGATACACGGTTCCGCAATTTCAATGCGGTGTTCAGCCTGAAGATGATCAGTGGATTGATTTTGGTAGCTGTGTTTTTGTTGATCATAGGGAGTGTGAATTTTATCAATCTTGCTACAGCGCAGGCAGTGACCCGTTCCCGCGAAGTGGGCGTGCGCAAGGCATTGGGTGGTGGTAGAAAGCAATTAATGATACAGTTCCTGGCAGAAACGTTTGTCATTTCCCTGTTTGCATTGATACTGGGATTAGTGATTGGTGAATTCTGTTTGCCTGAAGTCTGTCGAATGATGCAGCTGCCCGTGCTGAAATTGTTTACTACTGACCTGGTGTTCTTTATAGTTGCATTATTACTTACTGTCACCTTGCTGGCTGGGGCTTATCCGGCATTCATTCTATCAGGATACAATCCGGTCAATGCACTAAAAGGTGCGAAGATAAATACCCATCTTTTATTCAGAAGAGTACTCGTGGTATTGCAGTTTGCGGTAGCACAGTTACTGCTCATTTGTATGCTGGTGGTGATGAGCCAGATGAACAAGGTGCTGCATGCACCACTGGGTTTTGATCAGAAAGCCGTTGTGACGGTGTCTATACCAAAGGATAGTGTTTCAGTACAACAATTCGGATTTGTCCGTGATCAGTTGTTACAATCAAAAGGTATTAAAAATGTGAGCTTCAGTTTTACACCAGCCTCCAGTTATGGCGGTTGGTTCAGCAGACTCAGGTTCGAAGGACGTACGATCAATGATCTGGATGTGGATTTAAAATTTGCGGATCACTCATTCGTCAACACTTATGGAATGCAGCTGATAGCGGGCAGTAATTATACTGCTGCGGATACTGCCAATGGTTTTGTGGTGAATGAAACGCTTGCAAAGAAATTGGGTTATCCCCAGTCTGCTGATATGCTGGGTAAGCGAATGGCATTCTTTGATGACCAGGTATCAGGGCTTGTTATTGGTGTAGTAAAGGATTTCAGGGCGAATAGCCTGAAGGAACCAGTATTACCGCTGGTATTAATGAACAACTCATCCTGGTATCGTACACTGAATATAAAGATCGATCCGGACCAGCTGCAGGCAGCGATGGCGGCCATGGAAAAGACCTTTAAAATGGCCTGGCCGGCTTATCTCTATGAATATGAATTTATGGATGATTTGCTAAAAGATTTTTACCAGGAGGAAATACAGTTATCTGTTATGTATAGGTTGTTTGCTTTTGTAGCGATGTTTATTTCCTGCCTGGGATTATATGGGCTTGTGTCTCTCATGGTGGTGCAGCGCAGAAAAGAGGTAGGCATCCGGAAGGTACTGGGTGCTTCTGTGATGGATGTGCTGGTATTATTATCAAAAGAATTCACGCTGCTGGTCATCGTAGGTTTTATCATTGCGGCTCCGATAGCTGCCTGGTTTATGCAGGGATGGCTGGCCACTTTCAATGTAAGAATTGGATTACAGGCGAATATATTTTTACTCACGATAGGAGGGGCTTTAACCATTGCATGGATGACGGTTGGCATGCGTACAATCAATGCAGCTTTGGCCAATCCGGCAAAAGCAATGAGAACCGAATAAATTAAACAAGGGTATGTTCTATAACTATATAAAAATAGGATGGCGCAACCTGATGCGTCAGAAAGTTTTTTCTGCGATTAATATTGTGGGAATGACGGTCGCCTTTTGTGTTGCCTTTCTCTTAGGTATTGCGGCTTATTTTGAATGGTCTTACGATCAGTTTCACACAAATAAAAATGGTGTCTTCCTGGTATATACGGCTGAACGTATGGTAGATGGAAGCGTGCAAAATAATAGTAGTCATGCTGCGGTATTTGGACCTACCATTGAAAAGGAGTGTAGTGCAGTGCAGGCGGCTAGCCGTTTTGCCTGGGATTATGAAGCCGTTTCTTACAAAGAGAAATCACTGGACCTGTCAGTAAATTTCGTAGATCCTGCTTTTCTTTCTATGTTCAGTTTCCCTGTGCTGGAAGGAGATAAAAATGCATTGCGGCAGGCCAGTCATATTTTGATTACTAAAAAGGCTGCAGACAAATTGTTCCCTGGGGAATCTCCCATTGGCAAGCTGGTGCAGATTAACATGAATAATCATTTGCAGCCTTTCACTATTGCAGGTATAATGGCAGATGTACCACGTAATAGCAGTATCAGTTTTGAAGTGCTTTGTAGTTTTCAGAATGTAATATCTGCGTTACCGGATCCTAATACCTGGGATAACCAGGCTTACCAGGTATTTGTACAGCTGCGGCCTCATACCAGCCCTACTATGCTGGAAACGCAAATGAATGACGTCATTCAACGCTACAGGACCAATAAACTGAGCAGCATGAAGGAGAATGGGGTTACGCCTGGTGCTGATGGCAAATTATTATCTATGCATACTTTGCCCCTGGCAGATATGCATTTCAGAGAAGAGGGGAATACAGGAGGGGGAATCAACCCGTTTTATCCCTGGATGTTGGTGATCATGGCGCTGCTGATTGTAGGTACTGCCAGCATCAATTTCATCAATCTGAGTATGGGCAGATCTTTTACCCGGGCAGGGGAGATAGGGTTGCGGAAGGCATTGGGAGCAGTACGTAATCAACTTATTATGCAGTTCTGGTGTGAGGCCCTGATTGTTTGTACAGTTGCATTCATTGCCAGTCTTGTTTTGGGAGCATTGCTGTTACCTGCTTTCAACCGTTTATTCAGTTATCACCTGAGCTTTTCCATCTTATTGAATGTAAAATTGATAAGCTGGACGATTGTCGCCTTCTTCTTTGTAACAGTACTGGCAGGCGGTTATCCTGCATGGCTGGTGGCCCGTACCAACCTGATTGAAGTGCTGAAAGGCAAAATGAGCCTGGGCAAAAGTGGTTTCCTGAGAAACACTTTGATCATCGTGCAGTTTGTGGTGGCAGTATTACTTATCAGTTCTACGGCTATCCTCTGGCAACAGCTTAATTACCTCCGTACCCGGCCTATGGGCTTTGATACAGAGCAGGTGATCAGTGTTCCGATAACGGGCAATGTAGATGCTACTAAAGTACTGGCTCGTATACAACAGCAACTGAATGGAGATCCACATGTTATTTCCAGCACCGCCTCTTACATGAACCTGGGAGCTGGCCTGGCTGGTGGGGAATCTACCTGGAAAGTAGGTTTTGACTTTAAGGGACATGAAGCAAAAGCGGTATGGGTACCGGTGGAATATGATTATCTGCAAACATTAGGACTAAAGCTGGTGGCTGGCAGAGATTTCTCCAGGTCATACGGGGCTGACTCCAATACGGTGATCGTGAATGAAAAGCTGGCGGCGACATTAGATGGCGGAAAGGATGTGATAGGTCAGCATTTTGAGTTCGACGGACAGCAAATACAGATTATTGGAATTATAAAAGACTTTAACTTTAAATCACTGCGTCAGGGGATTGGCCCCCTGGCATTGAAACTAACGCCTTCATTGGGGGCAGCAGCTATATTTGTAAAGGTAAAACCCGCTGACCTGCCGGGTGCAATGGCAGCTGTGGAGAAGGCCTGGAGAGCGGTGGTGCCACAGGGAGACTTTAAAGGTTCGTTTCTGAATGAGAATGTAAACCGGATGTACGAAGCTGAGGCCAGGTTAGCGACCATTATTGTTTGTAGTGCTGTACTGGCCATCCTTATTTCTTGTATGGGTTTGTTTGCAGTAGCCGTACTGGTGATCGGGCAGCGTAACAGGGAGATAGGTATCCGCAAGGTAATGGGTGCTTCTGTAGGCAGTATTGTTACCCTGCTGTCAGCAGGATTTTTGAAACTGGTGGCTATTGCCATTGTGATTGCTAGCCCAATGGCCTGGTATATTATGAGTACCTGGCTACAGCATTTTGCTTATCGTATCCAAATCCAATGGTGGTTATTTATCCTCGTTGGACTGGCAGCGCTCATTATAGCATTTTTTACTATCAGTATACAAACGATAAGAACAGCATTCATGAATCCTGTAAAATCGATCAAAACAGCATAAATAATGATACAGCTTAAACACATTTCAAAATATTATCCCGTAGGATTTGGCAAAAATGAAATATTGAAAGATATTGACCTCACAATATTTGAAGGAGAGTTTGTATCCATTATGGGTCCTTCCGGCTCAGGAAAATCTACCTTACTGCATATCCTGGGATTACTGGAAGAACCTTCACAGGGAGAATACTTATTCGAAGGAGAGCCGGTACACAAGATGAATGAGAAGAAGCGTACCCAGTTGCACCGTGGCTCCATCGGTTTTGTGTTCCAGGCTTATCACCTGATAGATGAACTGACGGTTTATGAAAACATAGAAACACCACTTTTATATAAGAACATCCCATCAGCGGAAAGAAAGAGCCGTGTAGCAGATGTACTTGACAGGTTTAATATTGTAGCAAAGAAGGATTTGTTTCCCAATCAGCTTTCCGGCGGACAGCAACAACTGGTGGGCATTGCCCGTGCCATAGTAGCTGAACCGAGGGTGATACTGGCCGACGAACCCACTGGTAATCTACATTCTGATCAGGCAAAAGAGATCATGGAATTATTCAAGCAGCTTAACCAAAGAGACAAGATCACCATTATACAGGTTACACACTCCGAGTTAAACGCAACCTACGGTCAGCGAATTATACAAATCCGCGACGGGAAAATCGCATAATCAGGGAGTTAATAATTTAATAATCCGGCGTTTAAAGTCTCCTGGGTGCAGCAGTATAGCCATTTTGTCCGCTGCAGACTTTGAACGCCGGTTTTTTTACCGTGAAGGGATCGTTTTTCACGCTTTTATAAAGAAAATCTTTATGTTATCATTACAATTATTATATTTTTGGAATGTCATGAAATTATCCAAGTACCCGGGATGTGTCCTGGCAATTTGTTTGTTGTTGGCTAACACTGTAGCAACTAAAGCACAGGATACCTGGAGCCTTCAGCGTTCCGTAGATTATGCCCTGGCGAATAACATCGATATCAGGCAGCAGTCCGTTCAGAAAAGATTGGCTGAACTGACGCTGAAGCAAAGTAAGCTTGTACAGATACCAACCCTGAGCGGTGGGGTGAATGGTAACTTTGCAAACGGGCGTAGTATTGACCCCAATACCAACAGCTTCATTACCTCTGCGGTAACCTCTTATAGTGCAGGCTTGTCAGCAGGTGCGAACATCTTTAATTTCTTCTATCAGCAGAATGTAATTGCATCCAATAAGTACAATTATCAGGCACAGGATAAGTTGTTGGAAAAAGCCAGGAACGATGTTGCCTTTAATATTGCGACTGCTTTTTTACAAATATTGCTGAATACGGAGCAGGTGCATATCAGTGAGGTGCAGGTAAAGCTGACCATGGACAACCTTGCAAATACCAAAAAGCTGGTAATAGCGGGTTCTGTACCGGAAAGTAATCAGGCAGACCTGGAAGCACAGCTGGCTACAGATAGTGTAACGCTGGTAAATGCCCAGAACCAGGTAATTCAGTCTACGCTGCAAATGAAAGCCCTGTTGAACCTGAGTTTTGATCAGCCTTATGTTCCACAGATCCCTGATAATATTGCGGAGATTCCTTTGCCAAGGCTGGACGAGGTAGATCCTGAGATGGTATATAGTGCAGCAAATTCTAATAACCCGCTGATAAAAGCAGATCAGTTGCTGGTAAAATCCAGTGAGCGATCTTATGCTGCTTACAGGGCACAAATGTACCCATCCATCACAGCTTCCGGGCAGGCGTATAGCAGTTATGCAAACAGTGCGAAGAATGCTACGCCGGTTTCAATTAAAACTGTTGAGGATGTACAGATCGGAACAGTGGATGTAGGTGCTTCCACCTATAAGGTATATACTAAGTCTTATACCTATAATTATGAGTTTTCCACCATTCCATTAAGCACGCAGCTTGACAACAACTTTAAGCAGACCCTTGGCCTGTCTCTCAATATTCCTATTTTGAATGGCTGGACTTACCGCACCAATATGCAGAAGGCAAAACTGAATATTGAAACGCAGAAGCTGACGATGGAAAAGGATAACCAGAAACTGCGTCAGGATATTTATACCGCCCATGCAAATGCAGTATCTGCTATACAAAAGTATTATGCAGCATCCAGAGGTGTAGATGCATCCCAGAAGGCATATGATTTTGCCACTAAACGATTTGATCTGGGTTTAATGAATACGATTGACTATATTACTACACAAAGCAAGTTGTTCAATGCGCAGATCAATAAGGTTTCCGCGCAATACGACTATATATTTAAAATGAAGCTTCTGGAGTTTTACAGGGATCAAAAAATAGCGCTGTAGCAAGGCGAATCCCGCTCCTTTTGAAATACACCGGCATATGAAGAAAAAAAGAAAAAAGACACTCATCTGGATACTTGTTATTGTTTTCCTGATCATTGTTTCCATTTGGGTTACCGTTGCCAGCAAGCGATCTGAGGGTATTAAGGTTGCTATAGAGCAGGCCGGATATAAAGACATTATAGAAGTAGTGTCTGCGAACGGAAAGGTTTACCCGGAAACAGAAGTAAAAGTCAGTTCTGACGTATCCGGTGAAATCGTTGACCTTCCGGTCATAGAAGGAGATTCCGTAAGAAAAGGACAGGTTCTGGTAAAGATCTATGCAGATGTGTATGGTTCTATGAGGGATAAAGCCAATGCCGCCCTCAGCCAGGCACAGGCCCAGCAGGCTAATAGTGCTGCCTCACTGGCCGCTTACAAAGCTAAACTGGATCAGACTAAGCTGGCGTATGATCGTAATAAAGAATTGTTTGCCCAGAAGGTAGTGTCCCGCAGTGAGTTTGAAACCGCAGAGGGAACCTATCGCTCTGCCCTGGCAGATTATAACGCTGCCGTAGAATCGGTGAACAGTAACCGTTTTGCTGTAGCCAGCGCCCGCGCAGGCCTTACAGAAGCCAATACTAACCTGAACAGAACTACTATCGTTGCGCCTATGAATGGGATCGTATCCCTGTTGCCTATGAAGAAAGGCGAGCGTGTGGTAGGTACTGCACAGATGACCGGTACAGAAATTATGCGTATAGCCGATCTGAATACAATGGAAGTACAGGTTGATGTGGGAGAAAACGATATTCCCCGTGTAAAATACAACGACACTGCCATCATAGAGGTCGATGCCTATAATAGCCGCAAGTTCAAAGGGATCGTCACCCAGATAGCGAGTTCCAGTAAAAATGCAGCTACCAGCACTTCAACAACGGCATCTTCTGCTGACCAGGTTACGAATTATGTAGTGCACATCCGTATTCTGCAGGAGAGCTACAAGGACCTGATCACTGGCAAAAAACCTTACCCTTTCCGCCCGGGCATGAGTGCATCCGTCGATATTCAAACCCAGCGCAAGAATAACGTACTTTCAGTTCCTATCAATGCTGTGACCAAAGAGAGAGGTGAAAATGCAAAAGATAATAACGAAGTGGTGTTCATGCTGCAGCCTGATAAAACAGTTAAGCAGGTGAGGGTAACTACCGGTGTGCAGGATAATGATTACATAGAAATCCTGTCAGGGATTAAAAAAGGAGAGGCAGTGGTGACAGCACCTTATGCAGCCGTGTCCAAAGACCTGGCAAATGATAAGAAAGTGAAGGTGGTCGCTAAGAAGGATCTCTTTGAAGGCACTGCTAACCAATAATTACAGCTACCTCTTTTTGGGGTGAAGACTTGTTTTATTTTACAGCCAACGCAATCAATGGCGGTAATTTTAGGGAGTTTTAAAATTTGAATCATTACTCTTTTTTATAAGAAACGCTTCTGCTCAACAGGCAGAAGCGTTTTTGTTTTTGATTAACAAATACTGGTCAGATCTTTGCCTATATGTTGTAACGCATAAGTTATCTGAGTCTACAACTGTTCATCTAAATAATTATAGACGGAAACTACAGTATTGGGCATATTCACTTGTTGGATATGCCCATTTACATTATTTGCCTTACGTTATCATGAAAAACTTAACATTGGGCAATGTTAATTTAATATTAAATTTATGTTATCACATTAAGCAAATATTTAAGAGGTTATGTCAAGTACCAAAACACCCAAAGCTGGAAAATCCACCAGCAAAGATGCCCGTCATGATATTGAGAAAAAATTGGATTTACTGCTCGTTGATCTGAAAAAGGACCTGGGAGACACAAAGTTCAAAAGCAGAATTAAGAAGGCTGCGAAATTGTTAAGTAAAGGTGTGGAGAAAGCAAAGAAAAAAGCTTTAAACGCAAAAAAGAAAACCAAACCAGCGAAGGCTGTTAAGGCAAAAAAAGCGACAGCAGTTGCTGCGACAGTAGCAGCTGAGTAGGTAACATACATTTTGTTACGACGCCCACTTATACAGTACATGCTGGTATATGTGGGCGTTCTAGTATATATTTAGGCCTTTTTGTATGAAAAGGCTTGTCATATATTTCTTCAGCCTCCTGCCTTTGGCGGCAGCAGGTCAGCAAAGCAGTCAGGTGAATGTATTCCTTGGCTCATCCGGAGACCATGGGCAGATGTCCCCCTCAGCATCCTATCCTTTTAGCATGCTCAGTATAGGGCCGGAAACCTACCCATCTACCCACACCGGGTATGAATATTTAGCAAAGGAATTTCTGGGATTTACACATAACCGTATGGAAGGCGTTGGCTGCCAGGGTTGTGGTGGTAACCTGCTGGTGCGTCCTTTCCTGGGTGATGCGCCTGCAAAGGCAGACCTGATAAAGGCTGCAGAGAAGGCTTCTCCCGGGTATTATGCGGTGGCATTTGAGAATGGTATTGGTGCATCATTTACCGTTTATAAAAATGCCGGCTTACATCAGTACCAGTTTCCTGCTGGTAAAAAGGGTTTGTTCATTGATCTTGGTTTTGCTCATGTAGGCCGTTTTGTGGCAGAGCAGCATACTATCAGTGGTAATGCTGTAAGTGGGTGGATTGAATCGCGTACTACCTGTAGTGCAGGTATTTACCGCATTTATTATTACCTGGAAGCAGAACAGGCAGTGAGCTGGGATTCTACTGCCAATCACCAGCTGATTGCGCGTGTAGGCAATGATACAAAGTTGCTCAATGTAAGAGTAGCACTTTCTTCGGTAGGTGAATCTTATGCAAAAGCAGCGATCAACAAAGGTAGTTTTGAAACCCTGAAGGTAGCCAGTGATAAGGATTGGAATGCGATGTTAGGGCATATCAGGGTGAAAGGGAATGCTGCGCGTGAAAAACTTTTCTACTCTTTGTTCTATCGTTCTATCCAGTCTCCTTATGTGGTATCAGAACCAGATGGCAGCTATGCTGCTACGGATGGTACCCTGCAAAAAACTAACAGCAAGATCTATAATGGCTGGGCTATCTGGGATAACTATCGTGCACAGTTACCATTATTGTCTATCGTATTTCCGGAAGAATACCAGGATATGATGACTTCCATTGCAGGACTGTATGCACATGGCAAAAAGGATATGGCTACCCTGCATGAACCGGGCATCACTGTTCGCACAGAACATGCGGAAGTGGTATTACTGGATGCTTATCGCAAGGGATATAAAGTAGATTTTAAACCAATTGCCGATTCACTGGAAAAGGAAGCTGCTAATTTAGACTTTGCACATCCTGACAAAGCATTGGAATCTTCTTATGATCTCTGGGCAATGTCTGGCATTTTCAATGCGTTGAAGAACCAGCAGAAAGCAAGTTCCTACCGTGAGCAGGCTGCTAACTATAAACAATACTGGAAAAAAGATTTTCAGGACCTGAGCCGGCGTGATGTAGATCAGATGCAGGCGAGGGGATTGTACCAGGGTACCATCTGGCAATATCGCTGGTTTGTACCTTTTGATATTAAGGGGCTGATTGAACTGTGTGGTGGTGAAGAAAAATACATTGCGCAGCTGGATGAATTTTTTGGTCACGATTATTACAATCATACCAATCAGCCGGATCTGCAGGCACCTTTCCAGTATAACATGACTACACAGCCATGGAAATCTCAGGCGCTGGTGCATAAGATTGCGGTGGATACTATGATCCAGCATTATTTCAATGATAATAGCAGGGGCATTGGATCAGAGATAGATGTAATCTATAAAAACCAGCCGGCTGCATATGCAAGAACGATGGATGATGATGCTGGTACTATGTCTTCCTGGTTTGTATTGGTGTCAGCAGGGATCTTCCCGGCTTGTATAGGGGAGCCGGTATATTACCTGAATGTACCTTTGTTTGAATCAGTGGAATGGGAGCTGAGTGGTGGAAAGAAATTCCGTGTACAGGTAAAGAATTTCGCTGACAAAAACGTGTATATACAACAGGTATTGCTGAATGCCAGGCCGCTGGACCGGAACTGGATCACCCAGGATGAAATAATGAAAGGAGGGGAGCTTACGATTGTGGCAGGTGATAAACCCAATGAGAAACAAGGGGTAACGAATATTTACCTTACTAAATAATCATAAAAAAAACGCTTTTGCGAAGAGCAAAAGCGTTTTTTTTATTGCAGGTTCCTTACTTTGCAGAAAATTGGATATAGGGATGAAAGCAGGTATTATTGGTAGCGGCAGCTGGGCGACAGCTATGGCTAAGATCTTAACCGACAATGGCAAACAGATCAACTGGTGGATCAGAAGTGAAGAGACGATCCGTTACATGCAGCAACGCCACCACAATAAGCATTATCTCACATCTGTATACTTTGACACCAATCTGATACAGTTGAGTAAGGATCTGGCTGCCGTAGTAGCTGCCAGTGATGTACTGGTACTGGCAGTGCCCTCCGCCTTCCTGGAAGAAGTGCTTTTACAGCTGCCTGCCGATGCACTACAAGGTAAAAAGGTGATTAACGCTATCAAGGGGCTGGTACCTGGTGCTAACCAACTCATCAACGAATACCTGGGAGATATCTTCAATCTTCCTTTAGAGCAATACTTTACTATCACAGGCCCCTGCCATGCGGAAGAGGTGGCCAATGAAAAGCTCTCTTACCTCACCTTCTCCGGCCTGGAAGAAGACGCCGCGCAGCAGATGGCAGATATGTTCAGCAACAGTTACTTACAAACGATTGTGAACAATGACGTAATTGGGGTACAGCTGGCAGCTGTATTGAAAAATATCTATGCATTGGGAGCCGGTATTGCCCATGGTCTGGACTATGGCGATAACTTCCTCAGTGTGTATATCACGAACTGTTTCAGAGAGATGCAGCAGTTTCTGGAAACCTACGGCCAGGATCAGGAGGCACCTATAGCTGAGCATAACTACAATGCGAGTGCTTACCTGGGCGACTTGCTGGTAACTTGTTATAGTCTGCATAGCCGTAACCGTACATTTGGCAATATGATTGGCAAGGGCTATAGCGTAAAATCTGCGCAGCTGGAGCTGAATATGATTGCAGAGGGGTATTATGCCAGTAAGTGTCTGAAAGAAATGAATGAGCAGGTAGGGGCGTATATGCCGGTAGCGCAGGCGGTATTTTCCATATTATGGCAGCACCAGAATGCTGCGGAAGCATTTCTGGCGCTGGAAAAGGGCTTTATTTAGCAATTGCTATTTTCACTTTTTTATTCTTGATCTTTTGGTTTTCTATGAGGTTCAGCACATGACTGGCCTTGCTCTTACGTACTGCAACAAAAGAGTAGAAATCTTTCACTTCAATTAAGCCAATATCTTCTTTTTTGAGCTCACCCCTGTTGCTGAGGAAGCCTACGATATCGATTTTATTTACTTTATCCTTCTTGCCGGCACCTATAAAGAAGGTGGTCCATTTGGGCTTTTCAGGAATTTCGTACTCTCCTTCTACATCGATCAGCTCTACATCTTCAGAGATATAATCAGGCAGGTGCTCCTCCGGGCCGATAATCAGGATGGCGGTACCACTGGCATCCATTCTGGCTGTGCGGCCGTTTCTGTGGGTGAAGATAGCTTCTGTATTGGGCAGATGGTAGTGAATGATGTAACGGATATTAGGTATATCCAGGCCTCTTGCTGCCAGGTCGGTGGTAACGAGGACGTTGGAAGATCCGTTTCTGAACTTGGCGAGGGCTGCTTCCCTTTCATTTTGCTCCATGGCGCCATGATAGAATACGCTTACCAGGCCTTTATCTTTCAGCAGGGAGTTAGTGCGTTCTACGGCTTCGCGGTGGTTGCAGAAGATGATGGTAGAGCGGTTACCCAGTTTACACACCAGCTGAAACAAGGTATCCAGTTTATCCTTTTCAGGACTTTCCACATACTTGATAGCCAGGGCAGGAGCGGGTTCTCCACTCAGGAAGTCCAGTGTAACGGGGTTATCCAGTTTTACAAATTCCGGTATTTCTACGGTGTCAGTTGCGGAGGTGAGCAGGCGTTTTTTGAGATTGGGGAGGGAGTTGAGAATGAATTCCAGTTCATCTACAAAGCCCAGTTCCAGTGATTTGTCAAACTCGTCCAGCACCAGCATTTTGATGGTGTCAGGTTTAATATTTTCCCTGCGGATGTGGTCACCTAGTCTGCCGGGGGTACCTACGATGAGGGCAGGAGCTTCCTGGAGATTGTTTTCTTCAGTTTCCCGTTTATGGCCGCCGTAGCAACAGGTGATTTTAGCGCCTGTACGCATGTTTTTCCACACAGTTTCTATCTGAAGGGCCAGTTCTCTGGACGGCACGACAATAAGGGCCTGGGTACCGGCAGCTGTTTTATTCAGCGATTCCAGTACGGGAATTAAGAAGCCCAGCGTCTTACCGGAACCTGTGTCCGAGAGCAGGATTACGTTGTCTGTTTCCTGATTTGCTTTGATAGATGCTGTTTGCATCTCATTCAGCGCATCGATCTGGAGCGCAGAGAGGATATTTTCGTATTCATTTTGCATTGCCGGGCAAAAGTACGGGAGTTCTGTAAGTAATTCAAACTACTGAGCGGCAGGCTCAGGTCCAAAGTAGTTCCGGATCATCCATTCAATATGTTCTGAGAGGCCGGCTTCAGTAAGAACAGGCCCTGCCAGCTGCAAAAGCACGTTATCTTTTCCAAAGGTATATTCGAGCACTTCTCCTTTCATGACAACCAGGTATTTTTTTTCTTTTGCTTTTTTACGCAGGGATATTTTCCTGCTGACCCCGTTGACTGTAATACTACAAGCAAGCGTGCGCATGTGGTGATGGAGTTTAATAGATGAATAAAGAATAATGGTTTCCACAGGATCAGGATAGCGTTAGCCTGGCTATAGCATTAGCCAGGCGTCGCTCAAGAACCTGTTAATAAAATATACTTAAAAATGATGAAGAGTCTGCTCTCCGGCAGGATTTCTGAAATAGCTTTTCGTCGTCTGAATCAAATGTAGGGTCTTGAACGGAGAAATTTGTGAACGCTATGTTAATGAAAAAAAATAGTCGATCGCATGAAAAAGATTGACCCGGGTTATTAGCCCGGGTCAATAAACTAAAACAACAGCTATGATGAAAAATGTTATGCTTCAGGGATAAGGGTTTCAATTACCATACCATGCATTCTCCTATGGGATTCCACACTTCTGCCTCCGGGATTGTGGTCATAGTGAAGCATGGATTGTGGAAATAATTCCACACTTTTGTGTCGAATATCTTGTAGAAGCTGCCACAGGCGTAATGGATTGATATTTGAAACTAATAAGGGAGATAAAAGGAGTGAAAAATGATGGTAGCCGCTAGTTGAAATGTGCGATCGAACGAAAAAACCTTCTATTTTTTTGATAATCAATTTATTAATGGAACAAGTGTAAGCATGGCACAGCATATTAAACCGGATGTGGGACCCCCATCCGACACAGTATATACGCACGAGGGGAGGAACAAGTCATTTATTCTGATTATTGACGATGAACCAGACATCTGTAAACTGTTACAGCTGAGTCTTGTTAAACATGGATATAATGTAAAATATGTGCATTCACTCACCGAGGGAACGCAATATCTGCAGCAGCAACAACCGGATTTACTTTTCCTGGATATCCATCTGCCAGATGGATCGGGATTGGAAGCACTTCCTGCTATTAAGAAAAAATGTCCGGCGTTGCCTGTCGTTACCATCAGTGCATATGACAATGGTATGGAAAAACAGAAAGCACTGAAAGCGGGAGCCAGTTACTTTCTTGCGAAACCATTCAATGTAAAAAGCCTGGATGAGCTGATGAGTAACATGTTAAGCAGATAGTGCGTTGCAATGAATGGTATTAATTAGTAAATTTAAAAAAGCTGTTGTTCTAACACCACATATAACTTTTATGAGAAATATTCTGATTATAGACGATGAGATCAATATTTGTACACTGCTTAGTAAGTTTCTGGGTAAGCACGGGTTCAAAGTAGATACTACTATGAGCGGTGCCACTGCGCTGAAAATGATGAAGGAGAAGACATTTGATCTGGTGTTGTGTGACTATCGTTTAAAGGATACAGATGGTGCTCAGTTATTACAGGACATATTGCAGATCAACCCCCGCACAATCGTGATCATTATCACTGGTTATACCGATGTGAGGGTTGCGGTAGATATGGTGAAGAATGGTGCTTATGATTATTTATCAAAACCATTGTATCCGGACGAAATCCTCAACCTTGTACATAAAGCTTTCGCGCACATGGATGCTGAACGTGAAAGGGAATCTTTCATGCCAGCAAGGACTTACAATGGTAGCGTAGGTGAAAGACCTGCTGTTGCTGCATCTGCTGATGAGCCAAATGGAGAGATGCTGGATAAAAGTAATAAATACGTATATGGTGAAAGTGGTGGTGCCCGCGAACTGATTCGTCAGATCAAGCTGGTAGCACCAACTGATTATAGTACAATCATATTTGGTGAAACAGGTACAGGTAAAGAATCTGTTGCCCACCTTATTCACCATCATAGTAAACGTCATTCGCAACCATTTGTGGCATTGGACTGCGGTAGTCTGTCCAAAGAACTGGCGGCGAGTGAGCTGTTTGGTCACGAAAAGGGTGCATTCACCGGTGCGATCAATACCAAGATCGGTGCTTTTGAACAAGCCCATGGCGGTACGCTCTTCCTCGATGAGGTAGCCAACCTTTCTTACGATATACAGGTAGCGCTGCTGCGTGTGATCCAGGAAAAAGTGATTCGTCGTGTAGGTAACCTGAAGGAAATTCCGATCGATGTGCGCATCATCGTGGCAAGTAATGAGAAACTGTCTGAATCTGTACAGAAAGGACGTTTCCGTGAAGACCTTTTCCATCGCTTCAATGAGTTCACTATTTATATTCCGCCATTGCGCGAAAGAGTGGAAGATCTGCCTTTATTCGTAGATGCTTTTATGCGCCAGGTAGAGAGAGAGCTGCAAAAGAACTGTGGTAAGATCACGCACGAAGTATGGGAATGCTTTAACCGTTACAACTGGCCAGGTAACATCCGCGAACTAAAAAACGTGATTCGCCGTGCTTGCTTGCTGACACCGGAGCACGAAGACATTACCCTGTCTACTTTACCGCTGGAAATGAAGGAATCATTCTCTCAACAAACGGCTTATGAAGAAGACCATCAGGTGAATATGTCCGGTGAACTGATTTCCATAACCAACGAGAATGATCTGAAAACAGTTGCATTGCAGGCTGAATATAATAAGATCATCAATGTGCTGAAAGAGGTAAAATACAATAAAACGAAAGCTGCGCAGCTGTTGAATATAGACAGGAAAACCCTGTACAACAAGCTACGTTTGCTGAACATAAATTATTAATTTATTGATCAATATAGTGTTTGTTTATAGTTTATTGTGGGGCGCTTTATAGCGCCCCTTTTTATTGCTGACAGGTATATTATTTGCCTTCTTATTACTGGAATAAAAATGATGTCATGAAAGCGCAACAATCGAATTTCTTTGAGAAATTTTCCAGTAAGGTGAGTCATATTACAGGATCGCCCGGAGCCTTCTTTCTGGCTTTGCTGGCCATTGTAATATGGGGTATTACAGGGCCGGTATTTCACTATTCCGATACCTGGCAGTTAGTCATCAATACGGGTACTACAATCATCACTTTTCTCATGGTATTCGTCATTCAGAAATCTCAGAATAAAGATTCCAAATCTTTGCAGCTGAAATTAAATGAATTGATTGCCGCCAACAAAATGGCCAGCAATCGCCTGATTGTAGTGGAAGATTTGTCAGAAGAAGAACTGGATACCCTGCATAAATATTATTGCAAGCTGGCAGAGGAAACCAAGAAGAGAATGTCGATGAAAGAATCGCATTCTGTGGAAGAAGCGATCGATAATGCAGATGAGAAACTCGAAGTGGAAGAGAAAAATTAAGGCCGGACAACTATAAAGTCTCCGGCCTTTTTATCTGATTAGTTAGTGGGCAAAACGACCGTAAATACACTTCCTCTGTCAATCTCACTTTCTACATGCACGGTTCCTTTGTGGTTCATTATTATGTTTTGGGTACTTGTTAATCCTAGTCCGGTACCTTTGGGTTTGTTTGTAAAGAAAGGGTCAAACAGTCGCATTTTTGTCTCTTCAGGTATGCCCGGACCATTATCACTAATTATAATCACTGCCTTGTCTTTGAGGCGCTCCGTGTTGATGGTAAGTATTCCTTTGCCGGGTGTCATTGCTTCAATGGCATTGATGATGATGTTAAGTAATGCAATGATCACTTTTTCTTCATCTGCAGGTACCATGATGTCAGGGTAGCTGTAGTCTTTATTTACTTTTATTTCATTCAGCTGTAGCCTGTCTTTCGCCAGCAGCAGTGCTTTTTCAGTCAGTTCATTCGCACCATGTGCACGGATATTCAATTCTATCATGCGGGTAGAACTGAGTAGTTCTGTGATCAGCTGGTTGATGCGGGTACAGTTGCGCTCTATAATATCGACGTATACCTGGCTTTCTTCCATGCTCACCGGCTCTCCTTTGAACTGGCTTACTGCCAGCAGGATATTGGTGAGCGGATTACGAACTTCATGGGCAATGACGCGGGCTATACGACCTGTGACAATGAATTTTTGTTGTTGTTGCTTTTCCAGTTCTTCTCTTTTTCGCTCGGTAATATCCTGTGCGATACAGAGGAAGATCTGTTCCGCTTCGTCCAGCATTACGGCGCTGACCATTACATCCAGCTTTTTGCCTTCTTTGTTGACGAAGTTATATTCCGTTTGCAAACTGCTGTCTTCTCCGCAGATATGGTCAAAGAAGTGGCGGCTTTGCTCTTCCTGCAGAAACAGTTGTTTCAGGTTCAGCTGCAGAAATTCTTCCTTGCTGTATTGCAGGGTTCTGATGGCCGCAGGGTTTGCATCGATCACGTTTTTGTCGCAGTCTGCGAGTATAATGAGGTCGTGTGCTTTTTCAAACACACTAAAGTATTTCTTTTCTTTTTCTTCAATTGTACGCAGGTGTCTTGCTTCGTCCAGTGCATAGCGAATGGAACGTTCCAGGAGGTCTGCACTGATTTCTCCTTTTACCAGGTAGTCAGAGGCACCTGCCTGCATCGCTTCCTTATCTATGCTATAATCCCCTTTACCTGTGAGCATGATCACCGGTGCCTTGTATTGCAGCTGCTGGAAATGATGAAGGATGTCGATACCTGTATATGGCCCCAGGCGGTAATCTACGAGGTAGATATCGTGTTTCTTCCGCTCTATTTCTTCCACGGCTTTTGAGTAGGTGGGCGCCCAGGCAAGATCGTACTGACCGGGAGAGATGTCCTGCAATAACTGGCTTACCAGGTAAAAGTCATCTTCATCGTCATCGATCATCAGTATGTGAACAGGTTGATCAGTCATTCTTTAAACGTTTGGCAGTTCTGCAATTTCGAACCAATATTTACTTAATACACTGGTGAATTCTACGAGGCCGGAGTAGGTAACAGGCTTGATAATATAACTGTTTACACCAAGTTCGTAGCTGGTAGTAATATCCTTTTCTTCCATAGAGGTCGTCAGAATGATAACAGGGATGCTCTTTAATAAAGTGTCAGCCTTTATCTCCTTTAATGCCTCACGACCATCTTTTTTGGGCATATTGAGGTCCAGCAGTATAATATGTGGAAGCGGGTGTAGCGTTACATCCGCATACTGCCCACCCCGCTTCAGGTAATGCAACAACTCTTCTCCGTTCTCAACGAAGTTAACCTGATGCTGCGTACTGTTTTCGTCAAAAGCGGCCTTAATCAATTCACGGTCGTCTGCATCATCATCTGCAATAAGGATGCTAATTTTTCCGGCAGGTTTAATACTGCTCATCCTGATGGGTTTGTGTAATAGGTAATATGACAATAAAACTGGCACCTTTACCGACTTCTCCATGGGCTTTGATAAAGCCATGATGGCTATCTGTAATTTTTTTACAGATAGCGAGACCTATACCGGTTCCTGAGTATTCACTCATTCCATGAAGCCGCTGAAAAAGCAAAAAGATGCGCTCGGCATAAGCGGGTTCAAATCCTATACCATTATCTTCAAAAGAGAGGCGGCAGAAGGTATCTTCCAGTTGATTTTCTCTGAGTGGGATTTCCAGGGCAGTGCCTTTTAAGATCTGACAATTTACATTGATCTCCAGGTTCCGTTCGGGGCTGGCAAATTTAATTGCATTGGTGAGTATGTTCTGAAAAAGTTGTTGCAGGGCAGTGGGGTGGCCTTCTATCACCGGCAGCCTGGCTGTACGGATCGTGCCTTTCTTTTCCTGCAAACGTTCTTCCAGGTCGCTGCTCACTTGCTGGAGCAGGATATTCAAATCTACTTTTACAATATTATCAGGGGTAATGCGGCCTGCTCTTGAAAAGATCAGAAGGTCATTGATCAACACCCGCATACGGGTTACTGCTCCCCCCATGCGATCCAGCAGTTCATTGGCTTCTGCTGGTAGCAGTGTGCCGTATTTCATTTGCAGGCGATCGCTGAAAGTGGAGATCTTGCGTAGGGGTTCCTGCAGGTCATGGCTGGCAACATAAGCAAATTGTTCCAGCTCTTCGTTTGATTTATTCAGCAGGCTAATGTTTTGCTGCAGATCCCGCTGGTAAGATTTTAATCGTGATTCGATATGTAATTGCAGGCGATATTCCCGGGTGAGCGTCACATAGGAATAGATGCCAATGAAGATGGCGATGAGAGAGGTAATAAAGATCACCGGTGCCCAGATCATAGAGTAGAAGCGCTGCATCTCCGATTGGTTTTGCAGGTGACCTTCTTCTATTTTCATCATATCCTGTACTTTCCGGTCTATCTTATCCATGGATTTTTCACCTTCCTGTACGGAGGATGTATCTTTTTTGAAAGATCGCCATTTGGTTTCGCCGGCAGCCAGTTGTTTGTATTTATTATCCAGCAGTTGTTTTAGTGTGTCGAGATGGAGCTGTTGCTGGGGACTCCTTTTTGTCACTTCCCGCAGGTGCAGGTATTCTTCTTCTATCCTGATGCTTCTTTCCAGCATGCTGGGTCGCAGGAAGGCTGTATCCCTGGTGATACTAAAACCACGGATGGCTGCTTCTGCATCTTTTACCTGCTTGGTGATTACTTCCAGCCTTTTGGATACTTCAATGGTGTGGTTCATCCATTTAGCATTATCAAGCAGGTTCTTGGTGACAATATATGAGCATACGGATGCAATGATCATTACAGTAGCAGCAATAAAAAATCCTGCTCGTAGCTTTTTCTGAACCGGGATATGCATAGTGGTTTATTCGACAGCATTCGAATGTACTAAAAGTTTCCGGGTTCCGCAGCGGAAACAAATTCTACAATATGAAAGTACTTGTCTACAGCATGTGCAGCCGTGGCTGCTGCGCAAAAAAATATAGCTGTTTACGTTGTCTTTATGTTGCTGAAATACTTTGTGGTTAATGGTTGTATGAGATTTGTATTTGTGTATTATTCTTAAATAAATAGTTCCGGGAATGAACTTTGTTTTTAATTCTGTAAAAACTAATCACCATGTTACACTATACAATATTCGCGGGTGATCCGCCGCCTGGAGGCGTACCTGAAAAGCAACCCATACAACCACCTCCAACGAATCCAAACCCGGCTCCCGGTCCGGAGATAACTCCTCCGCCATCACCGCAGGGGCCAGAAAGAAACCCGGTCCCGAACGAGGTGCCTGATCACGATACACATCGTACTCCACCTAATCCAAAAGCTTAACACATAAAACTCCAAAAATTATGGCAACTATTACCAAAACCCAATCAAAAAGTGGCACAGCTGCAAAAAAATCTACTTCGAAAAATGCTATGCCCGAATCTAAATTTCAGAAACTTTTTAATGAAGAGTTGAAAGATATTTACTGGGCTGAAAAAAATCTGGTGAAAGCCCTCGGTAAGATGGCTAAAGCAGCCACTTCCGAAGAATTGGTCAATGCAATTACCGAGCACCAGGAGCAAACAAAGGGTCATGTTGAAAGATTAGAACAAGTATTCGAAATGCTGGGGCAGGCACCAAGAGCAAAAAAATGTGAAGCCATGGAAGGCCTGATTGCAGAAGGACAGGAAGTGGTAGAAGATACAGAAGAAGATACCGCGGTAAGAGATGCGGGCATCATCATCTGCTCACAAAAAATAGAACACTATGAAATCGCTGCATATGGTAGCCTGCGTACACTCGCACATGTCATGGGCAATGATGATGTAGCTGCTGTTTTAGAGCAGACACTGAATGAAGAAAAGGAAGCAGATAGCCTGCTCACACAAATAGCAGAATCTTCTATCAATGAAGAAGCTTCCGCAGAATAATTTTCCTGCTAATTATTGAAAACCCTCAGAGGCTCCTGCATAATGTATGTATGGAGCCTTTTTACTTCAAATATGTTACAGCTATGGATCTAGTCGCAGCAGCAACGGCCACCGCAAAGGCCGTGAAATTGAGATATGTAAGATCAGGTACAACTGGTTATTCCCGTGTGAAAAAAAAAGTGGATTTTACTATCAGGACCAGCATGGAGAAAAGATCACCGATGAAGATACTTTGCAACGCATCCGCGGTTTAGTAATTCCACCCGCCTGGCAGGAAGTATGGATCTCTCCTTATTCCAATGGTCATCTCCAGGCAACAGGCATCGATGCCATGGGCAGAAGGCAATACCGCTATCATTCTACATGGGCAAAAGTCCGCAATGAAACCAAGTACGATCGCCTGCTACATTTTGGGGAGAAACTACCGCAATTGCGCCGCCATATTGACAATGCGCTGAAAAAGAAAATGCTCGACAAGGAAAAAGTAATTGCAATCGCACTCAGCGTAATGCAGGAAACCTTAATTCGGGTAGGCAATGTGGCGTATGAAAAACTGTATGGCTCCTATGGGCTCACTACGCTACGCGATCAGCATGTGAAGATCAGTGGCGGTACTGCCTTTTTCAAGTTCAAGGGAAAGAAAGGTGTCATGCACCAGATCACACTGAAACACCGCCAGCTCGCCAGGTTATTACAGAAAGTACGGGATATTCCCGGTCAGGAATTGTTTCAATATTATGAAGGGGGTGAACACAAATCACTTGATTCAGGAGATATCAATGAATACCTGAAAATATGGACCGGTGAAGATTTTACCTGCAAGGATTTTCGCACCTGGTCGGGAACTTTGCATGCATTGAATCTGCTGGCAGATCTAACGCCATTCACATCGCAACATGAGTGTAAGCAAAACCTGGTTGGGATCATAGATAGCGTGGCCGGAAAACTGGGAAATACGAGGGCTGTGTGTAAGAAGTATTATATCCATCCCCGTCTTGTGGAAGCATATGAACAGTGTAAGCTGGATCCGTATCTGGAAGCATTGAAGGCAGGCAGGGAAAAAGAGGCGAAGGGAGGGTTACACAATGATGAGCGGGTATTGTTGAAATTTATGGAAGACGGACGATCGTAATTAACAATCGTCCGTCTTTTAATAAGTTGAAGTAGTTATCAATTAGGCAAAGATCAACTGATCTTCTCGGTCTTCTACCGGTATTTTCTGGATAAATTCATCAAATCCTGACTCTTCGTGCGTACTATAAGCACCATAGGCATCCAGTACGTAGCCAATTTCGCCTTCCTTGTCTTCTATGAGATATAATATTGACATATCGCCTGGATCTGATTCTCCTTCAAACCGGTAAGTTTTAATAATCTTCAACTCATCAGGGTTGTAGATTTTTTGTTTTTCTTTATTCTGCAACCGGCCGTGATCACTCATTATTAACTCATGATCCAGACCCTTATTATGCAGTTTTTCTAACACCCTGGTAAGTGTTGTCATTTCACCTGGCTTTTCCATAAACAAAGGTTTTTACAGATGAAAAATCCAAAAGGCGTGCCATGGCATATCCTTTGAATGCCAATAAAATGATAAATGAATAACTTATGAGAGCAATATGGTCAGGAACCATCGGCTTCGGGCTGGTCAATATTCCGGTGAAATTGTATAGCGCTGTTCAGGATAGCAGACTCGACCTCGACATGCTTGACAAGCGTGATCATGCACACATAAAATTCCACCGTGTAAATGAAGAGAGCAATATGGTCAGGAACCATCGGCTTCGGGCTGGTCAATATTCCGGTGAAATTGTATAGCGCTGTTCAGGATAGCAGACTCGACCTCGACATGCTTGACAAGCGTGATCATGCACACATAAAATTCCACCGTGTAAATGAAGGAACCGGCAAAGAAGTGCCATGGGATAGAATTGTAAAAGGATTCCTGTACAATGATGAATACATCATACTGGATGATGAAGATTTCCAGGCAGCAAGTCCTGAGAAAACAAAGATCATCTCCATTGAATCTTTTGTAGAGGAAACTGAAATTGATGATATTTATTTTGAAACCCCTTACTTTATCGAGCCTGAAAAATCAGGTGCAAAGGCATATGCATTATTGCTGAAAACGCTTCAGCATACCGGCAAGGCAGGCATTGGCCGGTTTGTGTTGCGTACCAGTGAACACCTTGTAGTTATTCGTCCACGCGATAATTATTTGCTGCTGCATCAGCTCCGTTTTCAGGAAGAAATACGCTCTGCTGATGAACTGGCTTTGCCTGCTGGTACTACATCAAAGATCCAGAAGAAAGAACTGGATATGGCCGTAAAACTGGTAGAGAGCTATACCACGGAATTCGATATCAGTCAGTTCAAAGATGAATATCATGCAGAACTGCTGAAGATTATCAAACAAAAAGCGAGTGGTAAAAAGCGTACTGTGAAGAAAATGAAAGTCGTGCATACAAAAAGCACTGACTTGTTTAGCCAGTTGAAAGCCAGTCTGGGTAATGGTAAGCGGGCATCCTGATACATTACATCAGCCAGCCCAGTAGCAGACAGGCGAGTACGATAAAAGGAGAGGGGAGACGTGAAAATGCCAGGATAGCCAATGTACTGAGGGTGATCAGAATATTATACCATGTGGGTGTGATGGCCATGAATAACATGATGGTCGCTGCCCACATGATACCTACTACTGTTGCATTGATACCTTCCAGTGCACGGTATATGACGACGTATTTTTTCAGGTTTGTCCAGATAGGGAAGAAGAATAATACCAGTAGAAGGCTGGGTAAAAATATAGCTACGGGTGCCAGTACACAACCCAGTAGCTGATAACCCGGACCCAGGTTGTGCATAACCATACCACCTACATAAGCAGTAATGGAGAATGTTGGCCCGGGTAAGGCACGCATAATACCAGCTCCTGTCAGCAACTCTTCAGCACTCATAAACGCCGATTTGGAGCGGGTTACATACTGTTCCAGCATCATTGCGATCAGGATATCTCCACCACCAAATACAAGGCTGCCGAAGCGATAGAAGTTTTCAAACAGGTTGAATGGACGACGGGTCATCCAGTTGTGCGTACGCGCTACTTCGGAGAACACACCGGCGAGTATAAAGAGGGTGGCAAACAACCAGATGTTTGTCCACTGTATCTTTTTAGGCTGATCCGGAATATCGGGAATACGTTTATTACTGAAATTAGATACGATGCCTCCCAGGATGATCAATGCGGGAAAAGTCCATGGCGACTTCAGATAGATAGCGGTCAGTAAAGCTACCATCATGATGATGAAGGTCGCAAGGTTACGGATACTGATACTGAAAGCACGGAGGCTGCCGAAAATAAGGAAGCCTACCGCCATGGGCTGTACGTACTTGAAAATATCTGTATGCAGGGCTTTCTGATCAAAGTATTGTAGGAGGAAACTGAGAGATCCCATCAGCAAACAGGCTGGTGCTATCCATATGAGGAGCGTAACTACCGCTAATGGTACTCCGCCGCGTTTGTAGCCTATCAGGGTGAGCGTTTGTGAAGAGGAGGCGCCGGGAAGGAGCTGACAGAAGGCATTGTACTCCATCAGTTCCGCCTCTGTTAAATCTCTGCGTTGCTGGACGAATGTTTTCAACATCATAGCCAGGTGACCTTGCGGGCCACCATAGGCTGTTAGACTGTGCAAAAAAACAGCCCGCAGGAATGGAATATGACGAAGAAACACTTTATGCGGGAAATTAAGGCTGCCCGAATTTCAATAAAATATTGAAAATATCAAACATTTAAGCGACAAAAGCTTGATTTTGTTGGGCTAACTATGATAATTATCATAAAAAAGCCGGCCATTGCGGGGCCGGCTTCCTAAAAAAGGAGATTTATTTCTTCAATCCTATCTCTCTCAGTCGTTCATCCAGGTATTCACCTGCCGTAATAGGGTCATACTCTTTCGGATGTTCGGCATCGATAGTGCTTTCAAGGCAATTCAGCGGCATCTCTGATTTAGGATGCAGGAAGAACGGTATAGAAAAGCGGCTGGTACCCCATAATTCACGGGGTGGATTTACCACGCGGTGAGTGGTAGACCTCAGTTTATTGTTCGTGAGTCTTTGCAGCATATCTCCAACATTGACTACGATCTGCTCTGGCAGAGAGGTAACCGGTACCCAGTTATTTTGTTTATCCAGGATCTGCAAACCGTCGGCAGAAGCACCTACCAGCAGGGTAATCAGATTAATATCCTCATGCTGTTCTGCACGGATAGCAGATTTAGGTTCTTCTTTGATAGGAGGATAATGGATGGCTCTCAGGATAGAATTACCATTGTGGACAAATTGATCAAAGTAGTGTTCCTCCAGTCCGAGATACAGTGCAATTGCCTGTAACAGGGAGATACCTGATGTTTCAAAAGCTTTGTAGGCTGCTGTGCAGGTAGGAGTAAATGCGGGTAATTCTTTTACTGCTACATTATCCGGATATTCTTTGGCAATTGGATCACCGTCTGTAACAGTTTGTCCAAACTGGAAAAATTCTTTCAGATCGGGTGCTTCAAATCCTTTTGCGTGTTCTTTACCAAATGAGGTATAACCCCGCTGGCCTGCCAGTTCCGGAATTTCGTAACTGCTCTTTACATCAGCTGGCAGTGCGAAGAATTGCTGTACATATTTATACAGGTCTTCAATCAGTTTGTCAGGAATACCGTGATTTTTTACTGCTACAAATCCTACTTCTTCGTAAGCTTTACCCAGCTGCTGCACAAAGGCTGCCTTGCTGGCTGCGTCGCCTTTGGTAAAGGCGGCGAGGTCTACAACAGGGATGGAATGAGTGGTTACCATAGTGTTAATGCGATTTACCTTACTAAGGTATCGAAAATGCCTATTTCAGTAATGCTTTTTCTTCGTCTGTAATGTCTACCATGGCATAGCGGTCTACGCGGTTGATCAGCATTTCGTCCATGATGTCTACTACATTTTTGTAGTTAGCGTTGTTGTTGGCTTTGATCAGCACCATTAGTTTATTATCGCCTGTTTTCCTGAGAATATCTGCTCTTTTTTTGATGATCGCATCCCTGATCTCCGCGTAGCTGGCGGTTTTCACGTCTTCGGGATGATACATGCCTTCGTAGTATTTCACGGTATTATTAGCACCGAGCAGTACTGTCATTGCATTGCTTTCCGCCAGTGGTTGGGGATCTCCGTCTTCACGGGGCATAATGAGGTCCATGGTTTTGGGTTGGAGCAGGGTGGTGGTCAGCATGAAAAAGGTGATTAACAGAAATCCCAGGTCAACCATAGGGGTCATATCTACCCGGGTACTCAGTTTCTTTGCGCGCTGGCCACCTCTTTGTTTGCCAGGATTGGATTGGGTGTTCATTTCAGCCATAACTAAAGATTTATAATATAGACACGGCCGTAAAGAAATTCCATAAAAAAATAGCTCCGGATTTTCACCCGGAGCTATTCTAAATATTGTGCATATTATAAATTAAAACTCTGCACTCTTCGGTGTTCTTGGGAAAGGAATGACGTCTCTGATATTACCCATACCAGTTACAAACAGTACCAGTCTTTCGAAACCTAAGCCAAAACCTGCGTGTGGCGCAGTACCAAAGCGTCTTGTATCCAGGTACCAGCTCATTTCTTCAACAGGCAGTTTCATTTCTTCCATGCGTTTTACCAGCTTATCAAGGCTTTCTTCACGCTGTGAACCACCTACGATTTCACCAATGCCAGGGAAGAGGATATCCATTGCTCTTACAGTCTTACCATCTGCGTTCTGCTTCATGTAGAATGCCTTGATAGCGGCAGGATAATCTGTGAGGATCACTGGTTTCCTGAAGTGTTTTTCTACCAGGTAACGTTCGTGTTCACTCTGCAGATCTGCACCCCATTCTTCGATCAGGTAGTTGAATTTCTTGGATTTATTTGGCTTACTGTTTTTCAGAATGTCAATTGCTTCAGTGTAAGTGAGGCGCTGGAATTCATTGTTCAGTACAAACTCCAGTTTTTCGATCAGCCCCATTTCACTTCTTTCCTGCTGTGGTTTCTGTTTTTCTTCTTCAGCAAGGCGTGCAGCCAGGAATTCCAGGTCTTCCCTGTTATTGGCCAGTGCATAGCTGATTACGGATTTAATGAATTCTTCTGCCAGGTTCATATTGTCTTCCAGATCATAGAAAGCCATTTCTGGTTCGATCATCCAGAATTCGGCAAGGTGGCGGGCTGTATTGGAATTCTCAGCGCGGAAGGTAGGTCCGAAGGTGTAGATATCGCCAAATGCCATTGCTCCCAGTTCGCCTTCCAGCTGGCCGGATACGGTCAGGTTGGTGGCTTTACCGAAGAAGTCTTCTTTATAATCAATATCACCGTTTTCTGTCAGTGGCGGATTTTTGGGATCCAGGGTACTTACACGGAACATTTCGCCGGCACCTTCAGCATCACTGGCGGTAATGATAGGGGTGTGCAGGTAAACAAAGCCTTTTTCGTTAAAGAATTTGTGTACAGCAAATGCCAGTGAATGACGGAGGCGGAATACGGCTCCAAAGGTATTGGTACGGAAGCGCAGGTGCGCAATTTCACGCAGATATTCCAGGCTCGGGCGGTTTTTCAGCTGCAGGGGATATTTTTCACCGTCACAATCACCGAGTACTTCCAGTTCCACAGCTTTGATTTCTACGCGCTGACCTTTACCCAGGGATGGGATTACAGTACCTGATACGCTGATAGAGGCACCCGTGGTAAGGCGCTTGATTAGTTCAGCAGAAACGGAATTCTGGTCCAATACAATCTGGATATTATTATTGGTAGAGCCATCGTTCAGAGCTATAAACTGATTGTTACGGAACGACCGTATCCAACCTTTTACCACTACGTTGTAGTCTGTTTTTTCGTCAAGCAGTATCTGCTTAACCTTCGTTCTTTGGCTCATATATGTATATATTTTAGGACTGCAAATTTAAGTGATAGGAAGCATACTGCATAACACCGCCTTTTTTGGGCTTGAATCAATTTTAATTTTTTACCCCCTTTCCTGATTTCAGGTCTTTTCCAGGCTTGGGGAAAAATTAACCCTAAGTCCGGGTTTCCAAATAAAATGTTAAATGTGGAAAAATACTGTTATCCCCGATTTGGCAGGAATGTTGCTGGCAATATGCGGTACCATATCCGGAGACAGGCTGTGGGCCGCTGTTTTCCTTCCTGAAACCGCTCTCCAAGCTGCCTCAGGGCCGGATTACAGGCTTTTGGGAACCTGCTTTTTTTTTGGATAATAGAGAAAGTTGTTTTAATCTTGCGTTACAATCTGTCTGATTAAGTTCAAATTTCCATCCTAATCGACAGTCCTAAACTCAACATTCCCTATCAGATTTAATAACCAGATTAAATTTATTGGACTCAAAAAACAATTATTTTGTAATTGGTGTATGTTGGTATGTAGTGGTACCCACCTTGCAACACTTCTAAAATTTGACAACACACGATGATGTACGACATCTTACAACTGAACGACATGCTCGTTCCTGAGCTGCTTGACATTGCAGAGAAACTGGATGTGCCAAACGCCAAAAAACTGAGCAAACAGGATCTTATCTACAAAATTCTCGACAAGCAGGCAGTAATGGCCTCAGAAGGTAACCCGGCCAATGGAGAAGAAAAGAAGACACGTAAACGGAAATCAACAAAAAAGGAAGACGAGCACGAACACGAAGAACCAGTAGCAGAAGCCGCATCAGATGAAAAACCAAAACGCGGCAGAAAACCTGGATCACTCAATAAAGCTAAAGAAGTTGAAGAACCTAAGGCATCCGACAACAAACCCAAAAAGAAAAACTTCGATATAGACCTGGATAGTATTCCTTCCCTGACATTTGATGACGACGACGATGAAATCATCCCTCAGTTCACTGAAGACGAGGAGGATGAAGAGGAAGAAGTAATTGCTACCAAGGCACCCGTTGCTGCTGCTAAAAAAGTAGTGGAAGAAGACGAGGAAGAAGAAGAGGAGGAAGAGGATGACGACGACTTCGTAATGCCTGAAGAGCCTATTGTGCCGCAGAAACAACGTTTCAACAACAAGCAGAAAGAACCTGCTTTCAATATAGAATTTGATGGTATTATCCTCAGTGAAGGTGTACTCGAAATGATGCCTGATGGCTATGGTTTCCTCCGCTCTTCCGATTATAACTACCTCAGTTCTCCTGATGATATTTACGTGTCTCCTTCCCAGATCAAATTATTCGGTCTGAAAACAGGCGATACCGTTAAAGGTTCCGTTAGACCTCCGAAAGAAGGTGAGAAATATTTCGCACTCCTGAAAGTAGAAACTATCAATGGTAAATCACCTGAAGAAGTACGTGACCGCGTACCTTTCGATTACCTGACACCGCTGTTTCCTTTCGAGAAACTGCGTCTTACTACTACTTCCAATAACTACTCTACCCGTATCATGGACATGTTTACCCCTATCGGTAAAGGTCAGCGTGGTTTGATTGTAGCACAGCCAAAGGTTGGTAAAACCATGTTGCTGAAAGAAGTAGCTAACGCAATCGCAACGAATCACCCCGAAGTTTATCTAATGGTAGTGCTCATCGATGAGCGTCCGGAAGAGGTAACCGATATGGAACGTAGCGTAAAGGCAGAAGTCATCGCTTCTACCTTCGATGAACCAGCCGAAAAACATGTGAAAGTTTCTGCCATCGCCCTGCAAAAGGCAAAACGCCTGGTAGAATGCGGACATGATGTGGTGATCCTGCTGGATTCTATCACCCGTCTCGCCCGTGCCCACAATACCGTAGCTCCTGCTTCTGGTAAGGTACTGAGTGGTGGTGTGGAAGCAAATGCTATGCAGAAACCAAAACAATTCTTTGGTGCAGCCCGTAAGATCGAAAATGGTGGTTCACTCACCATCCTCGCTACTGCACTGATCGATACTGGTTCTAAAATGGACGAAGTGATCTTCGAAGAATTCAAAGGTACCGGTAACATGGAATTACAACTGGATCGTAAACTGGCGAACAGACGTATCTTCCCTGCCATCGACGTATCAGCTTCCTCTACCCGCCGTGATGATCTGCTCCTTGATAAAGATCATCTGAAACGCCTGCACATTCTCCGCAATCACCTCGCGGATATGAATACAGAAGAATCTATGCACTTCATGTTACAGCACATGAGGGGGACTAAAAATAATGAAGAGTTCCTGATCTCCATGAACGGATAAGCAACTCCCAACCTTACATAATTAAGGGGCTGTCTCAAATTTCGAGACAGCCCCTTTTGTTATTATGAAAACTGGTTTTATTTATATTGTTTCAAATGTAGCAACAGATCTTTCTTTCGCCGTTCCGCAATTTCCAGGGTTACGCCATTGCGCATCACCACATTTCCTCCTTCCGTACTTACATGCCCGATCTGACTCATTTGCACCATCTGCAGATTATTGACCTGGTAAAATTTCAAAGTACTGAACAGATCTGCATAATACCTGAACGGCCGGTTCGCCAGCACCTGATGATGATCATCCAGGTAGAATAAAGTTTTATCACCGGAAGCCTCAAGATAAGTGATGGTTGTCAGGCCGATTTTTTTATCATCTCCTTCCACCTGTGGCAATACCAGCTCCATACTTGTATTTCGGCCCTTACTAAAATTTCCCAGTAGTACTTTGTACCGTTCTTTGCTCTTACCTGCTGCCAGTCGTGCACTGATAACAGTAATGGCAGTAGTTAAGCTTTCCCGGTCTATCGGTTTTAATATTATTTCCACTTCGCTGAAGCGGATGGTATGCAGAAATTTCTTTTCAAAAGCAGTGACAAATACCGCTTCGAAAGGTGTTACATCCTGTGTGCCGAGTAATACATCAAACCCGGTTCCATCAGGCATTTCAAGGTCGAGAAAGACCAGCTCGGGCTGGAATTTCCGGATGGTGGCAATGCCATCAGCACAGTCAGAAGCAGTAGCTACAATTTCTACCTGCGGACAATATTTTTCCAGCATAAGGGAAATAATGTCCCGGCTATTGCGCTCGTCATCTATAATTACGGCCTTTATCATAAAAGTCTAAAGAGTAGTAGTTGGCCTACAATTGGGGAATAAGTATCCGCACAATAGTACCACTTTCCACAGAATTTTTCTCCGATTTATCAATGATGTCTATGTGAATTCCGGTGTTGTACATTTTGTTTAGCAATTCAGCGCGGTTAGAGCTGATCTCCATGCCGGAAGACTGGTGATGCTTGGGCAATGTACGCATGGACTTCGATCTGTTAATACCCATACCATTGTCTTCAATCAGACATTCCAGCATATCTGGTTCTACCTGGTTAAATTGTATCAGCAATTGTCCGATATGGTCACGGGAATTAGTCATCCCGTATTTTACAGCATTTTCTACATAGGGTTGCAGCAGCATGGCCGGGATCTCCAGTTCTGCCGTAGCAATTAGCGGATCTACTATCAGCTCATATTCCATCTTGTTTTCAAACCGCATTTTTTCCAGTCCAAGATAAGTGTTGAGATACGCAATTTCATCAGCTAATGATATGAAATTTCGTCTTGAGAAATCCAGTGTTTTCCTGATCAGGTAAGAGAAATCAGACAGGTATTTTTGTGCATATTCATAATCCCGCTGCATGACGAACAGCTGTATGGAATTGAGGCAATTGAAAATGAAGTGAGGATTGATCTGTGCCCGGATGGCTTTGAGTTCTATCTCTGTCAGTTTTTTATTGTACTCTGTTTCCAGGTGTATTTTACGTTGCTCTTCCAGCTCCTGTTTCTTGCGCAGAATTTCTGTAGTTTGTTCTTTCACAAGTTCTTCCAGTTGTTCATTCAGCTTGTGTTGCAGTTCCTTATTTTTATTTAGCTGTTTGATCAGTAATTCCTGTGTACGGGTTCTTTCGTGGTGCACCAGTTTGTTGCGATAACTCAGTCCTGCCAGGAAGAACATAGATTGCATAAGCACTCCGATAATGATCAGCAGGGAAGGAGCTGACAATTCTCCCAAAGCGCTGATCAGCCCCAGTGGTCTTATCAGCATCAGGAAGGAACCAAAACTTGCCATATAAAAGCACAGCGAACCAAAGAGGAAGAAGCGCACCAGCGGATGGTGGCGCGAACGCTTAGCCAGTGCAGCAAATACTGCCAGCAGGGGCAGGAGGGTAGCCAGGTAAACATAGCTATAGATCATTCCCGGCACCTGGTACATTCCCCTGGCTATGCAATAAAAACAGATGATAATAATTCCCCCGATGCAGGAAGCAAAGATATTGAACAGCCTTTCCATAAAGGGATACCGCTCCTGCAGGTTGAGAAACGATTTTCCAAAGGCCAGGTACATGAGATAGAAACAGAATAACAATGCAGGCACATCCCAGTAATATTTCAGCATGGGCCATTTATAAAAGATAGATAACTGGTAAGGTTTACTATCCAGGCGAAGTGCAAAGAATAGGATCAGGCCCAGCATGTATGCAGCAAAGTAGAGATAGGAGCGATCCGGCAACTGTATATAGTTGATCACTGCTATGGTAAGGCACACGAGCAGCATGCCCAGCAGCATAAAGATCATTGCAGCTTCCTTGCGGAAATGTGCCAGTGTGGTATTCCGGAAGTTATTGTATTGCATGGCATCATACAATACAGGCATGAGTGGGTTCTCGTTAAAGAATTGGTTATTGATATGTAAGTAGAAAGTACGTGTCTGACCGGGAGGTACTATCAGGGGAAAGGCATAATGTTCCCACCGGCGAATATCGTCTCTGTCCAGCATCATACCAGTTTTTACCAGGAGGCGTAATTGCTGGCCTTCCTGTACGTACCAGTACATATGATCATGCCATCCTGCAAAGAGGGAAAGTACAGAATCCTCACTACCTGTATTTTTTACGGATAGACGCAGCCAGCAATCGTGTCCTTTTCCATTATTCTTCTTCGAGTCGTGGAAAAGTGAGACGTTGTGGTTAAATTCTAAATTGGGTACCTGTTGTGGTGTTACTTGTCCTCCCGTTTCTTCAATGCTCAGTAACCAGGGCCGCAGATCAAAACTGCTTGGAAGATTATTGAAATCTGTTGCCAGCGTGTCTTTTGCAGCTTTGTTGCCCTTGGCTATATTGGAGTAACAAAACAACAGTAATAAGAAAAAGATCCGAATCACTGTTTAAGTATAAAATTTATAGGCAACCATCTATAGCTTTCGCCAGTGCATGGTCCTTGTCGGTGATAGCGTTCCCGGCGTCATGCGTGCTCAGGTAAATCTCCACCTTATTATAGACATTGTTCCAATTAGGGTGATGATCCATTTTTTCCGCTATCAGTGCCACTTTGGTCATAAATGAAAATGCTTCTTTAAAGTCTTTAAATGTAAAGGCACGATATAATTGATTGTCTTTCTCCTGCCACATAACAAAAAGATTTTAATCATGAAACAATCGAACTGTTCATGCAATAGTGTGATTCGGTGAGGAAAACCGGTTGCTGCCGGTTAAAAGATGAGGTTCATCTTGTTTTCGAGCTTTCTAATATCCAATAAAGATACTAATTGTATGGGCTCTACATGACGTAATTGCCCGATTAATTTTTTTACATCCTGCAGCTGGTAGTAATCTCCTTTAATCAGCCAGAGATAATCTACATTTTTCAGCTCGGGGAGCAGGAATTCTGCCTGGCAGTGATTATTGTAAAAATAATGAGCTGCTGATTTGGTCGGCTCTTCAAATTCAAAAACGCTGAAGAAAAACGACCGCTGGTTTTTGGTCAGGTTGATTTCGAGGGAGTTATTCACCCTGAAATCATAGTGCAGATCCCGATTTACCTGCCAGCACACCTGATAATCCCGTGCAGAAGACACGATACCAATTAACTGAGTCGACCCAAAGAAGTCTTCCACTAATTGGTCCTGATCCAGTTTTAGTTTGAGTACTGACATGCTAGTAGGTTGACTAGTAGTAAGTTGATGTTCAACAGCGTCTCTCATTGTAATATAACCATTTTTCCCGGCAGACGCCAAAGTACACCTTTTAAGGTTACGGAATTGTCACACATAACGGGCACTTTCCGTGCCAAGAACAGAAAAAGGCTGCGATCTCAGCCTTTTTCATTATTATTTAACTTCCGGGCAGCAAGTAGATCGGTTCTGCGGGGTTCCGGAACTTTTTTGTAATCGTATGGACAGTGCCTGCAACCATTCCCACAGCAATACCCCCTATTCAGGAGAAAAGCAGCGGTGAGTACTACGTAGCCGTCGTCATTATAATAAAAATCAATTCCCTCCTTCAGCTGGGGCTGCATCCGATGGTAATTTTATAGACTTCCAGTCCATTGGTTGTTCCGGCAATCTGAATTTAAGATAGCGGATTGTTCTGCCATCTTCCAGGTGCATTTTTTCATAAAATGTCTTGATCTGTAAAAGGGCAGGTACTTCCGGTAAAGCATAAATATCGGGAATATCTTCCACCAAAGTACAGCCACTATGTTCAATCACTTCCTGGGTAAAGGCGTAAAGTTCAGGAGAATCGGTTTTCAGGTTGATCGTACCGCCTGGTGCCAAAAGTGGTTGATATAATTGTAAGAACTTAGGATGGGTCAGTCTTTTCTTGGATTTGGACTGACGCAGGAATGGATCGGGGAAGGTGATCCATACTTCACTGATTTCGCCGGGGGCGAAATAGTTATTAAGCTTATCGATCTGGGTACGGAGAAAGGCTGCGTTATTGATGTTTTCGTCAATGGCGGTTTTAGCTCCTCTCCAGATGCGGTTACCTTTCAGGTCTACACCCAGGAAGTTCCTTTCGGGGAAGCGCCTGGCGAGTCCAATAGTATAATCTCCCTTACCACAGGCAAGTTCCAGTGTAAGCGGGTTGATATTCTTATAGAATGACTGCCATTTGCCCGGCATACCTTCCGGGTAGATCAGCACATTCGGAAATGTCTCAATTTCTGCGAAACGTTGTAATTTTTTTTGGCCCATTTGGCTGCAAAAGTAAGAGAATTTGGAAACAGGAGGATTTTGATGCTTTTGAAAGGGGGAACTTATTGAAGAAATGGGGAGGAATTTGATAAAAAGAGACGTATGCGCATTTGGGTTCAGCAATGTCTTAAAAACAAAAAAGCTGTTCCGCGTGAACGGAACAGCTTTAAACCAAGGCTGTAGGGGGAGGACTCGAACCTCCACTGGGCAGTTAGCCGCAGCACAAATAAGATTAGTGGTCAACCCATTATGCTGTGTTTATCCTGGACTCCCAACCCCCGAGACAAGAGGGCATGTCTGCCAAATTTCATCACCCCACAATTTTTAAGAACTTCTCATTCCTTTTCATCAATTTTGGCGTGTATTTTTTGACGCCGCTGTTGTTTTGAATGATTATTATGATGCAAATCTAAAGACATAACCGTTTTCTTGCAAATTTTTTAAGAAAAATTTTTGAAAATTCGATATTTTTCAAATATTTGCATGTAAATTTAACGGATACAAAAACAAATTGTAAAAATGAGCCACAATTTGAATATTGACAAACTCGATTTGCAGATCATCAGTGAAATGATGCATAATGCAGAAATCTCCTACGCTGACCTCGGGAAGAAGCTTTTCGTTTCCGGTGGCACGATCCACGTTAGAATGAAGAAATTACAAGAACTGGGTATCGTTAAAGGTACAAAATTACATGTAGATTTAAAAATGATCGGCTATGATGTAATTGCCTTTATCGGTATTTACCTTGAAAAGAGCTCCATGTACGACACTGTGGCCAAAGAACTGCGTAAGATACCCGAGATGGTACGTCTAAACTATACGACTGGTAGCTATAGCATGTTTGCAGAGATTATCTGTAAAGACATTACACAACTTCGCCGCATACTCCATGATGAATTGCAGAAGATCAAAGGCATAGAACGCACCGAAACACTGATATCTCTGGAAGAGAGCTTTTACAGAACCATCAACGTTGTGGAATAGGCTGCCCCATGATATTTTCCCCTTCCCGCCAGCCATCAGCGGCAGGGGAGGGGAATTCTAAATCTCATATACATATTTATGGTTACAACAGAAATCGCCGACAAGATCAAGCGTCTTGAAGAGAAGTATGCTGCTATGGGCCAGGACCTGTCTTCCTATCTGGATGGGCTGCTCTATGCCGACTATCTGACCTATTGGGATTATATCCAGCTGGACGTGTTGCTCAACCTCCAGCATCCCCGTACCCCCATTCCGGACGAGAACATCTTTATTATTTATCACCAGATCACTGAACTCTATTTCAAACTCACCCTCCAGGCTATTGAGCAAATCAGCTTTGCACCCGAACTGACAGTAACAGGCTTCAAAACCCAGCTCAAAAGGATCAATAATTACTTCCGTAATCTGATCAACTCTTTTGAGATCATGGTAGATGGTATGGACAAAGATCAGTTCCTGCAATTTCGTATGGCGCTGTTGCCGGCTTCCGGCTTTCAGAGCGGGCAATTCAGGAAAATAGAGATCTGCTCTACGGAATTAGTGAACCTGGTATACCAGCCGCAGCGCCCGGCGCTCATGGGGGCTGAACTGGATAAGATATTGGATCAGATCTACTGGAGAAGTGGGGCTACTGAATTGTCTACAGGTAAGAAAACCCTTACTCTCAGGCAGTTTGAACTAAAATACATGAGTGAATTCCTGCAACTGGCCGACCGCTATAAGGATAATAATATACAGGCGCAGTACAGGAAATTATCCCCTGCCGACCAGCAGGAGCTCATGCCAGCCCTGAAAGAGTATGATACTAATATTAATGTACGCTGGCCACTGATGCACTATAAATCTGCTGTGCGCTACCTGAACCGTAAGCCGGAAGATATAGCGGCTACAGGTGGTACCAACTGGCAGAAATACCTGCCTCCCCGTAATAAAAGAATTGTTTTCTTCCCTGAATTATGGACAGAAGAAGAACTGGATAACTGGGGGAAAGAATTATAAAAAAATGCCGCAATGATCAATTGCGGCATTTTTTTATAATTATCGCGCAGTAAATAGGATAAAAAGACCTGTGACAACAAAGCAGCCGGACTGCCCGGGAATAAAACCAGTTCAGCCATGCTTTGCAGATGCCTGATCCTGCGCCTTTTACAAGCGCAACTTTGTTGTTAGATCCTAATTTTTTGAAGAATTTCCGTTGTAACAATGAATTTAAGGTCCGGTTATTGGAGGAATCTTGAATTTGGGAGAGATTTAACATTTGATTGATAACACGGCTGATTCTATAGAAAAAGTTAAACTAATTACCCGCGGAACTCCCAGCTATCGTACAATTAAACTATTTTTCATAAGTTTGCATAGAACGGTTTGCTTTCACATAAAAAAAGCCATCCCGGCTTAAGCCAGAGCCCAGGGTACAAAATTGACAAATGTTCTCCTTTAGCACTTTTGCATTTGTGAATGCGCAAAGCACAAACTTACCTTTCAAGCAAGACTATAATAGTATTTTTTAAATTGTGATATGGAATACAATACCACCCGTAACCATTTGATTATGAAGGAGTATGGACGGAACATCCAAAAGATGATCGAGTACGTCCTGAGCATACAAGACCCAGATCACCGCCAGGCCAATGCAATGGCGCTTATTGAACTTATGGGCACGCTCAATCCCCACCTCCGCAATGTAGAAGACTTCCGGCACAAGTTATGGGATCACCTGTTTCTCATCTCCGATTTCAGATTAGATGTAGAATCACCTTACCCCATTCCAACGCGTGAAACCCTGAAAGCAAGACCAGAACGACTGCCTTATCCTAAAAAGTATCCCCGCAACCGTCACTTCGGTAAAAACCTGGAAATGGTGATAGATAAAGCCATTGCAGAAGATAATCCTGAAAAGAAGGACGGGTTTACACAATGTATTGGCAATTACATGAAACTGGCCTATAGCAACTGGCATAAGGAAAGTGTTCATGACGATGCTATCAAGGCAGAACTTACCGGTATTACTAACGGTCAGCTGGAGTTTCATCCTGGTTTCAATACTGCCGCTCATGCCAGCGCAGTGATTGCTGCAACAAGTCCAAACTTTAACACCAATGCTGAATTTGTACGCACATCCAGCCTTAATAATGGTAGCAGCAACAAAAAACGCAATTTCCAGCAGCAGAATAACTTCAAAGGCGGAAAAACTAAAAACAATAACAACAACAAGAACCAAAAATATAAAAACAGGAACAAGTGAGTAGTGCTTTTGAAGTAAGAGGTGGCAACCGTCTTAAAGGGGAAATTGTACCCCAGGGTGCCAAAAACGAAGCTTTACAGATTGTCAGTGCTGTTTTACTAACTCCCGAAAAAGTGACCATCAGCAATATCCCGGACATCCTGGATGTAAACCTGCTGATAGAATTGTTGGGTGATATGGGAGTGAAGATTAACAGGATCAGCCGTGACACCTGCGAATTCCAGGCCGATCAGATCAACCTTCCTTATCTGGAGAGTGCAGAATTTAAAAAGAAATCAGGCCGGCTGAGAGGTTCTGTCATGATAGCTGGTCCATTACTGGCCCGCTTTGGCAAAGCCTACATCCCTAAACCCGGAGGTGATAAAATAGGTCGCCGCCGTCTCGATACCCACATCATCGGGTTTGAGAAACTGGGTGCTCAGTTCGTATATGATAATGACGATAATTACTTCAGACTCGAAGCCGGCGATGGTGGACTAAAAGGTACATACATGCTGCTGGATGAGCCTTCAGTAACGGGTACCGCCAATATTGTAATGGCTGCTGTCCTGGCACATGGTACTACTACTATTTATAATGCTGCCTGCGAACCTTACCTGCAACAGCTGTCCAAAATGCTGAACAGCATGGGCGCTAAGATCAGTGGGGTAGGATCGAACCTCCTTACGATCGAAGGTGTAACCTCCCTGAATGGTTGTAGCCATCGTATGCTGCCTGATATGATTGAGATCGGTTCCTTTATCGGTCTGGCTGCTATGACGCAGAGTGAAATTACTATCAAGGGAGCCGGTGTGCAGCACCTGGGTATCATTCCTGAAAAGTTCCGCCAGCTGGGGATCCAACTGGAGATCAAGGGTGATGATATTTACATCCCTGCCCAGGATAAATATGAAATCCAGACATTCCTGGATGGATCTATTCTTACAATGTCTGACCATCCATGGCCTGGCTTTACGCCGGACCTCCTGAGTATCGTACTCGTGGTAGCCACCCAGGCATCAGGTAGTGTGATGATCCACCAAAAAATGTTCGAAAGCCGTTTGTTCTTCGTGGACAAACTGATCGATATGGGTGCGCAGATCGTATTGTGCGATCCTCACCGTGCAGTGGTAATTGGCCTGGGCCGTCAGCACAAACTGAGAGGTATTACCATGTCATCACCTGATATCAGGGCGGGTGTATCACTGCTGATTGCTGCACTGAGTGCAGAAGGTAAGAGTGTGATCCAGAATATTGAGCAGATCGACCGTGGCTACCAGTACATCGATGAGCGCCTGCGCAAGCTGGGTGCAGATATCAAGAGAGTATAAGTACAATTAACTGTACGCAGAATATTTTAAGCCATAAGCTACAAGAGCCAAACCTTGCTGCTTATGGCTTACTTTTAATAAGGGAAACTATATTATGGCTAATAAGATTATTATCATCACTGCCCCATCAGGTGCAGGTAAGACTTCTATCGTGAAGCAAATGCTGAAAGATATGCCACAGCTGGAATTCTCCATTTCTGCTACTACCCGGGAGGCAAGAGAGAATGAAGTAGATGGCAAAGACTATTATTTTCTGACAAAGGAGGACTTTCATGAGAAGATAGAGGCTCAGGCATTTGCAGAGGTTGAAATGGTATATGCAGGTAAGTATTATGGCACATTGAAGTCTGAATTAGAGCGGATCTGGGCTAATGAAAGAGTGCCGATGGTAGACATTGATGTGAAGGGTGCCCTCTCTATAAAAGAACATTACGGAGATGGGGCACTTACGATCTTTATTCAGCCGCCTTCAATGGAAGCGCTTAGGAAGCGTCTCAGCGAACGTGGAACTGAAACCCAGGCATCTTTGGATGAAAGATTGGGAAAGGCTAAATATGAGTTATCTTTCTCTAAGCAATTTGATGAAATTGTGATCAATGATACCTTGGAGATTGCCCAGGCAGAAGTAAAGGCATTGATAGATACCTTTTTAAAATAATTGCATTGTCAGGGGGCCTCGCAGCCCCCTTTCCCAAATAATCTGCACACTATTTGCAGTCAGGAAATTCTTTATTTTTGTTACATATGGATACATATACACTCCCGATACTGGCATTCCTGGTATTGCTGGCAGGTTTCTTCGCCGGGTTAGAAACGGCTTTTGCCAATGTGAACAAATTAAGCATTGAGCTCAAGAAGAAACAAGGACGCGCTACCGGAAAAATCCTGGCCAGTTTTAATGATAACCCCTCCCGTTTTCTGGCAACCAGCCTGTTGGGCCTTACGATCACTATTGTTATCTACGGCATTCTGTTCGCTGGTTTTTTTCAGCCCCTTTGGAACAAAGTGCTCTCCCCACAGGAAAGTACAAGCTACCAGCCCCTGTTATTATTGATGGAAGTCCTGCTGGCTACCCTCATCCTGCTCACATTCGGTTTCTTTCTGCCTCGTGCTATTTTCCGCTCCCGGCCCGAAGGACTGCTGAGTTTCTTTGCTTTGCCTATTTCAGTGATCTCAAAACCGCTGTTCGTAGTAGGTAGTCTGCTCGTGTCAGTATCCGAATGGATCCTGAAATATCTCTTCAACGTAAGAATTATAGAAACCGCTACTTCTTTTCCCCGTGTAGATGTGGAGCATTTTATACGCCAGTCGCAACAACATGTGACCGAGAACCAGGAGCTGAATACAGAATTGTTCGAAAATGCCCTGTCTCTGGCTCATGTAAAAATCCGTGGTTGCCTCATTCCCCGCAAGGAAATCGAAGCCCTGGAAATAAATAGCCCCATTTCAAAGGCACAAAAGAAATTCGTGGACACAAAACTGTCCAAAATAATCATCTACGAAAACACGATTGATAACATACTCGGTTATATTCATCAGCTGGATATGTTCAAAGGTCCTGCGGATATACAGGCGATCCTGCACCCAATCCTGGCCGTGCCGGAGACAATGAGTGCCATCGACCTGCTGGGCAAGTTCAATAAGGAACGTAAAAGCATTGCATGGGTTGTAGATGAATTTGGAGGAACCGCAGGTATCGTCACTATCGAAGACGTACTCGAGGAAATATTCGGAGAAATCAAAGACGAACATGATGAGGAGGAATTTGTAGACAAGCAGATCGCAGAAAAAGAATACATTTTCTCGGGCCGGCTGGAGCTGGATTACCTTAATGAGAAGTATGGCTTTGATTTCCCGGAGGATGAAAGTGAAACGCTTTCCGGTTATATCATCAATCATCACGAAACGATTCCCCGTCAAAAAGAGCGCATCATTATCAATGATTATGAGTTCGAAATTATAAATGTAACCGAGACACGTATCGAAATGATTAAAATGAAGGTACTCGGTTAAGTGAAGAGGATCATATACTTATCCGGATCTGGATAAAATATCGCCTTTTTTTAAGAAAACTTCATTTTTAGTTGCTTATTTGTCAGGTATTTAGGAGAACTTACTAGTTTTTTATAAAAGAAAAGAAATCAGGTGTTGATATTGTGACATTTTTTTTAATATATTTGCATAGTCATTAAGCATCTGACCTGCTAAAACGATTTAAAAAAAGTAGTAGGGAATTAACACGGATTTTATACATTTGCTACAGATGATGTAACACAATGATTTGATTTTTGTTAAAAGGATGTAAAAAAAATTGTTACAACATTGATAATAACATAATTCTTTACTATTTTTGTAATAGAAATTTAAAAGTAACCAGAAACACGGACTATTTTGAAAGCTTGCCATCAATCAAATAGGAAGTGACACTGGAAACTAAAGACATTCTCGAATTCAACTTTTTTGGGGTTAACAAACAATGGATGAAAGGCCGGCTCTTGATTCTTCTCGGGCTGGCTCTCTTTTTTTAAGTACCCTCTGCTTCTGCTAAATCGTTAACCTTATATCAACTTCTCTGCCAGTCCATACAATACTATTTCCACTCCGCATTTAAATCACATTAAAACCATCTGCATTACTCTGTTTTCTTACAGGCAACCGCTATATTTGTGCTCCTTAGGAAATAATGTTTAACTCAGCCTGACAAACAGATATGTTCAAAAGAATTTTTGCAAATAACAACGAGAAAGCGGAGATGACTTTCTTTGACCACCTGGAAGAACTACGAGGGCATCTGTTCCGCGCTGCTGTAGCAATTGTGGTGTTTGGTATCATCGGTTGGGTATATACAAATGAAATATTGGATAAAATCGTTTTTGGACCAACCAACAGAGATTTTCCTTCCTATATCGCACTGTGTAAAATCAGCCACGCAACCGGGCTGGGAGACAAGCTTTGTATTGTTCCGGTAGATATCGTATTTCAGAACCATGTGCTGACCGGCCAGATCATGCTCCAATTCAAACTGGCATTTATGGTAGGTTTAGTATTAGGCTTCCCGTATATCTTCTGGGAGTTCTGGCGTTTTGTAAAGCCTGCACTGAAGGAAAGAGAAGTAAGAGGAGCAAGAGGAATTATCTTCTGGGTATCTTTCCAGTTCTTTCTGGGTATCTGCTTCAGTTATTTCCTGATGGCGCCATTTACTATCAACTTCCTGGCGGGTTATACTGTAACGACCAAAGCAGTCAACCAGTTCTTCATAGATGACTACTTCGACCTGATGACCCAGATCGTGATCGGTATGGGGGTATTATTCGAGTTGCCGGTACTCATCTTCTTCCTCACGAAGATCGGATTGATTACGCCAACCTTCCTGCGTACTTACCGTCGTCATGCAATCGTGATCATCCTGGTGCTTGCAGCAGTAATCACACCACCTGACGTAATTGACCAGCTGATTGTATTTACTCCTTTATATTTGCTGTATGAAATCAGTATCTATATCTCTGTCAGAGCACTGAAAAATATGGAGGATAAAGAAAAAGAACCGGAAATAGAAGAGTGGTCCTGATAAAAGCGTAACGGTTTCACTGTTTAAAAGTTTTTTTATGTCACAACAAACAACATTCAATTTGTCATTGCCCATTGCTATAGGGTCTGATCACGCTGGCTTCGACTATAAGGAGGAGATCATTTCTTACCTGGAAGCAAAAGGTCTGCAGGTAAAGGATGTAGGCGCATTCTCAAGTGAATCTGCCGATTATCCTGATTTCGCTCATCCGGTAGCAACACTGGTAGAAAGAGAGCAAGCCGCGTTTGGTATACTTGTATGTGGTAGTGGAAATGGCGTAGCAATTACTGCTAATAAACATCAGGGTATCCGTGCAGCTATCTGCTGGGGCGAAGAACTTGCCCGCCTGGCCCGCTGTCATAACAATGCGAATGTATTGTGCGTACCTGCCCGCTTTGTAGATGATGCAGTCACGAAGCAAATGGTGGATGTGTTCATTAATACCACATTTGAAGGTGGCAGACACGAAAACAGAGTGAGAAAAATCGCCTGCTTATAACAGGCATACATATAATAAAAAAGCGAAGGCGTTGCACATGCAACGCCTTCGCTTTTTTTATGATTTTTACTTGCAATCGAAAGCAAAAAAGTAATATCTCAAAAACAAAAAAAACCAATCATTTGCACATAGAATTATTTTGGCAATAATAAAATGTTTTGTTAAATTGTGTTAAGAGTCAGTCAGTTGAGTGTCATTTTACATTAGAATCCATCTGTACAACGCGTGCCTTAGTAAATACCCACGACTATTCCATATTATCGAAAAAAGCATTGTCTCGTCCGGTATTTAAGATTGCACAGGAATTATTTATTAGACAAGAGATTGCAAACCAAATCCCCCAATAATCAGCAACCAGAAAAATTATACCACCATGGAAACACCTGCTACTTATCATGTAAGCCGGCGCCCAATGTCTGTTATTCGTCGTAATAGCGCAACGATATTATTTGTGAAACATCGGGATACCTGACCTGAAAAATGTGATGCAACCCCCATCCGGATTTAGAGCAAGCAGCCATATTCACTTATCCCATACTGGTAATATTTGTTTCCCTTCAATCCGGTTTATCAGCTGAAACAAATTTTTTTCAGATGCTTAAACTCCTTAAACATGTCATCGACAGAATTTAACGCACTTTTACTCGGAAATGCCGATTTCCTGAGACCGTATGCTGTTACCCTCACTAAGGATGCCGAATCAGCAAAAGACCTTTACCAGGAAACACTTTTCCGTGCGCTCGCCAATCGCGATAAATACCTTGCAGGTACCAATATCCGCGCCTGGCTCTACACCATCATGCGCAACATCTTTATCAACAATTATCGCAGGGGCAACAGGCAGTTCCGTCTGCTCGACAATTCCGCCGGCGAGTTCCTTATGCACCAGCAGATTCCTACAATCGGAAATGCTGCGGAAACTAATCTGCGCATCAAGGATGTACATTCAGCAGTTTACAACCTCCCCGTAATATTCAAGCAACCCTTCATGCTCTATTTTGAAGGTTATAAATATTACGAGATCGCAGCCATGCTGAATGAACCACTGGGAACAGTGAAAAGCCGTATCCACTTCGCCAGAAAAATGCTGAAGTCAAGAATCGTACGCTTCTAATCTTTTTATTACATGAAATGGAGGCAATTTTGTTGCTGCAGATCTTACCATCTGCAGCGGACATTATTTCCCTTTACCTAACAATTAAAAATATCCTGACACCTGCATCCAGCCTCGCTCTCCACATTGAGCGACCGGTACATGAATTTAATTCGTACTTTTACGGCTTCCCTTTAATTTTTTTGACCATCAGTTCCTGATGGTAATGTGGATTTTTAATAACAATAATGAAGGCAAATTACTTAGACGAACTGAATGAGCGGCAGCGCGAAGCAGTTGTGCATATCAAAGGCCCGTTAATGATCGTAGCGGGCGCTGGTTCAGGTAAGACGAAAGTACTTACCACCCGTATCGCCCACCTGCTCCACAACGGTGTAGATGCTTTTAATATCCTCTCACTCACTTTTACCAACAAGGCTGCAAAAGAGATGAAGGAACGCGTGGAAAGGATCCTTGGTGGTACTGAAGCCAGGAACCTCTACATTGGTACCTTCCACTCAGTATTTGCCCGTTTGTTAAGGGCCGAAGCCCATCGCCTCGGTTACCCCAATGATTTTACCATTTATGATTCCGATGATGCGAAAAGCGTACTGAAAACAATCATCAACGAGCAAAACCTGGACGATAAACATTATAAACCTAACATGGTCTATAACCGTATATCCTCCGCTAAAAATAGCCTCGTAGGCCCTGAAGAATATCAGCATGACTACGCCATCCAGCAGGAAGATATGAGGGCCAACCGCCCCATGACCGGTAAGCTGTATGAAATGTATGCCAAACGCTGCTTTAAAAACGGCGCGATGGACTTCGATGACCTGCTCTTCAAAATGTACCAGCTGCTGAAGAACTTCCCCGAAGTACTGCACAAATACCAGCATAAATTCAAATACATCATGATCGATGAGTACCAGGATACCAATCCTGCTCAGTACGAAATCATCAAGCTATTAGGTGCTGCTCACGAAAATATCTGTGTAGTGGGGGATGATGCGCAAAGTATCTACTCCTTCCGCGGCGCTACCATCCAGAACATCCTCCAGTTTGAAAAGGACTACAACGATACAAAAGTGGTAAAACTGGAACAGAACTATCGTAGTACTAAGTCCATTCTCCAGGTTGCCAACGATGTGATCGCTAACAACAAGGGGCAGATCGAAAAGAACCTCTGGACTGATAACCCTACCGGCGAAAGAATAAAATTGGTGCGTACTATGACCGACAATGAGGAAGGCAAATTCGTAGCCGAAACCATTGCCGAGCAAAAGCTGCGCAACCACTATGCAAACAGGGATTTCGCTATCCTGTACCGTACCAATGCGCAAAGCCGCGCATTCGAAGAAAACCTGCGCCGTAAAGCCATACCCTACCGCATCTATGGAGGTATGTCCTTCTACCAGCGCAAGGAAATCAAAGACTTCGTAGCTTACCTCCGTATCGTGATGAACCCATCCGACGAAGAAAGCCTGAAACGAATCATCAACTACCCGATTCGTGGTATCGGTAAAACCACTGTTGAAAAAGTGATGATCTTTGCCAACGAGCACAATATCACCTTCTGGAACGTGCTGGAAAGAGCGCAGGAATTCGGATTCAAAGGGGGAACCCTGGAAGCCATCGAAAACTTCGTGATCATGATCCGCAGTTTCCAGGCTATGCTGGGTAAACAAAATGCTTACGACATCGCCGTACAGGTGGGTAAGTCTACCAACATCGTCAAAGAACTCTTCAACGATAAAACTACTGAAGGCCTCGCCCGCTACGAGAACATTCAGGAACTCCTGAACTCCGTAAAGGAATTCACCGAAACACCTACTGAAGACGGGGAACTACTGGAAAAATCACTGGGTACCTATCTGCAGCAGATCACCCTCCTCACCGATGCTGACAAAGGCAACGATGAAGACAGCGATGTGGTGAAACTAATGACGATCCACGCAGCAAAAGGACTGGAGTTCCCGGTTGTATTCAGCGTAGGTCTGGAAGAAAACCTTTTCCCAAGTTCCCTCTCCATCAATTCAAGGGAGGAGCTGGAAGAAGAACGCCGTCTTTTCTACGTGGTGATCACCCGCGCCAAAGCCAGGTTGTTCCTCACTTATGCTAACAGCCGTTACCGCTTTGGGCAGCTTGTCAACAATGAATCCAGCCGTTTCCTGGAAGAAATGCCGGAACAGTACATTGACCGCAGCTATGCCGGTGGCGGTGCTGTAGGCAACAGAAGCCCGATCAATAGTGGTGGTGGCCTCTGGGGCAATAATGGTGGCGGAGGCAATATGTTCGACCGGATGCAGAAGAAAACGCCGGGTAGCCAGTCTTCCCAGCCAGTAGCCGGTCCACGCCCTGCACCTAAACCCGTTAGCAACGCCGCAGCCAGCAACCACGTACCAAGTGCCGGTTTTACCCCGGACGATCCGGCTACAATGGAAGCCGGGATGGACGTGGAACACCAGAAATTCGGTTTCGGAACCATCCTTAATATGGAAGGAGCGCCAAACAATCGTATCGCTACCGTAGTATTCCCAAAAGGTGGCGGTGAGAAAAAGATCATGCTGAACTACGCACGATTGATGATCGTAAAGAAATAATGCAGACTTCCATTCTCTTAAAACTACGTCATTACTGTGCTTATCAGGAACGCAGCCACAGCGAGGTGAAAACAAAAAGCCTGGAGCTGGGGCTGCGTGGTGATGAGATAGATGAAGCCATTGCCGCACTTATTGCAGACAATTTTCTGAACGAAGAACGCTTTGCCCGTGCCTATGCCGGTGGTAAATTCCGCTCGCAGAAATGGGGGCGTAAAAAGATCCTGGCAGGCCTCAAACAACATCAGGTTTCTGCCTACTCTATTAAAAAAGGAATGCAGGAGATTGATGATGAGGTCTATATGGATGTACTGCAATCGCTGACTGAAAAGAAATATGCCTCCCTGAAAGGAGAACAATACCTGAAAAGACAGTACAAGACTACCCAATATTTGCTGCAAAAAGGATATGAACCCGACCTGATAAGCGAAATCATTAAACAAATTGCAAAAGAAGGGCTATAATTTTAAAAGTTTTTAGCCGAAGTCATCGTAATTTTATGCAATTAGAAACCGATAATTTATGTCAGATCTGAAAGTAACACTTATACAGACTAAACTGCATTGGGAAAATATTGACGCTAACCTGAATATGTTCAATGAAAAGATTGATAGCATCAGGGAAAGAACCGAAGTCGTGATCCTGCCTGAAATGTTCAGCACAGGATTCAGCATGGCTCCTGAAAAGCTGGCTGAAAAGATGGACGGTAAGGCCGTGCAGTGGATGGCTAAAAAAGCAGCAGAGAAAAACATCATTATCGGTGGTAGCCTCATTATCGAGGAAGATGGCGAATACTACAACCGCTTTGTATGGATGCAGCCCAATGGCGTAGCCGGTGCTTACGACAAACGTCACCGTTTTGCTTACGCCGGTGAAGACAAGCATTATGCAGCCGGTGATACCCGCCTGATCGCTTCCGTAAAAGGTTGGAAAATATGCCTCAACATCTGCTACGATCTGCGTTTCCCTGTATGGCAGCGTAATCAGATCAATGCGGATACCAACGCACCTGCATACGACCTGCTGATCAACGTGGCAAACTGGCCTGAGCGCCGTAGCACCGCCTGGAAAACTTTAATTCAGGCACGCGCTATCGAAAACCAGGTGTATGCTATCGGTGTGAACAGGGTAGGAGACGATGGTAATGGCATTTACCACAGTGGTGATTCCAGCCTCATTGATCCACTGGGCGAAATACTTTACAGGAAGAGCCACGAAGAAGATATTTTTACTACTACACTTGAGCGTACCAAGCTAGACGAAATAAGGGAGAAAATCCCCTTCCTCAGGGATGCTGATAAATTTCAATTGTTTTAATGCTACAAGCCATTCATCATATCGCAGTCATCTGTTCAGACTATGAACAGAGTAAAAAGTTCTATACGGAAATCCTTGGATTGGAAATAATCAGGGAGGTATACCGGGAAGAACGTTCTTCTTACAAACTGGATCTTGCATTGAATGGACTGTATGTGATCGAGCTATTTTCATTTCCCGATCCTCCGCCTCGTCCATCACGACCCGAGGCGAGTGGCCTGCGTCACCTGGCATTTGCAGTACCTGATCTCGACCATGCCGTGGCTCACCTGCAGCACCATGCAGTCCTTACGGAGCCTGTCCGAATCGACCCATATACCGGAAAGAGATTTACATTTTTTACCGATCCGGATGGGTTACCACTGGAGCTATATGAACAGTGAGCCTGGCGGATCATAAAAACATAACCCATGCTGAATGCATATAGCAATTGCAGGATCTTCACTGGCGATAACTGGTTGGAAGACCATGTCGTACTTTCCGAAAATGGTAGAATTACCGATATTGTAACCCAACGAACAATTCCCCCACATGCTATTATCCATGACCTGAACGGTGCTGACCTGGTACCTGCATTTATAGACTTACAGATCTATGGTGGTAATGGCCGATATTTCCCCTCCCTGCCGGATGTGGAATCTATCAAAGCCACCTATGAATATTCCAAAGCAGGCGGTGCCGCTTACTTCATGATCACCATTCCCACACATTCTCCTGAGTTTATTTTAAGATCCATTGCTGCCGTAAAAGAGTATTGGGAACAAGGTGGTGAAGGTTGCCTGGGCTTACACCTTGAAGGGCCTTACATCAGCCCTGAAAAGAATGGCGCACACATTCCGGAATACATAAAGGCCCCGCGCCCCGAAGATATAGACTGGGTACTGACCCATGGTGCCGGCATTGTGAAAATGATGACTGTGGCCCCGGAGCGCGTAGCGCCCGAACTGATTCTCCGTCTTCAGGATGCTGGCGTATTAGTATCTGCTGGCCATAGTAACGGTACCTACGGGCAGCTATACCAGTCTTTCGAAAACGGAATTACTACCTGCACGCACCTCTTCAATGCCATGTCGCAGTTACAGAGCCGCGCACCGGGTATGGTAGGTGCTATTTACGATCATCCACAAGTACATGCAAGTATCGTGGCCGATGGTATTCATGTAGATTACAATACGATCCGCATCAGCAAGAAGATCATGGCCAACCGCCTGTTCCTGATCACCGATGCGGTAGCTGCCAGCGATGGCCCTGACTATGCATTCCATTGGAACGCCCTAAGTGGTCGCTATGAAGATGCAAAGGGTACCTTATCCGGTTCTGCGCTCACCATGCTGGAGGCAGTAAAGAACTGTATCGCGCAGGTAGGTATTGCACCGGATGAAGCCTTGCGTATGGCAGCGGCATATCCGGCAGTAGTAGCAGGACTTTCTGCTGAGCTGGGGCGCATCGCCCCAGGCTTCCGTACAGCCATGCTGGCGCTCGATGAAAGCTGGGCCTTCCAGCAACTTATCTTATCTTAGCGGTTTCAAGCACAAAGTTCATGGGCATTCAACGCTTTTTTAGCAAAAATCAATATAAGAACCTTTTCCTGTTGGTTTGGTTCCTGCTTTGCCTCATACAGGCAGGATTTACAGAACTGATGGATGATGAAGCTTATTACTGGGTTTATGCCCGTCACCTGAGCTGGGGTTATTTTGACCACCCACCAATGGTTGCAGTGCTGATCAAACTGGGCTATGCCCTTTTTCACAATGAATTTGGTGTGCGTATTGGCATGGTGATCCTGAACCTGGGTACTATTATCATTACAGACAAATTGATTCCCCGCAAGGATAACCGCCTCTTTTACCTCCTGTTGCTGGCTATGGGTGCAATGCAGGTGGGCGGAATGCTGGCCGTGCCGGATGTACCGCTGATTTTCTTTGCCGCATTATACTTTTACATCTACCGCGCATTCCTGGAACAGCAAAGCTGGAGAAATACTTTCCTGCTGGCACTGAGCATGGCACTCATGTTCTATAGCAAGTACCATGGTGTATTACTGGTTGGTTTTACGGTGCTCTCTAACCTGAATCTCCTGCGGGTATTCAAGTTCTATGTCGCAGTGATCATTACCACGATCTTATTCTTCCCGCATTTATACTGGCAATATGCACATAACTTTCCTTCATTGCAATATCACCTGATAGAAAGAAATGCGTCTGTATACCAGCTTAATTTTACAATAGAATACATTCTTGGACAAATCCTCTTATTCGGTCCGCTGGCAGGTTGGTTAGTATTATATTATGCGTTTGTATGTCCTATACAGAGTGCTTTTGAAAGAGCCCTGAAGTTCTGTACGATAGGTGTACTGGTGTTTTTCCTGATCAGTACATTCAAGGGCAGGGTAGAGGCTAACTGGACGGTGATGTTGTTTACACCCGTGCTGGTACTGGCACATCAGTCAGTAAGAAGAAAGCGGTCTATCCGTCGTTCACTGAAAGTGATTCAATATCTCGCACCGGCCACTTTGTTAGTGGTGACTATCGCCCGCGTATATCTAATTTGGAATTTTATGCCGGGAGTGGATATCCGTCCGGAAATTCATGATAACAGGAAGTGGGCAAAAACTTTGCAGGACCATGCAGGCGGCCGTCCTGTCGTGTTTTTGAATAGCTACCAGATGCCTTCCAAGTACATGTTCTATAGTGATCATGGACTGGGGTATAGCATCAATAGCCGTTATAGTCGCCGGAGCCAGTATAACTATTGGGAAACGGAGAAGCAGTTATGGGGGAAACAGGTAGAGATAACTTATGACACTGAAAACATCCCGGTGACAGATAGTTTTAATACACCGAAAGGATTGGTAAAATTCCATTTGCAGGATCCGTATTATTCTTATTCTTTGATTCAGTTTATTCCTGCTATGCGGGAGGTGAAGGTAAAACCAAATACGACCATGGGATTTCTATTGCAGGTGGATAATGGATATCATGAAGCCGTGCCGGTGGATACGGCGAATGAAGCGGTCGTAGGATATGCGATAACGCAAAAGGATATAGAATTTCCCGCAGTGAAAACAGCACTGACAATAAGCAAAGCAATAGAACGCAGAATAGTAAGGATAGAAGTACAAATGCCGGATAAACCGGGTACCTATCAATTAAAATTCTGCGTATTCGCAGGGGTACTACCGCCAACACATAATAGCCAGACAATAAAAGTAATCGTCCGGTGATATTAAAACAAATGGCCGGTCAGCTTTGCTGACCGGCCATTTGTTTTAAGTCAATTTCATAGCTGTGAAGCAGCCACTAAGATCGATATTAAAGAGATTTCAAAAATGCAATTACCTGCCCTCTCTCTCCCGCACTCAGCTGGCTAAATTTCGCTTTCACCTTCGCCGCCTCCCCATCATGCCACAATATCGCCTCCTCCAGTGTCCTTGCCCTACCATCATGCAAATAAAACGGCGTACCATTCGTTTTCTCAAATAAACCCACCCCCCACAAGGCCGGGGTCTTCCATTCACTACCATTCGCTCTGAAATCCGGCCTTCCATCTGCCAGTCCATCCCCCATATCATGCAATAACAAATCCGTATAAGCATGTATCCGCTGATTACTCAGATATGGATACCGTACATTAACCCCTGTCTGCGTCGTAGGAATATGACAACTACTACAACCCAGCTGCGCAAACAATTTCTCCCCGGCCATCACTTCCCCATCTGTGGTATTCCTCCTCGCCGGCACTGCCAGTGATAACAGGTAAAACTCTACCGCATTCAGCAAACTATCCGGCAGTTCAGGATCATCTGCCAGATTATCCATCTGCGGCTGTCCAAAAGTGCTTTCCTTCGGAAAAATACTGCTGGTAATCCCCATATCCTGTTGGTATGCTGCTGCGGCCTGTGTGAGGATGGTAGCCGTATTCGCCTTCATCCCAAGCCTGCCCAGCATCATTTTATCAGTTGATGGATCATACACATAATTTGGCCTGCCACTGATCCCATCCCCATTCCCATCATTTTCATCTGCATAAGACAGGATCGTAGATTCCGGGATATTCACCAGCAATCCTAACCCAAAAAATGGTGGTGCCATACGCGGCGATACCATCAGATCTACAGGCATTGCTATGTAGGGGTTGACAAAAGTATAAGTCGGTTTACGCAGGGTCGTAACCGTACCATCAGGGTAAGTATACACCTGCTCTGTATAGGTGATTTTGACAGAAGCTTCTGCTGTCTTGCCAAACACTGCCAGGTCCTGCAACTGCAATCCATACCCCGGTACAGCCACAGGGCCTCCATGTGCATCCGTACCCGGAATACTCAAGCGCATCAGCATAGAAGATGTCACTGTACCGGTGGTCGGACTTCCCTTGCCATCGTTATGATGACAGCTGCGACAGCTCACATTATTGAAAATAGGACCTAAGCCACTATTGATAGTAGCCGGTGCTGTTACGAAGGTCTGGTCTACGCTGTTGTCGCCCAGGTCGTGAACATGCTGGTCATAGTTGCTCAGGCCAGGGATGACGTTGCCAAAAGCTTTGCTGGTCGCATCAAATACGGTAGCAGCACCACCGCTCAGTCGCGGGTCGTAATCCTCCTCATTGAAGGGTGACGGCTTGGTACACATCATCAGCAATGAAGGGCAGGCCAGTAAGGCTGCTGCTAAATAGATCTTCCTTATCCGCATTGAAAAGTATATTAAAAAAGTAGCCGGCCTTCAGTAGAAGTGCCGGCTGGTTCAAATCAATCTTTGATATTAGTGAGGATGAAATTCTCAAGATCGCCTTCAATGGTGCCTTTCAGCGTTACCAGGTTGCTCATGGTTGTAGCACACAAGCCTCTCTGGTTGATGATCGCTTTCTCATAAGGCATGGTGATCGCATCAAAGGAGCCGATAGCTGCTTCAAACTGCTGCTGTAACTTGGTGTCCAGGCTCAGGTTCTTGGCTGCTACCAATGCATGCAGGCTTTTGCCATTGCTGCCCAGGAAGGTTCCCATATATACGTTATATGCACCCACAATATTGTTCTTGAAGTCTGTAGTAGAGTTACCGCTGAAAGGTGATTCTACAATATTCGGATCCTGCGCATCATAAGGGTCTTTCATTTTAGACTCGCCCACTTCTCCGCAGATGTCTGCCAAACCTGCTGCTATAGCGGTAAACAGGCTTTGTTTGGTAGGGAATGGCTGAGAACCTTTACCTGCATTCAGTACTTTGGCAGCATAGTTACCGCCGGCAACCACCCAGCTGTCACGTAGCTTGGTACAGGTATTTTTCAGGTCTACAGTCAGACTGGTGATGTATTTCTTTTCACGGGCAGTAAGGGCGGCAGCAGCACGCTTGCCATCAGTACCCCACAGGATGTATTCGATCGGGTGATAACCTCTCAGGGAAAGCGTTGCCAGCCCCTCAATGTCTGCTATTTCCAGCGCATTGGAGCTATTGAGCAGGGAGTCCATCTGTACATAGTCTACCGGCCAGGTATCCATATTCGGATCGTAGTTATCATCTTCAACGGGACCGAACAGGTAACCTTCACATTGTTCCCATGTCTTACGCATATCCTTCCACGCTGTTTTGGCAGCAGTCAGGTTATCTTCAGTAGTAGCGGAGTTAAGCGCCGTCACCACGTTGTTGAACGTAGTGGCTTTGGTAAGCAGGTCTTCATAGCCCGGAATAGCGGTTTTGTTTACAAAGTTGATGGTTACCGAGTCTTCCAGGGCAGCAAAATCACTGTTAGAAGCACCATTGTCACCGTCTTTGCTACAAGACAGGATCGTGATGGCACTTACAGCGAACAGTAATACGAGTTTTTTCATGATAATTAGTTATATGTAGATGATCAAATTGGTAGCCGTGGTTTCCGTTTGCAGGATAGGGAGCGGTTTTTCAGCAGGGCCTTTTTTTACCTTCCCGGTTTTGTCATACTGGCTGCCATGAAGGCTGCACAGGTAACCGTTGCCGGTAGGCACGAGTGGGTTATGCTGATGTGTACAGCGTAGTAATAAGGCCTGATAGGTGTTGTCAGCATTCTTTTGAACGGCTATTTCGTATTCGTAATTTTTGGGGCTGATAATTTGCGCGTTGTTGGCATCAAAGAGTGTCAGTGGCACGGTGACTTTGTGGTTGTCTACAGTTGTCTTAAACCCTTTTTGTGCAGTGCCGCACGAGGCCAGAAAGTCAGCCACAGAAAAAGATACAGCGCCCAATACACAGATCTTGCAGGTATCTTTCAGAAAAGTTCTTCTGCCGTTATTTTCCATAAATTCCGATTGTCAGAATGAATAACCGATACCAATATTCAGGAAGGAATTATTAACCCTGTAAGGCACCCTTGCCGGACTTGGATTGATCACCAGGGCAGGATTTTCATCGCCTGTATGCAGGATTTTCACATCTGCCTTGATTGCCACATTGGGTATTGGGAGGTAGGTGAAACCGGCAATGATATGTTGCTGTTTCAGTGTACCATCGTAAATGCCGTTCGAAGGAATGGAAGAATTGAGGTCAAGCATTTCGTACCTGCCAAATATGTTCAATTGCTGGTCTTTGTACTTCACTGCGTTCTCCAGCAGGTTATACGCCAGCTCGCCATAAGCGCCGTACATCACTTTCGCTACGTTGTTGGCGTAAGCTCTGTTTACATCGTAGGCGTTGGGAAAGGAGATCATTGTAGCAATTGCCTTGGCAGAGAATCCTTTATTGCTGTACATGATATCAGCTTCTCCCAGGTAGAGTGGAAGGCTAAAGGTGCCATGACTGAGTTTCAGGCTGTCTGACTTACGGGCGTTGAGCCCATTGGTACCACCGGCATAGCCGGATACCTGGAAGCGGAAGTTCTGCCAGTAGTATTGAAGGCTTGCGGTGATGGCGAGGTTATTGGCATAAGCGCCACTCCCTTCAGCCCTGCCCTCAACCACACCTGTACCATGGGTAAAGGTGGCATCGTTCAGGCCATTCACCAAAGCCACCGTGTAGTTCAGGGGAATGCGGCGGGCACGCCCATAGAAACCAATACCCAGTTCGCGCCAGGTAGCTGGAATCACAAGTTGCTCCACAATCGGTCTTTGTACACCATTGAAATTGACAGGGAGGTGGTTTTCGTTCAGGATCCCGATACGCGGTACGAACAAACCAGCTACAATGTACTGGCGGGGATTGAGGCTGAACTTCAGGTAAGCTTGTTCCATCGAAAGCTCACCGGCAAAACCGTTGTCAATGGCATTCGCTTGAACTTTGGCATTTTCCAGTTCCATCTCGCTAAAGAAGGCGATTTTGGAGTTAAACTGGTGCCCTACAAATAATACGACCCTTTCTAATGTGGCGCGGGCCATCTTTTCATTCATATCACGCTGGTAGAACGCTGAACCATACCCGGAAATAACCGTTCTGCTGGAAGAGGTACCCGCATTCAGGGAATCTTCTCCGGTATTCAGGACTAATCTTTGCGCCGGCGTGATTTGTTGAGAGAAAATTGGTTGAAAGGAGATAACGATGCTGCCTATTGTTAGGATCAGTGCATTCTTCAGTGTCATGGAGTTGTTTTACAGTGAGGCAAATGTCCACTGAAAAACAAGAGTTTACATTACGCAAAGCGGAAAACTAATGATCGAAAACGGAAATTTTTGTTAATAAAACATTCAGGAAAGACAATGGGAATGAAAACCATTTTCGGGGAGGGGCTGACTAAAAAGTAAAATGAAGGCACTGAGAATTGCGTAAAAGCCATTTCGTCTCCATCACGGACACCCCTTTTTTAATCAGCCCCGAACTCAATATTTTATTGCTGGAATGCATTCCAGCCCTGCGCTACTAATTTGAATTTATTACCACCTTTTGTATGGATATGGGCACCTTCACTGATGTCTGCCATATACCCGATCACACTGATCTCTTCTGATATTACAATTTTATCGTAGTCTTCCTGCTTCATGGTAAACAGCAGTTCATAGTCTTCACCACCACTCAGTGCACACGCGGTAGGATCCATACCGAACTTCAGGGCCATTTCCTTACTCTCCTGTGCAATCGGTATTTTCTCTTCATACAGTACTACGCCCAGGTTAGATTGCTTGGCGATATGCAGTATTTCAGAGCTCAGGCCATCACTCACATCCATCATAGCCGTTGGCCTGATGTCGTTCTTTTCCAGCCACTCAATGATATCTCTTCTTGGTTCTGGTTTCAGCTGTCTGCCTATGATATAGGTCTGTTCTTCCAGGTCAGGCTGCAGCTGCGGACTCTCCAGGTAGATCTTTTTCTCTCTTTCCAGCAGGGTCAGTCCTAAGAATGCGGCACCCAGGTCGCCGGATACGCAGAGCAGGTCGCCTTTTTGGGCAGTAGAGCGCTTCACGAACTGGTCAGGTGCTACCTCACCCAGTGCTGTTACGCTGATCACAAACCCTTTCTGAGAACTGGAAGTATCACCCCCGATCAGGTCTACCCCATATTTCTCACAGGCAGCATATACGCCTTCGTAGAACTCGTTCAGTGCTTCCACCGAAAAGCGGTTATTGAACGCAATGCTCACCGTAATATGTGTAGGTGTAGCGTTCATGGCATATATGTCGGAGAGGTTCACGGCCACCGATTTATACCCCAGGTGCTTGAGGGGGGTATACATCAGGTCAAAGTGAATACCTTCCACCAGCATGTCAGTAGACACGACTGTCTGACGGCCAAAGTGGTCGATCACGGCAGCATCGTCACCCACACCTAAAATGGTGCTCGACTGCTGGATTTCAATATTCTTGGTGAGAAACTCAATCAGGCCAAATTCGCCTAACGAGTTGATCTCGGTTCTTTCTTCACTCATTATGTTGCTCAGTATTTTCCATTAACGACGTCTACCAGCTGCGCATGAATATGGCCATTGGTGGCTATCAGCGTACGCTGGTAAGGAGAGTATCTGTTGCCTTTGAAGTCAGTGACTTTACCACCTGCTTCTTCCACGATGAGGAAGCCGGCAGCAGCATCCCAGGCATTCAGTGTATGTTCATAATAACCATCAAAACGGCCATCGGCTACCCAGCAGAGATCTATGGCTGCTGAGCCAAGACGGCGTACAGCCTGTCCTCTCTTCACAAAGTACGCAAAGATGTCCACCGGATCATTCTCGCCACCTTCCCACTGGTAAGGAAAACCCGTTGCCATGCAGGCGCTACCCAGATCTGTCTTGGCAGATACGTGAATAGACTTGTCGTTCTTTGTAGCACCTTTCCCTTTTTCTGCAAAGAAAAACTCGTTCAGGAAAGGGTTGTACACAGCACCCAATACCATTTCTCCATCTACTTCCACACCGATGCTTACGCAGCAGATAGGAATACCATGGGCAAAGTTCACCGTACCATCCAGGGGGTCAATGATCCATTTGGTATTAGAGGTAGTTACCAGTTCGCCCGACTCCTCACTGAGAATGAAATGGTCAGGGTAGGTATCCTGGATCACCTTAAAGATGGCAGATTCTGCCCCTTTATCGGCTTCCGTTACCAGGTCATTGATGGTACTTTTGCTGCTGATCTGAAAAGCCCCGTTGAAATAATGCTGTAAAACTTGTCCGCCAGCCTGTGTTGCCTTGAGAAGGGTTTCTTTTAACATGAAGCAAAGGTACGTTTCAATTTTTTTACCTGCCATATCGTTTTTAGTAATATGTTTGTATTGGATTGCCAATTGGGGACAATAACAGGAAGTAGAATGTTCAGGCTGCTAACGGCCGGTCTGATAAAAATTGAGTCTCCACCTAATCCGAAATTCGCCGTATTTTTGCAGTTTATAAAGAAGAAGGTAATTAATGGCCATTTTAGGTAATCTTATATCCAGGTCACTGCGCATCAGGAAGAAGTTCACATTCAAGTTAGGTACGCCACGTCAGTATCAGTTACAGGTATTGTACAGGCTCCTTACCAAAGCTAAGGATACGCAGTTCGGTCAGCATTACAACTTCCAGGACATACTGAATAGCCCGAATATCATCGCTAATTATCGTTCCACTGTACCCGTGCATAACTATAATAAGATGCACGCGGAATGGTGGCATAAGTGCCTGGAAGGTCAGGCTAATGTAAGCTGGCCTGAAAAAATTAAATACTTCGCCCTCAGTTCGGGAACCTCCGAATCTGCGAGCAAGCATATACCTGTTACCCGCGATATGCTGCGTAACGTAAAGAAGGTGGGGGTTAAGCAGCTGTACTCGATGGCTAACTTCGACATTCCTCCTAAATCATTCTCCAAGGGGATCCTGATGCTGGGTGGTACCACCGCCCTGTATGAAAAAGGGGATTACTACGAAGGGGATATGAGCGGTATCCAGGCAAAAAACATCCCCCGCTGGTTCAGACGTTTCTACAAACCGGGCGGTAATATTTCCAAAAAGCCAAACTGGGAACAACGTATCAAACTCATCGTGCGCAAAGCGCCACAATGGGATGTAGGTACGGTATGCGGTGTGCCTGCCTGGGTGCAGATTGTACTGGCAGAGATCATCAAATATCACGGGGTGAAAAACATCCATGAGATCTGGCCAAACCTGGCTGTATATATCCATGGAGGCGTTTCCTTCGAGCCCTACCGCGACAGTTTCCAGAAACTGCTGGGCAAACCGATCAATTTCATTGAAACATATATGGCTTCGGAAGGCTCCTTTGGCTTCCAGGCACGTCCGGGTGTAAGGGGCATTAAACTGGTCCTGAATACCGGCATCTTCTACGAATTCATTCCATTTACAGAAGAGAACTTTACCAGCGATGGCGAGGTGAAACCAAACCCTAAGTCTTACATGATCCACGAAGTAGTGGAAGATGTGGAATACGCGGTGATGTTATCTACCTGTGCCGGCGCATGGCGCTACCTGATCGGTGACGTGGTGAAATTCACTTCCGTAAAAGAACATGAGATCGTTATTGTAGGTCGTACCAAACAGTTCCTGAGCCTTTGTGGCGAACATATGAGCATCGATAACATGAACAATGCAGTCGATGCTGTACAGAAGAAACTGGGTATTACCATCAGTGAATTTACCGTAGCAGGCTTCCCTCATAATGGCCTGTTTGCACACCGCTGGTTTATTGGTACTGATGATGGGAATGTAGATTGCGACCGTGTACGTGAAATCATTGACCAGACCCTGTGTGAGGTAAATGACGACTATGCTGTAGAACGTACCTCAGCACTGAAGGAACTCTTTGTTGAGGTCCTGCCAAAAGATGCGTTCATCGACTACCTGCGCGTAAAGGGCAAGGAAGGCGCTATGAACAAGTTCCCCCGCGTTATGAAAGGAGAGAAACTGAAGGATTGGGAGAACTTCCTGGCATCTAAGCTAAAGTCAGTGTAAGAACTTTAACGAATTAAAAAAGTAAAAAGAGGGGTAACTTCATCCACATTGGGGAGTCTACCCCTCATTTTTAGATAGGGAATCTTGTAGCGCATGACATCTGCTTTCTTATCGGCGGTCTTCTCCGGAGTGGCTCTAGGACTGGTTTTATCGGTATCTGTCGGCCCCGTCATCTTTGCGATTATAAAATATAGTGTGAATAACGGCTTCAAAGCCGGTATTAGCTTCGCGCTGGGTGTATCATTCAGCGACATTATGTATGTATTGTTGGGCAACCTGGCCACCGCATTCATATCGGACCTGAAAGAGTATAATAAGCCGATAGGGATCGTAGGCGGGTGTTTACTGATTGGTATGGGCCTGTACGGCTTGCTGTTCAAGAAGGTAAAGATCAGTACCGGCGATGAAAAGCCGGAGATGTTCAGAACACATGATTACCTGAAGATCTGGCTGGCCGGCTTCCTGATGAATACCCTGAACCCCGGTGTGATCCTTTTCTGGCTGGGGATCTGCGTATCGAACAGCCCGCATTCTACCGGGCACAAGATTATCACCTATGGCGTGTGTTTGATCTGGGTATTGTCTACAGATATATTAAAGGTATTTGTAGCAGATAAGATCAGGCATAAGCTGACCCTGACAAATGTGAAGTGGCTGAATAAGATAGCAGGAGGAAGTATGATCGTGTTTGGAGTGTTGTTGTTGTATCAAATGGTATTTAGTATAGGCACATTAGGCCATTAACATAACCATGTATTGCGCCCGCCGCAGGCAGAGCTGCAAAAAATGCGCTTCTACCAAAGGTGGAAGCGCATTTTTCATATAACTAAAAAAGCATCCCCTTACGGAAGATGCTTTCTATTTATTGGTGGATTTAAAGCTCCTATTTAATAGTCCAGGTTTCCTTACCAGCCAGCAGTTTATCCAGGTCACCAGGACCTCTTTTGCTAAACGCATCTTCAACCTGGAAATTCAGTTGCTCCTCATACGTAGGACGGAATCCCTGGTAAAACACCCCAAACGGACGTGGGAAGTGTCCTTCAATACGGGGATCGTCGAACATACGGGTCAATATCTGTGCTTTATAGAAATCATGTTCATCATGGATCCACAGGTCTTCCGCACTATATTCAGCACCCAGTTCCACTACCACAGGTTTCAACCCATCCAGGCGGATACCTTTGTTTTTCTGTGCACCAAATACCAGTGGCTGGCCCTGCTCTAAGAAAATAGCCTGCTCAGCTTTGCTGGATTTCTCCGTAAACACTTCAAAAGCGCCATCATTAAAGATGTTACAGTTCTGGTAGATCTCCAGGAAAGAAGCGCCTTTATGCGCATGGCTGCGTTTCAGCATTTCCTGCAGGTGTTTAGGATCACGGTCCATACTTCTGGCAATGAAAGTGGCATCAGCACCCAGGGCAAGGGCCATCGGGTTAAACGGATGGTCAATACTGCCGTAAGGAGTGGATTTCGTTACCTTGTTAGACTCAGAAGTAGGGGAGTACTGTCCTTTGGTCAGACCATAGATCTGGTTGTTGAACAGCATTACATTTACATCAAAGTTACGGCGCAGCAGGTGAATGGTATGGTTACCACCGATAGACAGGCCATCGCCGTCACCAGTTACAATCCACACACTCAGCTCAGGACGCACGGCTTTCAGACCGGATGCGATGGCAGTAGCACGACCATGGATGGAGTGCATGCCGTAGGTATTCATATAGTAAGGAAAGCGGGATGAACAGCCAATACCGGAAACGATCACGATGTTCTCCTTCGGTATACCCAGCCCGGGCATAATAGTCTGCACCTGTTTCAATATAGAATAATCTCCGCAACCCGGGCACCAGCGTACTTCCTGGTCCGTTGCAAAATCCTTCGCCGTTAACGCCTGCGGAGCTATAGTTGCTGTTGACATTGTTGTATTGTTAATAGAAAAAGTTATAATTGGTTGGCAAAGTTACGAATTGTAACCCGATAGGGATTACGCAATCCGGAATAACTATATAGGGAACTGACCACAATCAGCTTTCCTGTGCCAATAACGCTTCCCAGTATTCAGCCGCCCTTCTTGTATGTGGTATTACGATCGTACCCCCAACTATATTAGCTACTGCAAAAATTTCGTACATCTCTTCGGTAGTCACGCCCTGTTCATGGCACTTGCCCAGGTGGTATTTGATGCAGTCGTCGCAACGCAATACCATAGATGAAACCAATCCCAGCATTTCTTTCACTTTCGTACTAAGGGCACCTTCCATGTACGTGTTGGTGTCCAGGTTGAATAACCGGTTGATCACTTTGTTCTGTTTGCCCAGAATGACCTCATTCATCTTTTCCCGGTACTCGTTAAATGCTTTTATCTCGTCTGCCATTTTATTGTATTTGCCCACTAAAGCTATGAAACGATTCCCAAATATAAATCAATCTACTTAACGAGTAGACTACTGCTTTGGCAGGTCAAAATGTGGTTTTATTAAATAGTTGATTTTTAATTAATTATAGGATTTGATATAACTCCGGGTTATAGCTCATAACAATTAGTAATCATAAAGGAGGATGTAAAAGCCTGCCGCAGGCCCAGACCAGCCGTCCTCCAAAATCACCCTGCCGAAGGCGGCAGTGATTTTAGGTCACCTGCCGGGTAGTAAGGTGCGTCTGGACTGGGCATTGAGCTATTGTTTGACTTGCAGCAGGAATAGACTTATATAGAAAAAGGGGCTGCATCATAAGCACGATACAGCCCCTTTCTATTCGGGATTCCTGATGGAATCGTATAGTCTTTTAAACGATTCTCAAGAGGTGTTTTTATTTGTGATACAACCCTTTTTATAATTTGTATTAAAACTTGAATGCAACTGTACCGGTGAAGCTTCTCGTCTTCTGAGGATTCATAGAAGAATAACCTACCCAATAGTGTTTATTAGTCAGGTTATCCACCTTGGCAGCAAACCTGAACTTAGATGTTTCGTACGATAAAGTAGCATTCAGGATTGCATAAGAAGGCAGGATGAATACACCCTGGCTGATACTGTTTACAATCTTTATTTCGCTTGCGTAGTTAGCACCGGCACCAACGCTTAAACCTTTCAGTTTACCATTTGATAAGCGGTAGCTCAACCACAAATTAGCAGTAGTTGGAGCACCCGCAGTAGACGGACGACGGCCATCCACATCTGGAAGACCGGTCACATCGACATTGATATATTTGGATTCGTTATATCCATATCCTGCCACCACGCTGAAGCCCTGGAATGGATTTGCTATCACACTTACTTCTACACCTTTACTTTTTTGTGAACCATTCTGGAGGTAGTAATTAGGGTGCGCATTATCTGCACGGAGAACATTGTCTACCAGGATATCGTAATAGCTGACAGTACCTGTCAGTCTACCTTCAAACATATCCATTTTTACACCACCTTCCCACTGATTAGCCTGTTCTGGTTTGGATGTTTTGCTGACACCCTCACTCACGTAAATAGGTGAATTTGTATTCGTGAACCCATTCTGGTAGTTACCGAATAAGGACAGACGATCTTTAATCACCTGGTAAACGATACCGAATTTAGGAGACAATGCTACCTGGTGATATGCACCAGTGAGCGTAGCCTGTGTTTCGCTGTAGTTTCCTTTGAAATCAAAGTAGTCTATACGTAACCCGGCCTGAACTGACAGTTGATCTGTAATGTTGAACACATCAGATGCATAGGCACTGTAGTTATATCTTTTGTAGATATAAGGATACCTGACAAGACTACCTGCTGCCTGGTAAACAGAACTCATGTTTGCAGCATTGAAATCGCTGTAGTTTGATATCACACCATGAGTAGATACGGTGTCATAATTTTTGCTGATGAAGATCTGGTTAGAGTTGAGCGTGAAGAAGTCAATTCCACCTACAAAACGGTTTCTGAATTTTCCAATCCTGAAATCACCAATGAAGTTTTGTTGAATCTCTGTTGTATTTGCCTTACTATTCCTGGTAGACTGGTCTTCGCGGGAAATACGATCGTTTGATACCAGGTAGAAGTAAGGACCGAAACCATTGGAATAACTATTGGTCATAGATACGACTGTTTGAGAATTCCACTGATCAGAGATCTTATAGTTCATCGTACCAAAGAAGTTTGAATTACGGCTGGTAGATGTCAGATCTTCGTTCGCAAAAGTGCGGTTGTAATCAATGTTCAGCTTATCAGCTCTCTGTGCACTCAGTTCGGAAACATTATGACCCCATGGGAAGAAGAAGAATGTATTTCCATTACCTTCCCCGCTAAAGAATTCAGCTTCCAGTAAAATATTTAACCTGTCATTGATCTTGTAAGAAAGGCTGGGGGCAAATGCAAATGTTTTATTATGACCATTGTCCATCCAGCTACCTTGTGAGGTATAAGCTGTATTTAAACGGAGCAGCACATCTTTTGCTGAATCCAGTGGTGTATTTATATCAGCCATGATCCTGTTGTAAGCATAGCTTCCGCCTGCAATTGCCACCTCGCCACCAAAGTGATCATAAGGCTTCTTGGTAACACGGTTAATCAGACCACCATAAGAAGTTAACTGATTGCCAAACAATGTAGCATTTGGCCCTTTGATGACTTCGATGTTTTCGATATTAGCAGCATCTATTACAGAAGAGACGTTACCCGCTACTCCATTACGGAACTGGCTTTGAACAATAAAACCACGTGAGTTATAATAAGCACCACCGTCACCACTTCGGTTAGTTGCTTCCCACATCTTAGTGATACCAGGTGCATTTCTCATCGCATCATCTACCGTATATACCTGTTGCTGTGCCAGCAGATCTTTAGTGATCACTGAATACACAGTAGGGTTTTCAACGTTAGCCAAAGGCAATTTAGATACATAATTACTGGAGCGTTTTACCAACTTAGTCTGGTTCCCTGTAATCACTATCTCAGAAAGCTGTTTACTGGATACTTCCAACTGGAACTTCACAGTCGCCATCTTACCCGCTTCAACCGTCACATCCTCTGTCTTATTCGCATATCCTGTAAAAGAAATCGCCACCTGGTAACTTCCCGCAGGCAGATTCTTAAACACAAAGGTACCAGCACCATCAGAAACCGTCATAAAACTGGTTCCCTGCAGTATCACAGACACATCCGCGGCTGGCTTGCCGTCAGATGTCACAATCTTACCCTTAATTCCACCATTGTTGTCTTCTAAAGTAGTCGCAGTAGCATAGAAGAAGGAAACAATCATGCTCAGAACAAGCATGAAGGACTTTGTAGCACGTCCTTTGTAAATCCTTATCATAAATCTTATGTTGTTTTTTGCGCAGCAAAATTGCAGCTGAAAAAACTGCTATTCATGTCGATTCCGGAAAATCGTTTACGCAAAAAGGAAAATTTATGACGAAACCTGTCTTTTTTTACTGATCCCCTCCCGGTCCCTCCTCATTTCCACCAGCTTCTTCCGCCTGGGCACCAGGCTTCCTCGTCACTTTATCCTGCTCCGCCTCCCGCAGAAAATCCCTGATCCCCGCCATGATCCTATCCACCATTTTCTGCCTGTACGTCTCATCCAACACATTCATCTCATCCTCCGGGTTACTCAAAAACAAAGTCTCTATCAGCGCATCCGGAAACTCCGTCGGATTATTCAGTATGAAATTAAAATCCCCGTTATTCCCAAAATCAGACAAGCCCAATCCCAGCAACTGCGCATGTATCGCCCTGTTAAATGGCTCACAGAACACATGCTTATAATAATTGGCCGTACCATGCACATCCACCGGGTTCACAGATGAATTCAGGTGAATACTTATGAGTAGATCAGGGTTCATTTGCCTGTAATACGATAACCTGTCTTCATTTGGTACATACTGATCCGTAGTGCGGGTGGTGAGTACTTTCGCTCCTTCCTTCTCCAGCGCATTCTTCAGCAACATAGTGATCATCAGCGTTAGCTGCTTCTCGTAATACCCTGCCGCCCCTAATGCACCTACATTCGAACCGCCATGCCCCGCATCCAGACCAAAAGTCAGGTTTTTCAACTGGAAACTGGCGGGAATATGCTTCACCGCTATCACCAGGCGTGTACTGTCATAATGTACCTTATAACCCCAAGGTTGTTTGTGCTTCAGGGAAATGTTCACCCTGAGTACATCAGCGCCCATCTGCTCCCATTTAATCCCCTGCACTTCCTGCATTGAATCCGCAACCGGGGTAAAATCCGGCTCCAGGTTTGCCCCATGAATATCCAGGGTGATCTTTCCCGGATCTACCTGCTGGGTGCTGAGGTAGGGAAGCCGCTCAGATAATTGTACCGCTATGTAATCGTACCTGGCATCACTCCATGTACGGGTAGCCTCTACGATATTGAGGGGGGTAGGCTCACGCAGGCTAACGGTATCCAGGAGTAGCTCCGGGATAAAAGCCGTCTGCTGGTTACTGAGTTTTACTTTGTAATAATTGCCCTGTTTACCGCTGATGCGGAGTAATACGTCCTGGTCCAGGTAACCGATCTTGATAGGCCCCAGGCGATCGCCTTCAGGCGCTATCGTGAGATAGGTGTTCCTGTCAATCGTTCTGCCAGCCAGCAGTTGATTGCGCTGATAAGTGAGCTTATTGGTGCTTTGCAGTACGGCCGTGTTACCATCCTTATTCTTCAGGAATACAGCCACCTTATTATCCAGCAGGGAATCAGCTTCCTGTATTACATAAGACCCCTCATAATATCCTGCCGCACCATATTTGGAAGAAGGTAGTTCATGCAAGGGCGTTTCATGCATCCAGTAAGCCTTACAGCCCGGATAGCCCTTTATCCTCACGCGGATGGTATCACCCGGAGAGAGCGTGCTGTTTCCTTTGGGAAATACCTTTACATCATCTATTCTGAATACACTGGTTGCTCTAACCGGCGGCAGTGTTGTATAGTAGTAATTGTAAGTGCGCGATACCTTCTTGCCGGTGGTATCCGTAGTTGTTAGTGTAAAGGAGGTCTTCCCCGGTTTGATAATGCGTTTTAAGGCAAATACGCCCGTAGGATATACGTGGATGGTATCATCATTCAGCGTTACTTTACAAGCTACACAGGTGCGACCCGACATATATTGCTTCGAACTACTGGTATTGATCTCCGTTCTTACCGGCTGTACCATTTTAAGGAAGGCTTGCTCCTGCGCTTTTACTCCAGTAAAGGCTATCTGTATCAGTATGATTAATGCTGCTATTCTCATGATTGTCCGGTCGCAAATAAACAAAAAAAATGCCATCCGGCTCTTCGCGGGATGGCATATAGTTGAATTCGAAAGAGATTAAATCATAATTGAAAAACTTATAGAGCCTTTACAAGCTGTATTTATTATCCGCCAGCAGTTTATCTGCAATCCTTCTCCGCGTGTCTTTCGTGTTCACAGGCGCCGCTTTTGTAAAGCGTTTTATACCCAGCAGCATCATACGTTGTTCATCACCTTCTGCAAATGAGTTGATGGCATCTTTCGCATACTTGTTAATACGGTCTGCTGCATCATACAGGTATGTTTTCACAATATCTGCCTGCAATGCATTGGATGCCTCTCCTTCTATTTCTACCCGCTTGAGCAGCCGCAACAGCGCGCTTTCAGCAAGGAAGGTTTCTATTGCCATATCCGCAATATTCATGAGTATTTCCTGCTCGCTTTCCAGTTTCGCCATCAGCTTCTGAGCAGCAGCACCGGCTACCAGTAGGATGGCCTTTTTCAGGTTCACGATCTGCTTTTTCTCAGCACTGAAAGGCGTTTCATCATCACTGCCAAAATCAGGAATGCTCATCAGCTCTTTCATCACATTCATAGCAGGATTCATCAGGTCCAGCCTGCCCTTCATGGCACGTTTCAGTGTCATATCCAGCGTGAGCAGGCGGTTGATCTCGTTTGTGCCTTCAAAGATGCGGTTGATGCGGCTATCGCGGTATGCTTTGGAGATCACATACTCATCGCTGAAACCGTTTCCTCCGTGGACCTGCACACCCTCATCCACTACATAGTCCAGCGCCTCGGAACCACCTACTTTCAGGATGGCGCATTCTACTGCATATTCTTCCGCAGCACCCAGCAGGGCCTCATTAAAAGGTTTGCCGGCTGCCAGCAGTTCTTTTTCCTTTTCGTCTATGAGCTGTGCGGTACGATACAGGGCCGATTCATTCACCCAGATCCGGATGGCCATTTCGGCTAACTTATGCTTGATAGCACCGAAGTTGCCAATAGCTTGTTTGAATTGCTCGCGGGTGTTGGCGTATTCGATCGTGATGCTTGCTGTCTTCTTGGATCCACCCAATGCGGCAGCACACAATTTGAGACGACCAATATTCAGAATATTGAAGGCAATGAGATGGCCTTTGCCAATCTCGCCCAGTACATTTTCCACGGGTACCTGTGCATCCTGGAAGTAGATCTGGCGGGTAGAAGATCCCTTGATACCCATCTTATGCTCTTCAGCACCCAGTGTGAATCCCGGTGTGTCTTTATCAACAATAAAGGCCGTGAATTTATCGCCGTCTATTTTGGCAAATACGGTAAATACATCTGCAAAACCGGAATTGGTGATCCAGCATTTCTGGCCGTTCAGCAGATAGTGTTTACCATCGGCAGAGAGTTTGGCGGTGGTCTTGGCACTGAGTGCATCCGAACCGGAATTGGGTTCAGTCAGGGCATAAGCTCCTTTCATCTGGCCGCTGCCCAGGAAGGGGATGTACTTCTGCTTCTGGGCTTCCGTACCAAAGTACAGGATAGGAAGGGAGCCGATACCTGTATGGGCTGCCATGGCCACAGAGAAAGAGTGACCTGCACCCAGGGCTTCATTGATAAGCGTAGCAGTAATGAAGTCCTTGCCTAAGCCCCCGTATTCTTCAGGAAAGGCAGCACCCAGCAAGCCCTGCTCGCCTGCTTTTTCCAGTAAGGAAGGCATGAGCCCTTCTTCCAGTTTATCGATACGGTCCAGAACAGGTGTGACTTCTTTTGCCACAAACTGCTCGGCCATCTCTTTGATCATTCTTTGTTCTTCGTTGAAATCTTCGGGAGTAAACACTTCATGTACGGGGCTTTCTTTGATCAGGAACTCAGCGCCCTTCAACGTGGACTTATCAACAGTTGCTTCCATTGTGCTAAAGTTTTATCAGTTAATTTGAGTTACTATTCAAGTTACTTTTTTTAGCTCATATAGCAATTTTAAATCGCGAAAAGCTAATGCGGGTATTTAATATTATAGCGGCACTTCTACGGCCAATGAGCTGCGCTGAAAGGTCTGCAGGTAATGCCCTGCTAATGTGAACTTTAACAGGCAATGGGGAGCCCTTCAAAATGTTCGAAAGTATCCATGGCCAGCCAAAATGCCCCAGCTATAAAAAATCGTTAAAATTGAAAAGGGTACATTTGCGCCATGCAGTCATTTTATCTTCCATATGAAAACAGCCGCATCCATGGAGCCATCGCCGGCAAAGGCGAAGATCTCCTCATATGCCTGCACGGTTTTGGCGAAAGTACACTGCCTTTTTCCCGGCTGGTACCCACCCTTGGAAAAATCTTCACCATCGTAGCCATCGACCTGCCGCTCCACGGAAAAACCGAATGGAAGGAAAACCGCCGTTTCGAAAGAGAAGACCTCCATGCTATCATTATCCTGCTCCTGGAAACGCAGAAGAAATCCGTTTTTTCCCTCTTAGGTTACAGCATGGGAGGCCGTGTAGCCCTTTGCCTCACCGAAATGATGGGCTCACAAATGCGGGAACTGATCCTCCTGGCGGCCGATGGTCTCAGGGATAATCCCTGGCACCAGTTCGTGACCCAGACCAGCATCGGCCACCGCCTTTTTAAGCACATCACTTACCACCCGAAATTTTATTTCTGGCTCCTCAATACCGGCAACAAGCTGAAACTCATCAACAACAGCCTGCACCGCTTTGCAAACAACAGCATGAATACCCTGCAAAAACGGGAACTGGTCCTTAACGTATGGACCATCATGGCACATATGATGCCCAACCGCCAGCTGATCAAACAACAACTGGCACAATACCGCATCCATACCCTGCTGATCTTCGGGAAATATGACAGGGTCATTCCATCGTCGTTGGGTATACGCTTTATGGATGGTACCTTTCCCGCCGAAATGATGGTACTGGACAAAGGCCATCAGCTACTCACGGAAGACCTGGGTGAAATAATATTAGATAAGATATAAATTAGCGTATGTATTTTTTTCTGACTGTCTTATTCCTGCTGGGAGGATTGTACGGCATACTGATGATAAGATATGGACATGGCTGGAAGGCATTAGCTCCCTATATACCCACTCAACCCATTAGTGGCCTCACCAAAGTGACCGTCATTATTCCTGCCCGCGATGAAGAAGATAACCTGCCTCCCTTGCTGGCAGCACTCCATGCCCAGGATTACCCGGCACAGCTCTTTGAAGTGATTGTCATCGACGATTTTTCAACCGACCGTACACCCGATGTGGTAAAGGACTTCCCGGCAGCGAATATCAAACTGCTGCAACTGAGCCAGCACCTGAGCGCTACCGAAAGACTGAATTCCTATAAAAAGAAAGCCATCGAGCTGGCAATAGAACAGGCTACAGGTGACCTGATCATGACTACAGATGCAGATTGCGTAATGGGGCCTTTATGGATCAGCACCATGGTACGATTCTATGAGCAATACCAGCCTAAATTTATCGCTGCCCCGGTGAGCTTCTATAAAGAAAATAACTTCTTCAAGATCCTGCAGTCACTGGACTTCCTGACCATGCAGGGCATCACAGGTGCCCTTGCGCAGTTGAAAGACGGTACGATGTGTAATGGCGCCAACCTGGCTTATGAAAGAAAGGTGTTCTATGAAGTAGATGCATTTAAAGGGATTGACAATATCGCCTCCGGTGATGATATGTTGCTGATGTTCAAAGTGTTTAAAGCATACCCGGATGGGGTGAAATATTTAAAGAGCCAGGATGCCATCGTGGAAACCCTGCCTGTAGATACATTCAGGGCCTTCATGAACCAGCGGATCCGCTGGTCATCAAAAGCAGATAAGTATGACGATAAGCGACTGACCTGGGTATTGGCACTGGTATACTTCTGGAATGTGGTATTGCTGTTTGGTGGCGTGTTTTGCATTTTTGCACCCGGTGCCCTGCCTTATTTCCTGGTAGCGATGGTATACAAGGTGGTGCTGGAGTTTTACTTCCTGATTCCCGTATCCCGGTTCTTCGGGAAAAAGGGAATGCTCAGCTGGTTTATCCCCGGACAGTTATTCCATATTCCATATATTGTAGTGGCGGGATGGCTGGGCAAGTTTGGTTCTTACCAGTGGAAAGGCCGAAAAGTAAAATAAACTATGGCGGAACTCGATATACGTTCATCTTTCCGGCAGCAGGCCTGGGCCAGGCTCCGACGCAATAGGGGGGCAGTGGCAGGTATGCTGCTGATCGCTATCGCTGTCGTAGTCAGCATCGTTGCCTATTGGGTCTCGCCCGATGGTACGCCTATGGCGAACCGGATGATCGTAGAAATAGGAGGAAAGCATCCTGGGTTCAGCATTGATCTGCTGGCACTGCCCCGCCAACAAGCCCCTGAAAAGGTGGGCTTCCTGAAAAGGCTGCTGGATGGCCAGGAGGAAGCGGTGACCTGGGTGCCCCTCAGTAGTTACCAGGCTGCAGGAGACAGCATGATTGTACACCACTTTATAGATGAAGAAACCTCCCTGCGGGAAAGTTACCCGGCAGGGGGTACATATATAAAGCACTATAAAGCCTGGCTGGGTACCGATAAGTTTGGGCGGGATATCCTCAGCCGGCTGCTGGTAGGAACCAGGGTCAGTTTAAGTGTCGGGTTTATTGCCGTACTCATTTCTCTTACCATCGGCATTTTCCTGGGTGCTATAGCGGGGTATTTCCGCGGCCTGACGGATGAGGTGGTGATGTGGCTGGTGAACGTGATCTGGTCTGTGCCTACATTATTGCTGGTATTTGCCATTACGCTGGCACTGGGCAAGGGTTTCTGGCAGGTTTTCATTGCTGTGGGCCTGACCATGTGGGTGAATGTAGCCCGTATTATCAGGGGCCAGGTGCTGTCACTGAGAGAGCTGACATTTATAGAGGCGACCCGTGCCCTGGGTTTTGGACATGCCCGTACAATCATTAAACATATCTTACCCAATATCTTAGGCCCTGTGATGGTGGTTGCTGCCGGCAATTTTGCCACGGCGATCGTGGTAGAGGCAGGGCTGAGCTTCCTGGGAGTGGGGGTACAGCCACCGCAACCTTCCTGGGGACTGATGATCAAAGAAAACTACAATTTTATCATTACCCACAACCCTTTGCTGGCGTTGGCGCCGGGAGTGGCAATTATGCTTATGGTGCTGGCATTTAACCTGTTGGGAAACGGACTAAGAGATGCCATGGATGTGCGGCAATAGGCGCTTGTTTCGCATTATAAAAACAATTAATTTTAACCAGATTTTGAAACACCTTTTTATGCCTTTGAAATTATATCTGTTACCTATTCTGACCCTGTTCATAATGACCTTTTCCTCCTGCAGCAAGAAAGACAGCGGATCTGCTGTAAAGCCAACTGAGGAAGGTCTGAAAGTATCACTTACAAATGTAACTGAGGCTTCCTATACCGCAGCCGCAGGTTCAACCTACACTTTCCAGGCAGCCGTGACCTCTAAACTACCTTCCAGCGGAGTAAATATTACAGTGAAAGCTGTAACAGACCCAGGTGGCGTGAATATTCCACAGAATGCAGTGGCACCAAGTACCAGCGGCGCTATCGCAATCACCCTGATCGGGCTGGAGCCATTGCGCACCGTACTGGTGACCGTGGTAATCACTTCTACCAGCAATCCTGATAATACCATCACCAAGACCTTCTGGATTACCAATAAGGCCGAATAATACCCTTTACAAGGCTATTGAAACCATAGTGAGGCTTCAGTGAAGCTTCGCTTTGTGTTTTACATTATAACGGTACCAATATATCACCAGTATATCACCTCTATATCCAATCGATATAGAGGTGATATACTGGTGTCCTTTTTATGCCCTGTTAATGATAAGGATGGAGCGGATCTTCACTGAAGCTATAGCCTATCTTTATACTGCTTGGTTCAAAAAGCTGTAGCTTTGCACCCATCAGAACAAGCAGCTTAACTATGCGTATAGGAGTGAATGCCGCCGGCCTGGCTGGAGACAGACCGGCAGATACAGGAAATATCAGCACAGCGCTATTAAAGGAATTATGCCGTTTACACCCGGAGCACCAGTTTATCTTTTTCGTAGACCGCCCAGGTGTATCTCTGGAAGAATTTACTGATAATGTGCAGCTTGTAGAGGTTCCGCTCAAGGGGCATAAGGCCTGGCAACTGTACTGGTGGAGGGAATGGCAGTTTCCGGCAGCTATCAAAAAGCAGCAGCTGGACCTTTACCTGGGGTTTGATGGACAATTACCGTTGCGCAGCAAGGTACCTGCCCGTTTGCTGATCACTGATACGGGTTTCCTGCATGGGGTAGCCGGCATGTCTAAGGATTTGCAGCGTTACCTGCGGAAAAATACCCTGAAATATCTACAGGCAGCACAAAAAGTACTGGTTATATCGCCGGTGGTACAGGAAGATTTGTTAACTTATGCGCCGACCGTAGCAGAAAAGCTGGTGCTGCTGCCTCCCGGGCTGGATAGTAGTTATCACCCTGTGGAATGGGAAGAAAGAGAGCAAATCAAGCAGGAGTTTACAGGTGGGATGGAATACTTTGTCGCTGTTGGCAGTATGCATCCCCGGAATAACATTCTTCCGCTGCTGAAGGCATTTTCCGCGTTGAAACGCCGTTTACGTTCCAATATGAAACTGATACTCGCTGGCGCTTCCACGAATGCCGGTGCAGAAATCATCGAAAATATGGCTACCTACAAGTTCCGAAACGATGTCATCTGGTTGCAGGATGCCAGCCAGGAAACATTGGCCCGTGTGGTAGCAGGTGCATATACCCTGGTATATACCAGCCGCTTTGAGGGGCTGGCGCTGCCTGTGTATGCGGCACTCAAATGCGAGGTGCCGGTGGTAGCAATGGAAGGGGCTGCTGCCAGGGTAGCCGGTGCAGAAGGGGTACTATATACTGATCCTGACAGCCTGGAGGACCTGGCCGAAAAGATGTCAGTATTATATAAGGACGAGGTATTGCGCAGCAGGATGCTGGAACGCGGCAGGCAGGTAACACTGCCCGGGGGCTGGACAGCGGCTGCTTCTCAGATATTAGAATAATAACATAAGTATCATAAATCTGGACATCAGCACATTCGCAGTTTAATAGTAAATTTGCGTTTCTAAAATATTGGAATTACTTTTTATGGCAAAGACATCTACCATACAGATCCAGGTTGAACTGGACAATGACAGGATACCTGAGAAGATTGAATGGAGGGCGACGGATAGTACTCAGGCAGACCGTTTCCAGCAGGCAAAGGCGATGATGGTTGCTTTCTGGGACGGTGCTGATAAAACGGCACTGCGTATAGATTTGTGGACAAAGCAGATGATGGTGGATGAAATGGCTGATTTCTTCTTTCAAACGATGATGACCATGGCCGATACTTACCAGCGAGCTACTCCCTACAAGGATCAGGCAGATGAACTGCGAACTTTTGCCCGTGACTTTTACAAGAAGTTTGAAGAAAAGCAAAAGGCAGAACAATAATCCAAGTTTTCAAAACAACCATATATGTCTCTGGAACTAAACATTAACGCAGCGATTAAGACAGCTATGCTGGCAAAAGCCGAAGCAGATTTGCGTGCGCTGCGTGCTATTAAGGCCGCTATCCTGCATGCCAAGACTGCAGAGGGCTTTAGCGGGGAGCTGAGCGAAGCAGATGAAACTAAACTGTTACAAAAGTTAGCTAAACAAAGAAAAGATTCGTTGGATATATTTCGTCAGCAAAACAGGGAAGACCTTGCCACTAAGGAAGAGGAAGAACTGGTTGTGATCGAAAAGTACCTGCCAAAAATGATGGATGAAGCTGAACTGAAAGCTGCTATTGAAGCGATTATCGCCCAGACAGGAGCTAGTTCTCCTGCTGATATGGGTAAGGTAATGGGTGTGGCTACCAAGCAGTTAGCTGGTAAAGCTGATGGCAAAGCCATTTCCGGATTGGTAAAAGAGTTATTAGCAAAATAAGCGGGATTTTAATTCTTTTTCCCGTACTCCTATCTTCCTATAGAAATATATGGGTATAGACATTGTATTCGCCATCATCCTTGTAATTGCTATTTATAAGGGATACAGCCGCGGCCTGATAGTAGCGGTATTTTCCTTTGTAGCAGTCACACTGGGGCTGGCAGCAGCATTGAAATTGACCACTGTGGCCGTATTGTATGCTCAATCACACTGGGATGTACATACCCGTTGGTTACCGGTTTTATGTTTTATCGCACTGTTCCTGGGAGTTGTATTGTTAGTGCGCCTGGGAGCTACCCTGCTTCAAAAGCTGGTAGAAGTGGCGATGATGGGCTGGCTAAACAAATTAGGTGGGATTTTACTGTATAGTACTATCTTTATCATGGTCTACAGCGTCCTCTTATGGATAGCTAACCAGTTATACTGGTTAAGCCCTGAGATCAAAATGCAATCTGTAGTGTATCCGTATATTGAACATCTGGGGCCTGCGGTCATGAATGGGCTTGGTAAATTAATTCCTGTATTTAAGGATATGTTTGCCAGTCTACAATCATTTTTTGACAATGCGGCCAGGGAGATACAGCGCAAATAGCGGGTGAGGGATCTAGGTTAAATGATCTATATCCTTCGCTACAAAGATTATTTGAATTAAGAAAAAGAATTATTTTAGCGCAAAATTGACTTTCAAGCTTTGGCAATGGATTACGAAATCAAAACACAGGGAAAGTTTAAGTTTGTTGAAGAAGGGGAGGGTGAACCACTGGTATTATTGCACGGGCTATTTGGAGCAATGAGTAATTTCGGTGGCCTGATCGAATATTTTCGCCACTACAACAAAGTAGTGGTACCGCTTTTGCCTTTGTTTGATCTGAATATTCTGGATACTTCCGTAGCTGGCCTGGCCAAGTACGTTCATAAGTTTATTGAAACCATGGAATATACCAATGTGCACCTGCTGGGTAATTCCCTGGGTGGACATGTTGGACTGGTATACCTGCTGAAACATCCTGAAGCTCCGGTCAAATCTCTTACACTGACAGGTAGCTCAGGGCTGTTTGAAAACGGTATGGGTGAAACGTATCCTAAAAGAGGAGACTACGAATACATCCGCAAGAAAACAGAATTGACCTTCTATGACCCTGCAATGGCAACCAAAGAACTGGTGGACGAAGTGTTTGACATTACGACCAACCGTCTTAAGGTAATCAAGATCATCACACTGGCTAAGTCGGCTATACGCCATAACCTGGGTGAAGAGCTGCGCGAAATCAAGCTCCCAACCCTGCTGGTCTGGGGCCTGAACGATACGGTAACTCCACCAATGGTTGGTGAAGAGTTCCATAAGCTGATTCCCAATTCAGAACTGCACTTCATAGATAAATGCGGTCACGCACCTATGATGGAACAGCCGGCTGAGTTTAACCAGATCCTGCATCCTTTTTTGCAAAAACTGGGAAGTAAATAAACCTACTACTCACATTATTATAATGAAGCTGATTCAACAGGATCAGCTTCATTTTTTTTACCACTCATTCACTATCGTCCTATCGCGCTGGATGTAGCAAACCACGCGCATTTGGCGTTACGTATATAATCAGGTGGTATGCTTTATTCATAAATCCCTTCGTCCGGTAGGAGGACGTTAGCGATTCTTTTCCTATTATTGTATCACAATAGCGCAATTTAATAATGCTGGCACGCGACCTCATATCGACAGTAATACCAATCCTCCATCCTCTTGATCCAGGGTCCAGGGCCCTGCGTCTGATGAATGAGTATCATCTTTCACAACTGCCCCTGGTACTTGAAAACAAATACCTGGCACTGGTTGAAGAAGATGATATCCTGGATCTGGAAGATACTGAAGTATCATTGGAGAATATGGAGTACAATGGTCCTAAGCCGGGCGTATTGGAAAGTGCTCACTTTTATGAGGCGCTGCGGGTTTTTTATGACCTGAAGTTGTCCGTACTACCAGTCATCAGCCGGGAAAATGAGTACCTGGGTGTACTTACGAAAGATAACCTGCTGGCGGTGCTGGCACAGTACAATGGTGTCAAGGAACCGGGTGGTATCATTGCACTGGATATTGACCCACGCGATTACAGCCTGAGTGAAATCGCGAGAATTGCAGAATCGAATGATATTACACTGCTCAGTGTGAATACCATTACCAGTCCGGCTTCGGGCAGACTGGAAGTACTGCTGAAAACGAACCGTCAGGAGCTGCATGGACTGGTGGCTACATTCGAGCGGTTCAATTACACAATTAAGTACACAATCACCGAAGAGCAGGAAGAAGACATGCTCCGGAAAAATTACGATCTGCTGATGCATTATATCAGCATTTAGTAGCCCTCCAGATTAGTTATGCAGATTGCAATATATAGCCGCGGATTTGTAAGAGAAGACCTGCCAATCATCCAGCTGTTACTGAATGAGCTGGCGAGAGAAGAGATTGATGTGATCATTTACGAAGCTTTCTTTAAGGCCTTACAGCCACATATCACTTATACAAAAGAGCCGGCGACCTTTGCCTGTGCAGCAGATCTGCATGGCAGGGCCGATATGCTTGTAAGCCTGGGTGGAGATGGTACCATGCTGGATACGGTTTGCTATGTACGGGATAAAAATATTCCTGTACTGGGAATCAATTTTGGCAGGCTGGGATTCCTGGCTAGTATCGGGAAGGATGGGATCTATGCAGCAGTGCAGGCTTTGAAGCAGCGCACCTATGTAGTGGATAAGCGAACTTTGATACACCTGGACAGTAATGTGCCTTCACTGTTTGGAGAGGTGCCTTATGGGCTGAATGATTTTACGATACATAAGAAGGACACATCGGCGATGGTGAAGATCCATACTTACCTGAACGGGGAGTTTTTGAATACTTACTGGGCAGATGGTTTGATCGTGGCTACGCCTACGGGGTCTACAGGGTATTCGCTGAGTTGTGGAGGCCCGGTGGTGTTTCCGGAGGCAGGGAGTTTTGTGATTACGCCGGTGGCGCCGCATAACCTGAATGTAAGGCCGATCATAGTGCCAGATGATAATGTGATCAGCTTTGAAGTGGAGGGGAGGAGTGACCAGTTTTTGTGCACGCTGGATTCGAGGATGGAGACGATCGATAATACCGTGCAGCTGGCCATTAAGAAAGAATCGTTCAAATTGAGCCTGCTAAGGCTGGATGATAGTAATTTTTTGCAGACCTTAAGGCATAAGTTGTTGTGGGGGATTGATGCCCGTAATACACTGAAATAGCCAGCATAGCGGGGGGCTCCTTTCGAAGCCCCCCGCTATGCTGGTGTAGGACTGACTAAAAAGGGTACCCCTCCCGGGTGGGTGATGGAGACGAAATGTCTTTTACGCAATTCTCAGCGCCTTCATTTTACTTTTTATGTTAGCCTCTGGATTGTAGTAAATAACCTACAGATTTGCTTAATAGCACATTAGGATTTTTTATTACATTTGTTTACCTGGTTTAATACCAAAAGCAGGATAATCGCGTTTTAAGGAATTATCGCGTTTAAGCAAACGGATTTATGGGCAAACCTTTTTTTTACAAACGTATCATCACAACCACCCTGATAGCAGTTGGATCCCTGTTCCTGACGCCTGCTTTTGCGCAGAACGAACTGTCTTATACCGGTGAACTGGGCCTTTCCATAGGAGCTGCCCATTATTTTGGTGATCTCAATACCAATGGTCGTATTAACGCGCCCAAACCAGCTATCGGTATCTTTTACCGCAAGTACATGAACGACTACATCGGCGTACGCTTTCACGGCCGCTATATGATGCTGGGTTATTCTGACACGTACAATAAAAACGATTTTCAAAAACGCCGTAACCTCAGTTTCAATACCAACGTGTATGAAATTGGTGTACAGGGCGATTTTAACTTCTTCCGTTTTGAACCCGGCTCCAGCTATTACCGCTTTACGCCGTATTTTACCGGGGGAGCCTCCCTGTTCTACTTCAATCCATACGCCTTCCTGAACAATAAGAAGTACTTTCTGCAGCCGCTCCGTACCGAAGGGCAGGGGAGTGCCATGTATCCCGAGAGGAAGCCATATAGCCTTATATCTACTGCCTGGTTGCTGGGTGGTGGTTTCAAATACAACCTGTCCAGAAGGGTGAACCTGGGGCTGGAAGTATTATACCGCTTTACCAATACAGACTACCTGGATGATGTCAGCTCTACCTATGCAGGTACTGCTTTGTTCCCGGCAGATGCCAACGGTAACCCCACCGCTGCTTACCTGCTGCAGGACCGTAGTTACGCTACCGGAGACCGTATTGGGATCCCCGGCAGACAGCGTGGTAACAGCCGTGATAAGGACCAGTTTGTAAGTGCGGAGCTGACGATTAGCATCCTGTTTACGTCTTATAGATGTAAATTCTAGTTTCGCAGGCAAAATCTGTCTATCTGTAGTCCTTTCAGGCCCATTGGGCTATTACTTCCACTTTCTATAAGCGATTTTTCGAGTCAAACAGCCAACAGCAAAGGATTTCGCTGTTAAAAATCCGTTAAAACCCCTACCCCCCCTTTGCCGGGAAAGGCATATATCTATTTTTGTATCTTTGCACACCTTAATAAAAATCTGTATCGATATATATAATCCGCCGGAGATACTCATGAGTTTGAAGGACAAATTAGACTTACAACGGTTGCCACGACATATTGCTGTCATTATGGACGGCAATGGCCGTTGGGCTAAGGAGCGCGGTCAGGACAGGCTGTTTGGTCATTATGAGGGAGTGGAAAGTGTACGTGATATCACCGAAGCCTGCGCCGAGCTGGGAATTGGCTACCTTACCCTCTATGCCTTCTCAACCGAGAATTGGGATAGACCTGTTAACGAAGTGAACGGGATCATGGAGCTATTGGTCAATACGATCCGTAGTGAAGTGAGTACCCTCATTAAAAATAATATCCGGCTGCATGTGATTGGAGACATGAACATGCTGCCCGGAAACTGTAAAAGCGAGATGGAGGAGGCTATATCCCTAACCAGTCAATGTACTGGGCTTAACCTGGTGATGGCCCTCAGTTATAGTGCCCGTTGGGAAATCCTCAATGCTGCCAAGAAAATTGCCCAGGATGTAAAAGATGGCAAACTCGAACCCGGGGCCATTACTCCGGACAAGTGGCAGCAGTACCTGTGTACGGCCGACCTGCCGGATCCGGAACTGATGATCCGGACCAGCGGAGAATGCAGAATCAGCAATTTCCTGCTTTACCAGTTGGCTTATGCGGAGCTCTACTTTACAGATACCCGTTGGCCCGACTTCCGCAAAGAACACCTTTACGAAGCTATCTTAAACTTTCAGAACAGAGAACGACGCTTTGGCAAAACAAGCGATCAAATACAGCAGAATGAAGAAATTATTTCCTAAGAGCCTACTGGCCATACTATTATGTTGCAGTGCTGGCATTCGTGTATCCGCCCAGGAGAGAGATACCATCCCTGCAGCAGACCAACCAGTGGGATTGAATTTACCATTGGGAAATGCACAACCTCAGCAATATGAGATAGCTGACATCATCGTGTCAGGAACCCAGTATCTTGATAAGTCCCTGCTGATCTCCCTCTCCGGATTGAACGTAGGTGACAAAGTCGTTTATCCCGGCGGTGACCAGTTTGCAAAAGCAATCCAGGCCCTGTGGGGACAAAGACTGTTTGCCAACGTCGCTATCTATGTAAACAAAATTGAAGATGGTCAGATCTGGCTGGAAATTGAATTGCAGGAACGCCCTCGTCTGAACCAGTTCATCTTCAAAGGAGTTAAAAAATCCGAGCAGGAAGAAATTATCAAGAAAACCGGTATGCGTAAAGGCCAGGTGGTAACCGAAAGCATGGAACAAAATGCGGTAGGTATCATCAGGAAATATTACAGCGAAAAAGGTTTCCGCAACGCCGAGGTAAATGTGGGCGAGCGAACCGATAGCGGCCAGACGAATGCCACCAACGTTGTGTTCACCGTTGTAAAAGGGGGCAAAGCGAAGGTAGATAACATATACATCGTAGGTAACCAGAACATTGGGGATACCAAACTGAAAAAGAAAATGAAGGGTACCAAAGAAAGGACCCGCCTCACCATCTACCCGGATTATGAGCCTGTATGGCCGGATTCTGCTGACGATCGTGGTGACTACTGGCATACCTTCGGTTTCCTCCAGCCGTCACGTACGCTGGAAGAACTGGATCCTTATTTCCGGTTCAAACTGTTCTCCTCTGCTAAGTTCAACGAAAACAAGTACGCTGAAGATAAAGAGAAAGTTATCTCTTACTACAATACCCAGGGTTACCGCGATGCGGTGCTCGTGAGAGATACCACATACAAATCCCAGAATGGTGGTGTGAATGTGAGTATGGAAGTGATGGAAGGGAAAAAATATTACTTCGGTAAGATCACCTGGAAAGGTAATAGCCGTTATACTGACTCTCTGCTGGCGAAAGTATTAGGTATTAAGGAAGGTGACACATACAACCAGGAAATGCTGCAGAAACGCCTGCTCTCATCCGAAGGTGGTGACGTAGGTGGTCTGTACATGGACTACGGTTACCTGTTCTTCCATGCTGACCCGGTAGAAGTAGGTATTCATGGTGATACTATCGACTACGAGATCAGGATCTCTGAAGGTCCGCAGGCTACTATCAAGGAAGTACGTATTGCAGGTAACGAAAAGACAAACGAACATGTAATCCGTCGTGAGCTGCGTACACTGCCAGGTGAGAAATTCAGCCGTACTGACCTGATTCGTTCTAACCGTGAAATTGCGAACCTCGGTTTCTTCAACCCTGAAAAGATCGGTATGAACCCGGTACCTAATATCCAGGATGGAACTGTGGACATCGATTATACTGTAGAAGAAAAAGCAAATGACCAGTTGGAACTGTCAGCAGGTTGGGGTGGTTACATTGGTCTGACCGGTACACTCGGTGTGACCTTCAATAACTTCTCTCTGCGCAATATCTTCAACAAGCAAACATGGGATCCATTACCAAGTGGCGATGGTCAGAAATTATCTGTTCGTATCTCCTCAAACGGTAAGGCATACCGTTCTTATAACTTCTCCTTCACCGAACCATGGTTAGGTGGTAAAAAAAGGAACCAGTTCTCTGTAAGCTTCTACAACAGTTACCAGAACCCGAACGCATACTCTTCTTATATTTATGGTAGCACGCTGAATAACAGTGCATTCTTCAAAGTAATGGGTGCTTCTGTATCACTGGGTAAGCAGCTGAAATGGCCTGATGACTATTTCACCCTGATCTATGCGGTGAACTATCAGCAGTATAAACTGAAGAACTATAACTACTTTAATATTCCAGGTTTCTCCACCGGTACATCAAATAATATCAACCTGAAACTGACACTGGCCCGTTCATCTGTTGACCAGCAGATCTTTCCAAGATCCGGTTCCAACTTTATGCTGAGCGGTCAGTTTACACCTCCATACTCTATGTTCCATCCTGACAAGGATTACAAACTGGAGTCTATCAAGGATCAGTTCAGTTTTATCGAATATCAGAAATACCGTTTCAATGCTGAGTGGTACGTTCCATTGAGCAAGCCAATGGGTAGTGACAACAAGATGTTCGTCATGAAGATTGCAGCTAAATTTGGTTACATCAGCCGTTATAACAACAGAACAACCCTGTCTCCATTCGGTCGTTTTGAACTGGGTGGTGATGGTCTGAGTAACTTTGCGATCTATGACCGTGATATCGTATCCCAGAGAGGTTATCCTGTATACTATTCATCTGACCCAAGAAGCAATTCTGAAAACAGCCAGCCAAGTGGTTACGAAGGGTTCACTATCTTCAACAAGTATGTGATGGAGTTGCGTTATCCATTCAGCCTGAGTCCAAGTTCAACGATTTTTGGTCTGGCATTCGTGGAAGCGGCTAACGGTTACAGGGATGTACAGGAATACAATCCGTTCAAACTCCGTCGTTCTGCCGGTCTGGGTATGCGCTTCTACCTGCCGATGTTTGGTTTGCTTGGATTTGACTACGGTATCGGGTTTGACCGTCTGCAGGCTGGCAATGGCCTGAAAGATGCCGCTAAGTTCACCTTCATGCTGGGCTTCGAACCGGAATAATAGAAAGAAACTTATTGTATAAAGCTCTCCTGATGGGGAGCTTTCATACTATCAGGGGGGAGGGTGAGGTCTGAATAAATTTTAAATTATATATTGCGAATCCGAAATCCCACGTGGTGCCTATATGTTTAAATTAATGAACACTATGAAGAAACTAAGCCTTCTGATCACCCTGGTGCTGGGAACTGCCCTGATGGCAAGTGCACAGCGCTACTGCGTGATCGATACAAAGTATATTCTGGACAACATCCCTGAATATAAAGATGCCCAAACAAAGCTGGATGCAGTAGCTGAGCAATGGCAAAAAGAGATAGATGCAAAATTCCTTGAGGTAGACAAGATGTACAAGTCTTATCAGGCGGAACAGGTGATGCTGACAGACGAACTGAAGCATAAGCGTGAAGAGGAGATTGTAGCAAGAGAAAAAGAGGCAAAGGATTTGCAGAAGAAACGTTTTGGTTACGAGGGTGACCTATTTAAGAAAAGGGAGGAACTGGTAAAGCCGATACAGGACAGAGTATATAATGCCGTACAAAAACTCGCCGCGCAGCGTATGTACGACTTTGTGCTGGATAAGGCCGGAGGTGTTACTGTAATTTTCTCTGACCCTAAGCTGGATAAAAGCGACGATATTCTGAGCACACTCGGTGTAAAGAAGCAATAGCAGCATATCCAACAGACATGGGATTTAGGAATTATTAACCTTTTGTACCAAATTTTAACCTTAGTTTAGTATTCAAAATCTTTTTTAAACACAGACAACATCATGAAGAAGTATGTAATTATTGCTTTCGTGGCAGTATCCGGATTGTTCAGCGTGAAGACAATGGCACAGTCCAAAGTGGCTCACATTAACGCTCAGGCCCTGATCGAGGCAATGCCGGAAGCCCAGACGGCAATGAAAACCCTGCAGACTTACGCAGAGGAACTGGATAAGGATGGAAAAGGACTGATTGATGAGTATCAGAAAAAACTGAAAGAGTTTAACGACGGTGCAGATAAGATGACTGACAACGTTCGTGAGATCAAAGGTAAAGAGCTGCAGGCAGCTCAGAAAAACATCCAGGAATACCAGGATGCTGCCCAGAACAAGATCGAAGCAAAACGTCAGGAACTGCTGAAACCAATCTATGATAAAGCTCGTAAGGCAATCGAAGATACTGCAAAAGAAAAAGGTTACGGTTATGTAATCGACAATTCCCAGAGCATTCTGCTGGTATCACCTGCTGCTGACGACCTGACTGCGCCTGTGAAAGCTAAGCTGGGTATCAAATAGTCTGACACTTAAAACTTAATATAATAGCCCCGGGATCCGTTCCCGGGGTATTTTTTTAAAAATCCTTTATTATCTCATAAAATTCTTTACCTTTGCCTTCCGTTTTAAAAACACGGGTTCCGCAAGACGGGAAAGTATTTAGTATAGTACAGGTAAAAACAAAATATTAAAATGAAACGTACTTTTCAACCGCATAACAGACGCAGAAAGAGCGTTCATGGTTTTAGAAAGAGAATGGAAACTGCTAACGGCCGTAAAGTATTAGCTTCCCGCAGAGCTAAAGGACGTAAGAAATTAACTGTTTCTGACGAGCGTAAGCTGAAATAAAATCAGCTTTAACTGCATGCGCCCTTAGGGCATAACTTGCAGCTTTTAAGGCTGGTTCCTGATCGAACAGAATGTTATTGCTTTTGATAGATAAATCGGACTTGCCATAAAAACTTATTCTTTTACAAAAGAAGAAAGGTTAAAAAGCAGAAAAATCATTGAAACGCTTTTTCGGGAAGGAAAAGCGTTTTCTGTTTTTCCATACCGCGTAGTATATATGCCGGTAGATAATCCCATTGCCCCATATCCCGTTCAGGCTGGTTTCAGTGTATCCACTAAACGCTTTCCGCATGCTGTGGATCGCAATAGGGTGAAACGCCTGACAAGGGAATGTTACCGTCTGCAAAAAGGTGAACTGTATGAGCAGCTACGGGCACAGCAGCCGAATGGCCATCTGGCCGTATTCTTTATCTATACAGACAAGAAAATAGCCCCCTTCACTACCCTCCAACACAAAATTTCCCTAATTTTAAAGAAACTGGCGAAGGAAGCGCTGGCTGCATCATGAAGATCTTCAGCTTGTTGAGCTACCCGTTCATATGGGTTATCAGGATTTACCAATGGGGTATTTCGCCGCTGCTTGGCAATAAGTGCAGGTATACACCTACCTGTTCGCAATATGGCGTGGAAGCGCTGAAAAAGCATGGGTTGATAAAAGGCGGTTACCTCACCGTAAAGCGAATTTTGTCCTGCCATCCCTGGGGTGGACATGGGCATGACCCGGTTCCATAAATTCTGACGACCTTTCAGGGCTTAAAAACACAAAGTGTAATGCAGGAATAAGTATCCAAACTTTCCAGGCTGCCGCAGGCCAATCCTGTTATACGCCACGTATTTTAACTTTTCAAATACGTAAAGAACTTGTAGTTTACGACTGCTTTATAAATTAGCTCACATTAACTTTTACCTATGCGTGCATTTTTTCAGAGAAAGAGGAGGATTGTAGTGATATTGGTGTTGCTTATCATAGGTGGTACCGGTATCAAGGCATATAGTGACAAAGACAAATACTTTGAGATCGCTAAAAATCTGGACATCTTCGCAGCTTTCTACCGGGAGCTGAATACCTACTATGTAGACGATCTACCCCCGGAAAAACTGATGCATAAGGGCATAGACGCCATCCTGGAAGAAACAGATCCATATACTGACTTCATCCCCGAAGAGAACCTGGATGAACTCAAATTCATGGCTACCGGTAAATATGGTGGCGTGGGGATCTCTGTCATTACCGACAGCGTACGCACCGTAGTCACCGACATTTATGAAGGCAGTCCGATGGACAAAGCCGGCGTAAAGACAGGAGACCTGATCCTGTCACTGGATGGCAAGCCTACCAAAGATATGAGCCAGGACGACATCAGCCATATGCTGAAAGGCGTACCGGGCACGAGCCTGCAAATGGTGACTAAAAACCCGTCTACAGGTGTAGAAAGCTCCAAAACCATTACCCGCGAAGAGATCAATGTAAAGCCGGTGAGCTATGCCGGTATTGTAGGCAATGATATCGGGTATATCCGCATGACACAGTTTACCGAAAATAGTGGCGATGCCGTATCCGATGCATTTTCCCAGCTGAAAAAAGACCATCCGGGCATTAAGGGGATGATCCTGGACCTGCGTGGGAACCCCGGTGGCCTGCTGGATGAAGCGGTACGGGTAGCGAACATCTTTGTGGACAGGAACAAGGTGATCGTAAGCACCAAAGGGAAGGTAAAGAACTGGGATCGTGACTATAAAACTGAAGGCAATGCGATAGATGCAAAAATCCCGCTGGCGGTACTGACCAACCGTTCTTCTGCATCTGCTTCAGAAATCGTGGCAGGGGCTATCCAGGACCTGGATCGCGGCGTTATCATCGGGCAGCGCTCCTTTGGTAAGGGCCTGGTACAAACTACCCGTCCGCTGCCTTATAATGCGAAACTGAAAGTAACCACGGCAAAATACTATACACCAAGTGGCCGCTGTATCCAGGCGATTGACTACTCCCGCCGCAATGACGATGGGGAAGTAGAATCAGTACCGGATAGCCTGCGTAAATCATTCAGCACTGCCGACGGCCGTAAGGTACGCGATGGGGGAGGGATAGAACCGGATGATGCAGTAGATCCGACCCTGTTAAGCCAGGTGACGGTGACCCTGCTGCGCAGACAGTATATCTTCGACTACGCTACCCAATATTATTATTCACATCCTAAGGTTGCAGTTGCAGGTAACTTCTCCCTGAGTGAGGATGACTTTGCTGATTTTATGCACTACCTGGATGGTAGAAACTATAGTTATAAGACCCATACGGAAGAGGCAATGGAAAACCTACAGGCTACTGCCCGTAAGGAGAAATACTATGATGCCGTGTCAAAAGAATTTGAAGCCCTGCAGGCGAAGATGAAACACGACAAAAAGCAGGATCTGCTGAAGAATAAAACAGAGATCAAACATCTGCTGGAAGAAGAGATCTCTAACCGTTACTATATGCAGAAAGGAAGAATCGCACAGTCGCTGGTGACAGATAATGAAGTGACCGAGGCGGTGAAAGTGCTGCGCGACCCTCAGCGTTATCAGCAATTACTCCATTGATCATATTGATTGGGGCTGACAAAAATGTAAAATGAAGTCAGCCCTTTTTCTTTGAAAATGGTTTTCATGCCCGTTGGTGAATTCCCTCTTTCATGAATGTTCTTATTTGGGTTCCTGATGGAATCGTATCGTCTTTTAAAAGATTCTCAAAAGGGATTTTTATTTTTGATCTAACCTCATTTTTTCATCGTTTTTTACCCAATAAAATTTCATGTATGAACAAACTCCTCCTGCCCTTTATTGTTACCATTCTGCTGGCATGTAATAATACCAGTATTGGTGGCCGGCACGATTCGGTGACGGTGATCAGAAAAGATACCACGACTGAATCTTTTGATACCACGACAATGAATATACTGAGTGAAACAGAAAAGGTGGAAGGATGGCAGTTATTGTTTAATGGAAAAGACCTGAATGGCTGGCATTTGTACCAGCATAAGACAGGCGGTGCATGGGCTGTGGATAGCGGAATGCTGCATTGTAAGGGAGATAAGGATTTCAAGGCAAACCGGGCCGATCTGACATCCGATAGTACGTATGAAAATTTTGAATTGTTCCTGGAATGGAAGATTGCACCGCAGGGGAATAGTGGCATTATTTACCTGGCGTCTGAAGAATACCATGCTGCTTATGAGAGTGGACCGGAGTACCAGTTGATTGATGATAATAACTTTCCTGAAAAGCTGGAAGAGTGGCAGAAGACGGGATGTAACTATGCAATGAGTGCCCCGCTGGTGAATGCAACGCGTCCTGCCGGCGTGTGGAATCATGCACGGATTGTGGTGTTCCATGGGCATGTGGAGCATTGGCTGAACGGGCAGAAGACGGCAGATTATGTGATTGGGTCAAAGGAGTGGAAGGCGGAGAAAGAGAAGGGTAAGTGGAAGGATGCTAAAGGATATGGTGGTACGAAAAATGGGTTTATTGATTTGCAGGACCATGGAAGTGAGATCTGGTTTAAGAACATAAAAATAAAGCGCCTTTCATAGCGCCAATGTCAGGGCGGTGGAGCTGTCCTGACATTGGCGGGAGCAAATAAAAAGGCCGCGGCAATTGCCGCGGCCTTTTTATTTGAATTATTTTGAAATATTACAAAGCTGCTTCGTAACGTTTGCTAACTGCATCCCAGTTTACAACATTCCAGAATGCTTTCAGGTAGTCAGGACGACGGTTCTGATATTTCAGGTAGTAAGCATGTTCCCATACATCACAACCTAAGATTGGTGTACCTTTTACTTCAGCAACATCCATCAGTGGATTGTCCTGATTAGGGGTAGAAGAAACTTCCAGTTTACCACCTTTAACCAGCAGCCAGGCCCAACCTGAACCGAAGCGGGTAGTACCTGCGGCGTTGAATTTCTCTTTGAACTCTTCGAAAGAACCGAAAGTGCTCTTGATGGCATCAGCCAGTTTGCCGGTAGGTTCTCCACCTGCATTAGGGGCGAGGATCGTCCAGAAAAAGCTGTGGTTCCAGTGACCACCACCATTGTTCCTGATGGCAGGGCTCAGTGTACCGGCAACAGCAACCAGTTCTTCCAGGGATTTATGTTCGTTTTCAGTACCGGCAATTGCTTTGTTCAGGTTGTCAACATATGCCTGATGGTGCTTACCATGGTGAATTTCCATTGTCTGCTTGTCGATATGTGGTTCCAGTGCGTCTGTAGCGTACGGTAAGCTCGGAAGTGTAAATGCCATAACTTATGTTTTTTATTGCGTTAAAAAATAAGAGTGTATCAATAGGTACCAAATTTACTGCCTAATCAGCTAAATATCAAAAGGAGGCCGAATGGCTGTGCAGTTGCCAGCGCCAGCAGTACCGGCAATTTGCTTGAATTATCAGCAAAACATAGGTATTCCCGCCCAATTCGCGTACCAAATGGATTGGATATATGCTTTTTTATTTTATATTTACGTTAAGTGTTATAACAACTTTAGTATGCATGCCTTTACGTATACACGTAAAGGTTAGTGCTGTTCGTATAAAACTAAAAGTATGTTGACAGACTCGGACATGGGCCAAAATTACTCCCTCAACGCCTTACGGAAGGAAAATGAACTATTGAAGACACGGATCAAGTGGCTCGAAACCATATTGGACCACGTTCCCGCTATGTTATACACACATCAGAATGATATTAAGACTGTCAACTGGTGTAATCGTTATATGGAAGATGTGACGGGGTATACATTGGCAGAGATGAATAATATGGGGCTTGACTTTTTTAAATCGATCATGCACCCTGAGGACTTTGACCTGGCTGTGATCGCTCAGCAATCGTTCCGGGAAGACAAGAGTGTATTTGGCGGGGTGTTACGGTTTCGTAAACGGGATACGGAGCAGTGGTGCTGGCTGGTAGGATTAGCAATGCCTTTTACAAGGGATGAAGAAGGCAAGGTGAAAGATGTGATCTGTGCTTTCCTGGATATGACTATGGCGATGGATACCAATGATCAGCTGGCCGAAGCGATGAGAGAGGTGCTGCGCAAGCATAATGATGACCTGTTGTCGAAGCTGACTGCGAGAGAAAAAGAGATCCTCAAACTGGCCGTTAATGGCCTGAACAATAAAGAAATTGCTGATGTTCTCAATCTAAGCCGGCATACAGTTGAGACTCACCGGAAGAACATCCGTTTAAAACTGAAAGTCAGAAATACTACTGAACTAGTGGCGCTGGCAAGAAAAGTTGGTTATCAATAATTTAAATAAATTTACTGCAATTTGCCTGCATTCCATTTGCAAAAAAATACCCAAGCTTGGGTATTTGTACAACAATCATTTCCAATTAATTTAGTAGCCTATTAACCGAAGGAGAGTTTGATACGTTAAGAAAGACATTTTTTAAAAAGGAAAAAGATAGTTAGTAATACCCCTATTGCTATGATTACCGAGGAAAGCGCATTAAAAGTTTTGCAGCTGGACGGATCTGCAACAGCAGAAGAGATAGTTGCCCGCTATGAATCATTAAAAGATCAATATAAAAAGATCAAAAATGAAACTGAGGATCTAAAAACACTGTTGGCTTATCAGCTCAAGCAGATAGAATTAGACGATGTCTATATTTATTTCAGAAGGAAACAAATGATTTAACCTGAAGCTATTGCTCTTTCATTCGTTGTATTTAACCCGGCCTTCATCCATTGTTTGTCGCTGTTTTTTATATGCGACACACAATCAAGACAACCCAGGGCCAGCCTTTAAAATCTTTCAATCCGTATTATTTCCCAAATTGATAGCATCGCGCACACTGATGCCCCAGGCATCAGTGTGCGCGTATTTTGTGTGCCGGCATTAACCATATTGCCGACTTTTACTATATATTTACTTTTAAATCTCCTATATATGGGTACAGTTACTATTGTTTTCATCGTTTTAGCCGTGCTTGTGGTATTCTCAAGTTTTGTGACCATACAGCAGGGTACTATTGGGGTCACCACAATTTTTGGGAAGTATAACCGTATTTTGTTCCCCGGGCTTAACTTCAAAGTTCCACTGGTTGAAAAGGTATTCAAACGTATTTCGATTCAGAACCGCTCGGTAGAGCTGGAATTTCAGGCCATTACTATTGACCAGGCCAATGTTTACTTCAAGGCAATGTTGCTGTATTCCGTTTGGAACCAGGAAGAAAACACCATCAAAAATGTGGCTTTTAAGTTCGTGGATGAGCGTAGTTTCATGCAGGCGCTGGTACGTACCATTGAAGGTTCAATCCGCGGATTTGTGGCTACTAAAAGGCAATCAGAGGTATTGGGATTGCGTCGGGATATCACAGAACATGTGAAGGAACAGATTGACGTGACTTTGGAAGACTGGGGTTATCATTTGCAGGATTTGCAGATGAATGACATCACTTTTGATGAGGCGATTATGAAATCTATGGCCCAGGTAGTGGCATCCAATAACCTGAAAGCGGCGGCTGAGAATGAAGGTCAGGCATTGCTGATCACGAAGACGAAGGCTGCAGAAGCAGAGGGTAATGCGATTAAGATTGCGGCAGAAGCGGAGCGTCAGGCTGCGCAGCTGCGTGGTATGGGTGTGGCGCTGTTCCGTGAAGAAGTGGCCAAAGGTATGAGTATGGCGGCAAAGGAAATGCAGCAGGCTAATCTGGATACATCTGTGATATTGTTCTCTATGTGGACAGAGGCGATTAAGCATTTCTCAGAGAATTCAAAGGGCAATGTGATATTCCTGGATGGGTCATCTGAGGGTATGGAGCAGACAATGAAGCAGTTGATGGCATTGAATAAACTCGACATGAAATAGTCCGGAGCCGGCTCGCATTGGCGCGCCTGTTTTGGATGCGAAAAGTATAAGGCGGCCCACCTGGGCCGCCTTATACTTTTCAGTTTATCTTCTTTGTGCGAAAAAGGTTTTTACCAGTTGCAGGCTTTCTGCTTCTCCGGGCCCTTGTTCCACCTTAGTTTTTGGATGAAAAGGATTCGATTCCCCGGTAGATCTTCTGTAACTGTTCTTCTCATCTTTCGCTGCATATACAATGCGCCCTATTTTACTCCAATAAAGCGCTCCTGCACACATTAAGCAGGGTTCCAGCGTCACATACAGCGTAGCCTCCATCAGGTACTTACTACCTAAAAAGTTAAACGCTGCTGTCAGCGCCAGCATCTCCGCATGTGCCGTACAGTCATTCAGTTTCTCCACCTGGTTGCTGCCCCGCCCGATGATCTTATCATTGAGTACGACAATCGCCCCCACAGGTACCTCTCCCTCATCAAAGGCTTTACGGGCTTCACGCATCGCCTGCTGCATATAGAACTCATCCGTCATCCCTGCTGCTGATTTATCAGGTTTAAGAATTCATCCTCAGTCAGGATGTGTATGGTATTGATCTTTTTCGCTTTTTCCAGTTTGCTGCCCGCTTCTTCGCCTACCACGAGGTAATTCAGTTTGCTGGATACCCCACTCATAATCTTACCACCCTGTTGCTCTACCATTTCTTCTGCTTCATTTCGTTTCAGTTTATTGAGTGTGCCGGTAAAAAGGAAAGTTTGTCCGTTGAAGGTACCGTCTACCGGGTGATCAGAACGGGAGCTCTTCAGGTTCAGTCCTAAATCTTCCAGGTGTTTCAACATATCCAGGTTCTCTGGTGTGGCAAAGAACTGTTTGATACTGCCTGCTACTTTAGGGCCGATATCTTCCAGGGCGAGCAGCTGTTCTTCTGTCCAGTCTTTGAAGTCCGGCAGGTAGCTGATGGCATTTGCCAGTGTCTTGGCGGTGGTTTCACCTACATAGCGGATGCCCAGGCCAAAGATCAGGCGGTGTAAAGGCTGGGATTTGGATGCCTCAATAGCCGTTTGCAGGTTCGTGAGTGATTTCTTTCCAAAGCCTTCCAATTGTTCCAGTTTGCTGAAATCCATGGTGTAGATACCTGGAATGTCTTTCATCAGCTCCAGTCCGTAGAACTTACGCACATTGCTTTCGCCGAAGCTTTTGATATCCATTGCATCCTTGCTGACGAAGTGAATGATCCTTTCCACCACCTGCGCCTCGCAGTTAATATTAATACAGCGCCATACGCTCTCACCTTCCGGTTTGAAAAGCGGTTCCCTGCACACCGGGCATTCTTTGGGGAATACGATGTCCTTTTCGGAACCGTCGCGCAGGTCGGCTACAGACTTCACGATATAGGGGATTACGTCACCGGCTCTTTCCACCAGTACGGTATCGCCAAGTTTCAGATCCTTTTCACGGATCACATCTTCATTGAATAAGGAAATGGAAGCAACTGTAACCCCACCGATGGGTACAGGATCGATCTTGGCTACGGGTGTGATGGAACCGGTACGGCCTACCTGGAACTCCACATCCCTGAGTTTGCTGGTTGCCTGGCGGGCTTTGAACTTGTAGGCCATGGCCCAGCGGGGGTGGTGGGTAGTCATACCCAGTTTATCCTGCAGTTCGTAATCATTTACTTTTATTACCATTCCATCTATTTCATATGGAAGGTTATCCCTTTCATTTTCGAAAGCCAGCACATAATCGATCACTGCCTGGATGCCGTTTACGACCTTCTTTTCTTTGGCAGGAGAGCGGAAGCCCAGCTGGGTGAGCATATCCAGGGTATTGCTGTGGGTTTGGATTTCTTTCGGTTCTGTTTGCCCGTCTTCCATGGTATGATAGCTCATGTGGTAGAGGAAGGCTTCCAGGCCGCGTTTGGCTACTTCTTTCGGATCCACCATGCGGAGAGAACCGGAGGCAGCATTGCGGGGATTGGCCAGTGGCGGCAGGTTTTCGGCAGCGCGCTGGTCATTAAAGGCTTTGAAAGTGCTCTTATTAATTAATACCTCTCCACGGATTTCGATGGTATGGATACCAAATTTGGAGAAATTGGCCGTGAGCGGGATGGAGCGGATCTGGCGGATATTGGTGGTAATATCATCACCAGCTACGCCGTCGCCCCGGGTAGCGCCCCGGGTCAGGCGATCGTTTTCATATATTAATGATATACTGGCGCCATCGAATTTGGGCTCAATACAGTATTCAATATCGGTGAGGCCGCTGATTTCACGGGCTTTACGATCCCAGTCCAGCAGGTCGTCGGCATTGTAAGAGTTCTCCAGGCTCAGCATGGGCACCAGGTGCTGAACGGTAGGGAAGGCCTTGTTTAAACCCAGGGCTACGCGCTGGGTCGGGGAGTCCGGGCTGATCAGGTCCGGATGGGCGGTTTCCAGTTGTTTCAGCCAGGCGAAGAGCTGGTCATATTCGTAATCGCTCAGCACAGGATCGCTCTGTACATAATAGCGCCAGTCATTGTAAAGTACGACACGGCGTATGTTTTCCAGCGTTTCATCAATGGATGAGGGGCTTTCTTTTTTTTGCAATTGCGCTAACAGTTGCTTCGCTAATTGCGCTAAAGTGATTTCTATTTCTTTCGTATACATATATTTTTACTATCGGCTTGTAAATTTATAATACTTTCTGAACTATTTCTAAAATGATGATTTTCCTTGTCTGTATTGCTTTTGAGTGCGTTTGGGTAATGGCTGACCATAATCATTTTAAGAAAAAGTTGGCCAAAAAGTTTTTTATTAACAAAATATTAATTAAGATTGTGTAACGAAACGAAAGCAACTGAAAGACTGATACAAAAATTGAAGATCGATAAGGAACAAGTGAAAGGTTGATTGGATTTTGACTATGTGCTCCTTAAAGAAATCTGTTAATGAAAAATGAAAAACGACCAAAAGTAGTTTAAAGCCATTTATAAATTTCACGTAAGCCTTTATAAATTCCAAGAGTTTGTCTTTGTAAATTCCACAAGGCCTTTATAAGTTCCGGCCTTTATGAATTCCACGAAAGCTATTAAAAGCTTTAAATGTAGATTCCACGTAAAATATTGAATAATTCCACGTCAATGAAATCTGGCAAGTGTGTATTGCTGATTTTGTGTGACACATCCCCTGCATAAAAGGTTTTATGCAGGGGATTTTTTTTAGGGGCAATGTGAGATTTGCTTTTTGAAAAGAGAGAAAACCAAACTGCATTTGCCAAGGGCAAATGCAGCTATCGATACAATTACATATTTCTTCTATATTGCCCGCCCACTTCATACAAGGCATGTGTAATCTGCCCCAGTGAACAACTTTTCACCGTCTCCATCAACGCTGCAAAAATATTCCCGTTATCAATCACGACCTGCTGTAATGTTCTTAATGCATCAGCACTTTCATTTGCGTGCCGCCTGTGAAAGGCCTCCAGCGTATGAATCTGGAAATCCTTCTCCTCCTTCGTACTCCTGATCACCTCTGATGGTATGATTGTAGGCGATCCCTTTGCATTCAAAAACGTATTCACCCCAATAATCGGATAGGCTCCACTATGCTTCAGCGATTCATAATACAAACTCTCTTCCTGTATCTTATTCCGCTGGTACATCCGCTCCATCGCTCCCAATACACCACCTCTCTCGGTAATACGGTTAAACTCTGCCATCACAGCTTCTTCCACCAGGTCTGTCAGTTCTTCAATAAAGAAAGACCCCTGTATCGGGTTCTCATTCTTCGCAGTTCCCAATTCCCTGTTAATGATCAGCTGTATGGCCATTGCCCTCCGTACACTCTCTTCCGTAGGAGTCGTAATGGCTTCATCATATGCATTTGTATGCAGTGAATTACAGTTATCATAAATCGCATACAGTGCCTGCAGCGTAGTTCGGATATCGTTAAAATCTATCTCCTGCGCATGCAGACTTCTGCCTGATGTTTGAATATGATATTTCAGTTTTTGCGAACGATCATTTCCCTTGTATTTATACTTAATCGCCTTTGCCCAGATGCGCCTTGCCACGCGGCCTATCACTGCATATTCCGGATCCATTCCATTACTGAAGAAAAACGAAAGGTTGGGTGCAAAATCATCGATCTTCATTCCCCTGCTCAGGTAATATTCCACATAGGTAAAGCCATTTGCCAGTGTAAAAGCTAATTGTGTGATCGGGTTTGCACCTGCTTCTGCAATGTGGTAACCGGATATACTCACCGCATAAAAATTTCGCACTTTTTCCTGTATGAAATAGTGCTGTACATCACCCATCAGTTTCAATGCAAACTCAGTAGAGAAGATACAGGTATTCTGTGCCTGGTCTTCCTTCAGGATATCTGCCTGCACGGTGCCTCTCACGGCACCCAGGGCTTTGGCTTTTATCTTTGCATAGACGTCAGCAGGCAGGATCTTATCACCGGAAATACCCAGCAGTTTTAATCCTAAACCGTTATTCCCTTCAGGTAATTCACCAGCATATGCGGGCGCATCTTTTAGTGCTGCATGAATGCCATGTGTTGCCATGTATTTTTCACACTCCTGGTCAATGGCAGCATTCATGAAAAAGGCCAGCAGAATAGGAGCGGGACCATTGATGGTCATGGATACGGAAGTCATAGGATCGCAGAGGTCAAAACCGCTATAGAGTTTCTTAGCGTCATCTACTGTTGCAATGCTCACGCCTGAATTTCCCACCTTGCCATAGATATCGGGTCTGAAACCCGGATCTTCCCCATACAGGGTAACGCTGTCAAATGCGGTACTGAGGCGCCTTGCCGGCTGACCCGCAGATACATAATGGAAACGCTTGTTGGTGCGTTCCGGCCCGCCTTCTCCTGCGAACATCCGGGTAGGATCTTCACCTTCCCGCTTCATTGGAAATACGCCGGCTGCATAGGGGAATGCACCGGGGATGTTTTCTGTCAGCAACCAGCGTAGCTGATCGCCCCAGTCTTTGTAAGCGGGTAAACTGATCCTGGGAATGCGTAGCCCGGCAAGACTTTCAGTAAAAAGTGGCAGATTGATCGTCTTATCGCGGACGGTAAATGAATACTGATCTTCCCGGTATTGTTGTTGTATAGCAGGCCATTCTTCCAGCAACTGATTACAATCAGGATGCAGTTCTTTCTTCAACTGATCAGCGATGTGTTGTAGCTGTTGCTGTACCTGGGGTACTGTCACCAAACTCATACTGCCATTCAGCTGATATAGTTTGGTGGCAATGGCACTTTGTTTTTTTACCCAGGTGTTATATTCTTCCAGTGAGGTTACGATCTCTGAAAGATAACGGGCCCGTGAAGGCGGGATGATTTGTGTGCGTGTGGTAGGATGATGTCCGTCATCTTTTGCAGCGGGTAATTTCAGTGCTTTCAGCAGTTGCTGGAATAACTGGTTGATGCCGGCATCATTGAATTGGGAAGCGATGGTGCCTACGATGGGCAGTTCATTATCGGCTGCATGCCACAGCAGGTGGGCTCTTTTATATTGCCGTCTTACATCCTGCAATGCATCGAGTGCACCTGCTTTGTCGAATTTATTGATTGCAATCACGTCTGCATAATCCAGCATATTGATCTTTTCAAGCTGGCTGGCAGCACCGTATTCAGGTGTCATTACATAGAGTGATACATCGCAGTGATCGATGATTGCTGTATCACTCTGACCAATACCGGAAGTTTCGAGAATGATGAGGTCAAAAGCTGCCAGGCGGCAGATGTCAATCGCTTCCTGGATGTGTGCGCTGATGGCTTTATCGCTATCGCGGGTAGCCAGGGAACGCATATACGCCCTGGGATGGTGAATGGCATTCATGCGAATCCGATCACCCAGCAGGGCTCCGCCAGTCTTCTTTTTAGAAGGATCTACAGAAATAACGGCAATCGTTTTGTCAGTGAATGCATGCAGGAAGCGGCGTACCAGTTCGTCGGTCACACTGCTCTTACCTGCACCGCCGGTACCGGTGATACCCAATACCATACTGCCCTGAGCGGGTTGGGGTAGGGAAAGCAGATCACTTTCGGCAGCGGTAATGGCAGCTGCTATCAGGTGTTGATTCTTTGCCGGCAATTGTGCAAGTTCGCCATTCAGTTGCTGCACGGTAGAGAAGTTACATTGCCTGATCACATCGGCAATCATGCCTTCCAGGCCCATATGCCTGCCATCGTCAGGTGAGTAGAGGCGAGTGATGCCATAGGCATGTAATTCCTCCATCTCAGCAGGCAGGATGGTACCACCGCCGCCACCGAAAATTTTGATATGCCCGCAACCTTTTTCGTGCAGGAGATCATAGATGTATTTAAAGAATTCGATATGCCCGCCCTGGTAAGAGGTGATTGCTATGCCCTGGACATCTTCCTGGATGGCGCAGTCCACAATTTCTGCTGCGGAGCGGTTGTGGCCCAGGTGAATCACTTCTGCGCCCTGGGATTGCATGATTCTGCGCATTATATTGATGGCGGCATCGTGGCCGTCAAAGAGTGCTGCTGCTGTAACAATACGAATTTTGTGAGCTGGAGTATCAGTCATTTTGTTTTGGTGTTTTACAATCGCTGTGGCAACGAGGAATTAGGCTATGTAATTTACGGATTACAGATTACTTAATATTCCCGTATTTTTTTATTTTACACCCATTATTCACGTTTATTGACTTGCATTTCCACAAAAAAGCGCAAATCGTAATTGAAAACTTATAACAGAAATGGTGGCAAGAAGAGAATTTATCAGGAACAGCAGTTTGCTGGCAGGCGCTATGGCGCTGGGATTCCCTGGGGCTGTATTCGCCCGGGCAGGATATGTTTCCAAGCGTCCTCCGCTGGCAGATCGTAAGTTTACCAGTCAGGCGGTAGAAAAAATGATCGCAACCATCAAGAAAGAAGTTGCAGATCCGAAGCTGGGCTGGCTGTTCGAGAACTGTTTTCCAAATACCCTGGACACTACGGTGCAGTTCAAGGTAGAAAACGGTCGTCCCGATACCTTTGTATTGACAGGCGATATCCACGCGATGTGGCTGCGTGACTCGACTGCCCAGGTATGGCCTTACCTGGAACTGGTAAATGAAGACGAGAAGCTGAAACAGCTGATCGCTGGTGTGGTGAACAGGCAGACTAAATGCGTGATCATCGATCCATATGCGAATGCATTCAACGAAGGCCCAACGGGTTCGGAGTGGGATAGTGACCTGACTGAGATGAAGCCTGAACTGCATGAAAGGAAATGGGAAATTGACTCCCTGTGCTATACTGTAAGGCTGGCGTACAATTACTGGAAGAAAACCGGTGATGCCAGCGTACTGGACGATACTCACAAGAAAGCGGCTAAGCTGATTGTAAAAACCTTCAAGGAGCAGCAGCGTAAAGATGGTCCTGGTCCTTACCACTTCCAGCGTAATACGCCTAAGCAGTCAGACACTGTAGCCAACAGCGGTTATGGTAGTCCGATTCTGCCGGTAGGCCTGATTGCATCTATGTTCCGTCCATCAGATGATGCGACGGTGTTTCCATTCCTGATCCCTTCCAACATGTTTGCAGTGGTATCCCTGCACCAGTTGTCAGAGATCAGTGCTGAGGTTTACAAAGATGCAGCCTTTGCGAAGGAATGTAAGGAGCTGGCAGAGGAAGTGGATCGTGCAATCAAGGCTTATGCGATTGTAGAGCATCCTTCCCTGGGTAAGATGTATGGTTTTGAGGTAGATGGTTTTGGTAACCGCCTGTTCCTGGACGATACAAACGTACCTAGCCTGCTGTCTATCCCTTACCTGGGTTATACTACAGCAGATGATCCTTTGTACCAGACAGCACGTCACTTCGTATGGAGTCCGTTCCATTGCTGGTTCTACAAGGGTAAATATGGTGAGGGCGTAGGTAGTCCGCATACCGGTGTAGACAAGATCTGGCCAATGAGTATTATCATGAAGGCGCTGACCAGCAGTGATAAGGAAGAAATTGCTGCTTGTCTGAAGACCCTGCGTAATACCGATGGCGAGACCGGATTTATTCATGAATCTTATCATAAAGACAATCCTTCAGATTATTCCCGTCCATGGTTTGCATGGGTGAACACGCTGTTTGGTGAGCTGATTGTGAAGATTCACAATGAGTATCCTGAACTGCTGAAGCGCAATTACGCCTGATAATTGCCGCTCTTATGTATTTGCAAAAAATCGCTTTTGCCATTGGTGGAAGCGATTTTTTGCTTTTATTACAGCCGTTAAATAATAAAACATGGCCTCTATTGCTATTTATGAAGAGCAGATAAACCATTATAAGGCAGAGCTGGCGGGTTATAAGCGGCAGTTAAACTTGCTGGGATATCTTCGTTTGCTGAGTTTTCTGATCCTGTCATTTTTTGTGTACCAGTATTTCCGGGATTTATTTGAGCCGATCTGGTTATTACCCATCCTGTTGATGTTGGGGGTATTTGCAGGGGCCTTGGTCGTATACACCCGTCTCCAGGAGAAACAGACCCTGGCGAAAATGTTACTGGAGCTGAATAAAAAGGAATACGAGCTGGCAACTACAGGGAAGTCTGCTTTTTATGACGGAACCTTTTTTATGGATGATACGCATCCTTATGCAGGGGATCTGGATGTGTTCGGGTATTCTTCTATCTATAGTCATATGAACCGTACGGGCACATTGACAGGTGCTAATTTTTTGGCGCAGTTCTTAAAAGCGCCCTGGCTGGGTGTGGAGAAGACGGGGGAAAGGCAGGAGGTGGTGAAAGAGCTGGCGCCTAAGCTGCAGTTCAGGCAGTTGCTCACTGCACAGGCGGCACTGGCAGGAGAGAAGAGTGAGGATCAGCATGAACTGAGGTTGTGGCTGGATATGCCAATCCGGTTTTTGAATGACCAGTTTGTACAGGTTGCGAGATGGGTGAGTCCTGCATTGAGTGTTGTGGCTTTCATTTACCTGATCGCTACCTACAATGTGTACCCGCTGCTGGCAATGCTGGCGATCAATAGTTTAATCTTAAGGCAATTCTTAAAAGAGATCAACCGGCAGCATATTTTGATTTCCAGCAAGGAGCGGGTGTTTGCAAAGTTTTCAGTATTGGTGCAGATGATCAATACGGAGAATTTTGGGCAGGCAGCCATGCTGAACAGGGATCAGGAAAAAACGCAGGAAGCGGGTGTGGCCCTGAAGCGGCTGGCGAGGATTGTGAATATCTGGGATCAGCGTATGAATATGGCAATTGGGATGTTACTGAACGGGCTGGGTTTATATGACCTGCATTGTGCTGTGATCCTGGAAAAATGGAAACTGAAATACAAAGACAAGGTCGCTGGCTGGATGGATGTGATTTATGGGTTTGAGATCTATAACAGTATGGCCACGTTTGCGTATAACCATCCTGATTTTATTTATCCGGAGGTAAATGATACGCAATCGCAGCTGGCAGGGAAGGGGATTGGCCATCCTTTAATTCCAGTGGAAGAATGTGTGAAGAACGATATTGCGATTGGTACACCGCAGCAGTTTTTGATAATTACGGGTTCGAACATGAGTGGTAAGAGTACCTTCCTGCGGAGTGTAGGCTGCAACCTGTTGCTGGCTATGTGCGGACTGCCGGTATGTGCGGAGGAGTTTAAGTGCAGCCCGATGAAGATTATGACGAGCATGCGGATCAAGGATTCCATTGCGAAGCATACATCTTATTTCCAGGCAGAGTTGCTACGATTGCAGGAGATCGTGAAAGTGCTGAAATCAGGGGAGAGGGTGTTTATCCTGCTGGATGAGATTTTGAAAGGAACGAATTCAGAAGATAAGTTGTCCGGATCCCGGAGCCTGATCGCTCATTTCCTGCAGTACCATTGCCTGGGGATGATCGCTACGCATGACCTGGAGTTGGGGCATATGGAGGAAGCGTATGCCGGGAGGATCCGGAACTATTGTTTTGAGAGTACAATCGAAGATGAGCAGTTGTTCTTTGATTACCGGATCAGGGAAGGGGTGGCGAGGAACAAGAATGCGACTTTCCTGATGAAGAAGATGGAGATCATTTAGCGCCCACATCTGTTAAATAATTAAAATTTGGTTGTGCTAATATAATTAGTATTTTAGCTAAAAATATTAGCTATGACCTTGCCTTTTCAGGAGAGTGTACCGGAGAATCTCTATTATAAAGGACGTGGTGCCCAATTAAATCCTAAGAACAAATATCTAAAGAACGAATACGCACAGGAGCATGCCGAAGGTATTGATGAATGGTGGCAGGCGGATGTGCCTACCCAGGTCCTGGAAGAACATGCTAAAACGCTCGTGAATAAAGTGGATAGTCCTGATGTGGGCATGTGGTACAGCATGAATCCCTACCAGGGTTGTGAACATGGTTGTATTTATTGTTATGCCCGGAATGCGCACCAATTCTGGGGCATGAGTGCCGGTCTTGATTTCGAAAGAAAGATTGTGGTGAAGAAGAATGCACCGGAACTGCTGCGGAAGTTCCTCGACAATAAGAGTTGGGTGCCTAAGCCCATTTCCCTTTCAGGTAATACTGATTGTTATCAGCCGTTGGAAAGGAAGATGTTCCTGACCCGTTCTTTATTGCAGATAGCGTTGGAATATAAACAGCCGATCGGCATCATTACAAAGAACTCCCTGGTATTAAGAGATAAGTATATACTGCAGCAGATGGCGCAGCATAACCTGGTATGTGTATATGTATCTATTACAACGGCAGATGAAGACCTGCGGCAGAAAATGGAGCCCCGTACTACCACGGCAGCGCAGCGATATAAGATAGTGAAGGAGCTGAGTGAGCTGGGGATACCGGTGGGTGTGATGACGGCACCGATGATTCCTGGGTTAAATGATCATGAAATGCCGCAGCTGTTAGATATGGCTGCAGCGAATGGCGCTAAATTTGCAGGGTATACGGTCGTTCGGTTGAACGATGCGGTGAAAGTGATCTTCAATGATTGGTTGTACAAGAATTTCCCGGACAGGGCAGATAAGGTATGGAATCAAATTGAAGGCATGCATGGCGGCCAGGTGAATGATAGCAATTTCGGAAGGAGAATGAGAGGAGAGGGAAATATTGCAGACCTGATCAGGCAACAATTCAAAGTACATACGAAAAGGTATGGTTTGAACCAGGAGAAGTTTGAGTTCAACACTGAATTGTTTCAGCGCCCGCAAGTGCAGCTGCGGTTGTTTTAGCACATATCATTGCTACTGATTATATTATATTGCGCTATAAAAAAATAGAAAAAATTTATTAAAGAATATTGCAGAAATAAAAAAATTAAAAATATCTTTGTGGAGCAATAAAAAATATAAATGAAACGCAGTCCAAAACATATAGCATCTGAGATGTCCTGTAAGCAAAAGCAGGCCAGATGTGGGTTGCGGGAATGTTGCACCAATTGATAACGAAGAAATAACTTATCAAATGATAAAACAAGGGTCCCGCAGCAAATGCGGGACCTTTTGCTTTTTAAGCACTGAAATGAAGACGACTGAGATAGATAAGGAATCGATACAGACAACTGTTATGTGTATATACTATCCGGGAAAGCCGAAAGTATCTGCGCGATGGATTTCATTGGCCTCTACGGGGCCGAACGGATCAGGTATGTACTGACATAATTAAACTTATGTATATACGCCCGGTCCTGATTCAAGGAGCCGGGTTTTTTTATTTTATAATGGATCCGGTGAAACGAAAAAACAAATTATGGACATTAATATTTTATAATACTGTTATGTACTAACCGTGTACAGAAAGTGGATCGGGATAGGGTGCATAACCCCAAACAGCAAGAAGATGAGAAACGTAATACAAGTAGTAAGAGAGGCTTTGCTCACCAATTTCAGGGAGTTAGACAAGTGGTTTGAAAAAGACGCTGACCTGTTGCACTATAAACCTGACGCGGGGCATTGGAATGCCAGAGAAGTGCTGGAACATATCAGCCTTACAAATTATTTCCTGTTATTGATTATTAACAAGACTACACGCCGTGCCCTGGATCGCAGACATGCGGCCGGAGCGATCACATTGCCTGCGGATTACCATGAAAAGTTTGAACAGATCGATGTGATAGGTAGTCGCTCTTTTGGCTGGGTAAGACCAGAACACATGGAGCCCAGTGGTCTAGAGGATCTACACGAAATCAGAACCCTGCTCAAACAACAGTTTGCACAGTGTATGTATAATCTTAGTCTGCTGAAAAACGGAGAAGGCAGGTTGGTACTCACCAATATGTCTGTGAATCACCTGGGCAAACTGGATATTTACCAATACATCTACTTTTTGACCAAGCACATTGAGCGTCATATTCGCCAGATGGAGAGGTTGAAAAGAGAATATAATGGAGAAAAAGAACCGGCTACACGAATTGTGACGAGCATCGTAGATGCACCAGATGAAGCTGCAGCAGATATGGCAGTGCTATAATATGGTCAACTATATTTCTCATCCTTTGTTTTTTTAATTCCGCTGTTCTAATACCATCAGTTTACCGGTGACAATCTTGTCGCCGGTATTTTTTGTGAAGAGCGCGGTGCCCCTAAAATTTGTTAATATGCCCAAATGATATTGTAAGAAACATCGTACGTAGACCGCGGGGTAATCCTGCCCTGCCAGTTTTCTTGTATAAGAATGTACCTTTGCAATCATTTTTAAAAATCGCATGGAAAATATTTTACAGCAGCGGGTGATCAGTGGGGATACTATTTTTGGCAATGGCTTGCTGGAGAGCAGACCTTTCTACCTGTATTATTTCAATAGAATACCTAATATAAGTATGGTTTACGGCATTAACGGCGAGAAGTCTTTCGTCGGGTTTAAAAATGCCTTTAAGGACAAGATAGCTGAAGTATACAGAAGAGAAGAGATCGATAAGAAGGATAAAACCTACCAGCATGACATCTCTATCGTGGTCCTGAACAATGAATGTATGGTAGAATTTGGTGATGGATACTGCGAAATTCTCCATAATGGACAGTCCGATGCCTTTGTCAAAGAAATTACTACCCTCGTAAGAAGATACCGTACCCGCGAAAAGAAGAAGAAATTTGAGCTGAACCTCATCACCGTGGAAAATGGTGCATTGACACTGAAAGCCATGGAGTTCAAGCGGACCAAACTGGACCTGAACCTCTACTATGAGGATAATTTCCTCGCCATCGACCAGCTGATCTACAAACGTCTGAATACAGACGATGATAAGGGGATTGTGTTACTGCATGGTTTGCCCGGTACGGGTAAGACCACTTACCTGCGCTACCTGATCGGCAGACTGAAGAAGAGGGTTTTATTCCTTTCTCCGGCGGTGGCCCGCAATATCATGCAGCCTGAGTTTATCGATCTGCTGATTGACAACCCGAATACGATCCTGGTCATCGAAGATGCGGAGAACATTATCATGGACAGGAAGACAACGGGCAACTCGTCTGTATCTAACCTGCTGAACCTCTCCGACGGATTGCTCGCAGATTGTTTGAATGTGCAGGTGATTTGTACCTTCAACAGTGATATTTCACAGATTGACAGTGCATTGATGCGAAAAGGCCGCCTGATTGCCAAGTATGAGTTCGGTAAGCTGTCTGTCGATAAGGCTCGTTTGTTGTCAGGTAACCAGGGTTTCCAGACGATGATCGATAAGCCGATGACGATAGCGGAGGTAATGAACCAGCACGAGCCGAGTTTTGAGAAAGAGGAGGCAACGATTGGTTTCAGGGCCGGATTTAAACGCTAAGTTTTTTAAACCCCTGCCTGTATGGTGGGGGTTTTTTGTTACCCAATTAGTCTATTAGTATTGTGGACTATTAAATAATTTTTTGTAATATTGCCTTGATCTCGCTCCATTGGCCACCAACAGTAGGGCTTTTACCCGTAATTCGAAATTATTCTTGGCGTGCATTTAAATCACATGGCCTGGGCCGTTCCACTGTTCCTGGGGTTAATGGGCTTGGAGTATCTTGTTGCCCGTAAAACCGGGAAGAACTATTTTGGTTTTGCCAGCTCCGTCAGCAACATCAATGTTGGTATCGCAGAGAGACTGCTGGATACCTTTACTGTAGGGATCTTCTACTTTGTGTATGAATTCCTGCATACCCATTTCGCAATTTTCGACATCAAACCGGGCTTCCTGCTTTGGGTTAGCCTGTTGTTACTTACAGATTTTATCTGGTACTGGTACCATCGGCTGGCGCATGAGGTGAATTTTCTCTGGGCGGCGCATGTGGTGCATCACCAGAGTGATGACTTCAATTACACCGTTTCGGCCAGGATTACTGTATTCCAGGCCTTTGCGCGGATGTGCTTCTGGTCTGTGCTGCCGGTGATTGGTTTTCCGCCTGTTATGATCATCAGTGTACAGCTGGTACATGGCATTTATCCGTTCTTTATTCATACCCGGACGATTCCCAAGCTGGGATTTTTAGAATATATTTTTGTGACACCTTCACATCATCGTGTACACCATGCATCCAATGATCATTACCTGGACAAGAATTATGGTGATGTGTTTATATTCTGGGATAAGCTGTTTGGAACGTTTGTCGTGGAGGGGGAAGAACCGGTGTATGGGCTGACTAAGCCCTTGGATAGCAATAGTTTCCTGTGGCAGCACTTTCATTTTATACTGGAAATTGTCTATACGGTAAAGCAGACGAGCGGTTTCAGGGAGCGGCTGAGGGTGGTTTTTGGGCGGCCGGACAAGATAGACCCGGAGATGCGTGCCAGGCTGGAGAAAAGGTTTCTCAGCCCGGACAAGGCGGAACATTTTACCAGGAGGCTGCATGCTTATGTTGTGTGGCAGGTGATTGGTTTACTGGTGGTGCTCTTTTCCTTTTTGCTGCTGGAGTACTATGTACCAGTTTTTGTGCAGGTGTGCATTACGCTGGTTATTTTTCTTACCCTAATCAATACGGGGGCTATATTGGAGCAAAAGCGATGGGTTTTTTACCTGGAATATGTACGGTTACTAATAGGATTTGTAATTATCTGCTATTACTGGCCCTCTCCATCTTTGTACTTTTGTTTACTTGTTATACAGCTGCCATTCCTGTTATTACAGGGTAATATGAAGCGGGGTTATGAACGTTTGTTATATGGAGGTTGACCATTCATCAGGGAACCTGGTATCACCTCTGATCAGTAAAACGGAGTTTATCTATTTAACTCATATATATAGTATGGCATTAATTATGCGGGAAAAACTGGCGGCTTAACGTAACGTTTGCCACCAGTTTTTCGTTTTAAGCCGTGGGGTAAATGGTAAATTGGGCTCAGTTGCCGTTTATATGATATTTTTATTAGATTTGCAATGCAATTCCTTAAATAAAAGTAGTTGGAATACAATAAGTTAATCTGTTAATATAATCCTAAGAGGAAATTTATCCGGAAATTCATGTTCAAAAGAATATTTCTACTGCAACTGTTAATGCTGTTTATCGGTCTGGGGGTAAAGGCACAGGTTTCTACAAATAGCGTATCATCCAGTCAGTTGAGTCAGATAAAAGTGGATAATCTGAGCGATGATCAGATCAGGCAGATCGTAGCAGAAATGAAGAAGAATAATATTTCTTATGATCAGATAGGTACATATGCACAACAAAAGGGAATTGCTGATACTGAGGTAGAAAAGTTAAAGTCAAGAATAAAGCAGCTTAATCTGGATTCAGAATTATCATCCAAGAGCTCCAAATCGTCGTCCGTTCTGGAAAATTCAAACAGCCGGCAATATGCAGATGACGATAATGAGAATGAGAATGATACCACCTACTATTGGCAGCAGAAGTATAAAAAAATCCTCGATAAGAAAGATCTTGAAAAAGAATTAAAGCGTAGAAAGATTTTTGGTTCAGAGTTATTTAGTAATAAGAATATCACGTTTGAACCAAATTTGCGGATGGCTACGCCTCCAACCTATAAACTGGGAGCAGATGATGAAGTAGTGGTTGATGTATTTGGTTATTCTGAAGTGCAGCATAAGCTGAAGGTTAGTCCTGACGGTTATATCCGTATCCCTTATCTTGGACCTGTGTATGTAAATGGTCTGACTATGGCCGAAGCAACGCAACGAATTACCAGGCAGCTTTCGACTATCTATGGCGGCATTAAAACAGGGAACACTTCGGTACAGGTAACGCTGGGCAATATTCGTAGTATCAGGGTGCTGCTAATAGGTGAAGTTACTCAGCCTGGTACTTATACATTACCTTCTCTGGCAACGGTTGCGAATGCCCTCTATGTGTCTGGTGGCCCAAATGAGAATGGGTCTTTTCGTAATATAGCCGTAATTCGTAATGGAAGTATAATCAGTACTTTTGACCTCTATGACTTTCTTGTTCATGGTGATCTTTCCAATAATGTGGTATTACAGGATCAGGATATTGTGAAGGTCAATGCCTATAAGCTTAGAGTAGAGCTTACGGGGGAAGTAAAGCGTCCTGCTATATTTGAAGCCAGGGAAAATGAAACATTGCAAAATATCATTGATTTCGCAGGTGGATATACAGACAATGCTTTTCAGGGTATCATAAGGGATTACAGAATTACAGACAGGGCAAGGGAAATTGTAAACGTACCGGGTGATTCTATTGCTACTTTCCGTTTAAAAACAGGGGACAAGTTTTTTATAGACTCAGTAGTATCCCGCTTTAACAATAGGGTAACCATTGCTGGTGCAGTGTTCCATGCAGGTGATTTTGCGCTTGATCAGGGAATGACTGTAGCTGATTTGATCAGAAAAGCAGATGGTGTACAGGACGAAGCGATGATGACCCGTGGTGTGATCCGCCGCTTGCAGGATGACTATACCCCATCTGTGATAAGTTTCAATGTCCAGGATGTATTAGATGGAAAGGATGATGTACCGTTGAAACGTGAGGATAGTGTGATCATCTTTTCTAAATTGAAGGTACGAGAAGGTTTCCTGGTAAAAATAGATGGTGAGGTCAATCAGCCCGGCTATTATGCTTATGGAGATAGTATGCACCTTGAAGATTTAGTACTTCTGGCAGGTGGACTGAAAGATGCTGCCAGTCTGAAACATGTTGAAATTTCCCGCCGTATTCGCACTGGGGGTGTTTATGATTCTACAGATATACGGATGGCCATTACCCAGCAATTTGACATTAGCCAGGATCTTCGTAAAAATACTGGTGCGGCTATATTTGCACTTCAGCCATTTGATGAGGTGATGATTCGAAGATCACCATCGTACACTGAGCAGGCCAATGTTATGCTCGATGGAGAGGTTGTTTATCCTGGTATCTATACTATCAATACAAAGAAAGAAAGAATCTCTGACGTTATTCGCCGTGCTGGCGGGTTAAGACCAGAAGCATATCCTGAAGGTGCTTTTATGTTGAGAAGGACTTATACCAATTCGGCAGATAGTACTTTACTATCCAACAAACTGGAAGTATTTTATAATAAATTGAAAGATAGTACGGATATCGAAAAATTACGTACTACGGTGGGTCGTAGGGAACAGCTTTTGGATTTACGGATGGCTAAAGTGTTAGAAAATCCGGGTTCGAAATTTGATATTTATCTGGAGGACGGGGACATTATTAAGGTGCCTAAAAAATTACAAACCGTTCAGTTGTATGGGGAGGTTTATTTTCCAAAGAAAGTAAGATTTGATAATAATAATTCTTTCAGAGATTATATACGTGGTGCTGGTGGATTTACCAGTTCTGCTCTGAAAAGAAGAAGCTACATTGTATATTCTAATGGTGAGGTAAAGAGCACCAGAAGAGTACTTTTCTTCAATAGCTATCCAATAGTAAAACCTGGTGCAGAGCTTTACGTTCCGGCTAAAGAAAAGAGAAATATTACCAGTGCGGCAGTAGTTGGTATTGCCAGTGCGCTTGCATCACTGGCATTAGTGATAGTGACAGTTATCAATACTGCTAAATAGGAATATTTAGCTTTCTCCGCTACTAGTTTCTTTCTTGCTTAAGATTTTATGCCTGAATTACATTTTTTGGCCAATTCCAGCCTGGAGGTTGAATCACAAAAATTTGGTTCCAGGCAGGTAATTTTAAAAATGTTCTTTCTATGGATCTTTTTTTTAAAAGTCCTATAATCTGCTAACTGATGTACCAAGTAAAATCTCCCATTTTGTTTTTGGCCTTTAACCGACTGGATACAACCATTCCTGTTTTTGAAAAAATCGCTTCTGTCCAGCCTCACAGGTTATATATTGCCTGCGATGGGGCAAGGGAGAAAAAAGGGGAAGCAGAAGCGGTGGAAAAAGTGAGGAATTGGTTATTGCATCGCATTGACTGGCCATGCGATGTCCAGACCTTATTCCGCGAAGAGAACCTTGGCTGCCGCAATGCTGTTAGCGGCGCAATCAACTGGTTTTTTGAGCATGAAGAAAGAGGTATTATTCTGGAGGATGATTGTCTGCCGGAAACCTCATTTTTCAAATTTTGTGATGAACTACTGGAAAAGTACGATACCACCCCTGATGTAATGAGCATAGGTGGAACTAACTATCTGGATAATCACCCTGGTTATCCTGAGAGCTATCATTTCTCCAATTATTTTCATTGTTGGGGCTGGGCCACCTGGCGACGGGCATGGTCGAAATATGATGTGACGCTTAGCAGATGGCCGGCATTTAAAAATAATCATGGTCTATCAGGGTTACCACATAGCAATTTTGTCTTTAATCGTTATTGGAAGAGGACCCTTGATCTGGTGTATAACGGTCGCATCAATACATGGGATTATCAGATGGCTTTTACTGTCTGGGCAGAGGGAGGAGTGTGTATCGCTCCAGCTGTGAATATGATACGGAATATAGGATTTAGCGAGTCCGCAACACATACAATAGATGAGGACCATAAGCATGCAAACCGGAAAAGTGCCGAAATTCCCTTCCCTTTACAGCATCCAAACACTACCAAACCCAATGTAATATTGGATAAAAAGGAAAATACACTTTGCTTTGAAATGTCATTGGTTACTGAAATGAAGGAGTTATTGCGGCCTAGGCTATCCAAGGTAAAACGAAATGTAATGAATAGATTTGCGAAATGAAAATATTGCATATTTCCTTTTCAGACAACAGTGGAGGGGCTGCCAGAGCTGCTTTAAGGTTGTGCCTGGCTCAGCGGAAACAGCAAATTGATGCTTCGATGCTGGTAGTAAACAAGGTAACTGACTATCCATTTGTTTATAGTGTGAAAGAAAGCCTGGGAGGAATAAAGAAGATCCTGAAAGACTTTTGTGTACAAAAAATATTGAGAATGCAGGATTCGGACAATCCGATACTGCATTCTCTTAACTTTTTTTCCGGGGCGGCGCTCGCACAGATCAACGCTATGGATGTGGATATTGTACATCTCCATTGGATTAATAACGAGATGTTAAGTATTCCACAGATTGCCAACATCAATAAACCAATGGTTTGGACGCTGCATGATACCTGGGCTTTCTGTGGTACAGAACATTATCCTGCAGATTTGAATGATCAGCGATTTATAGAAGGATACACTCCGGCTAACAACCGGAACAGAAGACGTGACCTGGACCGATGGAACTGGGAACGGAAAGTTAAGTACTGGAATAAAACGCGATTCACTATTGCTGCTCCCAGTGAATGGATGAAAGAATGTGTGCAAAAAAGTGTGTTGTTTAAAAATAATCCGGTACAGCACATATTTAACCCACTAAGTTTAGATGTATTTAAACCTATACCCAGGCAAATAGCCCGTCAGATACTTAATCTTGATCCTGAAAAGAAATATATATTATTTGGTGCAGAGGGAGGAACCCGTCAACCCATAAAAGGGTTCGATCTGCTCTCTGCGGTATTACCTGGCCTGGCAGATCAGCTGGATCCTGCGAAGCATAGGCTGCTTGTATTTGGCTCTTCCACGCCGGCGGTAACAATGGAATTAGGTTTTGAAACTGTATATGCAGGAAGGGTCAATGATGAGATTACAATGGCACTGATTTATTCTGCCGCCGATTGTATGGTAGTACCTTCCCGACTGGACAATCTTCCGCAAACCGCTGTGGAAGCGGTAGCATGTGGTACTCCGGTAGTAGCATTCAATGTAGGGGGATTATCCGATATTATTGAACATAGGAAATATGGCTATCTTGCGGAGCCATATGATCTTAAAGACCTCGGAGAGGGGATCATGTGGGCGCTTTCGTACCCTGATAAGGCTTCACTTTCCACTCAAGCAAGAGCTGCCGCAGAAAGTCGTTTCTCAGAAGCGGTTTGTGTAGCCCGGTATGATGCGCTTTATAGGCAATTATAACTCTTATTACATTAAAGGTGAAGTATTTAACGTTGGTCAAATCCTTGTATAAGGAGAATGTATTACCCAGGATAAAAAACAATGTCTTTAAGAATATACTATGGCTATCTTTCGACAAAATCTTTCGACTGGTATTAGGATTGGTAGCTGGTATCTGGATGGCAAGGTATCTTGGGCCTGACAGATGGGGGGAACTTAATTATATTCAGGCCTATATTAGTATTTTATCCTCAATTTCCCTGCTCGGAATGGATGGATTTTTGGTAAAAGAGATCCTGGAGCAACCCAAAAAGAAGCGTTTTATACTAGGCAGTGCATTTTTTCTCAGAAGTTCAGCAGCAATATTGGGTAGTCTGATCACATATCTTGTGCTGCTCAGTCTCCATGTGAACAGCGAAGGGTTAAAACTTTACTTTTTCCTCCTCCCTATTGTATTACTCACCCCTTTTGATCTGATTGATATCGAATATCAATCACAACTCCGGTCTAAACTTACTGTATTATCAAAAAGTATTGCCTTTGTGATGGGGGTTATTACCAAAATTGTACTCATCCTGATGAAGATGCCTTTGATATATTTTGCAGCGGCAGTTGGCAGCGAGGTGATATTGGCTTATTTTCTGTTAGTAATTCAATACCAGATTACCGGTAATAATATATTCAAATGGAGTGTGAACTGGATCCTTATTAAAAACCTGATTATACGAGCATGGCCTTTTACAATTTCGAGCCTCATGATTATTATGTATATGAGACTGGATCAGATTATGCTGGGAACTATGATCAATGAAAAAGAGGTGGGTCAGTTCAGCGCGGCCGTGAGGGTGACTGAATTATTCCTTTTTTTACCAATGGCAGTTGCCAGCAGTGCGCTTCCAGGATTATTAAAAACCAGGCAGGAGGAAGGTCGGGAGGCATATCTGGTTAAAATGCAGAACCTGTGTAACTATATGTTTTTGATATCATTATTGCTGGCATTGGGGGTAACAGTCTTTTCGCACCTGATTATTAAAATTCTTTATGGTAACGCTTATACAGAATCTGCCGGTATTTTGATAATTCACGTTTGGTCGTTAGTGGGTACTTTTATGGGGGTATCTGGTTCGAACTTCCTTGTTGTGGAGGGATTGCAAAAATATAGTTTGTACAGAACTATTATCGGACTGATTGTAAACGTGTCTTTAAACATCGTACTGATTCCTGTCATAGGTGGTTATGGTGCGGCGCTGGCAACCATGGTCTCACAAATTGTGGTAGCTTATTTGGCTCCCTTTTTCTTTAAGCCTACCAGGGAATTATCGACGATCACTATCCGTTCTTTTTTATATCCGGTTACAATGCTTATGAAACTGAAAGAATTTCAGAAGCATAATAAAACAGCAAAATGAGAGAAAATTGGATTACCAGGCTGGCTTCCATAAACATAATAACTATATGCTATTTTTTATAGATTTGCATCGATCTTATACATCCTACCAGGCTCATATGTAAAATCCTGAATTTGTAACCTATCTGGCAGGTTATCGTTAAAGAGTTGAAGAAAATAATGCTATGGCAATACAAAATGAGCAATCCGGCTCCAATGCGAGAGAAGAAGTTTCACTAAAACAACTAATCCTTAAGATAAGTGTATGGTATCGCTACTTACTGGGTAAGTGGCTTATTATTGGGATCATTGCCTTATTAGGAGCGGCGTTAGGGTTTTTGTATGGCATGTTTGAAAAACCTAAATATGCAGGTGAACTTACTTTTGTGTTGGAGGATGGTTCTAAATCCGGTGGATTATCCTCATATGCTGGTATCGCCAGTCAATTAGGGGTCAATTTGGGCGGTGGAGGATCTGTAGGTGTATTTTCCTCTGATAATATCCTGGAATTTCTGAAAACCAGGCTGATGGTAGAAAAAGCGTTATTATCTCCTGTGGATGTTAATGGAAAGGTCATCAGCCTCGCTGATTTCTATATAGATATATCCGGCATGCGGGAAAAATGGAAGAAAGACCCGAAGAACCAGGGCAAGGACTATCATTTCCCTCCCGGTAATGATCAAAGAGCAAAGTTTAGCCGCGAAGAAGACAGTGTGCTTGCTTCAATATATAGTCAAATTGTAAATAAGGAACTTTCAGTAAATAAACCTGATAAAAAGACATCATTTATCAGTGTAAAAACAACTTCTACCAACGAATTTTTTGCTCAGATTTTCACCGAACGCCTGGTGAAGGTGGCTACTGATTTTTATATTGCTACAAAGACACAGCGGTCTACAAACAGTGTGAATATTTTACAGGCCAAGGCGGATTCCATTTTAAAGCTGATGAATGAAAAAACCTATTCGGCAGCTATCAACCGTGACTTGAATCAGAATCCAGTCAGGCAGATTGCAACCGTCAATTCCGAATTGGTAACCCGTGATAAGACTGTACTACAAACAATATATGCTACAGTGGTACAAAACCTGGAGCTGAGCAAAATGTCAATGGCACAGGAGATGCCTATCATTCAGATTGTCGATAGGCCTATTATGCCACTGAAAAGGGAAGGCGTTCGTAAACTAACTGCCACTATTATCGGTGCTTTTATTGCTGGTTTTCTAGCCGCTATATTTCTCATTATAAGGAAGATGATCAAAGAAGTCATGGCCTGAGATCTTCCGTATTAAAATGTTTGACATGCCATATCCTACACAAATTATATCTGTCATTACTGTTGTTTACAATGGTGCAGCTACCCTGGAAGAGACAATTCAGAGCGTATTAGGACAAAGCTGGCCCAATGTGGAATACATCATTATTGATGGCAACTCTATTGATGGCACGCAGGCCATCATCGAAAAGTATAAACCTCAACTGGCTTACTATATCAGCGAGAAAGACAAGGGTATCTATGACGCTATGAATAAAGGTCTGGCGAAGGCTAAAGGAGATTATTGCATTTTTATGGGTGCAGATGATGTACTGTTACCTAACGTACTGGAGCAAATTGTACCCTTGTTGAAAGATAAAGATACCGTTTACTATGGCGACATCATAGTTAAGGGAACGGAAAGGCGCTATGATGGCGCTTTCTCAAAGTTTAAGTTATGTTTTAAAAACATCTGTCACCAATGCATTTTTTATCCCAGAAGTGCCTATTCCAAATTAAATTATGATCTGCAATACCGGCTATGGGCAGATTGGGTATATAATATAATACTATGGGGGGAACGCAAGGTGCCATATGTCTACATAGGCCGGGATATTTCTATATTCAACGATGGCGGTGTTGGCTCCCTGTCAAGGGACAAAGTGTTTGATGCGAATCGGAAGCTACTGATCCAACAGCATTTTGGTTCATTTATGAATAGTGTAGTTTCACTGAAAAACCTGCTAAGCAAGGTGAAGGCAAAGTTAATACGATAACTCAATGGACGGAAAACGCAATATATTATTTGTTTGCAGGCGGCTCAATATTGCAGGCGGAAAGGAAAGGGTACTTGTAAACACCGCTTCTTTTCTGGCTGACAGTTTTCAGGTAGGAATCTTACAGCTCACACAAGCAGATTCTTTTTACCCTGTAGGAACTGGAGTGGACATGTATCATATTGAGGCATCGAATGCCTTTGGCAAGCGTTCCATTGCAGCTAAGTTGAGAGGATTTATTCAGGATATAAAAATATTACGGAGGTTCATGCAGGATCATTCTACTGATGTGGTGATCAGCGTAGATTATTTTGTAAGCTGGATGTTTGTTTTGGGTACACTCTTTAGCAAGCGACCTTACCTGCTGATAGGTTGGGAACACATCGGCTACAATAATCCATGGGTGCAGGGCCTGGGAAGAAAACTAAAAAATTATATACTGAAGCAATTGGATCACCTGGTAGTTCTCACCCGTCACGATGCAGATATATACAACAAGATGGGCATACCCGTGACAACCATACCCAATGCAAAATCATTTGAAAGTATTGTCAAAAGTAATTTGGAACAAAAGCGCATCCTCACAATAGGACGTTTGTCTCCCCAAAAAGGGATAGATTATTTGTTGGACCTGATCGTAGTACTGAAAGACAGGCTGCATGGATGGAAGTTCATATTGGTGGCGCAGGACGATTTGTTTACTGTAGATGAATTGAAACAGTGGATCGCTGAAAAACAGATTGGACACCTGATAGACTTATATCCGCCTACCAGTAAAATTGTAGACTACTATCTGCAGAGTAGTATATACCTTATGACATCCCGTAATGAAGGATTACCAATGGTACTTATAGAAGCTATGGAGTGCGGATTACCCTGTGTAAGCTTTGATTGTGAAACAGGACCAGCAGATATTATTCAGGATGGAGTGAGTGGTAAACTAGTACCTACCTTCAATTTGGAACGAATGGCAGATAGTGTGTTGGCATTGACGGATGATGCTACAAGAAAGATGATGGGAGTGAATGCTGCTGCTTCAGTAGAAAAGTTCTCATTGGAAAGAATAAGTAAGCAATGGCAGGGATTTCTAAATGCGACTAAAAAGAAGGCAGAATGCTGATATATGTTATCATATTTTTGATCATAGCAGCTTCTTCTTTTGTAGAGGTAGTGGTGAAGGAAGAGTCAATTAAGAAAATGCTGTTCAGATTTAACATGCTCGTGCTGATTCTTTTTGCATCACTTAGGTGGACTACCGGTACTGACTGGTATTCCTACCTCGAATATTTTAACGACCTGGATAACTACAGAGAATTTGAAAGTGGATATGTGATGCTCAATGAAGCCTTCCGCTTCTTTTCAGATAATTATACAGCTTTTCTCATCATAGATATTTCTCTGGCAAGTGCGTTTATATGGTATGTGTTGGAAAAATATAGTACTTACCCCAACACATCTTTACTACTATTTTACAGCTATTATTACCTCATTAATTATTTCGGATCCAACCGCCGTATCATTGCCATAGGATTGATTTTGATGGCGGGTATGCTTATTGTAAACCGACGATTTTGGCTTGGAAGTATTTTGATATTACTGGCAGCTACATTTCACGTGACTAGTTGCCTGTTCTTTATGGTCTTTCTCATTCCAAGAAAGCATCTGAAAACTCCTTTATTAATATCAATTTATATAGCCTGTTTTCTGATTTCAAACCTTGGGTTGTTACAGTTTATGATCACAAAAGTGTTGGGGATGATTTTCGCAGATAACCCTATTGTGGAAAGAGCTGTAACGTATACCCTGAACTCGGAGAATTATCAGCAAAGTTTCCTCGTAAACATGCTGGGTATTGCCAAGCGTTCGCTGTTATTTTTCTTATTCCTGTTTTTCAGAGACAGGATCAAAGATGAAGATAAAACAGGACATTTTTCTTACCTGTTCAATATCTACTTTTTCTCAATCTGCTTCTATATTCTGGTGAATAATCAGATTGACCTGTTAAAGGTGATCTCTATCTATTTCAGTATTTTTGAACTGGTATTGATCCCATATTTCCTCTTATTATTTATGAAATTAAAGGAAAGGATTCTGGTGAATCTCTTCCTTGTAGCATATATAGGTTTTCAGTTTTATTCAGCCATTTTCCTGAATCAATATTCAAATCTATATATGCCATATTATAGTATTTTCTCCGGTCAGGAACGAAGTACCAGCGATTATGAATAAGCAATTGAATGTTTTAGTGGTTAGTGGTTCATATCCCCCGGACATCTGTGGGGTTGGTGATTATGTAGGCAAACTTTTTACCACACTGCAATCACAGGGTGGTATCGTTTTCTCCCTGTATCATAGTCGTAACTGGAAATTGAAATCACTGTTCAGGCATATCAAAAATATCCGATCAGCAAAGGCTGATATTATACATATGCAATATCCTACTGAAGGATATGGTTATAGTATGTTGCCTCAGCTGATAGCCTTGTTGTTTAGAAGAAGAACAATATTGACATTGCATGAATTGTCTAACAGAAACCCATTTGGGAAACTGGCTACCATACTTTTTTTGTTCATCTCCCGTAAGATTATTTTTACGATAGAAGAAGAACAGGCGTATGCAGCTAAAATCTGTCCATGGATCAGGAAGAAGTCAGAGGTGATCAATATCGGGAGTAATATACCTTGTGTGAATGCAGGTGTAGAAAAGCGATTTGAGATAGTTTACTTTGGGCATATCCGGCCGGTAAAAGGGATTGAGAAAGTAATTGAGCAGGCGGCAAAGGCAAAAGAACAGCACTTACCCTGGCGGTTTCTCATAGTAGGGCAGACTTTATCGAGATTTGAAGACTACTATCAACAATTAAGAGCCGGTGCAAAAGATCTGAATATCACCTGGGTCACAAATGTAGATGATCAGGAAGTAAGCATCTTATTGCAATCTTCTGCTACCGCTTACTTCCCTTATCCGGATGGAGTAAGCCTGAGAAGGGGAACCTTCTTTGCAGCACTGGTCAATGGTACTCCAATTATTACTACAAAAGGAGATAAAACACCTTTGAAATTTGAAGAGTTGTGCTATCTGGTAGATAATGATACGGAGGTCATACCTGCTATAATGGATATTCTAAGTGGAAGTGAAACTTCGTTATCGAAGCTGGATCGTAGCAGCGTTTATGCGAAGCAGTTTGACTGGGTACATATTGCAGAGCAGCATATTCGTGTATTTAAAGCATTTAAGAAGTGAAGAAGATAGCGCTGAACCTGTTGCCTTTTACAGAACGTTTGACCGGCACAGGGTTTTACACCAAACGGCTGATTGCTGAGTTACAGCAACTACCTGCTGAATATGAATTTGAATTGCACGTTTATAACCTGGACAATGCTAATGATGTCTTTGCAATTAGTGACCCTGCCTTCAAGGTGGTGTCACATCACTTCATTCGCAACAGAATGGGGCGCATCTTTTATGAGCAATGCATATTCCCATTTAAAATAAAGGCAGATATACTGGTATCTACGTCGGTCGTATTGCCCTTGTTATTACCTCACCATATCAAAAAAGTGTCAGTAATTCATGACCTGATCCCTTTTATTTTTAAACAGAAATATGGTTTGATACAGGGAGCATATGTAAAGCTGTTTACTAAGTGGAGTGCAAGAATGGCTGATATTGTGATAACCATTTCAGAGAACTCTCAGAAAGATATTATCCAAAGGCTAGGTGTGGCGGCTTCCCGGATTAGAATTGTATACAATTTTGTGCCGGAAGAAAATGAGAAGACACCTGCGACAATACCTACTATCACCGGACCTTTTATCATTACAGTATCCACTATACAGCCGGGCAAGAACCTCATTCGGTTGTTTGAAGCATTTCAACCTATTGCTCAGGAAAAAGGGTTGAAGCTGGTTGTAGTAGGAGGAAAGGGCTGGAAATATGACAATATCTTTGCAAAAGTGAATGAACTGAACCTCAGTGAACATATAATTTTCACTGGTTATGTAAGTGATGAGCAACTGAGAGGTTATTACCAGCATGCGTTGGGCCTGGTATATGTAAGCCTGTATGAAGGATTTGGTATTCCACCACTGGAAGCGATGATCCGTAAATGCCCGGTAGTCGTATCTAACAATTCTTCTTTGCCGGAAGTGGTCGGAAAAGCAGGCATTTATGTCAATCCGGAGAGTGTAGAAAATATCAGGGAGGGTATACTGCAATTATTTGACGAGGCTGTTGTAAATGAGAAGAAGCAGTATATGGCAGCAGAGGTGGCAAAATTTGATAGACAACGTGAGGCGGAAAAGTTTTTAAAAATCATGAAAGCACTGTAGCTATTGCATGTAATTTATATTCGTATATGATGGATTTTTCAGTATTAATGTCTGTGTACAGGAATGATGATGTGGAGGCTCTTAGGGCCAGTGTGGAGAGCTTATTGAAACAGGAACGCAGGCCTTCGGAAATTGTGATCGTATTGGACGGACCTGTGCCAGAAGACATTACAAAGCTGCTTAATTCTTATAAGGAGCAATACAGCCCGCTCTTTAACCTGGTACCCTTACCAGTGAATGTTGGTTTAGGAAAAGCGTTGAGTATCGGGTTGGAGCATTGTAATCACGAGCTTATCGCAAGAATGGATGCAGATGATATATCCAAACCGGCACGTTTTGCAAAGCAGGTAGGATTTATGGAGCGACACCAGGAGGTAGATCTGGTGGGTAGCTGGATTGAAGAATTTATTGGTGTTACTGACAATGTGGTATCTCTGCGCAAGGTGCCGGAAACTTATGAGGAGATTGTGAAATTTGCAAAGGTCAGGTCTCCTTTTAACCATCCAACGGTAGTTTTTAGAAAGGAGGCTATCCGGGAGGTGGGGGGATACCATGATTATGGTACATTTGAAGATTACCATCTATGGTCCAGACTGATCGTTAACAACAAAAAATGTCATAACCTTCAGGAAGGGCTGCTTTTTTTTCGCACTACCCGCAACTTATATAAGAGGCGGGGAGGCTGGAAAAAGGCGGTGGCAGAATGGAAGCTGCAATGTTACTTTCTTTCCATAGGCTTTATAAGCAGAACGCAGTTCCTTCGCAATGTTGCGTCAAGAGGCCTTGCAAGGCTAGTACCCAATTTTGTTCGTGCAATGCTCTACAAAGTAGTATTAAGTAGTAAAAAGGTGTAAAAACATATAAAACCGAATTAATGAAAATAGCACTTATCACAGGCATTACGGGCCAGGATGGAGCTTATCTGACAGAGTTTCTTTTGAAGAAGGGATATTTTGTACATGGCATAAAACGCCGTAGCTCATTATTTAACACTGACCGTATTGATCATCTCTATCAGGATCCCCATGAACAAAAGGTGAATTTTCAGCTTCACTACGGTGACCTGACAGATTCAACTAACCTCATTCGTATCATCCAACAAACACAACCTGATGAGATTTACAACCTGGGTGCAATGAGTCATGTGCAGGTTAGTTTTGAAACACCGGAGTATACTGCAAATGCTGATGGTATAGGGGTGTTACGTATTCTTGAAGCAGTACGCCTGTTGGGTCTGACTAAGAAAACAAGAATCTATCAGGCATCTACATCAGAGCTGTATGGTCTGGTTCAGGAAGTTCCTCAATCAGAGCGTACGCCATTTTACCCTCGCTCTCCATATGGTGTTGCCAAAATGTATGGTTACTGGATTACTGTGAACTATCGCGAAGCATATGATATGTATGCCTGCAACGGCATCCTGTTCAACCATGAAAGCCCATTAAGAGGAGAAACTTTTGTAACAAGAAAGATTACCCGCGGTGTTGCCAAAATAGCACTGGGTATGCAGGATAAACTGTTCATGGGTAACCTGGATGCAAAGCGTGACTGGGGCCATGCAAAAGATTATGTTGAAGCCATGTGGCTGATGCTGCAACAGGATACACCAGAAGACTATGTGATCGCCACAGGAGTCACTACCTTAGTAAGAGATTTCATCAGCAAGGCATTTGCGATAGCTGGTATTGAAGTTGAATTTAAAGGAACCGGTGTCGATGAGGTAGGTATTGTTAAAAGTGTAAGTCCTGATGTGATAGGAGTAAAAGTAGGCACAGAAGTAGTTGCGGTTGACCCCCGTTATTTCCGCCCTACAGAAGTGGAACTGTTAATCGGCGATCCTGCCAAAGCACAATCCAAATTGGGATGGAAACCTAAATACGATCTGGATATGCTGGTGAAAGAAATGGTACTGGCTGACCTGGAACTGTTCCAGCGCGAAAAATTGCTAAAAGATGCCGGTTATAAAGTATTAAATCAATTCGAATAGACATTATGCAGCAACTGGATAAAATATATGTAGCAGGCCATCGTGGAATGGTAGGATCTGCCATTGTGAGAAGATTGGAGAAGGCTGGATTTAAAAATATTGTAACAAGAACCTCTTCAGAGCTGGACCTGCGTAATCAGCAGGCTACGGCCACTTTCTTTGAGCAGGAACAACCGGATTACGTTTTCCTGGCCGCTGCAAAGGTGGGAGGCATTGTGGCAAATAATACATACAAGGGAGATTTCATTTATGAAAATCTAATGATTCAGAACAATGTAATTCATTCAGCTTATACAAGCGGCGTGAAGAAACTCATGTTCCTCGGATCCTCCTGTATCTATCCAAAACTCGCGCCGCAACCACTGAAGGAAGAGTACCTCCTCACCGGACTGCTGGAACCTACCAATGAACCTTATGCTATTGCCAAGATAGCAGGGATCAAAATGTGTGATGCCTACAGAGCACAATATGGTTGTAACTTTATCTCGGTAATGCCTACTAACCTTTATGGCCCTAATGATAATTACGACCTGAAAAACTCCCACGTATTACCAGCATTACTACGCAAATTTCATGAAGCAAAAGAGGCTGGTACACCTGAAGTCGTGATCTGGGGTTCAGGCTCCCCACTTCGCGAATTCCTGCATGCAGATGATATGGCAGATGCTTGTTTTTATCTCATGCAGCATTACAATGAAGAAGGGCTTGTAAATATTGGAGTAGGAGAAGATCTAAGTATATTAGACCTTGCCAGGATGATAAAAGAAATTGTAGGCTATGAAGGAAGATTAGTCTTCGACTCTTCTAAACCTGATGGTACCCCACGCAAATTAATGGATGTTTCAAAGTTGCATGGATTGGGATGGAAAGCTAAGATAGGACTAAAAGAAGGCATCACCGCCGTTTATCAGGAAGTGCAACATCTTAAATGGAAAAACTGATTATGAAAAATCACAACTATGTATTTATTATGGCTGGTGGAGTGGGAAGCCGCTTCTGGCCGCAAAGCAGACAGGCTTGCCCCAAGCAGTTCATCGATATACTTGGTGTAGGAAAATCCCTATTGCAGTTAACCTATGAACGTTTTCTGAAGGTCTGCCCGCAGGAAAATATCTTCGTAGTGACCAGTACTGAGTACCATGGGCTCATTTTAGAGCATCTGCCGGAAATAGAAGAGAAAAACATCCTCTGTGAACCTTGTCGCAACAATACTGCTCCCGGAATTGCTTATGCTACATTCAAAGCATTGGCATTAGATCCTGATGCATGTATGGTTATTGCACCTTCAGATCATTTTATCCTGAATGAAGCACAGTTTGTAAAGGATATCAATGAATCACTGGAAATAGTAGCCAAACAGGATATCCTGCTCACCTTAGGTATTACACCAACCAGACCTGATACTGGCTACGGATATATTAATTTCGAAAAAACACCGGGAAGTAAGATCTGTAAAGTTCTGAGATTTACCGAGAAGCCTGTGTTGGAAAAGGCAAAGGAATTTCTGGCAGATGGGAATTACGTTTGGAATGCAGGTATCTTCATCTGGAATGTAAATACAATCATGCGCGCGTTCGAACAGTATTCAAAAGAATTGTATGATATATTTAAGGAAGGCATTCCTTACTACAACACATCCGGAGAACAAGACTTCATAAATACGCATTATAAGAACACACCTAAGATCTCTATTGATTACGCAATCATGGAAAAGGCAGATAATGTTTCAACAATGCCTGTTGATTTCGGCTGGAGTGATTTGGGTACATGGGCTTCTCTGTATCAGGTGATGGAGAAAAATCCGGCTAATAATGTGATCCCTGCAGGTGAACATCAACTGGAAGACACAGCAGACTGTATTATACAACTGCCTAAAGATAAACTTGCCGTGATCCGGGGGCTGAAAGATTATATTGTCATCGACAATAAAAACGTATTGTTGATCTACCCGAAGTCTCTGGAACAAGAGATCAAGAAGATCGCAGAACAGCTGAAGGAAAATGAACTACATAATTATCTTTAGTCATAAGCTGAAAAACACTATTGTTGAGTTGGTATTCCAAGCATACGAAAAGCTTTCCTTTTAATCCTTTTCAGAAGGGTAATTTGAAGTTTCTTATGAAACTGCTTTGCCATTTTGATAGACTGTTGGCTCTCTTCCAGCCGGATCTCATTTAGTTGAATGGTCCTGTCGGTTTGAGGCCAATAGTAAAGGGAGGTGCTGCCACAATGGGTGCCACTGTTATCGAATCCAATATTGTTGACCAGCGAGAGATTCGGATGCAAACAAAGACCATTATTTAAGAATACGGTGGCGTACCATTTCACTGCCCATGTATTAATCTTCCCGGTAATGTTATCTTCCAGTTGTACCAGGTGAGAATATGAATTCTCAATATTGAATTTTCTGCTTCCTTTAGGTATTGACGTTATCTTGTCTTTTAACGCAACAGGATCAGTTTCCAGTTTTTGCCATGCCCTTTTCCATGTCGCCCATCCCCAACAACTGGTAGCTCTGTAAAAGAAAGTTTCTGGTAAAAGAGAACCCGTTTTCTTTACCGGGAACCAATATCCGCTGATGTGCATTACCCTTTCAGTGTCAGCATATTTGTCCAGCGCATCGTTCATATAAGTTAGAAATCCCGGAGAAGTGACGAGGTCATCCTCCAATACAATGACCCGGCCATATTTATTGATAAGCTCTGTTACACCATTCGTGATGGAATTAGCCAGTCCGGAATTCTGCTCCCTCTTAATTATAATTACTTCTTTGGTCCATTGCTTTTTTTCGCATACTTCTCTTACAAGTTTAATGTTTTCCAATACTTCAGAAGTCTCATTCGCTTTCGGTCCGTCGCAATAAATGTACAGTGTCGATTGATCTGCAAGGAAGTTATTTGATAATGCTTCCAGTGTTTGTTCTGCATGAAAAGGACGATTGTACACAAATAGTACAATTGGTGAAAGTATTCGCATAACAACTAATAGGTCGATGTTTAAAAAATACTACTCTCATTAGATAGACTAATATTTTCCCAAAATGTTTAATTACCAACCATCGCTAATTGTTATCTTCATTTGTAGTTTATAAGTGAAAATTGATTACGAGCTCTTAAATAAGCAGTAAGCTAATGTCAATTATAATTCTATTTTAATGTGTACCAGATGTTATTCAACGGAAAGCAGATATATTTGCAGCTGGCAAGCAAATTAAAATTTATGTTAAAAAGTTCGATCACCCCAGCGGTCCTGTTATTCTTAGGAGTTATGGCTGCAATTCTTCCCGTGAATGCTCAGAGTGTGGGTAATCAATATTCACTGGGACTCTACAAGTCATCCACTGACTCTCTCAATTACCATTCTTCTCAACGTGATTACAGCATCCAACCTGTATTCGATTTGCCTAAGGGCGATACATTATCAAAAAAGAGCTGGCTTTACCGGAAGCTATTTCGGGAACACCTGCTTGAAGTGAGAGAAGATGATTTTACATTCTATGCCAGCATTCTGCCTGATTTTCAGCTGGGCCACAGTAATTCCAGAGGTCGTACATGGCTCAATACACGTGGAGTCATTGCCGGTGGTACTATAGGAAAGAACCTTACATTCAAGGCCGAATTTTATGAAAACCAGGGAAAGTTTGCCACCTATATTGACGAATTTGCCCGTAAGAACCTCGTTATCCCCGGACAAGGCCAATGGAAAGATTTTAAAAATGGATCAGCATTTGATTACGCCTATTCTTCTGCATTGATCAATTATAAAGCTGGCCGTCATTTTGATTTCCAGCTGGGCTATGATAAGAACTTTATTGGCGATGGTTATCGCTCTATGCTCTTGTCTGACGCCTCTTTCAATTATCCCTTTTTGAAAATAATTGCAAACGTGGGTCGCGTACAGTATACCACTATGTGGGCGCAATTTGTGGATATGCAGTACCCTAAAGCTTCTTACGGTACCGGTTATAGAAAAAAATGGGGGGTATTCAACTACCTTGACTGGAATGTAAGCAAGAAATTCTCTGTAGGCTTATTTGAAGCTGTGATCTGGCAGGATAGCGATTCTTCCGGAAAGAGAGGTTTTGACGCAAGCTATCTGAACCCTATTGTATTCTTACGCCCGGTTGAGTTTTCTGTAGGCTCACCTGATAACGCATTAATGGGAATCAACCTGAAATATGCGCCATCCGTTAATACAACTATTTATGGCCAGTTTATCCTGGATGAATTTAAATTTAGTGAAATAACCGGCAATAGCGGTTGGTGGGCCAATAAATACGGGGGTCAGCTCGGTTTCAGGTCTAATAATATTTTTAAGGTACCTAACCTGAATGTGCTCTCAGAAGTCAATGCGGCAAGGCCTTACACCTATTCCCAGCGGACGACCCTCAATAACTACGGACATTATGCACAACCACTGGCACACCCGCTCGGTGCTAACTTCGTAGAATGGGTGAATATTGCAGACTATAGATACAAGCGCATCTTCCTGCGTGGACAGATTACTTATGCAAAATATGGTCTGGATTCAGCTGGCATCAACTATGGTCATAATATAAATGAATCCTATAACACACGTGCCGAAGATTATGGTAATCATATAGGTCAGGGCTTAAAAACTACGCTTACGAATGTACAGGGCTCAGTCGCCTACCTGCTGAACCCCAAATACAACCTTCGTTTGGAAGCAGGAATAACAGCCAGGCAGGAAAAGAACAATCAGTGGAAAAGAACGGAGTTTCTATATACGCTGGGCCTCAGAGCCAGCTTCAGACAGCTTTACTATGATTTCTAATCTATACAGCAATATCTTTATGACCCCGGGCCGACCGCCCGGGGTTTTTTTATAACTTCGCCCTATGCATTATGTTACAGTAGAAGGCCTGACTAAGGCCTATGGCGCAGGCCCCTTATTTAAAGATATTTCTTTCCATATCGAAGAAGGTGACAAAATCGCCCTGGTGGCGCTGAATGGTACCGGTAAATCCACCCTGCTCCGCATCCTCTGCGGCCAGGAAACCCCCGATGCCGGCACTGTCTGGATCCATAAAGATGTAACAGTAGTAATGCTGGAACAGCAAAACGCTTTCAATCCCGGAGAAACCATCTCCCAACACATATTCTCACAAGGACACCCTGTGCTTTCCGCTATCAGGGATTACGAAATGCTGACTGAAGAAGGTGAGGAACCAGACCTCGATAAGCTGACCAAAGCAATCGAACGTATGGATGAGCTGAACGCCTGGCATTTTGATTCCAAGGTAAAACAGATCCTCGGCAAGCTGAACATCCACCATATGGAACAGCTGATGGGCAGCCTGTCCGGTGGCCAGGTAAAGAGAGTAGCGCTGGCTAAGGTACTCATCGATATCGGCTTTGAACACAGGCATACCCTGCTCATCATGGATGAACCGACCAACCACCTGGATGTAAGCATGATCGAATGGCTGGAAAACTACCTGGACCAGGAGAAAGTAACCCTGCTGCTCGTAACCCACGACCGTTACTTCCTCGATAGCGTGTGTAATGAAATTATGGAGCTGGATCAGCAACAGCTGTTTATATACAAAGGCGATTACGAGAACTACCTGGAAAAGAAAGCTACCCGCGAAGAAATGGCCAAATCCAGTGTGGAAAAAGCCCGCAACGTGTTCCGCAAGGAACTGGAATGGATGCGCAAGCAGCCCAAAGCCCGTACCACCAAGTCCAAATCCCGGATCGATGCCTTTACCGAAGTAAAAGAAAAAGCCAGCGTAAAACTGGAAAAACAGCAGCTGGAACTCAATGTAAAGATGACCCGCCTGGGTGGCAAGATCATCGAAATGAAAAAAGTCTATAAGGCCTACGGTGATTTACAGATAATGAAAGGCTTCGACTATACTTTCAAAAGAGGAGAACGCGTAGGTGTGGTTGGAAAGAACGGTGTGGGTAAATCCACATTCCTCAACATGTTGCTGGGACTGGAACAACCTGATTCCGGAAAGATCAATACCGGGGAAACGATTGTATTCGGAAACTACGATCAGCGTGGACTGGTAATTAAAGAAGATATGCGGGTGATTGAATTCGTGAAGAATATCGCCGAAAACTTCCCCCTTGCAGATGGTACAAAAGTAAGTGCGGCCCAGTTCTTACAGTTATTCCTCTTCCCACCGGAAAAGCAGTATACCTACATCTCTAAACTGAGTGGTGGAGAGAAGAGAAGATTACACTTGTTGAGCATACTCTTCCGCAACCCGAACTTCCTGGTATTGGATGAGCCTACGAACGACCTGGATCTGCCTACGCTGAGCATCCTGGAAGACTTCCTGCTGGATTTCCAGGGATGTCTGATCATCGTGAGCCACGACCGTTATTTCATGGATAAACTGGTAGATCACCTGTTTGTATTTGAAGGACAAGGGGTGGTGAGTGACTTCCCGGGCAACTATACCCAGTATCGTGAATGGGAAAAAGATAGGCCGGAACGTGAAAAAGAAGAACAAAAAGTAGCACCTGTTGCTCCGGTCGTGGAGGCTGCACCCGCTGCAGCACCGGCAGAGAAAGGGCGCAAAATGACCTTCAAGGAAAAGCGTGAACTGGAAATGCTGGAAAAGGAAATTGCTGACCTGGAGAAAGAAAAAGAAAACCTGGATGCAAAGATGGCAGCAGGGGATGTACCATATGCAGATCTGGAACCCATGGCGCGCCGCGTTGGAGAAGTGATCAATTTGCTGGACGAAAAAGGGATGCGCTGGTTAGAACTAAGTGAATTAAGCTAATCAATAGCAAAGGGCTGACCTCAGATGGGCAGCCCTTTTTATGTGTACGAATTAATCTTTCTTATCCCTGATCTCAGATGGTTTCAGGTAGATCTTTTTCCCCTTCCCATCTACATAATATTTCTGGTCTTTTTTATTGATATATACAGTCTGCCCACCGGGGCCTTCCTTGCCCTTGTATACCTTATCTGCTACCATACTGGCACCCTTTACAGCAACAGAAGCTGTCTTATTCCCCACTTTCTTAGCAGTACTGTCTATACCCTGCGCCATACCCGCATGGCTGGAGAGCAAAGCAGCAGCAGTAATGGTCATAGCCACTATACCTGCACGTATTGTTTTTGGTTTCATAATATCAGATTTTTTATACATGAGAATATCCAATTTTGGTGCCAGTACCTGTGCTGATGAGCTGGAATTTAATGGATTAGGCTGGCATGTTCGTTGAATGATATATTTACAATACATTTGTTTTACATCATCAAAAAAAATAAAATTACTATGGCTAAGTTACCCAAGTTTATGATCGCAGACGATCCAGTGACGGATCCTGATAACGAATATATCTTCCATACAGAGCAGCCTCGTTTCTTCGCTAAGCGTGTAGAAGAAGATGAAGAAAGTGCATACATCGATATCGTTCATGAAATCGACAATGTAGAGGAGTTCTTCAAGAACGATCCGGCTAAAAAAGAAGAGCTGCTGGATGAACTGGAAAGCTGGTATTATGCTTACCTGGAATGGCTGGATGAAGACGAATTTGGTGATGATGAAGATGACGAAGAATAGTCAGCAATAACTGAAATCTTACTTAAAAAAGGTTGTATCATTCTTATGAATACAACCTTTTTTAATTACTATTTAACTAGATAGTAAACGGGTTTTTCTAAGCGGGGAGCTTAATTTTATAGACAGACAAAAAGTTTTGAAACTATGGAATACAGACAATTAGGTGGATCTGGATTAAGAGTACCCGTATTGAGTTTTGGGACAGCCACCTTTGGTGGTGGCAATGAATTTTTTAAAGCATGGGGTAGCACGCAGGTAGAAGAAGCGCGTCGCCTGATAGATATCTGTTTAGAGGCTGGTGTCAATTTTTTTGATACTGCCAATGTGTATTCAGCAGGTGCCTCAGAAGAGATCCTGGGTAAGGCGCTGAAAGGGCTGCGCGACCAGGTACTGATTTCTACCAAGGCCACCTTCCCCCTGGGCGAAGGCGTGAACGACTATGGTTCTTCCCGCTTTCATCTGATCAGGAGCGCAGAAGCCAGCCTGAAAAGACTGGGTACTGATTATATCGATGTATATCACCTGCATGGCTTTGATGCCAATACCCCCGTAGAGGAGACGCTGAATGCCCTGAATACCCTGGTACAGAGCGGTAAGGTGCGTTACATTGCCTGCTCCAATTTCTCCGGCTGGCACCTCATGAAATCACTCTCTATCTCCGAAAGATTTGGCTGGTCTAAGTATATCGCTCACCAGGCCTATTATTCACTGGTGAACAGGGATTTTGAATGGGAACTGATGCCACTGGGTATAGATCAGAACGTGGGTACAATTGTATGGAGCCCGCTGGCAGCTGGTCGCTTAAGTGGTAAATACCGCCGTAACCAGCCCGCCCCTGCTGATGCAAGGGTAGCACAGGGAGGTAGCCCTATTCCGGCATCTGCCATCACCGACGATGTGTTTTATAACATCATCGACGAGCTGGAAGCAATCGCCAAAGAAGTAGAGAAAACCGTGGCACAGGTGGCTATTAACTGGCTGCTGCAAAGACCCACTGTTTCCAATATCATCATTGGCGCCCGGAACGAAGACCAGCTGAAACAGAACTTCGGCGCCGTAGGCTGGAACCTGAGCCTGGACCAGGTGAAGCGACTGGACAAAGTAAGTGAGGTACCCCCGGTATATCCTTACTGGCATCAGCGGGATTTCCCGATGCTGAATGCAGCCCCCAAATTATACTAACACCCGGATTAAGATAAAAACACTCATGAAAGAGGAAATTCGCCACCGGTAATGAAAGCCATTTTCAGATGAAAAGAGGTTGTATCAAAAAAATGATACAACCTCTTTTTTATGCCCTTGCCGAAACGTGGATTTTTGTATTTTTATCCGGGTTGCGAATACAATTGATTTCACAGTTGCGTGCAGCTACCAGTTTCAACCAACACATGACAAGGCCACTATTAGATACTGCCTTCTTTCAAAGCATTGCATCCGGTGATCAGGCAGCATTTGCATTGCTGGTTGCTCATTATCATAAAAGTGTATATTCCGTAGCATACCGGCTTACCCGGTCGGTACCATTGTCGGAAGAAATCGTGCAGGATGTATTTCTGAAGATCTGGTTGAAAAGAGAAATGTTGGAAGAAATTGTCAACTTTCCCGCATTTCTGCATACCGTCTCCACGAACATGATCTATAGCACGCTCCGTCAGCAACAAAGGGATGTACTGAGCATTAGTGATACCGATCTGGAAGAACGGACACCGGCAGTCAACACTACAGAAGAAGTGGTGCAGGACAGGGAATATGAAAACTTGCTTGAAAAAGCGATCCGCCGCTTACCGGAGCGACAGCAGCAAACCTATATACTGATCAAAAAGGAAGGGATGAAAAGGGATGCCGCTGCGGCTGCTATGAACATCTCTCCCGAAACCGTTAAATCTAATCTGGAACAGGCGATGAAAAACATCCGGGCTTTCTGTATGGCCAACCTGGACCTGCTGATGATCATCATCTGGCTGGGCTGGTAAAAATTTTTTTTCGCCCGTACCCCCCAAACCCATTTTTAAAGCGTCAATACTAATAATGGATCAATTAAACCGTCTGGAAGAGTTATTCAATCGCTGCATGAATGAGCAGGCTACCGAAGCAGAAGTAGCTGAGCTTAGCTACCTGATGCAGCAACCGGAGAACGAGGGGAAAGCCAGACAGTTAATTGCACAGGCACATGATAAAGTTCCTGAAATGGAACTACCTGTGAGCACCATTGCAGCCATTACAACTGCCATTTTCCAGGCACAGGAAACGAAACCGCTGGTTGTAAGGATGGAAAAAAGACCTTTCCGCTGGATACGCTATGCAGCAGCCGTTGTCATCATCCTGGCAGCAGCCCGGGGCGGATTCCTGTGGAAGTCTTACAAGAGCAAGCCCCTTGCACATACACAAACCGTGCATGATATTATGCCGGGTGGAGACAAGGCCCTCCTGACACTGGCAGACGGATCTACCATTGTACTGGATAGCATGGGCAACAAACAAATCGCACAACAGGGTGGTACCTCCATTGTCAAAGCGGCAGGAGGCAAGCTCACTTATAATGCGGCTAATAACAGCAACAAAGTTCTATACAATAAAATCAGCACACCACGCGGAGGCCAGTTCCAGGTCACACTGCCGGATGGTACGCAGGTATGGCTCAATGCCTTATCCTCCCTGCGCTTTCCGACAATATTCAATGGAAACAACAGGACAGTGGAACTAACAGGGGAAGCCTATTTTGAAGTGCAGAAAGATGCAGCTAAACCTTTCCTGGTAAAGGTAGGGGCCATGCAAATAGATGTGCTGGGCACCAGTTTCGACGTCATGGCTTATCCGGATGAAAAACAAATTCAAACAACCTTAATAGAAGGCCTGGTCAAGGTTTCAGCCGATGGGCAAGCCAAAGTTTTACAGCCGGGACAACAGTTACAATTACAAAAAGACGGTAAGCTCGATCTGTTAAATACTGCAGATATTGAGAGCGCTATCGCATGGAAGAACGGTTATTTTAAATTCAATCAGGCCGATTTACAAACCGTTATGCGCCAGCTGGCCCGTTGGTATGATGTAGAAGTCAATTTCGAAGGTCCTATACCCGATTTTCGGTTCGTCGGAGAGTTAAAAAGAACAGCGGGTTTATCAACCAATTTGAAGATCCTGAGCTATAGCCAGGTCAATTTTAAGATGGAGGGAAATACCATTACCGTTACACCATAGCATTGTCTATATCTATCTAATAATCTAACCAAAAACTAAATCATCATTATGAGCTGTCATCAAATGAATCACTAAATTTTTATTCGGACTCTAATAAGGAAGCCGGAATTGCTGCAACAATCCCGGCCGTAGTCTGGTCTGGCTATATGCATATAGCCATCATGAAGAACTATTTCATTTTGTAACCAAAACCTACTCAAGGTATGAATTTATCCATGCACGGCAAAGCCTGGCCTGGCAGCCGTTTTCTGTCTTCCCAAACCTTTCTGATCATGCGCCTGGCTACTTATATGATATTAGCTTGCTGCCTCCAGATTCATGCAAAGAGTTTCTCACAAAAGGTCACCTATTCCGGCAGGAATGTGGCACTGTCCAGCGTGCTGAACTCTATTAAGGATCAAACAGGTTATCTCTTTTGGTACGATGCCCGCTTGCTTGAAAATGCAAGACCGGTGAACATTTCTGTAAAAGATGCAAGCATCGAAGAGGCGATGAATATCTGCCTCAGGGATCAGCCCATCAATTACAAAATTGAAGACAATACGATCATTTTAACTCCTAAGCGGCTCATCTCGCCTGCGCTGGCTCCCCGCCAGGTGATCACAGGTGTGGTAAAGGATGAAAAAGGTAATCCGCTGCCAGGTGTTTCCGTAAGGATCAAAGGCGCGCAAAAAGGAACTTCAACCAAAGCAGATGGTAGCTTCGTGCTGGATGGTCCGGCTGGTGCTACCCTCGTATTTTCTTTTATTGGTATGGAGCAGAAAGAAATGGTTGCAGGATCGGGGGAACCGCTCAAAATAGTGATGGTGACCAAGACAGGTGCACTCGGCGAGGTCGTGGTTACCGGATTAGGTGAAACCCGTAACAAGAGTACCTTAGGCTATGCCACCGCAACGGTAGGCGGTGCAGACATTCTGAAAGCTACGCCCATCAACCCCATTGCCGCCCTGCAGGGTATGGTACCCGGCTTACAGGTTCAATCAGGTATCGGTGGCCCCCAGGGTACTACCCGCTTCCTTATCAGGGGTAGCGCATCTCTTGATCCATATGGCAACCAGCCACTCGTAGTGGTAGACGATATCATCATGGACCAGGATGTAATCATGCCAAACAAAGGCAGCGACCAGGATATGGGTAACATTCTCAAAGACATTAACCCTGACGATATCGAATCTATCAGCGTGCTGAAAGGTGGCGCCGTAACTGCATTGTACGGTAGCCGCGCTTCCAATGGGGTGATCCTCATCAAAACAAAAAAAGGATTTAAACAAAAAGGTTTAGGTGTAAACGTTAGCGCAGATATCTACGCCGCTACACCTTATAAAACAGTAGACTTTCAGAACCAGTTTGGCTCAGGTTATGGCCTGACTGACTTCTCTAAAGATGCGAATGGTAACCTGAAGATCAATCCTGATACTTATGGTTACAACTTTGGCCCTGAAATGACCGGTCAGACCGTCATCGATGTTACCGGCAAAACCATCCAGAACAATCCTCGTCCACATAATATCCTGGATGCATTTCGCACAGGCATCACCAGGAACTTCAATGTCGGTTTATCTAATGGCAGTGACCTGGGTACTTACCGCTTATCTTACTCCAATCTGTACTCCGAAGGCGTAACGCCAAACAACGACATGAGTCGTAATAACCTTGCTTTCCGTGGTACTACCAAGATTGCAAACGTACTGATGGTAGATGCAAACGTAACTTATGTTCAGAGTACAGCTATAAACCCTGCAAACGTAGGTGCCAACTATGGTACCATGAAGAATTTCGTATATGGTGGTACCCGTAACTACGATACCAAATACTGGATGTCGAACTACATCGACAAGGCCAATGGCGGCGTCAACCAAAGTGATCCAAGTGGCATGACCTCCTATGTGTGGTTCCCGCTGCTGGAGAATAAAATGACACAGACCGAAAGTAACTTCAGAGGTAGCATTGACCTGAAAGCAGATCTGACCAATCACCTGAGATGGCAGGGTTTGGCAAGTATCAACTACATCGGTACCAATTGGGATAACAAAGAAAGAGGACAGGATGTCGGATTCGGTAATCCTAAATATCATGTAAGCAATACCAACAAAACAATAGAGCGCTACCAGTCAAGCCTCGTGTATACGAACGACCTGAGCCCTTTCTTCAGCCTGATGGTACAAGCTGGTGCTGAAATAAACCGGGGCATTCAGTCAAGTATGAGCGCATCAATGGAAGGCTATATTCTGCCGGATGTATACCGCTTGTCAAACTCTAAAGCAATTAGCACTGTCAGCGAAAGTGCACCCAATAAATATCAATCCAGCTCTGCATTTGCACAGGCTCAACTGGGTTATAAAGAATTCCTTTTCTTAAACCTGTATGGAAGAAATGACTGGAACTCTACACTCGTATATAACGATGGACATGGCGCCTATTCTTACTTCTATCCTGGCGCTGATGTGTCCTGGATCTTTACAGACAATTTCAAACTGCCTAAAGCATTTGACTATGGAAAACTACGCGCATCATTTGCCAGCGTAGGTGGTGGTACTACCAACTATACGGCTAACACAGGTGCTTATACTGCGAATGGGTCTTACAATGGAATAGCCAGCTATAGCTATAGCTCCAATACATTGCCTAACCAGTCATTGCTGCCTACCCGCTCTCACAAGTTCGAAACAGGGATCGAGTTGAAATTCTTCAAGAACAGGCTGGGTGCAGATATCACCTTCTATAACCAGGATAGCAAAGCCCAGATCATCAGTTTCTCATCACCGATCGAATCCGGTGTAAGTGCAACGCTGATCAATGGTGGTAAGGTACGTAACCGTGGTTGGGAAATTCGCCTGAATGCTACGCCAATCAAGACGAAGAACTTCTCATGGGATACTTACTTCAACTATACCCGCAACAGGAACAAGGTACTGGACCTGCCATACAACCTGGATTATGTATCGCTGGGTGGCGGAGACGGTTTCAATGTAATTGCGAAGAAAGGAGGTGACTATGGCACCATCATCGCTAACTATGGTTATGCAATCTATAATAGCCCTGATGGCAAGCATAGTGAAAACAATGGAAAAAGAGTGCTTAGCATGACAAATGCGAAAGGTTCCTCCGTATATGTAAGAGCACAAAACTATAATGATGGTCTCACCAAAAGCCCGGCTGTAGGTAACATTACCCCTGATTTCCTGGGCAACTGGCGCAATAACTTTAACTATAAACAATGGCAGTTAGGCTTTGTCCTCGATAGCAAGTTCGGTGGTAAAGTCTATTCATTCACACATGATCTGGGTAGCTGGTTAGGTAGCATGAAGAGCACTCTTCCATCCAGGAATACCAAACTGGGTGGTATCAAATTCACCAATGCATCAGGTGTGGAAATGGAAACCGGTATGATCATAGACGGGGTGTATAAAGATGGTACAGTTGTAACTGGCCTCGATGGCGCATCCCACGACCTCTCTGGTCTGACAATGAAAGATGCATATGACAAGGGATGGATCAATCCTACTAACTCATTCGCTTACTATCAGAACACACATAGCTGGGGCAATGGTATTCGTGAATCTTCTATGTTCACCTCTTCATGGATATCACTGCAACAGGTAAGCCTTACCTACGATATGCCCAACAAGGTAGCAGCAAAACTGAAACTGAATGGACTGCGCTTCTCCGTAATAGGTAATAACATCATGTACCTGTACAATAGTGCCAAAGACCATGTGAATCCTGATAACCTGAACAGCAGTGGATCTGATGCATTCCAGGAAGTATCCGCAATGCCTTATATCCGCAACATCGGCTTCCAGATCTGGGGCAGCTTCTAAGGTGTGATTTGTTTAATCAGAAAACTAGTTAAAGATGAATAGCATTAAATATATATTCCTGCTACTGTCAGTTGCTACATGTATGATCAGTTGCAGCCGGGAGAAATTTGCTGATATGAACACAGATCCGGATGATGTATTGACTGTAGCGCCTGAACTGGAGTTTACATCAGCATTGACGGCCATTAATAGCGCAGATTTTGAATACTACTACGATTACAACAGGGCCATGTACTACTGGACACAAACATTTGTAGCCATGAACGGCGCCCCGGCTACAGTATACGACGGTACTGGTAACCTGAATCAGCGTTACAGCAACTTCTATACCCACGTAGGTAACCAGCTGAAAGATGTGCAGCAGCTGATTGAGAAAAAATCTGGCGATGATCGTATAAAGTACACTTACCTGCACGCCATCACTTACATCCCCATGGCTTATTATGCCAGCTATGTATCTGATGTGCAGGGGAGCATTCCATATACCGAAGCTTTCCTGGCCCGCTATACCGGGTTGCTCACACCTAAATACGATGCACAGGATGTCCTGTTCGATACCCTGCAGGCGCAGCTGAAAAGAAGCGTTGCCATCCTGAAATCCAGTCCAACTGTAGCACAGGCTAACCTGGGTAGCCAGGATGTTTACTTCGGGGGTAAGATCAGTTACTGGATCAAGGCGGCAAACAGTCTGCGCTTAAGACTGGCTATGCGTCTCGTAAACAGGGATGCGGCAAAAATGCAATCACTGGTACAGGAGATCCTGGCCGATGATGGTGGTTTGATCAGCTCTAATGATGAGAACTGGCAGTTTGAAAGTGCAATTACTTACGCAAAGGGAGGTAACTATAATCCCGAAAGTAACGGTAATGTATCAGGCGCCAGGAATTATGTTGATTTCATGGCCAATACAGCCGATCCCCGCATCAGGATCTTCTTCCAGCCATCGTTTACCAAAGATGAATTTGACTCTGCTCACGCGCAGAAAATAATACCTGATTCCGTAAAGTGGGATGGAAAACAGTATAGGGGACAGTTTGCAAACCCGGATAAATCCAAAGATTCAACTGTTAACTATTACTATTCTGAACTGAAGTTTAGTTACAAGGGCGCATCCGTAAAAAAGAGATGGGTATCTGAAATCCAGGACTCATTATTTTATAATCCTACTGCACTGCATTCAATTACATTCCCTATCATTACATATGCCGATGTATGCTTTATGCGTGCAGAACTGGCTGTAAGAGGACTTACAAATGAAGATGCACAAGGCCTGTATTATGCAGGTATTACGGCATCTGTCAGTGCATATGACCGCATGGGTAAGATAGCCGGCGTCAACGGTTATAAAGCATTGTCAGCTGCTGAAGTAGCTGCGTACCTTGCGCAAACCGGTGTAAAATATGATCCCGCCAATGCACTGGAACAGATCTGCGTGCAGGAGTACATTAACAGTTTCAGAAACCAGAACGAAGCATGGGCTACAATCAAGCGTACTGGTTTCCCGTCTAAGACAGGTAACATTCTGCAGCGTGAACCTGTTGTAGTAGACAGCGATGAAAAAGTGATGCCGCGGCGCTTCGCAGTCAGCTATCCTTCAGTATCTGACCTGAACTATGCAAACAGGCTGGCAGCTATCGAGAGTATGGTGAAAGTAAGTGGATTCAGCACGCCGGACGATATCAAGGGTAGAGTATGGTGGGATACTGCTAATTAATCAAATTGTATGAGGGCTATTGTATTTTTATTACTGATTTGCAATGTTGCGTTCGCGCAGGATGTGCGTCGTTATCATACACCGCTGGTCGCCATCGTATGGCTCTCGCCGGAATGCCCTTTATGCAAAAATTATACAAAGCCATTAAATGAACTCAGCCAGAAATACGCCGGCACACTTACTGTCGTCGGCGTATTTCCTGGTCACTGGTATACGCAACAGGATTATTCCGAATTTCAACAGAAGTACAAGGTCTTTTTTCCATTGTTAGCCGATCGCAAAAATAAGTGGGGGGCGCGATACCATGCGACCATAACACCGGAAGTCTGCCTGCTGGATAGCCAGCGAAAGGTTGTTTACCAGGGAGCGATCGACAACTGGGCTACCCGCCTGGGGCAGACTAAATCCAGTGCCACTGAGCATTACCTGGAAGACGCCATTATCAACACCCTCGCCGGCAGGGCAGTGAACCCCGCTGTGACCAAGGCGCTGGGTTGTTATATTAACGATAAATGATGAGAGCACTAATTATTTTGATGGTGATGTTACTGCCTGCACGCCTGCTGCTGGCGCAGACCTATGCAGATGTACAGCCTGTGTTTGCAGCCAGGTGTGTGGGTTGTCACCATACCGGGGGATCAGCCCCCTTTTCTCTTGCCACCTACGAAGAGGTGAAGAGACGTACCTCCTTTATCAAAGAAGTGATCAATACGGGATACATGCCACCTTTCAAGGCGGATGTACACTACCGGGATTATGCCAATAACCGCATTCTCAGCCCTGAAGAGAAACAATCCATCCTGAACTGGATTGGGGCCAATGCACCCAAAGGAAAGGCTACCATCACCCCTAAATTAGCTGCTGCTGATACCACGGCTCCCAACCTGATCCTGAAAGCAGAAAAAGCCTACACTGTAAAAGGCGATAACCAGGAGCGCTTCGTGGTATTTAAGGTGCCCTTTGAACTGAAAGATACCGCCAATATTGAACGCCTGGAATTATACACCAACAACAAGAAAGTCATTCACCATATCAATTATGGTTTTTATGCCGTGCCCGATGCCGGCAAAGATATTCACATCACACCCTCCCTCGTGGAAGCCGATATAGATACTGCCGGTCTTGAAGTAAAGCGCTACGGACCCCTAAAACAAAGTATGGTGTACTACTCCGGATGGATCCCGGGAACTACGGAGGAATTTTACCCCAAACAGTTCGGATGGGTATTGCCCAGGCGGGGGGTAGTGCTGTTCACGGTACACTATGCTGCCATTGCCGCAGATGAGGAATCTACAGTAGGCGTGAAGTTATATTATAAGAAAGGCCCGGTACAGCGCAAAGTGCAGATCATCAGCCTGGGATCAGGCGGCGTTGCCGAAAGGGATATCCAGCCCCGCTTTGTCCTCTTCTCCAACCAGGTGAGCACCTATACCCTGAAGGTAAAAACACCGGAGGCGCAGTCCATCATGTACGTATGGCCGCATATGCACCTCCTGGGAAAGGAGTTCAGGGCCTATGCCGTGACCCCGGAACGGGATACCATTCCCCTGGTCCATATCCCTGCCTGGGATTTCCGCTGGCAGGAACTATACCGCATGCAGCACCTGGTCAAGATCCCCGCTGGTTCGGTGATCCATATGGTCGGTACCTATGACAATACTGCAGATAACCCCGTCAACCCCAATCACCCGCCCAAACTGGTAATGTCCAGCGGAGATATGCGGGCCAATGAAGAAATGTTCACACTTATGATGATTTATGTGCCCTATGAGGAAGGGGATGAAAAGATTGGCTTGTAAACCAATCCCCTGACTGACCAGAAAAGGATTCTTTTCCAGCCAGCCAAAATATGGGTTGGGATGGGGCTAATTGCGTTATCAATTCATCACGCCTTGATAGAAATTTAAAAAGTGGGATTCTCAATCAAAATATTGTTGGGGTCACAAATATGAATGCGTTTACGAACAATTCTTTCTTCACTTATTTTGGAAGAAAGGGGATTAAGTTCACTACAGGACAATAGGCCGCTTATGCTGATAATTATTTGTGACGTAAAGAAAGGGCAAAACACTCAAAACTGTATAAAATGAGCGTCTACAAAGTGTATACAAATGAAAAATTATGTATGTTATACGTTGACCTTCAGCTTTTTATTTAGTCTTGTTTTCGCTTGTCGTACACTCGCTGCTTCAATATTAAGCAGGGTGGCAATCTCTTTTGTAGATAAGTTGATATGGAAATAGGCGTATAATCTCAGCTCATTATTGGTGAGACTGGGGTGTTTCAATTTCAGTTTTTCGAAGAAACCGGGGTGTACCTGTTCAAAATGTAACCTGAATTTATCCCATTCGGCATCCAGGAATTTATGTTCCCGCAACGATGTTTTGATGGATTTTATAGCCGGGTATAGTTCATCAATATCATGTAATTGTTTTTTCAGGTCATCCAGCAATTTATTTTTCTGGTGGATGTAGAGACTATTACTCACCAGCTCCCGGTTATTGGTATCCAGTTTTTGCTGTAGTTGTTCATTTCTGTCTTTCTCTGCCTGTATAGCAAGGGTGATCTGCTCATTTTCTTTTTCAATCAGCCAGTGGTGATGCCTGCTTTTAGCAATGTCTGTTTCCAGCCGGGCTATTTCATAACCTTTGGCATCCAGTTCCTCATGGATGGTTTTGATGCGGGAGATCAGCACGATGGTGAAGGTAATGAGCTGGGAGATGATAGCGATCTCTGGCAGCAGGGAGCTGTTATTGGAATAAGTGGGCGCAGAATTGATAATGAAGAATATGGCCAGCCCGGTAGCAAATACAATGGGCAGGGTATTGGCCAGCATGAAGGCCCCGGCTGCCCGGATGCGTTTTTTGTATGCTACTATGCTGGTAATCAATATACTTAGGGAAAGTATACAGATATACACATCCTCGTATACCAGGGTATAATTGTCCATATAAAACCAACCGGATATGGTCGCAATACATGGAATGAGCTCAAAAATGATATACCCGACCAGCAAATAATGCAACACTTTATCATAGATTGGCAAGAGTTCTTTAGTGCGGAGGTAGGAGCGGGTCAGTTGAATGAGCCCGGTAAAAATGATCATACAACCAATATGCAAAAAGAGGGAGTTGAGGTTGTACATATACACCGTACCATCAGGCATAGACCTGAGTTGATAACAGGAGAAGGGCAGCAGCTGGTTCGTAAAATGTTTGAAAGAAGTAATGAAGATCATGGATCCCACCTGTACCACCAGGTACCAGAGGTTGACCCGGTCATGTAACTGGAACCAGGTATATAAATTATACGCTGCAAAACAGCCCAGCAGGGTAATCGTGATAATCCAGGAAATGATGAGCAGGTGATCCCGGCTGGCAGCGGCTATTTCCTTTTCCAGGCGGATGCTGGGATGGACCCTGTAGCCATAGCGCTGTAGTTCCGTTACATGCAATTGCAGATCCAGGCTAGTGTTCGAGTTGCCCTTGAATGTAAGGTATATTTCCCCTCTTTCGCGCTGGCGGGATGGAACTGCCGGACCTGCTTTATAAGGCTTTCCGTCTATATATAATGTATAATTCAGTGGTTCGGTGAGGGAAAACCGGTATCTTTCATCGTTGGGATAGGGGTTCCCCACTATGATCCGGGTAGAATCAGTGCTGATTTCCAGAACTGGTTCATTATTCAGATAGTGAATTTTAGATTGTGCGCGTACCCCCAATGTAGCGAACAGTAGTAGTATAGAAATGAAATGATTAGCGACTCCAGATGGCATAATTATCTAATACTGGCGAAAGGTAGATGATAATGAGTTAAAAAGCAAAATGAGAGAAGTTGTATATTTGGGGGATTCGGAAGGGGGCTACGGCCGGCTTAGTTGGATTCAAAATGATACGCTACCAATTTTAAAGATTCACTCAGTAACCTATAAATTTATATCTTGTGGTACATGAAACTGCCTGTATTTATCCTGCTGCTTTCTATGTTACACTGTGGACAACATCCTAAAACGACAACTACTACCGAAGACACAACACAAACGATAAACGATACAACAAAAGAGGAAAATACTGAAGCTGGTTATGCTGAAATAGGACAATACGAAATCGACTCCCTGTTCACAAAAAATAAGGACTCGCTCTCTTATAATTTCGAAGACATCCTGGCCTCTGTAAAGATTGGCTACCTGTTCAGTAAAGAAAACAAAGACGCCATCTTCAGGTATTATCCTGACGACACAACAGTACATATCATCGTATTAAGACAATTCGGGGCAAAATGGGATACCATTTTTTCAGAAATGATTTCTCCTGTCAGAATGGGGGCGTATTCAGATTTTATAACAGTACAGGATTTTAATGGAGATCACATTCCCGACTTAAAAGTGATCAAAGATTTCTGGGATATTCACGTGGGAGAGAATTCTGACTTATGGCTATATCGGAACAGGCACTTTATAAAAGTGAAGAATTTCGATCATATCGTATCAGCAGAATATCTGGTACAGACAGGCCTGATCTACTCTTACCAGAGTGCCGGCTGTGCGGATATGGCCATGCAATTCGGTACTTACAGGATAGTGGCGGATACTGTGCAGCAGCTTGATTTCAGGTATTGTGGCTGCTGTGACACCTCAGATAGTTGTGAGATAAAAGTAAAGGGAAAAGAATCATTTAAAGTACCTTATAAAAGAGCATATAAGTATGTACCGGAATTGTATCAGGAGGCAGTGAAAGACAAGCTTGAGATGTAAATTAGAAATGTAAACTGGAAATGTAACCAAGACTTAACACACCCTACATAATAAGTGGATTGTAATTCATATAATTTAACAACCAAAATCAAAATCAGGCAAATCATGTTGATCCGAAAATGTCTATTAGCACTTGTGTTAATTTTCTGTCTACCTATGTTTCTGCTGGCGCAGGAAACAACCTCCGAAATTCACGGTATCGTTACCGACGGTCAGACAGGAATACCGGGTGCTGTCATTACTGCTGTACACACACCTACCGGAACACGTTATGTAACCACCAGCCGTTCTGACGGTCGTTACAACTTTGCGAACGTACGCGTAGGCGGTCCTTACACGATCGCAGTTACTTACGTGGGATATGGCGATCAGCACCTGGACAACATCAACCTTTCTTTGGGGCAGGAATTTACCGGCAACTTCACTCTCGCCCCAAGTACCAAACAACTGGGCGAAGTAATTGTAAAAGGCAAGCAGGATAAAACCTTCAACAACAGCCGTACCGGTTCCCAGGAAATCATCAGCAGAGACCAGCTGGAAAAATTACCAACTATCAGCCGTTCTGCACAGGACTTTACCCGCCTGGAACCTACCAGCAGCACCGTAGCGGCCGGCCAGAGCTTTGGTGGCCGCAGCCCTCAGTACAACAACTTTACTGTAGACGGGGCTAACTTCAATAACTCCTTCGGCTTGTCTGGTACCCTGGGTGGTCAAACCAGCGCACAGCCTATCAGCCTGGATGCGATCGAGCAGGTACAGGTGAGTGTATCGCCTTACGACGTTCGCCAGGGTGGTTTTTCCGGTGCCGGTGTAAATGCCGTAACCAGGAGTGGTACCAATACCCTGAAAGCTTCTGTCTATACCTATATTAAAGGTGCCGGCACCCAGGGGTATAAAGTAGGGAACAGCCAGGTGGCAAAAACACCGCTGTCCTTCAATATCCGTGGCCTTTCTGTCGGTGGTCCGATCATTAAGAACAAGCTGTTCTTCTTCGTGAGCCTGGAATCTTCCCGTCAAACGGCGCCTGCTACCAGCTGGGTGCCTTCCGATGCCAGCCACCCTGCAAGCGCCTCAGCCGGTATCTCAAATGCCAATGCTGATACGCTGAATGCACTGGCTACATTCCTGAAGTCAAACTTTGGCTACGATCCGGGGGCCTTCAGTGGTTATTCATTCAGAACGAACAGTGATAAAGCTACCATCAAGTTCGACTGGAACCTGAGTGAAAAACATTCATTGACAGTAAAATATAACTACCTGAAATCATTCACCGACCAGTTCGCGAGCAACAGCCGCCCTGCAGGTGTTACCAATGGTCAGCCCAGCATCAACTCCCTGCCTTTCTTTGGTAGCGGTTATGTGATCAATAACAACTTCAACATCTTTATCGCTGAATTGAATTCCCGCTTCAGCAATAGGGTGTCCAACAAATTCCAGGTAGGCTACACCGCCCTGCGCGACTACCGTACGCCTAATTCTAATTCAAATACCTTCCCGCTGGTAGATATCCTGAACAATGGTAATATCTATACCACCTTCGGATACGAACCATATACTTATAACAACGTATTGAATACAGACGTATTCCAGATCTCAGACATCTTTACCTACTACGCCAGTGCACACGAAATCACTGTCGGTACACAGGACTATTACAGGAAATACCAGAACGCATTTGCACCAGGCTACCAGGGCGCTTACCAGTTCAATAGCCTGACAGACTTCTACAACAGTGCGACTACAGGTGCACAGAATGCAAAAAGCTATTACCTGCAATACTCTGCACTGAAAGATGGTTCTTTCCCATGGGCATATGCAGGTTCTACAGAGCTGGGTGTATTTGCACAGGATAAATGGAGAGTATCTGACCGTTTCACCTTCACCTATGGTGTTCGTTTTGATATGACCATCTACAAACAATCTTTTACTGACAACCCTAATTTCGACAAACTGACTTTCAAAGATGGTCAGTACAACATCGGTAAAGCTCCTGGCAATGCCGTGCTGGTATCTCCACGCATCGGTTTCAACTATGATGTAATGGGTGACAGAACCCTGCAGCTGAGAGGTGGTTTCGGTATCTTCTCCGGTCCTCCGCCATTCGTATGGTTGAGCAACCAGGCTAGTAACAATGGTATCCAGTGGGGTTCCTTTACCAATACTTCAGGTGTTGCCTTCAATGCTGATCCAAATGCATACCGCCCTGCAGCTGCTTCCGCTAATACATCTTATAGCGTAGCCCTGACAGACAAGAATTTCAAATACCCATCCGTATTGAAAGGAAGCCTGGCAGTAGATAAAAAGATCAATGACTGGGTATTCACTGTAGAAGGTACCTATACCAAGGATATCAATGCTGTTTATTTCTCTAATATCAACCTGAATGAAGCCAATGCTTATGCATTGAATAATGGTGGTGATAACCGTATGAGATATAACACATCACTGACTACCTCTCTGAATACTAGCAATAAGTATTATTCAGGCAGTACACTGGATAATCCTAACATTGGTAATGCGATCCTGATGAAGAATAACAACAAAGGGTATACGTACAATGTGACTGCGAAAATTGAGCGTACCTTTGGTAACCTGTTCACCAGCGTAGCTTATTCTCATGGTGATGCAAGAAATACCTCCGAAACAGGCAGTACCGCTTCTTCTATGTGGAGTGCCCGTGCGGTAAGTGGTGATCCTAATGGTGGTAGCCTGGCATATGGTTCTTACAGGTTGCCTAACCGTGTGATCGCGATGGCTTCCTACAAAGTATCTTATGCTAAGTACTTCTCAACTTCATTCGGTGCCATCTTCGAAGCTGCTCCTGCCGGTACAGTATCTTATATCTACAATGGTGACCTGAACGGCGACGGTTTCAACAATGACCTGATCTATATTCCAAAGAGTGCTACCGATATTAACCTGATCAATGTCGGTTCTTACAATACTACCTCACATACAGGTTCTACTACTGGTACTACTGCAGATCCAAGGTCTTCTTCCCAGATGTATACCCAGCTGGACAACTTCATTAGTCAGAACAAATACCTTGCTTTCCATCGTGGCGAAACAGCAAAAGCAAATGCTGCTGTATTACCATATTACAAGAAGCTGGATGTAAATATTACAGAAGATATCTCTGTAAAAACTGGAAAAGACAGGCATACATTAAGACTGTCTTTGGATATTATCAATGTGGGTAACTTCCTGAACAGGAACTGGGGTATTGTGCAGGCAGCAACAGTCAATAACTTCCTGAAGTTTGAAGGCCTGGCTGCTGATGGTAAGACGCCTTTATTCTCATTCCCGTATGCTGATTCCAAAAACCAGGTGCCTTATGTGAATAGTTATGCAAATAACACAGCTATTCTTTCAAGATGGCAGATGCAGTTTGGTATCAGGTATATACTTAACTAGCACCCATTTCATAAATAGTAATTGATAATCAATACTTAATTGACAATCGTGAAATGAGTTCTGATTGATCTTTTAATAAAACGCGCGGCGACCCCCAGGTTGCCGCGCGTTTTTTATTTTGCCAATGCCAGCGAAGGCATTCCTTTTATCTTGCGATTCCAGTAACTGATATAAATCGTTCCGATCACGGAAGGCAGTGTCCACATTACCAGCGTTTGCAGGTGCAAACCGGCTACCATAAAGGCGGTAATAGAAGCAATCAGGGCCGCTACCATCCTCCCTATATGACTACTCAGCCATGCATTTTTCTTCTCTTTAAAAACCCTGAAAGTGTAAAAATCCTTTAGTGTCATATACAAACCAAAGCCGCCAAAGAACGCAAACAATACAGCATTGCCGCCCTTGTGCATCGTAAGCTGGTAAATGCCGATCAGCAGCATCAGTACAGAAGCACCGAGCATCGTACCTGATATAGTTTTATCAATCGTATCTGCACTGCTTTTTATATCGCCTTTGAACGTAAGCGCGCGGTTGCCAGCCAGCACCAGGTAAATAGTATACACGCCGATTAAAAACAAAAACAGGTTCTCATGGCCCGGCATTCTGGCAATCACCAGCGATACCAGGGAACTGATAAACATGGAATAAGAAAATGCTTTACCACTGTTCTTATGCAGCTTACTACCTTTTTTTACGGCAATGCCGGCAATGCCACTGATCAGCCCAAGGCCGCCAAAAAAGGCATGTATATAAATCAGGATCTTTACAAGCGTTTCCATAATAGTAACAATTGAGGGTTAATGGGTATTCACTCATTTTTAAAACTTGCCGGGGGCAAATGCAAAATGAGTGAATGCCGTTTAATTACATTTGGCCAGGTATCTTTCTGTCTCTGCCAGGCCCCAGTGTGGATATAGATCTGCGGGCTTTTCCGTCTTGAACAATTCTGCTGCTTTTACAAACAGTGGTTTCGCTTTTTCCTTTCCACCACCAATGTATTCGGGTTTACCAAAAGTAGAAGCACCATCCAGGAAGTAGAGGCGGGGATTGTTAGGATCCAGTTTATATCCTTCCTGCAGGTAAGTATACGCCTTGATGCCATAGGTTTTAAAACGCTCCATGGGGTTTACCAGCATCTGTATAGTCGATGCCATATTGTGGATGGTGCAGAGCTCCGCATTTTTCTGGATAGCTTCTCCTTTTGCTGCCAGCTCATTTGCTTTCTGACCTACGGCATCTTTATCCGCTTTAGGATCGCCAAAACCAATGCGGGTCTGTGCCAGTCCTGCATAATAGTAAGGCAGCCACTGTGTTTTTTCTGCATCTCCGATCCGTTCAAATGCCTGCGATACTTCAGTGAGTTGTTCCGGGGTTTTAGCAGAATCGAGTAGCATAAGGTTATGCTGCATTGCAGCTACATATTTGCTGCTTTGAGCATGCACACCCATGGTGGTCAGTAAAGCAAAGGCTAAGATGATTTGTTTCATGGTGATATTTTAAAGGTTATCAATTGCGTCTTGTCTTCTGTCTATACCCCAGTTCAGGATCAGGCCAACGAAGAAGGTTCGTTGTGCCGGTGGCAGAATGGGTTGTTTGACCATGGCATTATAAGAGTAGTTGTAGCCTGCTATATTCGTACGGCCCAGCAGGTTGGTGGCAGATGCATACCAGATTGCGGCTGCTTTGCCCATCCTGGTCAGGTGGTAAATACTCAGGTCCAGTGTCTGGTAGCCGTTCGTTTTGCCCTGATCTTTGATGTAATATGTTTTGCCGCTGCCATCAGGTAGTATGGCATAATAAGGCCTGCCGGTAGCAAAGGTATAAGTAAGACTGGCACCGGTGCCGATTTTTGTGATAAACCGTTTCACAGAGGCGGTGGCGGTGTGGTTGGCTGCAATACCCGGCATGAGTGCTGTTGGGTAATTCAGGTAATCACGTTTCGTATCCAGGTAGGAATAACTGAGACTGTAATCCAGGTGCTTGAAAGTGGACTTATCACGGAAATACAGTTCAACTCCTTTGGCATAACCACTGCCGCTGTTATTGTACGAAGGCACAGTTTTAACCAGGTCTTCATATTGCTTGTAGAAAGCTTCCACTCTCAGGAAGGTACCACGTACCTGTCGCTGGTAGTTGATGATATAGTGAGTGGCTTTGGTATAATCCAGTGATGGGCTGACCTGCAAATAGGAGTTCTCTGGTTTCTGGTAGAACTGTCCGTATGCAGCAGAGATGGTAGATCCTTTGCCCATCCTATAGGCCAATGAGGCACGGGGTGCCACTTTGGCCTTTTGAAGGATGGAAGAATATTCAGCCCTGACACCAACCGTGGCCACGAGCGAATTCGTAAAGTAAAGTTCTGTTTCAGCAAAGCCTGCAGTTAGCTGATCAGGCAAATGCTTATTAACGCTATTATAAACAAAGTCATATTGTGAGTACCAGTATTCACTTCCAAAGCGAATGGTATTCAGGTTGCTGAATCTTTTCTCGATCACGGCTTTTCCCTGTACCAGGCTTTCCTTTCTGTCAAGCCTGAAGTTCACCGTATCCAGCCAGTATTTTTCGAAGGTATATTGCGGCACATTGTGTGCATCCTGCAATTGACTGCGGATGCTGTCGTGGGTAATGCTGTAGCTGGCAGAGAGTGTCATTTTCCATCCATCTCCCAGGTTCTCTTTCCAGCTGATGGCATTGAACCAGTTGTAATTACTGAGGGTAAGGGCAGTTTTCATATCAACACTGTCAATGTTGAAGTTGCGTACACCCAGTTTGTTATAACTGAAAGTAGTGTAGTATTTAATCATCCCGTTTTGGGTCTTGATGCGGAAATTGGCATCTGCATTATGAAACCGCGGACGGATAAAATAATCGGGTGTTTGTTTCACCAGCGCATAATACAGGCTGGTGTTGGTATATTGATAATTGAAGCCAAAGGACGATTTGCCGTTCTTAGCCAGTTGCTGTATACCCAGGCTGTTCTGGATAGGAGAGATGAAGGCATTGGCTTCTGATTGCTGGGGGAGATCGATGGTTTCCATGATCAATACGGAACTGAGGGCTTGTCCGTACAGGGCGGAATAACCACCGGTGCTGAAAGCAAACCCTTTGAACAGGGTAGCGGGGTACCTGCCGCGGCTGGGTATATTAGAGGCACTCAGGTAGTAGGGTCTGTTCACCAGGGAGCCGTCTATGAACTGTTTAGCCTCATAGCTGTCGCCGCCTCTTACAAAAAGGCCTTCCTGGTTACTGATCTGCTGTGCACCGGGCAGGGTATTGACGGCACGGGAAATGTCTGCATTGGCACCAGCCGTGGTTTGCACGTCCAGGGAGCTTAATACAGTCAATCCTTTTTTACCCATGCCTCCTCCGAAGGCCCCTGCGGTGACCGTGACGGCATTCAGTTCACTGATCTTTTCCTTCAGGGCAAAGTCCAGTTGAACGGGCTGGCCTGCCAGGGTAATGGTTTGTATTTTGGTTTCATACCCCGTGGCCGAAGCGACCACCGTAATAGTACCTTTTTCCGTGGTACGGATCCGGAAATGTCCGCTGGAATCCGTGGTCGTACCATCGTAGGTGTCTTTTAAAGCAACAGATACCCCGGGTATTGCCTGCTTTTTGTTGTCCGTAACCGAACCGGTTATTTGCGCCTGCCCAAGGGCTACGGTGGTTAAAAGCAGGAACAATATTGTGGTAAGTATCTTATTGTACATACAGTAAGGGTTAATTTAGTTTGGATGCGTGCAGGTCCTTAATCCTTCCTATTTCTTTTTTGAAGAGCAGGAAGCTTACCGGCTTGTTTAAATATCCAATATTGGCTAATTGTCTGGGTAATATATCCAGCACATAGTCATATGGATACTTGGTGACGAAAACATATACAATGTCTTTCTGGAAAATGTCGTCAAACACCAGGTTTTCTATACCTGTAATACTGACGTCTATAAAAACTATATCCGGAGCGGACTTTCTGATCGTAGACAGTATGTCGGAGGCTTTGGCCAATTTGGCAATGAGCCGTATTCCATCCGTCTGACTGATATAGTATTCCAGCATATCAACACTGAGCGGGTCTTCGTCTATTATGATGCATGTCAAATACATTGCTGGTAGGTAATTAATGAAAAAAGAGATTAGGCGGTCACAGTCGCTAAGCTGGATACACCGGTAGGCAGGGTATTGATAGAAGAATAGTTGTTGCCCTGACCATTGGAGCCCTTTCCACAACCGCAGGCGTTCAGCTTGCTGATGATTTCCTTGTTCAGGCTCAGGTTTGATTGTTTGCCGGTAGTTTGTTTTGCTTGTTTCATAGTGGTAGTTTTTTTGTTTGTTGATTACGATACAAACTTTCAACTTTTCCCGCCGGGCAAAAATTCTTTTAGACCAAAGTGATGTCTTGCCCAACGAAATGATCAAATCGTTTCATTTCGCCTTGCCGGCAATGGCCCCACAAGGCGAAAAAAGCCTCCCATAAACAAGGAATTACGCCAAAAAAAACATATCTTCATGAGCATACGTAGCAAATGACCCAGTCGAGACACCCTGATTTCTAATAGTTTAGTGGAGGACATGAAACCAAGACCATTTAATTTTGCCCGATTACTTATCCCGGAGAATGTTAAGTATGTACACATCGTATTCTGGTGTATCATGTTAGCGCTGTATACCCTGAATATTATGTTCCTTTTCTCGACAAATGCACTTATTTCCCTCATATTCGGTTTAAGGAACCTGCTGGGGGCCATGACATTCTTTTATTTCATCTTTTATGTGCTGGTACCGGTTTTCCTGAAAAAGAAGAAACGGGCGCTGTTCCTTGTCGGCCTCTTAGTGCCCTTCTGGCTCTGGGCAGTGATCAACTATGTGTTTATGTCGCTGCTGGTTAATAACTTCTCTATATCTGACAGGGATCTGCTGGCCTCTGTAAAGGTCATTGCCGACAAATCGATCTGGCAGATCCTGGCACCGCATACTGTTTTCCAGACTTTCATCGGGGTACTCATGATCGTGACACCTCCTATTACTATTAAACTGGTCGAAGAGATCTCCCGGTCTATGACCAGGTCACTCCGCCTGGAAAGAGATAACCTGAACCTGGAGGTGAGTTTCCTGCGATCACAACTGAATCCGCACTTTTTATTCAATACCCTTAATAATATCTATTCGCTGTCTGTCAGGAATAATCCAAAAGCACCCGAATTGATTATGCAGCTCTCCGATATGCTGCGGTATACATTGTACGAATCCAACCGCGAAGTAGTAGAGCTGTCGAAAGAAGCCGATTTCCTATATAACTATGTTCAGTTAGAGAAAGCCAGGTATGGAAAGGATGTAGATATCCAGTTTATCTACGATTCAGAATCCCTGGAAGGGTTCAAGATCGTACCCCTGCTCACATTCCCGTTCATCGAGAATTCATTCAAGCACGGGCTGGATACCACCACCAAAGATCCCTGGCTAAAGATTTCATTTGAGGTGGCGGACAATACCCTCTATTTTGAAATCGCAAACAGTAAAGGAGACGAATCATTATTCAAACATCATAAAGAATCCGGAACGGGGGGGATAGGGATTGCAAATACGCAGAAACGCCTGTCCTTATTATACCAGGATAAATATTCATTGTCGATTAACAATAGTCCGGACTCCCATAGTATCAACCTTAACATAACTCTTATCTAGCCATGAAGAAAATCAAATGCATCATTGTCGATGATGAGCCATTATCCCGGGAATTGTTAGAAAGTCATATCGAGCGCATACCCTTCTTAGAGCTTGTCAAATCCTGCGCTGATGCTTTCGATGCGATAGACATATTGCAGACAGATACCATTGAACTCCTGATCACAGATATCCAGATGCCAAGGATCAATGGCCTGGAACTGATCAAATCATTGTCTAATCCGCCTTTCCTCATCTTTGCCACGGCTTATTCCAATTATGCCATCGAGGGGTATGATCTGAATGCGGTAGACTTTTTATTAAAGCCTATTTCGTTCGAAAGATTTTTAAAAGCGATCAATAAAGCAAAGAAAGATATTGATCAGAAAACGGGTGAAACCGCAGCAGCTGCTACGCCTGTAGGCCAGTCACAACATGCCTTACAGCCACAACACCTGTTTGTGAAAGATGGACATAAATTATCCAAGATCTTATTCGAAGATATTCTGTACATCGAAGGGATGAAAGACTATATCAAAATAGTCACCAAACAAAAGAACGTAGTGACTTATATGCGTATGAAGAGTATAGAAGAAGTGCTGCCTGAAACACAGTTCGTACGTATCCACAAGTCATATATCATACATCTTCCTGCTATCAAATCAGTCGTTGGTAATTCAATAGAATTAATCAATAATGAATCTATCATCATTTCAAAACAACATAAACAAATGCTGATCGACCGGTTAAATGTAGCTGGTAAAGTATAGTAAAAGCCCCGTCAGTATTGCGGATAGCCCGCTCCAACACTATGTTGGAGCGGGCTTCCTGTTTTTAAGCGCATAAATACACGATATCTAAACGCTGGTCTGTTTGGTGTGGTAAACTTTCAATTTCGTCTAAAAGAGTTTTTACGCGAATGCTTTTGTCAGACATTTGAATCATCGAAGCAAACATACACAAAACGAAAAACGAAAAATGATTGCGATTCGATACAAGGTTTGAAGAGAATGAAATTTGGTTGTGTAGAAACAGCATCTTGTCTAAAAAAATTTTCTAAGTGAACGTTTCAAAGCAATTTTAAACCATCAATCAAAACTGAAAATAAAAACATGGAACTTAAAAATTACAGCACAGTATCGAATGCCTTCTACAAGGTGGTGCAGACTGGAGCCAAAATAGATGAACTGATCACAGCCATCAAAACCACCAGCCTGCCTGCTTCTGAGAAATATGCATACCAGGCATTCTGTTACGCGATGATGGCAAAAGAAGCTTCCGGAATGTTGCAGAAAGGAAAATATATCCAGCAGTATGGTGAGTTCATTGGTAAGTCTATCGTGATCGACAACGACTGCTACGAAGCAAGACTGATGCGCTTTATTGTTGAAAAAAGATTGTCAGAAGTAAACTTCGTCAATCACACACAAACTGATATTGAATTCCTCTCCGCAAATGTCGAAACGATACAGGACGATTGTTTAAAGCACGTAACCTTAAAAGCCCTTTCAAATGTATAAGGACTCATTTTTCATACCCTTTACTGAACATCACGACTCCATCATAATAGATGCCACACAGTCTAAGAGTTATACTTATGAAGAAGTGTATAGCCAGATTGCTGACATCGCAGCGGGGATCGGACAACTACAACTGGCAAAACATTCTATCGTCGTTATCTATGGTTACAAGAATGCATTCAAATCGTTGTTGCTGTTCTTCTCCTGCCTGAAATGTGACCTGATCCCTTTCCTGGTAGAAACCGGTGGATTGAGTAAGATCACTGATCTCAAATTCAACGCGATCATTGCAGAAGCAGCCATTGCCGATAGTATAGTAGAAAATGCTACCGCACAAAAAGTAAATGATGCATTCATCTATCACAATATACACGAGGATGTTTATGTAGGTGATGAAAATGATCTGCTGGTGGTATCCAGTTCTGGTACAACCGCAGGAACACCTAAAAAGATCCTTTTAGGCAAACAGCAAACTATTGCAAACATTGCCTCTAACAGGGAAGCGATGGCTATCACAAAGGATGATGTGACGCTGGTGTTATTGCCTGTATCTTATTCCTACGGCCTCATTGCACAGTTCCTTACACATTTCTTTACAGGAGCAAAGATCGTACTGGGCGAAAGATTGCTGGGCATCTTACAGCTGCCGCAGCTCTTTCAGAAACACCAGATCACGAATGTGTTTATGACACCACTCCTGGCAAGATTGATCTTATACTATTATCAAAAGATCCCTAAGATCAAAAACACCCTGCGCTTCCTCACCATGGGAGGAGATAAGCCACACCTGCCTACCTTCCAGAAGGTATTCAGACTGTTCAGCTGCCCAATCTATAGCACTTATGGCCTGGCAGAAGCAGGACCCAGGGTCGCTACCTGCAAGTACAACGACGTACCTGGGAAAGATAGTGAAGCCTGCATTGGCCTTGTCAATCCGGGTATCACACTCAGGGTTGCTGCCACGGAAAAATACCAGGACAAGTATAACGATACGCCTATCGGCTATCTGCAGATAGAAAGTCCTTCCATCTACCTCGGTTATATCAGGGGCAATGTACTGGACAGACCTGCTTCCAATGCAGTACTTACTACAAAAGATATTGTAGTGAAGAAGAACGACCGCTACTTTATCCTGGGCAGGGAAGGCGATTTCATCGAATACAAAGACAGGATCATCTGGTTCAACAGTCTCTCCGATGAGCTGTATCATGCCCCCGAAGTACTGAAAGTAAGCATCCGTAAGGATAGTGAAGACAGGATGGAGATAGGCGTCTTTCACAGGAACAAGATCAATATTCCCGAAGTGGAACAGGCCCTGAAAGAGAAGTACGACCTGCATGCAGGTGATCATTACGACCTCAAACTAATAGAGTTTAATAATACCTATTACAAATGACCCGTCTATTCATTACTGAAATAAAACCAGCAGCTGACCCAAACAGCATGGACACAATCAAGGCATATTTCAGTGATGAATTAGTAAACAGGTTAACGAAATCTCCCGGGGCGGGGCACTGGTTAAAGAGAGTGACATCCAGGTTAATGCTTGTACAGATCTTTAAGGAACTGGAACTGGATGTAACGCTACTCAGGGGCCTGCATTACAATAGGCATGGAAAGTTAGTGATGGATACGGGAACCCCCAATATATCTATCTCTTATAGCAACAGCATCGTAGCATGTGTAGTAAGTGAACACAAAATAGGTGTCGATATCGAAGATATCAGTGAGCCGCCTGCCAGCAAAACAATGACCCTGCTGGAAAAATGGACAGGCAGAAAAGTAAAGGACCAGATGGACTTCTTTATGCTCTGGACACAGATTGAATCGATCGCTAAGCTATACGACGACAAAGGATTGGCTGATATATTCTACGGCAATCTGCTATCAGAAAAACATTATACCCGACAATATCTTTTAAACAATAACTACCTCGTATCCATGTCTGCACTGACATGCCTGGATACTGCTGGCCAAATAAAAACATTGACTATATGACAACGGCAGAATTTGATACCCTGAAGCCATCTGCGCTACTACCCCACAGAGAGCCAATGTTGCTGGTGGATAAGGTATTGCACACAGACTTTAAAAATACCATTACAACCGAAACTGAAATAGGGGAGGACATGATTTTCCTGAAAGGACATTTCCCCGGTTATCCCTTACTACCAGGTGTGATCATCATCGAGGCCATGTTCCAGGCATCCGGTGTACTCAACAGGGTGGCTACCCTGGAAAGAGATGGTGAAGCAAAACAGAAAACAAAACTGGGCAAGGCTGTGAAAGTAAAATCAGCTACGTTCTACAAGGAAGTGTTGCCCGGCGATAAACTGGTGATTACATCTGAGCGCATCAAGAATATCCTCAACTTCAGCGAATACAAGGCGGTCGCCACAGTAAACGGAGAAGTAGTATGTAAAGCAGAAATCACTTTATCTATAAGCATATGAAAAATAATAACAAGATCCTGATCACTGGCCTTGGCAGCGTTTCCCCACTGGGATATGGTTCTGCTGCCGCATGGGAGAAGATCCTTGCAGGCGAAAATGGTCTCAGCATAAAAAGCAACTGGACCAATGCCAGTATTCAACCCCAGTACTATGGCGAAGCCCCTGCAATAGAATTCGCCAGCGAAGTAAAATGGGATGACCGTTTCCCTCCCCAGCAATATTCTAAACTCGGTTTGCTGGCCTGCAAGAAAGCACTGGACGATGCAGGCATTGTACTCGAAGCATCCGACAACGAAATCGGCCTGGTGATAGAAACCAGTCTCGGTGCCACCGCTTCGGTAGAAGATTACCTGTATGACCTGTACCGTTTCGGTCTCCAGAAAATAAGCCCGGTGAAGTTTACGAAAACCGTTGCCAACACCGTACTAGGCGATATCTCAAGGGTTTTCAAACTGAACGGCCCCAGCTCTTTGATCTATAATTCCAACAGTATCACCTACGGTTTTGACCTGATCAAAAAAGGCCTTGCTGATATCGTGATCTGTGGCGGTGTAGACCACTACACAGAATTCAGGATCCTGAGTGAGCAGGAAAGCAATCACCTGGTACCTGTAAATGAAGATACGGACCCATTCAGTGCCTCCACCAAAGAGCCTGATGACCGCCGCAATATACTCGGGGATGGTGCCGCCTTCCTGGTGCTGGAAAGTGAAGCCAGCGCGGAACGGAGAGGAGCAAAGCGATATGCAGAACTGGTAGAATACCACAGCTGCTTCGACTATCAGAATGTGGAAGATACCACAAGGCGATCAAAAGAAGTGGTGCAGTCAGCGATCAATGCCCTCAAACCCATCGTTTCGGCCACCGGGAAACTGGTATACCTGAGTGCTTACACTACTGCCGGGCAATTGGAACACAATGAACGGCATCTCCTGGAAGACCTGAATAAACAACACGAAACATACCCCCTGCGGCACAAAGCCTACACCGGTGATATGAAGTCGGCCAGCAGCATCATGGGGGCAAGCATTGCCAGCCAGATCCTGTACAGTGACCGCTTCCCTGAGCCGGATGCCAGCGGAGATCACCCCTCCGGTTTCGCTTATGCCCTGGTCAATACAAGCCATGAAGGTGGCGGTAGCTCACATCTCTTACTTAGAAAAACTAATTAATCATGAAAAATATTTTCATCACCGGTGGTTCCAAAGGAATCGGAAAAGAACTGGTAAAAAGATTCGCCCGCCTGGGTCATCAGGTAGTATTCACTTACCAGTATTCAGCAGAAAGTGCACAGAAAATCGTGGATGAACTCCACGCAGAAGGTTTCCCCAATGTATACACGTTTAAGTGCGATATGGGCAATGAAGCAGAAGTAAAAGCCCTGTTCAAAGGCAATAAGGAGATTCTGAAAGAAGTGGATGTACTGATCAACAATGCAGGCATCCGGGATAGCAAAATGAATGCAAATCCCAAACCCTTCCTCATGACATCGTCTGCAGAGTGGTGGGAAGTGATGCACAACAACGTGAATGGTGTGATGAATACCAGCCGTGCAGTACTCCCTTCCATGATCAAAAGAAAGAACGGCAGGATCATTAATGTGACCTCGCTGGCAGGGATCAAAGGCAACCCAGGGCAATCTGCTTACGCCGCTTCCAAAGCCGCTATCAATTGCTTCTCCAAATCTTTGAGTAAGGAAGTAAAGGGCATGGGTATCATCATCAACTGTGTGGCACCTGGTTTCATAGAAACTGATATGGTAGACAATCTGCCGGATCAATATATCAGCAACAGGGTAGGTAATAGTCTGCTGAAGCGCATGGGTACGACCGATGAGATCTCCAACTTCATTTCTTACCTGGCGCTGGAATGCCCCGAGTTTTTAATCAACCAGGAAATCGTGATCGATGGTGGTATGAACTAATAAAAACTATGTAACATGAAAAAAAGAGTCGTTGTTACCGGTATCGGTGCCATATCAGCCCTCGGCAATAATATCGCTGAGATGACAGAAAGCCTCGAAAATGGCAGCATTAAATACAATGCAATCCCATCAGACAGGTTTAGCACCGCCCACAAACTATTTGCGAATAACAGGGGATTTATGATGGATTATGACCTCTATCAGAGTTCCTGGGATAAGGATGTATCTATCATGAGCGAAGTCGCCGTAAAATGCATCCGGGAGGCCTTAGAAAGCGCTCATCTCTCAGAAGACGAGTTGCACGCCAACAATGCAGGCCTCATCATCGGCACATCAGTAGGTGCCAGTTTCCCGATCCTGCAGCGTATCAGGAAATCAGTGCAGGAAAATGAGGATGATTATGAACTGGCATTGTACTCCACGCCAAAGATCCTCGGCAAGATAGCCAGGGCCTTTAAACTAAATGGATACGTCTCTGCTATTTCTACAGCCTGTGCTTCAGGCACCAACTCGATAGGCAGGGCCTTTGACCTGATCGAAAATGGGAAGGCGGATATCATGATCAGTGGTGGTATGGACATCTTTACGGAGCTCACCTATACAGGGTTCAATTCCCTGATGGCCATCTCCAAAACAAAGTGTAAGCCTTTTACCAAATCGAGAGACGGTATGTCGCTGGGCGATGGCTGTGCCATCCTGATCCTGGAGAGCCTGGAATCTGCTGTCGAAAGGGGTGCTACGATCTACGCAGAGATCAAAGGCTATCACATACTCAACGAAGCCTATCACGCAACTGCACCTCATCCTGACGGCATCTATGCACTGAAGTGTATGAAGAGTGCCCTGGCATATGGTGGTATGAGTACCGAAGATGTGGATTATATCAATGCACATGGCACGGGTACCGGCAAGAATGACAGTGCGGAACTAAAAGGGTGTGAAGCCTTGTTGCACGAGAAGACGACGAAGACCTATGTCGGATCTACCAAGTGCCTCACGGGGCATACCCTGGGCGCAGCAGGCAGCATAGAAGCGATCATCAGCATCCTGAGTATGCAGCACAATGCTCTCTATGCGAACTATGAGGCGGACGATCTGCCTGAATCTGAAAAGATCGAATTCGTCACACAAAACAAAAATAACATTCCGCTGGATACAGTGTTGTCCAACTCCTTTGGCTTCGGCGGAAACATGGCCAGTATTTTACTCACTAAATATAAAAATTAAAAAAACCTTTAAAAACTTATAATTATGGAACACATCGTAATCGAACAAAAAGTAAAAGAAGTTCTCATCAGTGTACTGAACCTGAACAAAACTGTTGATGAATTATCTAATGATCAGGCCTTATTTGGCAATGACGAAAACCCGGGTCTGTTTGATGACTCCCTGGCTGTACTGGAAGTTACCTCTGTACTGATGGCAGAATTCGAGCTGGAAGCATCTGACTTCGGCGAAGAAAGCTTCAAAACTGTAGGTACCCTTGCGCAGCGCATCTATGATGTATTGCACCTGGCTGTTGTTTAATCGGAAATACTTGCCCCATGCAAAAAGAATTAGTTAGAAACGGTCTTTCCAACATTGTCACACCGGAGGGAACACGTAGCATCAGGCGGCCTTTCAGGCAGGTTTGCATTAATAAGTAGGCACCCCGGTTTAACCCGCTCATCAATCAAAATCTATTTCACATGTCCATGCTCGAACTCAACGTCGTAGAACTGGAAGCCCGTCTTGAACTGGCAGGTGCTACTGTAATCGACTCTATCGAAGTAAACTGTTAATCTTTTTCATAATCAATTTAAAACTTAGCAACATGCAAGAGTTAAACATCGTAGAACTGGAAAGCCGCGTAGAGCAGGCAGCAGCTTCTTTGGTTGATTCAATCACCATCAATTCCTAATTCGTTTTTTCAAACAATTTAAAACTTAGCAACATGCAAGAATTAAACATTGTAGAACTGGAAAGCCGCGTAGAGCAGGCAGCAGCTTCTTTGGTTGATTCAATCACCATCAATTCCTAATTCGTTTTTTCAAACAATTTAAAACTTACGCACATGCAAGAGTTAAACATCGTGGAACTGGAAAGCCGCGTAGAGCAGGCAGCAGCTTCTTTGGTTGATTCAATCACCATCAATTCCTAATTCAAATTTTCAAACCAATTAAAAATTAGCAACATGCAAGAGTTAAACATTGTAGAACTGGAAAGCCGCGTAGAGCAGGCAGCAGCTTCTTTGGTTGATTCAATCACCATCAATTCCTAATTCAATTTTTCAAACCAATTAAAACTTAGCAATATGCAAGAGTTAAACATTGTAGAACTGGAAAGCCGCGTAGAGCAGGCAGCAGCTTCTTTGGTTGATTCAATCACCATCAATTCCTAATTCGTTTTTTCAAACCAATTAAAACTTACGCATATGCAAGAGTTAAACATTGTAGAACTGGAAAGCCGCGTAGAGCAGGCAGCAGCTTCTTTGGTTGATTCAATCACCATCAATTCCTAATTCGTTTTTTCAAACCAATTAAAACTTAGCAACATGCAAGAGTTAAACATCGTAGAACTGGAAAGCCGCGTAGAGCAGGCAGCAGCTTCTTTGGTTGATTCAATCACCATCAATAGCTAATTCAAATTTTCAAACCAATTAAAACTTAGCAACATGCAAGAGTTAAACATCGTAGAACTGGAAAGCCGCATTGAGCAGGCAGCCGCAGCAGCATTGATCGACATCACCATCAATAGCTAATTCAAAATTCCCACAAGCCAAATTTTCAAACCAATTAAAACTTACGCACATGCAAGAGTTAAACATCGTAGAACTGGAAAGCCGCATTGAGCAGGCAGCCGCAGCAGCATTGATCGACATCACCATCAATAGCTAATTCACAATTCCCACAAACCATTTTTCCAAACCAATTAAAACTTAGCAACATGCAAGAGTTAAACATCGTAGAACTGGAAAGCCGTATTGAGCAGGCAGCTGCAGCAGCATTGATCGACATCACCATCAATAGCTAATTCACAATTCCCACAAACCATTTTTTCAAACCAATTTAAAACTTAGCAACATGCAAGAGTTAAACATCGTAGAACTGGAAAGCCGCATTGAGCAGGCAGCTGCAGCAGCATTGATCGACATCACTATCAATAGCTAATTCACAATTCCCACAAACCATTTTTCCAAACCAATTAAAACTTAGCAACATGCAAGAGTTAAACATCGTAGAACTGGAAAGCCGTATTGAGCAGGCAGCTGCAGCAGCATTGATCGACATCACTATCAATAGCTAATTCTGACACACAAACCATTTTTCCAAACCAATTAAAACTTAGCAACATGCAAGAGTTAAACATCGTAGAACTGGAAAGCCGTATTGAGCAGGCAGCCGCAGCAGCATTGATCGACATTACCATCAATAGCTAATTCTGACACACAAACCATTTTTCAAACCAAATAAAACTTAGCAACATGCAAGAATTAAACATCGTAGAACTGGAATCCCGCATCGAGCAGGCTGCAGCTTCCCTGATCGATTCTATCACTATCAACAGCTAATCCCTGTTGTTTGTAACCACCGGCAGGAGCACGCGGAAACCCCAATTATAACAGTCTAAAATCGATTCCCCATGAAAAGATCAGATCCTTGTTATAAGTCATTACCCAAAGTTGGTGTTGGTGTATGTTACCCGGCAATATATGATCACTAATGATGGGCATTTGATAAAAATGCCCATCATTCAAAAAACCTTCAAATTCATTGATATGAATCCGCTACAAACAGAAAATTCCTTGTTGAACTATGATTACACAATCACCATTGCTTCCAACAATGAATTTGTACTCGCCTACCAGGGCAAGTACTTTAAGATAGGAGCGTTCATGTATCAGATTCTGAGGGCGGGCCAGCAAGCCAAATACCTGGAAGACCTGCACGCTCAACTAGGTAATGTGGCGAATGTGAACCTGGCCGGCCTGAAAGAGATCATTGACACAAAGATTCTACCTATCTTCAAAACGACAGCAGACAAAGCCAGTGAAACGCCCGATGATGGATTCTGGTATAAGAAACAAATTCTTTCCAGCAGGCAATCCACCACACTGGCCAAACCATTGTCCTTTTTGTTTGGCAAATCATTCTACTTCCTGTTCCTGTTACTAACGGGTGTAAACTTCGCGCTCTATTCCCGTACGCACAACATTGTGGCTAACGACGATTTGCCACTGGGAACTGAGATACTGGCCTGGGTTGCTTCTTATTTCTCCCTGTTCTTCATCATGTTTGTACATGAACTGGGGCACACGGCCGCCGCTTACAAATCTGGTATCAATGCCAGGAGCATCGGCCTCGGGATCTACACGATCATGCCCGCTATGTATACCGACCTCACAGATGTATGGACGGTATCCAAAAGCAACAGGATCAAAATCAACCTGGCAGGGATCTACATACAATTGATCATCAACCTGGGCCTTGTGGCAGCATTGCACTGCATCAGCAATGACTTTGCACAAAGCTTTGTATGGAAGATCTATATTTTCAACAGTGTCCTGATGGTGGCAAACCTTGTACCACTACTAAAGCTCGACGGCTACTGGGTATTATCAGATTTCCTGGGGGTGCCCAACCTGATAAAAACATCCAACGAACTACTCCTGGATGCGGTCACCAAAAAAGATCCATTCGCAGAAGAACAGCCGCGCGACTATAGTTTCAAAAAGATCTTGCTGGTTGTATATACCATCATTCGCGTATCGTTCATCATCTTCGTCACCTTTATGGCATTTGCCTTTATCTATGCCTCCATATTGAAGACGATCGCATTGATCAGGTACCTACCTTACCTCAGTTTTAATTTCGAGACGGCCATTGAAGTGCTCAAACGCATAGTGACCATAGTGATTATATCACTGTTTACCCGGAAGTACAGGAAGCTATTTTCAAACGTCATATTAAAACGTCTAAAATGGTACAGAGCATAAATAAAAATGCGGATGAATGCCTGATATTCTTTAACCCCATGAGTTCAGACAGCCGCTTCTGGACAACCAATATTCCCAAGGATTTATTGGATCAGTTTGAGGTCATCTTTTACGAATATCCTGGCTACAACAGGCCATTTATCAAGCTGGAGAATTTTAAGGAGCTGGCCACTTATATCGACAAAGAAGTACTGGAAAATATCCACAAACCCATACACCTGGTCGGTTACAGTTACGGTGGTCTCCTGGTACAGCACTTATTGAATCTGAACCGTCACAATATCAAGTCAGCCGTACTGATAGCGTGTGCGAACCGGATACTTGCAAGAGATAAAGAGTTGTTGTCTGTACTGAAAAAAGTGAGTGATGTAGATATGTATCTGTTTTGCCGGGTACTGAGCCTCTTCTCTCACGGCTACGAAGATTTCAACAAGAACCCTTTGATCGGCTTACAGAAGTTTTCAAACCTGAAACTCTCTATTCCTGATAAGGTGCCTATCATCCAGCAAATGAATCACATTATCCGCACATCACGGATCGAGATTCGGAAGCAGCCTACCAAAACCATGCTGATCTATGGATCAGAAGACAGGATGATCGATATGGATACACTGGATAGTTTACATGAATATTTGGAAAACCTGAGTTTTAAAAAGTTGATTGGTGAGGCGCATATCATTGATCCAAAGAAAATGTTTCATCACATTCATCAATTCCTAAAAGCAGCCGAATATGCTATCTAAAAATTTAAGACTCGAAGTATTCGGGGAAAGCAAGCAGGAACTGAAAGTTTCGTTCGATAAGAAGTGGGAAAGCCACAGTCTGCAGACGTTTCAGTTCCTGTCTGCCAACCTTTCACGGTTCTTCCCTGAGATGCCGGAATCAGAACACAGGAGCGCCTATTTTGAGATCCTGTCTTACAGGGTACTGCAGGGAGTAGATACCCAGTTCAGCTCAAATTTCAGTGGCCTGGATGATTTTAATGAGTTCAATTATGAAGAGATCCAGCAGCATTTACCTGCTATGTTTGTTTCTCATCATACAGGTTCTTACAGATCAGCGATGGCCTTCCTGGTGAAGTACAATATCAATGTAGTACTGATGGTAGATCCCCTGGCATACAAGTATACCCTGGAGAAAATGCAGCATCAGTACCAGCAGGTAAAAACCGCATTCAATTCTACTTCTGAACTGATCATATTTCCTACAAACAAGCCTGACCTCTCCTTGCAGATCATGGCGAAAGTGAAAAAGGGCTATTCTGTATTAGCATTCATAGATGGAAATTCCGGATCGAACGGCTATCTGAACCGTGATAACAGCCTGCAGATCCCTTTCTTCGGACAGGATATCTATGTAAGAACAGGCCTGCCTACATTGTCTTTTTACCTGAAGATCCCTATTGTACCGATGTTATCTTACTATGATGAGGGCTTACAGCCCAGGTGGAATGTGTATGATCCGATAGTACCGCCTAAGGGAGAACGCAATCCTGCGGTGTATGTAGCAGAGAGTACCCGTTACTTATACAGCATATTGGAGAATGCCCTGCAACAGTACCCGATGCAGTGGGAGGGATGGATGTTTTTGCATCGCTACCTGACCTTAACGTCTGCTGATGCTGGTGTGCCTGACAGTCTTGCAGGTGTTCGGATCAATGATCGTGCGGGATTGTTCATACTGGACGGCAGGCATTATATCCTCAACAAAGAGAATTATAAACTGATGGAACTCGATGAAGAGGTATTCCATTTGTTCAATAATAAAGACTGTGATGCAATTGTACAGCGCCCCCTGGCAGATGTGCACCTACTTTATAAAAATAAGTTCTTAATCCATAATTAACCTGAAATGAAAATAATTTTTACAGCAGTATTATTGCTGGCTGCCTTTGGTGGCTTCGCGCAACGGAACTGCTCTATCAAGGTCAATGTAAAAAATGTACTGATCAATAAGGGCGATTTCTATTTCGCGTTGTATAATAAGGAAGGTGATTTCATGAAGACGCCTTATTCAAAAATAAGGGTGCCGGCCAGCCGGGTGAAGAATGGCGTGATCTTTACTAAGCTGCCTGCAGGGGAGTATGCGGTGACGATCTTCCAGGATCTGAATAGTAATAAGGCCCTGGATAAGGTCATGTCAGTACCGGTAGAGCCATATGGGCTTTCTAATAATGTGCCGGCTTATCCTACCTATTCAACTACAAAGTTCACGGTTACGGATCAATCGGCTATTACGGTTAGTATGCATAATTAGAACTCATTTCATACAGCCGTATTTCAATCGATAGTCAATGCATGAATGAGGATTGTGAAATAAGTTCCAGTACGCATTTCATATAAGCATTTGCAATTGATAATCAATACACAAATAGTGATAATGAAATGAGTGCCAGCGTAATGTACTTTCCTGCTGTCGATTTCCATCGCCATTGAATAACAGGTTTTTAAATAGCTGCAGCATCGGCAGTAGCAACAACAGGACAATCTATCTCATATCGGGTGCTTAATGACGTTTATAGTAAACAGAAATTAAGCATCCGGCAACGGAGACACCAGTATTTTGTTATTAATCTATACTCTCGTTTTATCCCTTTCCTCTCGTTTTCTCCCTTCCTTACAGTAATAGCTCTTTTACAGTCTCATTTCCTGGCAAATCGACCGCCATTACCACTATTTTCCCGCCAGCCGGCAAGTTATCAGGCTTATAATACCAATCCACGCCATTCCTGCCTAAAACGGCTTTTCCTCTTTCCAGCATGTTGCCTTTCTTATCAATTACTTTCACTTCCACTTCAGCGACCCGGAAATCATTTTTCGCCTTTACCACTACGGTTTCATCTTCGAATTGAATTTGCTGTATTTCGGGGGAGTTATAGGCATCTTTGATTGCCATATTCCATGCATTCTGCCCGGGGCCGGCTTTGGATTTATAATAAGCTTTCAGCTCGGGGTCTTGCAGGATCACTTTGGCGTAAGCGGCGGCTACCTTCATTTTATACCGGGCTTCCAGCTGATTCCTGGTCGGCTTTTTATTCGACTTGCCGCGTTTTTTGGCCATAATGATCTGGCCATTTCTTCTGTAAATCGTGATTTCATTGCCGAGGCTACCTTCAACGCATTGAAGGAGGATATTGTCTCTAATGATGGCCATAGAAATTGTTTTGGGGTTGTAGAATTTATTGTGAAGACATAGTGCGTCTATTGTACTAATATACTATTAAAATGCCACATTATGTTCATGGTAAGGTCACTTCAATATCAAACCGATATTGAGGTGACCTTACCATGTCCTTTTGATTTATTATTGGTAATAAGGTGGTATAAAAGGTGGATACGGGATCTGAGCCTTTTTGGGGGAATTGGGTTTAACTTTTTCTTTTTAAATGTTATGTTCAGGATCTTTTTTGTGGATGCATTGATCCTTCATTTCTTTCGTCAATGCTTAGCCGGTGATCAGGATGTTGATAAAATTTTAGCAATATCCTGATCAACCAGTTAGGAGAGTCAAATTGATGTGAATACCGCCATAACAGGCCCAATAGGGAACGGTCCTTATTATTTAACCCCGCCTGGTGCTTCGAATTTTATGTCTGGTTTCAGCTGCATTTTTATAAACGGCGGCCATCCATCATGAACAACATAGGTCGAATCTTTGGTTGTTACTACTGCCCATACATGCTCTGTTAATGAAGAAGATGCTTTCAGGTGAGTGGTTGTATCATTATCATTGTGTAACACTGCAAAATCTTCAAGGCCTGTATATACAAAAAAACGGATGCTGTCCACATTAAAGAACAATATAGGTTTGTTGACTTGCATGTATGCAGGGTATGAGGGAATACAATGTAAGGTCACTTTTGAATCGGTATCATCCTGTTTGTCAAAGTACATTTCATAAATGCAATCTTTACAGTTTGCCTCCCGGATAAATGCATGCGTAATACTATCGAGATAGGGATTAATGCTGAAAGAGCCGGTAGTTGCCAGGATGAATGGCTCTCTTTTTACAGTATTTCCCTCTTGCTTTGTTCCGCAAGCCGTTAACCAAAAGATGATGAAGCATATTCCTGCCAGGCGCATAAAAATTTTATTAGAACTTATTTCGTAATTATCATTTAGACATTGATTATCAATTCAAAATACCTATTTATGAAATGAGTTCCAGTCTAATGGAATCAGGGAATGAAATCAGATTCATTTCACTACCTATACAAACTTTTTACCAACTCGTGTAATACCGGCACCTTATCCCGCTGTTGCAGCAACGAAGGACATCCATACTGAAAGAATTCAGCAATAATAGGAGAGGTTGATACTTCCTGTCCTCCATTAATCTTAATAATCCATGGGATATAAAATGCATTAGCCTCATAATAATAACATGTAGTCTCCAAAATCATCCCATTTTCATTTTTCAGCAACACACTTATCCAATTAGACGTAGTGCTAAACATATGATTTAAATGAAGAAGCCCATTATTGAGGGTAACTGAATCAATGTTCTTCACACTATCCACAGTGGCAATGAGCTTATCAAAATCGAGATTGTTCCTGGCAAAATAGAAGCCTGATGTGCTTTTATTACCCTCCTGTTGATAGTTTTTTATATCCTCTTTACATTTCATATAATCAGCCCTGGAAAATCCCATATCCGTAATAACAGGTTGCCTGGAATAGTGCAGACACACTTCTTTTGCAAACTGCACAACTTTCTCCCTGCTTAACTCTTCTTTTTCTGCCCGCAGCTTGTTTTCATGTTTTCCTCCCCATGAATCATTATCTGATAGTACAAAAAGATCATCTGCTAATTCATACACCAGGTGATCGGCATAGGAATGAAAACAACCCTGAGAGCCTGTTGAAAAAATCACGGACGTAACCTGGTGTTGAAGAAAGTCATTCAACAGGTTTTTGGTAGTTGTAACTGTTGTGGTTTGCTTCGTAATGTCATAATAATATATTGAATCCGTAGTAGCGTAAACGAGCGTATTCTTATTGATTGAAAAGTCCTCTGAACTGGTGACTGGGAATGGTAAAGTAAAGGCATATTCCCATTTCCCTTTTTTTTGTTTATAAATCATGTTTCCTTTCGATCCATATATTTCATCGCCGTAAGTGCTGTAGATTTGGGATGGCTGAACATCTTTCGTGACCGCCATCTGCATGGGATATTTTTTTAATTCTCCATTGGTGTCCGATTTAAGTATTGAACCGTCCGTCAACAGGAATAGTTGCCCGTTCCTGGTGAATAAATCACTTGCTCTTTCCTTGAAAGGCGTAGTCAATAAGGGTTGAAACCGTTCATCGGTTTTCACAACCTGGTTGGAAGCGTTAATCAGGTATAAAGCTGTATTCGTTTCATCTGTACTAAAAGAAATGTAACCGGGCAGGTATTTCCAGCTGATGCTATCCTTTTTAGTATAAAAGATCATCCCTTCTTCACTGACCAGTAGCAGGTCTTTATAGATGCAAACTTTGTTTATTTCCGGACGGCTGGCCTTATCGGTTTTATTGTAGGCCTGCTGGTCAAGGGGAGACGGGATCTTTTTCCAGGTATTGCAGTTGTCGTCTGTATAAGCAATTGTATTCCAAACTGATCCTATAATTCCCTCATGTTTCTGGTTAAAAAAGATAGTCTGATATCGTTGTTGAGCATCATACACTGGCAGGGTTTTCCAGGTAAAGCCATAATCCTTGGAATATGCTACTCCTTTCCCGGCTATTGTCATCCAGGCTTCTCCGTTAGGCAGATTCCATGCACAATCCGCCCATCCGCTGGTGCGAAAATCTACTTTGGACCAGCTTTTTCCTGCGTTTTTAGTATGGTAAATGATATTATATTTCCCGTCATTGGCAATAAAACCAGAGACAAAACCGGTATCCCGGTTAAAAAAGATGGCATTTTCTAAGGTGCTTGAAAACGTTGATGTTGGTTCTATTTGCGAGAAATGCCATAATCCATTCAGGGAGTCTGCCATTGCTACCTCACCTGCTTTTGTACAGATTACAAATTGCTCACCAGGCATCACATACAGCTGCTGTGAATAGCTTTGAAAATGCAGGGGGATTGTCTGTGAAGCAAGCCTGGAAGATATACCTACAAGGATGAGGGAAGCAAGGATCAATCTTTTCATATAGGAGTTGATTTTATGTATGATTAAAATAATCATCGGATTCCATAAATATTTCTGTAGAGATCCTCAATTGCATATAACCTTGCAGAATGCTTCCAGCTTATCACCTTGTTACCAACAAGCGCACTCAGTTTTGCTGAAGTTGTATTTGTTAATAGTTCTCTTATATCAGCTTCATCTCCATTCATATACAACCATTCCTTCTCCTGAGTATTTAACAATGCTTCTGTTAATGTTGATTTCCCAGATTGCCGTGGCCCAAATATGATGACTGCTTTACCTTTAAAAAGCCGTTGTAGGATTACTGATTCTAAAATTCTTTTTATCATATGACCGGATTACAATCCCAAATTCTCATAATATTTCCGGATTCAAATCCGGAAATATTATATATATCATGATAAGTAGTTCATATTCAATTTATAGCGTCAATTCATTGGCAAGCTCGGCCAATTCATAATTATACGTAAAACTATGACTGTGTTTGACATAAATCTATCTTTCACAGTTTGAAATCTTCCAGAGAATAGTTCGACTTCTGTTCCCTTCCCTGTACGAAAGAAGGAACATCGTATGATGTTCCTTCTTCTTTTAAACCAATTTCTCCTTTCATTCCTGATATCTTACCACTTTTTATAGCTCACTTGTTAAGAAATCCATCAGGTTTTTTTGAATTATTCCATTATTATCCTGACCAATTAACAAATCATTCAACGTAATCACGTACTTAGGATAATTGTCTTCTATTTTTAACAGATTCCCAAATTCTCTGTTGGCAGTACTTTCATCCATAATAGTAAGACAAACCTGAACATAGATTTTAGCCCCATTTTTATCTGCAACAAAATCTATCTCTTTATCACCTAACTTCCCAACGAAGACTTTATAGTTTTGCTGTATTAAAAATAAGTAAACAGCATTCTCCATAAGTTTATGAATATCCGCACGTTGATTAAAACCAACAATTGCATTGCGCAGACCCAGATCTTCAAAATAATACTTCTCACCGATTTCAAATATTTTCAGTCCTCCAATTTCTGATCTTACCACTTTATGTACAAAGAAGGTATTGCACAACGCCCGCAGATAGTTAATAGTTAGCTGCGGAGAGATATCAACTCTTTGGGATTTAAGATACTTACTGATATTGCTGGCAGAAAATAAACTGCCTGTATTGTCTGCGAGATAAGTTACCAGATTTTCTAAAAATGAAACATTCCGGATATTCTCACGGGCTACAACGTCTTTTAACAAAATAGTGGAGTAAACATTTCGTAGATATTCATAAGGTAGCTCTTCCTGCAATCCGATATTACTTAAAAAGGGCATTCCTCCATACCTGAGGTAAAGTATTAGTGATTCGAACTTATTCTCAAGTTGGTGAAATTGCAAAAACTCCTGATAACTCAGACTATGGATATTGAATACTAAATATCTGCCAGACAAAAATGTAGCCAATTCACCTGATAGCATATTTGCATTACTGCCCGTGCAGTAAATATCACAAATACCCTTCGCCAACAAACTACGAAGGGTTCTTTCAAATTCCTTCACTTCCTGTACCTCATCTATGAAGAAATAATTATTTCCGCCAACTATAAATTTATCTTCAAGATAAGTGCTTAAATCAACATGGGTTTTAATGTGGATATAGTCATCCAGTTCCATGTTAATGTAAATAATATTAGCATTCTGATCAGTATTACGAATATGTTCCATCAATTGGAGCATCACATAACTTTTGCCCACCCTTCGTTGCCCAGCCAGCACCTTGATTACCTGCTTGTTAATAAATGGAATTACCCTTTCAGTATATAATGGCCTTTGTATAAGTTTCATGTATATCGTAAGCTTTATACTAAAGTACGGAAGTTTCATGTATATCGTAAATACAAACTTATTGATTTAAGTAAGTATTAAATAGCTTGACCATTTTTCCCATCCGTATATCCTAGACAAGATTGTTATCCAAAAGTCAAAATTCTGATAAACAAACAGTTGCCGTAATTTCATCGTTGTGTTTTTCTTGCAAATCGAACATTTTTTGTTATAATTCCAAGGAAAATAAAATATTTAAGCATCCGGAACAGAGCATTACTCAGATCGCTTACAATGTGGTTGTATACACGAATGAACTGATAAATTCATAAAACCCTCCATCCAACAGTTCGACTTCTGTTCCCTTCCCTGTACGAAGAAAAAGGAACATCAAATTGATGTTCCTTTTTTGTTGTGCGCCAGGCATGGTTATAAGCTCTAAGGTGTAAGTCCTGAATGAGCGTTGCAGTACGTATCATTAGCCAAAGGCAAGGGTGTCGTGGGTGACCACGAATCTGAAGGAAGCCGGCGGCAAACATTCGAGCCCACGAACAGAAATGGTATACAAGGCAAGGCATGGTGGGCGATGTCGCATCACAGACAAAAGCCCTATACTGCACGGAACCATGTTGTGTAAATACCGGGGCTACATGAATGGAAAGCGTATAACCTTACCCTGGGAGATCTGCTGGCAATCCGGCAGAGGTATGAGAGAATACCGAAGCGGAAACAGAAGTCAGCATAAAGAATGGCTTCAAGGTGCCATCAGAAGTCAGCCGAGGTCATAGTAAGCCGGCAACGAGCTGCATCCCGAAACGAAGGCAAAAGCAGAAGTCTCACAAAAGGAAGAAGGACCGAATGTTAGAATGGCGAAAATGAACAAGCCGTTTATGAGCGAGGCGATCACAACGGAAGAACACTGGAAAACTACCTGTGCGAGGATAAGCCGGAAGCTGAAAGTAAAACACAGGAGGAGTTGAGCCTCATCATGCAATCAATGGGAGTGACGCCGGGATGATTTTTTTTCAAAGTAATAGTATGCTGGAAGAAATATTAGATATCCGCAATGTACAAAAAGCCTTTAAGCAGGTAACTGCCAATAAAGGAGCGGGGGGTATAGATGGTATGCAGACCGATGAACTTCGTGACTACCTGAATACGAACTGGCAGACGTTGCGGACCAGTATTTTAGAAGGCAGGTACGGCCCCCAGGCAGTTAAGAAAGTAGAAATAGACAAGGAAAATGGCGGCGGTAAAAGAATGTTGGGAATACCTACTGTAATCGACAGGCTAATTACCCAGTCAATATCCCAATGGCTAAGCCCACAGTATGAAGGAGAGTTTTCCAATTATAGCTATGGGTTTAGAGAAAACCGGAACGCTCATCAGGCATTGTATCAGGCACAAACAAACCTGAACGACGGCTATGAATGGGTAGTGGAGTTGGACTTAGACAAGTTTTTCGATCGGGTGAACCATGACCGGCTAATGTCGCTTCTGGCCCAAAAGATAGCTGACAAGAGGACGCTGAAACTACTGCGCTCATACCTGAATTGCGGGATGATGGAAAATGGGGTTGTGATAGAACGTAAGGAAGGCACTCCTCAAGGCAGCCCTCTCTCCCCCCTGCTGAGCAACATTGTTTTAAACGAACTGGACAAAGAGTTAGAGGCAAGAAGCCACCGGTTTGTACGGTATTGCGATGACTGTAGCATCTACGTGAAAAGTGAAAAGTCAGCGACGCGCGTGCTGTCAACAATCACCGAGTTCATAGAAAAGAAGCTAAAGCTAAAAGTAAACCGTACAAAAAGTAAAGTGAGCCGTCCGATAGAGAGTACGCTTCTGGGTTTCTCTTTTTATCGAAGAGAGAAAGGGTGGGCAGTGCGCATTGCATCTAAATCGCTGAGAAAGATTAAAGAGAAGATGAAGGATCAAACGCAGCGTAAAGCCCCCGGCAAAGTGAAAGACAAGATAAAGAAGATGGAGGCCATAATAGTAGGTTGGGTGAATTACTTTCGGATAGCCACGGCCAAAAGCAGAATGGAAGAACTGGACAGGTTGGTAAGAACACGTCTAAGAATGGGAATATGGAAACAATGGAAAAGGCCATCAACACGGTGGAAAAACCTGAAAATGTTGGGAATTAATGTGGGTAAAGCTTATGAGTGGAGCAACAGTCGTAAAGGCTACTGCCGCATTGCAAACAGTGCAATACTGCACCGAGCCTTGAACAACGACTACTTTACTAAACAAGGGTATGTAGGGTTCGCCAATCACTATTACTGGAAAACAACTCACCAAACTAAGTTATTCTGACAAACCGCCGTATACCGGTCGGTACGTACGGTGGTGTGAGAGGACAGAAAGCCGGCATGACCGGCTTTCTTCCTACTCGATTTTATACCTCCCTAAATTTTTCTATATTAGAAATAGTTATCCATATTGTTTTACCCCAACTCCATGTCTTATGAATAACCAGCAAATGTTTAACAGAAACCTAAACATTTTTGCGAAAATAGCCATATGGCTATTTAAAGCGGTCGTTTATTGTCCGCTTATTTTCACTTCATTCTACATTGTATTTTCATTTATGAAAGGAGAAACCTCTAGCCTCATGGGGTTAGGACTGGTTATTCTCGTCAGTTTCATACTATATTTCATCGTCTATTTCTTAAAAGGAGTAATCATCTGCTTAAAAAGCAATAATAGGATACTTTGGATTTTACCATTTATCATTTGTGTTGCATTTACCTGTATTTTACCTGTTTATATTGTTCTTGACCCCGTAGGAAATTTGGTAAAAAGTTCAAGCCATTCCCAAACGGAACATAGTACAATCAAATGGATTTTTTCGATAGCATTTGGGGTATATGTATACTTTAGATATAACTTCCTTACTAACATTGCTCCGTCCATTGCATTCCCTGCATATCAGGCAGGAATCGATTTAACAACAACGATACTAAACCATTCATATCGTGTTAAAGCGCAAAAATCCGATGAATCAATCTAAAAAGAACCTAAACACAATGACTCCCATAAAAATGAAACAAAAATAACATTATCAATTACTTGTAATAAATTAAATAAAAAAAATCCTTGCAAATCGAACACTTAATGTTACATTTGCAAGGATGATACCACGTAATGCACAATATGAAACCATTCAACTATTAGAGGAATTTCCGGCGGTAGCTGTTTTAGGTCCAAGACAGGTTGGTAAGACTACATTAGCTGAAGCAATAGGTACCTCATTGTCAACAGAGCCAATCTATCTGGATCTCGAAAGCCCTGGTGACAAAGCAAAGCTAAATGACCCTGAATCATATTTTGAATTACATAAGGGCAAACTTATTATCCTGGACGAAATTCAACGCGTTCCTGAGTTGTTTCAAATTCTACGGGGAGTCATAGACAAGCATCGCAGACAAGGCCACAAAAATGGGCAATTCCTCATTTTGGGTTCAGCATCCCTCGACCTCTTGAAGCAATCATCTGAATCACTTGCAGGTCGCATTGCTTACAAAGAATTATCAGGTATCCTCATTTCTGAAATAAACCGTACAGATCAGGATCAACTTTGGCTTAGAGGTGGTTTTCCTGACAGTTTTCTCGCCAGAAATGATCAGGCTAGTTTAAGATGGCGATTAAATTTTATAGGAACCTATCTCGAAAGGGATGTACCTCAGTTTGGGCCACGAATACCTGCTACTACCTTAAGATTACTCTGGACGATGCTGGCTCACAGTCAGGGAGGACAACTAAATATAGCTCAAATCGGGGCTAATCTTGGTGTGGCAGCCCCTACTGCAAAACGTTATATTGAATTGCTGGAGGATCTGCTACTGATCCGTACACTTAGACCGTGGTCAGGAAACCTTGGCAAACGGCTGGTAAAAGCACCCAAGATATATATACGGGATAGCGGACTAACACATGCTTTACTAAATATAACCTCAATGGACGACCTTTTAGGACATCCCGTTATAGGGGCCAGTTGGGAAGGATTCATTATTGAAAATCTTTTGTCATGCATGCCTATTGGAGCATCAGCCTGGTTTTATCGTACATCTGCAGGAGCTGAAATTGATCTTGTAATTGAGTTAGGCTCAAATAAAAGATATGCAATTGAAATTAAACGTTCGCTGACCCCGACACTATCAAAAGGATTTCATCTGGGATGCGAAGACGTTCAAGCTACTCATAAATTCATTGTTTATTCAGGAAAGGAACGTTATCCTGCAGCTCACGATGTGACTGTAATACCACTAGTAGATATGATGAATGAATTGAAAAATTCATAAAATCCGCCACAAAATAGTTCGACATCTGTCGCCTTCCCTGTATGAAGTTAGAAATCTTATTCCTGAATTCCCGGAGGATTAGTTGTTTTTTAGCTATCCAGTTTATGAGTTCTCAACCTAACCTACCGTGATCCGGCACCTATCCTCCACATTTCCACCAAGAGAGATCATAAATCGTTATTCCTTGTTTCAAAATAGGCTTACCCCTTGTTCCACTTTTGCAGATTCCACTATTGCAAACAGACTTGCAAAAGCTTAGCCAAGCCTAGTAGAGCATAATTTATTCCATAGATAAAATACTTACTTTAGCAATACCATAAACCTTATAAATGATTTATTTAGCAATTGATACAGATGTTTGGTTGTGGCTAATCTGTCACAAGATTGATGCCGAGGATAATTATTTCGACGAACTGTATTATTGGGTAGAGACATATAATATTAGGTGCATTGTTCCCCAACATATTTTAACAGAATGGGAAAGAAATAAGCAATCTAAAATTGCATATATCAAGCAGGAACTTGGCAAAGCTAATCAGTTAAGTAGGGAGGTTATTAAAAATCCGGAATTCTTTAATACCATTTATAATGCAGCTAGTTTTGAGGAATTTGGTAAGGCCCGAGTCAATAAAGTTGAAAAAATATTCACGGATTATGCCGACATCGCTCCTATAAATGATGAGATCAAACTCAAAGCTTCTGAAAGGACACTTGCCCGAATAGCACCGAACCACCAAAAGGACAGCTATAGTGATACTGTAAACATTTTATCACTGATTGCTTACATCGAGAAGAATTCGCTGAATAATGTGATTTTTACTACCAAAAACTATAAAGATTATTCTGATCCGGGCAATAGACTGCATCTACATGAACATTTACGTGAGCTGTTTGAAAAGTGCGCACTGGAATACCTGCCCGACACGGATTACCTGTTTGGCAAACGATTGAGGCCCATACTACCTAGCTTCAGTGAATTCCTTGCCAGTAAAAGGGAAGCAGAGTTGACTGAAAAGCTAAAAGCACAAAAGCAGGAACTAAAAAAACTGGTCAACACTGATCAGGACTTTATTGGCAATACTCTTACCATCGATCATATACTTGAACAGGTACGGCCTACTCAATTCCAGCTTCTCACGATAAAGGAGTTGATTGAAAAAGATGAGCATTGCAGGGAATATTTCTTTCAAAAGATTTCGAGGAATTACTGGTACCTGTTTCTCAAAACAAATGGTTACCTAGACCCCGATGCCCGTCCAGCAGAAATAACAATGCAGGAGGGTCCTTATTTATCACGCTGGCAGGTGCTTCCCTACCTTGAACGAATAAGCGAGAAAATTAAAAACGTTCAGGATCTTGAAATGATCGAACCGCTCCTTGAATTTGTCACAACGGTGTCCGTTAGCAAGATTTATAATGATCTAACTCATGCTGCAATCATCAAAATATTAAGCAATTTACCCCAGGATCGTATTAGCATCGACTTGATAAAGCAGGTGCTAACCTGGATAAATGGCACCTCGGATAAAATCTTAACGACATCAGCATTATGTAAAAGCTTGTTACCACGGTTCCTTGAAAAAAAATCTGGAAGCTCCGATGTTGCAAAGGCTGAAGAAATCATTGCCTATCTATTGGGCATTTCCGATAAAGCTTTATGGAGAGACAACTCCATTAAAAAAAGTGAATCTTGTTATTATTCCAATATCGACCGTCATCTTCTTATTGATACTTTTATTCATAAGAACTTAATCGAATCTGTCTCAAAACTTTGTTCTGTCTCTTTATTGTAAGCAGTAAATAATAATGCAGCAAAAATGGTAAATATGAGTGCAGCAGATTCGGTAACAATGCTACAGCAATAATGGTAACATTAGTGCATCACTAAGATTACAGTTGTTACATAGTTCATCCCCCCAGGATTGTTCCCGGAGGGATTTTTTCAACCTTTGTCAATCATCACAAAGACAGGGTTAAATGAACTATTTAAACAAACTTATGACTTACCAGCGTATTCATCAACTTTACCGGGATAAACACTCTATTCGATCAATTTCCAGGATAACAGGACTAAACTGGCGTACGGTCAAACTGCAACTCTCAATGAGTGAGGAGGATTTTTTAACTATCAGCCAACAGAAAAAGGGTCGAAAGAAACTACTTCTGGAATTTGAAGATTTTATATATAATCGCCTGAGAAGTCTTCCAGATACATCTTCTGCTCAAATCCATGATTTATTAAAAGAACAGTTTCCCGGTTTTGGACCAATCAGCCCTAAAACAGTTTATAATTTTGTTATGGCCATCAGGGCTAAGTACAGCCTTTCTGTGGAAGAGCCAACCCGGCAATATCAGATGGTAGCAGAACTACCTTATGGGCAGCAAGCTCAGGTTGATTTTGGCTTTTATAACATGCGAACTACTGAAGGACGAACGCGCAAAGTACAGTTTTTCTGTATGAGTCTATCCCGCTCGCGCTTTAAATACGTATTATTTACAGATCGACCATTTACTACCATTACGGTTATAGAAGCACATGAGAGAGCTTTTAGCGATTTTGGGGGGCATGCCTCAGGAACTTATCTATGACCAGGACCGATTATTTATGGTTGACGAGAATTGGGGAGATCTGATCCTTACCGAACATTTTCGGCAGTATATCTCTCAGCGACCTCTTAAAACCTATTTCTGCCGTGCGGCAGATCCTGAGTCCAAGGGGAAAATAGAAAATGTCGTAAAGTATGTGAAAAGAAATTTTCTATATGGGCGATTTTTTAAAGATGTTCAGTTGGTGAATGAAGAAGTACTGGCCTGGCTCAAACGTACAGCCAATGCATTAATCCACGGCACCACAAAGTTAATACCAGCTGAAGAAATGGAAAATGAAGTGACCTTTCTATATCCCTATACCCCTGTTAAAATGATGGAACCAGAATATAGTTCCTATGCTGTACGAAAAGATAACACAATCAGTTGGAAAAGTAATTTTTACTCATTGCCACTTGGCACATATAAAGATCGTCAAAGCCGGGTACTGGTGATCAGGGAAGAACAGGAATTAGTTATTTTAAATACCGAAAAACAAGAGCTTTGTCGCCATATAATCTCACCACTTAAAGGACAGAAGATCTTACAAACTGACCATGGTAGAGACAAATCCCGGGCAATCCTGGAGATGATGCAAGAGTTTGCGACTCTTTTTACTGATCAGAAGGAGGCATTGGGATGGGTCTTCCAACTTAAGACAGAGAAACCGCGATATATACGCGATCAGATACAATTGCTAAAGACTATAGTAAATAAGCTGGAACCAGTCTTAGCGCTTGAAACCTTGTACTATTGTAGCCAATATCATATCTACAGTGCGTCTGATTTTAAGTCTGTTGCAGAGCATCTTGGGAAGCTACAACAACAAGAAATAGTCCCTGCAAATACGATCACCAATAACCCATTAACAGCTCCTGTTCAACAAAAAGCCAACACAGAACCAGCCAGGAGCAAGTTGATCAACTATGATATAATCTTCAATTAAATCCGATAAAGCGGCCAGGCAAAGCGTGGCCGCTCATTTTTAAATCACAAAATTATATGGAAACAGAAAAGCAACGAATCCGCGAATTATGTACAGCTTTTAGGCTGGGTGGTATTAGCAATGGAATAAAGGCATTAATCACTGAAGCAGAACAACAAGAGATGGGATATGTAAAGTTCCTAAGCCAAATACTGGAAACGGAAGCAACACACCGCTCTGTAAAAGACTTGAACAAACGGGAAAAGGCAGCCTGGTTACCTCAGATGTCAGACCTGAATCATTACAAAACAGGATCAGAGGATGAAATTAGTCCTGGTCGCTTAAAGCAACTTAGAGAATTGAATTGGGTAGATCAATTATTTAATATTGTTCTGATGGGGCCGAGTGGAACTGGCAAGACATTTTTAGCTGCAGGTTTGTGTCAGGATGCTGTAAAGGCTGGATATAACGCCTACTTCAGAAGAATGGATGACCTGGTAAATATGCTTAAGACGAAGGACTTTGTTAAAACCCAGCAGGTTGAATATAAACGACTATTAAAGGCTAACCTTCTCGTTATTGATGATATTATGCTCTTCCCGCTGGAGAAGAACCTGGCAATATCATTTTTCAATTTTATCAATCAGATTTATGAATCTACGTCAATAATCATCACTACAAATAAGAAGCCTTCAGACTGGAGCAAACAGCTGGATGATGAGGCCATAGCTACGGCTTTACTGGACCGGCTACTTTACCATTGTGAAGTCATAAACTTTAGTGGTGAAAGTTACAGATTGAAGAATCGTAAAACTATTTTTGAAGGTTCCTGATAACAGACTACTTTTGCCGGATTGTGTAACAATTGTTACCGATTTTGCTGTACCATTGTTGCCATTCTTGCTGCAGTATTGTTACCGAATCTGCTGCATTCATATTTACCATTTTTGCTGCATTATTATTTACCATTTACATTTATTCTATCAATTAGCAGCTACGCTTAAAATTCTTCTGCTGGATTATCCAAAAGGGCTTCATCTACCTGTCAGAGTAGCTTCTATTACATTGACTGTAAAAGTATCTATTAAACTCCCTAATCTTTTGCTTAGTCTGACATTACCTGATCAAAACGAAGAATTCTGTAATGAAACCATTCATAATTATGACCAGCTCACTGAAGATACCCTAAAACAAGCCTTACTCAGCATCATCGGCCGTTTTGGAATAAGCTATGAGAATATCCAAGAAAATGAAGACATGCTGAATGGACTTATCTTTGCCTTAACAGTGGATAATTTATCGATGGCGGGTGGAATGGCTATCAACGAATTGGAACGTCGCTCTTATCATACAAGTCGAATGTCGGAGACGTATGGTTTATTATTGAGTAAATATCTGGACGCAATTTTCAGAAATAATCCTATTCTAGGCAGAGAAATTTCCGAGCGACTATTTTATGATCACCGTTACCGGCTTCCCTTTTTCAGGCGGGTTGTGTTACACAATATTTCCATTCACTTTAAGGAATATAAAGGGTTATTTGCAGAACTTATTGAACCAAACGATCCACATCAACTCTTTACTGGTTACACTTACAGAACTGAGCTCTTTAACCTCTTAAAAAGTAATCAGAAAGAATTAAACTCAAAAGAGGCCCTCCTCCTGGAAGAAATCATTGCTCAGGGGCCACAAGACGAGAAAGAGATAGATGAAGACCGGCTGACATACTGGCAAGCCCCTTGGTTGCTTGCACTTAACCAGCGAGAACCATTTGACCATCTCTACACCACGGTAAAAAAAAGGCATGAACTAAAAGATTGGGATATTGATCCAAGTCGAACCATAACGTTAAAGAACGGCTCGATACCTCCAATGAGCTCTGAGCAACTTCTGGACATGGAGGATTCGGATCTTGTCTTATACCTAATGAAATTCAATCCTAAGAATCGCTGGGAAGAACCAAATATCAGTGGTTTGGCACGAATCTTAGAAGCAGCAGTTGCCTTAAAGCCCATTAAATTCATTAATGCCCTCTTGTTATATCTTCCGGTGCCATACATTTATATACACTATGTTCTTTATGCACTGCTGGAATATGGCAAAAAAAACAAAGACGATTTCGACTGGGCATCTATAATCCGCTTTACCTTAATATATATCAAGCAGAATGATTTTGAATCCGAGGCCAGATTCTTGAAACAGGATAGCTGGCATGCGGATAAAAACTGGATTTGCTCCGTAGCTTCCGTGTTGGTAAGTGAGGTCTGTTCAAACGATGATTATGTAAGAGTACACCAGTTATTACCCATTTGCAGACAAATTATCATCAAAGTAAACCAGCATTTAGAAGTATCGGACTTCTCAGTTCCTAGCAATAACGACTACCTGAGCAAATCATTTAATTCCGATTCAGGAAAGCTACTCAGAGCGTGCATTGATTACAGTTTATGTCGGCCCCGTTTAACAAATATTGAAAGTCCAGATTGGGAAGAAGACATCTGCTGCATTTTTAATAGATTTATCGCTGGCGGGGACAGTGATAGTTACACGTTGTTAGGCTGCTACTGGCCACAACTAAATTACCTTCAACCAACTTGGTTAGATACGCAAATCACCGAGCTTATTCAGTTGCCGCAGCCTCAATGGACCGCTTTTATGGGCGGGCTGTTATCCTCTTCCGCACCAGGTACGATGGAAAAACTCGATCTATTTCTACCACATTATTATCGAGGCATCGACACCCATTTACAGTTGATAAATTTCGGATACAACGGCTTCGCCACACATCTAACTTCGCTGTTCTTTTGGCAACTTGACAACATCAAGGAGGACAGTTTGATCGTTCGTTATCTTTCGAATATGCCAATGGAAGCGATAAAAGATCTTCTTCATGCCGTATGGTTTAATGAAGAATATTTAGCGTCATTGGCCATCAAAGAACGCCAGCAGCTTGAAGAACGTGTAATCGCCTTGATTCAACTCATTCATAAAACGTATAGCGATTCTTCTGACACTGAAGTGCTAGAAATGAGACGCTCAACAGTAAACCTTGTCTATTTTATAGCGGAACTTAATGAGGAAAATGCTGAAATGATCAGAATTGCTATTCAGTTGATCACCAAAAGCTACCACAGTTCAAATATATTGAAGAAGTTGCACGAATTAATGTCAAAAGGTGATCATCAAAAGTCAGCGCAGTACCTTGCCTCAATTCTTGACATGATGACCTTTCGTGAACATCCATTAGAAGGTGATCAGCACCAGCTTGAAGCAATGATACAATTTCTATTTAATCATAATCAAATAGAAACAGCAAGCACATTATGTAACCGCTTAAGCCGATCAAATTATGCTTTTGCCAAAACACTTTATTTAAAAAACACTGCAACATGAGAAATTTATATGTACAGGTAGCAACAATGAATGACTTAAGGCTTTTATATAAAATCTACTTTTTAGCCATAACGATATTTACCAGGTTTTTGAATTCATCAATGTAATAATTCGACTTCTGTCCCCTTCCCTGTACGAAGAAAAAGGAACATCAATTTGATGTTCCTTTTTTGTTGTGCGCCAGGCATGGTTATAAGCTCTAAGGTGTAAGTCCTGAATGAGCGTTGCAGTACGTATCATTAGCCAAAGGCAAGGGTGTCGTGGGTGACCACGAATCTGAAGGAAGCCGGCGGCAAACATTCGAGCCCACGAACAGAAATGGTATACAAGGCAAGGCATGGTGGGCGATGTCGCATCACAGACAAAAGCCCTATACTGCACGGAACCATGTTGTGTAAATACCGGGGCTACATGAATGGAAAGCGTATAACCTTACCCTGGGAGATCTGCTGGCAATCCGGCAGAGGTATGAGAGAATACCGAAGCGGAAACAGAAGTCAGCATAAAGAATGGCTTCAAGGTGCCATCAGAAGTCAGCCGAGGTCATAGTAAGCCGGCAACGAGCTGCATCCCGAAACGAAGGCAAAAGCAGAAGTCTCACAAAAGGAAGAAGGACCGAATGTTAGAATGGCGAAAATGAACAAGCCGTTTATGAGCGAGGCGATCACAACGGAAGAACACTGGAAAACTACCTGTGCGAGGATAAGCCGGAAGCTGAAAGTAAAACACAGGAGGAGTTGAGCCTCATCATGCAATCAATGGGAGTGACGCCGGGATGATTTTTTTTTTCAAAGTAATAGTATGCTGGAAGAAATATTAGATATCCGCAATGTACAAAAAGCCTTTAAGCAGGTAACTGCCAATAAAGGAGCGGGGGGTATAGATGGTATGCAGACCGATGAACTTCGTGACTACCTGAATACGAACTGGCAGACGTTGCGGACCAGTATTTTAGAAGGCAGGTACGGCCCCCAGGCAGTTAAGAAAGTAGAAATAGACAAGGAAAATGGCGGCGGTAAAAGAATGTTGGGAATACCTACTGTAATCGACAGGCTAATTACCCAGTCAATATCCCAATGGCTAAGCCCACAGTATGAAGGAGAGTTTTCCAATTATAGCTATGGGTTTAGAGAAAACCGGAACGCTCATCAGGCATTGTATCAGGCACAAACAAACCTGAACGACGGCTATGAATGGGTAGTGGAGTTGGACTTAGACAAGTTTTTCGATCGGGTGAACCATGACCGGCTAATGTCGCTTCTGGCCCAAAAGATAGCTGACAAGAGGACGCTGAAACTACTGCGCTCATACCTGAATTGCGGGATGATGGAAAATGGGGTTGTGATAGAACGTAAGGAAGGCACTCCTCAAGGCAGCCCTCTCTCCCCCCTGCTGAGCAACATTGTTTTAAACGAACTGGACAAAGAGTTAGAGGCAAGAAGCCACCGGTTTGTACGGTATTGCGATGACTGTAGCATCTACGTGAAAAGTGAAAAGTCAGCGACGCGCGTGCTGTCAACAATCACCGAGTTCATAGAAAAGAAGCTAAAGCTAAAAGTAAACCGTACAAAAAGTAAAGTGAGCCGTCCGATAGAGAGTACGCTTCTGGGTTTCTCTTTTTATCGAAGAGAGAAAGGGTGGGCAGTGCGCATTGCATCTAAATCGCTGAGAAAGATTAAAGAGAAGATGAAGGATCAAACGCAGCGTAAAGCCCCCGGCAAAGTGAAAGACAAGATAAAGAAGATGGAGGCCATAATAGTAGGTTGGGTGAATTACTTTCGGATAGCCACGGCCAAAAGCAGAATGGAAGAACTGGACAGGTTGGTAAGAACACGTCTAAGAATGGGAATATGGAAACAATGGAAAAGGCCATCAACACGGTGGAAAAACCTGAAAATGTTGGGAATTAATGTGGGTAAAGCTTATGAGTGGAGCAACAGTCGTAAAGGCTACTGCCGCATTGCAAACAGTGCAATACTGCACCGAGCCTTGAACAACGACTACTTTACTAAACAAGGGTATGTAGGGTTCGCCAATCACTATTACTGGAAAACAACTCACCAAACTAAGTTATTCTGACAAACCGCCGTATACCGGTCGGTACGTACGGTGGTGTGAGAGGACAGAAAGCCGGCATGACCGGCTTTCTTCCTACTCGATTATTCCCTGATAATATCTAACCCCGACCTTATTAAAAATAAGTCTTCACGGCAAACTCAAATTGAGCTTTAAAAATATCTTTAAATGCACTGATATTATTTTGTTCGTAAAATATCAGCATAGCTTTTTTATATTCAATTGAATCCACCGTACGGAATGAAATTGGACAATGTCCATAAGCAATCAATATTGCATTACTTACTATACGTGCTGTCCTTTTATTGCCATCTACAAATGCCTGGATATAGGAAAGTAACACCAGCGTAAGTAAAGCTTTCTCAAATACACTGTCCTTACTATTTACCAATTCACACATTTCTCTTATCGCATCCCGAATCTGATGTTCATTATCTAATGGTTTATAGTTTGTGCCGGAAATACCAACTCTTCTCTGCCGGATGTTCCGGTCAACCCCCAAATCTTTGACTAGCAAACTATGAATGTCCTCAATTCTTGATAACGTTAACGGCACGACATAATCTGGGTTCGCAATGATAAAATTAATAGCCTCTTTATGATTAAGCAACATGATCGCGTCATCCTTAGGCTTACCCTCAGCGGTTTCTTTTTCTTTTAGCAAACGTTCTGTCTCTAACAATGAATATGTATTACCTTCAATCTGAGATGATTTCCAGCTCAAATCAATTGCAAGTCGTTCCATTTCTTTATCATACGCTGATACCGTCAGATGAAAAATATTATTTTTAAATTCATTCTGGAGAGCATTTAAAGATTGCTCCTCAGCATCAGTAAAAAGAGTTGTATGGCTTAAAACATCAGCAATCAAAGACAAATTGAAACTATCTTTTATTTGTCTCTCATCAATTTCCTTTTCAAAATACTTTTCAACATCAACTGGGTACGATACTTCATAGGCAGGACTTATAACATAAGTAGTTGCTTTCCCCTTTCCTTCCCTTCTTATTAAATTATCAGATGCAAGTTTAACTAATGCCCGCTTTATTGTAGCGTACCCAACAACAGTTGTCAATCCTTCATGTATTTCTTTAGAAGATCTGGAAGGATTTTCTTTTATAAATCTTAGAATAAGATCCATGTTACTATCATTATTCATATAAAATTGGCCATTTAAGCTCATTGAAAACGCAAATGTAGCTCAAATTATAGCCTTATTGAGCCACATTTTTACTTATAATGAGCTTCTATAAGTTTAAGCTCAAAAATATTATTAATTGAGCTCATTTAATTGAATTTTTGAGCTTAAAAGACACATAAAATGAGCTTAATCGCGCAGTCCTATTTTATGGGAAATACAAAAAGTCCAGTGAACTAGTTTAAAATAAGAAACAATCATTGATTTATTTTCTAATAAACACTCATTATCAACAATTTATACAAAATCTAGTCTTCTTATTCCTTGCAATTAATACACTTACTGGTATAATTACAAGGAAAACTGCGCACAAAACATAAGAGGAAACGGTTCAATTAATAGCATATTTTTCTAGTACAGTTCTTCTGGAAGGTGAGGAGTAATTAAAAAAATTCATGAAGTCCACTACAAAATAGTTCGACTTCCGTCGCCTTTCCTGTACGAAGAAAAAGGTTGCTCAATGAGCAACCTTTTTTTATTTAATGGCCAGATTTTTTTGTTTAAAAAACATTTCTTCCAAAATATCTAAATCTATCGCACGCTCTTTTTTTTCATCATCAAAGACAATCTCCCCCACATTCCATACGATAAACCATCATTGGTCAACTTCTTCATGAGAAAGACCATGATGTTCCTAACGATTATTGCCATGATTTTTTATACCCGAACGGAAAATCATAAGCCCGCCATCCAACCAGGTAAATTGCCCATACAACAAACCAGCGAATCAATCTTTCGACACCACCCTTTAATATTATTCCAGATACCTGAAAATATTTTACTTTTATCGGGTAATAACCACTTCCCATATAAGCAGGAAATAGACCTCAGATTATATGCATACACCCTTTCTCTATACCATGGCGCTGGGCGACAGCTATGGCATGAAATATGAATACCTGCCCCACCCTACCAATGCCGACCTATCTGATCTCGTACATGCAGATCATCCTAAACTAACAGCTTATAAAAAAGGCGATTATACAGATGATACACAGATGTCACTGGCAAATATGGAACTGCTACTCGCAAAGAAATCTTTTGATATTACAGCAGAGGAATTTGTAAACGCCTGGCTGCATACATTCAAACGTGATCCTCACAAAGGATATTCAAGACACATGCAAAAACTATTAGCGGAATGCGAAACCCCGTCAGAATTTGTGAGCCAGCTTGCACCTTCCAGCAGAACCACCAGCGGTGCCGCAATGCGCGCGGGTGTTTTTGGAGTGATTGAAGATCTTGAAGAAGTAAAACGACTGACACTGCTACAGTGCCGTATTACACATAATAACCTCGCAGGGACAACATCTGCATTGGCAGTAGCACTGTCTGTGCATTTTTTGCATCACGGAGGTCCCCGCCAACAATTGGACGCGTTTTTAACTGCGCAGTTAGGCGAAGGATGGGAGCAAAATGGTATGGACAATGATCCCGGAAATGCAATGATGATAGTGACACAGGCACTCTCTGCATTGAAAAATGCAAAAACGATAGCAGATGTATTTTTGAATGTGGTAAACCAAATAGAGAATTCTGATACAGATACAGTGTGTGCAATAGCCGCAATTATTGCTTCCCGTTGTACTGAACTCGAGGATAATGTGCCGGAGACATTGAAGAAAGGATTGGAGAATGGTAAATATGGAGCTGATTATCTCCGTAAGATTGATATGCAGGTAGAAGCAAAGTTTCCGCGGAAAATGCTTTATTAATTCCTAGGGAAGATTCGGAAATGAACTTAAGGATGACAATTTGATAGCGCACTTACAGCGCGTATTCACAAAGAAGAGTCAAATGTAACTTCGCGAGAATTTTTACCTATTCCTTTAGGAAGGCCTACTCTACTAAAAAGTCTCTTAGCGGCATTCGCTTTTTTCTCAAAAAAGGGATGGCCTTCAAATGAAGGTAAAGAAGGATCAACGGTAATAAATTGCTTATTGCCGATTTGAACATAAGTATCCTTCTTTGTTTTGCGTAACATAATACAGATTTAGTCATTTTCTGTCAAACACACCATCACGCTATCGGAAATATCACCAGTCACTGCATCCAAATCACCAAATCCGAAATTATAAAGCTGCTCTCCAATAAGATTAAACTTTGCAATCTTTTGTATTGCACCATTAGGCCCATTACTAATAAAGTGATAGGCCATGAATGTCTTATCTGTAGAATACTGGTATTTATCAAGCCCGAACATACATGCAATATAGAAAGAAAACAAACAGAAATAAGACGCAAATAATTGAATATCAATTAAATAATCACTTCAATAATGCTTGTATCAAATTAAAACCCTGCATATAATAGTTGACATCTGTCGCGCTCCACGTACGAAGAAAACGTAACAGCAAAAGACGTTCTTTTTGTTTTTATTCTATACCTTGTCGCAATCAATATAAATCTCTATTACCTATGAACAAATGGAAAATTTACGCAATCGTCATGAGCTTCCTAACTTTGGGCGCACTTAAAGAAACATTTCGAATACTTACTTCAAATGCTCCTGATATCGTCGGCAATAGGATGTCGATACTTCCAATTGCTATCGGTGTGTCTGTAATCTTTTTGGCCCTTGCTATTCGGTTCTGGAAAAAGTCTTCAAAACTTATGTAATCTAATTTTTAGGAATAACGATATTTAACAGGTTTTTGAAATCATCAGTGTAATGGTTCGACTTCTGTCCCCTTCCCTGTACGAAGAAAAGGAACATCTGATGATGTTCCTTTTTTGTTGTGCGCCAGGCATGGTTATAAGCTCTAAGGTGTAAGTCCTGAATGAGCGTTGCAGTACGTATCATTAGCCAAAGGCAAGGGTGTCGTGGGTGACCACGAATCTGAAGGAAGCCGGCGGCAAACATTCGAGCCCACGAACAGAAATGGTATACAAGGCAAGGCATGGTGGGCGATGTCGCATCACAGACAAAAGCCCTATACTGCACGGAACCATGTTGTGTAAATACCGGGGCTACATGAATGGAAAGCGTATAACCTTACCCTGGGAGATCTGCTGGCAATCCGGCAGAGGTATGAGAGAATACCGAAGCGGAAACAGAAGTCAGCATAAAGAATGGCTTCAAGGTGCCATCAGAAGTCAGCCGAGGTCATAGTAAGCCGGCAACGAGCTGCATCCCGAAACGAAGGCAAAAGCAGAAGTCTCACAAAAGGAAGAAGGACCGAATGTTAGAATGGCGAAAATGAACAAGCCGTTTATGAGCGAGGCGATCACAACGGAAGAACACTGGAAAACTACCTGTGCGAGGATAAGCCGGAAGCTGAAAGTAAAACACAGGAGGAGTTGAGCCTCATCATGCAATCAATGGGAGTGACGCCGGGATGATTTTTTTTTTTCAAAGTAATAGTATGCTGGAAGAAATATTAGATATCCGCAATGTACAAAAAGCCTTTAAGCAGGTAACTGCCAATAAAGGAGCGGGGGGTATAGATGGTATGCAGACCGATGAACTTCGTGACTACCTGAATACGAACTGGCAGACGTTGCGGACCAGTATTTTAGAAGGCAGGTACGGCCCCCAGGCAGTTAAGAAAGTAGAAATAGACAAGGAAAATGGCGGCGGTAAAAGAATGTTGGGAATACCTACTGTAATCGACAGGCTAATTACCCAGTCAATATCCCAATGGCTAAGCCCACAGTATGAAGGAGAGTTTTCCAATTATAGCTATGGGTTTAGAGAAAACCGGAACGCTCATCAGGCATTGTATCAGGCACAAACAAACCTGAACGACGGCTATGAATGGGTAGTGGAGTTGGACTTAGACAAGTTTTTCGATCGGGTGAACCATGACCGGCTAATGTCGCTTCTGGCCCAAAAGATAGCTGACAAGAGGACGCTGAAACTACTGCGCTCATACCTGAATTGCGGGATGATGGAAAATGGGGTTGTGATAGAACGTAAGGAAGGCACTCCTCAAGGCAGCCCTCTCTCCCCCCTGCTGAGCAACATTGTTTTAAACGAACTGGACAAAGAGTTAGAGGCAAGAAGCCACCGGTTTGTACGGTATTGCGATGACTGTAGCATCTACGTGAAAAGTGAAAAGTCAGCGACGCGCGTGCTGTCAACAATCACCGAGTTCATAGAAAAGAAGCTAAAGCTAAAAGTAAACCGTACAAAAAGTAAAGTGAGCCGTCCGATAGAGAGTACGCTTCTGGGTTTCTCTTTTTATCGAAGAGAGAAAGGGTGGGCAGTGCGCATTGCATCTAAATCGCTGAGAAAGATTAAAGAGAAGATGAAGGATCAAACGCAGCGTAAAGCCCCCGGCAAAGTGAAAGACAAGATAAAGAAGATGGAGGCCATAATAGTAGGTTGGGTGAATTACTTTCGGATAGCCACGGCCAAAAGCAGAATGGAAGAACTGGACAGGTTGGTAAGAACACGTCTAAGAATGGGAATATGGAAACAATGGAAAAGGCCATCAACACGGTGGAAAAACCTGAAAATGTTGGGAATTAATGTGGGTAAAGCTTATGAGTGGAGCAACAGTCGTAAAGGCTACTGCCGCATTGCAAACAGTGCAATACTGCACCGAGCCTTGAACAACGACTACTTTACTAAACAAGGGTATGTAGGGTTCGCCAATCACTATTACTGGAAAACAACTCACCAAACTAAGTTATTCTGACAAACCGCCGTATACCGGTCGGTACGTACGGTGGTGTGAGAGGACAGAAAGCCGGCATGACCGGCTTTCTTCCTACTCGATTTAGGCAAATCCCTTTTCTGGACTGATATATCTCTCGATCTAAAGCACTTGTTAACAAATCCATTTAGGCTTTTTATGAACAATCAATGCTTCATCCCTGAAGGATGTGCAACCCAATTCTCTTTTCAAATTTTTTGCAGCAATAACCAATTCAAATATTGATGTAATTGTGTTCCCAGATAATAAGGTAGATTCATCAATAAGTAAGGTTTCTTACCAGGTGTAATAGCCCTCTCTAAAGAAAATGTACCTCCGTAAATTCTCACCGCATAAGCATGATCTGCTGCGTCAATGAATTGATGAAGTGATCTAAGCGTACCCGTACTGCCAGACTTTATTTCTATTGGAATTAAATATTCTCCATTTACCTGTACTAAATCGACCTCTGCGTTTGATTGTGATTTCTCTCTTACCCAAAAATGTGGATTGTTAGAAGAGATCTGGCTCATTGAAATAACCTCCTGGGTAATCAGATGAGGAATCACTGCCCCCTTATAAGTACTACTCAAATCGCTCATGCTTAACATTTGTGCTTGAATAGACAACGTATAGTTTGCAAGGCCTGTATCCAGTATTTGAAATCTTGGTGACTTCTTCAAATCAGCCCTTGGAGGAGGCTGTAAATCGGTAGTTGGATAAATTAAACGAATTATCTTCGCGTCTTCAAGCGTCCTAAATGCCTCTCCTACCTCCCTTGATCTATAAGAGGAATTACCAAAACCCTGAAATTTAACACGCTCGTCTAAATACAGCGGAGCCGTGTCCATAATATGTTTAATTATTTTTCTTTCAGTATCATTCGTGGTATATTTTTCAACATCATTTTTATATGTTCCCCATATACTCTCATATATCCTGATAAGATCTGCAAGGTTGCTTTTCTCAATATCCGTTTTAATGATTTCCGGCATTCCTCCTATAATCGCATAGCGATGAAATATATCCATCAATACCTGATGAGCAACCGGTTTAACCGGAACTATTTTTAACTGCTCGATTAAGTCCCCCCTACCAATTGCTTCCAGATATTCCTCGAAGTTCATTGGATTGAGATACAGGAATTCAACCCGTCCTACCGGAAAACTTTTTACTTTTTGAATAGCAAATTCTAAAAGAGAACCGGCACTGATAATATGTAAAGTTGGAACTTCTTCATAAAAGAAGCGTAGTAATTGAATTGCTTTAGGGCATTCCTGTATTTCATCTATAAATAATAATGTATTACCAACTTCTGCTAAGGGGATATTGTAGGTCAGGAATAATGATTCACAAATTGCTTTTACATCGTCAAAGTCCTCAAAATACTTTCTATCTGTTCCTTTTTCAAGATTTAAGGAAATAAAATGGTCATAAGAACTAGAAAAATCATTTACTAATGTAGTCTTTCCCACCTGTCTAGCACCCCTGATAATCAGTGGCTTTCGAGAAGAATTAGCTTTCCAATTATGAAGATATTGTTCAAGATGCCTTTTAAATGCCATACTGCTTTGTTATATAACAAAGGTAAAAAATATAAATATTTGTAACAAAACAAATCCATTTCTATTTAAAACTTGTAATGAAATACACCCATTTACGGGGGTTAGGTTTTGTATTACGTATTAAATGCTTTGCAATAAAATCATACACCAGTTGCAGCTGATTGTAAAACAAAAAAAGCCAGCATCACTGCTGGCTTTTTCATTTTGTAGCCCGGACAAGAATCGAACTTGTATCTAAAGTTTAGGAAACTTCTATTCTATCCATTGAACTACCGGGCCGTCACTTCAGGAAAAACCCTCCTTTAGCGGAGTGCAAAAGTAAAGGATTTTTCCAAAATTCCTTCACGCAATTAATTAATTATAGATTTTCTCAATCTGAGCGGCATATTTCTGGGCAATCACTTTCCGCTTCACTTTCAGCGTTCCCGACAGCTCTCCCTGGGCAATCGTCCATTCACTGGGCAGCAACTCAAACTTTTTCACCTGCTCTATATGGCTAAAATAGGCATTATACTTTTCCACGATTTGCTGGAACAGTGTCTGCACCTCCGGTAAGCGGCACAATGCCTCGCGGTCACTCAGGTGGATCCCTTTCTTATGCGCCCAGCGCTCCAGCTGGGGGAAGGACGGTACAATCAAAGCCCCGGTAAATTTCCTGTCTTCGCCCACCACCATCATTTGTTCTATGAATATGGATTCCTTGAACTTGTTTTCGATTGGCTGAGGAGCGACGAACTTACCGCCGGAGGTCTTAAACAGCTCCTTCTTACGGTCGGTGATCTTCAGGTACTTATCGTTTACCATGATCCCAATATCCCCCGTATGGAACCAGCCATCTTTGATAGATTCCGCGGTCAGGTCGGGGCGTTTATAATAGCCGATCGTGATATTCGGGCCTTTTACCAGGATCTCCCCGTCTTCGGCAATCTTTACTGTTACATTATCGATCAGGGGGCCAACGGTACCAAACATGCGGTCCTGTTCTTCCATACGGTTTACGCTGATCACAGGGGAGGTTTCCGTTAGTCCATATCCTTCCAGGATGGGTATCTGGGCAGCGGTAAAGATCTTCAGTAACCTGACCTGGCAGGCCGCAGAGCCTACTACGATCACATCGATGTTTCCACCCAGTGCTTCCCGCCATTTGCTAAACACCAGTTTATTGGCAATCCCCAGTTGTATTTTATACCACCAGCTCTGCTCCTGGTTGATGTCGAACCTTTTGCCCAGGTCTACGGCCCAGAAGAACAGTGCTCTTTTGATGCCTTTTAGTTCCAGTCCTTTGCCCATGATCTTTTCATATACTTTTTCCAGCAGGCGGGGTACGGTGGTGAAGATGCTGGGTTTTACTTCCCGCAGGTTATCTGCAATAGTATCCAGGCTTTCCGCATAGTAAATGGGAACGCCGGCAGTCAGATAGATATACGACACAGTACGTTCGAAGATATGATTGAGGGGAAGGAAACTCAGTGCCCTGGCGGAACTGTTCACTGGCAGGCAGGGGGCACAGGCGTGCACATTGCTCATGATGTTCTCGTGGGTCAGCATCACGCCTTTGGGAGTGCCGGTGGTACCTGAGGTATAAATAACGGTGGCTAATTGCGAGGGTTCGATGCTGTCTTTGATCGCTGCTATCTTTGGGAAGTCTGCTTCCTCTGCCATTGCGGGTATTTCCAGCCAGTGACGGGCACCGGGCACCTGGTTGAAGGTGAAAACCTCTCTGAGGTGAGGCAACCTGCTCCGGATGGCCGAGACCTTGTCGTAAAGGTCTTTGTCACTTACAAATAACAGGCTGGCGGCAGCATCGTTCAGGATGTATTCCAGGTCGTTGTCGCTCAGGGTAGGGTAAATAGGGGCCAGTACGGCGCCGGCCTGCTGGCAGGCAAGATCCGTAATGAGCCATTCGGGCCGGTTGGGGGATAAGATGGCGATCTTTTCGACATCTTCGGGGGAGCGGTGGCTGGTGGCAGAACTTGCAGTGTTGAAACCGCCAATACTGCCGGAGCTCACACCTGCGATGTTTCCAGTACCTGTTATACTTCCGGCACCGCTGCTATCTGCAGCACCTGCGATACCCCCGGCATCAGCACCTCCCATGCCAACACCAATCAGCTCTTCCTTAAGAACCCCTTCAGCCATCCGGCCTCCAATGCCTAATTTCAACAACCCTGCACTGAAGCGTAGTGTCAAATCGGCTACTTCCTGTGTGCTATATTTTTTCCAGACCTTATTTTCTTTTCCTACCAGCATATCGGCTTTTGGGAAATGTGCCAGCTGATATGCAATGATGTCAAATAATCTACTTGGCTGATCAGTCATGTTGTTTGTGGTTTATTACAGGCCTCTGTGTTCCTTCTCCGCTTGCAATCGCTCATACTCTTTCAGCGTATCCCCAAACGGATCGCGGTGAAATGCATTGAAGTACTGGAATGCAATGGCTAAACCCCATCCCAGACCCGGCCATACCGGCCAGGGGGTGCCTTCATAATAATGACCCGTGGTAGCATACCAGATAGCCCAGAAGAAGAGGTTCATAACGAGGTAAACAATCAGGGAATTCTTGAAAGCTGTCCTGGATTTTGCAATCTTCCAGAGCCTTTCATCCCTTTGCTGTGTAGTTTCCATATGTTTCGTGGTTTAATAGATAGGCGCGTTACTAAATATAGATAATTTTTTTTGAATTATCCCGCAGTCCTGCTACCGGACCCTGCACCCTTTGAATTCTCTATTTTCCAAAAAAAACACCCCAATTCCCTATAAGCTAATAGGGGAATTGGGAAGGAACGTAATAAAAATTAAAATGATAGACTACCCCTCTCACTGCAATATCACTGCAGTGGAACTGATTATTTTTGAAGAGACAACCTGACAGACAATACGAACAATATATAGCTTACCAGATCAGCGCATTACGGCATTCCACGGATTTCACCTAAACTTATTGACGATCATCACTCGCAACGATATTCAAAGATTGTGTCTTAATGGTTATTTAATTGATGAAACCCAGAGCGTTTTGTTTAATAATGCACTCACCAGTCCCTGGTGATAAGCTTATCCCTTATGAACAGGGACCGGTGAGCTGGTTTTTATAACAAACTACTTTTTGGATTTCTCAACATCAGGCAGTAATCCTGTTAACAAACCTATCAATGGCAGATAGGCACATAACTGGAATACGTAGTCTATGCCCTTGCTATCGGCAATATTGCCCAGTACTGCCGAGCCGATACCACCCATACCAAAGGCAAGTCCGAAGAAAAGACCGGCTATCATGCCTACCTTTCCCGGTACTAACTCCTGCGCATATACTAATATTGCAGAGAATGCAGAAGAGAGTATCACACCGATGAATATACTCAGTACACATGTTCCCATCAGGTTTGCATGTGGCAATAACAATGAGAAGGGGGCCACTCCAAGAATAGAAATCCAGATCACATATTTACGTCCAATGCGGTCGCCCAGCGGGCCGCCAAAGAAGGTTCCAGCTGCTACTGCAAAGAGGAATACAAACAGGTAAATCTGTGATGCCTGCACACTCACATTGAACTTGTGCATGAGATAGAATGTATAATAACTGGTCATACCTGCCATGTAGAAATACTTGGAGAATACCAATACAAGCAAAATGCCCAGTGCAAAAATCACTTTCCCTTTTGAGAGATGATTATCTGTATGTACCTGCACCTTTTTAGGTTGCAGACGATGCGTATTCTGTTTATACCAGGAGCCGATATTGATCATTACGACGATTGCAAGTATCGCCAGTACAGAGAACCAGCTCAGGCTGGATTGTCCATGCGGAACAATGATCATCGCTGCCAGCAAGGGTCCAAGTGAACTACCTGCATTGCCTCCCAGTTGAAAAAGGGATTGTGCCAGGCCATGCTGACCACCGGATGCCATATGTGCCAGGCGGCTGGATTCAGGGTGGAATACGGAAGAACCTACGCCGACAAGGCCTACAGAAAATAGTACAAAGTAAAAATCATGTGCCTGTGAAAGACATACAAGGCCCAGCAAAGTAAAGCCCATGCCTATGATCAGGGAATAAGGCTGTGGCTTCCTGTCTGTATACAAGCCTACCAGTGGTTGCAGCAGGGAGGCAGTGAGCTGGTAAGTGAGCGTAATGTAACCTACCTGGCTAAAATTGAGATGCAGTGCATCTTTGACGATCGGATAAATGGCAGGGATCAGTGACTGAATGGCATCATTGATCAGGTGAGAGAAGCTGAGGGCCAGAAGAACAGAGAATACGGTCCTCTCAGCGGCCTGTTGTACAGGTGCTTTGGCAGTGGCGATCTTTTCCATAAAATGTATCAGTGAAAAAATAGGCAATACGGTTTCTTTACCGCTTCCCTGCAGTGGAGGCAGTTGTAAAAGAAACTTTTATTGCTGGTTGAAAATTTAGATTATGCTTTGCGCCTCGCTGAGGCGTCACTCAAAAAAACTGGCTGAAAATTTAAAGGTACTTGCTATCGGTGTGGTCGATGATCTTCTGTACACATTGCCAGGCCTTCTGATCATCCTGCGCCACAATACTATTCAATAGCTGCTTATGCAGGTGCTGCGTATTAGTAAAAGTATCAGTCGTCTTAAACCGTTCCAGGAATTTCGCTTTCAGGTGTATGGCTACAGTCCTGTATAAGTCCATCAGGATACTGTTATTCGAAGCCTGTGCTATAGCCACGTGAAACTCAATATCCGCATCTATACAGGCTGCAACATCATTGGCTGCGCCATATTCTTTTCTTTTTTTCAAAGCGGTCTTCATCCGTTCAATATCCTCATCTGTTCTGTTCAGTGCTGCTTTTTGGGCTATTTTCAGTTCCATCAGTTGCCTTACCTCGTCCAGGTCTTCAAACTGTGCGCGTTTGAGCCGCTGGGGGAGGGGTTCTGCAATACCTGCCTGCTCTTCCACAAAGGTGCCCAGGCCCTGTTGTACCCTGAGTATCCCGCTGTTTGCCAGGATGCGTACGGCTTCCCGGATGGAGGAACGACCTACCCCGAAAGCTTCCATTAAGGCTGGTTCGGTAGGTAATTTTTCGCCTGTTTTATAATTCCCTAAAGAGATCTGTTCCTGTAGCCGCTGCGCAACCTCGTCTGCGAGGCTGTTTCGCCTGATTGGTAAGGATTGTTTATTCATCATATCATCTGATGATTCAAAGGTAATAATTCCTTTTAAATTGGCACATCTTTTTTTATTTATCTTTGCGCCTCTTGTAATAGATTTGACAGATGAAAGCATTAAACTTATTTATTCGTTATAGATTCCCACTGGGTATCATTCTTTTGTTGGGCGGGATTGCACTGGGTGCTTCTGTGGGCTGGTGGGAAGCCACCATCGTGCTGGTGCTGGCGATCATCTGCCTGGTCACACATTTTATGTTTGGCCCTATGCGCCTGGTACAGGAAGCTGTTGAAGCTGGTGATATTGATACTGCCATGGCGATGATGAATACCATTAAATTCCCTAAACTGTTATATAAGCCTATTCAGTCAGTTTATTATTTCATGCAGAGTAACCTGGCCATGTATAATAAGGACCTGGACAAGGCAGAGGCGACTATCCGTCAAAGTATCAAATCTGGTAGTCCGATGAAGGAGTATGAGGGGATGCAGTATTTCCAGCTGGGTACGATTGCTTATCAGAAGAATGACCTGAAGGAAGCGGATTCCAACCTGAAGAAAGCGGTGAGAATGGGCCTGCCTGATAAGGAAAATACGGCAGCAGCGTTGCTGACCCTGGCGTCTATCGCGATGAGCCGGAGGGATTTTAAAACTGCAAAAGACTATTTCCGCAGGGCAAAGGCACAAAAGCCAACCACTGCACAGATCGTAAGCCAGATCAAGGAAATGGATAAATATATTTCCCGTATGCCAGGTTGATGCCGGCTATGGATTACAAAAAGGGAGCTTCGTTCGAGGCTCCCTTTTTCATTTATAGGTACAATACCAGCCGTCCTTACGACAATCTTTAATAGCCAATTAAATATTACATTTGCAGGAAATACGAACCCTGCATGTTTCATTTTGACCAGATCTTGGCTATTACCTTTACACTCTTCGCGGTGATTGATATCGTTGGTTCCATCCCGGTTCTCATTTCCATGAAAGAAAAACTGGGCCACATCGATTCGGGCAAGGCGACCCTTGCTTCCGGTGTCCTGATGATTCTTTTCCTGCTGGTGGGTGAACCCTTCCTGAAATTATTGAGTGTAGATGTCCATTCATTTGCGGTAGCAGGTTCGATCGTGATCTTTGTAATCGGGCTTGAAATGATCCTTGGTGTGGAGTTTTTCAAGAGTGAGCAGGATACGAAAACCGGTAGTTTGATTCCTATCGCATTCCCGCTCATCGCGGGTTCTGGTACACTGACCACCATTATGTCGTTGAAGGCGAACTTCGACCAGTGGAATATTTTTGCAGGGATTTTAATCAACCTGGTTATCATTTATGTGGTGCTTCGCTCCCTGAGTTTTATAGAAAGAATACTGGGTAAAGCGGGGTTGATGGTAGTCCGTAAGTTCTTTGGGGTGATCCTCCTGGCGATAGCTGTGAAAATATTTAAGAGTAATCTTAACCTGTAGTTTTTGTAATTGAGATCAAAAGCATTAGTTTTGCCTTCCTTGCCCGAGAGGGAAGGCGTTTTGGCCTCGTAGTACAATGGATAGTATAAGAGTTTCCGAAGCTCCAGATACAGGTTCGATTCCTGTCGAGGCTACTAAAACAGGAAAAGTCAGCAGTAATGCTGACTTTTCCTGTTTTAAATATGAAAGTGGTGATCGCTGTCAAAATCCTGCCAATGCCAGCCTGTCAACCTCTTCTTTGAAATAAGATGTATAATCCCACGCATTACTTTCAGTTAAATGTATACCATCCTTTGTTCTGAAGTTGCCTTGAGGCAAATGGATAAACCAGGTATTCTGCTTACCCTGAAAACGTTGTTGGATCATATTACGCACCAAAACGGTCTTTGGTAAATTTTCCAGACTTTGATCTACCGGCATTTCAAAAAAACAAACGTGACTACCTTTGGCGGTTACTTCCTCAACAAAGCCTGTCAGCTCATCCAGTGCTTTTTCAAGCGCCATCGTATCAATGGGATCCGTGTACTGGCGCCGTGATCCCGCTAAGAGATTCATAAATATATTTGCAGGAACAGTATCATTAACAGGCACTACCTGGTTGTTCCCCGGTTGTTGATGATCCTTTTTAAACTTACTTAATAAGATACTTACCGGCTGATTTTCTTCCTTCAAAGCAGGAAGTACCTCTTTTATTTTATTATTCACAGACGAACTGAATAATGAAGTGTAAGCTTCATCCGCAGGTTTATTAAAGAAGTTGATCTCAATAAATATCCTGTGAGGATAAGAATTTCTTTTCATAACAATATTCCGCCCGTCTGCGGTACTTAAACCCGGCATCGCCAGCTTGTACAAGCCATTTAGACTATCTGTCGGCATTAGTGCACTAAGTGATGTACCCAATAATACGCTTTCTGGCGCACGCTTCCCGAAAATGTATTTCTGGCCTTCCATTACGTTCAGCTGATACTGGTATTGATAGGTAGAATATTCTTGTTTTTTAACCCTGAGATAAATATTGAAGCCTGCAAAAAGAACGATGAATGTGATAAGACTATATCGTATCATTATATTAAAATTGGAAATAGATAAATGAACCAGAAGGGCCACTATTTACGGCTATCATAAAAAGCATGCAACCACATATTACGTATTGGTATTTTCTGGCAACTACCTGTATTTTCCAGTGAGCCGGCATGATATAAAAGAAATGATAAAGGACAACCGGGAATGAGTATAGCATGATACATAATACCATCGCATAATCCTGTGAGGTATGCATATTGGTACCTATGGCTTTCAGATAAGCAATCACTTCATTAAAGGGCAACCTGAAAAGCAACCATGCCAGTGTGACAAAAGAAAATACCATTATCCCTTTACAGATCAGGCCCGTCCGACTACTGATCTTTATTCCCAATGACTTATCTATTAACCGCTCTATTGCTAGTGCTAAACCATGAAATGCTCCCCATACGGCATAACTCCATGCAGCACCATGCCATAAACCACCTAATACCATGGTTATGGTAAGGTTGAAATAGGTTCTGAACTTCCCTTTCCTGTTGCCCCCTAAAGGTATATACAGGTACTCTTTAAGAAAAGTAGATAAGGAAATGTGCCATCTTCTCCAGAATTCGGAGAAGCTCGTTGAAATATATGGGAACTGGAAGTTTTCCAGCAGGTCGTAGCCAAACATCTTTGCCAATCCTAACGCGATAAATGAATAACCTGCAAAGTCAGCGAAGATCTGGAACGAATACCCCAACAGCATGGCTATAAGACTAACACTGGATTTCATATGATAATAAGGTGCCGCCATCCAGAAGGTAAAATTCGCCAGATTATCAGCCACCACCATTTTCAAAAAGTAACCTAATGTCAGCTTTTTAAATACATATTCCCAGTCTATATTCTTAATGCTTTTCGATCCTATCTGCGGATAAAACTCGTAAGCTTTCAATATCGGACCCGCAATAAGGTGGGGGAAGAATGAAATGAAAAAAAGTGTTTTTATGGTATGCTGAGAAAATGATCTATCAATACTCAGCTTGTCCGAATGCTTGTTGGAATATACATCTACCAGCAGGCTAATTCCTTCAAACGTATAAAAGGAAATACCAATTGGCAATGGGATAAGGGTTAAATAATGCCCAATTCCCATGGATGTATCCATGAATGTATGAGCTAATAACGAACCGTATTTGAAGTAAGAGAGAATACCCAGGTTAATGATCACACCAAGTGCAGCATACAATTTTCGTTGGGCGGCATTACCATTTACAATTAAGTAACTGGCACCAATATTTATGGCTGCCGAGGTAAGTAGTAACAACAATAAATGGGGCTGGCCATATGCGTAAAATACGAGACTCGATGCAATCAATATCTGGACCTGCATTCTCTTTAAATACGGCACATAATAGACGACAAAGGTTATTAGAAGTAGTAATACAAACCCCCAACTATTAAATAACATAAATAGGATTTTCTGTTTTGCGCTAAAATTAGCATTTCCTGAATAATTTTCCCTCTACATTTGTACTGTTATGCTTAAGCGATTTATTTGTACTGCAATTTTCATATTGTTCGTACAATTACTCTGGGGACAGAACTACCAGTACCATACATTCAAAAACATCGCCATCGGGCCGGAAGCTACCACCATCAACGCTTTCGCCCAGGATAGCCTCGGCCTCATGTGGCTGGGTACAAATAACGGCCTCTATAGCTACGACGGCTTTTCTGTACAATCCCACCTGGGCAATGACACCTCCCACAAAACTTTCGTATACGACATCATCGTCATCAACAAAGAATTGATGTGCCTTGCCATGGAAAATGGCATCTTCTTCTATAACTATCAAAAAGACCAATACGAAACCAGCCCCGTTCAATTCCCCACCGATGTAAGAACCCTGCTCCTGGAAAATGATAATCTCTGGATCGGCTCTTTTAAAGGCCTCTTTAAGTATAACCTTACCCAAAAAAAACTGGAAAAGGTTGGATATAAAGGACTGTCAAATCATACCATTTATTCCCTGACCCGCACCAGCACAGGAGACATCTTAATCGGCACCTACAATGGACTCTATTGCCTCCCCGCAGATAAATCACAGATCCGCCAGATCTCACTGGCCGACCCTCATAAACGCAGCAACCTTTTCGTCAATGCCTTATTTGAAGACACCAGCCGGAATATAATATGGGTAGGAACTGAAGGAGGCATCTATTATTATGACCTTCATAAAAACCTCGCCGTCAAGCTACCCATCCTGCAGGATCACTCCGTAAAATCATTGATCACCGATAACAGGAATAAACTCCTCATTGGCACTGATGCCGGGTTTTATATCTACTCTCCCGACACCGAACAACTGGAACGTATTGTGCACGATGCCCGGAACAAAGGCTCCATCGTCAATAACATTATCTGGAGCCTCTTTGCTGATAAGGAATCAAACATCTGGCTCGGTACCGATTACGGCATCTCCCTGCTGCAAAACCAAAACAGCCTGCAGGTCATCCCTATCTTCGAGATCACCCACGAAAAGGACGGGAACCGCCTTTATAACATCTACAAAGACACTTATGGGGATTACTGGCTGGGAGGCACTAACGGCATTATCCGCGCCAGCTCTCCGGGAGCACATGAGGTCCTGTCCGCATGGTATAAGATGGGGGATAAGGCCCTGCCGATTTCGCATAACCGCATCAGGGATATCTTTGAGGATAAAGATAGAAATGTATGGGTCGCCACAGATGGAGGAATCAACAGGTTCGACCACCAGGCGAAAGCCTTTGTCAATTATAATATCATCGACAGCTCCCAATCCCGGAATGCTAACTGGGCGTATAGCATCCAGGAAGATGCGCAAAAAAGGCTGTGGATCGCCACCTACCTGGGTGGGATCTTCGTGGTAGACAGATCACAGCTCACAGGAGGAACGAACAGGGAGGTGCCTCATCATACGGCTGCTCCTGATATGGGGCTTAATAATCCTGCCATCATCGCCGTTCACAACCTCGCCGCCCACAATGGCCTGGCAGGTAATTCTGTCAACCAGCTCGCCAGGGACCAGCAGGGGAATATCTGGGCTTTGATCTACAACAGGGCCATACATAAGATCGATCCACTTACTTTTCACGTTGCAACCGTCATGGATGGATCAAAGCACCCTTCGTACATGATCGCAGATGATGCCGGGGTAATCTGGATCGGTTGCCAGGAAAGCATTTCCAGGATCAAAGATGGCCAGATCAAAACCATTCCTTTCAATGCCGGTGGGATCCTGAGTATGGAACAGGTGGCTGGAAATATCTGGATCTCCACCAGTGAAGGCATCTGGATGATGGACCGGCATACCACCACTGTAAAACGGTTCAATAGTAGCCAGTCTGCCTTTACGTCTATATATTATGACCGCGACCTCCACGAGGTATACCTGGGCGGAGCCGACGAATTGGGCATTGCTGCCACCGCTATTCAAACTGCTACGGGTGCCGGTACGAAGCTCTGCCTCACCGCCCTGTATATTAATGGTAAGCTAACCGGCTCTGTAAGGTACAAGGATGAAATACGCCTGAACCACGAACAGAATAACCTTGCTTTTGCCATCTCTGACCTCAACTATTCCGATCCTGAAGGTAGCCGCTATGTATACAGGATCACCCAGCTGGATGATGACTGGATTACTTTGCCACTCAATAATAACCTGATCACTTATAATAATCTTAACTACGGGAACTATACCCTGCTGGTAAGCAAACTGGATGCCTATGGAAAACCATATGCCAATCCTTTAAAATTGTCTATCACCATTATTCCCCCCTGGTACTATACCAACCTGGCAAAGGCCATTTACTTCCTGATCGTGGTAGGACTGGTATTGTGGGCGATTAATTTCTTCCGGGTCCGGCATAATCTCAAGATCGAACGCATAGAAAAGCAAAAGACGGTCGAACTGACCAACCTGAAGCTGAACTTCTTCGCGGATATTTCCCATGAATTGAAAACCCCGCTAAGCCTTATCCTGGCGCCTGTAAGCCAGATGCTGGCAGAAACCCGGAGTCCGCTGAAAAAGAAACAGCTCGAAGGGATCCAGCAGAATGCCCTGAAACTAAATGGACTGATCCACCGCGTACTGAATTTCAACCGGGCTGATAGCAATGCACTTTCTGCCCTGGTATTGTCAAAACTGGAACTGGTGGCTTTCGGGCGAAAGCTATATGAGGCATTTATCAGCAAGAACAGGGCTTTTACCTTCACCTGCAATAAGGAGGAGATCTATATTGATACAGATATTATCAGAACAGAGGCCATTATCAGTAACCTGCTATCTAATGCCTGCCGCTATACAAATGATGGAGGTGCTATTCACCTGGACATTCACCAGAAGAATAATGCCGTTGCTATATCAGTAGCAGATACCGGTATTGGGATCCCGGCGGCGGAGTTGCCATATGTATTTGAGCGCTTTTTCAAGTCCTCCATTACGGCTAGGAATAAAGAGGGTTCTGGTATAGGACTTTACCTGGTAAAGAACTATGCAGAACAACTGGGGGGCTATGTAAACATCACATCTGTTGAAGGTGAAGGTACTAATGTAACTGTCACACTGCCCGTGCCGGAAAAGGAAGTGCTTCCTGTTCCGAAGGAAGAGAGGCTGTTGCCGGGTAACCAGGAGCACAACGACAATCCCCCTGAAAAACCGCTTCGTAAAAAAGTCCTTATTGTAGACGACAACCAGGAAATCACTGAATTCCTGCAGCAGGCCCTTGCGGCCCAATACCAAACCCAAACAGCCCCTGACGGCAAAAAGGGAGAAGCCCTTAGCATCGAATGGCAGCCCGACCTCATCATCGTAGACGTCATGATGCCTGTAATGGATGGCCTGGAAATGAGCAAACGACTCAAAAAGCAGGTTATGACGGCGACCATACCTATTATATTATTAACCGCCAAAGACGACAGGAAAACTGAACTGGAGAGCATTGACCTCGGTGCCGATACATTTATGTCCAAACCTTTCGATATTTCCATCCTGCTTTCCAGGATTGAACAACTCCTGAAACGCAGGGAAGACATGGAAAGCCAGCTAAGGATTTCGGCCCTCACTGACCCAACAGAAGAAAAAGCCTTATCCCGCGATGAGGAATTCCTCTCTAACATCACCCGGATCATTGAGGAGAAAATGGACGATCCCCAGTTCAATGTACAGGTGCTCGGCGACCTGAGTTTTACCAATTCCAGACAACTTTACCGTAAAATAAAGCAACTCACCAGCCTTACCCCGGTAGAATACATCCGCTCCATCCGGATGAAAAAAGCCGCGGTTCTCCTCCAAAAGAACAAATTCTCCGTGGCAGAGGTCATGTACATGGTCGGCTTTTCTGAAGCCTCTTATTTTTCCAAATGCTTCCAGGCAGAATTCGGACAAACACCTTCTCGGTTTGTAAAGAACAATTTATAGATATATATAATCAATATGTGTATCCTTTGTCTGAATTTTATCCTATTATGTCCGATATCAGCCCCGCTTAAAACCGATTCTTAAATAGTTTCGGACCGTACGAAAAACTGATACGGTTATATGTCCCTAAAGACGATTCCACTACTTTGCATGTGCTTGTATTTTACGGCCACGTTCGCTCAGCAAACTATCTATGTAGATAAAGCTGGTGTAATGCGCTGGTCGGATACTAAACAGGAGGCCTCCTTTTACGGGGTGAATTATACCCTGCCTTTTGCCCATGCTTACCGTTCAGTCAAAGACCACAAAGCAGCCATCGACAAAGATGTATACCACTTTTCCCGGCTTGGATTCAATGCTTACCGCATCCACATCTGGGATGTAGAAATCACCGATTCCATAGGAAGGTTACAACAGAATGAGCACCTGGATCTCCTCGACTACCTGATCTCCAGGGTACAGCGCCGGGGAATCAGGGTGCTGATCACCTGCCAGACCAATTTTGGAAATGGTTACCCCGAAAGGAACGAGCCAACCGGTGGATTCTCCTATTTATATGGTAAATGTGATGTGCACAAGCACCCAGGGGCCATTGCAGCACAACAGACTTATGTAAAGCAGTTACTCTCACATCTCAATCCATACACCGGTAAGGCCTATAAAGAAGATCCGACCATTGTAGGCTTTGAGATCAATAATGAGCCCTGCCATGAGGAATCTCCTGCGCAGACCAAAAAGTACATTGCCGGGATGGTAGCCGCCATCAGGTCTACCGGCAATAAGAAGCCAGTCTTCTATAATGTAAGCCATAACCGGGAGCATGTATCTTCTTTCTATACATCTGATATTCAAGGTACTACCTACCAATGGTATCCTATTGGCCTGGTAGCCGGTCATACCCGGAAAGGGAATTTCCTGCCTCATGTAGACCAATACAATATCCCTTTCTCCGGCGAAAAAGGGTTTAACACCAAGGCAAAGGCTATTTACGAATTCGATCCGGCAGACATTACCTATAGTTATATGTACCCTGCTATGACCCGGACATTCCGTAGCCAGGGTTTCCAATGGATCACCCAGTTTGCATATGATCCCATCGATATTGCAGCTTATAATACCGAGTACCAGACACACTATCTCAACCTGGCTTATACTCCCAGGAAAGCCCTGAGCATGAAAATAGCAGCAGCGGTGGCCAGCACTGTAAAAAGAGGGGAACGATTCCCGGCCTATCCTGCTGATACTACGTTTGGAGATTTCCTGGTGAGTTACCAGCAGGACCTGAGCCTGCTCAATTCACCACAGCAGTATTTTTACTCTAACAATACCAGCGCAAGGCCTGTAGCTCCTGAGCAGCTGACCACAATAGCTGGTTATGGCAATTCACCGGTGGTGCAATATGAAGGTACAGGTGCCTATTTCCTGGATAAACTCGAAAATGGGGTATGGCGTTTAGAGCTTATGCCCGATGCTATCCAGGTAGCAGATCCCTTTGCAAAACCTGCCCCGGACAAGGAGGTTGTCAGCATCGCATGGCATCAATGGCCTATGCAGCTGCAATTACCAGACCTGGGGAATCAATTTATTGTCAGGAGCGTCAACTCCGGCAAGCCGGATACCATCGCCGAGAAAGGTGCTTTTAACGTCAGTCCTGGTGTTTATATACTGATGAAGGAAGATACCCGGCGATGGTCTGCTTCTACTGAATGGAAGCATATTACGCTCGGTGAATTCGTAGCCCCGGCTGCACAACCCAGGCAATTTGTAGTTGTACATACACCACCTGCTACTGCTGATAGCGGGCAAAATATAGAGATCCATGCAGACATTGCTGGGCCCTCTTTCCCTGATAGCGTGATCCTTCAAACAGATCATGTCTCTTTCTGGTCCAGTCACAATCCTTCTGTTCGTTTAGAACGTGATCATGGATATACTTATAAGGGTACTATTCCTGCCGGTATGATCAATGGCAACGCATTAAAATATACGATTACTGTATATCATAACGGCAAAACATATACGTTCCCGCAAAACAACGCAGGTGCACCACTGGACTGGGATTTTACCGTGACCGCTTATTATGAAACTGCGATTACAAAGGATCTCATACTTGCCGGGGAACTGGAATACTATTCCCTGTCAGACAGTGCATTTATCCAGGCTGCCAGTGAAAGAGAGCAACCATATACAGCAACCGTGCAGCGATATATAATGCATGTAAAGGATGAAAATGCACGTTTCTTCTGGAGAAAAAATATCAACAGGGACAGGTCATTCAATGCCGTAAAGTACCTCTGTGTATATGTTCCCAAAACAAGCCTGACTGCATTGAATGTAGGATTTATTACCACAGATGGTTATACCTATTCACAACGCATTGCATCAGCAAAAACACAGCAGGTATACAAGGTACCAGTCAGCGGTTTACAACAGGATAGTACCGCGCTATTACCTCGTCCATACCCGGTTTTCCTGGATCAATACTTCACACCAAAAACCAACATTGACTTTAATATTAACAACATTGAAACACTAAACATTTCCACCACAGACAAGGTGCCGGATCACGCTTCCATAGACATTGGAGCCATCTGGCTTGAGTAAACAGATCGTATAAAAATTTTAATTCCACAATATGAAGAAATCAATTTTCCGCAAATTCCTATTCTGCCTATGCATGGTGATCAGCAGCCTGGGGGTATATGCCCAGGAGCAGCGCCGTACAGTAAATGGTGCTGTAACCGATGAAGGCGGGAAAGCACTTGAAAGAGTGTCAGTATTAGTTAGCGGCACCAGCGTGAGTACCCTCACCAATGCTGCCGGGTTTTTTACTGTAACACTGCCTCCGGGAAAAGATGTACTGGAATTTACTTATGTAGGTGCTGCTAAAAAGATCGTGAAAGCAACAGGTGATACCCTGCATGTAGTCATGTCTTTCGAAGACAAAAAACTGGATGAAATAGTCGTGATCGGCTATGGTACCAAGACTAAAAAAGATATGACGGGTTCCGCTGTCAGCATCAGCAGCAAGCAGTTTAACCCTGGTTTGGTGGGTTCCTCCGAACAACTGATCAGTGGTAAATCTTCCGGTGTACAGATCATGACCAATGGTGGTTCTCCTACCGCTGGTAGCACGATCCGCATACGTGGCGGGGCTTCTTTAAGTGCCAGCAATTCACCCCTGGTGGTATTGGATGGTGTGCCGCTGGAAACCGGTGGTATCAGTGGTAACTCCAGCAATTTCCTGAGTATGATCAACCCCAATGATATTGAAAGTATCACGGTGCTGAAAGATGCAGCTTCCACTGCTATCTACGGTTCCAGGGCGTCTAACGGGGTATTGATGATCACTACTAAAAAAGGGAAAGGCGACCAGCTGAAGCTGAACTTCTCCTCTGTTGTTACCTTACAGCAGAGCAAGAAAGTGGCTGATATGATGTCTCCATCACAGTTCAGAGAAGTGATAAATGCAGCAGGAACCGATGCGCAAAAGGCACTCCTAGGCAGCAGTAATACAGACTGGCAAAAACAGGTATTCAAGAATGCCATGGGTACTGACAATAACCTGGGTCTTACCGGCAAAATTGCGAAGGCTGTGCCTTTCCGTGCTTCATTAGGGTATTACAACCAGGATGGTAATTTACAAACAGATAAGACAAGACGTTTCACCGGTTCATTGGTAGTGACGCCGAGCTTCTTCGACAAACACCTGAACCTGACCTTCAACCTGAAAGGTGCAGCGAATAATAACCGGTTTGCCAATACAGATGCGATCTGGTCTTCTGTTGCCTTCAATCCTACACAAGCTGTATACTCCGGTAAATCTGCTTTTGGTGGTTTTTATGAAAGCCTTGACAATAGTGGTGTTCCAGCTACCGGTGCTAACCGCAACCCTGTTGGATTATTGGAACAGGAAACCCGTAAGAGTGATGTGTACAGAAGTATCGGCAACTTTGATGCGGATTATAGGTTCCATTTCCTGCCTGACCTGAAAGCCCACGTTACACTGGGTTACGATTACAGTAAGGGCGAAGGGTCTGTATGGATCCCTGCATCATCTGCAAACGGTTATAATGTAGGGGGATCTAACAATGAATATTCCCAGACGCTGAAGAACAAATTGTTCACCGGCTATCTGAATTATAGCAAGAACATCGGTATTCACAAGTTTGATGCAACAGCGGGTTATGATTACCAGCACTGGAGTGCTAAAACACCTGCAATTACCTACTACAATGAAAAAGGGGTATTGCAGTCTACCTCCAAAGCAACGGATGAGCGCCATGTGTTGCTCTCCTACTATGGAAGAGTGAACTATACATTATTCTCAAAATACATGATCACAGGAACTGTCAGGAGAGATGGTACTTCCCGTTTCAGTCCTGAAAACAGGTGGGGTACTTTCCCGTCCGTTGCAGTAGCCTGGAATGTAATTGATGAGAATTTTCTTAAAAACAGCAAAGTATTGAGCAACCTTAAATTAAGGGCCAGTTATGGTGTAACCGGGCAGCAGGATGGTATAGGCAACTATAGCTACATGTCCGTGTATCAACAGGGGAACAAATATGCACAATATCGTTTTGGGGATGAATACTTGTATGTATACAGACCATCTGTCTATGTATACGATTTGAAATGGGAAACTACAAAAGCATTCAACTACGGTTTAGACTTCGGGTTCTTAAATAACAGGATCTCTGGTTCTGCTGAATACTACACCCGTAAAACTTACGACCTGCTGGCAAATGTATCAGTGCCTGCCGGTACTAACTTTGATCAGACAGCTACCACCAACGTTGGTAATATTGAAAGTCATGGTTTTGAATTCCAATTGAACACTACCCCTATCAGCAGTAAAGATTTCAAACTGGATGTGAATTTCAATGCTACCAACCAGTATACGAAAGTTACCAATATCACACTGGTACAAGGTGCAACAACCGTTGGTACTTATGCTGGTCCTGCTGTTGCCGGCAGGGGTATCCAGATCCTTACACCCGGTTACCAGCCAAATATGTTTTATGTATACAAACAGGTATACGATGCAGCTGGCAAGCCGCTGGAAGGGGTATATGCTGACCTGAACCATGATGGTGTGATCAATGAAAGTGACCTGTATCGCTATCATTCTCCTGCTGCCACCTGGATGCTGGGCTTTAATACACAGGCTACCTATAAGAAGTGGTCTGCCGGGTTCACTATGCGTGCAAACCTTGGCAACTATGTATACAATAATACAAAGATGAGCCTGAGCGCCTGGGAAACCGTACAGTATGTAGATGCTGCGCTGAACAACTTGCATAAAGATTACCTGAACACAGGTTTTAAAACACGCCAGTATTACTCAGACTATTATGTTGAGAATGCCTCTTTCCTGAGAATGGATAATATGTCAGTCGCTTATAACCTTGGAAAAGTGGTGAAGCACGTGAATATGCGTATTGGTGCCATTGCACAGAATGTATTCACGATCACCAAATATACCGGACAGGATCCAGAGGTAACCAATGGATACGAAAGCGCATTCTATCCCCGTCCACGTACTTATTCCATCAACATTAACCTTGAGTTCTAACGATTATGAAAAAGATCTTATCCTTCATATTATTGATCACCATGCTGGCATCCTGTACCAAGGATCTGAACCAGGTACCCAGCGTGGAGAATACATCAGAATCTGTATATACCTCTTTGGCTAATTACAAATCTGTATTGGCAAAACTTTATGCTGCCTTTGCAGTAGCGGGTATTGAAAAAGGAGATGGTAATGCAGATATGGCCAGCAGCACCGCATCCTGGGGCTATTTAAGGGTATACTTCAACCTACAGGAAATACCCACAGATGAAGTGGTCTATACCTGGGCAGGTGGTGATAACCTGACGAATATTCAGTACATGACCTGGGGAGCTTCTGACACCTGGGTAAGTGCCATGTATTATCGTATATATTATACCGTTGCACTCTGCAATGAATTCCTGAGAAATGCGACTGATGAAAAGATCGCTGCCTTTTCTAATTCTGACCAGGCCAGCCTGAAAGTATTCAGGGCTGAAGCCCGCTTCCTGCGTGCGCTGGCTTATTCACATGCCATGGACCTGTATGGCAATGTGCCTTTCGTTACCGAGAAAGATAAGGCAGGTGCGTTCACTCCATCACGGATTAAAAGGGCAGACCTGTATGCTTACATCCAGTCTGAATTGCGGGATATTGAAGAAGTACTGCCCGCTCCCTTACAGAATGAATATGGCCGTGTGAGCAAGGCAGCTGCCTGGACATTGCTGGCAAAGAACTACCTGAATGCCGCTGTGTATACCGGGGCTGCGGATTATACTAATTGCGTGACCTATTGCAATAAAATCATCAATGGTGGTTATTCTTTAGAACCTGTTTATAAAAAACTGTTCAATGGTGAGAATGATAAGCGTACTAAAAATGAAATCATCTTCCCGATTGAAGCAGATGTAGCACATACTACAACCTGGGGTGGTACTACTTACCTGGTGAACGGGCCTATAGTAGGCTCTATGAAGGCAACTGACTATGGTGTGGTATCAGGCTGGTCCAGCATTCGCACGCTGAGGGAATTTGTGAGCCTGTTTCCCGATCAGGCAGATGTTCGCGGCAATTTTTATAAAGACGGACAAAGCCTGAATGTAGATGATCCATCTTCTTCCAGCCTGGGATACGGTATTGTTAAATTTACAAACCTGAATGATGATGGTACTTATACCACAGATGGTGGCCTGGTAAATACAGATTTCCCGATGTTCCGCCTGGCAGATGTATACCTGATGTATGCGGAAGCAGTATTAAGAGGTGGTACCGGCGGCTCAGTTGGCGATGCTGTGAACTATGTAAACCAGTTGCGCGAACGTGCTTACCAGGGTACTTCAGGTGATATCAATGCTTCTACCATGACGCTGGACTTCATCCTGGCAGAACGTGGCCGTGAGTTGTTCTGGGAATGTACCCGTCGTACAGACCTGATCCGCTATGGTAAGTTTACAGGGGGCGATTATTTATGGCAATGGAAAGGAGGCTCAGTGAATGGGGTGGCTGTGGATACAAAATATAACCTGTACCCGATTCCATCTACAGACCTGGCATCTAATCCAAACCTTATTCAAAACACAGGCTACTAAACACAACGTCCATGAAAAAAATACTTTTCTATATACTGAGTGTCTTCCTTTTCATCAGTTGTAAAAAGGAAGGGTCACAGCCAGTGCTGACTGGTTTTGCAGATGCAGCCCTGACGGCTACTGCTACAGAATTGAAATTGTCAAAGTCTGCAAAAGACAGCGTGGCATTGCAGCTCATGTGGGATGCAGGGAAATTAAGCGCTTCCAATGGTTATACCCTGGAGGAATCACTTTTGACAACTACCGTACAGTATGCCGTAGATGCCAGTTTTAGCAGCATCAAAAAAGAAGTAGCAGTGACCAGTTCTTCCATCTCTTATACCTCTGCTACATTGAATACTTTGGTATTAGGATTTGGATTAACTGCTGATGAAAGTGGTACCTTGTACGTGCGTTTGAAATCAACACTGGCTGCCAATACATCTTCCAGGTACAGTAACGTGCTTACGCTGCATATCACTCCTTATACAGCAGGTAGTGATGCTGCTTACTTATACATGGCCAGCACTGATCTGACATCTTTCCCATGGAAACTTTGTGCGAGAAATAAAGATGGTAAATACGATGGCTTTGTGAAAGTAGACCAGTGGTACAATTTCCTGCTCACCAACGAAGAAAGTAATAGTGCTTCTGTGATCTATGGTGGCTATCCTGCAAATGGTAACCAGTATGTATTGTATGCAGGCAGCGATCGCTGGAACTGCTGGACTGCCAATGGCGGGTACCTTTATATCACTGCTAATACAAATGCACTTACCTGGAGTGAAACAGTGGTGAGTTCTCTCAGTGTAGTAGGTGATTTTAATAGCTGGAGCACAACGGCTACGCCTATGACCTACGATGCTGCCAGGAAGATCTGGACAGCGACCATCACCACTACAGCTGCAGAGCAATGGGGCATCAAGGTGCTGGTTAATCAAAGCTGGAGCTGGTTCTTTGGAGCAGGAGATGTAGCAGGTGTTACTACCTTATACACTGCGGATGCAAGCGGGTTCCCTTATACAAAAGTGGGTACCTATACATTAAAGCTGGACCTGAGCGATCCTCATCAATTTAAATACTCAGTAGAATGAAGCAATTAAGAATATTTGCAGCAATCCTGTTATTGTTCGCCTGCAATAAGGACAATGGTGCTACCACCACAGCAACAGATACCTCGGGATTTGCCAAAGGTGCAGACATCAGCTGGATCACAGAAATGGAATCATCCGGCAAGAAGTTTTACAATGCTGCCGGTACAGAAATGGATGGCATCAGGTTATTGCAAAGCCTGGGTATGAATGCAATCCGCCTGCGGGTATGGGTGAATCCTGCTGATGGCTGGTGTAATAAGAACGACCTGCTGGTAAAAGCGTATCGTGCAAAGAGCCTGGGTATGCGGATCATGATAGATTTTCACTATAGTGACAGTTGGGCAGATCCCAGCCAGCAAACCAAGCCTGCTGCATGGGCAAATATGGGCTTTGATGAATTGAAAAAAGCGGTAGCGAATCATACAACAGAAGTATTAACCTTACTGAAAGAAAAAGGCATTACACCTGAGTGGGTGCAGGTAGGCAATGAAACCGGTAATGGTATGCTGTGGGAAGATGGAAAGGCATCTTCGAATATGGCTCAATATGCTGCTCTGACCAATGCTGGTTATGATGCTGTCAAAGCGACTTTCCCGGATGCAAAAGTAATTGTACACCTGCAGAACGGGAACGATAATTCCCTGTTCAGATGGCTGTTCGATGGATTGAAATCCAATGGTGGAAAATGGGATGTAATTGGCATGTCGCTGTACCCGACCAAGGATAACTGGGCAGCTATGAACACAGCCTGCTACCAGAATATGCAGGACATGGTAACACGCTACGGTTCTTCAGTGATGATCTGCGAAGTAGGCATGGATCAGGAGCAGGCGACCACAGCCAAAGCGTTCCTGGCAGACCTGATTGCAAAATCAAAATCTGTACCTGATAACAAAGTATTAGGTATATTTTACTGGGAACCGGAGGCATATGGTGCCTGGAAGAATTATACAATGGGCGCATTTGATGATTCAGGAAAACCCACTGTCGCCCTGGACGCATTTAAATAAACAGACGATATGAGGATATTACGATGGTGTCTGCTATTTGTGCTGATGACAAATTGTTTGCAGGCACAGGACCGAAAGGAATTTTTGCTTGAAAAGAACTGGCAGTTCACCCAGGGAGATCCATCGGGCGCTATGGGAACAGCCTTTGATGATAAGAATTGGAAAACGGTTTCAGTGCCGCATGACTGGGCAATATATGGTCCTTTTGACCGTAGTAATGATCTACAGGAGGTGGCTGTAAAACAGAATGGTGAAACGGCTGCCAGCACAAAAACCGGGAGAACGGGTGGCCTGCCATATGTAGGCATTGGATGGTATCGCAATCATTTTGATGTACCGGCAGGCACGACTGTGTCACTGTTGTTTGATGGTGCAATGAGTGAAGCCAGGGTGTATGTGAATGGCAAAGAAGCCTGTTTCTGGCCCAATGGTTATAATTCCTTTTCTGTAGATGTAACGCCTTACCTGAACGCGGACGGGAAAAATAACCTGGTCGCTGTCAGGTTAGAAAATAAGCCACAATCTTCCCGCTGGTATTCCGGAGCGGGTTTATACAGGAACGTACATGTGATCACGACAGGCAGGGCGCATGTTCCTGTATGGGGTACTTACATAACAACCCCTTTTGTATCTGATGCATATGCTGCTGTTAATCTTAAAACATCTATAGACAATACAGGAGATGCTGATGTGAAAGTGATCACCGAAATACTGGATGCAAAAGGAGTGAGGGTGGTGAGTAAAGAGAATGTGCAAAAGGTAACGCATGGCAAGCCCTTTGAACAAAACTTTATTGTAAATCAGCCTGCTTTATGGTCTCCGGAATCACCGGATCTGTATACGGCCCGTTCTGTGATTTACATAAATGGGGTGCAAACAGATACTTATACTACCCGGTTTGGAATCCGTGATATCCGCTTTATTGCAGATAAGGGATTCTTCCTGAACGGCAAGCTACGCAAGTTCCAGGGGGTGTGTAATCACCATGATCTGGGTCCACTGGGAGCAGCCGTTAATACAGCCGCATTGCGTTACCAGCTTACGCTGTTAAAAGAGATGGGATGTGATGCTATCCGGACTTCGCATAATATGCCAGCGCCAGAGCTGGTGACCCTGTGCAATGAAATGGGTTTTATGATGATGATAGAACCATTTGATGAATGGGATATTGCCAAATGTGAAAACGGGTATCACCGTTTCTTTGCAGAATGGGCGGAGAAAGATATGGTCAATATGCTCCGTCATTATCGCAATGATCCGAGTGTAGTGCTCTGGAGTATTGGGAACGAAGTACCTACACAATGCAGCCCTGATGGATATAAGGTGGCATCTTTCCTGCAGGACATTTGTCATCGGGAAGATCCTACCAGGCCTGTGACTTGTGGCATGGACCAGGTAAGCTGTGTGTTAAGCAATGGTTTTGCTGCCATGCTGGATCTGCCAGGATTCAATTACAGGGTGCATCGTTACGGGGAAGCCTATGGCAAGTTGCCACAGAACCTTGTGCTGGGTACAGAAACATCCTCTACGGTTAGTTCCAGGAGTGTATACAAGTTCCCGGTGGTAAGAAAAGCGGATGCGAAGTACACGGATCATCAGTCTTCTTCATACGATTTTGAATATTGTTCCTGGTCTAACTTGCCTGACGAAGACCTGGCGATGGCGGAGGACAATGAGTGGTCCATTGGTCAGTTTGTGTGGACAGGGTTTGACTACCTGGGAGAGCCTTCTCCTTATGATGTGGAAGGTTGGCCGAATCATAGTTCTATGTTTGGCATTATTGATCTGGCCAGTATTCCCAAGGATCGTTATTACCTGTACAGGAGTGTATGGAATAAGAAATCGCCGACATTGCATGTGTTGCCACATTGGACCTGGCCGGGCAGGGAAGGGCAGGAGACGCCGGTATTTGCTTACAGCAGTTACCCTTCAGCCGAGTTATTCATCAATGGCAAAAGTTATGGCAAGCGGTTTAAAAATGATTCAAGTACCCAGAACCGCTATCGCCTGATGTGGATGAATGCTGTATATGAACCTGGTGAAGTAAAGGTAGTCGCTTATGATGAGAAGGGGAAAGCGGCGGCAGAACAGGTGGTACGTACAGCGGGCAAAGCACATCATATTGTATTGGAAACCAATAAGGAGGTGGTAACAGCTGATGGTAAGGACCTGGTTTACATCCGGGTAAAAATAGTGGATAAGGACGGGAATGTATGTCCGGCCGACCAGCGCCTGGTAAGCATTAGTGTTTCAGGAGCAGGCACTTATAGGGCTGCAGCGAATGGAGATCCTACTTCCCTGGATTTGTTCCATCTGCCCCGGATGCATGCATTTAATGGTGAATTTACCGCCATTGTGCAGTCAAAAGAGCAGGCGGGTAACATCACAATCGAGGCCTTGGCCAGGGGGCTGGCGGCCGGGAAAGTGGTGTTAAAAAGCGGATTTTAATTAAAAGTTAGCAATAAGAGGCAAAAAGCACCGGTTATTCCGGTGCTTTTTTTATGGAATAAAAGGGAAAATATAATATATAAACTATTATTATTGTTTGTGCTGTAGTCCAGTTGGCACGTAATTTCCCCGTTCTTACCAAAACTTCATTAAATATTAAAGTTCAAATTAACGTAACCCGAAAAAACTCGTTATTTTTAAAATGTTGACTAGAGGGACAAAAGCTATGGACCCCAAACCGGGCGTTGACTGTATTGCATTTACCTTATGAACAAAAAAAGTTTGTTAAACGAATGACATTTACCTATTCATTACATAAGATCCATCATCCTGATAGCTTCGGTTTCTCTCCCGATGACTATAGCCGCTTTAAATTTGGAGATGACATGGTGGCCAGGGATTTTGGTACTGCCCTTGCAGAAGGGTTTATCAGGGATCACCTGCAGTATATAAGCCTGGAAAAGCAACTGGTGGTTATTTCCAGTCCATACGCATTCATTCCTACTGCTACCTTTGCCATGAAGAATCATTTCGTGTTCCGGCTTAACAGCTGGTTGGCTGAAGAAGGTTATCCGGTTGTCCAGGAAACGAAGGTACACCGTACGATCACTTACAAGGAGGATTACGGTGAATTGAATGCTGCTCAGCGGCTGCATCTCATTGGTAATGACTCTTTCCATATCGACAGGGCGTTCCTGGAAGGAAAAACCGTAATTTTCCTGGATGATATCCGAATTACGGGCAGTCATGAAAAAATGATTCTCCGGATGGTGGAGGAATACGAATTAAAGAATGATATTTACCTCCTGTATTTTGCAGAACTGGCTAATCCGGCTATTCATCCGAATATCGAGAACCAGCTGAATTATCATCATGTAAAGTCTATATTCGACCTGGAGAAGATAATACGGGGTGATAGTTTCTTTATCAATACGAGGATTGTCAAGTACATCCTCAATTATGATTACGATTCGTTTTGCATTTTTATACAAAATCAAACGGAAACATTTATTAATCTGTTGTATAACATGGCCCTGGGCAATGGGTATCATACTATTGACGCTTACGCCCGCAACCTTGGCTTTGTTAAAAGATGTATATATCCGACAAATAATATAAAAGCTTAGAAAATGGCAATTAACCTTCAAAAAGGACAAAGAGAGGCAATCAATGCGCCTAAATTTACAATCGGGCTGGGTTGGGACACCAATAGCTCTTCCACGGGCAGCAGCTTCGACCTGGATGCATCTGTATTCATTCTCGGAGAAAATAAAAAGATCCTTTCAGACGCTCATTTTGTATTCTATAACAACAAGAAATCTCCGGATAATGCCATAGAGCACTCTGGCGATAACCTGACTGGTGAAGGTGCCGGCGATGATGAACAGATCCATGTAGACCTGTCCAAAATCGATCCGAATGTGACTGAAGTTTGCGTGGTAGTAACGATCCACGAAGCAGAACAGAGAAGGCAGAACTTTGGCCAGGTAAGGAACAGCTATGTTCGCATTGTTGATTCATCCAACAACCAGGTGCTACTCAAGTACGAACTGGAAGAAGATTTCTCTATCGAAACAGCCGTTGAGTTTGGCCGTATCTACAAGAGGAACAATGAATGGAAATTTGAAGCTGTAGGTGCCGGTATGAAAGGCGGTTTACAGGATTATCTGAATAAATACAACTAATCAACATGGCTATTAACTTACAGAAAGGACAACGCATTTCCCTCGAAAAAAGCAATGGTACCAAACTGGAAAGAATCTGTGTGGGTATCAATTGGGGCGCTATTGAAAAGAAAGGATTATTCGGACTCAGCAAAACCAAAGAAGCTGTAGACCTGGATGGTAGCTGCGTATTATATAACGAGCAAAAACAGGCCCTTGAAGTTGTCTATTTTGGTAACTTGCAATCTAAAGACAGGGCTGTAAAACATAGCGGTGACGACCTCACGGGTGATGTAAACGGTAATGATGGCCTGGATAACGAGGTGATCACACTGGATTTCTCTATCCTCAATCCGAACGTAAGCTATGTGGCATTTGTGCTCAATAGTTTCAGAGGACAGGATTTCGGCACCATTCCATTTGCATCTATCCGCATTTACGAAGGTACCCCAAGCAGGGTGACTGAGGTATTTGCCAAGTATGACATTGCACATGATGCCGCCTTTGCCGGACATGTTTCTATGGTAATGGGCGTATTCTACAAAAAGAATGGTGAATGGAAATTCAATGCCATCGGAGAAGCTACCAAAGACAGAAAATTGCAGGAAACTGTTGATACGGTAACCCGCCAATACTTATAGACTAAATAATTTGCTAATGGATAATATCAATGCAAATACAACAACTGATGTAGTCATTGCTACCCCGCATATAGACAAGGAGGGGAATGTAGACCTCACCACCGTTACATCGGACGAAACTAAGAAGTACGATGAGGTCAGCAAATCCCTTGTACCGGGTGATGTAAACGCCATCCTGAACTATGGTGCTGAAGTGGAGAAATCCATGGATAAGTACAGCAACGACTTCCTGACTTCTGTACGTACTTTCAACTCCGGTGAAGTAGGTGGCCACATCAATGACCTGCTTACAGAACTGAACTATATAGACGTAGATGAACTGGAACAGGGCGGCGTTAAGTCTTTCCTGTCAAAAATACCCTTCTTCAAGAAGCTGGTAGTAGACGTGAAGGCCATGTTCCAGAAATACGATACTGTAATCGCCAATGTAGACAAGATCACGAATAAGATCAAAGCGGGTCGTATCAACTCCCTGAAGGACAATACTGCCCTGCAGACGATGTTTGATAACAACGTGAACTACATTAAGCAGATGGAAGAACTGATCATTTCCGGTCAGTATAAATACAATCAGCTGAGCATTAAGCTGGCTGAAATGGAAGGTAACCCAAGTGCATACCAGGATTATGAAATCTCTGATATGCGTGAGTTCCTGCATCGACTGGACAAGCGGCTGGCCGATATGAAGATCGTACGCTTCATCATGATGCAATCCCTGGCGCAGATCAGAGTGGTGCAGAACAACAACACTGCCATCGCTGAGAAAGCACAGTCAATTGTATCTACCACCATCCCTGTGTGGAAGAACCAGCTGACAATCGCCGTTGCCCTGCAAAGACAAAAGGCGAATGTGGAAATGCAGAAGAAAGTAGCGGATACTACCAATACCATCCTGCAGAAGAATGCGGATATGCTGAAACAGAACAGCATTGAAGTTGCTAAGCAGAATGAAAGTACCGTAGTATCTATCGAAACACTGAAACGTACTACTTCTTCCCTGATCGAAACACTTGCAGAAGTGAAACGTATTCATGATCAGGGTACAGAAAACAGGAAACAACTGAATACAGAATTGCAGTCACTTGAAACTGAACTGAGAAAGAACGTCACCAACGTATAAGGAACGCTAGCTAATGGAGGAGAACCGGGCCGTCATATTAAGTGAGTCACAAAGAACGGTCAGCAAATTACAATTGCTGTCAACCTTTTTTGAAGATGAAATAATCTATAAGATCTTCCTGCGTACGCAGGTGATCCATAAGTTATTTGAGAACAATACGGACCTGAATGTGAATAAACTGGAACTTTTCCATGTTCAGTATTCCCTGACGATTATCGAACTGCTCAGGAAGATAAAGATTGCCAACGAGCGGAATGTACTCATCCTGCACGATGAGATCCAGCTCAACAGAGACCTTATAGACAAGCTGAATAGCAACGTATTCACAGAACAAAGTTATAACCTGGAAAAGCAGCGACAGGCACTGAAAGTAAACCAGTCCCTGCGCCGGCTTTTCCAGTTATTATCAGAGGAAAAGGATGAATCTCCTTTCTCTAAAAATATCAATGCCTTTAGTGCCCGCTTTGCGGCAGATTTCTTCTTCGATATACCTTTCGACCTGGTAGAAAAGATCACAGACTACAATCCTGCAGAAGTATATCGCAATGCATACGCTACTATCCACAGAAAGCTCCTGGGTATTCTGAACAAGGTGGAGTTCAAAAGCGAATTCTATTGTGGGTTAACGGCAGGTAGCCTGATCATGGAAGTATACCATATCGTGGGTGTAGACAGGTACTTTTTGTTTGTGCCATCCCGCAATTTATTCTTGTTCATCGAACTGGCAGATCTGTCAGGCATTGATTTGCACAACAATATTTCCAAGAAAGCTAAGATTATCCAGGAAATAGCAGATAAGAACGACCAGCTGTTAAGTACTGCCAGTGTGGTGAAAACACAGATCCCGCCTGATATTAAAAAGCTGATATCGGATTATCACAATAAGATCGATGATGTGAATTTCCTGCAGAATCTCAGTGATGTGGACATAGAAGCAAATATCCTCAAAGCCATGTTGAATACAGATAGCCTTTAGTCATGCAGTTACCCGAAGCCATCCAGTTTATACAATGCGAAGTGTTGCAACAGGCGCCTATCAGTCAATGGGCTGACCTGGGATGCGGCAGTGGCTTGTTTTCAACGGCACTGGCTCATTACATGCCGGAGGGAAGCACGATTTATGCAATAGATCATAAGCCGGCTACAAGGATAGCAGGGCATGGGATACAGATTTTTGACCTTGATTTTGTGTCTGATCCTTTGCCATTTGGGCAGATAGATGGGATACTGATGGCTAATTCATTGCATTATGTGCGGGATCAACCTGCATTTATACAAAAACTTTCATTTTATACTTCTTCACTCATTGTAATTGAGTACGATATAGAAAAGCCTGTACCGACCTGGGTGCCTTTCCCAGTAAGTTATAGCAAATTGCCAACCCTTTTCCCTAACCGGAAGATAGTAAAATTAGGTGAGCGGCCTTCGGCCTATGGGCAGGGAGATATGTATTCGGCATTGATTACCCGGTAATTTAAAATTTGATTTATACCATGAAAAGAATCCTTCTGGCGGCGCTGGCTAGCTCCGCTTTTGTTACCCTGGCCCGGGGCCAAACCCTTAAAGATGTTACAGCCACAGGCAATACCACTCCAAATCTCATTCAAATCACAGGTGCTGTGCTGCCAATTACCCTATCAGGGGCAGGTTTGGAATTGGGATACCTTAATGGTACCGGCTTTCTCACACTTTACATCATCCAGCAGCAAAAACAGATGGATGCCATGGAAGCAAGATTAAAGGCTGTAGAAAAGCAATAATATTCAATTAGTTATAGAAAAGATACTAATATGTGTAAAAGGCATTTATTAGTATCTTCAACCCTCTCTTTTTTTCCCCATTTCATGGGGGTAACTCCTTCTTTGTTCACTCCTTTTTTTTCTACAATTTGCACCCTCTATGAACAAAGACGATTTATTCTGGCTCATTTCCTCTTCACCTGCTATCCAGATGCTGCGCCTGCGCAACACACATTGGATACTTCCTTTCCTGTACAGCGTGTTCAAGGAAGAGAACCGTTTCTCTATCCCTGAGTCTCAGCTGGTAGTAATGCTGGCCGAAACGCTCAGCTTACAGGAAGACGGCGTGGAAGACCTGGAAGAAGCAAGGATCAACTTTGGTGAAGATGAAGAAACACGTAGCCGAAAATATATTCTCAACTGGGTACAGAAACGCATTCTCCAGGATCTGCCGGATGCCGAAGGCAATACCCGCTATCAACTGAGTGCTTATACTGAAAAAGTATTCCAGTGGATGCAGACCCTACAGTTGCGCCAGCACGTAGGTACCGAAAGCCGGTTCAAACTCCTCTTCAACTCCCTTCGCGATATTGTGGAAAACACCGAAGACGACAGGGGCAAGAAACTGGAAATCCTGAAAAATAAGCGCGCGGAAATAGATAAAGAGATCAAAGCCCTGGAACTGGGTATCACCCCGGACAGGTATAACAATGCCCAGGTGCAGGAACGACTGGAACTCTTTACCCGTCTCTGCTATGAACTGATCAGCGATTTCCGCGAGGTAGAAGACAATTTCAAACAGATTCACCGCACCATCGTTGAACAGCATACCCGCGCTGAACAAAGCAAAGGAGCCATCATCGGCTTCGCATTCGAAGCTTACGATTCCCTGCGTAACAGCAACCAGGGTAAGAGCTTCTATGCTTTCTGGGACTTCCTCATCTCCCGTGCAGGACAGGAAGAATGGCGTGAACTCTCCGAACAGCTCATGCACCTGGTAGACGAAAGAGGCATACAGGCCGATGAATCCTTCCTGACCAACATCAAATCATTGCTGCTGGAACAGGGGAAAAATGTATACGATGCCAACGATAAGATGGCAGAAAAACTAAGCCGCATCATCTCTGAAAAAGAGATCGCACGCCATCGACGCCTGCGTAAGCAGATCAATAGCATCAAAGAACTGGTATTCGGTTTCAAGGAAGAAGAAGCCGAGGTGGAAGCCGGCATCAGCATCGACGATAGTGCTGAAATCAGGATGATCCTGGAACGTAAGCTCACCCTGGACCAGAAGAAAACAATCGCAGAAGTAAAGCAACCCGCCACTGCTACTGAAAAGATTGAGGATATGACACGCTTCAGCCGCCTGCTCAATACCTCGCACATCAACAAGAAATACCTGTGGACAAAAGTGGAAAGCGTACTGAAAGACAAGCAGACCGCCACGCTCAAGGAAGTGCTGGAAGCCTCCCCGCTGGAATATGGTCTCGCTGAGATCATCAGCTATTACGACTTTGTAAGGGAAAAAGGCGGTAAGGCATACACCGTGCAGAACACCACAGAACTAATACCCCTCAATGCGGAACAGACCCGCTTTTTGGAAGTACCTTATCTTTTATTCGGAAAATAAACAAGTATGAGTACACCTGTCAAAATATTACCCTACGCTTCCTTAGTAGTCAAGTTGCTCAAAGGACCCGTAGAATACGTAGAAAAAAGTGCCTGGGAGAAACTGTTGCAATACAAGGTGGAACTGATCATCTTTCTCCAGCAACTGGGGCTTACCCTGGTACTCGATGAGCAGGATGGATATGCATTTGTAAAGCATGCCATGTCAGAAGACGAAGAAGCCTACGTGAGCTGGGTACAGCGCCGTTCTTTCAGCTACGAAGAAAGTATCATGCTGGTACTCCTGCGTGAGATGATGGCGGAGTTCGAAATCAGTGATTCTTCTTCCCGTGAGCTGATCAAAAAGAGACGGGAGATCAAGGAATATGCAGAGCTGTTCTTCAAGGAAGGCGCAAGCCGTATCCGTTTCCTCAGGGATATAGACAGGCTGATAGACAAAGTGGAAGAAAACGGGTTCCTGCAAAAAATTGAAAACCATGACCTGATCGATGAACAGAAGTTCCGCATCAGGAAGATCATCAAAGCTAAAGTAGACAGCGAAGCGCTGGAACAATTCCAGCAACAACTGCTCGCACACCAGGAAATACCTGTGGAAGCGGAGTAAGAAAAACCAATGAATCCAATGCAACTAAACGTATTCAGTACAGATAGTCAAAAGACCGGCTTCCGCCTGCAGTTTATGGAAGTGTTCAACTGGGGAACCTTTGATGAACACATCCATACCATCAGGCCAGAAGGGGAGACCAGTCTGCTCACCGGTGCCAATGGTAGTGGCAAGACCACCTTTATCGATGCCCTGCTCACCCTGATGGTGCCGGAAAAGAAATATCGTTTTTACAACCAGAGTAGTGGTAGTGAAAAGAAAGGTGACCGTACCGAAGACTCCTATGTGATGGGAGGTTATGGTATGATCAATAACGAGGCAACGGGTGTAACCAAAACCCTGTATCTGCGCGAAAACAAAGACGAAGCCTACAGCATCCTGCTGGCCAACTTTGCCAACGAAGCAGAGCAGTTCGTTACCATCTTCCAGGTGCGTTACTTCGTGAATGGCGATATGCGAAAGATCTTTGGTGTGGCCCACAGGGAAATGCACATTGCGGAGGACTTTCGTCCTTTCGACCTGGGTGGCCAGTGGAAAAAACGGATCGATCAGCTTTACAACAAAGGTGCGCGCAAACAGGTAGAATGGTTTGATGCCGCCAGCAAATATGCACAGCGGCTGGTGGATGCCCTGGGTATGCAGAGTATCCAGGCATTACAGCTTTTTAACCAGACCGTAGGTATCAAGGTATTGGGGAACCTGGATGACTTTATCCGGACCAACATGCTGGAGCCACGTAACATGGAAGAGCAGTTCCAGGAACTGAAAAAGCACCTGACTACACTGCTCGATGCACAACGTAACATCGAAAAGGCAGAAGAGCAGATCCGCATGCTGGAACCCATCAAGGAACATCATTCGAACTTTGCTAACTTCTCTGCGAAGATCTCCGCTTACAAGCAGGACCTGAATACAGCAACCATCTGGAATAGTTTTACCCGTAGTCAGCTGCTGGGGCAGGCTTTAGTGGAGAAACGCGAGGAGGTAAAAACGCTGCTCCGCAATATTGAAGAGTCCAAACGACAGATGAATGAACTGCTGGAGCAGGAGCGTACTACCCGCAATATGCTGGAGCAGAACAAGGCGGGTCAGCGGATGGCTCAGCTGGAAAAGAGCATCGAAGAACTGCGGCAGAAAAGAGTAGCAGCAGAAGCGAACCTGCAGGAGTTCATCAACTGGTGTGAAACCCTGCACATCAAGGATAATGAGATCAACGACGAAGCGACATACACCCGTCTCCTGAAAGAAGCCGGCCGTGCTGCGCTGAAACTGGAAACAGAGCAGCGCCTGAACGAAGAAGATGAATACAGTGCCAAGCGTGTAAGAGAAAAAGCAGACGGGGAAAAGGACGGCCTGGAAAAGGAAATAGAGCTCCTGCACCAGTCTAAGAACAACATTCCTTCTCACCTGATTGCCCTGCGCAAAGAGATGTGCAATACCCTGCGCATAGATGAGGGAGAGATCCTCTTTGCAGGGGAACTGATCCAGGTAAAGCCTGAAGAACTGCACTGGCAGCCAGCGATTGAGAAACTGCTGCATTCCTTTGCATTGCGCCTGCTGGTACCGGACAAGCATTACAAGAAGGTAACCAGTTATGTGAACAACAATAACATGCGTACCCGCCTGGTTTACTACCAGATCAAGGAAGTAGCGCTGGAACTGTACCCGGATGAAAACACCGTTTATGATAAACTGGATTTCCATCCTGATCACAAGCTCACAGCGTGGGTAGAACAGCAGATCATCCAGCACTTCAACTACACCTGTGTAGAGAATGAAAAGTCGCTGCAGCGCTACGATATGGCCATTACGATCGAAGGCCTGATCAAGAACAGGGATCGTCATGAAAAGGATGACCGCTCCGGCAGGAACGATGAATCCCGCTATGTAATGGGCTGGAACAATGACCGCAAGAAAGAAGCCCTGATTGCTAAACGTAACAAGCTGAATGAAGCAATTACATCCAGCACTGAAATATTACAAACCTGCAAGACCCGTTCTGCACGCCTGCAAAAGCAATTCTATGCTGCCGGCCGCTTAAAGGAACACAAGGGTTTTGAAGAGCTGAACATCCCTAAGATCCAGAAGAATATTCACAAGGCAGAAGAGCAGATCGCTTCCATGCGTGATGAGAATAACGAACTGGATGCAATGACAGAACAGCTGCAGGACATCGAACGTTCAAAGTCACATGTGCAGGATGCGCAGGCAACCCTGATCAGGAACGAAGCACTGGCGCAACGTACTATTTCCGATATGGAGACAGAACAGGAAAACCTGCAGCACCTCTTACAGCACATCACAGATGCGGATAAGGATGCACTCCTGGAGTTCCAGCAGCAGCATAGCCAGCAACTGAGTGAAGTGACCCTGGATAATATCAACAGCATCTACAGATCCCTGCGTGAAAGCAAGGAACAAAACCTGAAACAGGCAGAGGATGCCAGCCATAAGGAAGAGGTATTACTGAACCGCAGTATCAATCGTCTTAAAAACCCTTCTCCTGAGTTATTAGCGCGTTTTCCTGACTGGAGTGCTGATGTGCACGCGATGTCAGAAGAAGCGAAAAATGCGGGTGAATACATCGAATGGCTGGATAAACTGAGTAATGATAACCTGCCCCGTTTCAAGAAGGATTTCGAGAGCTATATCAACGTGACCATCACTTACAAGATTGGTGGGCTGAATGAAGAGATGGAGAAGTGGGAACGTGATATCTCCAATACCATCCAGAAGTTGAACCAGTCGCTGAGTGGTATCAACTTCAACCGTCTGCCGGATACTTATATCCAGTTGGTGAAGCGCCCTGTGCCAACGGGTACCGAAGTGAGGGAATTCAAAAGCCGTTTACTCGATGCCTTACCACAGGCGGCTAACTGGCAGCAGAGCACCTTCGAGGAGAAGGCTGCGCACTTCAGGGAAAGGGTAATGCCACTGATCTCCGCACTGGATGAAAGTGAAACTTACCGTTCCCGGGTAATGGATGCTCGTAACTGGTTTGAATTCTGGGCAGACGAAAGGTATCGTACTACCAATGAGTCCAAGAAGATCTATCGCCAGATGGGGCAATTGTCAGGCGGGGAAAAAGCACAGCTCACATACACCATTCTCTGTAGCGCGATAGCATACCAGTTTGGTATTACGAGAGAGGGTAAAAATACCCGCAGTCTCCGCTTCATTGCGGTAGATGAAAGCTTCAGTAACCAGGATGAAGAAAAGGCAACTTACCTCATGGAGCTGTGTAAGCAGCTGCATTTACAGCTGCTGGTAGTAACACCGAGTGATAAGATCGCCGTCGTACAACAGTTCATTGCGCATGTGCACCTGGTGCAAAGGGTGAACAACAGGCACAGTGTGCTTTATAATATGACCGTAAAAGAATTGCAGGATAAGATATCCGATGCAGAAGTCGCTTAATGATATGGGGCCGCTGTACCAGCGGCCCCTTTTTTTATATATTGCAGCAAATACAAAGAACAGTGATCATAACCGTCGGAATGTGCACCTACAACAGTGAAAAATATCTTCCGGAACAACTGGAAACCATCATTCATCAAACACTGCGCGTGAATGAAATCGTGGTGATCGACGATGCTTCTACTGATCAGACCATCGATATTTTAAATGACTATGTGAAGCGTTATCCGGATCTCTTCCGCATTATCCGCAATGAAAAGAATATGGGAGCGCGTAAGAATTTCGAGCGTGCATTAGCAGAGAGTAAGGGTGAAATCATATTTCTGAGTGACCATGACGATTATTGGATGCCGGAGAAGGTTGCTAAGGTCGTGGCTTATTTTAACAGCCATCCACAGGACAAAGTAGTATTTACCAATGCTATGTTCATGGATGAAAACAGTGCTTCGCTGCCTTCAACATTGTGGGATGTGGTAGGGTTCACGCCGGCTGTCAGGGCATATGCACAGACAAAGGATGACCTGCTGCGTTACTTATTAAAACATGGCCGTATCGTAACGGGCGCTACGCTGGCGCTCAGGAAAGAAAGTCTTGGGCAAATTCTGCCTTTCCGCTTAATGCACAAGATCTGGCATGATGCATGGATTGCCCTGGTTGCCGCAAATGCAAAGATGCTGGGATATATAGAGGAACCATTGATCCGCTACCGCGTGCATAGTAAGCAACAGGTAGGATATGGATACATGGAAAAAATTAAAGGCAATAACGCGGTACCTGTGCTGCAAATGAAAGAGCTGAAGGGAGAAACCGGTGATGAAGAATTGATACAGCTCATTCATGTAAGAAGAAAAAGAGTTAGATTAGTCAAACGTCTTTCGCGTTTTATACAAGTAGATCCTGTGATCAAAGCAGAAATACTACAGGAACGTAAGGCATCGGAAAAAGCTTTCTCAAGGGCAAAATCATTGCCGGTGAGATTGCTGGAATCATTTAGGAAAATGTTTAAATAGTTATGATCAGGGCGTACAAATTATACACAGGCAATGACGGCCATTCTTATGTACAGGTAGGTACCGTCTCGAACCTGCAGGTGAATCCTGCTGCATCGATTATGTTCAACGAAACACCGGCGCATAGTTTTTATGACTGGCATCCGGCACCCACTACACAATATGTAATTACGCTATCCGGCACATTGTTGTTTGAAACCGGTCCGGGCGAAACCTTTACGCTTCAACCCGGCGATATCCTGATCGCGATGGATACTACAGGCAGCGGCCATAAATGGCAGCTGATAGATGACCAGCCATGGAAGAGGGTATATGTAGCATTTACAGACGAGTCGGAGATCAACTTCGTACCTGATGCGCTGTAAATGAAAAAAGCAACCCATTACAGGTTGCCTTCATTCTCCACATACATATTAACGTCGCATATTATTCGGCCTGGTATACACCAGTTGCATTACATTGATATTCCGCATGGCAAATGCCGCCTCGCAATAGCAGAGGTAGTAATTCCATTTGCGTATAAATGCAGCGCTCATATCTGGCCGCAAATGAACATTGAAGGCGTCAAACCATGCCTTCAATGTTCTTGCATAGTCTTGGCCCAGATCTTTTAAATCTACCATGGTCATATCTCCACTTCTGTTCACCGCATTGTTTATCGCAGCTACTGATGGTAATAAGGACCCCGGGAAGATATGTTTCTGGATCCAGTCCACGCCCTGTCGTAAACTATCATATCTTGAATCCGGTGCTGTAATGACCTGTATAGCAAGGATCCCGTCTTTCTTTAATAATTCATGACATTTTGTAAAGTACACAGGCAGGTAATCATGGCCCACAGCTTCCAGCATTTCGATAGATACAATCTTGTCGAAGCAGCCTTTCATCATCCGGTAATCTTTTAATAGAATAGTCACTTTGTTTTCCAATTTTTCAGCTGCAACACGGGCGAGTGCCAGTTTATATTGTTCCTGTGAAATCGTAACTGAAGTAACTTTACAACCATAAGTCCTGGCCATATAGATCGCATTGGCGCCCCAGCCACTGCCTATTTCCAGCACATGGTCATCTTTTGTGATGCGCAGCTGCCGGCACAATCTTTCATATTTCGCTATCTGTGCTTCTTCTAAAGACAATCCTTCTTTATAATAATATGCTGCCGAATACGTCATTGTCGGATCCAGGAAGCTTGCAAAGAAATCATTGTCCAGGTCGTAGTGTGCAGAGATATTTTTTCGTGATCCGTTCAGTGTATTGGCTCTCCTGTTATGATACCAGCGGTTGATCCAGCTGAAAAAATTAAAAACAAACTTTTTTGTCTGGCTGCCTGATAATCCTGGCGTGTTTTCTACATTCAGCAATGCCCATTTAATCACATTGGTAATATTGTCTGTATCCCACAAGCCATCTACGTATGCTTCCCCAAAACCAACATCTCCGTACAATAAGATCCTGCTATAGAATGCCACATCGTGGATACGGATATTTGCTGTAATGTCACCCTCTCCATTTCCGATCGTAAGTTGCTCACCATCCTGCAATGTCAGGTGTAGCGATCCCTGGTTCATACCAACCATTACTTTCAAGACCAGGTCCTGGTAGATACTTTTACTCTTTTTCGCATATGGAAGGGTTCCTGTTTGCATGTCAGTATATAAATAGGAGTGCCGTTACCATTAACTGTTGTTAATAGTGCACCTGTGAAAAAATAGAATTTATGATTTGTAAGGCCGGTACAGATCACGCTGCAGCTCTTTGTGGGCCGCCTTTGCGTGATAAGGCAATTTCTTTAGCCATAGTAGCAATGCCTGCCAGTGGATCATCCAGATCACCTTGAGCGTAATCAGTGGAAAGCTGAAAAAATAATACAGCAACATTCCATCTGTCAATGGTTTCCTTTCTCCTTTTAATGTGCTGATTAGAAATCGTTCTCCATTCTTGTGACAATCATCGATGCGTATATTCAATTCTTCGCCTGGTATGCCTAAATCGAAATCGAATTGTGTATCTAAATCTGAGAAGGGAGAGACGTAGAAGTACTTTCCTGTGTTCAGACGAAACCCTTTCCGGGTGCGGGTTGTGTTATCCAGTAGATATGGTTTTAGCTCCCCGAATGTATTGCATACTTCTACCACGGAACAAACAGGGTGACCCTGTATATCATAACAGTAATAGAACGAAACCGGATTAAACTGATAGCCGAACGTACATAAATTGGTCAGTAGCATGATACGGCCAACCGGTGTTGTAATGCCCTGCTGTTGAAGGTATGAAAGGAGTTGCTCGCGTACGTTTCCTGTGCTTATCTGCAGATGGTCCTGATCGCGGAAATTGAATAAGTTAAACCGGTTCCTGCTCATGAAGCGAAGCTTTCCTGACAGATAGTCTACTTCATCCAGATCGATGTAAAACATAAACACCTGGTAGCTGAACTGATGACGCTTTGGCGACAACCGGTGATGCATGACCTGTGCCCTGTATAAACATGAATGAATTCCGATCATGAAATTACTTACGGAATAAAGCCCTGGATGGATTAAATAACTGTCCGCTTTAACAAATGAGAGCAAAGATTTACAGCACTTGTAAAAGCATCTTCGTGGAATCCATATCTAAAATAACTACCGCAATAATAAACAGGTCCATTTGCATTCAGTTGTGGTAAATCTGCTTGGACGGCAATAGCGGCCAGATCAAATAGTGGATGCTCATAGTCTATTTCTTTGATGATTTTATCAGCATCGAGCAGTGCATGTGGGTTGATGGAAACAAAGTAGTTCTTCTTTTCAGATACGCCCTGGAGCCTATTCATCCAGTAAATGGTACTGGGTTGCTCATCTTCTATACGATAGTTCCAGGCGCTCCAGGCCCGTTTTTTAGCCGGCATTGTTTTCTCATCCGTATGCAATACCGCTTTGTTGTATTGGTATTTGAAAGCAGAGAGTAATTGCTGTTCCATGTTAGTAGGTGCCTCCAGTAATCTTAAAGCCTGATCGCCGTGGCAGGCCAGTATTACACGGTCGTATTGCTGGGCTGTGCCGTCTGATGCATATACGGTTACTTTTCCATCAGGCATCCGCGTTACTTTCACGGCTTTCCTGTTAATGTGAATACGATCTCTGAATGGGGCGATTAGAATCTCCCGGTATGATTGGCTGCCTTTGTCCAGTGTATACCACTGGTGCTGTGTATGCAGGCCCAGGAAACCGTGATTGTAAAAGAACCGGATGAGTGTGACTGCGGGGAAGTCCAGCATCTGCTGCATAGGGGTAGACCATACGGCGGAACTCATGGGAACGAGGTATTTCCAGAGCATATCGTCGCCAAAGCCACCTTCGCGGATGTACTGGCCGATCGTATAATTCGCATATTGGGGATTATTCAGTATCTGCACGCTCTCCTTATTGAAGCGGGCAATCTGCATCAGCATCCTGATATACGAAGGCTTGAAAATGTTCCTGCGCTGCGCAAATAGGTGATTGATGCTGGAGCCGCTGTATTCAAGACCGGAAGGTATGTGCTGTACGCTGAAAGACATGTTTGTCTTTTTTACAGGTGCTTTGATCTGTTCGAACAGTTTGCAAAGGTTGGGATAGGTCTGGTGATTGAATACCATAAATCCTGTATCTATATACACGGGTTTTCCATCTTCATCTACAATCACGGTGTTAGTATGACCACCTACATAATCCAGTTGTTCATAAAACGTGATCTCGTCTGCAGGGTGTAGAAAATGTCCGCATCCCATACCGGCTATGCCGGTTCCTATGATTGCTGTTCGTAACATATATTGTGTAAGAATCTTAGTACTGAGTAGGTGGATAATTGTCCGCCTGGCCCCTTCAGGTTGTAATCAAACCCGTGTGTGGCCCAGGGTAGTGAGAGAAAGAAATGTTTAATACCGTTTTCCTGAAGTTTCTTTTCCAGCCTGATGCTATGTTCATACGCTACGAGTACATCATTTTCACCATGAATAAGTAAGGTAGGTACCGTGTTTTTATTGACGAATTCCACGGGGGAGCTGGCCGCATAATTTTCCGGAACAGCACTGTAAGTACCGCCCAGGTAGTTTTCCATTACCTTGCGGGAGTCCATTACCAGTGGACTGGCAGGCAGTGAATAACCCCATACCATATCAGCAGGTCCATAAAAATCTACCACACCTTTCAATCCGGGCACCTGCCCGCGATACGCTGCCAGCAGGGCGATCTGTGCACCTGCAGAACGGCCCATCAGTACAAAATTGTTAGGATCTATTCTCAGTTCTGCTGCATGTGTACGCAGGTAATCTATGGCCAGGGAAACATCTTCTACCGGTGCGGGGCAAATGTTTTGCGGGGCCAGCCTGTAATTGATAGCAGCTACGTGATAACCCTGATTCGCCAGGAAAATATTCAGTTCAGGAAGATCCTGGCTATTCCCGCTACTCCATGATCCGCCATGCACGACTACTACGCAGGGATGATTGCCGGGATGTATGGCAGGGTAGAAGTCCATATGCAGGTTGTTACTGTAAGGCAGGCTTTTGAACGCAACAGGGGCTTCTTTGTAACCTGAGAATAATACAGATAAACTCAGTGGCGTGGAGGCTGATTGATCACCCAGTGCTTTATCCATTGCTTTGGGCAGATGGCTGGCCAGATCGTATGCCCTGAAGAGTGGCGATAGATACAGTACTATAGCAATCAATCCTAATGCTGTTCCTAATGTATTGTACTTGTGTGTGAAAAATCCACTTAGCAATGCCAGGATGGTGATGCTAATGAATACCCATGCTATTTCAGCGGCACCAATAGCGAGTTTCCACAAATTGTAAGTAGGAGCTTTAATGACTGTAAGTAATGAAGTCAGCAGTAAAAGAATAATTAGAATAAGACGGATCATACGGTGTTTTTGCGAAAAAGGTAATGACTGACTATCCATTCATTCCCCTTGTTATAATTCCATAGTTCGGCGCAGGCCATATAAAACAGGCGCCAGTATACCCACCATTTAAGTGCCTGGTCCTTTCCGTAGGTGGCTTCGAACAGTGGCATTATTTCCGCTTTATGATGATCAATGTTGCGCAACCATGCTTCTGCAGTTTTGCCGTAGTGAGTGCCGTTTACATGCCAGTGTTCACTTACAGACAAATGATCGTTAAAGTAGAATAGCAGGTCATCGCCGGGCATCACGCCACCAGTAAAAAAATACCGGCTCATCCAATCGGATTCGTCCTTCACTTCAAAAAGGTAGGTATACTCTTTATGTGTAAAGATATGAATGAACAGCTTTCCTTCTGCTTTTAAAAACGAGGCTACTTTTTTTAATAATTGCTGGTAGTTGCGCATGTGTTCAAACATCTCTACGGATACTACCCTGTCGAAATGCTGGTCCGTATGGAATATATTCATGTCTGCCGTGATCACCGTAAGGTTGGTGACGCCGCGATCTGCGGCTTGTGCATCGATGTATGCTTTTTGTGTACGTGAGTTGGAAACGACTGTAAAATTGCTACCCGGGTACTTTGCTGACATGTAGAGTGATAATGATCCCCATCCGCAGCCCAGTTCCAGTACATCCATTCCGTTAGTCAGTTCTGCTCTGTTGCAGGTGAGCTCCAGCATATCACTTTCTGCTGTATCCAGGTCATTGACTCCGGGCTGCCAGTATCCGCAGGAATACTTCAGGTGTTTACCTAAGCAATATTGATAAAACGATGTAGGCACTTCGTAATGCTGTGTATTGGCTTCGGCTGTGTTCTCAGCTATAGGAGAGGTTTTGAGCTGATTGATCAGTGACATGAGGTGTGCCTGTTGTACTTCCGTATCTCCTTTGTTTTCTTCGTCCAGCCTTTGTTGCAGCAGTTTTCTGATCCCTTTGCGCAGGAACAGATCAGGAACAGTATTTTTTTCAATGAGGGTATCGTACCACATGTTGAATATGATTGAAAGTAATAAACGCGATCTATAAGAACGGAACTTTATTGCCTGGCAGGAAACCACGGAATGAAGGCGTTGGTGCTGCGCTGATAGGCTTTATAGGCTTCTCCTTTGGAACGCAATGATTGCTCTTCTGTAGCTGGTATACCAGTTACTTTCAGCAGCAGATAAAGTATGATAAGCGGACTGATTATACCCAGGTATCCATAGGGAGAACCGAGTGCGAACACGCTGTAGGATACCCACATCAGCCATTCAAAAAAGTAGTTGGGATGCCTTGAATACCGCCATAGTCCGGTGTCGCACACCTGACCTTTGTTTTTAGTTTTAAATATATGCAATTGTCTGTCAGCAATCGCTTCGCCTGTTACGCTGATGATCCATAATACAATACCTGTATATTCTGCAAGACCTAATGCTGTTTTGTTATTGAGGGCACTGATTATAAATGGTATGGACAGCAGTACATTTGAGAGACCCTGGAGCTGAAAAAACCAGAAGAATTTTTTGTCTGCATGTGGAGCCCATTCCTTCCTCAGTTGCTGATAGCGGCCATCTTCTGCATCCATATGTGCAGATATCCTTGTTAGCAAATGTGTGCCCAGTCTGATACCTGCGATGATCACCATCCCGCAGATCAGGTATTTGCGCAAGTGGTTACCATTGGCCATTAGCAGGAGTAATATGCCAATAACCGGAAAGTTGTACGACCAGAAGATGTCTACTACACCTGCATTGTGAATAGCGTGCGCCCATCCCCAAACCATGGCCATGATCATTCCGCATACCACGATCAGGAGTAAAATAATAGAGAAACTATCCATGTTGTTTTCCGAATAATTCTTTAAGACCTTCTGCTGGCGATAAGCGGAAAAGCTGTACCAGCATGTAGATACAGCTGGCTATACTACCCAGTGTAATTAAGAATATGAGCCAGATCACTTTGCTGAAAATTGTTTTTTCTTTGTAGCAGATCCACACAAAAATGACCAGCACATTTGTATAAAAGTCCCAGAGTGTGGCCCGCATCCAGGGGATGCTGCCCAGAAAATTCCATTCTCTGAACAAGCTGCTTTCAATACTGGTTGTGATCACTGTATAACACATCCAGACAAATGAAACACTGAATAGTATTTTTAAAAAAGTGATCATGTGCAGCCGACAGATTTGCTAATGACGGTATGATAACATACGTAAGAATAAATATTTTTGGTTTCAGGCTGCCTGGGATTATGCTGGCTCAGGCTGCTGTTAGCAGTTCATGTTATTGCCATTTATCCATTTCGTTCTGGGTTAACGATAATTTAGTTTGCCTAATTTCCATAATAGCAGTATCTTTTCTATGCCTGTCACTTTATAAAAGGACGAACCCGATCGTAAACTTAGAATTTTAGAGCACTATGGCAGAAAGAAAGACTAATTCGTCTAACTATCAGAATCAATCGTTCCTGGAGAGCAAGTGTCCGTTGAATGAGTTGTTGTTTTCTATGAGCCGTCGCTGGACGACAGATATTTTATTCTGTATCGAAGCAGGCAATAATAGATTTTCAGGAATCAGGGAAGAGCTGACCTACATTACAGATCATATCCTTTCAGACCGGCTTAAAACGCTGGAAAAGACAGGACTGATCACCCGTCAGCAATTTCCCGGCATGCCGCCTAAAGTTATTTACTCACTTACAGAAAATGGAGTAGAACTTTGTGGCTTACTGGAAAAATTGTGTGAGTTTTCCAGTGTAATCTACGACGAGAAAGCGGTCGCAGTATAGTATTGCCTTGGGCATTTCACGTTGTGAAAAACTCCTGTATGTAAGTATACTTTTAGTATCTTACTGCGATACGCCCCACACCATGAGTCAAGTAACCCTTTGGATTTGCATGGCTGCCCTGTTTATCTCTCAGGCACATGCGCAAACACCGCAAAAGAAGATCCCCGCTTTGCCGGATTAGACAAGGAATTTTAATGCTATTCTTCAGCCGTATTTATAAAACGTAAATAAAGGGAAAGAGGTCGTTTTAAAAGTAATCTGAAATCCGTTTAATCAGATTCCGGAATAGAATTTACTTTTAAAACAACCTCTTCTTTTCTATTGTTTAGCGACGAGTTTAAACTGGATATTCACCTGCGAATTGATCAACTTGTCCTGCATGGACTGATCTGCTCTGTAGCTCATGCCCCACTGGGTTCTGTCGATATTAAAATTTGCTTCCGCCCTGATCACACCTTTCTCTCTTGTAATGAAGGCAGGAAATGAAATATTCTTTGTTGAATCCTTCATTGTCAGGTTGCCCTGCACGGTATAGTTCGCATCTTTCATCAGCACCTCGTTTCCTACAGAAGGCTTAAAAGTTGTCACACCTGTAATCTCAAAAGTCGCCACCGGATATTTCCCGATATCAAAGAACATCGGTCCTTTCAGCTCTGCTTCCAGCTTATGTTGCAGCATGGAATCAGTGGGTGCCAGGTCTATGTCCTGCAGTGTACTCATATTGATCTTGATGCTACCGCCGGTGACGAGGGTATCTTCTACATACAATTTACTCTCCAGCAGTCTGAAGATACCGGTATGCTTGCCTGTAGGCTTTGTACCTATAAATTGTACCACACTTACGGTAGTATCCACATGGTATGACTTCCCTTCTCCTTCCTTTACGGACTGGGCTTCCTGGGTCGTTGCTTTATCCGCCTTTGGTGCCTGTTCGCAGGCTGCCATAAGCGAAAGCAAAATGATTGGAACTAAATATTTCATAAACTATATTATTCGCATCTCAGCTGCCAGCCACTTCCCGGTTGCCTACCCAGACAAATCGTCTGAGAATAAATTCCGGGTTGGTAAAACTTGCATTCCCGGCAGGGTTGCCTCCGGTCACATGAAAATCAGAGAAGGCGGCGTGTTGGTTCACCCATATGAAGCCGGTAAAATTGAAAGAAACCGGTGTGAACACGCTGTTCATTGCTTCTGTGATCTTTTCCTTTGTGTCCGGGTTTACGGCATATGCCGCGCAGGTGATGGCTCCGTGTTGCTGTGCCATCTGACGGGCCAGTTGAATGGACTCGTCTGTATCCTTTGTTTTTACAAGCAACAAAACCGGGCCAAATAATTCCTGCTCAAAGATGTGCCTGTCGGTACTGTCTACCTGCAGAATGGCTGGCGTGAAGCCCCTGGCATGTGCAAACTCCTCGTTTACCAGTGGCTGACCTTCCAGGACCACCTTTGCGCCCAGTTTACCAGCATTGTGCGCCCGTTGCAGGGTAGTGTCGTTCTGTAAGGCGCCCAGCGTACCGGCTCCCATTTTAGGATTTGTTACCAGTGCGGTCACCGCATTCTTGAATTTCTCTACTACTTCATCAAAAGAAAGTGTACCATCAGGGGTTTGAACGCCTCCTGCAGGGATAAAGAAGTTCTGTGGCGCGGTGCACATCTGACCTGAGTACAGGGAGACGGAGAATGCCAGATTCTGCATCACCGCATCTATATCAGTTACGCTATCCAGGATTACAGAGTTGACCCCTGCTTTTTCTGTAAACACAGATTTGCCGGGGAGGGATTCTACATAGTTCCCAAACTGGCTGCCCCCTGTATAATCAATAAGTTTGATTCCGGGATGTTCACACAAGGTTTTGGTGATTGGCGCAGCAGTGGTATCGCTGGCCAGCTGGCACAGGTTAGGGCTGAAGCCTTTTTCCTGCAATACCTGCTGAATGGCGCTTACCGCAATTGCGATAGGCAGTATAGCCCTGGGGTGTGGTTTCACGATCACAGGGTTGCCGGTTACCAGATCTGCATATATACCAGGTAGCGAATTCCATACCGGGAATGTAGAGCACCCGATTACCAGGCCCGGACCTTTGGGCATAGCCCTGAAATTCTTTTTGAGCTGGAGGGCGAATTTGCCCATTGGTTTCTCCCATAATTGTTCGGCAGGATAGCGGTTCAATTCATGAAAACCCATGGCGATAGCTTCGAGTGCACGGTCATTTGCATGTGGTCCGGAGGCCTGAAAGCTCATCATAAAGCTCTGCCCGGTAGTGTGCATGGTAGCGTAGGCGATGTCGAAGAAATACGTTTGTATACGCTCGAGGGTCTCTACCAGCATATCGGCCCGTATATCCACAGTTGTATTACGCCATTGGGGAGCCGCAGCTACAGCTTTTTCTACAAGATCGTTTGCCGTGAAGAGGGGATAGGTGATGCCCAGTGGCTCCATAGTGTATGGAGATACTTCCTCACCAGCCCATCCGGATTCACCGATTTGTAAGAGTTGGGAAAATGGTTTGTTGAGCTGTGCTTTATACCTGTTGTGGCCTTCTTCGGGGGCTTGCTCGCCATAAGCTTTGGGGTGCTCAGGGTATTGCGAGTAAAAGGCCCGTTCATGGTTCGCCTTTACGGCTTTCTCGATGGTGCTTTGGTGTTTGATGGTAAGCATATGTGGAATTTGAATAATTAGCTTTTCATGCCGGGGACCTGTGTCGTTACAGGCCCCGGTAGATTCTTTACCATCCTTGGGGGCTTATCTGGCCAGTGAGAATCGATTGTCGTTGTAATATTCATCGGGTCTCACCTTCAGGGGATGGGTGCGCTGGTATTGCAAAAACGCGTCGTATTCAGCTTTATGCATATTTGTCCAGGCTTTGAAAGCAGATTGGTTGCTTACAGGACCAAAGATCCATTGAGTGTAGGCGTCAAATAAACCTTCTTTTAACAGGCTGCGCTGGTAGTCAAATAATGCGTAAGGGAACTTCACACCTGAGAAGTTGAACCAGTCCAGCAGGAAACGGGTCCTTACCATGACCAGGCTCTCAGGGTCTATACCTGTCATCACTACAGAAGTCTGCTTGCCCATGGAGGCTTTATAGGCGTCTGCAAATTCAGAGGCTGAAGTTTTCTTACTTTTCCGCTCATTTTCCAGGTCCTCGAGGGCTTTGGTCATGAGGGAAGGATCGTTATACAATTTCTTATAAGCGTCGATCAGCATGGTACGTACTTCGGCGGTACGTTCAGTATAGCTTTCCAGGTTCACGAAGATTTCGCCGTAGATGATAATCCAGGAAGGATCTTTCACATAGGAATATGCCCTGCAGGCATTGTAGTAGTTGCCGGGGAAGCCGGGATCTTTCTCAATTCCCTTCAACCAGTTGGACATACCACCTTCGTAAATTTTCAGGAACATTAGCAGCTGGCCGTTGTCATTGTACAGCTCACCGCTTTCAGGGAAGCGTTTCAGGCCTTTTTCGTACAATTTCTGGGCTGTTTTCCATTCCTGTTTTGCCTGGTAGATGTTACCGGCTATCTGGTACAATTGTGCATCGGCATCCTTCTTATTCAGCAGGGGTTCGATGGTGCTTTTGGCTTTGCTCATATCGCCCTGCAGCCAGTATGCGAATCCGAGTTGTTTCTTGTATTGGGTATTGTCAGGTTCCATGGTAATGGCCTGGTTCAGTACCAAAATGGCGTTGGAGTAATCTCCGCTGCGAATGAAGCCGGTGGCGGTGTTGAATAATTCATTGGCATCCTGTGCGAAAACCGGTAGGGTCGCGAAAAAGAAGCCAATACATATAGCTATTTTCAATAAAGAAGCCCTCATGTACATCCTTGATCTTTCGTTTGCTGTAAAAATAGTGAAAAATGTGCCAAACCTTGCTGGAGCGAAGAAATTGCCCCAATTGCTATGGGGTTTCTATAAGCCCGCTATAAGTGCTGTTTAAGCGTTCTATAATCATTCTTTAGGCATTCTTTAGTGCGATAGGCGCACGGCAAGTGTGCTTCTATAGTCAAAGCAGGTGTGAAACAAGGCCATCTCTCAGCTTTGGTTCAAACCAGGTACTCTTGGGGGGCATCACGTTACCACTATCAGCAATGTCAAATAATTGCTGGATTGTGACTGGATAGAGGGCAAAAGCTACTTTGTATTCTCCGCTGTCTACCCGCTTTACCAGTTCCTGCAGCCCTCTTATTCCGCCTACAAAGTCAATGCGCTTGTCGGTCCGCTGATCTTTAATGCCCAGCAGTTTATCCAGCACATTGTTGGAGAGGATGGTTACATCCAGGATCCCGATAGGATCATAGCTAAAAGTACCTTCCTGTGCGACCAGGCGATACCAGTTGCCATCCAGGTACATACTGAACTCGTGGAGCATGGAAGGGGCCTGTGGCAGATGTCCGATGGGTTCTACTACAAAATCGTATTCCAGTTTAGAGAGCAGGTCTTCCTTGCTCAGGCCATTCAGGTCTTTGACCACCCTGTTGTAATCGAGGATCATCAGCTGACTGGCGGGGAAGATAGTGGTGAGGAAATAATTAGCCGGATCATCGAGGCCGATGCGTTGTTGTTCTTCCAGTTCCTTTTGCACCAGTGATGCGGAGGCGGCACGATGGTGACCGTCAGCAATATACGTATGAGGTACTTTGCTCTCAAAGAGCGCTGTGATATTATCGTTGGTGGCTTTGTCATCTACTATCCAGATGGTATGCTGAATGCCGTCTGTAGCAGTAAAGTCGTACGCAGGTGTATGCCGGCTGGTCCATTGATCGATCAATGAATTGATGTCGGGAACATCGTTGTAGGCAAGGAATACATTGCCAGTCTGCGCGTTGGTCGTTTTGATATTATTGATCCTGTCCTTTTCCTTGTCTGGACGGGTGAATTCGTGTTTCTTAATAATCCCGCTGTTATAGTCGGATATCGAGGAGACACAAACGAGGCCTGTCTGGCTGCGACCATTCATGACCAGGCGATAGATGTAATAGCAGGGAGTATCGTCCTGGAAGAGGGTACCATCGGCAATAAAGCTTTGCAGGTTTTCTGCTGCTTTATCATATACGGACTGGCTATAAACGTCGGTGCCATCGGGAAGGTCAATTTCTGATTTGGAAACGTGGTAAAAAGAGTAGGGGTTGCCGGCTGCTTCTATCTTTGCTTCCTGAGCGCCTAGCACATCATATGGTCTGGCTGCAACTTTCTCAGCCAGTGCCGGCGTGGGTCTTAATCCTTTGAACGGTCTGATGATTGCCATAATACGGGGTATTGTTAGTCAGGTAAATGTAAATGCAAATAGGCACATGAGCAAATACGAGGCCACAATGGGATTTGTAGGAGCAGGCTAGCGGCAGGCATTCTATAAAAACGGCATTAGGTCCGCCGCAGGCACCACTGCTAAAAACAAAAGCTCCTGCCGATAAGCAGGAGCTTTTGTTTTTATATAAAGTAAGATTACGCTTTTTTATGGCTAAAATGCTTCATTGCCTCTACCAGCACTTCCACGCTTTCGTATGGTAATGCATTGTACAGGGAGGCACGGAAACCACCAACACTGCGGTGCCCCTTGATCCCTACGATGTCTTCCTTCTTGGTTAATTTCAGGAATTCATCTTCCAGTTCGGGTTTATCCATGATAAAGCATACGTTCATGCGGCTACGGTCTTCCTTTGCCACAGTGCCACGGAACAATGGGTTCTGATCGATCTCATCGTAGAGGATCGCTGCTTTTTTCTCATTTAATTTTTCAATGCCAGCAGCACCGCCCTGGGCTTTCAGCCAGCGAAGGGTGAGCATGGAAATGTAAACTGAAAATACGGGAGGGGTATTCAACATTGATCCGTTCTCAATGTGATTACGGTAGTCCAGAATCGTTGGAATTTTTCGGGTTACCTTACCCAGGAGGTTCTTACGTACAGCTACCATCGTTACGCCTGCAGCGCCCATGTTTTTCTGTACACCGGCATAGATGAGTGAGAACTTGTTGAAGTCCATTTGTCTGCTCAGGATATCACTGCTCATGTCAGCAATCAATGGAACATCTACCTGTGGTATTTGTTGCCATTGCGTACCATAGATGGTATTGTTGGTCGTGATGTGCAGGTAAGTTGATTTTGGGGAAACATTAAATTGTTTGGGGATGTAAGTGTAGTTACTTTCTTTTGAACTACCAGCTACGTCTACGAAACCAAACTGCTTTGCTTCTTTAATCGCCTTATTGCTCCATACACCGGTATCAATGTAGGATGCCGTACCATCATTTTCAAGTAAGTTCATCGGAATCTGCAGGAATTGCTGCGTAGCACCACCATGAAGGAAGAGTACTTCGAAGTCATCTTCCAGTTGCATCAGTTCGCGTACGAGATTACGTGCCTCATCCATGACAGCCTGAAACAGTGGAGTCCTATGCCCTATTTCCAATATGGACATTCCTGACCCCTCAAAGTCAATCAAAGCCTTACTAGCTTTGTACAGAACCTCATTTGGTAATACGGAAGGTCCCGCGTTAAAATTGTGCACCTTCATAGGTCGATCTAAATTAAATAAATTGTTAGCTTGTTCCACTTTGCTTCTTGGTTTTGTCAGAGGAATGGATTAAAAAATAGATAATGGCATTTCAAATCAGATGCTGATGTTGTGTAGGATAAGGCTAAAAAGATAGTATTAACAAAGATAATTTATATTTTTTTAAAATCGAAATTAATTGAAAGGTCCTTTGTGCGCTTAATATCTCTCTTTTTTACAAAGCGTATGCCAGCTATTCCTCCACACGGCCCATCATTTTGCCTGTATCTGGCAGGGTTGTATTTTCTTTAATTTTTTTTTGTACAAGGAACCTGAGTGGTGGCTGTCCGGCATTGACCCAGGCAGTATACCAGCAGCAGGCTACAGCATGGATTGATGCCCGCATGCGGCGTTCTACCATATCGCCCAGTAATTGCTGATATGCTTTCGTATAGGAGGTAGCGTAAGTACGCACCAGTTTTCCTTTTCTGTTTTCATAGGCATAACGGGCATCTGCAGGTGTGCGAAGGCTTAGGGCTTTTTCTTCTCTTAGAACCGTGTCTGCTGCAAGTGCGCTGGTACTTACTATCTGCCATATAAATGAGGGTACATCCCGGATGTAGATGGCCTTGCCGCACCAGTAACTGAATGAAGCATCTGCCAGCAGTTCAGGGATCCGGGATTCCCATAGTCCATGAATCCCTTCCTGCCCCGTGAACTGCCCATTGTGATTAGAGCAGGCATGCAGGGGTACATGGGCATCGGCTACATAATGCCCCAGGTCAGCACTGAGCTGAAGTATTTTATCCGGGTCTTTGTCCTGGAATGCTTTGGAGAGCCGGGCCATCATTTGTGGAATATACCAGGATACGATCCCGTATTGTAGCAGGCTATCTTCCCCAAACTGTTGCAGGGCAGCCTGCCAGCTGCGGGGGATCCAGTCATAGGGAGGAGCACCATAGTGATCTAGATCTATATAGTGACGCGGTCCTTCGGCGGCTACGATATATCTTCTTTTATCAGCATCTGTAGCATGCGCTTTCAGGTAGGCCTGCTGCGATTTGTATAGCACCAGCATGGCAGGTGGAAGGGAAAATATGGCCAGTTCATTGATCCGCTGATGGGCAAAGAATCCCCAGCCCATTGCAGAGAATGGGAGGGCGGCGCAAACAACAATGGAAAACAGTCTTTTTAAAAACATAATTATTTACTGTGGTGCTCCAGGGAGGTCACCCCACCGCTTACGGCAAACTTCATGGCTTCTCCTGCTGAGATATTGGTAAGTGGTTTTACCTTTTCTGCAGGTACCATGAATACTTTACCTGTGATGGCATAAGCGTGTGGTACATACACCGCCATGTAGCCTTCCAGGCCCAGTGTGCTAAGGTCAGGCTGGGTGATAAAGCCCATTTCCCATACATCCAGACCATAGATCTGGACCAGTACGGGATGGTCGAACTTCTTCTTTTCCCCTACAAAGGCGTCGAAAACGTCTTTGACAGATGAGTAGATATATTTGATGAAAGGTGTCTTTTCCAGGATGCTGTCAAAGAGTGCGAAGATCCTTCCCAGGATAAAGGAGGAACTCAGGTAACCTACTACCACCACCAGCAACAGCACCAGTGCAAAACCTACCCCCTTATAACGAAGGTAGCTGAGTGGCGCTTCCTGTGGAATGAGATACTTTGGGAAGATATTGTCGATGGTAACAAACAGGTAATACAAAGTAAAGGCGGTCACACCGATAGGTGCCAGGATCAGCAGACCCTGGAAGAAATACCTTAATATCTTCGATGCCAGAACTTTAAGTCGGTTTTTTGGAGACATATAGTTGTTGTAATAACTGCGGCAAAGGTACTATAAATGGGGGAATGTGCTTTTTTAGTTCAACTTATCTACATTAAATAAAATCCTTCTGGAAACTTTTATAGTTTAAAAAGTTTCCATAGTTTTACCAAAGACCTTTATTCTGAGTAATGACTCATTATAATATTGGGCCGGCCACTGGCCAATAGTGATCGATGGTAGCTATGAGTCGCTACTTTATAATGAGAAGAAATGTAAGATTTTTTGCCCCTGCAAAACACTATCCAATGGAAATACAGGAACGTATTCTGGATACCGCATTCAATTTATTCAGCCAGTTTGGCACCAGATCCATTACCATGGACGACATTGCCCAAAAGATGGGAGTCTCCAAAAAAACCCTTTATGCCCACTTCGCTGACAAAGATGAGCTGGTCACCCATGCGATTTCGCGCCATCTGCTCACCATAGATAAAGACTGTAAAGAAAACCAAACCCAGGCTGAAGATGCCATTGGAGAGCTCTTTCTCGTCATGCAAATGCTGGATAAGCAATTCCGGAACATGAAGCCCTTTGTGCTCCTTGACCTGCAAAGATATCACGCTGCTGCCTACCAGGCTTTTCTCTCTTACAGAGACAACAGCCTGCAAAGCACCATCCGCCAAAACCTGGAACGGGGAATCCGGGAGGGGCTCTATCGCTCCAACCTGGAGGTGGATATACTTACCAGGTATCGCCTGGCCACTGCTATGCTCTGTTTTCAACCAGATGTATTTGCACCCGGGCTCTACGAGATGAGTAAAGTACAAAGAATTTTATTGGAACATTTCCTTTATGGACTTGTTTCGAGTAAAGGGTTTGAAAGGATCGAAGCCTACAAACTACAACTATCGTAAAACCAAATGACCTTTATGCAAGCGAACCAAAAGCGGACAGGATGGATAGGAGCCTTGCTGCTGCTGATCTTTCACACGGGAATGGCCCAGTCTCCCACCAATACGCCGTTAGCACCTATGTCGCTCTCTGCGAAAGAAGCGGTAGATTATGCCCTTGTTAACCAGGCCACCGTGAGAAACGCTAAACTGGATGAACTCATTCAGCTGGCGAAAAATAAAGAGGTAAGCGGAATGGCGCTCCCTCAGCTCAGCGGCGCCGGATCCTTCCAGCACAATCCAATTGTCCAGAAACAACTGATCGACGCCTCCAACTTCTCCGACACGGTTCCCAAAGGCACCCTTGTTCCTTTCTCCTTCGGATTGAAATTCAACGTGCTCGGCGAAGTCAAATTAAACCAGGTACTCTTCGACCCCAGCGTACTCGTAGCCCTCCAGGCCCGCAAAACACTGGAAGAACTCTCCCACAGGGGTGTACAGAAAGCAGAGATCGATGTTAAAGTGAATGTTTACAAAGCTTATTACAACGTGTTGTCTGCACGTAAAGCCCTGAGCATACTCAGGGGCAACCTGACTACGTTGGAAAAACTGCTGGGTGAAACAAGGGAAACCTACAAAAACGGGCTCGTGGAAAAACTGGATGTAGACCGGCTGATAGTGCAGGTAACTAATCTTCGTACGGAAGAGACCAAATTGCAGAACCTTTCCGAAGTAGGAATGGCAGCCCTTAAATACTCCATGGGCATGCCCATGCGTACGGACCTAACGCTTACAGATACACTCTCTACCGCAGAAATAAAATCAGCAGTAGCCGTAGAAAAATTCGATTACTCTCAGCGTATAGAATTCCAGTTGCTGGAGTCACAAAAGAAAGCGTACGAGTACGATCTTAAGCGCTATAAATACAATGCGCTGCCTACGCTTTCCCTGTTTGGTACAGGAGGCATCAGTCGTGCAAGTGATGTGTTTAACTACTTTGATAAGCAAACCTGGTATGGGTATGTTGGCTACGGTGTGAACCTGAGCTTCAACATTTTTACAGGCTTCCAGCGCAGACGCAAAGTCGATCAGGCTTTCCTGCAGGTGAAGAAAACAGAAGTGAGCATAGAAGATGCAAGACTCGGTATTGACCTGGAACAAACACAATCTACTTCCAACCTGCGCAACAATATCGTAGCGCTCGAAGCTCAGGAAAGCAATATGCAACTGGCGCAGGAAGTATACAATACTACCCAGATCAAATACAAAGAGGGGGTAGGTTCCAGTGTGGAAATGAGTACTGCTGAAAATGACCTGCTCACTGCACAGAACAATTATTTCACAGCACTCTACAATGCCAGTGTATCTAAGATCGATTACCTGAAAGCTTACGGCAAGTTGTAGCCGCTGCATTATTCCTAATTCTAATTCATTCTATATGTCTTATAAACATCACTCCGCATTACTGTTCCTGCTCGTCTTAGCGGCATGCGGTCAGCCTACAGCCGAGGAAAAACTCCAGAATCTCAAAAAAAAGGAAGCGGACCTGAAAAAAGAGATTGCACTACTGGAAAAGCAAGTGAATAAAACCGATACAGCTGCAAAGAAGATGAAGTCTGTAGTGGTGACTGCCATAAGAGATTCTGTATTCGAACACTATATAGATATACAGGGTGCTGTAGATGCACGCGAAAATGTGAACGTCAGTTCTAAAGTGCCGGGTGTGATCACCGCTATTTATGTAAAGGAAGGTCAGAACGTTTCCAAAGGTCAGACACTGGCACAGGTAGATGATCAGATTCTGCGCGCGAATATGGCCGAATTACGCACCCAGCTGGACCTGGCTACGACCTTGTATCAAAAACAACAGAACCTCTGGAAACAACAGATCGGCTCTGAAGTACAATACCTGAATGCTAAAAACCAGAAGGAATCACTGGAAAGGAAAATGGCTACCCTGAATGATCAGCTCTCCCAGGCAAAGATCGTATCTCCGATCAATGGTTCTGTGGATGCGGTTATCTCCAAACTGGGTGACAATGCAGCGCCGGGATCTACTTCATTCAGAGTAGTGAACAGCGCTAACCTGCGGGTATTGGCAAACGTTGCTGAAGCCTATGCGGGTGCAGTAAAAACAGGTGATCCGGTGGTGGTAGCGTTCCCGGATATTGATAAGGAATTGCGTACCAAAATCGGGTTTGCTGCCAAAGCCATCGACCCGGTAAGCCGCACTATCAGGGTAGAAGTACCTATGCCGAATGATGCTGCGCTGAGACCAAATATGATTGCACAGATCAAGATCATAGACTATTCTACACCTCATGCACTGGTGATACCTGTAAATGTGATCCAGTATGCATTAGGGAAATCCTATGTAATTGTCGCTGAAAAATCAAAAGATGGATTGATCGCTAAGAGAAGAGAAGTGGAAGTAGGTCGTACCTACAATGACAAAGCGGAGATCAAAAGCGGATTACAGGCAGGAGAAAATGTAGTAACAACAGGTTATCAGGGATTGAATGACAATGACCTGATCCAGTTATGATCTTAAAAATACTGTTGTATGCAAGATAATCTGAACAAAGAATTTAAGCCTACCAGCTGGGCAATTGATAATAAGGTGAGCGTGTATGTCGCCACGATTATCATTGCCATAGCAGGTATATTATCCTATCAAAACCTGCCGAAAGAGCAATACCCGGAGGTAGTGTTTCCACAGTTTTATATCAGTACGATTAACACCGGTACTTCTCCCGAAGATATGGAAACATTAGTGACCAAGCCCATTGAAAAACAACTGGGTGGAATCTCTGGTGTCAAGTCTATCAAGAGCACGAGTATGCAGGATTACTCTGCAATCACTATCGAGTTCGAAGCAGGAGAAGACCTGGAAACAGCGCGTCAGGAAGTAAGAGAAAAAGTAGATGATGCCAAGAAAGACCTGCCGCAAAAACTAACACAGGAACCGCAGATCATTAAAATTGATGTATCGCAGATCCCGATCATGAACATCAACCTGTCTGGCGATTTCGACCTGCAGTCACTGAAAAAGTATGCAGATGAAATGCAGGACAGAATTGAGGCCCTGAACGAAATTACACGTGTAGACATTGTAGGTGCACTGGATCGTGAAATCCAGATCAATATTGATAAATACAAGATGGATGCAGCACGGGTAAACTTCGATGATATTGGCAATGCAATAGCTGCTGAAAACATGACTATTTCTGGTGGACAGGTATCGATGGATGGGCAAAAGCGTACACTGAGTGTAAAGGGAGAATACAAAGATCCTTTAAAGTTGCGCAATATTGTGATTCGTAGTACATCCGGTGCGACCGTATACCTGCGCGACATTGCAGAGGTAGTGGATGGATTTGAAGAGCAGGAAAGTTATGCACGGTTGGGTGGTCAGAATGTTATCACTCTGAACGTCATCAAGCAAAGTGGTAAGAACCTGATCGATGCTTCTGATAAGATCAGGGTGATCATCGAAGAAATGAAGAAGGATTATTTACCAAAGGGATTGAATGTGGTGGTAACGGGCGATCAGTCTAACTCTACGCGTGTGACACTCCATGACCTGATTAATACGATTATTATTGGGTTTCTGTTAGTGACGGTGATCCTCATGTTCTTCATGGGTGCAGTGAATGCCATCTTCGTGGCTGCTTCAGTACCGATCTCAATGTTCATTGCATTCCTGCTGATGCCGGCCTATCATTTCACGCTGAATATGATGGTGCTGTTCTCTTTCTTGCTGGCATTAGGTATTGTGGTGGATGATGCGATTGTGGTGATAGAAAATGTGCACCGTATATTTTATCAGCGAAAGGATCTGGGGATTGTGAAGGCGGCCAAGATAGCGGCGGGAGAGGTATTTCTACCCGTGTTCTCAGGAACGCTGACGGTGCTGGCGCCATTTGTACCATTGCTTTTCTGGCCTGGTATCATTGGTAAATTCATGTTCTTTCTGCCGGTAACGTTGATCACCACACTGGGTGCATCGCTGGTGGTGGCATATATTATTAACCCGGTGTTTGCAGTGGATTTCATGGACAGGCATGAAGGAGAAAATCATCCGAAGCCGAAATGGAATAGGAAGTTCACCTATATGGCAATCGTATTTGGTGTGATTGCATTGTTGGGTTATGCGAATGGTAGCGTCGGCTTAGGCAATTTTGTCATCTTTCTATTCCTGTTGATCTTACTGGAGAAATTTTACCTGGGGGGGCTGGCACGCCGCTTCCAGGGCAATTTTTGGCCAAGGGTACAGGAGCGTTACAAGCGTGTGCTGAAATGGTGCCTGATTGGATGGAGACCTATCTGGATATTGATCGGCACATTCGGTTTGCTGGTGTTCAGTATTATGCTCACTGCGATCAGGAATCCAAAGGTGGTGTTCTTTCCGCAGGCAGATCCTAATTTCATCTATGCATATATAGAGTTGCCAATGGGTACTGATCAGAAGTATACTGATAGTATCACGCACATTGTAGAAAACCGGATTACAAAAGTAGTAGGGCCGAATAATCCGATAGTGGAGTCCATTATTTCCAACGTAGCCGTGGGAGCAGGTGATCCTTCACAAATGGATATGAGTGTGCAGCCCAATAAAGGTAAGGTAACCGTGGCATTCGTGGAGTTTGGAAAGCGTGACGGACATGGTACCAAACAGTACCTGGACAAGATCAGGCAGGCTGTAAGAGGCATACCTGGTACAGATATCACGGTAGAGCAGGAGCAGGGAGGTCCGCCTACAGGGAAGCCGATCAATATTGAAATAGCTGGTGATGAATTTGAAGAGCTGACAACAACAGCAGAAAAACTGAAACGTTACCTGGATTCACTGGAGATAGGGGGTGTGGAAGAATTACGTACAGACTTCCAGAGTAATAAGCCTGAGATATTGGTTAACATAGACCGTGAGCGTGCAAACAGGGAAGGAATTTCTACTGCTACAATTGGTATGGCATTGCGTACGGCATTGTATGGTGCAGAGGTTTCCAAGTTCAGAGATCCGGAAGATGATTATCCGATCATGGTAAGGTTCCAGGAGAATCAGCGTAATAATATTAACACGCTCATGAACCTGAATTTAGTGTATAGGGATATGAATATGGGCGGAGCGATCAGGCAGGTGCCATTGAGTGCGGTAGCAGATATTCATTACTCTAATACTTATGCAAGTATTAAGCGTATAGATCAGAAGCGTGTGGTGACTTTGTATTCAAACGTACTCACCGGTTATAATACAAACGAAGTTGTACAGCAAATTCAGACAGCACTGGGTGATTTTGCGAAGCCGAATGGGATCCAGGTAAAGATGACGGGTGAGCAGGAAGACCAGGCGGAGACTATGAATTTCCTGTTGTTGGCCATGGTGGGTGCATTTGGGTTGATCCTGATGATCATGGTAACGCAGTTCAACTCAATAGGTCGTCCGTTGGTGATCTTTATGGAGATCCTGTTTAGTATCATCGGAGTGTTCCTTGGTTTCTCTGTTTTCGGAATGGATATCTCCATTGTAATGACGGGTGTGGGTATTATGGCGCTGGCAGGTATCGTGGTGCGAAATGGTATCGTACTCGTAGAGTTTACAGATTTGTTAGTGCAGCAAAATATGCCGGTGTACGAAGCAGTGGTGGAAGCGGGCAGAACCCGTATGACGCCGGTGTTACTTACAGCTATCGCGGCGATCCTTGGTTTGATTCCGCTGGCAGTGGGATTGAATATTGACTTTGAAACCCTGTTCTCAGAATTCAAGCCGCATCTCTTCTTTGGCGGTGACAACGTAGCGTTCTGGGGGCCGCTGGCCTGGACCATGGTGTACGGGTTGGTGTTTGCGACCTTCCTGACATTGATCCTGGTACCGGTGATGTATGCAATGAATAAGCGTTCGATCGATGTATTGGATTACAAGGGCTGGCCAAGGGGCCTGAAGTATATACCGTTCTTTGTGGTATTGGTGAAGGTATTTATGAAAAAAGGGGTGGTGAGGAAGCTGCATGAACCGGATTATGTATCAGATAAGCCGTACAGGTTCTTCAGAGGCACAGACGACCAGGACCTGCCACATGAAAGTGGTGTGAAGAGCTTATAGCAGATAAATTAAAAAGTGTACACAATACAGTGTAACAGTTGTAGGTTTAACAGAATACCGTTCCGTTTCGCCCGGAACGGTTTTTTTATGTGGTAAAGTATATAATCAGGGGTATCGGCAGGCGCCGGATGTCAGGAATGAGCAACCATTCTTATATTAAATTTTACCATATTTCCATATTTTTATGTATCTTAACAAACTTTAACAATTATCAACTGTAGCATTTCCTTATTTTTGGGCCTAAAGCGCCATTTTTTGTTAATCCGGGTAACAACAACGCTATGCGACGCAACCATGAAATAGATTACCGTATCTATGGTGAAGAAATACAGATTGTCGAAATAGAACTCGATCCACAGGAGACTGCCGTGGCCGAGAGTGGGAGCTTCATGATGATGGACCAGGAGATACAGATGCAAACCATGTTTGGTGATGGTTCACAGTCTAATCAAGGAATTTTAGGAAAATTGATGTCTGCCGGTAAGCGTATGCTGACCGGGGAAAGTCTTTTCATGACTGCATTTACGAATATGGGAGAGGGAAAGAAGCGGGTGAGTTTCGCAGCGCCTTATCCGGGTAAGATAATACCCATGGACCTGTCGTTAATGGAGGGAAAGGTAATCTGTCAGAAGGACGCGTTTCTATGTGCGGCGAAGGGCGTAAGTATTGGGATTGAGTGGCAGCGCAAGCTGGGAACGGGGATTTTTGGTGGTGAGGGCTTCATCATGGAAAAGTTGGAGGGTGATGGTATGGCTTTTGTGCATGCAGGAGGTTTGGTATTGGAGAAGCAATTGTTGCCCGGGCAAGTCTTAAAAATAGATACAGGATGTTTGGTGGCGTATACTTCCGGAGTAGATTTTGACGTTGAATTTGTACGCGGAATCAAAAATATGGTATTTGGAGGTGAAGGCTTATTTTTTGCCACACTGAGAGGACCCGGAAAGGTGTGGGTACAATCCTTACCCATCAGCCGTTTAGCAAGTAGAATTGTATCATATGGAACAGTTCGCCGAAAGGAAGAAGGTAGCATTTTAGGCGGGTTAGGAAATATCCTGGATGGAGATTAATAATAATTAAACTGAAATAGCATATTAACTGTTATAACTGGCAAAAATCAGAAGTATCAAAAACTGGTATCGTTAAAAAACCGCCTTATTGAATAACCGTTATTAGCAGGTGTTTTTATAGAATTGACATCATTAAACTGACAAATAAAGTCAAATAACAGTTGTAACTGGCAGAGGAAAAATTGATAAACCGGTCATCGCATATTGAATACTGATTGACAGTGAAACAAGCGTGGTGCCTTCCTTAGGAAGAAGACCCATGATTAATAGATTTGTTTATTGAAAACTAGATTATCAAACGGAAATACTGATAACAGAAAGGAATATTGACTAACCGGTATTTTTAAATAAACTGATATTATTAACAAGCAGCATTAGCAATTAACAGAAAGAATTTAGCAGATACATAATTGAAATAACTGGCGCTATTGCATGGCAGTATTGAGTCCTGCATGATAGTGACGGGCATTATAGACCATTTAAAAAATTGTACACGTTACGGATTCTGTAATTCACCAAAAGGGCAATTGAATACTCAATTTTTTTAAGTAGAGTGTTCCTAAAAAGCAGAATCTGCCGGGAAACAATAGAATTTGAATTATGTTTGATCTATCATGGGCATTTGCCGAAGAGCAGGACCAGAAAGACACATTGAAAAGCTATAGGAATCAGTTTTATTTCCCACAGCGGAATGGAAAGGATGCGATATATTTTTGTGGAAATTCACTGGGTCTGCAGGCGAAGAATGTACAACCTGCAATCATGCAGGAGTTGGAAGACTGGCAGCAATGTGCAGTAGAGGGGTATTGGGGTGCCAGGAATCCATGGTTATATTATCAGCAATATTGCAGCAAGCCGATGATGGAGATAGTAGGTGCCAGCCAGGAGGAACTGACAGTAATGAATACACTAACTGTCAATCTGCACTTGATGATGATGACATTTTACAAACCGACAAAGGAAAGATTCAAGATATTAATGGAAGCAGGTGCGTTTCCCAGCGATCAGTACGCTGTGGAAACGCAGGTGAAACTGCATGGCCTGGATCCGGCAACGGCGATAATAGAAGTAGCGCCCCGTGAAGGAGAATTTTTAATAAGTGAGGAAGATATTTTTCAGATTATTGATCAGGAAAGTAGTAGCTTAGCGCTTATATTGTTGGGGGGAATAAACTATTATACCGGCCAATTGTTTAATATGCAATCCATTACGGAAGCAGCCCATAGAGCAGGGGCTGTAGTCGGGTTCGACCTGGCACACGTAGTAGGAAACGTACCTGTGAAGTTACACGACTGGGAAGTAGATTTTGCCGTGTGGTGCTCCTATAAGTATTTAAATGGAGGCCCGGGCGCAGTAGGTGGAGCATTTATACATGAAAGACATGCCCGAGACAGGAACCGGCCAAGATTAGGCGGCTGGTGGGGCAACGAGGAAACCATCCGTTTTAAAATGGAAAAAGGCTTTGAGCCTAAAGACCGTGCAGAAGGCTGGCAAATAAGCACGGCACAAGTATTTAACATGGTAGCATTAAAAGCCTCGCTGGAACTGTTTGAATCAGCTGGTATGGCAGCTTTGAGAGAGAAAAGTATACGACTTACCGACTATCTTGAATTCCTGTTAAAACATATAGAAAACATAAAATTTGAAATAATTACGCCTAAAAATTGTAAGGAACGCGGCGCCCAATTATCTTTGCTTTTCCATGACAGAGGTAAAGAAATCCAACAAAAGATGACGGAAGCCGGTATCATTGTGGACTGGCGAGAGCCCGGAGTCATACGGGTTTCACCGGCGCCCTTATATAACTCTTATGGAGACGTATTTCATTTTTATGAAATCATAGCAAATATTGCTTAAAACGCTTAATTAGTAAGTACGATGAATTTTGAGAGAAACGAACGCCCCCGCAGGCCCTACTCTCCTCCTGGTGCAGAAAAAGACCAAGATCCCAATAAGGAGAGACCAGGCGGTTACTTCAAACCCGATTTTAACAATGAAAGGGAGGGCAGACCTGGTGGATATAACCAGGACAATGACAGACCTAATTTTAACCGTGACCGCGGCGAAGGCGGCGGTGGCTATAATCGTGGTGATCGCGATAGTGGCGGCGGTGGATATCGTCCACGCGACAACGGTGGCTATGGCGGTGGCGGCGGTTACGATCGCGGCGGCGGTGGCTACAGTGGTGGCGGAGACCGTGATTTCAACCGTGAAGGCGGCGGTGGTGGTTACAATCGTGGCGGTGGCTATGGCGACCGTGAAGGCGGTGGTGGCGGCTACAACCGTGGCGGCGGTGGTGGTTACGATCGCGGCAGTGGTGGCGGTGGTTACGATCGCGGCAGTGGCGGCGGTGGTTTCAATCGCGGCGGCGGTGGTGGTGGTTACGATCGCGGCGGTGGTGGCGGTGGTTACAATCGCGGCGGTGGCGGCGGTGGTTACGATCGTGGCGGTGGCGGCGGTGGATACGATCGCGGCGGTGGCGGCGGTGGTTACAATCGCGGCGGTGGCGGCGGTGGATACGATCGCGGCGGTGGCGGCGGTGGTTACAATCGCGGCGGCGGCGGTGGTGGATACAATCGCGGCGGCGGTGGTGGCGGTGGCTTCAGAGGAGGCCCAAGACCAGGTGGCGGCGGCATGAGACGTCCGTTCACTCCTAAACCAGATAATAAAATCTACTTTATTGCCCTGCTTCCTACAGCTGAAGTAGGTAAAGAGATTATCAAAATAAAGCAGGATTTCGCTGAGAACTTCGGTCCTGTATATGCGCTGAAAGTACTGCCGCATATCACACTCCAGGTTCCTTTCACAGCTGATCCGGCATTGGAAAAAGCCTTCTGCGATGAACTGGCTGAATTTGCTAAAACCCAGGCGCCTTTCGAAGTGTCCCTGAATGGTTTTGGTACATTCCCGAACAAGCAGAACCGCGTACTGTTCATCAACGTTGAAAAGAGCGAAACCATGAGCGCCCTGCACAGACAACTGATCAACTTCCTGCGTAAGGAATTCGGTTTCAGTACCATGCTGGCTCGTACGGGTTTCACACCTCACGTTACCGTGGCTTTCAAAGACCTCGAAGATGCACAATTCGAAAAGGCCTGGCCAGAATACGAAAACAAGGAATACACTGCTTCATTCAAAGTGAACAACCTGTATTTCCTCCGTCATAACGGTAAATCCTGGGAAGTACTGCAGAAGTGCAAACTGGGTGGTGCGTGATCGGAATAAGATTATCACTAATGAAAAGAGGAAGGCAATTGCCTTCCTCTTTTTTATTTCCTATAGATCCTATACGTATTTCCTTCCTTTGTCCAATTTGAGTTTGTTATAAAAGAAATCTGATTCATTATTTCTGTCAGTGATGTCGTTTCCGGCGATAAGCGTTCAAGGTGCAAAGTGTCTATGCTTTCGTCTGTAACGATAATCTTCACACCATAGTAACCCGACAGCGTTTTAATTACATCGCGAATCTGCATACCATCAAACACAAACCGGTTCTCTTTCCACGCTATAAAATTTGCATCATTATTTGCATCTTCTTTAGGTTGTTTACCCGCAGCAAATGTCACCTTACGTCCTGGTGTTACTACCAGTTTATGTACGTCATGTGATACGGCTACTTTCCCGGTTACGACCGCAACTTCCACAGGTGTGGCAGCATATGCACGTACATCGAAAGAAGTTCCCAGTACCTGTGTCTGTGTCTCATTCGCATACACCACAAATGGTCTTCCCGGTTCGTTAGCGACTTCAAAGAATGCCTCTCCTTCCAGGTGAATTGCTCTTTCGGCACCAGCCAGTTGCTTGTCATAACGTAAACGGCTGTGCTGGTTCATGTATACTTTACTTCCATCAGGCAGAGAGATTGTCTTCTTCTCATTGGCTGCAGTCAGCTCAGTGATTTCATTCGGTCCGCGCAGGGTAAAGTAAAGCATTGTTGCTACTGCAATACCGGTAATGCTGGCTGCAATACGCAGGTACATATTCCGCTTACTCACTATCTTCAGTTCGGGGGCATCATTTGTATACATACTTTCTCTGAAGCGTTGCCAGTTCGCTTCTGTATCAGGGATAAAGTGAGTATCATGTTCCCCGGTTATCGTCCACGTGCGCCTGATCTCATCGAAGTAACGGCGATGTGTGGCATCTTCGTCTAACCATGTTTGCAGCATGGTTTGCTCAGAAGGGGAGAGTGAATCCTCCAGCGAGCGTACGATCAGCGTATCAATATTTTCAAATTGCTCAGACATACATGTCAACATTGTAAAAGTAAAGGATAAAGCGCCGCTCCTGCTATGAACAGGATAGTCACCTGCAAATAGTCCTGCAGGGAAATTCGTAGTTTTTTAAGAGCTGTTACCATTTGGTTCTCCACTGTTTTTACAGAGATATTCAGTGTAGTAGCAATCTCCTTGTATGATAGTTCTTCATATCGGCTAAGTATAAAAATCTCCCTGCACTTTTCGGGCAGCTTGTCTACCGCCTGCTGAATATGGCGGGTGGTCTGCTGCAGGCTCATGCCTGTGCCAGGGTTCTCCACCCGAACCGGTTCATGCTGTTCACCCAATTCCATATGTACTCCTCTTCGCTTTTGTTTATCAACATAATCCAGTGCCATATTGATCGCGGCTTTGTGCAGGTAAGCCTTAAAATAGACTTCCTGTAGTTCAGCCCGGCGATTCCAGATCTTAATAAATACATCCTGTGCAAGGTCTTCCGCAGTGGCAGTGTCCTGAACAATGCGGTAGATCGTCTTGCAGACAAAGGGAAACCAATTCCTGAACAGTGTTTCCATGAACAACTGTTCATTTTCCCGTAATAATTTTTGCAATGCAGCATTTTCCGGCATGGTACAAAAATAACCTTTGTCCGTATTCCCTTTCGTATAGGAAGAAACAGTACTGGAAAATGTCCTGAGTACAGCTTGCATATGTGACAATTAGATTTGCTGTGATATTATAGATAACGGCTGTCACTGCTGATACCCCTATGTGGAGAGAAAATAAAAAAGGGAGCGGGCGCTCCCCTAAAAAAAATGGAGCCGGCCATACTGAAGTATGGAACCGGCTTTTTGATTAACCCCTATGAAAACCAACTATTGCTATCTTAAATTATTTTTCTGCCAGTTTAATTTCGCCCAGATCGGTTGCCTTGCCATCTTCTACTCTCACATTTGCGATAGTCACATCCTGGAATGGACTTTTGGCAGTCACGATCACAGTATATGTGCCGGCTTTGGCCTGTTGCAATGAAAATGTTCCATCATTCACAGGAGCCTTTAAAGTATCTGTTCCTATAATCGCCCATGCTGTTGTTGCGCCATCTGCAGGCGTTATCTTTCCTGAGATACTTCCTTCATCACTTGTCCTGAAGGCAAACGCACCTGTCACGGCTATAGCTAGGACTAACATTATCTTTTTCATGGTCGTTTCAATTAATATGGTTGTGTAAGTAAAATCAATTAGCATGCCAAGGGGAAAGGGTTCAAATGCTTTAACATTACTTTAGGTGTGGGTTACAAGAGCCCGCTATAAACGTTATAGATGCTGCACTTACCAATGCAGCATCATAACGTTCCCTAAAAATAAAAGCTCCTGCCGAAGGCAGGAGCTTTTATTTTTGGCTTATTAAGAATAAACTATCTTCTATTTAATTTTAACAGCAGTTGCAGTATCTCCAGATATAACCATACCAATACCACCAGCAGACCAAACGCAGCATACCACTCAAAATACTTAGGCATACCCTGGGCAGTACCCTGCTCAATCATATCAAAGTTCAGGATTAGGTTCAGCGCAGCAATCGCAACTACTACCAGTGAAAAGATAATACCTACTGTGCCACCTTGGTGCAGGAAAGGAATATCAATAGAGAAAAGACGCAGTACCAGTGCAATCAGGTAGAACACTGCAATACCTGCAGTCGCTGTATATACAATAGCACGGAACTTTGCAGTTGCACGGAGCACACCGGTTTTGTACAATACCAGCATTGCAATGGCAGTACATAATGTCAGACCTACAGCCTGCATTACAATACCATTATAGAAATTAGCAACCAAAGCGGAGATCACACCGAGAAATAAACCTTCTGCCAGTGCATAAGCAGGTGACAGATATGGTGCCCATTCTTTCTTAAAACTAATAATAATAGCCAGTACGAAGCCACCGATACCTCCTATAAGCAGGAATGGCATAATGTTGCCCTCTCTTGCAAGTACTCCCCAGGAGTAAACAGCCGCACAGATTACCAGGGCTAAAAGAAACGCAGTCTTATTGGCAGTACCCTTAACAGTCATTGAGTTGTCTGTAGATTTCAGGGCAGCTTCCCTAAATGTCTTCTCATTCAGGACAGGATTATTGGGTTGGAATAATGCCATGATGTTTTAATAATTTGTCAGCTAAATTACGATTTTCACTCATAATTATCGTAAACCAAATGCGAATTCGTTGTTAAACTCCGGTAGTCACAGGTTTTCCTTTAAACACCCCAATAGCCACCGGGTTGAAAATTTAGCTAACCCCATGATCTATTACTAAAAGTTATGGTTCATAACTTTTAGCTATGCTGGCGATCAGACAAAGTCTACTGAGTTTGTGTACTTTTGTTAAAATTCAGCCATCGGAAAGTAATATGATTTAAAACAGTAAATACTACCCTCCGAATCGTTAAATTTACAGCCTGAAAAAATATCTTCGTTAAATAAGATCTTAAATGTCAAATACTTCGGTTCAACAGATAGAGGATGTCGTGATCAAGTTCGCTGGGGATAGTGGTGACGGTATGCAGTTGACGGGAACTCAGTTTTCCAATAATACAGCCCTCGTGGGTAATGACCTCAGCACTTTTCCTGACTTCCCGGCCGAAATCCGTGCCCCACAGGGTACCCTGGCCGGTGTGAGCGGATTCCAGCTCCATTTCTCCTCCAACCGTATATTTACCCCTGGTGATGCCTGTGATGTACTGGTGGCTATGAACGCAGCTGCGCTGAAAGCCAACCTCAAATCCCTTAAGAAAGGCGGTATCATCATCGCAAATACTGACGGTTTTGATTCAAAAAACCTGCGCCTGGCCAACTACCCTGACGGTGTAAACCCACTCGAAGATGGTTCCCTGGTGAATTACCAGCTTCATACCATGGACGTGACCAAGATGACGCGTGAAGCGCTCAAGGAAAGTACCCTGGGTATGAAAGAAAAGGACAGGGCCAAGAATATGTTCGTGCTTGGATTCCTCTACTGGTTGTACGACCGTAGCCTGGAAAGCACTGAAAACTTCCTCAACGAGAAATTCGGTAAGAAACCCGAAATCTTAGATAGCAACCTGAAAGCGCTGAGAGCAGGTTATAACCTGGGCGATACCGTAGAAGCCTTTACCACCCGCTACCGTGTGGAAAAAGCGAGAATGGAGCCCGGTACCTACCGCAGCATCACAGGTAACACTGCCCTGTCTTACGGCCTCATCGCCGCCAGTCAGAAGGCAAACCTGCCCCTGTTCCTGGGTACCTACCCAATTACACCCGCATCTGATATCCTGCATGAGCTGAGCCGTTACAAAAACTTCAATATCCGCACCTTCCAGGCTGAAGATGAAATAGCAGGTATTGCTTCCGCCATTGGTGCATCCTACGGTGGCCATATGGGGGTAACAACCACCTCTGGTCCTGGTATGGCACTGAAAGGCGAAGCCATCGGTCTGGCAGTAATGTTGGAGATCCCGCTGCTGATCATTAACGTTCAGCGTGGCGGTCCTTCCACAGGTCTGCCTACCAAAACAGAACAATCTGACCTCTTACAGGCATATTATGGTCGTAATGGCGAATGTCCGATGCCAGTGATCTCCGCATCTACACCATCTGACTGTTTCGATGCGGCTTATGAAGCATTCCGTCTTTCCATCGCACACATGACCCCTGTGATCCTGCTGAGTGATGGTTATATCGCAAATGGTGCTGAACCATGGCGTTTCCCGAAGGCTGACGACCTTAAACCAATTCCGGTGAAGTTCAAAACTGTACTGGAAGAAGGTGAGGATACCTACCTCCCTTATCACCGTGATGAAAACCTGGTGCGCCCCTGGGCAGTGCCTGGTACCCCTGGCCTGGAACACCGTATCGGTGGCCTGGAAAAACAGAACATCACCGGTAACGTTAGCTACGATCCTGAAAACCACCAGGTAATGGTGCGCATCCGCCAGGAAAAAGTTGACAAGATCGCAGATCACATTCCTCCTCAGACAATAGAACTGGGTCCTGAAAAGGGTAAAGTACTGGTACTGGGCTGGGGTTCTACTTATGGTGCTATCAAGAGCGCTGTACTGGAACTGCTGGCAGAAGGCCACGAAGTAGCGCATGCACACATCCGCTACCTGCGTCCTTTCCCTAAGAACCTGGGTGAGATCCTGCACAACTATGATAAAGTATTGATTCCTGAAATCAACAACGGGCAGCTCATCAAGATTATTCGTGAGCAATTCCTGATCGATGCACAGGGTTATAATAAGATCATGGGTGTACCTATCACTAAAAGCGAACTGGTTAATAAAATCAGGGAGATGCTGTAGTAATGATAATCAGCTAACTAGCATATTGACAAAAGATCCTGTCCTCCGGGGCAGGATTTTTTTTGTATATTCATTTATCGCCAAATGCTTATTATGAAAAGCCTCGTACTGTTTTTATCGCTTTCGTTCATCAGCTTAGCACTAGCCGCACAGACACATAGTTATGAAATCCGCTATGGCAGTCATGTGATCGGCAATATCACTGCTGTGCAGAAAGTAACAGGCACCGCCAGACAAATTGCCATCCAGAGTAATGTCGATATGAAACCTCTTGCCAGATTCAACCTCAATATTGATTGTGATTACGATAACAATGTACTTGTACTTGCGAATGCAAAGCGCACCACAGGAAAGGAGGGAGACAACAAGTACAGCGTGACCAAAAGAGATGGGAAAAATTACAGCATCAACCATAATGGGGAACGATCAGTACTGAACAACACAGATATCGTACATACCGTATCGGAATTATATTTCTTCGAACCGCATCACATCACCAGCATATTTTCAGAACTACAGGGGGCCTTCCTGCCACTCAAATCATTAGGGAATGGGTTATATGAGCTGACCCTGCCAGAGGGCAAAAAGAACGTATATAAATACGAAAAAGGTACTTTGGTGCAAGTGGAGATACCGCAGGCTTTCGGAAAAGCACTGGTGGTGAAAATAAGTTAAAAAAGAGCGGCAGGTCAGCACAAGCGACCCGCCGCAGAAACCTTAGTCTATAACTTTTTCAATTATAGCGCCGCTCACTTTGTCTTTCAGGATCAACTTCTTCGTACCATAATGTGTCATTTCTTCTTTTACAAGATAGTATTGTGCATCATATTCCTGCTGTGACACATCCTTCCCCACATTCTCTCGGCCTCTCCAGATCTCCAGTTTCACCGGTTCCCATTGTCTGGAATCAGCACTGCGATAGGCAGCATCCAGAATCGCATTCACCACATAGCCGTCGTAGAACGATTCCTGTGGTGCCCTGTTCTGTTCCATTGCTGCAAACATATCGGTGAACATATGGTTGTAGCCCAGGTCATTCAGTTCATCGCCCACAGGAAATAACCATCCGCTGTTGCTTTCCGCTTTTTCCGCTACATAATCAGCTCCCTTACCGGTGGTGAACATGTCAAAACCTGTACGCAGAAAATTGTTGATCCAGATAGTGCCTTCTGTTCCCATCACTTCGTCGCGCAGGTCTAAACCACCTCTGAAAGTCCAGCTCACTTCGAACTGACCGATGGCCCCATTTTCATATTTTACTAATCCAATGGCATGGTCTTCGGCATCGATCGGTTTTACCTGTGTATCGGCCCAGCACATCACTTCTACTGGTTTAATGTCTTTACCGATAAATGACCGGGCTATTTCCACGCAGTGGCACCCCAGGTCCAGGATACAGCCACCACCTGCCTGTTCCTTATCCCAGAACCATTCGCTGTGTGGGCCGGGATGTGTTTCTCTGGATTTGGCCCAGAGTATTTTGCCCAGTGCTCCGTTCTTCACACTATCCAGTGCTTTCAGGAATTTGGGTGTATATACGAGATCTTCGAGGTAACCATTGAAGATGCCTGCTTTTTCTACAGCTTCCAGCATGCGTTTGGCCTCCGCTGCATTACGGCCAAGTGGCTTTGTGCAGATCACCCCTTTCTTATGTTTACAACAAAGCAATACCGCTACCTCATGGAGGTTATTGGGCAAAGAGATACATACTACATCCACATCAGGATGAGCAATGGATGCCTCTATATCCGTTGTCCAGTGAGGAACCTGGTAGTCTGCGGCGAACTTCTGTGCAGTCTCTTCCCTGCGGGAATAAATACTAACAATCTTATCACGGCTACGCTGCCCCAGCAGGGAATCAGCATAGAATCGGCCTATAAAGCCTGAACCTAACATGGAAATACGTTGCATACTTACAAAGCGGGTTTGGTTTGTTTTTCCTTAAACAATACGAGGAAGATGAAACATACTGCCAGCGCGATACCGGCAGGAATAATCCATACACGGCGCCAGGATTCTGCTAAAGGCAGATCTTTGTAATGATCAGAAATAATACCTGCTACCCAGAAGCCGATCAGCATACCTACCCCATAGGTAGCGAGTGTGATCAGCCCCTGTGCCGCACTCTTATATTTCTCACCTGCCTGTGCATCCGTATAGATCTGACCAGACACAAAGAAGAAATCATAACAGATACCATGCAGTGCGATACCGAGGATCAGCATGAACAGGAGACCGTTGGCATCACCATAAGCAAACAATGCATAGCGGATAGCCCATGCCAGCATACCTGCCATGATGGTTTTTTTGAAACCATATTTTCTGAAGAATACAGGAATCAGCAGGATCAGGAAAGTTTCAGAAAGCTGACCGATCGTCATCATCAGTGTCACATGCGGCATCTTCATTTCTTCGAAGAAACGGTGTGCGTTCTGATAATAGAATGCCAGTGGAATACAGATCAGAATAGAGGAGATAAAGAATACTAAGAAGTTTCCATTCTTCAGCAAGCGGATGGCGTCGAGACCTAAAATTTCACCAATACTTTCTTTCTGATTTTTGTCCTTAATAGGCGGTGTCTTTGGGAGACTAAAACTGTAAATTCCCAGGATCACAGAGGCGATACCAGCCATGGCAAAAGTGTTCTTCAGCATTCCTTCAGAAACGCCTTCTTTGGTATCCCAGGCAAATACAGACACCAGTACACCCGCTATAATCCAGCCGATGGTACCAAACATGCGGATCACGGAGAATTGTTTTTCAGGATTGGTCATCTGGCGGAATGAAACGGAATTGACCAGTGCGAGCGTGGGCATGAAGAGAACCATGTAAGCAAATACATACGGATAGAACACGCTTACATCTTCTGAACGGAACATCTGGAACATCAGGAACGCGCCTGCCAGGTGCAGTATGCCCAGGATGCGCTCCGCATTGAAGAACTTATCGGCGATCATACCGATAATAAAAGGAGCGATAATAGCGCCGTATGACTGGGTGGAGAATACATTGGCAGTGGCGATACCGGATGCATGAAGGTTCGCGCTTAAATAGGTTCCTAATGTAACAAACCATGCCCCCCAGATAAAGAATTCCAGGAACATCATAACGGATAGCCGGATAACGGTGCTTACTTTCATAACGATTTAATACTTAACGATGACGAGTTTTTACCCGTATAAGATAAGTAAAATATAACCGAAATTGCAATAGGCAATAAAAAACACGCTTCTACCTGCGGCGGAAGCGTGTTTTTTACTCAGTGGCCTGCTATAATTATAAAATCCTTTTTGGCAATACTGTAATTTCCGAGCCCTCTGCCAGCAATGCGGATATTGGCGGCTCACTCAGCATGGGCACAAAATCATTTCCATACAGGGCTGCGGTATCTACCTGGTAGCTATAATCAATCATACCATGTGTTTTCCACTGTGGATGGGTGACCTGGTATTCCCCGGTTTTTTCCGCACCCATATGGGTATAACCCCAGTAATGATCTGTGATAAATGCCGCTTCACTACCGGCTGTTATCGGTTGGGGTGCTACCTCTGCTTTAGCTGTAAGGTGGTTCCAGTGTGCACCTGCTTTCCATTCATAACTCACCTCCAGCGCTTCGTCAGAAGGTGACCATCTGTGCCGCATGGGGTGCGTAGCGTATTTCTCTTTATAGATTGTATTTGCAACAAAAGTGATGGCACGTTTAGGCACCAGCTCTTTAATAAAAACAACGCCTCTTTTCCAGGTTGCCCCATCCTTATACCGCACGTAGAACCTTAAATTCACTTCCTCAAAATGCCTGTGAAAAGGGATAGAGAAGCCCATTACCCGGGTATTCTGAAACATAAATCCCACAAGACTTACATAATGGTTATCATTCCAGGTATCCAGTTCCGTGCGATAAGGTACATACGCCTTCAGTACAGCAGGATCTGCCTGAAAATTGATCATGAGCAGGTTGCGCCATTCAGCGGCAAGAAAGGGGTTTTGCATAAGCGGTTATTGTCCTTTTATCAGCGTTTTATAATATTTACAGGCAGGCCTGATGCCACATTCCCCACATTTGGGGCTTCTGGCAATACATATATACCGGCCATGCAGGATGAGCCAGTGATGTGCAATATGCACTTTCTCTTCAGGAATATATTTCAGTAATTGCAGCTCCGTCTGCAAAGGAGTTTTGGCATTCGTCGTCAGTCCTACGCGCGCTGATACGCGAAACACATGTGTATCTACAGCCATATTAGGCTGATGATGTACAACAGAAGTAATTACATTGGCAGTCTTCCGGCCCACCCCCGGTAGTTTGATCAGCTCAGATACGGAATCTGGTATCTCTCCGTTAAAGTCTTCCATCAACATCTTAGCCATTCCGATCAGGTGTTTCGTCTTGTTATTAGGATAGCTGATGCTGCGGATCAGAGGAAATAACTCATCGAACGTGGCGTGGCTCATACTCTCTGCATCCGGGTACTTTTTGAAGATAGCCGGTGTAGTCATATTCACCCTTTTGTCTGTACATTGCGCAGACAGGATGACGGCCACCAATAATTGATAAGGATTATCGTAGAGCAGTTCAGTCTCCGCATTGGGAGCATGTTGCTCGAAATAGTTGAGTACAAAGGCAAACCGCTCTTTCTTTGTCATACCTGTAAAGGTATGGCAAAAAAGGTCTCAAAATTAAAGGTGCTGAAAGGGCCTCTTATTTAGTCGGCTGGGTCTTCTTCGCGTATTCAGCAATCGCTCTGATAGTCTCAGGTCTGGGTGAATAAATAATGTTGTCCAGCGCTTTGCGGGTTTGGTTCAGGCAAATTTGTTCTTCGCGGGAAAGTTCGGGATCTTGATTATCCATTTTGTGCAATTTATTTGCGCTATCAGTAACAGAAAGAAAAGTAGAAAATAGTTGTGTAGAATTCCCCATGCAAATAAGTTTTAATACAAATGATTAATTCATAACAGTATAACGGAGATTATGCAGAATGTATTGTCAAAATAAACGAAATATTTCGAAAGATAAGAGAAGGAAGGGATGGGCGGTAAGGTAGAGAAGCGTGACGATAGCGGCTTTGAATAGTTGAGACTGTTATTGTTCTTCAGTGAAGATAAAAAGGTCCTCATCGTCTTTCTTCATGAGGTATTTTTCGCGGGCAAATTTCTCCAGTTTGTCAGGGCTGGACAATAATTCTTCCTGTTCTTTGCGGGTTTTTACAATTTCCTCCATAAAGAAGGATTTCTGACTTTCCAGTTTATTCACTTCTGAGCTCAGTTCGTACTGTGAGATGAAGTTCTTGCTATCTATAAATGCGAGCCATATTACAAATGCAGCTGCTGACACGAAATATTTATTTCGCATATACACTGGTATCTTTATGGACTTTATTTTAGATATCATGTCTGGCATCGGAACGGAAAGGTACAGAATTCATGCCATACCAAAAAAAATCCGGGTTTTGACGTAAATCAAAACCCGGAATATTGACCACTAATGAAAACTCGGCAATTATGTAATAAAATCACTTGCACGAACTCCAGTTGTGAGAGAGATTACTTCTTACCAAATTTAATGGATTTTCCCGGAAAATAAGCGGTAGTATCCAGTTCTTCTTCGATACGCAGTAACTGGTTGTATTTCGCCATACGATCAGTACGGGAAGCAGAACCGGTTTTGATCTGACCACAGTTCAGGGCTACTGCCAGGTCAGCGATGGTAACGTCTTCAGTTTCGCCGGAACGGTGAGACATGATAGAAGTGAACCCAGCTTTGTGCGCCATGTTTACAGCATCGATAGTTTCAGTAACAGTACCGATCTGGTTAACCTTGACCAGGATGCTGTTAGCGATAGATTCGTCGATACCGGTTTTCAGACGTTTAACGTTAGTTACGAACAGGTCATCACCAACCAGCTGTACTTTATCACCTACAGCATCAGTCAGTTTTTTCCAGCCAGCCCAGTCGTCTTCAGCCATACCGTCTTCGATAGAAACGATAGGATATTTTTTGCACCATTCAGCCCAGAAAGCAACCATTTCATCGCTGCTGATCACTTTGCCGGAGCTTTTGTAGAATTTGTAAGTTTTGTCAGCGTCGTTGAACATTTCGCTGCTTGCAGCATCCAGTGCGATACCGATCTGCTCACCTGGTTTGTAACCAGCTGCTTCGATAGCCAGCAGTACAGTTTCGATAGCTTCTTCGTTACTCTGGATATCCGGAGCGAAACCACCTTCGTCACCTACGTTAGTGCTGTAACCTTTTTTCTTCAGTACAGACTTCAGGTGGTGGAATACTTCAGTACCCCAACGCAGTGCTTCAGAGAAAGAAGGTGCGCCGAAAGGAACGATCATAAATTCCTGGAAATCAATCTTGTTGTCAGCGTGAACGCCACCGTTGATGATGTTCATCAGGGGAACTGGCAGGGTAACAGCAGCTACACCACCCAGGTAACGGTATAAAGGCAGTTCAGCCTGTTCAGCAGCAGCTTTAGCTACAGCCATAGATACAGCCAGGGTAGCGTTTGCTCCCAGTTTACCTTTATTTTCAGTACCATCCAGTTCGATCAGATATTTGTCGATACCGGCCTGGTCAGATACTTCCCATCCTATCAGTTCCTCAGCGATAATGTCGTTGATGTTAGCTACTGCCTGCAAAACGCCTCTACCCATGTAAACAGATTTATCATTGTCACGCAGCTCTACCGCTTCGTGCTTACCAGTGGAAGCACCTGAAGGTACAGCGGCACGGCCAAAGTTACCGTCTTCTGTTGTTACATCTACCTCTACTGTCGGATTACCACGGCTATCAAGAATTTGCCTGGCATGGATTGCTGAAATGGTACTCATTGTTATAAGTTGTTTTAAATTTTATTCGTCAATTCCCTGAAGATAGTTTCCAGACTTTGAGAATTGCTATGCAAAGAAAGTATGTTCCTGTTATTTATCAAAGCAAATTGTAGTAGGTTTTTTCGCACAATTTCCAGTTCATTGGTGTATAATTGCCAGCCATGCGCATCTGTTTGCCTGACGTGAGTCACACCACCGATTGACAATAGCTCTGTCTCATCCGGACCCAGGCCACCAAAGCTCACTTGGATATAACCATTATCTGCACCTTCTTGTTGCAAATTAGCCAGAGAATCGTCAGCCACAATTTTCCCTTTGTTGATAATGATGACCCTGTTACACATCGCCTCTACCTCCTGCATGATGTGGGTACTGAGTACAATGGTCTTTTCCTTACCCAAATTCCTCACCACATCCCTGATCACGTCCAGCTGGTTGGGGTCAAACCCGTTCGTAGGCTCATCCAGGATCAGCACCTCCGGGTCATGGATCAGCGCCTGGGCCAGGCCTACACGCTGCTTGTATCCTTTGGAAAGTGACTGTATTTTTTTACTTACCTCTGGTGTCAATCCCGTCAACTCAATGATTTCGTCAATCCTGCGCTGACTGTTACTGCCCAGCTGGTGTACCTGCGCCATAAAACTTAGGAATTCCCGGACATACATATCCAGGTACAAAGGATTGGCTTCAGGCAGGTAACCTACCCGCTTACGAACTTCCAGCGGATGCGTAGCTACATTGAACCCACATACACTGGCCTCACCACTGGTGATGGGTACATAACCAGTGAGCATTTTCATGGTAGTACTCTTTCCCGCACCATTCGGCCCCAGAAAACCAACTACCTCTCCCTTACCCAGCGTAAAGGAAATATCGCTGACTGCCTGTTGCTCTCCGTAGACTTTGCTGAGTTGTTTGACTATGATTGACATTAGGTTTTTCCGGTTTGGCGGGGCTAAAGTACGGAAATTAATAATTTGTATAGCCCCATTTTAACGTAACATAAACATAGTTAATGCCTCATTCTGGTTCCGAATGACCTGCGGCTGTTGTAAAATTCGAAAATGAAGCAGTACATAAACCTAAAATACCTGCGAATGCTTTATATTCACAGGCACATTGTATAAACCAAATACCCGGGAATTAAAATGGCAATTAATTTAGTAAAGGGACAAACCATTGACCTGCGCAAGAATGACAAAGGAGAAAGCTTCGATCTGTCAGCTGTAACAATTGGATTAGGATGGGATATCCGCAAATCGGGAGCTGGCGGATTTTTTGGGAAACTGCTAGGTGGCAGTAAAGAAGAAGAATATGACTTGGATGCAATCGCATTCCTCCTGGACAAGAATGGAAAAGTGGCAGATCTGGGTAGGACAATTCGGACAAATGATGGCCGTAACATCAGCCTGCACCAGGGCGATGTGATCTTCTTCAATAGCCAGCAACATCCCTCAGGGCATATCTGGCTCACTGGCGATAACCGTACCGGCGCCGGTGACGGAGATGATGAACAAATCATCGTAAAACTGGATAGCCTGGATCAGAAGTACGACAAGATTCTTTTCCTGGTTACTATTTACCAGGGGCGCCAGCGCAATCAACACTTCGGAATGGTGGAAAACGCCTTTATCCGCGCTGTAGATAAAAATGGTAAAGAAATAGCCCGCTTCAGCCTTTCAGGTGATGCAGCCTATAATAATATGCAGGGTATGATCTTCGCCGAAGTATACCGTAAGGATGGTACCTGGAAGTTCAGGGCACTCGGTGAACCTAAACCGAATGACAGTTTCGTCGAAATTCTGAAAAACTACGTGTATTGATCGCGATAGAAAATATCAGGCACATCTCACTGGATGTATGGATGACACTCATTCGCTCTAACCCCGCCTACAAGCAGCTACGTGCGGAAGGGTTTCGTAAATATTTCCGGCTGAGCGAGCATTCCCCGGCTACCGTGGAAGCGGCGATCCGGGAAGTAGATGTACTGGTAAATAATATGAACGAAGTGACGGGCAGGAATGTGCACACCTTCGAAATTTACCTCTTATGCCTGCATAAATTAGGCAGAGACGTAAAAGGAATAACAGCGGAACAACTCACAGGTTGTTATGCAACACTGGAAGAGCTGTGGACACAGTATCCGCCTGTTCCCTTATATAATAATCTGAATACACTGTTTGCCAATATCAGGGCTACCGGCCGCACCATCAGCTTGCTGAGCAATACCGGTTTCATACAGGGGGCCGCATTGCGTAGCATCATGGAACGATTCGGATGGGCGCAATATTTTTCGTTCCAGTTGTATTCAGATGAAACCGGGCATTCCAAACCGGCACCACAGTTCTTTGCACAACTGCTGGAAAAAGCCCGCTACCTGCATGGCGCAGTATTATCCCCGGCGCAGATCTGGCACCTGGGCGATAATCCGCTGGCAGATGTAGAAGGGGCTTCCAATGCCGGAATGAGCGCCTCCCTGACAACATTCGATAAGCAGCCGCTGGATCAGCTATTACAGCTCGCGGCTTTTGATCATGCAAAATAAAATCCATTATGGCAATCAATCTGCAAAAAGGTGAAAGAGCAGACCTGGCATTACCGAAATTCACCATCGGACTGGGCTGGGATGTAAATGAATCACACTCCGGGTCTGAGTTTGACCTGGATGCTTCCGTATTCATGCTGGGAAATAACAGGAAGATACCCGCTGACGAATATTTTGTATTTTATAATAACCTGGAATCGCCGGATAAGTCTGTAAAGCATTCTGGCGATAATCGTACAGGCGCTGGTGATGGAGATGATGAGACCCTGTCAGTTGACCTTTCAGTAATCAATCCCGCCATACAGGAACTGTGTGTAGTGGTGACAATCCACGATGCAGTTACCCGCAAGCAGAACTTCGGACAAGTGCGTAACAGCTTTATCAGGATCTACGATGCAAACTCGAACCAGGAGATCCTGCGCTATGAGCTGGGAGAAGATTTCTCTATAGAAACCGCCGTAGAGTTCGGCCGGATCTATAAGAGAGAGAACCGCTGGCGCTTCGAAGCCGTTGGTGCCGGCCAGCGCGGAGGCCTGCAGGAATACGTAGACCGTTATGCCGGATAAGCACCGGATTCTTTAAAATTCTGGGAATCGCTGATGCTGCGCAGGTATCAGCGATTTTTTTGGAACACTTGTACGGCTCAAATAAACCTGTTAGTTTTACACACCTAAAAGCGAAAATTAAACCGACTTGCAACATGACTGAATTTATCCAGGAGATCATTAATAATCCCATCCCTTCCCTATTGGTAATCGGGAACCTTATCATTATTGAAAGTTTGTTATCCGTGGATAACGCAGCTGTATTGGCTACAATGGTAATGGACCTCCCTCAGAAAGATCGTAACAGAGCTTTAAAATATGGTATCGTCGGCGCTTATGTATTCCGTGGTATCTGCCTGGCATTCGCCGCTTTCCTCATTCAATTCTGGTGGCTGAAACCAATTGGTGGCGCTTACCTCTTATACCTGACTTTGAATTACTTCAAAGAAAAAGCTGCAAAGAAAAAACAGGCTGAAGAAAATGAAGCACCTGAAGCAGTAGATAAATCACAGAACTGGTTTTACAAACATACGATCGGCTGGATGGGCCCATTCTGGGCTACTGTAGCTGTGGTGGAAGTAATGGACCTGGCTTTCTCCCTGGATAACGTTTTTGCAGCTGTGGCATTCAGCAAAAATATAGTGTTGGTTTGGACGGGTGTATTCATCGGTATCCTGGCCATGCGATTTGTAGCGCAGGGTTTCGTAAGACTGATGGAGAAATATCCTTTCCTGGAAACTGCCGCTTTCCTCGTGATCGGCGTACTGGGTATCAAACTGCTGCTGGCAGTATATGAGCACTTCTTTCAAGGTGAGGCATTTGCAACGTTCCTGGGTAGCCACGAAGCTGACTGGGCTACTTCTATAATTACCGTAAGCATCTTTGTTATTCCTATCCTGACAAGTACATTATTTAAATATCCTAAGCCGCATAAAATAGGAGAACATAAATAATTAGCGAATAAATTGATCGAACCAGAAAAAGGCGTGTCGGAAGATGCGCCTTTTTCTATTTAAACCGCGCATGAAAATTAGCCTCGTAACTATTGCCAACAGGGATTTCCTGTGTGCCTATCAAAATCGTTTTATTCCTTACCTGGTCAATCTTTGACAAAGGAACTATATACGATCTGTGTACCCGTACAAAGGAATGTGCAGGTAGTTTTTCTGACATCACTTTCATTGTCATCCGTATTACCAGTGGTGGTTGATTATGCAGATGAATTTTCAGATAGTCGTCCAGCCCTTCAATAAAAAGTATATCCTTCAGCTCAATCCTTGTTAATCCATAATCCACCCGTAAAACTAATTGTTGCTGTTCATTTTTTTGCAGGCTTTGCTGGTATTGCAGCTGTGCCTGTGCCTTTTGTACAGCCTGTTGAAAACGCTCGAAGGTAAAGGGTTTCAGCAGGTAATCCACCGCATTCAGGTTGAAGCCTTCCACCGCATATTCACTATGTGCAGTGGTGAAGATCACCATGGGTTGTTGAGTGATGGATTTGTATAGATCAGTGCCTGGCATACCCGGCATGTTGATATCGAGAAATAGAAGATCTGCAGGAGATTGCTGAATATATTGCAGGGCCTCTTCCGGCTTATTGAAAGTTTGTTGCAGGCGTATAAAATCAATCCGCTCACAAAAGTTCGAGATCAGCGTGAGTGCCGGCAATTCATCATCTATGGCAATAGCTTGTATGATCATATAAGTTGCAAAGTGAGTGAAACGGAAAAGTGATCGGCAGCATCCCTGATATCCAGTGTATGACGGCCAGGATACAGGAGTTCCAGGCGTTTTCTGGTATTCTCTATACCCAGGCCACTGCTGGCAGCAGGAATATCATTGAAGGTCACTTTTTTGTTGAATACATGAAACTGCAATAACTGCTCGTCTATACTGATGTCTATTTCAATAGCCGCATCTTCTGCTGCATTGATGCCATACTTAAAAGCGTTTTCGACAAAAGAGATCAGGATCAGCGGTGCAATCAGCTGACCCGAAGGCCCGCCCTTAACTGTAAATGTCAATGGCAGAGAAGTGCCAAAACGGATCCGCTGCAATTCAATATAGTCGCGGATATAATCAATCTCCCTGGACACTGGCACCATATGATGGCCGGCATCATTGAGCACATAACGCATCATGCCTGATAGCTTGACGACAGCGGTCGGCGTTTCGTCAGATTTTACAACTGCCAGCGAATAAATACTATTGAGCACATTGAAAAGAAAATGCGGATTGATCTGTGCTTTCAGGTAAGATAATTCCGCATTGAGTTTTTCCTGTTCTGCTTGTTTCCATCGATTGCGAATTTTCACAATCAAGGAGAAAAAGAATACAGCCAGAAAAAGAAAAATCTGGTGCCCCATGTCTACCAGAATGAAATGTTTGCGGGGCTCCGGAGGCATGCTGAAATGCGGTGGGGGAGGCCCCTGATGAAATACATTATCGCCCACAATCAATGCATTTGGCAGTAATACGATCAATCCAAAACAGACGATAGCCAGTGCAAAAAAGCTGACATACTTTCTGCGGAAATAAAATGTAGGTATGAGCCAGAAGAAATTAAAATAGAAGAACAGCAGCAACAGCACATATACAATGAAATCCCGCATGGCCGGGGGAAAACGTAGCAGATCGTATAAGTTGCTGGCATCAGGCGAAAAGACGATAGGCAGCGCCAGGAAGGTAACGCAGCCGGCTATGTGTATCAATAGCTGTCTTATTTTATCGCCTGTAAATGCTGGAGCCATGTATTACAAATATAAGGGAATATCCCTCCTTTTCAGCGGCCTGCAGGCTCATGCACCTGGTCAAAAATTCCTTTTGCTGAAGCTGAAAGCAATCGTTTGATGCTTATTCTTATTTTTGTAACATGATCAAACGAATCCTTGGACTTTGCATCCTCTTGCCGCAGCTGTTACATGCGCAATTACCAGAGAAAAATTATCCTCGTGGGTATTTCCGCAATCCACTGGATATACCTATCCAACTGGCGGGTAACTTTGGCGAACTCCGCCCTAATCATTTCCACGCAGGTCTTGACATCAAAACCCAGCAAAGGGAAAACCTGCTGGTACATGCCGCCGCTGATGGTTATGTAAGCCGCATCGGGGTGTCGCATACCGGCTATGGTAATGTAGTATACATCACCCACCCCAATGGGTATACTACCGTATATGGTCACCTGAATCGTTTCTTCCCCGCATTGGAAGAATACGTAAAGCAACAGCAATACTCCGCAGAAAGCTGGGTACAGGATCTGAAGATCCCTGCCGGTAAGTTTCCCGTAAAGAAAGGAGAGCTCATTGCATGGAGTGGTAATACCGGAGGTTCCGCAGGTCCACACGTACACTTCGAGATCAGAAGTACACAATCAGAACACGGACTGAATCCGTTATTATTCGGTTTCGACATAGCAGATGCTACCGCACCTGTCGTATCCCGCATTGCGATCTACGATATGGAAAGGAGCATCTATGATCAATCTCCCATCATCCTGCCTGTAAAGAAAGTAGGCAGTGAATACATAACCACTACCCCCGTAGTAAAAGTAAGAGCTGCCAGTGTAGGGCTGGGGCTGACAGCTGTTGATAAGATGAGTCCTACAGCACCAAATACCTACGGTATCTACCAGGTGGTACTGTTTGATGAAGATGTGCCTAATACCAGTTTTACCATCGACAATATTGGCTTTGATGAGTCACTGTACATCAATGCACATATTGACTATAAAACGAAGAAGAGCGGTGGTCCATGGATCCAGCTCTTATTTACCGAACCGGGCAACAAGCTGAGCATCTACCAGGATATGCAGGGCGATGGGGTACTGGATCTTTCCGATGGGAAGCCCCACCCTGCGAAGATGCAGGTAAAGGATGCCTATGGCAATACCAGCGTGGTGAAACTGACATTGCAGCAAAGTGGTGAGCCGGATAAAGAAGCTCCCTGCGCGAATACCATGTATGCTGAATCCAGGAATATCTTTGAAAACAACCAGGTGGAGTTTTATTTAGATGAAACCGCACTATACGACAAGATCTGTTTCAATTATGCAGAACTGGATGGCAAGGGTGGTTTCCCTGCGTATCGCCTGCATACCCCATTAGTACCTGTGCACACACCTTTCAATCTTCGCCTGAAACCAGTAAAACCATTGCCGGCAAACCTGGCGAACAAGGTGGTGATGGTTAGGGAAGGACTGGGCGAAACCATTACCGGAACCACCATCGACAATGGCTGGTATGTAGGTAAGTTCAGGGAGTTCGGCAACTTCCGCCTCGCAGTAGATACGATCGCACCTAAGATCACCATTATCGGTGGATTAAAAAGTGGCGCGAACCTGTCTAAGGCAGGTAAACTGTCCTTTGCGATGAGCGATGCAAATGGCATTAAGAGCTATCGGGCAGAGCTGGACGGTAAATGGCTGATGTTCTCCCGCCGTAGCAATGTGCTGACATATAACTTCGATAATCATTGTCCTGCAGGCAACCATACACTGGTATTAACTGTTACTGATTTAGCCGGTAATGCATCGGTGTATACATTTAAATTTACAAGATGACACATTTGAAAGAAGGAGATAAAGCCCCGGTATTTAAAGGGCTCGATCAGTCAGGGAATAAAGTATCCCTGTCTGATCTGAAAGGAAAGAAAGTGATATTGTATTTCTATCCGAAGGATATGACACCGGGATGTACAGCACAGGCATGTAATCTCCGTGACAATTACACCGCTTTACTGCAAAAAGGTTATGCAGTAGTCGGCGTAAGTACAGATGGAGAAAAAAGCCATCAGAAATTCGCAGAGAAATATGACTTGCCTTTTCCATTACTGGCAGATGAGGATAGAAAGATCGTAGAACAATACGGGGTATGGGGTGAAAAGAAATTCATGGGCAAAGTTTATGACGGCACTCACCGAACTACTTTCCTCATCAATGAGAATGGGGTGATAGATAAGATCATCTCAAAACCAGATACCAAAAACCACACAGAAGAGATCCTCGAAATTTGGAAGTAGATCCCGGTGTTTTTAAAGCCTCCGCAGGAGCGCTCATAAAAAACAGGAGCATCCATAAAATGAATAAGCCGCGGTCGTAGACCGCGGCTTATTCATTACTATTTATTTAAGTCGAAACTATCTCTTCTGACGTTGTTTCTTGAACAGGTTACCTGTCTTAAACTTATTACCCTCAGGGCTACCTACACGGTCCATTGCACAACGGAAACCAACAGTGTTAGTCGCCATATCTTCCTGCATGTAACGACGTGTACCAGGAGACAGCCAATAAGCACGGTCATTCCAGCTACCACCCTTCACTACGTGAGACTTATCGTTGATCAGGGAAGTTACACCATAACCATACTCAACCTGTGACAGGGTATCACCATCCAGGTAGTTGATCACATCACCTTTCTGGTAGTTCAGACGGTTAGCACTTTCCTCATCAGTTACATCACGCATTTTCAGGTGACCCAGGCTATCCTTTTCAGGCTCATTTTCGCCATTCATATAGGTAGTCTGGAACTTGTTACCACGGAAGTAGTTGAAGTCATCACCGTCGATCGGGTTCAGCGGACGATATACGTCAAGTACCCACTCGCTCACGTTACCAGACATATTATAGATACCGAAAGTGTTCGGGAAGTAAGCAGTAATCGGACCAGGGATAGACGCACGGTCATTCAGACCACCGGCCATACCCATGTTATCACCGGAACCACGTTTGAAGTTAGCCAGGAACTGACCTTGCCATGCACCACGGCGGATATCTCTCAAACCGCTGTTGTTGGTACCCCAGGAATACACCTGTTTGTTCATGATCAACTCCTCACCACGTTTACCTTCTTTCTTGGAAGGACCAGGGTTCTGACCAATGTAACCCAGTGCCGCATATTCCCACTCAGCTTCTGTTGGGAGGCGGTAGTTTGGTAACATTACACCGTCTTCAAACTGTGCAGTACGTGGAGAACCATCAGAGTTTCTGAACTGTTCTTTGGTTTGTTTTGTCATCTTGCCGGGAATACCTTCATACAGACCAGCCGTGTAAGACTTAGTGTCGAAAGTATTATCATCAGCCTGATTGTTCATATCTGTTTTAGACAGCAGTCCTTTTTCGATCAACAGCTTCTCATTCACACGGTTAGAACGCCATTTACAGTAGTCAACAGCTTGTTTCCAGTTCACACCTACTACCGGATAATCGTTATAGGCAGGGTGACGGAAATAATATTCTACCAGCGGCTCGTTGTAAGCCAGCTCGCTACGCCATACCAGAGTATCCGGTAAAGCCTGGCGATAAACATTCGGGAAAGACTCATTGTACATGCGACGTAACCAATGCAGATACTCGCGATAGTGTACATTGGCTACCTCTGATTCATCTATATAGAAAGATGATACAGTGATACGACGTGGAATGTTATTCCAGTCAGCCATTACGTCCTGCTCGGTTGCCCCCATGGCAAAGGTACCACCCTGTACGAATACAAGACCAGGGCCAGTTTGCTGATCTTTATTTTTTGCCACACTGAAACCACCCATCTTTGGGTCATTGTAGTTCCAGCCGGTAGCGGTGGATTTATCCTTCTTTTTACTGAAGGCCCCGCCGCCATTCTTATTACAGGCAGTCATTGACAGCATGACACTGGCGCCTAAGAGGAATGAGACAGAGGTTAATCTATGCATGCGATTCAACTTTATTATTTGATATTTATGGTAAACGCAAATTTAGCACATTTTATTTTATAGTAAAAATAATTAATCTGTAAGGCTTTGCGTTATAATTAGCCGTATGATGTTTTAAATCAATGCTTTGTATTTTCATGGGAGGGATGGCATACGTATTATTTTAATATTATCTGCGTCCCTTTCAGTGCTTCTGTTCACCAGGTTTTTCCATTCGGTATACTAATATACGGTTTCGAAGGATATACTGTGATATGGTAAGCAATTTTTCCTTTTCCGGTGTCTACCGGGTGGTCGATTCAGGAGATAAATATAGAGTAATTTTGTTATGTTTGCGCAAATTCCCTGCATGAAATTTTACGGACTGTGTTACATACTGTTAGGTGTGGTGACCTGGCTTTTACCAGTGCAGGCGGCAGGTCGTACAATACCAGATGCAGGTCGTACTACTCCCCATGCAGACCATTCTGTACTGGCTTCCGGTACATGGTACAAACTCGCTGTTGCCCGCGAAGGGATCTACAAGATCGATAAAACCCTGCTAAACAGTATGGGTATCAATACCTCTGCCGAAATCCGCCTCTATGGCACCGGTGGTCGCATGCTCCCGGAGGCAGTAAATGGCACCCGCTATGATGACCTTCCGGAACTTGCGTTGATGGCAGTTAATGATTACCTGCTGTTCTACGCCCCCGGCCCTCATAGCTGGGCCTACCAGGGTAGCACCTATTTCCACACACTCAATCTTTACAGCGATACAGCTTATTACTTTCTGCAGGTAAGCAGCGGCGGTAAACGTATCTCCACTGATGCCGGCATACCTGTCGCCACTACCACAGTCCAGCGCTTTGATTACCATGACTATTATGAGAAGGATAGCCTGAACCTCTTACAAAGTGGTAAACAATGGTGGGGGCCTGCTTTCAGTACTACTCAAACTGCCAGAACAATCCCCTTTACCTTACCATTTACGCCTACCTCGCTCAGTATCAATACAAGAGTTGGCGCACGCAGTGGTGGCAACAGTAAATTTGATATCGCTATCGCTGGTATTAAAGCCGGTTCACTCACAACTGCTGCCATCACGGGAAATATTTTTGAAGCATTTGCAACCACCACTTCAGGGACCTTCTCTGCTACGGTCACAGGTACCGCATGCCCGGTCACTTTTACCTTTACACCCGGAGCAAGTGGAGCTACCGCCTGGCTGGACTATATAAATCTGAATGCGCGCATCCCTTTGCAGTTAACTACAAATGCACCCCTCTTTTTCAGAGATGCAGCCTCAATCGGTCAAACGCCTGAGTTCTTATTGCAGGGTGCCGGTACACAAACTAAAATATGGGATATCACTGATCCCATTGCCCCTATACAACTTACTACCAGCCTGAATGGCAGCACCTTATCCTTCACCCGTGAAGCCCCTTCGCTACATGAATATGTTGCTTTTGAAGACCAGGGTTTACTCAGTCCAACTTACATGGGTACTGTCGCTAACCAGGATTTACACGGCATCAGCGGGGCGAATATGCTGATTATCACTACCAATGCTTTGACGGCTTCCGCCCAAAGGCTGGCCAGCTGGCATACATCGCACGATGGCCTGTCAGTTCAGGTGGTAGATGTAGCGCAGATCTATACAGAATTCAGTTCAGGCAATCCTGATCCTACCGCTATCCGTGACTTTATCAAAATGGTGTATGACAGGGGAGGGCTGCAATATGTATTGTTATTTGGGGATGCTTCATATGATTATAAATATCGTATTAGCGGCAATACGAACCTGGTGCCTACCTGGCAATCCACTATTTCTATTGATCCTATTTACGCTTATCCTTCTGATGATTTCTTTGGCTTTTTGTCTGATGCCGATGATATCAATAATGCAGGTATGGCCAACCAAATGGTAGTGGGAGTGGGGCGCTTACCCGTAAAGAATACCAGTGAGGCAGATCTGGTAGTTAATAAAATCATTAATTATCACAGCGCTTCGCGTTTTGGCCGCTGGCAGCAGCACATCACTTTTGTAGCAGACGACGGGGATGATAACCTGCATTTGCAGGATGCAGAAAGTATGAGTGCCATCGCAGCACAGCAATGGCCCGCAGGCAATATTAATAAGATTTACCTGGATGCTTATACCAAAGTAGCTGATGCCGGCGGCAGCCGTTACCCTACGGTAAACACAGCTATTGCAGAGGATGTCTACGATGGAACCCTGATCTGGAATTACACGGGGCATGGCAACTATTCCCGCCTGGCAGAAGAAGTGATCATGGATGCCGCTTCCTTATCATCCTGGAAGAATAGTACAAAATTACCTTTGTTTATTACGGCTACCTGCGATTTCGCACCTTTTGACAATCCGGCCTACAATTCCCTGGGAGAGCAGGTCTTACTACAGGAGAATGGTGGCGGCATCGCACTGATGACTACCACGAGAGCTGTATTTGCAGCATCGAACAAGGTATTGAATGCCAACTACCTGGCAAAACTTCTCACACCGGGTATCGATGGCAGAATGCCTACACTTGGTACCGCAGCGATGGAAGCTAAGAACCTGACCTACAGCACTTATAGTGATATTCCTAATAACAGGAAATTCCAGTTACTGGGTGATCCTGCATTGACACTGGCATTCCCACAATACCATGTGGTAACAGATTCCCTGCTGGATGCAAATGGGCAGTTGGCCGATACGATGAAGGCTATGGGAAAATATACTTTCAAAACACACATCGAAGATGCGCAGGGCAATGTGGTGAATGATTATAATGGTAAAATGTACACGACTGTGTACGACAAGCCAGCAGCACAATATACCCTTGCTAATGATGCCGGAAGTACGAAAACCAGCTTTTATTTGCAGCAGCATGTTTTATTTAGTGGACAGCAAACAATAAAAAATGGCAGGATTTCCGGTACCTTTATTATTCCACTGGATATTGATTATACACCAGGAGCAGGAAGTATTAGCTATTTTGCCACGGATAGCGTCACCACAGCGGGAGGCTTGTACGCTGCGGCCCAGGTTACAGGCAGTGCTACGGAAACGGATACTGATACAGAAGGCCCTACAATGAGTGCTTACCTCAATGGCAGTGGATTTGTCAACGGAGATATTACCAGTGAAAACCCGGTATTATACCTACAGCTTTACGATCTTCATGGCATAAATACCACGGGAAATGGTATTGGTCATGACATAGTAGCCACCCTTGATGAAGATAACACCCGGTATTATATACTGAACAACTTTTTTCAGGCTTCGCCAGACAGTTATCAGTCGGGTACAATTACTTACCCGTTGTATGGATTGGCCGCCGGGGAGCATACACTAACAATCAAAGTATGGGATACCTACAACAATTCCAGCACTTACATGTTACGGTTTAAAGTGGTCCAGTCATCGCAGGTGCTCATTCAGAATGCCGGATGTTACCCAAACCCCTTTCACGACCAGACAAAATTTACGCTTGAGCATAATCAGCAGGGCGGAGAGCTTGATGTAAGCATCAGGATTTTCACCCCGGCAGGGCAGCAAATAAAAACTATCCGACATACAATAAATGCTGCGGGTAGCCGTTATCTAGGGGCGAATTGGAACGGCAGGAACGATGCCGGAGCCAGAATGCCGCCTGGGATCTATTTCTATAACATCGTAGTAAATGCTAATGGCAAGAGTAAGATTTTAGGTGGAAAAGTGATCTTATATTGACCTATGCATCAAAAGAATAGAGTAGATTCGCAAATCCCTAGCCAGGCCCCTGTTGATGATTTATTCTAAATTTGGAATTATTTTTACATTTCGTTCTAAACACTATTGCATGTATAATTGCATGAACAAGACGGCAACACTAAAAAATGTAATTTTCACCTGTTGCTTGTTTCTTAGCTTATCAACCGCAGCACAAATTACCACTGGCCAGCTGGATGGTCGTACCAACACCATCAATACAGCGGTGCCGTTCCTGCGCATCTCTCCTGATGCGAGGGCTGGTGCTATGGGTGATGTCGGTGTTGCCACGTCTCCTGATGCTAACTCAATCTACTGGAACCAGGCTAAACTGCCTTTTGCCACAACAAGATCTGCCATCTCTGTTACCTACACTCCCTGGTTGAAAGAACTGGTGAACGATGTATTTCTTGCCAATTTAGCAGGTTATTACCAGCTGGATGAGTTCCAGACTGTTTCCGGTTCACTGCGTTACTTCTCCCTCGGTACCATCAACTTTACTGATATTAACGGTACGCCTACCTCCGATTTCCGCCCCCGTGAGTATGCCCTGGATGCAGGTTACTCCCGTAAGCTGTCAGACAACTTCTCCGTGGCAATCGCAGCCCGCTACATCTATTCGAACCTGGCCAGCGGCGACGTTAACGGTCAGGTGATCAAGCCAGGTACTGCTTTTGCTACCGACTTATCCCTGTTCTATACCAAAGACTTTGAAAAGGACGACGGGGTGAAAAATACCTGGAACCTGGGTGCGGCCTTTACCAATATCGGTACCAAGATCTCCTACACCTCTTCTGCTACCAACAAAGACTTTATCCCTACCAATATGGGCCTGGGTACTTCATATACCTTCGGCCTGGATCAGGCAAACAAGATCATGCTGGCCCTGGATGTCAACAAACTGCTGGTGCCTACACCAGACAGCAATGGCGATTACAGGAACAAAAGTGTGATTGCCGGTATCTTCTCCTCTTTTGGCGATGCACCGGGTGGTATGTCTGAAGAACTGCAGGAATTTAGCGTGTCTGCAGGTGGTGAATACTCCTACAACGACCAGTTCTTTGTACGTACCGGTTACTTCTACGAAAACAAAAACAAGGGTAACCGTAAGTATGTAACTGCTGGTATCGGGGTTAAGTATAATATGTTCGGCCTGAACTTCTCTTACCTGGTGCCGTCAGGAAATGGTATCCAGCGTAATCCATTGTCCAATACATTGCGCTTCTCGCTTGTGTTTGACCTCGGTTTCAAGGCTGATCACAACGAGGCTACCTGGTAAGTCAGCTGATATTGAAATAGTTAATATTTTTTTAAAATATATAAATCCCTCGGATATTTCCGGGGGATTTTTAATTTGCACCCAGAACCACTTATTTTAACGGCAGTGTAACTTTTGAATTTAATATAACGGCCACCAGCTCTCCGCAAAGAGATGACCGGAAAATGAAATTGATACACTGCTATATTAAAGACAACTATGGCAAAACTGAGAATTGGATTAGGCGTTGATTTTCATCAGTTAACGGAAGGAAGAGATTTTTGGCTGGGCGGGGTTTTAGTACCTCACCACAAGGGGGCCCTGGGCCACAGCGATGCCGATGTATTGCTGCACGCCATTTGTGATGCCATGCTGGGAGCCGCCAGCCTGGGCGATATTGGTGTTCACTTTCCCGATACTGACAATGCTTATAAAGGAATAGACAGCAAAATCCTGTTACAACGCACCCAGCAGCTCATTGCTGACAAGGGCTACCAGGTGGTAAATATCGACAGTACGCTCTGCCTGCAGGCACCTAAGATCAAACCTTATGTACCCCAGATGCAGGAAGTGATCGCTAATATCCTGAAACTCACCATCGAAGATGTTTCTATCAAGGCAACTACCACTGAAATGCTGGGTTTTGTTGGCCGCGAAGAAGGCGTAGTCGCTTATGCGAGCGTATTGTTAGAGAAGGAGGAAGTGCCTTATACTCGTTAAAACCAGATAATTAGTAATATCTTTGTCCAATGGCAGCTATTACAGTCAAAATAATTAATAAATCTGCGAATCCACTTCCTTCATATGCTACTGCCGATGCGGCGGGCATGGACCTGAGAGCAAATCTTGAAACAGCCATCACACTTCAACCCCTGGAAAGGGTACTGGTGCCTACCGGCCTGTTCATGGAGCTGCCTGCAGGTTATGAAGCACAGATCAGACCCCGCAGTGGACTGGCCTTTAAACAGGGCCTGACTATCCTGAATACACCTGGTACTATAGATGCCGATTACAGAGGGGAGATTAAGATCATCCTGATCAATCTGTCCAACGAACCACAGGTGGTAGCTCCCGCTGAAAGAATTGCCCAGATGGTCATCGCACCTTATATCCAGGCTAATCTGGAAGCCGTAGAGCTGCTTACTGAAACTGACCGGGGTGCCGGCGGTTTTGGACATACCGGAAAATCATAATAAATGCACAGCGCCCTTAAAAAGAATGAAACTGCCACACAATGTGCAAACCGCCTGCCAGACTTTAGTCATTTTGGCGGCGCGTTGTTGTTTTTGCTGATGGGGCTGGGCTTCTTAAGTGCCTGTAAAAGTAGTAAACCTGCTACGGCAAGGAATACTACTATATATATCAAAGATCCTACGATCTTACAGCAGCGTGCAGACAGCCTGTTTTTTGCTGCCGAGCGCTCCAAGATCCTGGGCGATTACCGCACCGCTATCACCCAGTTCTCCGACTACCTGCGCCTCATCAAGACCAATCCCACCGCTTATTACGAGCTGTCAAGACTATTCATCGAGGTTCGCAATCCCGGTTATGCACTGGGGTTTGCTAAGAAAGCGGCAGGCATGGATACCTCCAATAAATGGTTCCAGATAACCCTGGCCGATGCCTTTGGTATAGCAGGGCAGTTCGACAGCGCATCTGCCGTATACGGTAGGCTGGCTACCCGCTATCCTGACAATGATGAATATCTCTATAATAAAGGGATGTTCCTTACCAAAGCAGAGCAACCTGAAGCTGCCCTGGCAGTCTTCAATCAACTGGAAAAGAAAGTAGGCCTTGTCGAAGAACTGGTTATCCAGAAAGAAAGGTTGCTGCTCAAACTGGATAGGGTAGACGATGCGGCAGAAGAAATTCACAAACTGGTTAACCAATACCCCGGCGAAGTAAGATATTACCTGCTGCTGGCGGATATTTATAACGCCAATGACCGGAAAGATGAGGCCATTGCACTGTACAAAAGCAGCCTTAAACTGGACTCCGCAAACCCCAGAGCACTGATCGCCCTGGCTAATTACGCAAAGAAGAACGGGGATCACGTCCAATACTGGAATTACCTCACCCGTGCTTTTGCCAACCCGGACTACAGCATTGACGAGAAAGTTTCATACGTATACCCATACTTGCAAATGCAGGGTTCAGATACCACCAAACTACGTGAAGGACTACAACTTGCCCAGCTGGTAATAGAAGCACACCCCGAAGAGGCCAAAGCTTATGCACTGCAGGCAGATATGTACTCCCAGGCAAATTTGCTGGATAGTGCACTGTATGATTACAAAAGAGCTGTGGCACTCGATTCCACACGCTACAGTGTATGGTACCAGCTGATGTGGATCTATAGCCGCAAGGAAGATCCGGCTAACTTATTGAAAGTGAGTAATCTGGTCGCCCAGCGCTTCCCGAAGGAATTTATGGGGCACTATTTTCAGGGGGTGGCTAACTTTTTGCTACAAAATTATCCGGCATCCATTGAAGCACTCAATGAGGCACTGGTAAATGGTAATGTAGACAAGAGTATGAGGGCTGATGTATATTCCCTGCTGGGAGATGCATATCACGCCACAGGGCAGCACGAAGATTCAGACAGTAGTTATGACCGCTCGCTGGTGCTGAAACCGAATGATGCCACCGTATTGAACAACTATAGCTATTACCTGTCACTGAGAGGTGAGCAACTGAACAAGGCAGAATCAATGTCCCGCCATTCGCTGGAACTGGAGCCGGGAAGTGTCAACTACATGGATACATATGCCTGGGTAATGTTCAGAATGGGCAGGTACGAACTGGCAAAACAATGGATGGAGAAAGCACTGCAAACAGCACAGGGGAAAGAAAATCCAGGTATGCTGGAGCACTATGGCGATATACTTTTTAACCTCCACGATGTGGACAAAGCCCTGGAATACTGGCGCCTGGCAAAGGAAAAAGGCGCAAACTCTGTAGGCCTTGCCCGTAAAATAGCAGAGAAGCGGTACATACTGGCAACAGAACGTGAATAAGGGATAACAAAAGATCATGATGAAGCAAACATTAGCACTTTTAGCATTAGGTATTGTAAGCACGGGATTGTTTTCATGCAGGCATACCCGGACAATAGCCGGTACCTCTTTTCCTGTCACAGATACTTCAAAACATACAACACTAACAGATAGCACGGGCAACGCTGAAGCAAATGCTTTCAATAAAGAGCTGCTTAATAAACTCCAAAGCAATGTCATTGCCTACAAAACATTCTCAGCAAAACTGAAAGTAGATTACGAATCAGATACCAAATCGCCTCCTGAAGTGACTGCCAATATCCGCATGACGAAAGATAGCGTGATCTGGATCTCTGTATCCGCTCCTATCATCGGTGAAGTAGCGCGCGCTATCATCACACCGGATAGTCTCAGGGCAGTGAATAAAATGGATAAAAAAGTATACCTGCGCGATATGAAAAATGCACAGGATCTCCTCAATATTCCATTCGATTTTAAAACATTGCAAGACATGATCGTAGGCAACCCGATCTTCCTGACAGATTCTATCTTCCAGGTAGTAAAGACGCCTGCTGTGATCTCGTTCAGTTGTGAAAGTGAAGTGTTCACAAGCCTGTTCAACGTATTTGCAGATGACTATGTATTGCAGCAAAGCAAGGTAATGGACAAGGATAAAGAGAAAGGACGCTCGTGTGAGTTGACCTACGGAGAATATAAAACCATGGGTGGACATAAGTTTGCAACCCGTCGCCGCGTTTTCGTAGAAGCAAAAGGTGTAACAAAGATCAACATGGAATTCAACAAAGTTGACTTTGACCAGCCTGTTAGCTATCCGTTCTCCGTTCCTGCAACTTATACAAAGGAATAGTTAAACGTGTTGGTGTTTTAAATTCCTAAAAAAAGAAATTCCTTAATTGTAGGTTCCTTAAGCAAAGCACATTGGGCATACAATTCCAAAATAGGAATCAAAACTACAACATAATCGAACAGTTTGTAATGTGCTGTATTGAACATGAAATTTGTAAATTGCTATTTTGCAGTTATCTTTAAAACCATCATGCTGAATCTGAAGAAGTTTCTCCCATTAGTATTGGCAATAGGATTACTACCGGCCTTGCTCCACGCACAGGCTCCCACTCAATCGCGGGAAGAACTTGAGCATAGAAAAAAAGAGCTGCAGAGAGAAATCGACGAAGCCAATCAGGCCCTGAAGGAGACCAAGAAATCTACCAGGGAGAGCCTCAGCCAGCTGAGAGCCCTGAAAGAAAAGATCACCCTGCGGTCTCGCCTCATCAATAGTATCAACGAAGAGATCAACTTCATCAACGGAGATATCAATACTGCTTATCGTGACATCAAAACCCTGGAGAAAGACCTGGATACCCTGAAGTCGCAATATTCAAAGCTGGTCGTATACGCCTACAAGAACCGTAGCACTTACGACATGCTGAACTTTATCTTTTCTGCACAGACATTCAACGACGCGATCAAGCGTTATCAATACCTGAAACAATACCGTGATTATCGTCGCCGCCAGGCAGACAATATCCTGTCTACACAGGTATTACTGAACAAGAAGATTGAAAGCCTGCGGCAGCAGAAAGAAAAACGCTCGGGTACCCTGAAAACGGAGCAGGAACAACGCACCATTCTCGAAGCCGATAAGAAGGAAAAAGATGATGTGCTGACGGGACTGAAGGGAAGAGAGAAAGAGCTGGTAGCGGACATCAATAAGAATAAGAAAGATGCATCGAGAGTACAGGCTGCTATCCAGGCGGTAATCCGTCGTGAAATAGAACTGGAACGTAGAAAAGCGGAAGAGGAAGCACTGGCAAGACGTAAAGCAGCAGAAGAGAAGAAACGCAGGGAAGAAGCTGCCCGTAAAGCCGCCGCTGCAGCCGCAGCAGCAGCTGCCGCCAACAAGGCAGCAGAAAATAATACTGCAAAGACCACTACGCCTGAACCAAAACCTGCAGCACCGGAACCTAAACCGGAAGTGGTGAAAACACCGCCGCCGGCACCGGTAGCAGACGATAAACCAGTACGTACAGAGAACGTCCTTGAAGCAACACCAGAAGCACTGGCATTGTCAGAAAGCTTTGAAAATAACAGGGGTAAATTACCATGGCCGGTAGCATCCGGTAATATTATCGGTCACTTCGGTAAACAACAACATGCGGTGATGGAAAGGATCACGGTAGAGAATGATGGGGTGATCATCGGTTGTAGTAAAGGTGCACCAGTCAAAGCGATCTTTACCGGTGAGGTGAGAAAGGTGGCGGTGATACCCGGTGGCGGATCCCTCATCATCGTCAGACATGGTCAGTACTTTACCAACTACGTACGCCTGCAGTCAGTGAATGTGAAGTCAGGTGACAGGGTGACAACAGGGCAGGTGATAGGTACCGCCGGTACAAACGAACTTGAAAACTTAGGAGAAGTCGAATTGCAGATCTATAAAGGGGTATTAAGACAAAACCCCGAATCCTGGATTCGCAGAAAATAAATCGAAGTAAACAAGAACGAAATTTAAAAGATAAAAATTAATGAGGCGGGCTGTTTAAGCCCGCCTCATTAATTTTGACCCCAAAAAAATGGATGACGCACTTTGGACGTCATCCATTTTTTTGATTGATTTATTTAGCTAAAACTAAAGTCCTGTTAATCACCTCCTCATACAGCGCCTCATACTGTGGTATCACATTATTGATATGAAAACGTTGCGCCTGTTCCAACGCGCCCTTCCTCACTTTCGCCAGCTTCTTCTCATCCTTCAGCAACTCAATCGCATGCTTCGCCATACTATCCACATCTCCCACAGGGCTTAAAAATCCCGTTTCCCCATGTATATTCACCTCCGGCAATCCGCCCGCATTAGACGAAATCACCGGCACCTCTGCCGCCATCGCCTCCAGCGCCGCGAGGCCAAAACTCTCATAATCAGAAGGTAACAGGAAAAGATCCGAAATAGACATGACGTCTTCCAGCTGCTCCTGCTTGCCCACAAACCTCACATCCCCGCATAATCCCATTTCCCTGCACATACACTCAATCGCAGGTCTGTCAGGACCATCCCCCACCAGCAAAAGCTTCGCCGGCACCTGTTCCCTCACCTGGGCAAACACCTTGATCACATCCGGCACTCTCTTTACCTTCCTGAAGTTGGACACATGCAGCAGTACCTTTTCACCATTCGGGGCAATAGCATCCCTGAAATGCTTCAGTTCCGCCTCTCTGCGCTTAAACCGTTCAGTATCAACAAAGTTGTAAATCACTTCAATATCTTTCTCAATCTGGAAAGACTTATAAGTTTCCTCTCTCAGGTTATTAGACACCGCTGTGATAGCATCAGACTCATTAATAGAGAAAGTCACCACCGGTGCATAGGTTTTATCCTTGCCTACCAGGGTAATATCCGTACCATGCAGGGTCGTGATAAACGGCACAACGCGGCCTGTTTTACTCACAATCTGCTTGGCAAGATAGGCTGTAGAGGCATGTGGAATAGCGTAATGCACATGCAGCAGATCCAGCTGCTGATTGAGAATTACATCCACCATGGTACTGCTCAGAGCCGATTCATAAGGAGGAAAGTCAAAAAGAGGGTAGGTAGGTACCTGCACCTCATGATAATATATATTGGCATGGAAGGCATTCAGCCTTACAGGTTGCTGATACGTGATAAAATGGACCATATGCCCTTTATCTGCCAGGGCCTTTCCAAGCTCCGTTGCCAGTACGCCACTACCCCCATAAGTAGGGTAACATACTATTCCTATACGCATGTTTGTTTTTTTAGAATGGATAACACCGAATGAAGAGCGCATCTTGCAGAACACGGCTTACATTATTACAGGTCCACAAAATTATAACATTTTAAGATGACATATCGGGAATTTGGGATTAACGGTGTCTGCCGTAAGTCAAATTGAAGGATTCCTCCCATGGGATCAGCCACCTGTCTACGGGGGCGGATCCATTGTATTTCAATCCAAAAATACCCGCAGTGCCCTGTAGGGGCTCTGCGGCCAGCCAGGCCAAATAAAAAAGGGAACCCCATCCATCTATGTTAATTTTGAATTAACAGGTACTAATGATTAGATTTAGCCCTTAAATTGACAGTGTTTATATGTTTATGAGAAGATACATCCTACCGGTATTATTGACCTGCAGCTTGCCGGCATTAGCCCAACAAAAAGAAGACGATTCCCTGGCATTTCGCCGTATAGCCAACGAAATCCTTACCAACAGTATGGCATATGCCAACCTGAAAGTATTGACGACTGAAATAGGAGGCCGCCTGGCTGGTTCTCCAGGTATGGTGAAAGCTGAAAAGTGGGGGGAAAAAGCCCTGCAGGAAGCCGGTGCTGATACCGTGTACTTACAGGAGTGTATGGTACCCCACTGGGTAAGAGGTGCGAAGGAAGAAGCCCGCATTATCAGCCGCCGCCGTGACTTCATTCCACCACTGGCAGTACTGGCCCTTGGCAACTCAGTAGGTAGTGGTCCTGCCGGCATTACTGCTCCTGTAATAGAAATTGCATCTTTCGATGACCTGGAAGCAAAGAAAGACCAGGTAAAAGGAAAGATCGTGTTTTATAACTATCATTTCAAACCCACCTTTATCCACACCTTCGAATCTTATGGTGATGCAGTGAAATACAGGGGGCGTGGTGCCAGTGCAGCCGCTAAATACGGTGCCACGGCAGTGATCGTACGCTCTATGTCTCACGGTGCAAACAATTTCCCGCACACCGGTGCCATGAGCTATGACGAAGCATATCCAAAGATCCCCGCAATAGCGATTGGCCTGGAAGATGCTGACCTGTTGAGCAGGCGCCTGCAAGATGAAAAGGACCTGAAAGTATACCTCCGTACCAATGCGAAGATGCTGCCTGACACGATTGGTCACAACGTGATCGCTGAGCTGAAAGGTAGTGAACATCCTGAACAGATCATCACCGTAGGTGGTCACCTGGATTCATGGGATGTAAATGAAGGTGCGCATGATGATGGTACCGGTTGTGTGCAGGCAATTGAAATACTGAGAACCTTCAAGGCACTGGGTATTCGTCCTAAACACACACTCAGGATCGTGTTGTTTGCAAATGAAGAAAATGGTACCCGCGGTGGTAAAAAATATGCAGAGGTAGCTAAAGCAAAAAATGAACAGCATATCTTCGTTTTAGAGAGTGATGCAGGTGGATTTACACCCCGTGGTTTTGCATTTACCATGCCGGTGGAAAAGAGAGCGAAGATCCAGTCATGGGCACCTTTATTCCGCCCCTACGACGTGACTGATTTCACAGGAGAAGGTGGTGGTGTGGATGTAGGCCAGATTGCAGAAGCAATGGGTATTCCAATGGGTGAATTGCTGCCCGATTCACAGCGTTATTTCGATCTGCATCATGCAGCAAACGACGTATTTTCTGCTGTAAACAAGCGTGAGCTGGAACTGGGTGCATTCAGCATGGCGGGTTTACTGTACCTCGTAGATCAATACGGACTATAAGCTAACCAGGGGCCGACTAATAGTAAAATGAAGGCACTGAGAATTGCGTAAAAGCCATTTCGTCTCCATCACGGGGGGTACCCTTTTTTAAGCCCCTACAGCAGTTTATCCGAAGCATATAATTCATAAAACATATACCATGGGCAAGTTCCTTTTTACTGTAATAGCAGTGGTGGTGTTGCTGATAGCAGGAGTGGTAGGTTACAGGTATTATTTCGTGTTTGGCAGGGGCGTAAAAGCCGGGGAGCTGAACTACTTTGTAGAGAAAGGTTATGTCTTCAAAACTTTTGAAGGCAGACTGATACAGAGCGGCTACCGCTCCAGGCAGCCAGGTGCCTTGCAGTCAAACGAGTTCCGCTTTTCTGTAACGAACGATAGGGTGGCAGATCAGTTAATGCGTGCCAGCGGAAAATTTGTGGAATTGCATTACAAAGAATACCTCGGGGCATTGCCCTGGAGAGGGTTTAGCAATTTTGTAGTTGATAGTGTGCTGTCAATAAAGGAACCTGTTTATTAACGGATGCTGACCGCAGGCCACACGTATAAGAAAAGAGACAGTATCAAAAGTAACGATACCCGGATTTAATACGGGTACATGATGGAGAGAATTTTTGTTGATGAAATTCTCAATACCTTCAAATTACTTTTGACACTGCCTCTTTTTCTTTGAAAATGGTTTTCATGCCCCTTGGTGAATTCCCGCTTTCATGAATGTTTTTATTGTGCTAATAGCAGGAATATCGCGGGCCGCTTATGTAGTTCCGGCAGCTCCTGCTTTTTCCATTCTTTTACTGTCTTTGTTTTAATATACTCTTCCGGCGCAGTAATATCTGCGGCCACACACACCAGCGTAGTGTCCTTACAGCTAGCCAGCAAATCTCTCAATAAGTGGTTATTGCGGTAAGGAGTCTCTATAAACATCTCCGTCTGGTGTTTCTTTATCGATTCCAGTTCCAGCTCCTTAATCGCTTTGATACGTTCTCCCGGTTTCACCGGCAGATAGCCTACAAACTGGAAGTTCTGTCCGTTCATCCCTGATGCGATCAATGCCATCAGCATTGAATTGGGGCCTACCATCGGAATGATGGGCGCATCTACGCTATGTGCCGCCAGTACAATCCGGTGTCCGGGATCTGCAATAGCAGGACAGCCCGCCTCGCTCATAACACCTATGTCCTTTCCTTCCAGCAAGAATTTCTTTGCCAGTTCTGTATCAGATACTCCGGTAGCCCCACCTCCCTGCATAAGCAGGATTTGCAGACTATCGATATTAATACTTCTGTCCAGTGCCTTCAGGTACCTTCTGGCGGTACGTTCATTTTCCACAAAGAATACGCTGATCTTTTGTGCAGCCGCCGTCACGTAAGGCGGAATCGTGTGCAGCCCTTCAGGACTCAGCACAGTGGGAATCAGGTATACTTTACCAACTTGCTCCATGTAACAGGCGTTTATCAGATAAATGAATAGTAGCAGCAATCACTGCGTAAGAAGGAGCCATGATCCAGCCTAACACAGGAATAAACATCAATATATAAAACACCATACCATTGCCCAGGGCAATACCTCTGTGTGCGCGTATAAATTGAATACTTTGTTTTGTATTGAGTCTGTACCTTTCACAACTATAGTCTACCATAGAGAAACCGTAAAAATAGGCTTCAATAAAGAAGGCAAACAGGGGAGTGATCCATCCTACAATGGGGATAAAAGAAAGTATGATCAGGACAATCACACACAATGTCTGGTTCAGACTATTGCGAATCGACATCACAATGCCTCTTCCCATATCCTTCATAAACTGTTGCCAGCTGAAAGGATAATCCTTTCTCTCCATAATCGCTTCCGTCTTTTCCGAGAGATACGAAAACAGGGGGGAGCCCAACACCAGGAAGAGGTATTTGTAGTAAGAAAAACAGAGTAGTAAGATCATGAAACGGATGGAGAGCCCCAACAGGATAAAGAAGAAACTGATCCAGCTACTTTCGAGATCCTGTATCCAGACTTTCACCGGAAGCAGGTTAAAAAGATATTCAACAAAATCCCCCGAATATCCCCAAACAAAATAAATCCCCGTCATGAAGAGTATGCAGTACATGATACCTGGTATCAGGATCCATTTCCATAACTTGTGCTGCATTATAAACTGATGTGCTTTCCCATAAGCCTGTACGGCCGCCAGTACTTCTCTGAATGAAAACAAATTCTACTGTTTTTGAATTAGTTATAGCATTATTCGCATTGATCGGATTGTAAATAACTAAAAATCACGGTAAAATCCCGAAAAAATTAAGCTGAGCGGGAAATCTCTTTAAAAAAAATACACCCCTCCGTTAAGCTACCAAACCCCGCCCTGCATTAAAATAAAAAACCTGCCCGTTTTTACCAGGCAGGTCTCTTTTATTTTGATTTATGTCAGACTTAGAATCTTGGACACATGGTCTTATACTTGTTACCATCATTCCTTCTGTGAATATAGATCACAGACAGCTCCATACCACCACGGTAGTTAGAAGCCGGTTTCAGAGAAGATACGTTCATATCGTAAGTCAGCCCTACGGTGAAACCACCTATTTCCAGGCCTACATAAGGATTGATCGCATCTTTCAGGCGGTACCAGCTACCCAGGTAGAATACGGTTGGATTGTCGTCCATACCACCGCTCAGGTCAAAGCCATAAGCGCCACCAAAAGTAAACTCGCTGGCAGTGCTCTGTTTCATATACAGGGCAGATACGTGAATGCGGTTTGTACCATTTACCGGGAAGGAACCACCTCCATGTGCAGTTACGCGTGCTGTCAGCCTGTTGTTGTTCTGTTGCATGAACGTTTCAGTTGGCTGTGTGATATGGTATAAGGAGACACCTGCGTAAATGTTGGAAGATTCACCGACCAGACCGTTATACAGGATCCCAATGTTAGGATCCAGATAAGAAACGTTCGGATTTGAAATGGTTTCACCGCTGGGGATAGCCGGGTTATAACCATTGTTGTCTATCTGATTTTCGAACACCAGTTTACTTTGATCCAGGCGTTTCGATACATATGTAGCCTGTACACCTACAGCAAGGGTATGGTTTCCTTCCGGATCCAAACCTTTGTGGTAAGCCGTACTAAAGCTCAGATAGGTAGAGGTAAGTGCACCACCACCAGTCCTGTCATACATAGCCATCAGACCTACGCCCCAGATATCAGTATAGGAAATGACATTTTTGAGAATGCCAAAGTCGATTGCCGCAGTTCCTGTAGTGAAAGGGGTAGATATGCTTCGCCATTGTTCACGGTAGTTACCGGATATTCTGTAGTCGCCGGAGAACAGACCAGTCATAGCAGGGTTCAGCGTCATTGGAGAAGCGAAAAACTGCGAAAAATGGGGATCCTGCGCCCTGGCGGGGTTCATCAGATAAAGGGTGATCGTTAAAAACAGCAACACTTTTTTCATAGAGCAATACTTATGTATAGGGTTTCTCGTGCCTACGTGTGAAGGTACACAAAGCTCGTCATATCTCAAATTAAAATTATATAATCTTAACACTGAGAAACCTCTAAGTCGTTCAGAATTATTGGTTTAGTCACTTTATTTTTCCCTTACAAAAACTAGCGGTCAACTGGGTTTTACTTATTTTGGCTGTATTGCTGCACGCCCGGTATAAATTGTCCGGAATCCTTTCCTGGAGCCGTTTGAATCAATGCTTACCGGACCTGTTTGAGGCAGATCCGGTCACTCTTCTGCTACTATTTTTAGTAAGATCTTAATTTTGTAGTTTATTTCCAAAGGCAAGGTCACCCGCATCACCCAAACCAGGTACAATGTATCCCTTTGCGGTAAGCTCGTCATCAATGTCTCCGGCCCAGATGGTCAGGTTATTATCAGCATATCGTTGTACATATTCGATCCCTACTGTGCAGGCGATAGCTACTACCAGGTGAATATGTTTGGGCTTGCCAATGCTTTGCAGGTGTTCAATGGTCTTTACCAGCGATGCACCTGTAGCCAGCATAGGATCTGATATGATCACTACCTGGTCTTCGATTACCGGACTGGATACATACTCCAGGTTGATATCGAACGAACCATCATGATTATGCTTACGGTAAGCAGATATAAAAGCATGATCTGCCTTGTCAAAATAATGAACCAAACCCTGGTGCATAGCCAAACCTGCTCTCAGGATGGTCGCCAGTACAGGTTGTTGTTTCAGTACCCGGCAATTGGCAATCCCCAAAGGAGTCTGCACTTCCTTCTCCTCGTATTCCAATGTTTTGCTGATCTCGAAGGCAGCAACTTCACCCACCCGTTCCAGGTTCCTTCTGAAACGCATTCTGTCGGTTTGAATTTCCATGCTCCTGATCTCACTCAGCCATTCTCCTACTAGTGAATTGGTACTACTCAGATTTACTATCATGGCTGCAAATTACCACTTTTTTTAATCCAAAAAAGTGGGGGCCGATGGAAAAACACCGGCCCCGGTAAGTATAGGCGCACTTTCGGGCTTAAAAAAAAGTCCCCCACTTAGCAATACTTTGGTTAACAATGGGATGAAAGGCCGGCTAATTATCGTCAGTATCCGCCATGACGTTGGAATAGGCAGGTGTACCACTGTTCAGTAACTTCGCTTTTTTGACCAGTTGAATGAATTCTGCCCGGTAGCCTTCTTTATCTATTCCTTTGGCACTTTCTGCAAGAGATAAAACCTGCTCGTAGCTGGCTTTCCCCTTAAATGCCGAGTTCCTCAGCAACATCCCGAAGGCTGCGACTGCAGTAGCCATTTTAAAGTCGTCCGGCACCCTGTTCATGTGCAATACATTCCAGCGCATTCTTTGTGAAAATACCCTGCTGCTGTTGGATTTCGGCTTCTTGTACCGTAGGTCCACCGTCAGCGCATCTTCATTCCAGTAAGTCATCATCCTGTCTGACTGGTCCATTTTCAGGGAATAAGGCAGGTGCTCATCTTCCGGAGGAGCGATCTCGTACAAGGCAGTCACAGTATGACCTGCACCGATTTCGCCACCATCTTTTTTATCATCGTTAAAGTCCTCTGTTTGCAGCAACCTGTCTTCGTAGCCGATCAGGCGGTAAGCGCCTACAAAATGAGGGTTAAACGCTACCTGTAGTTTCACATCTTTGGCTACGGTAAAAAGAGTACCGCCAAACGTTGTTACCAACGTACGGAGGGCTTCTTCGTAGGTATCGATATAAGCATAGTTCCCATTTCCCTTATCCGCCAGCGTTTCCAGTTTATTGTCTTTCAGGTTGCCCATGCCAAAGCCCAGTACAGAGAGGAAAATGCCTTTTTCTTTCTTTTCTGAAATAAGTTTTTCAAGCTCGCTCTGGCTGGAAATGCCTACATTAAAATCCCCGTCTGTAGCGAGAATAACGCGGTTATTACCATCTTCGATGAAGTTGGCAGCCGCCGTGTTATAGGCCAGTTGTATGCCTGCACCACCTGCCGTAGATCCACCCGCTTCCAGTTTGTCCAGGGCATCCATGATAGCGATCTTTTCACTACCAGGGGTAGAAGGCAAAACGATACCGGCAGCACCCGCATATACGGCAATGGCTACATGGTCAATAGGGCGGAGTTGCTGTGTCAGCGCTTTCAGTGACCGGATCACCAATGGCAGCTTGTTGTCATCACTCATCGAACCGGATACATCGATGAGAAATACCAGGTTGGCAGGAGGTAGTTTCTCATTAGAAATTTCCATGGCTTTTACACCAATCCTTACCAGCTGATGATCCGGTTCCCAGGGGCATTTGATCATGTCTGTATAGATGGCTACCGGATCATTGCCGGTAGGAGGCTTGTATTGATAGTCGAAGTAATTGATCAATTCTTCCAGTCTTACAGCATCGGCAGGAGGAAGGGAGCCGCTATTGAGAAAACGGCGTACGTTGGAGTAGGAAGCCCTGTCTACGTCTGCAGCAAACGTGCTGAGGGGCTGAGATTCCGTATTTATGAAACGATTACCGGCAATAGGGTCATATTCCTCCTCTATGTTCTTCCCGCTGACAGTTGTTAGGCAGCTGCTGGTATAACATCTTTGGACCCTGGTACCATAACCACTGACCACTACCTCCTCCAGGTTGTGCTGACTAATCAGCAACTCCACATTCAGTGGTGCCAACCTGTTAAGTGCGGCTATTTTCTTAGAATAGGGGATCTCTTTTGCTGTATAACCTATGCTGCTGAATACCAGTGTCACATTTTCCAGTGGTATCTTAATCTCATATTTACCTGAAGTATCAGTGATGGTTCCTATGGAAGTACCTTTTACCTGGACAGTCACCCCGGTAATAGCCTTGTGTGAACCGGTGTCGGTTACAATTCCGGTCAGTATATGCTGGGCCTGCGTATGGATGGTAAAAAGCCCTGCCAGTAACAGGAATAGGTACTTTAGCATAGTCAAAAAGTTTAATCTGCTACATGATGCTGGTCATTGTAATGATTCCATAATCCCCCGGGAAAAAAATATCGTATAGATTTGCACAAATTTTAGGGCATGGTATACAATGTAATAGGAGTCACTTCAGGTAGCTCACTGGATGGGCTGGACCTGGTGTTTGTAGCTTTGACGGAGGTAAGAGGCAAGTGGACGTACGAGATCAAAGCCGCTGAGCGTAAAGCATATACAGAAGACTGGAAAGAGAAACTGTCAAATGCAGCGAACCTGCCAGCCAGAGATTATTTTCTGCTACATAGTGAATATGGACATTATATAGGGAATGCAGTAAAGGATTTTATTGCGACCCATGGTTTTGATCACCTGGTACATTTTATCACCACGCATGGTCATACGGTATTCCATATGCCTTCCCAGAAGATGACGGCACAGCTGGGCGATGGTGCAGCTATCACCGCAGTAACAGGTCTTTCCGTGATCAGTGATCTGCGTGCAATGGATGTTGCCCTGGGTGGTAAAGGAGCTCCTTTGTTCCCGGTAGCAGAGCAACTCCTGTTCCCAAATGCAGCTTACAGGGTGAACCTGGGTGAAAATGCAACGATCTCTGCCCGGAAAGATGAGGAGCTGGTAGCTTTTGATGTATGTCCCTGCAATTATGTGCTGGATGCCCTGGCGGAGACCCTGGGCCGTGCATATGATGAAAATGGAAGCCTGGCTGCTGGTGGGGTAACTGACCCGCAACTGCTGGATGCGCTGAATGGATTAGCGTATTATGCGCAGCCTTATCCAAAAACACTGGCGAATAAATTTGGTACGACCGCTGTATTGCCAATGATGCAGGGGCATCACCTGTCTACACAGAGCAAGCTGAATACTTATACAAAACATATTGCTGCGCAGATAGCTAATGCGGTGAACCTGATCGGAGGAGAAGGAGGAGAGGTGCTGCTGACTGGTGGCGGTGCACATAACAGCTTCCTGGTGGAAACCATCAAAGAAGCCGGGCTGAAAGTAACACAGCCGGACGAACAAACGCTCACTTTCCGCACAGCGTTGATGATTGCATTACTAGGCGCTTTGCGCTGGAGACAGGAAACAAACGCATTTGCTTCCGTAACCGGTGCTGATCGTGATAGTGTAGGTGGTGCACTCTGGTGTAACTAGAAAAATACATTTACGGATGTTATCACTTAGTGATAACATCCGTAAATGCAAATCCATCTCCATCAAACAAGCCCTTATCACTCAATTTCAAATGCGGTATCACCAGCAAAGCCATAAATGACAGGGTCATAAACGGCGCGCCTAACTCACTCCCCAATGCCTTCGCCGCCTTATCCAACCGGCTATACTGCTCCGCTACCGCATACCCATCCAGGTTACTCATCAGCCCAGCCACCGGCAATGGCAACACGTTCACAGTATCATTATCCACCACACTCACTCCACCCTGCGAAGCAATTACCGCATTAATCGCCTTTACAATACTCTCATCATCCACACCCACCGCAATGATATTATGACTATCATGCGCCACAGAAGACGCAATGGCCCCACGTTTAAAACCAAACCGCTTAATAAACGCCAACGCTACCGGTGCAGGATGATACCTGTTCACTACTACCAGCTTCAACACATCTTTCTCCACGTTACTATACAATGCACCATCTACTACCGGCAACTCTTCCAGCAAAGTATTTGTGATCAGCTGACCATCCAATGCTTCAATTACTTTTACTGTAGCGGCGCTACCCTTGGCCACGATACGTAAATCATCGGCTGATACCGGCTTACAATCAAAATTGTTGATCACCGGCGCCACCGGCGCTGTTATCAGCGTCTTCCCATTTGCTGCTACCAGTTCTCCATTCACATAAGTCGCCTGGATATTGAATTGCTGGATATCATTCGTAACAATAAAATCTGCTGCATCACCCACTCTTAATAATCCCGCCGGGATCTTGTAATGTTCTACCGGGTTAATACATGCCGCACGCAGTACTTTGAACAGCGCCACACCATGCGCCAGTGCTCTCCGCACCAGCACATTGATATGCCCTTCCACGAGATTGTCCGGATGCTTATCATCACTACAAAACATCATGTTATCTGAATGCTCATGCAGCAGGCCGACCAGTGCTTCAAAATTCCTCGCAGCACTCCCTTCCCTGATCAGGATCTTCATACCATATCGCAGTTTATCCAGGGCTTCTTCCGCAGTAAAACATTCATGATCGGTACTAATACCCGCATCGATATATTGTTTTGCTGCATCGCCTCTCAGCCCCGGTGCATGGCCATCTACAGGCTTATTCAATTTTTGGGCAGCAGCGATCTTTGCCATCACATCCGGATCATTATGCAGCACCCCCGGGAAGTTCATCATCTCAGTGAGATATAATACTTCAGGCAATGCGAGCAATGCTTCCACATCGTTCACGGTGACTGTTGCTCCCGCTGTTTCAAAAATGGTAGCAGGCACGCAGGAGGGTGCGCCAAAACAGAATTTGAAAGGCACTGTCTTTCCATTATCCAGCATGTATTTCACACCTGCCACACCACATACATTCGCAATTTCATGCGGATCAGATACTGTCGCTATTGTGCCATGCACTACTGCCAGTCTTGCGAATTCCGAAGGCGTGAGCATCGCGCTTTCCACATGCACGTGTGCATCTACAAAGCCCGGTAAAATATACTGCTGATACGTACCCTGGTCTTCACTGATATGGCTGATCTTTCCATCAGTCACCTGTATCGTACCAGGATAAATGCGTTGTGCAGGAATGTCTATGATATTGCCAGATATCTGGAAATGCTGTGCCATGTTTTTAATTTAATAACGTTCTAACATTGCCTTTGCTCCTGCTGCTATTTTCTCCGCCAGTGGTGCAGGCTGTATCACCTTTACATTTGCGCCATAGCTCAGCAGTAGCATGGTCAGTTCATGATTGATCACTACATTGATAGAGATACGACATTCTTCTGCCGTATCTGATTCTACCTGTTGTGAAGGATGGATGGCCTGTGTCTTGATATACTTGCCCTGGTGAGGGGTGAAAGAAAGGACTACTTTCTCAGGTTCTCCCTGTGGTACGGTTACCCCGATGGCATGCTGGAAATAACTGGCATCATCAAAATTCTTCGCATCAAATTTCTTGTCAGTCGGCCACAGATCCAGTATACGATCCAGCGCAAATGTCAGCAGTGTACCACCTTTTGCCTTCTGGCTTTTACCTACCAGGTAAAAACGGGATTGATATTCTCTTACATGATAAGGCTCTACCCAGTGCTCTTTCGGCTCATTGCGGTCAAAGCTCTGGTACGAGATCCTGATCACATCCAGGTTCTTGATCGCATCTACAATCGACGGAATATGCGATGCTCCTTTATATTGTGTGGCACGCGAAAAGCGGATCAGGCCTTTGTGCTCCAGCACTTCACGGTTTTGTTTCAGACTGGCAGCTATTTTTAAGATCGCATCTTCAAACTGCTCAATCACAGGCAGGCTGCGAAACTGCTCCAATATACCAATGGCGATCTCCAGGCCTTCCAGGTCTGCTTCCTCGATGGGAATGTTGTTGATAGAGTAGGTCTCATCTTCATATGAATATGTACCACTTGCCCTGTCGTATACAATAGGGGCATTGTAGTTCAGTTCAGGGTCATGGCGCATATCCTGTATATCCTTTTGAATGGTACGTACGGAAATACTTTTGTCCATTTTTCGGGAGACAAACTCTATAAGGTCATCGAGAGTGGGTTTTTTCAGACGTTTATTTCGCAACCGCTCATCAATCCAGCGATAACGAGAAACAGCATCCTTATTCTTCGGCATGCAAAATTATTTAGGTGCTAAAATTAATGAAATTGATTTTATCGGTACGCAAATCCTCTGCGCGTAGTGACACTACTTTTGTATTGTCAATAACACAAGATGTATATGAAACAGTTAAAAACAACGTCTTCATTCAATACATACTCCGCAATATCAGTAGGACAAATCGTCCTGGATGACTCCAACTATATCACTTTATGGGGTAGTCTGCAGCAGGATGATAACTGGACCCGTTGCGACTTTGTGACCACTTACGAGGTGCTGAATACAATGCTGCGCTATGTGCAGGACAGGAATGATGCCGTACAGATGACGATCGTGAAGAAGCTGGAAGATATGCAGCAGATACCGGAAATCATCGATCTGGAGGCAGAACTGGGCAGTGCCGTACTGTTTGACAATATGAACTTTCTCTTAAGCCATCCCGGCTTTGGTAAGCAGGGATCGTGGATAGAATATACTGACGGCGAATGCTTCTATATTGAGCAGGTGACCCCGGCCATCCCCGTTAAGAATACCCGGTATGAAAAGAAGATAGGACAGTGCATGGACATGCTCTATATGAACTATGAACTGTATCTGGGCTATCTGGAACTGGATTTCGACGAGGATGGCGCCCGTCAGAAAGCTGACCTGGTGGATGACCTGAAATTTACCCTTGCCTATTATGCATGGAAAGAAAGAACGATGTAAGCCTATGTAAAGAGTGATATAAAAACTGAAAAAAACCATTTAACCTATTCCCTTAAGCGTGATGATGTAAACATATTCTTGTACTACCCTTGAAAAACCCGCATCCCGACCCCTATGATTTTTGTTGCAAACGTTCAAGTGTGTTATCCCTAATACCTTTGTTCTCAGTTGTTTGTTATGACCTCAGCCCTGCCTGTTTCTCAGGCAGGGATTTTTGTATGTTACAACCTGCAGAAAATCCCCTAAAAAGTACCGCATCTCTTTATTTTCAAAAATTTAACAGCAAAGTCTATAATAATTGTAGGAAATAACTATTTTTGGTAACGTAACCAGTAAAAAGAAAATAATATGAGCTTAAGACTCGGAGATATCGCACCAAACTTCCAGGCAAAAACGTCGATCGGAGATATAGATTTTTATGAGTTCCTGGGTGATAGCTGGGGAGTATTATTCTCTCACCCTGCTGATTATACCCCGGTATGTACTACCGAATTAGGTAGAACTGCAGCATTGAAAGATGAATTCGCCAAGCGTAATGTAAAAGTGCTTGCACTCAGCGTTGACCCGGTAGATAAACACCTCGGCTGGATCAATGATATTAACGAAACACAGAACACCAAAGTGGAATTCCCTATCATCGCAGATGAAGACAGAAAAGTGTCCGACCTGTACGATATGATCCACCCAAATGCATCTGAAACTTTCACTGTCAGGTCTCTGTTCATCATCGGCCCGGACAAGAAAGTAAAACTCATCATCACTTACCCTGCTTCTACAGGAAGAAACTTCCATGAAGTACTGCGTGTAATTGACTCCCTGCAGCTGACGGCTAACTACCAGGTAGCGACCCCGGCAAACTGGCAGGATGGTGAAGATGTAATCATAACGCCTGCTGTGAAAACGGAGGATATTCCTGCACGTTTCCCTAAAGGCCACAAAATTATCAAGCCTTATCTGAGAACAACACCTCAACCAAATAAATAAGGCGATATTTGCATAAGAAACTTTTAAAACCTGCCCACTTTGTGGGTCAGGTTTTTATTGATAAGAATTTTTAATGGTTGGTTTTTGATTTTTACGAAACGGGGATTTCTCCCCGTTTTTTTTATGCCTTCAACCCAATAAGATATTCATGCAAGGCGGTATTACCAACAGGAATGACAAGCTGTTTTCAAAGAAAAAGGCTGCCCTTGTACAGAGCAGCCTCATTATTTAAGAGTCAGAATATTTACAACTTATAATACCAACTTCGGTATATATCCACTGCTGTTTTTACGCAGCTGTGTTACCACCGCCTGGATATCCTTAGCCAGCGGTGCTTCGGCTACCTGTGCTTCTCCCTGCTGATCAGTAAAATGCAGCTGGAAAGAATGCAATGCGAGGCGGCTCAGCAAGGGGCGTTCTTCTACATCGTGCTTACCCAGTTTATAACCTTTCTTGATAGCAGACAGCAGAACCGGGGTCGCGGTGCCATACATCTCATCCACTGCAATCGGGTGGCCCACATGCTTCATGTGTACCCTGATCTGGTGAGTGCGACCGGTATGAATCTGGAATTTTACCAGGCTGTAGAGGCCAAATGCATCCAGTACTTCATAATCGGTGTGTGAAGCTTTCCCTTTTTTTGCAGTTACCATCTTGCCTTTTGTAATCGGGTGCTCTGCAATAGCTTCCTGGATGGTGCCGGTAGCAGGTACCAGCTGACCGTTTACCAGGCCCAGGTAGAACTTCTGTACGTTTCTGCCTTCAAATGCCTGGGAGTAATACTTGTGGGCCACTTCGTTTTTAGCAAAGAGGATCACGCCACTGGTATCCTTATCCAGTCTGTGTACAGTAAAGATGTTGCCAAAGTGTTTCTTCAGCAGGCCCTGTACAGAGGAAAGCTGGTTGTCGTGCCTGTCCGGAATGGTGAGCACGCCTGCCGGTTTGTTCACGATCACATAGTCCGGCGTTTCTTTTATAATCAGGTCGTTAATGCGCATAGTTTATTTGAAATGCTTAAGCAGGATGATTTCTTTCTCTGTCAGGTAGCGCCAGCTGCCCCTGTTGATATTCTTCTTGGTCAGTCCTGCATAGGTTACGCGATCGAGTTTCTCCACCTCATACTCCAGGTGTTCGAAAATACGGCGAACGATACGGTTCTTACCGCTATGGATCTCAATACCAATCTGTGTTTTATCTGCATTATCCACATAACCCAGCACATCCACATTGGCAATACCGTCTTCCAGTTCCACACCAGCGAGGATCGCTTCAAAATGTGCTTTGGTCAGAGGTTTGTTCAGACCTACGTGATAGATCTTGCGGATGCTGTGCTTAGGGTGGGAGAGTTTCTGTGCCAGTTCACCATCATTGGTCAGCAGCAGCAGGCCGGATGTATTGCGGTCCAGGCGCCCTACAGGATATACTCTTTCTTCTTCGGTCGCATCCTGGATCAGTTCCATCACGGTCTTACGGCCCTCAGGGTCGTCAGTGGTAGTAATGTAACCTTTTGGTTTGTTCAGGAGGATGTATACCAGGTTTTTCTGGATATGCATCTTTTTACCAAGGATGCTGACTTCGTCTCTCTTGGTTACTTTGAAAGCAGGTTCGGTGATCACTTCTCCATTTACAGTGATCTTACCTTCTTTTACATAGTCTACCGCTTTACGACGGGAGCACAGGCCACAATGGGCGATGTACTTATTCAGTGGCATTTCGCCTTCGATAGCAACCCCATTGTCATTTCTGTCGCTGTCGTTTCTTCTGCTGAATGAACCGCCTGCGTCGCTATTGCGTGCTTTTCTGGCAGCAGTTTTACGATCCTGTTTAGCAGCAAAGCGATCGTTGGTGTTGTCGAAATATTTCTTGCGGTTAAAGCCACTTGGAGTATCACGGTCATCATTGCCTCTTTTGCCACCACGCTCAGTACCATGGAAGGCGCTGTCTTCGCGGTCAGAACCTGGCTTTGGACGGCTGGAACCTGGCTTAGGTTTGAATGGCGTTCTGCCATTTGCAGTCTTCAGCTTTGGTTTTATCCTGGAACGGCGGTGTTCATCCTCGCCATCTGTATGTTCTTTCTTTTTGAATGCTGGCAGTGGATCACCATTATCGTCTTTGCCGGTAAGGCGACGTAATGTTTTGCGTGGGCGTGGGCCTTCGCTGTCATCGCTTTTACGAGGACGGAAACCTTCTCCATCATCACTCTTACGACCACGGAATCCTTCACCATCATCTTTACGGGGGCGGAAACCTTCTCCATCACTCTTACGACCACGGAATCCTTCACCATCATCTTTACGGGGGCGGAAACCTTCTCCGTCACTCTTACGACCACGGAATCCTTCACCATCCGTTTTACGGGGGCGGAAACCTTCTCCATCACTCTTGCGACCACGGAATCCTTCACCATCCGTTTTACGGGGGCGGAAACCTTCTCCATCGCTCTTGCGACCACGGAATCCTTCACCATCCGTTTTACGGGGGCGGAAACCTTCTCCATCGCTCTTGCGACCACGGAATCCTTCACCATCCGTTTTACGGGGGCGGAAACCCTCTCCATCACTCTTACGACCACCTTCACCATCCGTTTTACGAGGGCGGAAACCTTCCCCATCACTCTTACGGCCACGGAATCCTTCACCATCATTATCCTTGCGCGGTGGACGTCCACCAGCTGCACTACGTTTCGCCGGGCGGGAATCATCACTCTTTGCCCTTGATTTATTTTCCTTAAAAGGAGCGAATCCTTTTTTAGCAGGTTTATTTTTCTTCATCTGTTAGTATTAAAATTTGAAAAGAGGAGATCAGCCTTTATTTGCCAGCTGACCACAAGCCGCATCTATATCTTTACCACGGCTGCGGCGGAGACGGGCGTTGACCCGGTGTTTACCCAGGTATTCCATAAAAGCATCTGCCACTTCTTCTTCCGGTTTCTGGAAGCGGGCATTGGAGATAGGATTGTATTCAATAATGTTGACCAGATCGGCTGGCACCTGTCTGTAGACGCGGATCAGCTCATCGGCATCCTTTAAGGAGTCGTTGAAGTCTTTGAACAGTATATATTCAAATGAGATCTGGTTCTGTGTTTGTTTGTAGAAATAATTAAGTGCCTCTATCAATACTTTGAGGTTATTGGTCTCATTGATAGGCATGATCTGGCTGCGTTTTTCATCGTTCGCAGCATGCAAAGACAGGGCGAGGTTGAATTTCACCTTGTCGTCACCCAGCTGGCGGATCATTTTGGCTACACCCGCGGTTGATACGGTAATTCTCTTTGGAGACATACCCAAACCATCGGGGCTGGTAATGCGCTCAATACTGGCCAATACGTTTTTATAGTTCAGCAGGGGTTCACCCATACCCATAAATACGATATTGCTCAGTTTCTTGCCATATGCCCCCATTGCCTGCTCGTTCAACAGGGCTACCTCATCGAAGATCTCATCGAACTCGAGGTTACGTTTACGATCCATGTACCCGGTAGCACAAAATTTACAGCTCAGGCTGCAGCCTACCTGGGAAGATACGCAGGCAGTTTGCCTGGTATCAGTAGGTATTAGTACTCCTTCTACGAGGTGACCGTCATGTAATTTGAAGCGATTTTTGATGGTGCCGTCATTGCTATGTTGGGTGGTGTCCACCTGTACGGCCGGTAAAGTGAAGTGTTCTTCCAGTTTGGCGCGCAGCTCCCTGGAGAGGTTGGTCATTCCGTCAAAACTGGTTGCATGCCTGAGCCACAGCCATTCATACACCTGCTTGGCCCGGAAGGGCTTTTCCCCTATAGACCCGAAGTATTCCTGTAACTCCGACAAGCTCAGCTGCCGGATATTCGTTTTACCCAATTTCATTCCTGACCCTTTATTTGAATAATGTCTGCCTTACGGCAGTCGGTATTAATCTACAAAGGTACGTAAATTTTTATCCTGCAAAAATCCCCCTACATTTACAACCTTTTATTAACCAAAGCAATCCTCCAAGCAATGCAAGCTGCTTATATAGTAGACGCAGTGCGTACCCCAATTGGCCGCTACGGCGGGGTGCTAAGCACTATCAGGCCTGACGATATGCTGGCCATCCTTATCCGATCAATGATGGAAAGAAATCCCACCCTGGACCCCGCCAGCATTGAAGATGTGATAGCCGGGGCTACCAACCAGGCGGGTGAAGATAACAGGGATGTGGCCAGGATGGCGGCTTTACTGGCAGGACTGCCGGTATCTGTATCCGGGAATACCGTAAACAGGCTCTGTGCCTCCGGTATGCAGGCCGTAATGGACGCTGCCAGGGCAATTATGTGTGGGGAAGGAGATGTGTACCTGGCCGGCGGGGTAGAAAGCATGACCCGTGCTCCCCTCATTATGCCCAAACCCGATGCTGCTTACAGCCGTAAAGCCGAAATAGTAGACTCCACCATAGGCTGGCGCTTTACCAACAGGAAGTTGGCAGACATGTATTACCCCTATTCCATGGGCGAAACAGCAGAAAATATCGCTACCCGCTGGCAGATCTCCCGCGAAGCCCAGGATGAATTTGCCCTTGCCAGCCAGTTAAAATATAAAGCGGCCCTTGATGCCGGCATCTGGCCCAGGGAAATTATTCCAATACCTATTACCCCTAATAAACAGGAACAGGTAGTGATTAGTAATGACGAACATCCCCGGGAGACTTCGCTGGAAAAACTGGCGGGTCTGCGTCCTGCCTTTGCAAAAGAGGGAAGTGTAACGGCGGGTAACAGTGCCGGTATCAACGATGGTGCCGCCCTGGTATTGGTCGTATCCGAAAAGGCATTGAAACAATATAACCTGACACCGCTGATGCAGGTGAAATCTATGGCTGTAGCGGGTGTAGACCCGGCCATCATGGGCATAGGCCCGGTGCCGGCTACCCAAAAAGCACTGAAGAGAGCCGGAATCAGTGTAGATCAGCTGGACCTGGTAGAATTGAATGAAGCCTTTGCTGTACAGGCACTGGCTTGTATCCGGGACTTAGGCCTGGATCCGGCTAAGATCAATGTAAATGGCGGATCCATTGCCATGGGTCATCCATTGGGATGTACCGGGGCACGGATCGTAGGCACCCTGGGGCATGAAATGAAACGCCTGGGAGGTGTAAAGTATGGCCTCACCACCATGTGTGTGGGAGTAGGGCAGGGTGCAGCGATGATCTTTGAAAATATATAGCATCTCCCGCAGTCAATTGAACTGCGATAGCTCCTTAGGTTTTCACAGGGTTTTATTTTACCCTAAAAGTTTGCTTTATACGCCGCCACCATTGTAAAATAACGGGCGATCGATCATAAAAACCGGTCGCCCGTTGTATGGCAAGCAAGAAAGGATTACAAACAAATTTGCTTCTCCGTCATCATCTTCCGGAGATTGATCAGGCCATAACGCATACGACCCAATGCTGTATTGATACTCACCTGGGTGAGATCAGCAATCTCTTTAAAGCTAAGATCCGCGTAATGGCGCAGAATGATTACCTCCCGCTGCTCTTCCGGCAACATGTCAAGCATACGACGTACACGGTCATGGCTCTGACGCGTGATCAGCTTCTCCTCCGCACTGCTTTCACTAAAGCTCAGCACATTGAAAATGTCCTTGTCATCGCTGGTTTTGATGATCGGCGTACGCTTGATCTTACGGAAATAATCGACACACAGGTTATGTGCGATACGCATTGCCCAGGGAAGGAATTTACCCTTCTCTGTATAGCGTTCTGCCCGGATAGTATCGATGATCTTAATAAAGGTGTCTTGAAAAATGTCTTCAGCCAGGAATGAATCCTTGACTAATAATACGATAGAGGTATAGAGCTTATCTTTATGTCTTTGCACCAGTTCTTCCAATGCAGAGGCATGCCCCTTTTTGAAAAGGGTAATCAATTGCTCGTCGCTGAGTTTGTACATTATTTGCATAAACGTCTACAATAGCGGGTTTATAATAAAGAAACCGACTTAATTCAAGTCTGTTGTAGGTAAAATAGTGTAGAGTTTATGCTATAATAGGAAGTTTTAAGTGTGATGAAGAATCTGTTCGATGTCCACGATTCTGGTTCTATGCAAATATAATGTTAAAGTTGAATAAAACAACCCCCTGAGTTCAGTGATTTCTCATGTTCTCCAAATTTAATATTGACAATCAATGATGAAAAAAAAGTATTTAGTCAACCCTGCCATTTGAGAGAAATAAAATGCAATTGATACATGCCATAACAAGCTGGAGATTATCATTTGTTCCAAATCCCTTACCTTCGTAATGCTAAAATTTTTGGCAAAATAACAAACGCTGGAATATGGCTACAAAATCAAAGAAACCGGAAATTATCGCTGACGATGCACCTATTAACACGCAGGATCAGATATATATAAAAGGAGCCAGGGTTCACAACCTTAAGAACGTTAGTGTAGGCATTCCCCGCAACAAACTAGTAGTCGTTACCGGTGTATCCGGCTCAGGCAAATCCTCCCTGACCATGGACACACTCTATGCCGAAGGTCAGCGTCGCTACGCAGAAAGCCTCTCTGCATACGCCCGCCAGTTCCTCATGCGTATGAACAAACCGGACGTTGACTATATAAAAGGTATCTGCCCTGCCATCGCCATAGAACAAAAGGTCATCACCCGTACCCCACGCTCTACCGTTGGCTCCATGACAGAACTCTATGATTATCTCCGTTTGCTCTTCGCCCGCATCGGCAAAACTTATTCACCTATTTCGGGTGAATTGGTAAAGAAGCACGAAGTAAGTGATGTCACTGATTATATTAAAAACCTTCCTGCCGGTACCAAGATCCAGATCCTGGTTACCTTTCGCCGCCATGCTAAAAGAGAGGTGAAAGAAGAATTGCAGATCCTGATGCAGAAAGGCTTTTCACGCCTCTATAGTAAGGATAAGGACGGTGGCAAACTGCTCCGTATCGAAGAACTGCTGGAAGAAAAGAAGCCCAACCTGCCCAAAGAAACCTACCTGCTCATAGACCGCCTGGTGGCTAAAGACTTTGAAGAAGACGACCTGCACCGCATTGCAGACTCTGTGCAAACCGCCTTTTATGAAAGCGAAGGCGACTGTCTCGTAGAAACCGATGGAAAGGATATCCAACACTTCTCCAACCGTTTTGAACTGGATGGACTGCAATTCGAAGAGCCGGTTCCCAATCTCTTCTCCTTCAATAATCCATATGGTGCCTGCCCTGTCTGCGAAGGCTTTGGTCAGACATTAGGCATCGATGCAGACCTGGTGATTCCCGACAAGCGCCTGAGTGTATACGAAGGGGCCATCGCTCCCTGGAGAGGTGAAAAGATGGGTGAATATAAAGAAGCCCTGATCAAAGCTTCCCGCAAGTTCAACTTCCCCATTCATAAGCCTGTCACAGACCTGACTGAAGATCAATACAACCTGCTCTGGACAGGCAATGAGCATTTCTATGGGCTCAATGAGTTCTTCAAAATGGTAGAGCAGAATCTCTATAAAGTACAATACCGTGTATTGCAATCCCGCTACCGTGGCCGTACTACCTGCCCTGAATGTGGCGGTGGCCGGCTCCGTAAGGAAGCGCTGTACATCAAAATAAATGGTTTCAATATCGCCCAACTGGTAGAAATGCCGGTTGAGAACCTGTACGGCTGGTTCGAACAGTTACAACTCAATGAATACGACCAACAGGTGGGTAAACGGATCCTGCTGGAAATTCATCACCGTGTTAAAACCCTGCTGGACGTAGGGCTTGGTTATCTCACCCTGAACCGCGTGGCCAATACCCTCAGTGGTGGCGAAAGCCAGCGTATACAGCTGACCCGCTCCCTGGGTAGTAACCTCACGAACTCTATGTACATCCTGGATGAACCCAGCATCGGTCTGCATGCCCGTGATACCCATCGCCTGATCGGTGTACTCAAGGAACTGCGCGACCTGGGTAATACCGTAGTCGTGGTAGAACACGATGAACAGATGATGGAAGAGGCTGACTATATCATCGATATGGGGCCGCTGGCCAGTCACCTGGGTGGAGAAGTGATCTTTGCCGGTGACTATCCAAGCATCCTGAAAGATTCCAAAAGCCTGACCGGGAAATACCTGAGCGGCCAGTTTACAATAGATCCCCCTGCCCGGATCCGCAAATGGAAGAAGTCCATCACGCTGGAAGGGTGTAAGCAAAATAACCTGAAGAACATCGATGTCGATTTCCCGCTGGAAGTACTGTGTGTGGTAAGTGGTGTAAGTGGGTCCGGTAAAACGACCCTGGTAAAGCAGATCCTGTACCCGGCCCTCATGAAACTGAAAGGTGAATTTGCAGAAAAAGTAGGACAACACCGTGCACTGAAAGGCGCGCTGGACGACATTACCCAGATAGAAATGGTTGACCAGAACCCGATTGGTAAGTCATCCCGTTCCAACCCCGTTACTTATATCAAAGCATACGATGAGATCCGTGATCTTTTCAGCCGTCAGCCACTGAGCAAGATGCGCGGTTTCCAGCCAAAGCACTTCTCTTTCAACGTGGATGGGGGCCGTTGTGATGCCTGTAAAGGCGAAGGTGAAGTAGTGGTGGAAATGCAGTTCCTGGCGGATGTGCACCTGCAATGCGAAAGCTGCGGTGGCCGTAAGTTTAAGGAAGAAGTACTGGAAGTAAACTACAAGGGTAAAAACATTTACGATGTACTGGAAATGGGGGTAGATGAGGCGCTGGAATTCTTCAAAGATGAGAAGGATGTAGTGAATAAAATCCGCCCGCTCAGCGATGTAGGTTTAGGTTATGTAAAACTGGGGCAGAGCAGCGATACCCTGAGTGGTGGCGAGGCACAGCGTGTAAAGCTGGCTTCCTTCCTGGGTAAGGGCAAGGCACAGGGCCACATCCTCTTTATCTTCGATGAGCCAACCACAGGTTTGCACTTCCATGATATTAAAAAGCTGTTGGGCTCCTTCAATGCACTGATCGATCAGGGGCATTCCGTACTCGTAATAGAACACAATACAGACGTGATCAAAAGTGCTGACTGGGTAATAGACCTGGGGCCTGAAGGGGGGGCCGGTGGCGGACAATTGCTGTATGCAGGGCTGCCCGATGGGCTCAAAAAAGTGAAGGAAAGTTACACAGGGCAATACCTGTAAGTAATCAATCATACGCATTGAAAAAGGCGGTCCATCCGGACCGCCTTTTTTATCTGAAGATAGTTTTCATACCCCTTGGTGAATTCCCGCTTTCATAAATGTCTTATCTGAAAATGGTTTTCATACCTCCCGGCGAATTCCCTCTTTCATAAATGTCTTTATCTCAATCTATCGAGAGACTTAATCAGTTTTTCATCCTTATACACCCCTCTTGCCGCCATGATCAAAAAGATCAGGATAAGCACGGGCAGGAATGCACCCGGCAGGTAAGTAGAAGCGGCAATCGTCTTGCCTGTACTTTCAAATGCATTCGCAAAATCCTGCACTTTTAAATACTGCAAAGCGATCGCAGCTATTGCCAGAAAAATATCCAACACCGTCAGCCTGAATTGGAGTTTCCGGTTTTTGAACAGGAAAATACAGAACAGGGAAAGCGCTACAATCAGCATGTAGACTACAAAGACCATAAAATTAGACTGGGCATTGAAATACTTAGGTACCTGATCATTACTCAGGGTCACTTTAAAAATATCCAGAAACCAGGTTCCTACAGCAGCTCCGGCAGCTAACAGAAGGTAAAGACTTTGAATGCGTTGTATCATGTTATTCAGGCAAATTAATACACGGTAAAAATAAGTAAATATTTCATTTGTGCCTTTTGAATCCCGGGCGGACTAAAAAGGGTACCCCCTTCCCGGGGGAGATGGAGACGAATTGGCTTTTACGCAATCCTCAGCGCCTTCATTTTACTTTTTAGTCCGCCCGGAGCTTTATACGAAGCAGCTTAAAAATACCTCAATTATACAGCTGAGCCGATTATAACCCGTCAATAACCCGTAGATATCCCGCCTCTTTAAAGATGCGGTTTATAGGCGGCTTATAGGCGGGTTATTGGCGGGATATCTGCGGGATATCTCTGAAGATGACCTATGGATAAGCGATAGCTGAGATTGCCCGCTGAAAGCTAATCCGGGTAAGGGTTTGCAGAGAGGGGTATTTTCAAGGTGATAATATACCGCCTGGTATAATAGGTGTGTTAAAAGTGTCTCCCGTACATATAATACTGGCACCTTACAGCATCCTTTCCTGCAATACTTTGTATATTGCATGCCCAAGAACAATCTCTTATTGAATTATGGCAAGAAAACAGAACAAGCAGGATGCTTTAGACTATCATGCTTTAGGCCGGCCTGGAAAAATCGAAGTAATACCTACTAAAAACACCAAAACACAATGGGATCTTTCACTTGCTTACTCTCCCGGAGTAGCGGAGCCTTGTAAAGAAATTCACAAAGACGTAGAAAATGTTTATAAATACACTGCCAAAGGCAACCTGGTAGCGGTGATCAGTAATGGTACTGCCGTACTTGGTCTGGGCGATATTGGTCCTGAAGCGGGTAAACCGGTGATGGAAGGAAAGGCGGTATTGTTCAAGATCTTTGCAGATATTGATGTGTTTGATATTGAACTGAATACTAAGAATGTAGATGAGTTCGTGAATGTGGTGAAGGCAATGGAACCTACTTTTGGTGGTATCAACCTGGAGGACATTAAAAGCCCGGAGTGTTTTGAAATTGAAGATCGCCTGAAAAAGGAACTGAAAATCCCTATCATGCACGATGACCAGCATGGTACAGCGATCATTTCCAGTGCTGCCCTGCTGAATGCAATAGACCTGGTGAAGAAGGATATCACGAAAGTGAGGATCGTATTCAATGGTGCCGGTGCAGCGGCAATGGCCTGCGTAAAATTGTACGTAGCGCTGGGCGCAAAGAAAGAGAATATCGTAATGTTCGATAAAGATGGTGTGATCAATACCACCCGTGCAGGTCTGTCAGAACTGCATAGCCAGTTTGCCACCAGTACCAAAGTAAGCACACTTGCAGAAGCCCTGGTTGGTGCCGATGTATTTGTGGGTTTATCTGTAGGCAATGTGGTAACACCGGCTATGATCCAGTCTATGGCTGCCAACCCGGTCGTATTTGCGATGGCGAATCCTGATCCGGAAATCGCTTACGATGTGGCAATTGCTTCACGGCCTGATGTGATCATGGCTACAGGTCGTTCCGATCATCCTAACCAGGTGAACAATGTACTGGGTTTTCCATACATATTCCGTGGTGCGCTGGATGTACGTGCTACACAGATCAATGAAGAGATGAAACTCGCTGCGGTGAAAGCATTGGCAGAACTGGCCAAAGAACCGGTACCAGATATTGTGAACCTGGCGTACAACGAAAAGAATATTTATTTCGGCCCCCGCTATATTATTCCAAAACCACTGGATCCACGCCTGCTCAGTCATGTAGCACCGGCAGTGGCAAAAGCGGCCATAGAAAGTGGCGTTGCACAGCAACCGGTTACTAACTGGGAAGAGTATACGAATGTACTGAACAAACGCCTTGGACTGGACAACCAGCTCTTCCGCGTGATTGGTACCAAAGCCCGCCAGGATCCGCGTAAGGTGGTATTTGCGGAAGCAGATAACCTGAAGGTACTGAAGGCATCCCAGGTAGTAAGAGACGAAGGTATTGCTTATCCGATCCTGCTGGGTAATGAACAAAGAATCAGGAACCTTGCTGCAGAAAATGGCATTGAACTGGAAGATACAGTGATCATCGATCCGAAGAGCGATGAGATGACTGAAAAACGTCACCAGTTTGGAGAGTTGTTCTTCAAAAAGCGCCAGCGCAAAGGGTTTAACCTGTACGAAGCGAAGAAGGTAATGCGTGAGCGTAACTACTTTGGTTGTATGCTGGTTGAAACCGGAGAAGCAGATGCTTTGATTTCTGGCCTGACACGTAATTATCCTGACACGATCCGCCCGGCATTGCATGTAATCGGTACCGCACCCAATGCAAAGCGTGTGGCAGGTATGTACATCATCAACACCAAACGTGGTCCGCTGTTCCTGGCAGATACTACGGTGAACTTTAACCCGACTGCCGAAGAACTGGCCGAAATTACGCTGCTGGTAGCTGAAGAAGTGAAACAATTCAACATCACGCCGCGCATTGCCATGGTATCTTATTCCAATTTTGGTTCCAGTCCGACCCCTGAGGCGCAGCTGGTAGCCAGGGCAAGGGAGATCGTGAAAATGAGAGAACCATCACTGATCGTAGATGGGGAAATTCAGGCGGCGATGGCATTTAATAAAGAGATCCTGAAGGATAATTATCCTTTCAGTGAGCTGATAGACCAGGAGGTAAATACCCTGATCTTCCCGAACCTCACTGCGGGCAACGTAGCGTACAACCTGTTGCAGGAAGTAGCTGGCTTTGATGCAATCGGGCCTATCCTGCTGGGGATCAAGAAACCGGTACACATTCTGCAACTGGGTAGTACCGTAAGGCAGATAGTGAACATGGTAAATATCGCTGTAGTAGAAGCACAGCACAAATGCTGCAAATAATATGATTTACTGGTCTCTGTCCACGGGCAGAGATCAGTATCTTTATAGAAAAAAAGCATGCAGCACATCTCCCGGAAAAAGACCTTCTTTCCACTGAACCCTGCATTTCGCAGGTACCTCAAACTGTATGAGCGGGAGATCCGGTTGCCGATAGCTTACGAGGAGCTCCGCTATTACGATTCCACCATTCCTGTGTACGATAAGGACGGGAATGACACCCTCTGGGAATCTGTATTTTACCCTGATAGTATGTATGGCCCGCTGAAGGCGGGATTAAAAAGGATCTATTCTATTCTCAAAGCGGGTGGCGACCAGGCTGCCGAAGAGCATTTGCAGGTAGAGCGGATTGACTATTGCACATTTGGGAACTCACATCCTTTCCGGATCAGGATTGTCAATACTTACAACGAAGTTTACGATTATTTTTATATCAAAACGGCCGATGCTTCCCGCATTTATGGCCTGGAGCTGGAACACATTTTGTCTCCTTACTGGATGAGTTACATCATCGATGGGAATACGCTGGTGGAGGAGCATATTGCGGGTGTGCCGGGTGATCAGTTTATAGCTCAGTATTTGCAACGGCCGGAGTTTAACCCAAAACGTATAGCCAAGGAGTTTGTGAAATTCAATGAGCGGTGTTTTGTGCGATTGCTGGGTGATATGCGATCGTACAATTTTGTCTTTGATATTACACCTGATTTTGATGATGTACAGTTCAGGATCAGGGCGATTGATTTTGACCAGCAGTTTTATGAGGGGAAGCGGACATTGTACATGCCGCAGTTTTTTAAGGAGAACAAAATATTTGTAGACCTGGCTATAAAGCATTTGAATGCAGAAGTGGTGAAGCAATATCAGCAGGAGGAGCGATCGCTGATAGCAAGGCGCATCAAGGCGCACAGGCACAGGATCAAGGATCTGCGGGATGTGATCATGACGGACAAGGTGTCGTTTCCGGAGAAGATCACGCAGTTGGGAGTGGAGCTGGCGCAGTATTATGATGACCCGGTGTTTGCAAGGTGCAAGACGATGGGGGAGATTATTGAAAGGAGCTTAAAGAGATTGTTGGTAAAAAGTCTGAAATAATAGAACGGCATTTCTAGCCGGCTGTAGGTAAAAGTTCGTTGAACGAAACGGTTTTCTTAGCCGGCCGCAGGCCATAAGATCCCCTGACAAAAGGGCTTCTGCCAAAGGGGGAAACACATTATGAATGGTTTAATGATTTAATTTTTATTTAAATGGATACATTATCTTTGGCCCGTTATGGAATTTAGATTCTTTCATCATTTCGGAAGCTACCTGCTTATGCTAAAAGGAATGTTTTCCCGCCCGGAAAACATGAAGATGTATTGGAAAGAGTTCATGCGGCAGTGTGTGGATATTGGTATCGGTTCACTCGGTATTGTATTCATCATCTCCCTGTTCATGGGAGCTGTAACCACCGTACAGATTGCTTATCAGCTGGTAAGCCCTATCATCCCCAAAGCAACAATTGCCCAGGTAGTACGTGATACTATCATCCTTGAATTTGCCCCTACACTGACCTGTATCGTACTGGCAGGTGTAGTTGGTTCCAAGATCGCATCTGAGCTGGGTAACATGCGTGTATCCGAACAGATTGATGCTCAGGAGATCATGGGGATCAATACCCGTGGTTACCTGATTGCACCAAAAATCATGGCTTCATTGATCATGATCCCATGCCTGATTTGTATCGCAGGTTTCCTCGGTATCTGGGGTGGTCTCAAAGCCGGTGAAATGGGTGGTATTCTTTCTGCTGACGAGTATTGGCAGGGTTTAAGACAGGAGTGGAAATCCTATAACATCTTCTTCTCACTGTTCAAATCATTCGTATTCGCGTTCATAATATCCAGTGTACCTTCCTATTATGGTTACTATGTACAGGGGGGCGCGCTCGAAATTGGTAAGGCAAGTACCCGTGCCGTGGTGGTGACCTGTGTATTGATATTATTCATGGACTACATTCTGGCAGCATTACTGTTGCAAAAATAATACTGACTACATGATCGAATTAGTTAATATAAAGAAAGGCTTCGGGGAAAAGATCATCCTGCCAGACGTGTCGGCTGTAATGGAAACGGGCAAGGTGAACCTGATCATCGGCTCCAGTGGTAGTGGTAAGACGGTGATGATGAAGTGCATGGTAGGCCTCATGGAAATAGACGGTGGCAAGGTTCTGTACGATGGACAGGATTTCACTAGTATGCCGGAGCTGGAGCGTAAGCATATCCGCCGCCAGATCGGGATGCTTTTCCAGGGATCTGCACTATTCGATAGTATGACGGTAGAGCAGAACGTAATGTTCCCGCTCGATATGTTTTCTAAAGGCTCTTTAAAAGAAAAGAAAACCCGTGTAATGGAATGCCTGGAAAGGGTACAGCTAAAAGATGCTGCTAAGAAGTTTCCGGCAGAGATCAGTGGAGGTATGAAGAAGCGGGTAGGTATTGCCCGTGCTATCGTTTTGAATCCCAGGTACTTATTCTGTGATGAGCCAAACTCTGGCCTGGATCCGCAAACTTCTTTGCTGATCGATAAGCTGATTAAGGAAATCACGCATGAGTTCAATATGACCACGGTCATCAATACACACGATATGAATACGGTGATGGAGAGTGGGGATCATATTGTGTACATGTACCAGGGTAAAAAGCAGTGGGAAGGAAGCAATGAGGATATCATTTTCAGTAAGGATGAGAAGTTGAATGACTTCATTTTTGCGTCAGACTTTTTGCGTGATGCAAAGGAAATGAGGCAGATGGAGATCTTCCGGGAGAAGGATTGGCGGAACAAGCTGAAGAAAAATTAGGGGCTGGAAGTAACCCCTGTCTTGTGCTAAAACCAGGAAAGGATTAGCACAAAGAAAGGATCCGGGTAGTGGCCGCTGGCACAAAATGCTCCCTGCCAGGCCTGCCTTTTTGGGCGTTCCTGAGAAAAAACCACTCAAAACCTGACGACGGACATTAAAAAAACGTGAACAGGACCACAATCAGTAAATTATTGATTGGGAATCTGGGATTAGGGGGTTATTTTTGCGAATAACATTACAAACACATAAACCAAGCGCGATGAGTGTTTTAGTTAATAAGAACAGCAAAGTGATTGTACAGGGTTTCACCGGTACAGAAGGCACATTCCATGCCACACAGATGATAGAGTATGGCACGCAGGTAGTAGGCGGCGTTACGCCGGGTAAAGGCGGCACCAAGCACCTGGATCGTCCGGTTTTCAATACGGTAGAAGCTGCCGTAAAAGCAACCGGCGCTAATGTATCCATCATTTTTGTACCACCAGGCTTCGCTGCAGATGCCATCATGGAAGCTGCTGAAGCAGGTATAGAACTGATAGTTTGTATTACCGAAGGTATTCCTGTTCAGGATATGATCCGTGCGAAAAACTTCCTGGCAGGTCGTTCTTCCCGCCTGGTTGGTCCTAACTGCCCTGGTGTAATCACTGCTGAGGAAGCTAAAGTAGGCATCATGCCAGGTTTTATCTTCAAGAAAGGTAACATCGGTATCGTATCCAAATCCGGTACCCTGACATATGAAGCTGCTGACCAGGTAGTTAAAGCTGGTCTGGGCGTATCTACAGCTATCGGTATCGGTGGCGACCCAATCATTGGTACTCCAACCAAAGAAGCGGTTGAACTGCTGATGAACGATCCTGAAACTGTTGGTATCATCATGATTGGTGAAATCGGTGGTAGCATGGAAGCTGAAGCTGCAAAATGGATCAAAGAAAACGGTACTAAACCAGTAGTTGGTTTCATCGCTGGCCAGACAGCGCCTCCGGGCCGTCGTATGGGTCACGCTGGTGCTATCATCGGTGGTGCTGACGATACTGCTGCTGCTAAGATGAAGATCATGGCAGAATGTGGTATCCACGTTGTTGCTAGCCCTGCTGACATTGGTAAAACAATGGCAGCTGTACTGAAAGGTGCAAAAGCTTAATAATAAACTAACTGTATAATAATTATCCTCCTGTCGGGCTTATGCCAGCGGGAGGATTTTTTTTGCGCTAACCTATATTCTTTACCTTCACTTATGGAATCGGAAACCCCAATTGCATCCTATTTTGGGGAGTGTTGTAGTTTGATCGCTATCCTGAATAATCCTACGGCCAATGAGCTGCACTCAAAGTGCCTATAGTGATGGAACTTCTTTTGTAGGATTGAATACCTCAAACTGTAATACGACCTGTTTGTGACGGAAACCTGGTCCTAACTCATATTACATTTTCTTTCAACAGGAGTAACATATCTACCAGCAAAGGAGTTTAATAGTGAGTAAAAACCAGCAATACACCAGTTTTTCATATAAATGCTATCCAAATATGCGCTTGATCGTAGCTTTTTTTATTCTATTTTTTATTAGTACAACAAGTACCATGGCTCAGTTTAACTATGACAATCACTGGAAGAAAGTCCAGGACTTAGATAACAAAGGCCTCCCCAAATCAGCCCTGGAAGAAGTCAATGTAATCTACAGGAATGCACTGCAACAGAAAAATGAAGGCCAGCTCCTGAAAACGCTGATCTTCCGCATTAAGTACGTAAACTCAAAAAACGAGAATCCAGCTACCGACGATAACCTCAAGGTGGTCGATGAACAAAATGTTGTGTTTACCCCGGCAGTCCGCGCCATCCTGCAAAGCATGCGGGCGGAATTGCTCTATCATTACCTGGAAAATAACAGGAGCCAGCTCTATAGCCGTACTGCTATTGAAGGAGATACTTCTGCAGATGTCAGCACCTGGACCTCAGACCGGCTCAATAAAGAAATTGCTGCCGCCTATGTCTCTTCCCTGGCAGATGCTGAACTGCTCAAAAAAGTGAATGTCAAAGATTATGAGGTGATCATCACTAAAGGCGAGCATACCGAAAATCTGCGCCCTACCTTGTACGACCTGCTGGCACACCGGGCATTAGACTATTTCAAATCAGGTGAGTACAATTACAGGCAGGCAGCCAAACAATTCGAACTGCTGGACCCTGCTGCTTTTGCACCTGCTGCTACTTTTGCAGCACACAAATTTGCAACAGCCGATACCAGTTCTTATCAGTACAGGGCACTGCTGCTGATCCAGGACCTGCTCCGCTTCCATGCACAGGATAGCAGGGCAGCCCTGCTGGATGTAGACCTGGACCGTATTCAGTACATGAACAATGTAGCTGTTATGCCTGACAAACAGGTGCTGTACATCAAACAGCTGGAACAGATGCAGCAAACTTATGCCGGCGAAAAAGATGCCACTCAGCTGATGTACCTGCTGGCCATACATTATAAACAAATAGGAGACGGTAAGGAAAACAATGGAGACCTGACACCCGCTGCCGCTATGAAAAAAGCGGTAGCCCTCTGTGAGCAGGCTATCAAACAAGCGCCTGCTTCAGGTGGTGCTAACTCCTGCAAGGCCCTGTTACAGTCTATAAAGACTAAATCTATGCAGGTAACCACTGAACAGGTGAACCTGCCCGATGAACCTTTCCGTGCACTGATCAACTATAAAAATGTAAATAAACTCTATTTCCGCGTCGCTAAAATTGATGAAGCCTTCCGCACCAGGTTGAAGGCGCAGCTGGCATCAAATGAGGGCTACGAAGAGCGGAATAAGAAATACTGGAACATGATCCTGGGTAAGAAAGCCGACCGTACCTGGGAACTGGCTTTACCGGGTACAGACGACTACCGTGAGCACGCTGCAGAAGCGAAAGTAGATGCCCTGCCTACCGGCTTGTATATGTTAGTCGCCAGCACCAACAGCACTTTTACAAAAGAAGAAAATATCATTGCACTACAGTTCATGCATGTATCTGATTTAAGTTACATTGCCCGTACTGCTGCTACCAGGGGAGTTGGAAAGGAACTGTATGTATTGCACAGGAAAACAGGTAGCCCACTGCAGGGTGTGAAATTCAACGTGTATACCATGCAGAGCAATGGTAAGTATAAAATAACCCAGACTACGCTCTCTCAAAAGGATGGCAGTGTTGAGCTGAAGAGCGAACCCCAGTATAATACAACCAGGTATGAACTGATATTGAATGCTGATACCCTGGCACCAGATGATGAAAATTACCTGTACAGTTACGATTATTACCATAACACTTCAGCTACACCTGATCATCAATCCTTCCTCTTTACGGACAGGGGCATTTACCGCCCCGGTCAGCTTGTATACTTCAAAGGTATTGTAGTAGGCCTCGGCAAGGTTGAGTCAGACAAAAATGTATTGGCTAACTATAAGGTAAACGTAAGCCTGATAGATCATAACGGTCAGAAAGTGGATTCAATGGAAATGACCACCAATGAATATGGTTCTTATTCAGGTAAATTCAGACTGCCGGAAAACCAGTTGAATGGCGTATTCCGGATTGATGAAAGTAATAATGGAGGCAGTGTGTCCTTCAGTGTGGAAGAATACAAACGGCCTAAATTCTATGTTGATTTCGATACGCTGAAAGGTAGTTATCGGTTGAATGATACCATTACTGTTCGCGGTAAAGCACTCGCTTATGCCGGTAGCAATATCGATGGTGCAAAGGTAACTTACCGTGTCATGAGACAGGCCCGTTTCCCTTACTGGTGGTGGTCCAGGAAAGTTCCTTCCTATAGCCCTCCACGTCAGATCGCCACAGGTACTACTGAAACTGCGGCTGATGGCAGTTTCACCGTAAACTTCCCGGCATTGCCTGATCTGGGTATTGCTGCTTCACAAAAGCCAGTCTTTACCTATTCTATCGAGGCGGACATTACTGACGTGAATGGTGAAACCCGTTCAGGTAATCAAAGTGTAAGTGTCGGTTACCAGGCCATGGAAATTACGATTGGATTGAATGATCGTGTATTGATTGATGACCTGAAAAAAGTAGAGATTACTACAGAGAATCTGAATGGTGTATTTGAACCAGCAGACGTAACTGTGGTCCTGAAACCATTGCAACACCCGGGTCGCTTACTGCGTGAACGCTTCTGGGATGCACCAGACCAGTTTATCCTTTCTCGTGAGGAATATGAAAAATCATTCCCGCATGATATTTATAGTGATGAAGATGATGAGAATACATGGAAAAGAGGAAATGCAATTGTCAATAAACAAGTCAAAACAACGGTATCCACACAAGTAGCTTTAGATGCTAAATCCCTTGCTGCCGGATGGTATGAACTGGAGGTAAGTACGACAGATAAATTCGGTGAGAAGGTAGTACAGAAGAAGATTGTTGAGCTGGTGGATGCGAATGCGAAGAATGTGTCTTATCCTGTTTACAGCTGGTCTTATTCTAATTCAAAAACACTGAAACCCGGTGAGACGGCTCATTTCCTGCTGGGATCTTCTGCCGCTGATCTGAATGTGATTGAAACGACTGGATCAAACCAGCATCCTGCATCAAATAGTGTATTTGCATTCGGTAATGGTGTGACTGACAGGAAATATGATGTGCAGGAAAGCGACAGGGGAAATGTAATTGTACAATACGCTTTTGTAAAAGAGAACCGTGTTTATACAGAAGAGAGAACGATCACTGTTCCATGGAGTAATAAGGAGCTGGAAGTAAGCATCCAGTCACATCGCGACAAGATCCTGCCTGGTGCTAAAGAAGAATGGCGTGTACAGATCAAGGGTGAGAAACGCGATAAGGTGGGAGCGGAACTACTGGCTGCTATGTACGATGCATCGCTGGATGCATTCAAGGCAAATCAGTGGACGGTGCCTGATCTCTATCCGAATTATTCAAGGCGGGAAAGCTGGGAAGGACAGGGGAATTTCAAGCAGGTAGCGGCGGAAGTGTACACCTTTATTTTAGACAAATCATCTTATGAGGAGAATACAGTTTCTTATGATGCATTGAACTGGTTTAATGCACTTGATTATGGTGTAACAGTCATCAACTTTGGAGAAGGTAATGGCGTGCAACCAGTGAAGTTGACTGGTTTTGGAATGGGGCGTTTTGCACGTGTTTTATATGAAAGAGCACCGGGAGTAAGAATGTCGATGGCAAAACCTGTTAAAGGTGGTATGCCTGCGCCGGCGCCAGTTGCTGCAATGGCCATGGCGGATGGGGCTGTACCCCAGTTAGAAATGAGAGCGAAGAAGGAGGACATGAAATTAGAAAAAGCTTCTGGTTTGCTGGCCCCTGCTGAACCGGCTGGTGGTTCCGGAGCTGAAAAGCCCCAGGAAAAAGTAGCGCCACGTACCAACTTCAACGAAACTGCTTTCTTCTTCCCTGATCTGCATACAGATGATAAGGGAAACATCACCTTTAGCTTCACCGTTCCTGAAGCACTTACCCGCTGGCGCTTTATGAGCCTTGCGCATACAAAAGATGCTGCATTTGGTTATGGCGAAAGCAGTGTAATGACACAGAAACCACTGATGGTGCAACCCAATGCGCCCCGCTTTATGAGAGAAGGCGATAAGATCATCTTCTCTGCAAAAATCAGTAACCTTTCTGACAGCGCATTGACAGGCAGCGCTCATCTTGAACTCCTGGATGCGGCGACTATGAAACCTGTAGATGGCTGGTTCCAGAATGTATACCCTGCGCAGCACTTCACAGTAGCGAAAGGACAAAGCACCGCAGTGAGCTTCCCCCTGGAGATCCCATATAAATACGGTAGCAGCCTGCTGTACCGTGTTATTGCTACCGCAGGTCAGTTCAGCGATGGTGAAGAAAATGCCGTACCGGTATTGACCAATTCTATGCTGGTGACAGAAACACTGCCACTCACCATGCGTGGTGATGGTAAGAAAGCATTCACTTTCGAAAAATTAGTGAAAAGCGGTGCTTCCGAAACCTTACAGCAACATGCGCTGACTGTTGAATACACAGGTAATCCTACCTGGTATGCAGTACAGGCATTGCCTTACCTCATGGAGTTCCCATATGAGTGTTCCGAACAGTTATTCAACCGTTATTATGCCAATACACTTGCTACGCACATCGTAGATAAGTTACCGGGTGTAAAGGCGATGTTTGAAAAATGGAAGACAGCGGATACTGCTGCCTTGCTGAGCAACCTGCAGAAGAATGAAGAACTGAAAACGGTATTACTGGAAGAAACACCATGGGTATTAGCTGCTAAAAATGAAGAAGAACAGAAACGCAATATTGCCCTGCTTTTCGATCTGAACAAGATGAGTGCGGAACAGCAGAAAGCAATAGAAAAACTGCGTCAGCAACAATTACCGAATGGTGCTTTCCCATGGTTCCGCAGTATGTGGGAAGATCAGTTCATCACCCAGTATATCCTGGCTGGTGTAGGTCGTTTACAACAAGTAGGTGCTGCAAACAATGCAACTGCTGATGAGATTGTGAATAAAGGCCTGGCATACGTAGATAAGAAAATGGACACCTGGTACCATGAGCTGAAACGTAATAAAGCTGATATGAATGCACAGCATATCGGTTACATTGAATCTCACTACCTGTACATGCGTACGCTGCTGAAGAAACCGCTGGACGATAAGTACAAAGAGTCTTATCAGTTCTATCTGGCGCAGGCTAAAAAGTACTGGTTGAAACAAAACACCTATACACAGGCCATGCTGGCGATCGTATTAAATGACCAGGAGATCATCCGTTCATTGAAAGAAAACGCCACTAACAACCAGGAAATGGGGATGTACTGGAAGAGTGTAACAGCCGGCTACTGGTGGTACCAGGCGCCGATTGAAACACAGGCCATGCTCATCGAAGCATTTGAAAAAGTAGCGCATGATTCAGTAGCGGTAGCCGATATGAAAACATGGTTGCTGAAGAATAAACAAACCAATAACTGGCATACGACAAAAGCCACTGCCGATGCTTGTTATGCAATGCTCTTGGGAGGTAGCAACTGGCTGTCTGCAAATCCTGATATTACCATACAGTTAGGTAAAGCCACTGTGAAGGAAGAGAAGAAAGAGGCAGGTACCGGTTATTTCAAGAAGCAGTTCAACAAGGAGGAAGTACAACCTGCAATGGGTAAAATAGAGGTGAAAGTAGATGGCAGTAATGGTCAGCCTTCATGGGGAGCTGTATACTGGCAGTACTTTGAGCAGCTGGATAAAATTACTTCAGCAGCTACACCAATGACCCTGCAGAAAGAGCTCTTCATTGAAAAGACAAATGACAAGGGCCCTGTACTGACAGCGATCCAGGATGGTAATCAACTGAAAGTAGGTGATAAGGTAAAAGCCCGTATCGTGATGAAGGTAGACCGTGATATGGAATACGTACACCTGAAAGATATGCGTGCAGCCTGCTTTGAGCCTACTGATGTTATTAGCCAGAGTGGCTGGCAGAATGGCGTAAGTTATTACCAGAGCACGAAAGATGCATCTACTAATTTCTTCTTCAGCCGTTTACCGAAAGGTACCTATGTGTTTGAATACAGTATGTTCGTAACACACAATGGTAACTTCAGTAATGGTATCAGCACTGCCCAGTGTATGTATGCACCGGAGTTCAGCGCGCATAGTGAAGGGATAAGAGTAAAAGTAACAGAGTAGAAAACATAAATTTTTTCCGGGCGGCTGTCTTTACGCAAGTAAAGACAGCCGTTTTTCGTTAGTGAACATCACATGTATCAAAACCGGACAATTTTGAAATAGCCGGCTTGTTTAAACTATTGAAAATCAATTTTGTCACAAAGTGGCACTTTTTTAGTCCACACCAGTTATTTCCGGTTCATGAAACAAACAATTTGTATTATCCTGGTCCTGTTTCTGGCGGACATCCATTGAAAATTTATTACAAAGGTACAGCTCCCGGTATAGCGTGGATTGCACCTGCAGGCCCTGGTTCAGGTCCTGTACCGGTTACAGCATTGTACCACCATTCAAAAGGTTATGATCAAGCGTTTTCTTAAAAAGTACAGCATTCTCAACATCTTCGGATTAGCGATCGGTATCATCTGTGCCGGCGTGATCTTTTTGTGGGTAGAAGATGAAGTTCAGTTTGATAGTGTGAACCAGAAGAAAGACAGGCTGTATGCGGTGTTAGGCAAGTGGGATTATGATAAGTATATACAAACGTTCTGGTCGTCATCCGGCGCACTGGCACCTGCTATGAAAGCGGATATCCCGGGCGTGGCCAATACATTCCGTATGACGGAAGGATGGGCACCTCCATTGATCTCTTATGGGGATAAGTCAGTGTATGTTGCCGGCAGGTATGCAGATCCTTCGGTCTTTAACATGCTCACTATTCCCTTCGTAGCCGGTGGTACTTTTAATGAATTGCATTCTATTGTGATCACGGAGAAGTTGGCGAAGAAGGTGTTTGGTGAGGAAAAGAACGTTGTCGGGAAGTCACTGAAAATGGATAATAAGGATGCGTATGTAGTGAGTGGTGTGATCAAAGACTGGCCATCGAATGTAACCATCAGACCTGAGTGGATCGCACCATTCGAAGTGGTCGAAAAATCAAATGCTTTCTATAGCAACTGGGGTTCCAATTCCCTGACCACGGTAGTGGAGCTGGCACCCAATGCAAACCTGGATGCCGTCAATAAGCAGCTTTATAACTTTGTGCAGCAGCATTTACCAACAGCGGTGAATCATGCGTTTCTGCATCCTATGACTAAGTGGCGTTTGTATAGTGATTTTGATAATGGTAAACCATCAGGCGGTAGAATTCAGTATGTAAGAATGTTCACCCTGATTGCCTGGATCATACTCTTTATTGCCTGTATCAATTTCATGAACCTGGCTACTGCTGCCAGTGAAAAACGTGCGAGAGAAGTGGGGGTACGCAAAGTAATGGGCGCTTCCAAACGCGGACTGATACTACGATTCATGGGCGAGGCGATTATTACAACTGCTATAGCATGCGTGCTGGCTCTGGTGATGATCTGGACATTATTGCCCTATTGTAACCTGATCTTAGAAAAAGAATTATCGATCAATATACTGGCCCCTGCGCATGTAGCGGCCTTGTTGGGCATCGTCCTGATCTGTGGCCTGGTGGCGGGTAGTTATCCTGCATTATACCTGTCTTCATTCAATCCTGTATCAGTATTAAAAGGGAATAAACGTGCTACAGGCAGTGCGGCATGGATCCGGAAAGGCCTGGTAATATTGCAATTCACCGTATCTATTGTGTTGATCATTTCAACTATTATCATTTATCAGCAGGTCAGTCATGTGAAAGGACGTGATATGGGTTTTGATAAAAGAAATGTCGTGGGTATGAATATCACGAAAGAGGTCGTACAAAGTTTCCCGGTGATCAAACAGGATCTGTTGAATACGGGTGTGGTAGAGGCTGTGGCGATGGCAGATCATGCTACCATTTATGGGGGTAACAATACAGACGATATAGGCTGGGAAGGAAAATCCCCGACGCAGAAGGTGTTGATCTCTGTACGTTCGGTGAGTGCGGAGTACCTGTCTACGATGAAGATGCAGTTTAAGGAAGGGCGGGATTTCCGGGCGGGTGATAGTGTGAATGTGATCATCACAGAATCAACTGCAAAACTGTTAGGGCAGGGGAGTGTAATTGGTAAGAGCATGATCGTGCCCTGGGAGGTGAATGGTAAAGCAGTGGAACGTCCGTTTCCGATAGTAGGGGTGGTGAAAGATTACCTGTATGGTGATATGTATGGTTCTCCTGACCCGGTTGTATTCTTCTGTATACCTACTGCTGCCAATATCCTGTATATGCGTTTGAAGGTAGATGTAGCGCCGGAAAAGGCATTGGCAAAGGTGGGTGCAGTGATGGAAAAAGATAACCCTGCTTATCCATTTGATTATATCGTGATGGAAAATCAGTTCAACGAGCTCTTTACGAGTGAGACACTGATCAACCGCTTAGCGACTGTATTTGCTGTGATTGCAATATTGATTTCCTGCCTGGGACTATTTGGCCTGGCTACTTATATGGCGGAGCGTCGTACCCGCGAAGTGGGCATCCGCAAGGTATTGGGGGCGAGTACAGCAGGCATCACCACATTATTATCCAAAGACTTTTTGAAACTGGTGGGAATAGCGGTAGTGCTGGCATTTCCGCTGGCATGGTATGCAATGTCTACATGGTTGCAGCAGTATACTTACAGGGTGGATATACACTGGTGGGTCTTTGTGCTGGCAGGTGGCATGGCTATGATTATCTCTTTATTTACGATTAGTTTTCAATCAATCAGAGCTGCGCTAATGGACCCTGTAAAGAGTTTAAGAGCAGAATAGTCATTTATTCCATTGACCATTATCATCCATGGCTAGCGATTTTCGCATTATTTTGCATATCAAATGAATGTAGATTATCTGGTAGTCGGTCAGGGCATCGCTGGTACGATGCTTAGTTACAGCCTGATGCAGGCTGGAGCTTCTGTACTCGTTATAGACGAATACAAGGAAAACAGTTCTTCCCGCGTGGCAGCAGGTGTGGTGAACCCGGTATCGGGCAGACGTTTTACGGTGGCATGGTTGTATGATGAGATCTATCCGGTAGCCTTGCGTACCTATCGTGAAATGGAAGGTTTGCTGGGTTTACCTGTATATAAAGAGCGGGATCTGTGGACGGTATTGCCGTCAGAGCAGTTGAGAGCGGCATTCTTTGACAGAACGACAGGGCTGGATTATATGCGCCTTCCATCAAGCGCTGATGTGGCCCGTTATGATAAATGGCTGGATCAACCTTTTGGTGCTGCCATTATAAAGGGGGGAACCGTATTGCTGCAGCAATTGCTGCCAATCTGGAGAGAATACCTGAAAAAACATAATTCTTTGCTGGAAGAGCGTTACCAGCCTTCTCAGCTCCAGGCCAAAGCGAATGGTGTCACTTATGGAGACATCCAGGCAAAGGCCATGATTTTCTGTGATGGTGCCCAGACACCGCTGAACCCCTGGTTCAATGCAATCCCCTTCCTCCTGAACAAGGGTGAGGTGCTGACAGTGCGGGTACCGGGTTTTGAGACAGAGGATATTGTAAAGAGAAGTATATCAATGGTACCAGTACCGGGTCAAAACGACATCTACTGGGTAGGTGCTACTTTTGCCTGGGATTACCCGAATGAAAACCCAACTGCTGAAAAGCGGATTTTCCTGGAGAGTGGGCTCCGGCAGTTATTAAAGGTACCTTACGAGGTGCTGGATCACCAGGCGGCAATACGGCCAAGTGGCACAGATCGTCGTCCTATGCTGGGTATGCATCCTGAAATGCCCTCTCTTGGCTTATTTAACGGACTGGGAACCAAAGGTTCCAGCCTGGCACCTGCCATGGCGGCTCAAATGACAGCTCATTTGCTGCGGAATGCACCACTGGCGGCGGATACCGATATAAAACGGTTTTTTAACAGGTACAAAGATTAAAAATGCTGGCGGCAAACGTTATCTTTGCCGACCTACCCGGGAAACAGCCGGGTGGGCTGAAAAGATATTTAAGAGCAACACATAAGGCATAGTATATGTACAGAACGCACACCTGTGGAGAGTTACGACTGGAGAACATAGGCACACCCGTAACCCTGGCCGGTTGGGTACAGACAGTCCGGAAATTCGGAAGCATTACTTTCGTGGATCTGCGTGACCGTTATGGTATCACGCAATTGTTGTTTGGGGAAGCCCTCAATCCAATACTGGACGCACAACCCCTGGGCCGTGAGTTCGTCATCCAGGTAGAAGGTACTGTCACTGAGCGTTCTAATAAGAATAAAAACATTCCTACCGGTGATGTTGAAATCACTGTAGATAAATTTACCATACTCAACAAGGCGCAAACTCCTCCTTTCACCATCCAGGATGATACCGATGGTGGTGATGAGCTGCGTATGAAATATCGCTACCTCGATCTGCGCAGAAATATCGTTCGTCAGAACCTTGAACTGCGTTACCGGGTTAATAGGGTTGTACGTAACTTCCTGGACAGCAAGGGTTTCATGGATATTGAAACGCCTTTCCTGATCAAGTCTACGCCAGAAGGCGCCCGCGACTTCGTGGTACCAAGCCGTATGAACCCTAATGAGTTCTATGCTTTGCCACAGTCTCCGCAAACCTTCAAGCAATTGCTGATGGTGAGTGGCTATGACAAGTATTACCAGATCGTAAAGTGCTTCAGGGATGAGGATCTTCGTGCTGACCGTCAGCCGGAATTCACCCAGATCGACTGCGAAATGAGCTTCGTAGACCAGGAGGATATCCTGAACAATTTTGAGGAGATGCTGAAATACATCTTCAAAGAGATCAAGGGTATTGAAATTAAAGAGGCATTCCCGCGTATGACCTACGATTATGCGATGGAATTCTATGGTAATGATAAGCCGGACATCCGTTTCGACATGAAACTGGTGAACATGAACGATACTGTAAAGGGTAATGGCTTCAAGGTATTTGATGAAGCTGAACTGGCAGTAGCGATCTGTGCAAAGGGCTGTGCTGAATATACCCGTAAGCAGCTGGATGAGCTGACAGAGTGGGTGAAACGTCCACAAATCGGAATGACCGGGTTGATCTATGCCCGTTATGGTGCAGATGGTTCTATCAAGAGTTCCGTGGATAAGTTCTTCGATGAAAGCAAGCTGAAAGGCTGGGCAGAGAAAACCGGTGCACAACCGGGCGACCTGATTCTGGTGCTGGCTGGCAAAGAAGAGCGTACCCGCAAGGCAATGAGCGAACTCCGCCTGGAAATGGGTGAGCGCCTGGGCCTGCGTAATAAAGATGTATATGCGCCGCTGTGGGTAGTAGACTTCCCACTGTTTGAATACGACGAGGAAGATAAGCGCTGGGTAGCCAAACACCATCCGTTTACCTCTCCAAAACCAGAACAGATCAGCTGGATGAACGATTTATCCAAATATGCTGATATCAAAGCCAATGCTTACGACATCGTACTGAACGGTACAGAAGTAGGTGGTGGTTCCATCCGTATCTTCCAGCGGGACCTGCAGGAAAAGATGTTTGCTGCGCTGGGTATGGACGAAGAAGAATATAATCACAAGTTTGGCTTCCTGCTGGGAGCCTTCGAATATGGCGCGCCTCCACACGGTGGTATGGCATGGGGCTTTGACAGGCTTTGTGCGTTACTGGGTGGTAGTGAGAGCATTCGCGACTTTATCGCCTTCCCGAAAAACAACTCCGGACGCGATGTTATGCTGGATGCCCCGGCTGCAATCGACCAGAAACAACTGGACGAGCTGCAGATAGCCTTAAAGTAATGGCATGGTATTTGCCAATGGCAGCATGCATTAAGACACTGAAATCCCCCTTGATACTGTGAGAAATGCGGTTTCAAGGGGGATTTCGGCAAATTAAACGGCGGCACAATATTTACTGAATCCCAAAGACTTATGTGAATATAGCCCCTCATTCCTGCAAGATTTTAATATATAAGTATCACATTGTAAAAACTTTTAAACTATATTGCCGGTAAGAAGGAATGTTTCTGGCGCCTGATAAGGATGAGATTGATAAAACATACATTATTCAGTACAAGAAAAATTACTGCCATGACATTGAACAAGATGTTCAGCAGCCGTTGGTTTTGTGCGGTGCTATGCACGATCTTACTGTTTGGCAACAGTGCGTATTCCCAAAGCAAGGTCCGTTATGTAACAAAATACAAGGAAACGGCGATTGCAATTATGAACGAGACCGGTATCCCTGCGAGTATTATTTTAGGGATTGCAATGCTGGAATCAGGTATGGGAACCAGCAAGAATGCCCGCTTGCTTCACAACCATTTTGGTATTGTGGGTAAGAATAAGCTTCATAAGAAGAAAGGGGGAACCTATCGGTCGCGGTACCGGGAGTTTGAATCAGATGATGCATCTTTCAGGTATTTCGCAAAGATGGTACAGAAGAAGAAGTATTATCCTTTAATGAAGGGTGATCCGAAATACAAAGACTGGTTAAAGCACATGAACGACAGCGGGTATTCTGCTGCCGGGCAGGTTTGGGAGAAAAGGGTAGCGGGCATGATCAGTCGGTATAAGTTGTATAAACTGGATGAGCAAATGGCTTATTCAAAGAAATAAATTTTTTAAAAAAAGACGTAACTAAACGCATCTGTCTCTGGCAGATGCGTTTAGTTATGTTTAGGAATAGCGCTAACTTTATTAGCTTTAGTAGACCAATCCAATAATCAGAGTAATTCATGTCTGGCAATAACAAATCTGCCTATCCTTTTTATATCATTACGGGGGCTTTAGTGTGTCTGGTGGCTTTATCCCAGTTCGATAACATTGTATCTTACGCAGGATTCAAAACCCGCTCGCTGGATATGCTGGCGGATCTGCGACCTGATTCTTTGCGCAAACAGCAGCAGGAGGACGATACCCCGGTAGACAGTTCCATGATTCCCCAGGTGCCGGCAGAAGATTCTTCGGAAACTGCCGCAGACGTAGCTGCCGATTCTACACTGGCTACAGCACTGGCAGATGTGCCGGACCCTGACAAACATCTCGATTTTACTGGTTATAAAGGCATTATCAGTTACAACCTGCCCCAAACTGCCGATACGGCAGCTGCCGGGCTCCAGCATTTCCTGGATGCACTGGCACAGTTGAAGCAGGGTAAGCGCAAGAAAGTACGTATCGCCTATTTTGGTGACTCTATGATTGAGGGTGACCTGCTGACTGAAGACCTGCGCGACAGCCTGCAAAGGAGATTCGGGGGCAGTGGTGTAGGTTTTGTACCTATCACTTCGGTAGTAGCAGGGTTCAGAACTACGATCACGCATACTTTTTCCAAAGACTGGAAAGATTACAGTTATAAGCAACAACCACCTTCCAATATCAGGCTGGGTATTTCCGGGCACACATTTGTACCCAGTGGAGGTAGTTATGTGCGGTATACCCCGGTACATAAGAAGCGCCTGGACAAATTTGAGCATGTTACCCTCTTCTATGGTCCTGCAGGCAATGCAAATATCACGATCAACGATAAGGCATATACCCTGAAGGAGCAGAATACGGTGAACCGTTTCGTATGGTCACAGGATCCTGCACAGAATAATGTAACGATCAAGTGGGCAGGTGGCGGTACGACGCCTTTTTATGGCGTGTCTTTTGAGGGCGATAGTGGTGTGTATGTGGACAACTTCTCATTCCGTGGTATCAGTGGTATTGAGTTAGGGAAGTTATCAAAGACACTGGTACAGGAGATGCAGAATGAACATCCTTATGACCTTGTGATTCTCCAGTACGGTGCTAATATATTGTTCAAACCAAAATTGACTGACTACAGCTGGTATGCGAGACCAATGAAGAAGGTGATCGATTCTTTGAGAAGAGATATGCCTGGTACTTCATTTTTGGTGATCAGCACGGCTGATAAATCATATAAAAATGGTGGTGACTGGGTGACAGCGCCGGGTGTAATGGCCTTACTCAAAGATCAGCATGAGCTGGCTAAGCAGCATGGTACTGCTTACTGGAACTTGTATGCTGCGATGGGGGGCGAAGGTACCATGGCAAAGTGGGTAGAGGGTGATCCGGTGTTAGCCCAGAAAGACCATACGCATTTTAACAGACAGGGAGCAGCCAAAGTAGCGGCGCTGCTGTATAAAGCTATGATGGATGAATTTAAGCAGTTGGAAATTCAATAAAACAACTCTCTTTACAGGAATACTTACATTAACTGTCAGCCTGGCTTCTGGTCAGGCGAATCGTATTGCACAGGATTCCGCACTCTTTAAGTTCTTTGCTTCTCTGGACAGGTCAGATAGTATGGTCGTATCTATACTTCACCTGGGTGATTCTCATGTTCAGGCTGGTTTTTTCCCTGGGGCAACTGCCTCCCTGTTACAACGGGATTTCGGAGATGCCGGCAGGGGATGGGTATTTCCCTGGAACCTGGCCAATACCAACGGCCCTGGCGATTATCGCTGGAATAGTACCGCCAGGTGGAATGCTGATCGAATCATTGACAAGTACAAACCTTCTGTATTAGGCCCCGGTGCAATCATGATCAGCTCTACGCAGTCATCGCCGGCACTGGCGTACAACAGGAGAGAGGATAGCCCCGAAAATGGTATCAGCCAGGCAGAACTGTTTTATGATGCAGGTCCTGAGGAGGCTACAGTAGTAGCGCCGGGCGCAGATATCAATATCTTCGGTCCTCCTTTCAGAAATGCAGGTTCTACGGTGAAGGTGGCAACATTGAATTTTGAGGCACCGGTGCAAAACTTCCAGGTCCGCTGGGATGATAAGGGCAGTCAGCCGTTTCATTTTTACGGCGCGCTGCTCTTCAATGGCAAGCCAGGGGTGCAATACAATGCAGTGGGTATCAATGGTGCCATGTACAGCCAGTACAATGATGCGAGCAATACCCTGGTAGCGGAGATGGATGTGATGAAGCCACAGCTGGTGATCATATCACTGGGTACGAATGAAGCGTATAGTTCGCTGAATACTGCCAACTTCAGGGATCAGATAGATAGTACGGTGACGGTAATACGCCGGTATCAGCCGGGAGCAAGCATCCTGCTAACTACCCCACCAGAGTGTAAGAGAGTGAGCAAGCATGCCTTCAGGAAGAAAGTTGGAAAGAGATATAAAACCTTTTATAAGATCTCCTATTACCCGAATCCTTATATCGCTGTTGTGACCCAACAGATCATGAGCTATTGTAAAGAAAAAGGGATTGCGTGCTGGAACTTTAATGCGGAGAACAGGTTCAGGGAATCTGAATTCGCAGGCGGTTGGTCACCGGATCATATTCACTTCAATGTACGTGGATACCAGTTGCAGGGGAAATTATTGTACGACGCATTGCATCAGAGTTATATAAAGTTTAAAAAGTACGCTACCGCACATTACAACGTGAAAGAAGATGACGATAGAGCTGAATAAAATCATAAGTCTACTGACGTATAATCCGAAGAATCCTATCCTGTTTAATAGTGCATTCTTCATGTACTATTTTGCAGTGTTCCTGCTGTTTTACCTGGCGGCGAGTAGTAATAAACGAGCCCGGGTAGCGGTATTCACTGTTTTCTCTTTGTACTTCTTTTATATGGCCTGCGGCATGTATGTGGGGCTGGTGCTGTTATCGGCAGTGGTGGATTTCAACTTGTCCAGGTGGATTTACAGATCGGAGAAGGCGGGGTTCAGGAAGCGATTGCTCATATTAAGTATCGTGTTGAACCTGGGGCTGTTGTTTTATTTTAAGTATACCAATTTCTTTATTGACCTGATGAATGAGATGGCGCATGGAAACATCCAGCCATTGAAGCTGATATTGCCGATTGGTATATCCTTTTACACATTTGAGAACCTGAGTTATACGGTGGATGTATACAAGCGGGAGTTCAAGCCTGTGGATGATTTTATGGATTACCTGTTCTTCCTGTCATTCTTCCCTAAGCTGATGATGGGGCCGATTGTGCGGGCTGCTGATTTCATTCCGCAAATTTACAAGCCTTATGTACTGGATAGAGAGGACATTGGAAAGGGCATGTACCTGATAATAGCGGGTTTGTTTAAGAAGGTGGTGATCTCGGATTTTATTAATCAGAATTTCGTTCAGTATATTTTTGATGATCCGGCTAAGCATACGGGCTTAGAGTGTTTGCTTGGGGTGTATGGGTATGCGCTGATCATTTATTGTGACTTTTCCGGGTATTCTGATATGGCGTTGGGTATTGCCCGCTGGACCGGGTTTAAGATCCCGGCGAACTTCGATTCTCCGTATCAGAGTAGCAGTATTACAGAGTTCTGGCGCAGGTGGCATATTTCCCTGTCTTCCTGGCTGAGGGATTACCTGTATATTCCTTTGGGGGGTAATCGTAAGGGAAAGGTAAGACAGTTTGTGAACCTGTTCCTGACCATGTTGATTGGAGGTTTCTGGCATGGTGCGAGCTGGAATTTTATCTTCTGGGGTGGTTTGCATGGAACGGCGCTGGCGGTAGACAAGGTGAGGATTGATTACCTGAAGCAAAAAGGAGGAGGACCTTCCGGTTTCTGGGGTGGTGTGCTGAAGGTGATTGGGGTATTGATCACGTTCAATTTTGTGTGTTTCTGCTGGATATTCTTTAAGGCTTCGACCTTTTCAGATGCATGGTCATTGATTCACCAGGTAGTGTACGATTTCCAGCCGGAAGTATGGTTGGAATTGTATAATGGATATACGGCGGTGTTCTGGGTGATGCTGCTGGCGTTTGTATTGCATTTCCTGCCGAAGAAGATGGAGCTGGGCACGGAGAATCTTTTGGGGAAAGTGCCGGTTGTTGGGAATGTGGTGATTATGGTGGTATTCATCTGGTTAATGGCACAGGTGAAAAGTTCACAGACGATGTTACCGATATATTTGCAATTCTAAATATTTGAAAAATATTATTTGAAAAGGCTGCCGGATGGTGGCCTTTTTGTTTTTTAAATTATTGTTAAATTTTTTGCTTTCTTTGCCGCAAATTTCGTTTTGAATGCGGCTTAAGCTTCTGCCGATTGTCGGTGTGTTCGTTCTCCTTTCCTCTGTGGCAAAGGCGCAGTTCCTTATGGATATGATTGATACCACCACTGAACTTGGGAAAGGTATGATCTCCTTATACCATAAATACGATGCTGTAAGGTTTAGCGGTTATATCCAGCCTCAATTTCAATACGCCCAGGCCAAAGGGATCGAGTCCTATGCCGGTGGCAACTTTGTTGAACATGTGAACAACCGTTTCATGCTTCGCCGTGGCCGTTTCCGCCTCGACTACCAACATTACAACAAGGATAACATGCCGGTCGTTCAGTTTGCTTTCCAGTTTGACGGAACTGAAAAAGGCGTATTTATCCGTGACTTCTTTGGGCGTTTGTTTGAAAACCGCTGGGATGTATTTTCTGTTACCACAGGTATGTTTGCCCGGCCTTTTGGGTTTGAGATCAACTTATCTTCCAGTGACAGGGAAACACCTGAACGTGGGCGAATGACACAGATCCTGATGAAAACGGAAAGGGATTTAGGGGCGATGGTCACTTTCGAACCCCGCCGGGCGAATCATCCGCTTCGTTTTTTGCGCCTGGATGCGGGCTTGTTTAATGGCCAGGGCTTATCTGCCACTGCTGATTTTGATAGTCACAAAGACCTGATTGCCCGTTTATCTTTTAAGCCACTGCGCTTAAATGCGGCCAACTGGCGTTTGTCAGGCAGTATTTCCTGTTTGTACGGAGGCATGGAGCAGTTTACCAACAACATTTACAGGATTAATAGTGCGGGTAGTTTCAAGGTAGACTCATCTACTGCCAATATCGGTAAGATCGCACCCCGTCATTATTATGGCGCTGACCTGCAGCTGAAAATTCCGAATGGCAGTAAGCGGGGGTATACTGAGCTGAGAGGGGAATACATTCGTGGCGTACAAACTGCTACTGCAGGTACGACTGAAACCCCGGCGGCTATTCCGATGAACGGTGCGCTGAATGCGCCATTGTATATCCGTAATTTTGATGGGGCCTACTTTTATTTCCTGCAAAACCTGGGAAATCCGCAGGATCTGCTGGTGCTGAAATATGACTGGTATGATCCAAACCGGGATGTAAAGGGAAAGGAAATTGGTAGTGCTGGTGCGGGTCTTTCAAAAGCAGATATTCGTTATGATACATTTGGTGCCGGGTATGTGCATTATTTTAATGCCAACACAAAACTGATGTTGTTTTATGATTGGGTAAGGAATGAGACTACCGCATTGGATGGGTTTACGGAGGATGTGAAGGATAATGTGTTTACTTGTAGAATTCAATATCGTTTCTAAATAAAACATTCATGAAAGATGGAATTCACCAATGGGGATGAAAACCATTTTAAGAAAAAGGGTTTTGCCAGCTGGCAAAACCCTAATTGTATGTTTAGTTGTGTGTTACTCTCCTTTCTCTAGTGTAAACCCAAAAGTACTACCGATCTCCGGCTTGCTTCTGATATTAATCGTCTGGCCATGTGCTTCTACGATGTGCTTTACGATGGCGAGTCCCAGGCCTGTGCCACCAATATCCCGGGAGCGTGCCCTGTCGGTACGATAGAAACGTTCGAATACACGTGGCAGGTGTTCTTCCGCAATACCGATGCCATCGTCAGAGATCTCTACCAGTACGCGTTTGTCATCCATGATATAGATGCTTGCTACGGTATGCCCGTCTGTACGGCCATATTTGATAGAGTTATCGATCAGGTTGATGAGCACCTGTCTCACCTTTTCTTTATCAGCCAGTACATGTATGGGGGCTTCGCAGCCTTTCTTTACATTGAATTTGATCCCCTTGGTATTTGCTTTCAGCGACAGGGTATCAAATACATCCCTGATCAGGTCCTGGATCACAAAGTTCTCCGCATTGATCGTCATCTCACCGCTTTCCAGTTTGGAGATCTCATCGAGGTCGTCGATCAGGCGGCAAAGGCGCTCAATGTTCTTGGTAGAATTTTTAAGGAACAGCCTATTCACTTTCGGGTCATCCATGGCACCATCCAGCAGGGTATGGATATAACCCTGGACAGCAAAAATGGGTGTCTTCAGCTCATGGCTCAGGTTCAGCAGGAACTCTTTGCGATAGGCTTCGTTTCTGCGCAGGCTATCCAGTTCTTCTTTCTTCTGACTGGCCCATTTTTCCACATCTTCACTTACCTCTTCGATGGTCTTTAAGGGGAGGATGTTTTTATTAAAAAACTCTTCTCTCTTGGAGGCTTTCGTTTGGTAAATGAATTTATAAATCAGCTTGATCTTTCTGTAGATAAAGTTCTGTAAGGTATACAGATACAGGTAGTAAGACGTAAGGAAGGTGAGTACAAACGCGGTGGCGATGATCTTCCAGTCACTATCAATTAAAACGGTCCCCAACGTAATAACCGTTGCAAGGATTAGTGCGGTAAAACCCGCGAGTTTTTGCGGGGAAAGGTTTTTGGCTTTGAACATACTCCACAATGAGTAATGATTGTAATACCGGGAAATTAACCCATTTTTTTCACTTGCCATACAAAGGAATTCCCCCGGGTAGCTGTTGCAACCTGTGATTACAGCAGTTACCCGGCCTGGTTCGGCCTGGGGCCGTTATCAACACAATTAACTGAATTTTACATTTCGAACTTGTAACCTACGCCTTTAACGGTGGTAATGAGATCGATTCCAATTTTCTGGCGGATTTTACGGATATGTACATCGATGGTACGATCACCTACGATTACTTCTGTACCCCATACCTGGTTAAGGATCTCGTTGCGGAGGAATACGCGGCCTGGTTTGGAAGCCAATAGTTGTAATAGTTCAAATTCTTTCTTAGCCAGGATGATTTCCTGTCCTTTATAGGTCACTGTAAATTTCTCCCTGTCTATGATCAGATCACCCAGGTGTACCTGCAGTTCTTCGGTCTTGTGCAGACGGCGGAACAATGCATTGATACGGCTTACAAGTAATTTGGGCTTGATTGGTTTTGCGATATAGTCATCAGCACCCATGTTCAGTCCGTCTACCTCCGATTTTTCATCATTGAGGGCAGTGAGAAAGAGCACCATGGTGTCTTTAAATTCAGGAATTTTTCTGATCTCGCGACAAGTGTCGATCCCGTTTTTATTCGGCATCATAATGTCCAGCATAATCAGGTCCGGACGGAACACTTTTGCTTTCTGGATCGCCTCAATACCATCTTTGGCAGTTACTGTATCATACCCGGCAGACTTAAGATTATAACTGATAATCTCAAGGATATCGAGCTCATCGTCCACCACTAAGATCTTGCCTGCTACCGCTTGTTCCATCATATAGTTTGACATTTTTTAGACGGCACAAAATTATAACGCCGGCCCCGCTATTAATGAAAAGTTAATATTATCTAATTGTTAATTCGGACGTATGGCACACCCATAGCTGGATACGGGAAAATAGGACAAATGAAATTACGCCATTTTCAGGGGATTAGATGGCGGTTTATTCCGTTTTTTTGCCATTGCCATTTCCTTCCCTGTGATTAATGTTCCCTTCGCCATTGAGCTTTTTGATGGATTGCGACATTTCGGAGAGCATTTCGATCTGGGTTTGCTGCATTTCCATCATATCCTGCTGTTGGTGAATAATGAGGTGATCGATCTTTTCGTGCAGGATCCTTACTTCCAGTTCCGACTTCAGGTTGATCATGTAGTCATTTTTGGCCCTGATCCGGTCTTTTTCTTCCTGGCGGTTCTGGCTCATCATGATGACCGGTGCCTGTAGGGCAGCCAGGCAGGAGAGGATGAGGTTGAGGAGGATGAAAGGGTATGGATCGAAGCCTTTGTTGACCAGCCAGAAGAAATTGGCAGCCATCCAGAGGAGGATAAAGACGAAGAATGAGATGATAAAGGTCCAGCTACCACCAAAATCGGCTATTTTATCGGCTACCCGCTGGCCCAGGGTAAGGTTGGTACCATCGCCGTCATCCAGTTTGTCTGTCAGGGTTTCGTTGTCACGGAGTTTTTCAATGACAGTTTTCTCCATTTCGGTGAGTTCGCCTATTTCTTTGGCAAAAAGGTGTTCGAAATAGTGCTGCCTGTATTTGTTGAGTTCAGAAAGCGATATTTTGGATTTACTGCTGAGATCCGGATGATCCTTGCGAATCATGTCCATAACGGATTTACGAACGTTTCGGCAGTTGATCTTTTCATTGGCGGGGAATTCGTTGCCTGAAAGATCGCTGATGAAGTTTTGCATAAAAATGAGCGGATTTCCGGGATTAAAGGTAGTGCAATTATGATCCCAAAAATCATGCGAAGGCCCTGCGTCCTTGCAATCGGGGAGTCGTTATTGGCAGGGGCCGGATGAAAAATTCAGTGTACAATGAAGCCTGATCTCTTATTGTAGGAAATTGGTAGTAAATTTGCTATACTAGCCATATTAAGCATTTTGTATTAATGAAAAAAATTATAATAGTCCTGTTATTGATTGCTTTTCAAGGCAGTCTGGTTCATGCACAGAGTACTCAGAAGATAGACATCCCTATCGGGCGTATCGGATTCCATGATAATATTGACAAAGAGCAGGCAGCAGCACTCAAATTTGATGGCAAAGCGGATGACCTGGTAAAGGTGTCGGATGATCAAACGATCAACCTCCAGGTAACCAATGCCCTGGTAAAGCAGGTAGATGACATGCAAACCCAGATAGAACTGGATTCTTCACTCGACCATCGTTTGAAAATCAAGTACCTGTCAGGACTATATGTTATGCTGCGCGATTATAATACGAAGCGTGCTTATCACAAGATCCAGGCTGAAGAGGCCCCGGTGATGGTAGAAGCTTACAGGAATATGATGGCTGCCGATATCAAAGGGCAGAGCATCAAGCCTTACCTGCAATACCTTTCATTCGATGCCGGTGAGAAAATGATTGAAGTGTTCAAGGATAATCCGGGCTATAAGGATGCCAGGGAAATTCTCTTTGGCAAATATGCATTCAACCACCTGGAAACGGTGATGACAGAGATCACCAATTACCTGGAATATCCTGTTACAGATTCAGTCATAGCAGCGGTAGCCCGTAAATACCCTAACCAGGTACTGACATACGCTACTTCCTATACGCCGGTAGCTGCCAGCATCCGGAAGAACCAGGATCCAATTGTACAGCAGATTGTAGCCATTGGCAAAACAAGTCAGCCTACCCTGATCCTGCCTTTCATAGATGAACTGATGGCCGGCACTACTACTGTTGATAAACTCACTACGGTGGTGAGCAACGAAGATCTTTACTTCAAACAACTGGTGAAGAGTGCCGTCGCGCTGCAACACCGTCGTAATAACGGGGAACACGTACTGGGCCTGAAAGCCATGATGGAAAACCTGCAAGCCAAGTCACTCCGCTATATCCGCGAAGTGGATGACCTGCACGAAGAACCAGCTAATGTACGGTTTGCGATCGTTAAGAACTTTACACCCGAAGAATTGTACTACCTGATCGTAAATGGCCAGGAGGAACTATATACTTCCAGCTACACCAATCATAACAACGCAGGTCTGTACGACCAGATGATGGCCCGTATGAAACCTCCCCGTGGTGATAGTTTGCTGATGCTGGTAGAATTTGACCGCTTTAAGAAGTTCATTGCCATGGCGGCTGGTTATAATACCCTGGATGACTTCCTGAAGTCCATGGATCCGTCTAATGCGAACTACCTGATGAAAAAGTATGTGAGCAGCCTGGAAAAAGCAGAAGACCTGGAAGATGCGGTGGATGTGGCAAACTCTTTTGGTAGTATCAGGGATGCGAAGCTGCTGGCTTTTCTGCGTGAAGAGGTAGCTAAGAACTATGCTTACCTGTCTAAGAAAAAAGACAGGAGAGGGATGGTGATCTATGAACTGCTGGGAAGCCTGTTCGATACAGAAACAGAGAAAACCAGTGATAGCACTAAGGCTACAGAAATGGCTACCAAGCTGAAATTGCCGCCGATCAATTCTGTAACTTATAGTAGCCTGCTCAATGATAGCGGCAGAATTATACAACAGGTATTCTTCTATGGAGATAAGGATGGTCACGACTCTTATATAAGCTTTATGGGTAATTTCCCAGCCAGCGAGTGGAGAGTGACTAAGAATAAATACTGGACGGTGATCACTTCTATCAAGGGCAAGCCGATTACGATCTATGCCAACCTGCCGATAGAAGAACCTGGTGATAAAGAAGCGATTGAGAAGCTGAGTGAGTACCTGGATGAGAAGGATATACACCCGACAGTGTTCATTCACCGTGGGCACAGTTACCACGTGAATACAACACTGGATAATTTGCAGGCGACAGCGAAGATCGTGGTATTGGGATCCTGTGGTGGTTATCATAACCTGGCGATTGTGTTGGAAAAATCACCGGAGGCACATATTATTTCTTCCAAGCAGGTGGGTACAAGGTTCGTGAACGAGCCGATTATCAGGCAGCTGGATGAGACGCTGAGAGTGGGCAGGAATGTGGACTGGGTGGAAATGTGGAGTGTGCTGGGCAGGAAGTTTGCCGGAGATGCGAGGAATAAGGAGCTGTTCAGTGATTATGTGCCACCACATAAGAACCTGGGTGCGATCTTCATTAAGGCGTACAAGCAGATCATGAAGGACGAGAAATTATAAAAGAGAATTATATGGACAAAAAAGCTCCTGCCGCAAGGCGGGAGCTTTTTTTATATTAGCTTTGCGTACTGTAAAGCGATATCAGGGTGGAAAATTCAGCGGTTAAGAAGAAAGTATTCGACGTCAGTTTATTAAGGCGCATATTCAGTTTTACAGTTCCTTACAGACGTTCCTTTATTATATCAATGATTTTGACGGTATTACTGGCAGTAATCTCGCCCATGCGACCTTACCTGATCCAGCTCACCGTCGATAAGTACATTGCTAACCAGATGATGCAAATGCTGATCTACATTTCCATCATCCAGATCGGGTTGCTGCTGCTGGAAACGGTGTTCCGCTTTTATTTCTCGTACCTGACCAACTGGCTGGGGCAATCGGTGGTGAAAGATATGCGTGTAGCAGTGTACAAAAAGATCATTCATCTCAATCTCGCCTTCTTCGACAAGACCCCCATCGGCACCCTTACCACCCGCACCATCAACGATATCGAAGCAATCAACGACGTATTTTCCGAAGGACTTATTTCTATCATTGCAGACATGCTCATGATCGTAGCGATCCTGGGAGTTATGTTCTACGAGGACTGGCGTCTTACATTGATCAGCCTGTCTCCGTTCCCTATCCTGATCATTGCTACTTATATCTTCAAGGAGAGTGTAAATAAATCATTTTTCAGGGTGCGTAATGCAGTAGCATCGCTGAATGCATATGTGCAGGAGCACCTGACAGGTATTGTGATTGTACAGGCATTCTCTGCAGAAAAAAGAGAATACGCACGTTTCAGGCAGATCAATAAGGAGCACAGGCGGGCGAACGTCGACGCGATCTTTGCGTACTCTGTATTCTTTCCTGTAGTAGAAATTATTCTTGCTATTTCCCTGGGCCTGATGGTTTGGTGGGGTGCTAATAAAGTATTGAATTACGAAGTAACGCAGGGGGTGATGATTGCGTTTATCATGTACCTGAATATGCTGTTTCGTCCACTGCGGATGCTGGCAGACAAGTTCAATACCTTGCAGATGGGGATGGTGGCCAGTGAACGTGTGTTTAAGATCATGGACAGCGATGATTACATTCCTGATAATGGTATAGAAAGTGCTGCAAAGATGCGTGGTGCCATTACTTTCGATCATGTTTACTTTGCATATAAGGAACAGGAATATGTGCTGAAGGATATTAACTTTCATGGGGATCCGGGAGAGACCATTGCGATAGTGGGACATACGGGTTCGGGAAAGACAACAATTATCAGTATATTGAACCGGCTGTACGAGATTCAGCAGGGTAGTATCCGCATTGATGGAAAAGACATCAGGGAATATGCCTTGCAATCATTGCGCAGCAAGATTGGAGTTGTATTGCAGGATGTATTCCTCTTTGCAGGTTCCATTTATGAAAATATTACGCTCCGTAACCCCGACATATCAAGGGAGCAGGTAGAGCAAGCTGCCCGTCTCATTGGCATGCATGATTTCATTATGCAGTTGCCGGGAGGATACGATTATCAGGTGATGGAAAGGGGAAGTACCCTTTCGCTGGGACAACGTCAGCTGATCTCGTTTGTAAGAGCTTTATTATATGACCCTGCCATTCTGATCCTGGATGAGGCTACATCTTCAGTTGATACAGAGTCTGAAATGTTGATCCAGCGGGCTATTGATAAGTTGATAGCAGACCGTACGTCTATTGTGATTGCCCACCGTTTATCCACTATCAGTAAGGCTGATAAAATTATTGTGCTGGATAAAGGAGTGGTGAAGGAAATGGGATCGCATGAGGAGTTGTTGAAGCTGGAGGGATTCTATTATAAGCTGCATAGTATGCAGTTTAAACAGCCGGATACTATTTAGGTCAGTATGCAACAGGGAGACCCGATTTTTGTTATTTAGTTTAAACTCCCCTCCCTATATGAGACGAAGTACTATGAGAGTGCTATTATGCTGTATTGCGTTCTTAGCTGTCACCACACAAACCCATGCAGGCGATTATGAGAAAGCCTGGGAAGCACTACACAAAAACGACAAAGTACATGCTTATGAATTGTTCCGGAAAACATTGAAGAGCGACCCGGCCCACAGGCAAAACGCTTATGCAGCCCTTATGCTGATGGAGAACTTTGATGGGCGTGGCGATTCTTTCCTGAGCAAATACCCGGCACCATTCACAACGATCACTGACCTGAACCCGTATACCTATGCGTTGTGGTTTTTAGGCGGTGTATTAGGAACCTACGACATTAAAAAAGGTCCGCAGCTGGATAACCTGAACACGGTGATCAGTGATCCCCGTTTCCATGGTTCCCTGCATGCTGCTGCAAAATATTTCAAGGGATTTCATTACTCGCAGAGCCGGCATGATGCGGAATCAAGAGATTTCTTTAACCAGATTGGTGCATTGGGCAACTGGCAGTTTGCCGGGCCATTTGACAACATCAGCGGCAGTGGTTTCAATAAAGACTACGGCCCTCTGAAAGAACCTGCTGCAGGCAAAGGATTTACCTCGTATAATAACACCCATATAGACTGGTTCAAAACAGTTGTAAATGAATATGATGGATGGATATTCGTAGAATCATTGTTCCCGGCGGCGAATGCTGTCGGTTATGCACAGACATTTGTAAATTCCCCGGTCGACCAGGATGCGATCCTTTGCCTGGGGGGTAAAGGAAGTCTGAAGGCATGGATGAATGATAAATTGTTGATTGCAGAAGAAGAGGAGCTCGCTACTGAATTGGATAAATTCAATGTGCGTGTGCATCTGAAGAAGGGTTATAACCGGGTACTGGTGCAGGTTGGTTTTACTTCAGAAAGTTCATCGCCGAATTTTATCGTTCGCCTTACAGATGATAAATACGAACCATTAAAAGGAATTTCTGCTACAGCAGATGTACAGGCTTATCCGGTGGATAAAAGCACGGATATGCCGGAACTGTTGCCACACTTTGCGGAGGCATATTTCAAAAAGCAGGTAGAGAAATACCCGAATGACCCTATGAATGCTATTTTGCTGGCAAGGGTATACAACCGTAATGAGCAGTATGATAAATCAAAAGAAGTATTGTCCGGATGGTTTGAAAAGAATCCCGGGGATCCGCTGCTGGCTTATCAATACCTGGATTGCCTTGGGGCCGCTTACGACAGAACCAATCTTTCTGCCATCGTAGAAATGCTGAAGCAAACGGATCCTGAAAATACCTACATCATACAGGCACATGAAACAGAGCTGGAAAACGAGAAGAAATGGGCCGATGCACTGGAGGTAGTGAATAAGCTGGAATCCCGTGAAGGACAAAGCATCTGGACCATTTCTAAAAAGATATACCTGCATGCAAACCTCCAGCATATAGATAGCATGGTTACCCTGCTAAAGCAGGCATATGAATCATATCCTGATTCTTATGATATCACAGCGGGGATGTACCAGTACTACAAGCAGATGGTGAGAAATACTGCGGAAGCGCGGAAAACCCTGGAGCAATATGCAGTTGGGCATTCCAATCTTCGCCTGCGTCAACAACTGGCTGACGATTATTTTGAGCAGAATGAACCGGAGAAAGGTTTAGCTACGTTGCGTGATATGATAACATCTTCACCAGCCTATCTCTCAGTATATTCGCCCATTGTGAAGCATTTCTTTGCATCGCAGCAATATGATTCTGCTATTCACTACCTGGAAATTGAAAATGGCATCAGCCCTTATAGTGCCAGTCCACTGGGCTCCATAGCGGCCTGTTATCTGCAAAAAGGAGATAAGGAGAAAGCACTGGATTATTACAGACGCGCCCTCACGCTCAATTCAGCAGAAACGACTTACAGAGAAAAAATACGTGAGCTGCAAAATAAGCCGGATGTATTCAGTTATTTTCCGAAGACGGATTATTACGCGGTGATCAACAAGGAGCTGAAAGCTCCGCAGGATACAACGAAGAGTTACTATTACATCTTTGACGAGGAGAATGTAGTACTATATGGTGAAGGTGCCAGTGAAAGGGTGATGAATGCTGCGATACACATTAACCGGAAAGATGCGATTGACCAGTGGAAAGAGCTGTCGATTCCTTATAACAGCACTTATTCTGATCTGACCATCATCAAAGCAGAGGTATTGAAAGCGAATGGTACCAGGATTACTGCGGAGACTTACAACAATGATATCGTGTTTACCCGTCTCGAACCGGGAGATGTGATTTATTACAATTACAAGGTGAGCAATTATGGAATTGGTCGTTTAGGTCGTGAGTTCTGGGATAAATTTTACTTCCAGGCGTCTGTGCCTTCAAAGCTGGCGCGGTATAGTCTGATGGTAGCAGCTCCGCTCAGCATCAACTATGAAATGAAGAATGCGGATGATGTAAAACCTGTGGAAAGTGATCATGAAAACTTCCACATGTATACCTGGGAAATGAAGAATTTGCCTGCATTCAAAGATGAATCTTATAGTCCTGCATTTGGAGACATTGGAAAGGTATTGCATGTATCGACTGTGAAGTCATGGGATGTGATTGCAGAATGGTATAGTGATGTAACCCGTCAGCAATCCAGGGAGAGCTTTGATGTGTTGAAGACCCTGCAGCAGATCTTTCCTAACGGGGCTGCGGGCAAACTGAGTGATGATGAGAAGGCTAAACGGATCTACGACTATATAGAACAAAACATCAGTTATAGTTCAGTGGCATTCAGGCAGGGGGCGTATATCCCTCAGCGGGCGGGCAGGACATTGAATACCCGTTTGGGTGATTGTAAGGATGTGAGCACCCTTTTTGTAGCCCTGGCCCGAAAGGTGGGTTTGGATGCTAACCTGGTATTGGTAAGCACGCGTCAGAACGGGCAGCAGAGCATGGTACTGCCATCAATGGAGTTCAATCACTGTATAGCCAGGTTTAAGAATGGGGAAAACTACCGCTACCTGGAACTGACTGATAATCAATTGCCTTATCATGCATTACCCCAGAATGATGTGGGGGCGCAAATTCTGAATATTCCTTTTAATTATGATACAAAGGAGTCAATTGGTTTGCTGAAGCCGGCAGACAAGTATGAAGTGATGCTGGATCGCCGGTCAAAGATCCAGGTAGGGGCAACAGACCTGCACGTACAGACGACCCTGATAGTAACGGGTGAGCGGGCTGCCGGTACACGTGGCCGTTATATAGGCATGGATGAAGAAGAGACCAGGAAAGCCCTGCAACAGAATATCGGGGCTGGGTATAAGAACCCGGTCGAACTGGATAGCTTTAAGATGACAAATCTGGATAATCTGGCGGATTCTGTGCTGTTGAGTTCATCTTATACTGTTAAGAATGAGGTAATTGGGGTGGGAGACATGCATATGGTGAGGCCGACATTTACAGATGTGGTGGCTACCAGTGATGCGGTTAGCAATGAGGCGCGGAATTATCCGTTTGAGTACTGGCAGTATGAGAATGTGGATCATTATAACGTGGAGATAGAGATGGATCTGCCTGAGGGGAAGGTGTTCGACCAGGTACCATCTGATGTGAAAGCTACGTTCAGGGACATGCGGTATGAGCTTACTTACCGGAAGGTGGGCCCAGGCAAACTGATCATAAACAGGCGCTTCCTGACGAATATCATCGACAACATACCGGCGTCAGAGGTGGCTCAGATGAAAGAATTTTTCAACTTGATAGTCAACGCAGAACAAAAATATATCTCCTTCAAATAGGGTAAAAAAGGATGACGAAAGTGGGATAAATAATGTGTTATTGCATTAATATGTAATATATCATTATTTATCCCACTTCGCTTTTTTCATTGTCCTCTTTGTTTAATTATATTTCTGCCTATCTTTGCGCAAAATTTCAGAAAGCGGTGATATCCTCCAAACTGTTTAAACTTAAGCTGGTAGCACTTATTGCAGTTTTCTGCATGAGTGGGTATAGTACGTTTGCAAACCCGACTGAGGGCGAGCCTCATGAAAAGAAAGGGTTTAATGCAAAAGAGGTCATCCTTGGCCACGTTAAGGATGCCCATGATTGGCATCTGTTGGACATTGCAGGCACTCCTGTAACGATCCCTTTACCTGTTATCATTTATAGCAAGGAAAGAGGCCTCTCCACTTTCTCGAGCTCGCAATTCCACCACGGGCATGCTTCGCACGATGGTTATCGTCTGGTAACGGACCACTATCTGGAAGAAAAGGGGCTGAGTGCCACTAAGTATGTTCCGGGTAAGGTCATTGCTGTAGGGGCAGATGACATGCCGACAAATGAAGAGATCTATGATTGGTCAGTGACTAAGAACCTGGCTTCAATGCTGATTGGTGCTGTGTTGCTGTTATGGATCATGTTAGGTGTAGCGAAAGCGTATACTAAAAGAGGTTCCAAACAAGCGCCTAAGGGTATGCAAAGCCTGCTGGAGCCTGTGATCATCTTTATGCGTGACGAGGTAGCTAAGCCAAATATCCCGGGAGCATATGAGCGGTATACGCCTTTCATTCTCACTATCTTCTTCTTTATTCTGATCAACAACCTGTTAGGTTTATTGCCGGGTGGTGCGAACGTAACCGGTAACCTGGCAGTAACGGCTGCGCTGGCACTGATTAGCTTCCTGGCTACGATGTTCAGCTCTAACAGGCATTTCTGGGGGCACATTCTGAACCCTCCAGTTCCGGGATGGGTAAAGCCGATCCTGGTGCCAGTGGAAATCATCGGTATCTTCACTAAGCCGATATCCCTGATGATTCGTCTTTTTGCGAACATCCTGGCGGGTCACATCATCATCCTGAGCATTATTTCCCTGGTATTCATCTTCGGTTCATTGCAGCCGATCGCTGGTTTCGGTTTTGCGCCGATCACGATCATCTTCAACATCGTAATGATGATGCTGGAATTGCTGGTAGCCTTTATCCAGGCTTTCATCTTCGCTAACCTGACGGCTGTATTCATCGGTCAGGCAATGGAAGGCGGTCATGATGATCACCATGAAGCAAAACATCACTAAGATTCAAAATTCGTATTAAACAATAAATACACATTTATCATGGCTATTTTAACTGTTTTATTGCAAGCTGGTGCTGAAGCAGCTGCTTCTGCTGCTGGTCTGGCTAAAGCTGGTGGTGCTGTTGGTGCTGGTATCGCTGCTATCGCAGCTGGTATCGGTGTAGGTAACATCGGTAAGAGCGCGCTGGAATCTATCGCTCGTCAGCCTGAAGCTGCAAATGACATCCGTGCTAACATGATCCTGGCTGCTGCGCTGGTAGAGGGTGTTGCCCTGTTCGGCGTTATCGCAGGTCTGCTGGCAGTAGTGCTGTAAGGCCAAAACTTATTACTGCATCCGGCGCACAGGGCAATGGATGCAGTAATCTCTTCTTCCACGAAGAAAAAGGTTAGCTGATCTGGCAGTATACCGGTAAAAATGTTTGTGTATTGCATTGGTACACTGGCATCATCAGCAAAGAAAAAATAATGCGAACCAAATAAATTCTAATAATCATGGATCTGTTGCAGCCCGCGTTAGGCTTGTTTACCTTCTCATTAATTATATTCCTCATTCTTTTCGTTATTCTGAAAAAGTTTGCATGGAAACCAATTCTCTCTACCTTGAAGGAAAGAGAAACCTCTATCGCTGACTCTATCGCAGCTGCTGAAAGAGTGAAAGAGGAAATGGCTCAGATGAAAGCGGAACATGAGCATGTACTGGCTGAAGCTAAAGCTGAAAGAAGTAAAATTCTGAAAGAAGCTAAAGACGCTAAGGATCAAATCATTGCAGAAGCTAAGACACAAGCTCAGGCTGAAGCTAAGAAGATCATCAGCGAAGCCTACACTGCTATCGACAACCAGAAAATGGCTGCCCTGACTGATGTTAAGAACCAGGTTGGTAAACTGGTAATTGAAGTAGCCGAGAAAGTGCTGCGTAAGGAACTGGCGGATAAAACCGCACAGGAAGGCTACATTAAAGAACTGGCAGGAGAAATTAAATTAAACTAAGTGATGGCCTGATGTGCGGATGAAGGCTCAAGGGCTATCACCCGCACGTGTGTGTTCAGACATTCGCACATCAGTTCATCTGCATAATCGCTATAAATATGCGGAATCCCCGTTTAGCATCCAGGTATGCAAAATCTTTGATAGATCTGTCCTCTGAAAAGGGGCAGCTGGAGGCTGTACAGGCAGATATGCTCTTCCTGCAGCAGCTTTCCAAGACAAATCCTGATGTGGTGAGTGTGCTGAAAAGCCCCATCATCAAGCCTGAGAAAAAACAGCAGATCCTTGCTGCTATCCTGAACAGCCGTGTGAGCGCTATCACTTCCGCTTTCGTGAAGTTGCTGGTGATCAAGGGCAGGGAAGGTAATCTGCCTGAGATCGCAGGTGAATACCTGCGTCAGTACAATACACTGAAGGGTATCAGCAAAGTGAGAATCACTACCGCTGTACCAGTAGATGCAGGTGTACTGAACGTGATCAAACAAAAAGCAGAAGCAGGTTCTGACAAGAAGATCGAACTGGAAACAGCAGTAAATGCTGAACTGATCGGTGGTTTTGTACTGGAAACTGAAGATAAGCTGTTTGATGCATCAGTGCTGCGTGACCTGAAGGATATCAGGAAGCAATTTGAGGGTAACGTATTCGTACCTGAACTAAAATAATCAATTTACAGCAGCCGCTGCGTACACGCAAAGCTGTTGTCGTTATACATCAATTTATTTAACGACTCTTTCTAAAAGTATATCACTATGGTGGAGATAAAACCAGATGAGATTTCGGCGATATTACGCCAGCAATTAAGCAACTTCAATGCTGCTGCGGACCTCGAAGAGGTAGGTACAGTATTGCAGGTGGGAGACGGTATCGCTCGTATTTATGGTTTGAATAACGTTCGTTCCGGTGAACTGGTAGAATTTGAAAATGGTGTTCAGGCTATCGCGCTGAACCTGGAAGAAGATAACGTGGGTGTGGTATTGATGGGTGACTCGGGAGAAATTAAAGAAGGTAACAAAGTACGTCGTACCGGTAAGATCGCCTCTATTAATGTAGGTGAGGGCATGGTAGGTCGTGTAGTAAATACCCTGGGTACCCCTATCGATGGTAAGGGCCCAATCACTGGCGAACTGTATGAAATGCCACTGGAACGTAAAGCTCCGGGTGTATTGTTCCGTGAACCGGTAAAAGAACCACTGCAGACTGGTATCAAAGCGATCGATGCGATGATTCCTATTGGTCGTGGTCAGCGTGAGCTGGTAATCGGTGACCGTCAGACTGGTAAAACTGCCATCTGTATCGATACCATCATCAATCAGAAAGAATTTTACGATGCTGGCAAGCCAGTATATTGTATTTATGTAGCGATCGGTCAGAAAGCCTCTACAATCGCGGGTGTAATGAAAACCCTGCAGGATGCGGGTGCTTTGGCTTATACCATTATCGTAGCTGCTTCTGCTGCTGATCCTGCTCCTTTACAGTTCTACGCTCCATTCGCTGGTGCGGCAATCGGTGAGTTCTTCCGCGATAGCGGTCGTCCGGCACTGATCGTATACGATGATCTGTCTAAACAGGCGGTTGCTTACCGTGAGGTGTCCCTGCTGCTGCGTCGTCCTCCTGGACGTGAAGCATATCCTGGTGACGTATTCTACCTGCATAGCCGTTTGCTCGAGCGTGCAGCGAAGATCATCAGTAAGGATGAAATCGCTCAGCAGATGAATGACCTGCCAGAATCAATCAGACACTTGGTAAAAGGTGGTGGTTCCCTGACAGCATTGCCAATCATCGAAACACAGGCTGCGGACGTATCTGCATACATCCCAACCAACGTAATCTCCATCACTGACGGTCAGATCTTCCTGGAATCTAACCTGTTCAACGCGGGTATCCGTCCGGCTATCAACGTAGGTATCTCCGTAAGCCGTGTGGGTGGTAACGCTCAGATCAAATCCATGAAGAAGGTATCTGGTACCCTGAAACTGGACCAGGCACAATACCGTGAAATGGAAGCGTTCTCTAAATTCGGTGGTGACCTGGATGCTGCTACCAAGCAGGTACTTGATAAAGGTGCCCGCAACGTGGAAATCCTGAAACAACCTCAGTTCTCTCCGTACGCCGTAGAAAAACAGGTAGCTATGATCTACCTGGGTACAAACGGTCTGCTGCGTGAAGTTCCAGTTAGAAACGTGAAGGCTTTCGAAGAAGCTTTCCTGAATGAAATGGAAGTTCGTCTGCCAGAAGTACTGGGCGAGTTCAAGAAAGGTAACCTGCCAGAAGATGGCCTGAAGAAAATGGTTGCTCTTGCCAGCGAACTGAAACCAAGATTTGCATAAGCCTATCAAGGTAAGTATATTATGAGAAGCCTCTCCTTTATTGGAGGGGCTTCTCTTTTTACCGACCTTTCACCCACTTTTACCGGCAATACCCCCTACATTTGCCTTTTATGGATTGATTGCCCAGCGGCCCCCATGTAGCTTTGTTAAAAATTCAACGCCCCCTATGTATAAGTTTTACCTTATTCTGTTTATTTCTGGCTTATCGTCGACCATTCTGCAGGCACAAACGAAGATCAGCGGGAAGATCACCGACAAGAAGAACCATCCATTACAGGGTGTGAATGTCTCCATTAAAGACGCTTACGATGGTGCTACCAGTGCTGCTGACGGTACCTTCTCTTTTACTACTGATGCCAGCGGCGAACAATCCATTATTTTCAGCCTGAACACCTATCAGACACAGGAACAAAAAGTAAATCTTTCAGGACCGGTGACCCTAAGTATCATTTTGAGAAATGACATCAGCCAACTGAGAATAGTCACCATCTCTGCAGGCAGTATTGAAGCCAGCAGCGAGAAGAATAATACTGTTCTGAAACCACTGGACATTGTCACCACCGGTGGCGCCATGGCAGATATTGTGAGTGCACTGAAAACCTTGCCTGGTACACAGCAGACCAACGACAAGGAAGGGCTCTTTGTACGTGGTGGTACCGGATACGAAACACAGACATTTATAGACGGTTTGCTGGTGCGTAATCCTTTCTATTCAGGATTGCCTGATATGCCGGGAAGAGGTCGTTTTTCCCCCTTTCTTTTCAAAGGAACGACCTTTAGCAGTGGTGGTTATTCCGCGCAATATGGGCAGGGTTTATCATCAGCACTGGTACTGGAATCGCAGGACCTGCCGGATCGGTCTTCCTATACACTGGGTGTATCGCCAATCGGGTTAAGTGGTGGATTGAATGAGCTGTCAAAAGATAAGAAAGGTTCCTTTGGTATTGAAGCTGATTACACTAACCTGGGACCCTACCTGAATGTGATCAAGCCTAAGTTTGAGCCGAGTGTAAACCCGGAGATCATAGGCACTTCTGCCAATTTCAGGAGGAAAACGTCTAAGACCGGGATGCTCAAATTCTATGGTTATAGTAACTGGACACATATGGGTAGCATTCGCCCCAGCTTTGAATACGCGGGCGCCAGGGAGCTGTTTGAAATGAAGAATCAGAATGTTTATACAAATCTCAGTTATAAAGAGTTACTGGGTAATGAATGGAAGATCAATGCAGGGATATCCTATAGTACGAATACGGATAGAATCACTTTAGACACGATGCCCAAGAACTCCGATCCCCTGAAAATTCATAACCTGTCTCAACTGGCACAGGGTAGGGTGATGCTCACGAAGAACATTGGTAGTTTCTCTGCGTTACGCTTTGGCGGCGAATACCAGTATGCTGTGGAGAATGCTGAATACAATGGGTACAAGGCAAATTATACAGATAATTATTCTGCTGCTTTTGCTGAAGGTGATATTTATTTTACGCCACAATTTGTAGGTCGTGTAGGCGGCAGAATGGAGTATTCTTCAAAGATAGGTAAGATGAACCTGGCGCCGCGTGTTTCACTGGCGTACAAGTTAGATCAGAATAGCCAGCTATCATTGGCGTATGGTGATTACTATCAGAAGCCGGAGCAACAATACCTGCGGTTCAAGCCAGACCTGGATTACATGAAGGCCACGCATTACATTGCAAGTTTTCAGCGGGTAGCAAACAACTATACATTGCGCGTGGAAGCTTTCTATAAGAAGTATCATAAGCTGGTGAAGACAAGTCCTGATACAGCGACTAACGGTACTGGTTATGCGAAAGGTATTGAGCTCTTCTGGCGTGATCGTAAGAGTGTGAAGAACCTTGATTACTGGGTATCTTATTCTTACCTGGATACAAAACGTAATTACCTGACGTATCCATATGAGGTACAGCCGGACTTCGCCGCCAAACACACTTTCAGCGTAGTGACCAAGTATTATATTTCTTCCATTACAACTAATATCGGTTTGACATACAGCTTTGCAACAGGCCGTCCTTATTACAATCCTAACCTGCCTGTGAACCAGTTTATGTCGCAAAAGACCATCGATTATAATTCAGTCGGGTTGAGTGTCAGTTACCTGACATCTATTCGCAAAGCCTTTACCATCCTTGTATTATCGGTGAATAATGTAGGTAATTTCAAGCAGGTGTATGGCTATCATTATTCTACAGATGCGATGCGCCGGGAAGCGATCACACCGAATATTCCCCGCTTTATTTACCTGGGTATGTTTATGAGTTTTGGTATAGACAGACGCCAGGAAACCATTGATAATTTATAAAATTTAAACCTTGAATATGATGAAAACTTTTGTTCTCTCCTTCTGCCTTTTAGTGACTACATTTTCGATGAGTTTTGCGCAGAGTGCGCAGTACCAGGGTGCGATGGCCAAGCAGATTGCCCTGCTGGATGATCCTGCCAACCGTGGACCTGAGAAGATGCAGGAAATAGCTAACACATTTGAGCGTATTGCGGCTGCGGAAAAAACACAATGGCTGCCTTATTATTATGCTGCTTATTGCTATGTGATGAATGCAGTGGCGGAGAAAGATAAGAGCAAGGTAGATGCGATCGATGATAAGGCCCAGAATGCGATTCTGCAGGCAGATGCGCTGGCGCCTAAGAATGATGAGATTTATTGTATCCGCTCACTGGTTGCTACAGCACGCATTGGCGTGGATCCGCAAACAAGGGGGATGCAGTATGGTAGTGAATCTGCAACATGGCTGGCACAGGCCGGGCAGATCAATAAAGATAATCCCAGGGTAGATTTGTTGCAGGGGCAGTCTTTGTATTATACACCGGAGCAGTTTGGTGGTAGTAAGGAAAAGGCGAAGGAGAAGTTTGAGTTAGCGCTGAAGAAGTTTGCTGCGTTTAAGCCGGCTAGTGTGATTGCGCCGCATTGGGGAGAGGAGTATACTAAGCAGTTGTTAGGGAAATAATAATTGTCAGTTAATGGACCGGCTTTTGCCGGTTCATTAACTGCACGCGCGCCTGCAGTTCAGTGTTTAGGGTTGACTTTAAACGTACACGTTAACCTAAAAACTGAACCCCATGAAAACCGTGGAAAATAAACTCTCCGTGGCTTCTTCCGCAGCTTTGTTACTTTCTGTAGTAAAAGGTCTTTATACGGATGGCTGGGGGCATGAATAGATTTAATGAAAAGCGGCTGCTCATACATGAGCAGCCGCTTTAATATTTTCTATAAATTCAAACAGTCCTATTCAGAAGCCAGTTCTATTTTCTTGAGTGGGTTTTGTGTGTTCTCCGCGTAGATCTCTCTTTTCTCTATAATATCCAGGCAGGTGAAGATTGCCTGGCGGAAAGAATAATGATCTGCCAGGTTTTTGCCTGCAATATCAAATGCAGTACCGTGGTCAGGAGAGGTGCGTACTACAGGCAGACCTGCTGTGAAGTTGATACCTTCGCCGGTAGCCAGTGATTTGAATGGAATCAGGCCCTGGTCGTGGTACATAGCGAGTACACCATCGAAGGTGCTGTGCATGTTCCTTGCAAAGAATGCATCGGCGCTATACGGACCAAAGCAGAGGATCCCATTATTCTTAGCCTGGTTGATAGCCGGAATGATCTCTTTCAGTTCTTCTTCACCTATCAGTCCATCATCGCCGGCGTGTGGGTTCAGGCCCAGTACGGCAATGCGTGGCTGATCGATACCAAAGTCTTTGATCAGGCTATCTTTCATCATGGTCAGTTTAGCCAGGATATTTTCGCGTGTCACATACGTTGCTACATCTTTGACAGGTACGTGCTCTGTGAGCAGACCTACGCGCATATTATCGGCAGTCATGAACATGAGCACATCTTTTGCTTCAAAGGCATCTCTGAGATAAGGAGTGTGGCCGGTGTAATTGAACTGTTCGCTTTGGATATTCTTTTTGTGGATCGGGGCGGTTACCAGGCCATCGATCTCGCCGTTTTTCAGGCATTCGATCGCTACTGCAAGGCTACGGGCAGCGTATTTACCGCCGATTTCGTTCAGTATACCTGGTGTGATCTGTACTTCTTCTTCCCAGCAGTTATAGACGTTCACCTGTTTGTGGTTCAGCCTGGAGAATTCCTTCAGGCTCTGGTAGTTGAAGTTGTTCTCATTCATCAGCTTGCGGTAGAAGTTGATGGTTTTGTTGCTAGCAAATATCACCGGGGTACAAAACTCCAGCATTCTGTTATCTGCAAAGGTCTTGATGATCAATTCGGCGCCAATGCTGTTAATATCACCAACGGTGATACCAATTACCGGCTTGTTTGTATGGGCGTTGCTACTCATGCTTTTTTGAGAATAATGGGCAAATATAACAAGAATTGGCAGGGAATCAATTTTCAATTTTCCCTGAAGCGATCCCACAATCCTGCTGCGCAGGAGATCTGGGGGCGGGCTATGGTCAGATTCAATCTGATTTCCGTAATTTTGATCCCTGATCATGTATACACTTAAAAAATCGCTTGGGCAGCACTTTCTCAGGGATGAAAATATCTGCAGAAAGATTGTTGATTCACTACCTGTAATTCCGAATCAGCAAGTGCTGGAAGTGGGGCCTGGTGCAGGCGCCATCACTAAATACCTCCTGGAACTGCCGGATACTACATTCAAGGCTGTAGAGCTGGACACTGAAAAGGTTGAATACCTTCAGAAGACTTATCCTGCTATTCAGGGAAAGCTCATTAATGAGAGTTTCCTGGATGTGAAACCTCCATTTGAGGGGAAATTTAATGTTATTGGCAATTTCCCTTACAACATTTCTACCCAGATCATGTTCCGTATCCTGGACTGGAAAGACCAGGTGCCATGTGTGGTGGGGATGTTCCAGAAAGAAGTGGCGCAGCGCATTGCTTCAAAGCATGGGAATAAGGATTACGGGGTATTAAGCGTGCTGTTACAGGCATTTTATAAAGTAGAATACCTGTTTGAAGTAAGTGAAACCTGTTTCAATCCGCCGCCAAAGGTAAAATCAGCAGTCATCCGCTTGCACAGGTTGGAAGAGGCTTATGACATTCCGAATGAGCGGAAGTTCTTCAACCTGGTAAAAACTGCTTTTGGCCAGCGCCGTAAGCAACTGAGAAATCCGTTAAAACCATTATTTGATAAAGAAGTACTACAGGACAGTTTCTTCACTAAGCGTGCAGAGGAACTGACTGTAGCAGATTTTGTAGCATTATCCCATAAGATGATATGAGCAGCAAAGTATTAATTACAGCCAGGGCGCACAACTATTTAATAGACAGATTGGAAGAAAAGGGATTTGAAGTCAGCTACCAGCCTTCCATCACATACGAAGAGCTGCTTACAGCCATTCATGAATATGTAGGATTGATTGTAACGACCCGCATGAAGATAGACAGGCCGGTAATAGACCATGCGAAGCAATTGCAATGGATTGGCCGGCTGGGCAGCGGGATGGAACTGATAGACGTGCCGTATGCAGAAAGCAGGGGAATACATTGCGCCAGCAGTCCGGAAGGCAACCGGGAGGCGGTGGGAGAGCAGATGGTGGGCATGCTGTTATGTATGATGAACAATGTGCTGAAGAGTAACCTGGAACTGCGGGAGGGGATCTATGAGCGGGATGGCAACAGGGGATTTGAGATAGGTGGCCGTACTGTAGGCATTATTGGATATGGTAATACAGGAAGTGCATATGCGCGCAAGCTGAGAGGTTTTGAGCCAAAGATCCTGGCATATGATAAATATAAAACTGGTTTCAGCAATGATCATGTGCAGGAGGCGACCATGGAGCAACTGTATGCTGAGGCGGAGATTGTGAGTGTGCATTTGCCACTGACAGGTGAAACGAAGCATCTGGCGAACCTGGAGTTCTTCCGTTCTTTCCACAGGCCGGTATGGTTCCTGAATGCGGCGAGGGGGAAGATAGTGAACACTGCTGATCTGATCCAGGCATTGGAAGAGGGTTTGCTGAGAGGGGCGGCACTGGATGTACAGGAGAATGAAAAGTTGTCTACTTATAGTCAGCAGGAGAAGGAGCAGCTGAAAAAGTTGCTGAGTTTTCCGAATGTGGTAATGACGCCGCATATTGCTGGATATACACATGAGGCGAGTATAAACATGGCCAGGATTGTGTTAGAGAAGTTGCATGTGATATAGGTTCGCAGGGAGAAATTGTCATTAGGAATGCTTACAAAACTATGTGGGCAGATTCATGCATTAGGAATACTGTATATGTGACATTCTTTAGGGGAATAAGCATTTTTTCGTTATATTTGCTTTAATACAAATTTACAACGCTTCTGTGCAAACGGGGGCGTTGATTTTTTTTCTTTATTCTTAAACTAAATAACGTTATGTCTGGTATTAACTACGTTACCAAAGAGACCCTGGACCAGATGCGTGAAGAGCTCAACTTCCTCAAGACAAAGGGCCGGGCAGAGATTGCCAGGGCGATTGCGGAAGCGCGGGAGAAAGGTGACTTGAAGGAAAATGCTGAGTATGACGCAGCAAAGGAGGCGCAGGGTTTACACGAAGCCAAGCTGGCTACGCTTGAAAATGCTATTGCTACTGCCAGAGTAGTGGAAGCAGATTCCATTGATACCTCCAAAGTATCTATTTTATGTAAGGTGACTATTACTAATATAGGCCTTAAGAAGACTGTCACCTATCAACTGGTGTCGGAGAAAGAGGCTGACCTGAAAGCGAATAAGATCTCAGTGACTTCTCCCATTGGGAAGGGATTGCTGGGCAAAGTGATTGGGGATGTTGCAGAAATCACCACTCCTAATGGTATAACCAAACTGAGGGTAGATAATATTACGATATAATGATCCCTTTGAAGATATCAGGCCTTCCGTATTATGCGGAGGGCTTTTTTTTTACCTTTAGTATTCTTTAAAACCCGCAATATGGCATCTATATTTACGAAAATCATCAATGGTGAAATTCCCAGCTATAAGATAGCTGAGAATGAGAGTTTTTATGCCTTTCTGGATATTTTCCCATTAGTGAGGGGGCATGTATTGGTTGTTCCAAAGGAGGAGGTAGACAAATTTTTTGATGTGACAGATGATCTGCTGGGTGAGTGGTTGTTATTTGCTAAGCCTATTGCGCAGGCGATAGAGCATGCATTTCCATGCAATCGTGTAGGAGTAAGCGTTGTTGGTTTAGAAGTACCGCATGCGCATATGCATTTGATACCTATTAATTCGGTAGACGACATGAACTTCCAGCGACCTAAGCTTAAGCTGTCAGAGGCTGAGTTTAAGGCTGTGCAGGAGCAGATTACAGCTGCCCTGGCACGTTGAACCTGAAACCGACACCATGGAGGGTTTCCAGCTTCACGGTTGGATCTGTTCTGAAATGTTTCCTCAGCTTGGTAATGAAAACGTCCATACTACGGCCCAGGAAGTAGTCATCTTTGCCCCAAACGTGGAAGAGGATTTCTTCCCGTTTCAGTGTTTTGTTTGCATTATCGCAAAGGTACTTGAGCAGGTCAGCTTCTTTTTGTGTAAGCGTGCTGGAAACCTCTCCGTTCTTTTCGCGAAGAATGAGGTCATTATAGTCGAAGGTGAGGTTGCCGATGTTATATTGCGTACGTTTCTCTGTCGCATTATTTACGGCACTTTTGGTTCTTTTCAGGAATACTTCAATGCGCAGCAAGAGTTCCTGCATGCTGAATGGTTTGGTAATATAGTCGTCTGCGCCTGTTTTGAATCCTTTAATTTTATCTTCATCCATTGCTTTCGAGGTCAGAAAGAGGATAGGAATGAAGTCGTTTTTTCTCCGGATTTGTTCTGCCAGGGTGAAGCCGTCTTTTTTGGGCATTACCACATCCAGTAAACATATGTCAAAGGTTCGTAACTGGAACTGCTCCCAGGCCATTTGTCCGTCTGTGCTATGTACCACATCGTAGCCTGCTTCTTCTAATCGCTTCTTTGTTACCGCACCAACATTTTGATCATCTTCCACCAATAGGATTCTTGCTTTCATAGCTTGATGCTGATTATATAAAATACCATAATTTATGGTGTATAGCTCCATGTATCATCAGGGGGAGCGAGTTATGAAGAATTTGATTCAAAGTAAATACAAATTATTAACTTCTGGAAAAACCTCTGCGCTAAGTCCAACATTTAACCGACGATCCGGCCTGGATTTTTCTGGAGGAATGCATCCCAACCCTTTGCCTTACTGGTATCCGGCATAATACTGGATTCTTGAAAAAAATGACAGACTGCTACTGCAAGGGCATCTGTAGCATCCAGATAATCAGGGCGTTCTGAGAATTTCAGGATCCTTTGGAGCATTTGCCAGATTTGTTCTTTATCGGCATTTCCATTTCCGGTGATGGACTGTTTTATCTTTTTGGGTGAATACTCCGTCACTGGAACTCCGGCCTGCATGGCTGTAGCAATGGCTACACCCTGTGCTCTACCCAGTTTGAGCATACTCTGTACGTTCTTACCAAAGAAAGGGGCCTCGATTGCGCAGGAAACCGGTTTATGCAAGCGTATCAGTTCATTTACACGGGCGTGTATCAATTGCAACCTTTCGTAGTGATCTTTGTGACGGGACAGCTTTAACACATCCATTTCCAGCAGGCTGGCTTTTGTTCCTTCTACCAGTATAAGCCCGTAGCCCATTACCAGCGTACCCGGGTCAATACCGAGAATTATTTTTGACTTGTTTGCCAACCACAGTTTATTTTTGCCAAAATCTTGATGTCTGAACAAAAATACCAAAATAATTCTCAATTACCTGCTGGGGGCAGTCCTTTTTACCTGGTTAGCCTGGTCCATTTATAATCAACTGCTCCACCAACCTAATTTAAAGAGTTCTCTTCAGCAAATGATAGATACCCTTGAGCATAAAGGCGTTGTGGCCATGCTGTTGGTGTTGATAGGCATGCTGGTTAACTGGGGGCTGGAGGCCCGCAAATGGCAGATGCTGATCAAACCCCTCCAGCCAATGCCCTTTCTCCGGGCCTTCAGGGCGATACTCTCCGGGGTCTCGTTTTCTATCAATACGCCTAATAGGATCGGGGAATATGGGGGTCGGGTACTCTATGTTAGTAATAATAGAAGCAAATTAAAGGCAATTGCTGCCACTATGGTGGGAAGTTTTAGCCAGCTGATTGTGACTATTATCTTTGGGTTAACCGGCTTTATCTATTTTGTGGCGAACTTCACGCCAGTAAGGCCTGAACAGGTAACCGGATATGCTACCTGGGAAAAAATATCGTTTGGGGTCGTTCTGATAATTTGTGGCTTGGTCATATTGTTATATTTTCGGCTGCAGATCATTCTATCAATCTTTGAAAGAATACCATTGTTGAGGAAGGCCCGGATATTTGTGCAAATTATTGTTCGTTACTCCAATGCAGACCTCGAACACTTATTGCTCCTTTCGGCCTTACGCTATGTGGTCTTCTCGGCACAGTATTTGATTTTGCTTGACACATTGGGCGTTGAAATGCTGTGGTGGCAAGGATTTTTGATGAACGCTGTCATTTATCTCGTAATGGCTATAGTTCCAACTGTCGCCATTGCAGAACTGGGCCTGAGAGGCAAAGTAAGCCTGTATTTCATGGGATTCCTCAGTATGAACAGTCCAGCTATCATAGCGGCAACGGTCATTATCTGGCTGGTAAACCTCGTGCTGCCGGCCGTATTAGGTAGTGTGCTATTGCTGGGAATTAAGATTTTTAAGGAAAAATAGCTTCATCAATGAGGTCCATTCTACTCATAGTTGTTTTAAGTCTGGCCACTATCCGCCCCCTGTATGCCCAAAATGACTTTTGCGGTATCACCAATACCAGCTTCAAAGCCGGCGAGAGTATTACATTTAAAGTCTACTATACCCTTGGAAGAGTATTCATAGGCGCGGGTGAAGCCACTTTTAACTGCATTCTTGAAAAATATAGCGGTAAAGATGTATATCATATCGTAGCCGAAGGCAAGACCTTCCGTACCTACGACTGGTTCTTCAAGGTGCGGGATAAATACCAAAGCTTTATAGATACCGCTAATATGATGCCCATGAAATTCCTCCGCGATGTAGAGGAAGGTGGGTACCGGCTCCACAATGACGTCACTTTCTATCAGGCACAGCACACCGCTGTGAGTACCACTGGTAGCTTTAAAGTGCCTGGCTGTGTACAGGACGTGATCAGCGCTATTTATTATGCCCGCAATATCGACTTCAATAAGTATAAACCAGGCGATAAGATCCCTTTCAATATGTTCCTGGATGATAAAGTGTATAGCATATATGTGCGCTATATTGGCAAGGAAATCGTAGAAACCAAGTTCGGAAAGTTCCGGGCTATCCGGTTCGCCCCCCTGCTGTTGCAAGGTTCTATGTTCGAAGGCGGGGAGAAAATGAGTGTATGGGTGAGTGACGACGGTAATAAAATACCCCTCCGTATTGATAGCCCTATTTCCGTGGGCAGCATTAAAGTAGATATGGTCGGGTACAAGAATATCCGCTATCCTTTTTCCTCTCTCATCTCAAAATAATACCGTTTAGGCTTATTTTAACTTTATGTGAACATCTGACTAACTATATTTGTTTCTACATTAATACTTTATTATATATGGAAGAACGTAAACCAAAGATATTACTGGCGGAAGATGATACCAACCTGGGTATGGTGCTCAAAAATTATCTTGAACTGAATGACTATGACGTGGAACTGTGCCGCGATGGTATTCTGGCACTGGCTGCCTTCAGAAGGGAGAAATTTGACATCTGCCTCCTGGATATCATGATGCCTAATATGGATGGTTTTAAACTAGCCGAGGAAATCCGCGATGTAGATCCGGACATTCCTTTATTCTTCCTCTCTGCCAAAACAATGAAAGAAGACATCATCCAGGGGTATAAGCTGGGTGCTGATGACTATATTGCCAAGCCATTTGACAGTGAATTGCTCCTGTTGAAGATCAAAGCGATCCTGAAGAGAAACCAGGAACTGAACAGCAAAGAGGAAGAGCAGCACGAGTTTAAAATTGGCCGCTATGAATTCAATGCCCGCCTGCGTACCCTGACCCGTGATGGGGAAACACATACGCTCTCTCCAAAAGAGAATGAACTGTTACGCATGCTGTGCGAGCATAAGAATGACCTGCTGCCCCGCGAACTGGCACTGAAGAAGATCTGGGGTAGCGATACTTACTTCAATGGTCGTAGTATGGACGTGTATATCGCCAAGCTGCGCAAATACCTGAAGGAAGATCCCAATATCGAGATCGTGAACATTCACGGTAACGGTTTCCGCCTGGTAGTGAAAGATTAAGATTGTAAAATAGCTCTGAGGCTGACTGAAAAGATTCGTATCTTTTCAGTCAGCCTTATTTTTATAGCGCATGAAATTATTGTTAATAGAGGACGAACCGGCAGTAGTATCCTTCATTCACCGATATCTTACTGAAGCAGGGTATGATGTATCTGTAGCTATGGATGGACCCACTGGTCTGCAAATGGCAATGGAACATACCTTCTCGCTTATCATCCTGGATGTGATGCTGCCCGGAATGAGTGGAATTGCCGTGTGTAAGGAACTGCGCAGCCAACAAAATAAGACGCCTATCCTCATGCTGACCGCACTGGGTTCTACGGAGAATGTGGTTTCCGGCCTGGATAGCGGTGCAGACGATTACCTGATCAAGCCATTTAAACAAGCGGAACTGCTGGCCAGGATCCGCTCCCTGTTAAGAAGACAGCCTGAAAATACAGTTGCTGTGCCAGCCGCCGCAAACCTGCTCAAACTGGCAGACCTGGAACTGAATACTGATACCAAAAGCGCCAGCCGTAGCGGGGAAAGCATTACGCTTACTGCTACTGAATATCGCCTGCTGGAATATTTTTTGCGCAATCCCCGTCGTGTGTTGTCCAGAATGGAGATACTGGAAAATGTGTGGGGCATCGACTTTAATATGAATACCAAGGTCGTGGATGTGTATGTGAATTACCTCCGCAAGAAAGTAAACCGCAAAGACCTGCCAGCCCTTATCCAGACAGTGGTTGGGATGGGCTATATGCTGAAAGAAGAAGCATGAGTATACGCATCAAAATACTGATCCTCTTTACTGCGCTGACAGTTTCTATCATCCTGCTGATGGCGGGGTGTGCTTACTTTCTCACCAATCAATATTCATTTACCGATTTTTATAAGCGCATTGAAATACGTGCCATTGTTGCTGCACGTGCTGTGCTGATCAAAGACAGGGATAACAGTGCTACCTATACGGAATTGCGTAACGAGCACCTGGAACGTATGCCTTATGAAAAGGAATACTTTCTAAAACTGGATAAGGATGGGCATTTCAAGCGTCCTGCGGCACTCAGTTCCCTGCCAGCCTCTTTTTTTGAAATGGTGCGGTTGCAGGGGAAGGCGAATCATCGTAGCGGTGACACCTTCTTTACAGGCGTAGTATTTGGCACTGATCCCGACAAGTACATCGTTATTGTTTCTGCACGCAATGATTTTGGCAGCCGCTACATGGCCGACCTGAAACAGGTACTGACCATCTGCCTGGCTACTGCGGGCATCCTGGTACTGGCAGCGGGCTTCTTCTTTTCGAGATACATCCTGCAGCCAGTAAGGGTCATGACCTCGCAGGTAAAGAACATCAGGGCGCACAACCTGCACCTGCGGCTGGATTCGCCAGACAGTAATGATGAAATGTTCGAACTGGCCCAGACTTTTAATAATATGCTGGACAGGCTGGAAACGGCTTTCGAAACACAGAACAATTTTGTCAGCAATGCCTCTCACGAGCTGGGAACACCGCTTACTGCCATCATTGGAGAGGCCGAGCTAGCCCTGAATAAACAACGTACAGATGAGGAATACCGCCAGTCCATACAAGTAATATTAGGAGAGGCCGAGCGCCTGGAGCATATTACTAAGAGCCTGTTACGCCTTGCCCAGACTGGTTTTGGAGGTAAAGGGCAGCAACGCGAACGGATTCGTATGGATGAACTGATCTTCTCTGTAAAAGATACGATTGACCAGATCAATCCTAATAATAAGGTAGAGATAGATTATTCTATGCTGCCGGAAGATGAGGCGAAGTTATTCATCCTGGGGGATGCGCAGTTGCTGCATCTTGCTTTCAGCAATATTGTACAGAATGCCTGCAAGTATTCTGATAACCGGGCCGTGAGTGTGGCGCTGGCAGCTACAGACGCCAATATTATCTTACTGATCCAGGACCAGGGGATTGGGATCCCTGCATCCGAACTACCATTTATATACGATCCTTTCTTCCGCGCTTCTAATACAAGTGGTTATAAAGGCTATGGAATAGGCCTGCCTTTATCCCGTAATATTATCCGCCTGCATGGGGGTAATATCGTTGTAAACAGCCAGCAGGGCAAGGGCACAGAGATCAGGATCACCCTGCCGGTTGCCTGATTCTTACCGGATTCTTACCCCATTTTACCGGATTCTTACCACATTTTTAATTTCCTTTTATCTCCTGCTTACGGGTTCCTAATCTCGTGGAAATAGTTTTGTGTTATAAATCAAAGCACATGAAACATATCTTGATTCCTACAGATTTTTCCATCAGGTCTCTTCGTGTAGTTCATCATGTTATAGATCGCTTTGGGGCTGGGGAACCCTTGAATATTGTGATGATGCATGCAATGCAGATGCCGGGTTCTATCATGGAACTGATGATGCTGTCAAGGAGATCATCACACTACGATCTGATTACTGATGATTATAAGGAAGCCAGCGAAATTATAAAGAATAAATATGGTTCAGCCATTCAGTCACTGAAAACCGAGTTCCTGATAGGCCGCGGCAATGGTGTGTTTCGCAACTTCCTGTTGTATCACAATATTGATGCGATTGTATGTCCTGCTGAATTCAATTTCCGCAAGGCATCACCTAACAGTTATGATCCGGCAGAGCTGATCAGGAAGAGCAAGTATCCCGTGCACCATGTGTCGCTGAAGAAGAAGGAGCGGATGCTGGTGTCGGCAATGTCCGAGCTATTTGAAATATAGATCTGTCTGTTTGAGTAGTGCTCTTTTCCTCGAAGGAGGGGGGAGCGCTATTTTTAAATCACTTTTAAATGAGGTATTATGCTACTCAAAAAAAATATACCGTTTAGATATGTGTTTGGCAAAATCAAATATGAAATTGCGTTAGTGGTATTATACACGCTTGTGATAGTATTAATACATGACCGATTCAATCTGAAAGCAACCATCAACATACCATTGACTGTACCAATGATTATGGGTACAGTAATATCACTGCTATTGGCGTTTAGATCTAACCAGGCTTATGACCGGTGGTGGGAAGCGCGCACAGTGTGGGGCGCTATTGTGAACGATTCGCGTTCTTTTACGAGGGAGGTACTGACATTTATAAACAGTGCGGAGTTCCCTGAAGAAGCAGAACGCTTGCGGGAAAGAATGATCCGCCGGCAGATGGCATGGTGTTATTCACTGGGCCAGCAATTGAGAGGATTGTCTGCTACTGAGGGGTTGGAGCGACTGATCCCTAAGCGGGAAGTGGCTTATGTAGCACGCTTTGCGAATGTGCCGATGGCATTGCTGGAACTGCATGCAAAAGATCTGCAGATTGCTTTGCAACGTGACTGGATCAACGCTTATCAGCAGGTGCAGATTGATAGTACCCTGAATAAATTCAGTGATAGTATGGGTAAGTGTGAGCGTATCAAGAACACCGTATTTCCTTCCACCTACAGCTTGTACATTCATTTTGCATTGAACTTCTTTATCATGTTGCTGCCATTTGGCGTGATAGAGTTTTTTGGTTGGGGGGCAGTGCCTTTGGTAGGTGCGATTGCTGCATCCTTTCTGCTGATTGAGAAGATGGCTATACACCTGCAGGATCCGTTTGACAACAAACCAACGGATACCCCTATGACGACTATTGCGCGGACAATAGAGCGGGATCTGCGGCAGATGCTCAACGACAATTATGTACCGGAAACACCGCCCGTGTACTCTTATTATGTGATGTAGTAGTTATATATATTGGTAAAGAATGATTGGTACGAGGGGGGAGTAATTTTTAAGAAGTATAGATTGGTTAAAGATTAAACAGACTCCCTGATCACCGTTTTTTGAGGAGGAAGGGCTGACCGGCGATACAATGGTCAGCCCTTTAGTATTTTTATAAGGAACAAACTATTTGTCTTGTTTGATGAAGTAGTTTGTCTTTTAGAACAATAAGCCACTATTAGCCCCACCTCTCGGTGTTTTTCCAAGGTGTACATATGCTTTCTCCGTTACTTCTCTTCCACGGGGTGTACGCTTGATAAAGCCCTCCTGTATGAGGAATGGTTCATACACTTCTTCCAGTGTGCCGGGTTCTTCACCTACAGCAGTAGCGATGGTTGTGATACCAACCGGACCACCTTTAAAGTTTTCGATGATGACCTGCAGGATGCGGTTGTCCATTTCGTCCAGCCCGTATTCATCTACATTCAGTGCTTTCAGGCTGAATTTAGCAATTTCCAGGTCGATGGTACCATTGCCCACTACCTGAGCAAAGTCTCTTACCCTTCTCAGCAATCCATTGGCAATACGCGGGGTACCCCTGGATCTCCGTGCTATTTCCATCGCAGCTTCGCTGGTGATCTTTGTGTCCAGCAGGCCGGCGGCACGCCAGATGATCTTTTGGAGGATAGCGGCGGTGTAATATTCCAGCCTTGATTTGATACCAAAGCGGGAGAGCAGGGGAGCGGTCAGCAGGCCTGAGCGGGTAGTAGCCCCTATGAGTGTGAATGGATGCAGCGAGATCTGGATGGCGCGGGCACTTGGACCTGTATCGATCATGATGTCAATACGGTAGTCTTCCATGGCGGAATAAAGGTATTCTTCCACTACGGTACTAAGCCGGTGAATTTCATCGATAAACAGCACGTCTTTAGGCTCGAGGTTGGTGAGCAGGCCTGCCAGATCACCGGGTTTCTCGATCACCGGGCCGGAGGTTTCGCGGATGTTAACCCCCATTTCAGTGGCGACAATGCGTGACAGCGTTGTTTTACCTAATCCCGGAGGGCCGTGAAAGAGCACATGATCCAGCGCTTCTCCTCTCAACTTAGCGGCCTTGATAAAGATCTTGAGGTTCTCAATGATCTGGTCCTGCCCCGAGAAATCTACGATCTCTTTGGGGCGGATGCTGTTTTCAAACTCCTTTTCCGCAGCACTTTGGCGGCTTTCTTCTGGTCTTAGAGGATTCGACATATCGGGGTGAAAGTTACCAAAAAAAACGCCTGCGGGAGCTTCGAATTTTCGGTTATATTTGATAATAAGCAACATCCCAATATGAAACACGCGCACATTTTAACCCTCCTGATCAGTGTATCTACCCTCGCTGCATATGCCCAGGACATCAAAGAGCAGGAAGTGAAAAGGATTATCACCACCCTCGCTGCCGATGATATGGAGGGGCGTAAAACTTTTGAACCAGGTATTGAGAAAGCAGCTCAGTTTCTGGAGAAGGAATATACCCAGGCAGGGCTCCAGCCATTACCAGGGGCTACCAGTTTCCGGCAGGCATTTCACAGGTTTAATACTTTGCCAGGTCCACGTCAGGTCCACCTTGGCCATAACACAATAGGCCCTGAAAGAGTCATCATGCTCGGGGTGGCACCGTCTATAGACTGGAATCAGAATAGTGATGTGGATGTGAAAACCATTCCCGCTTCTGAGCAGTTCTATGACTACCTGAGAAAACTGAGAGATGTGAAAAAGAATACCCTTGTATGGGTAGATACTGCGCATACGGAAGACTTCAATAAGTACTATCAGAACTTACAGCAAAGAGGAGGTAGAAACCTGGATAGCCTGGCATCTGTAGTATTAGTACTCAGACATGCGGAAGATACGGATCTTAAAACCTGGGATGTAAAAGCCAGTCAGCAGGTTACTCCCTTATACCTGAGTAATATTGTAGGAATGATCAAAGGAAAAACGAAGCCGGAAGAATATGTGATTTTCTCCGGTCACTACGATCATTTAGGTATCATAACACCTGTAGGTAAAGACAGCATTGCGAATGGGGCTGATGATGATGCCAGTGGGGTAACGGCGGTGGTGATGCTGGCAAAGTACTATAAGCAGTATCCGCCTGCCAGATCGCTCATCTTCGTAGCTTTTACAGCAGAAGAAATAGGTGGGTATGGATCCAGGTATTTCTCCCAGCAACAGGATCCTGACAAGGTAATAGCAATGTTCAATATTGAGATGATCGGAAAGGAATCTAAATTTGGAAAGAACAGTGCATTCATCACCGGGTATGAGCGTTCGGATTTCGGAAAGATCCTGGAGAAGAATTTAGAGAACTCCATCTTCCATTTCTATCCTGATCCTTATCCGGAGCAGAATTTGTTTTACCGTTCAGACAATGCTACCCTGGCTAAGCAGGGGGTGCCTGCACACACGATTTCTACTGACCAGATTGATACAGATAAATTATATCACAGTGTAGGTGATGAAGTAAGTAGTTTGGATATTAAGAACATTACAAGTACGATACAGGCAATTGCTGTCAGTGCGCGCAGCATTGTGGCGGGTACAGATACGCCTGCGAGAATAGAAAAGATGGCGAATTAAAACGCTGGAACTCAATTTATGTTGACCAATACTCATTTATGCAATGAGTGCTAATACCAGGTTAGGGTCCGGGCAATTCGCCAGGTACCGTGCTCTTTCACTATAACGACATACGCCAGGGTAGTCTCCCGCCTTCCCTTCCATATCGATGATGAGCTGGAAGTGGAGGTGTGGAGGCCAATGGCCATTCTCTTTTAAAGGCCCGAAATGGGCGATAATCTGCCCTGCAGCAACAGGTGCATCCACTTCTAATCCTTCCAGATCAGCTACACTCAGGTGCCCGTATAAAGTATGAAAAGGCACGCCATCCAGCACATGCTTTAAGATGATAGTAGCCCCGTAATCACCATAGTTATCATTGAACTGAAAACTATGTATACGACCATCCATCGGTGCATATACGGGTGTGCCTGCAGGCCCCCAGATGTCTATACCGAGGTGAAATCTTCTGGGTTCGTCTCCGGTATCAAAATGTGCACTGCGGGAGTAGATGGTGCGGTGTTCACCATAGCCACCTATGCCGAAGACTGCATGGTGTGTGGCGAGTAAGTTGGTGACATAATCACTGAAACGCTGTTCATCGTCCAGTATATCGTGTGTAAGTGCAGTGTTTGCGGCAGTCAGATCCATCGGGTATAAATGATCCTGTGTGGGATCAAATAATACGACTGGCTGAAACGGCTGATGCGCTTTTAAGATTTCGGTTAACATAGTAAAAAAGAAGGCTGGCATTGCGCCAGCCCCGATTTATTAAACAACAATATTGATCATTCTTCCTTTCACGATCACTACTTTTTTAACGGGCTTACCTTCGATCCATTTCTGTACTACCTCGTTGGCAAGTATAGTCTGTTCGATAGCGGCATTGTCTGCATCCAGCGGGAAGCTCAGTTCTGTGCGGGTCTTACCGTTTACAGCAATCGGGTAGTTGAACGCATTTTCCTTTACATATTTCTCTTCGAATACAGGGTATGCTGCATCGAGGATACTTGTTGTATTACCCAGCATATGCCACAGTTCTTCAGCGATGTGTGGTGCATATGGGGTGAGCAGGATCAGCACGGGTTCCAGTACGCTGCGTTTGTTGCTTTTCAGGCTGCTCAGTTCATTCACACAGATCATGAACTGGCTGACAGCGGTATTGTATGAGAAGTTCTCGGTATCGCTGTCGATTTTCTGAATCGTCTTGTGCAGGATCTTCAGTTCTTCAGGAGTGGCTTCGCCGTCTTTTACAATCAGGCCTTTCTGCTCATCCACGAAGAGGCGCCAGAGTTTTTTGAGGAAGCGGTGCACGCCTTCGATACCTTTGGTATCCCATGGTTTGGACTGCTCTACAGGGCCGAGGAACATTTCGTACATGCGGAAGGTATCGGCACCGTATTTATCAACGAGTACATCCGGGTTTACGGTGTTGTACTTGCTCTTACTCATCTTCTCTACTTCGGATTTGCAGGTGAACTGGCCATCCTGCAGGAGGAAGATTGCGTTTTCAAAGTCAGATTTCCATTTTCTGGCAGCATTAACATCCATTACTACGCCATCCACGAAGTTGACATCTACGTGAATATAGCTTTCGATCACATAGTTTACATCCATGGAGTTCAGGAACTCAGCCAGGGATGCATCCTGTTCCCTGATCAGTTCAATGATATGCTTGATCTTGATATCGCCGAAGCTGCTGGAGATAAATACCTGTTTGTTATCCGGCAATGTGATAGGATCGATTTCGTCAGCTTCCGGTTTGTGGTCGCTGTGCATAAAGCGCAGGCGTTTAGCAAACCTTGATGAACCCTGGATCATACCCTGGTTGATGAGCTTTTTATAAGGCTCATCGAAGCCAATATAGCCGAGATCACACAATACTTTGGTCCACAGGCGGGAATACAGCAGGTGACCTACTGCATGCTCTGTACCACCGATGTATACATCTACCTGGTTCCAGTAATCAGTAGCAGCACGGCTGGCAAATTCTTCCTTGTTAGAAGGATCTGCGTAGCGCAGGAAGTACCAGCTGCTACCTGCATAACCAGGCATGGTGTTGGTTTCACGTTTTGTATTCGCATCAATATTCACCCAGTCGGTGATGTTGGCCAGCGGGCCTTCACCATCTTCACCTGGTTTATAGGTATCTACGTGTGGCAGTTCTACAGGGAGTTCGCTTTCGGCTACAGCGTATGGGATTCCATTTTTGTAAACGATCGGGAAGGGCTCACCCCAGTAACGCTGACGGCTAAAGCCTGCATCGCGCATTCTGAAGTTAGTCTGCTTTTTACCGATGCCCATGGCTTCCACTTTATCAGCTACAATTTCCATTGCCTGCCTCATAGGCACACCATTCAGGAAATCGCTGTTCTGCAATACCGCATCCTTGGTAGGATTTGCTTCTGCACCATCGAAGGCTGCGCCGAGGATATTGGTGATTGGAATATTGAAGTGTTTCGCAAAGCCAAAGTCACGCTGGTCGCCACAAGGCACCGCCATAATTGCACCGGTACCATAACCTGCAAGTACATATTCAGAGATCCATACAGGAATGCGCTTACCATTGAAAGGGTTCAGTACATAAGCACCTGTAAAGCAACCGGTGATCTGCTTTACCTCTGCCATACGTTCACGTTCGGAGCGGCTCTGCACATAGTCAAGATATTTATCTACAGCAGTTTTGTTCTCAGCAGTTGTGATTTTAGCTACCTGCTCATGTTCTGGAGCTACCACCATGAAGTCCACGCCAAAGATAGTATCGGGGCGGGTGGTATATACTCTTAAACCTTCGCCATCGCTGCCTTCGAACCTGAAGGTGATCTCGGCTCCCTGGCTCTTACCGATCCAGTTACGCTGCATTTCCTTCATTGCTTCGCTGTAGTTCACGTTTTCCAGGCCTTCGAGCAGGCGGTTCGCATACTCGGTGATGCGGAGGAACCACTGACGCATTTTTTTCTTTACTACGGGGTGTCCGCCACGTTCACTCACCCCATTCACCACCTCATCGTTTGCAAGCACGGTACCCAGGGCAGCACACCAGTTTACCTCAGCATAAGCGAGGAAAGCGATGCGGTAATGCATAAGGATCTCGCGCTGCCGGGCTTCGCTATAGCCTTTCCAGTCCTGGGCAGAGAAGGAGAGGCTGCGGTCGCCGGGGCATTCATGGGCTGCATTCCCTTCTTTTTCAAAGCTGGCGATCAGTTCAGGAATACGTTTAGCTTTCTGGATGTTACGGTCTAACCAGCTGTCGAAGAGCTGGAGGAAGAGCCATTGTGTCCATTTATAGTAATCGGCACTGCTGGTATTGACTTCTCTTTCCCAGTCAAAGCAGAAACCGATGTTATCCAGTTGTTTACGGAAGGAAGCGATATTTACAGCAGTAGTTACAGCAGGGTGCTGACCTGTTTCCAGGGCATACTGTTCTGCTGGCAGACCAAAGGCATCCCAACCCATTGGATGTAGTACATTAAAACCTTTTAGTCTTTTATAACGAGCATAGATGTCAGACGAAATATATCCCAGTGGGTGGCCTACATGAAGACCCGCCCCTGAGGGATAAGGAAACATATCAAGTACATAGCACTTGGGCTTTTGGCTATTGATGCCAACCCTGTAAGCTTTTGATTCGCTCCAGGAGTGCTGCCACTTTTTCTCAATAGCCCTGAAATTATATTCCATATAATTGTTGAATTAACCGGACGTAACGCTACGCCCTGTTGACTTAAAATAACGTTAAAGGATGACAAAAGTAAACATAACTGCTAATTTTTATTACTTTCGCCTATAAACGATAGATTAATGGCGCAGCAACCCGGGAAATCATCATCAAGAAAATCCAAACCTTCTTATCTGTACTCCATCATTGGAGTAGCACTGGTACTGTTCCTGCTTGGAACATTAGGACTTATAGTTATTCATGCTAACAAGCTCAGTGAATATTTTAAAGAAAGTATTGAAATTCAGGTGATCCTTAGGGACAATGTAAAAGAGGAGCAGGCGATAGCCCTTCGTGATTCCATTGCCAGTAAGCCTTATGTTAAGTCGATCGAATACGTATCTAAAGATATGGCGGCCGAGCGCTTTAAAAAGGAGTTCGGGGAAGATTTTATCACCCTGCTGCAATATAACCCTTTATATGCCAGCATTAATGTAAAAGGTAATGCCCGGTATGTAAATCCGGACAGCCTGTCAGTGATAGAGGCAAATCTGGCCCAACAACCGATCGTAAGAGAGATTTCTTACCAGAGAGGGCTGGTGTCCAAGCTAAATGAGAATGTGCGTAAGATTGGCTTCGTGATCCTGGGGATCTGTATCATGCTGGCAATTGTGGTAATAGTGCTGATAGACAATACGATACGTTTGGCTATGTTCAGCAACCGCTTCCTGATCAAGACGATGCAGATGGTAGGGGCTACCCGATGGTTCATAGCCAAGCCTTTCGATTTCCGCAGTATCATCAATGGGGCACTGAGTGCCATATTGGCTATTGCCGGTTTGGTCGGGATTCTATATTTTGCAGACAAATTACTTCCAGAGCTCAGTAGCATGAGGGATTACTTTATGACATCTGCCCTCTTTATAGGTATGATTGTGATAGGAATCTTTATTTCTTTGGTGAGCACACACCGCTCAGTGATGAAATACCTGAAGCTGAAACTGGATGATTTATATTGATTGATAATTTCTACATCATATGATTAAAGAAACTAAACACGCTGAAAAAGCAGTAATTGAAGAGCGTCCTGTTTTCGCAAAGGATAACTATAAGTTCATGTTAGCAGGCATGGTGATTACTGTGATCGGCTTCCTGTTGATGATGGGTGGTTATAACGACGATGCTACCAAATTCAAACCAGAAGAGGTATATAGTTTCCAGCGCATTACGCTGGCTCCTATTGTGATCCTGCTGGGTCTGGGAGTAGAGGTGTTTGCGATTATGCGCCGACCAAAGCAATAAGATCTACAACTTTTTATAATTCAGGCGATGATACAACTTCATCGCTTTTTTTTATTAAAAACGGATAAATCAGCTAATTACATGAGCATTCTGGATGCCATTATCATTGCCATCGTTGAAGGACTAACTGAATTTCTGCCTATTTCGTCTACTGGCCACATGGTCATTACCAGTGCCATCCTGGGTATTGGAGATGACGACTTCACAAAATTGTTTGAGATTGTAATACAACTGGGAGCCATATTAGCTGTCGTTGTTTTGTACTGGAGAAAGTTCTTTGTGTTCGACAAGAACCGCATTCCCTTTTATATCAAACTGATACTGGCTACTATTCCAGCCCTGATCCTTGGTTTCCTGTTCCATCACAAGATCAAGGAACTCATGGGTTCTCCGATGGTAGTAGCAGTCAGCCTGTTCCTGGGGGGCATTGTATTACTGTTTGTGGATAACTGGTTTACGAAACCGACTATTGATAATGATGAAAAGGTGAGCAATTTCAGGGCTATCCGTATTGGTTTCTTCCAGTGCCTGGCGCTGATTCCCGGTGTAAGCCGCAGTGCAGCTTCCATTATTGGTGGTATGCAGCAGAAGCTGACCCGTAATGCTGCTGCTGAATTTTCATTCTTCCTCGCAGTTCCTACTATGTTCGCAGCTACCTGCTACGATCTGTATAAAAGCAAAGATGCACTGGCAAGCAATACCGGTAATTTCCAGTTGCTGGCACTCGGATTTGTGATTGCATTTGTAGTGGCGTTGATTGCTATTAAATTCTTTATCGGCGTATTGAAGAAATACGGTTTCCGTGTTTGGGGTGTATACCGTATACTGGTGGGAGGTGCAATCCTTGCTGCTATGTTTATGGGCTATAACCTTACAGTAGCCTAATTTTATTTTCCTGGTAGCCATGGCTGCCAGGAAAAATATTGTTTATACCCAACCCGATTATATCCCCGGGTGTTATAGATACATGAAAAATTTTTATTTACCTCTTCTTTGTTGCCTGGCAACAATCAATTCATTGGCCCAACGCAACTTTGTTCCCGGCGCAGTAGCAGTTCCACAACGAGATTCTCTGAAAGGATTTATTGACTTCCGGAACTGGACAAGTACTCCTAACGAGATTCGGTTTAAGAGTACAGAAAATGGTGAAATCACCACCTATACCCCCAACCAGATCAGTGGTTTTGCCTTACACTCGGATGGAGATGTTGTTTATGTTACAAAGCATGTATTACTGGATGTAACTCCCTACATTGTTTCTTCTACACAATCGGTCACGCAGCCACAGACGGAATTGCTGGACTCAATCGTGTTTATTCAGCAGCTGGTAACAGGAGCATATAATCTGTATACCTATACTGATCGCCACCAGCGTATACATTTCATGTATAATGCACCGGGTGGCGATATCCAGGAGCTGAAATACATCAAGACCATGGTGCCTTCTCCTGATGGAGGTAAGATCTACGAAAAGAAAGAGTACCAGGAGCAATTGACCTCACTGTTCAAAGATGAAGGTAAAATTGCCCGTCAGGCCAGGAGTGTGGATTATCGTGATGAAGACCTGATTGCTTTGTTTGTTGCTTATCAACATGCCAAAGCACCGGGTACGGAAGTACTGGTAAAGACAAAGAAGAAGCAGCCTATATACTTTGGTATTGTTGCCGGACCAGCGTTTAACAGTTATAACTGGAAGGGAGGAGAACAATATATGCTGCATGGCAAATACAGTTCTTCTGTAAATCCTATAGCGGGTGTGTTTGTAGATATTCCACTTGGCGGTGCTACCCGACAGTGGTCTATGTATAATGAGTTGCTTTATAAAACCTATTCTACGCATGCCAGCATGGATATGAATGCGCTATTGGCCGGAGATATCGCTACATTTAAATTCTCCTATTTACAGCTGAATGTAATGGCGCAGTATATCTATCCTAAGGGAGTCGTAAAGCCCTTTGTACATATAGGTATGGGCAATGCAATAATCGTTAAGACGACGACGAATGATTATTTTGATGCCAGCAGGCCTGAACATCGAGAAGCCTTTGCAGGACCACGTAAACTGGAACAATTGCTGGTGGGAGGTATTGGTGTAAGGGCGGACCGTTTTCAGCTGGAAGTAAGGGGTTCGACCAGTACCGGATGGATCGATATTATGAGTGCATCGATGCCGGTCAATTCTTTACAGATCATTGCCGGTGTAAGATTCTGATAAATAAAAAAAGCTTCTGCTGCAGCAGAAGCTTTTTTTATTTATCCTTTTACTGCCAGTAGCAGTTCCAGGTCAGTATATTTGAGTTTGAACTTTTCACTCAGGTGGTAATTGGTCAATGCCCCTTTGTATAGATAGATCCCATTCCGCACGCCTCTCTTGATCCATACCAGGTTCTCAAATCCGCCATCATCAGCCGCTTCAAGCAATAAGGGCATCAGTACATTACTGATCGCCTCTGAGGCCGTGCGTGCAAAACCAGAAGGTATGTTAGGTACGCAATAGTGCACTACATCATACTTCTTGAATACCGGATTCTCGTGACTGGTGATCTCTGAGGTTTCAAAACATCCCCCTCTGTCTATACTTACATCCACGATGACAGAACCGGCCTTCATATTGCTCACCATAGACTCTGTGACTACGATAGGAGTACGGCCGTTCTGGGAAGACAGTGCGCCTACCGCAACATCAGCATTCCGCAGCTGCTCCGCCAGTACTTTGGGCTGAATAACTGAAGTAAATACACGAACGCCAATGTTGTTTTGCAGGCGTTTCAGTTTATAGATGTTATTGTCGAATACTTTTACAGAAGAGCCTAAGGCCATTGCAGTACGGGCGGCAAATTCACCTACAATGCCAGCTCCGATGATCACGACTTTGGTAGGAGGGATACCTGTGACACCACCCAGCAAAATACCTTTACCTTTATTACTATTGCTGAGGTACTGGCTGGCAAGCAGCATAACTGCGCCACCGGCTATTTCACTCATCGCCCTTACAATGGGGTAAGTGCCTGCATCATCTTTAAGGTTCTCGAAAGAGAGTAGGGTAATCCGCTTCTCCATCATCTTCTGCACCTGCTCTATTTTGAGGGCGGCCAGGTGAATAGGAGAGATCACAATCTGGTGAGGGTGCAGCAGCTCTATTTCCTCATCGTTGAGTGGGGCTGATTTTACAACGATCTCCGCCTTGAATATTTCTTTCTTATCGTACAATATTTCGGCGCCGGCTTCTGAAAAATCTGTATCATAAAAATGAGAGCCATCGCCTGCTTTATGTTCTACCACGATATGATGGCCATTGCTGGCCAGTATACTTACCGCATCCGGTGTCAGGGCTATGCGGTTTTCCTGGAAAGATGTTTCTTTTGGAATACCTATGAATAAACGGGAATTTTTCTGCGGAATATCCAACGTTTCTTCCAGCGGTGAATATGTAAAGCCAGCACTCACAACAGGTTTTTGCCTTTGCTCCATATAGTTGTCAAAATTGATCCGGGTGAATTTTTCCTTGTAATCAAAGATACATTATTTGTTCAAAGCAACTTTAAATGTAAATTACTCTGCCCGCAGTAATCTCCGCTGATCAGACAGCACAGTCAATTGCAATCGAATGGTGTCTGCAGGTAAGAGATCCTTTATAATATCAGGCCATTCCACAAAACAAATTGCCCCGTCCTGATAGAGGGTATCCTCTACACCCGCGCCAATAGCCTCTTCTTCGTTCCGCAGGCGATACAGGTCCAGGTGATAAATATTACGTGTTACACCGCTGTTTGAACGATAAGTGTACTGGTTAATAATAGAGAAGGTTGGGCTGGCGGTCGTATCCTCTACGCCTTTAGCAGCACACAGCGCCTTTACAAAAGTAGTTTTGCCGGCTCCCATAGCCCCCTCAAGGGTAAAAATCTGTTGCGCTCCATATTGTGCCCAGAAACTTTGGGCTACCCTGGGCAGCTCCTCAATAGTAAAGGTCCATTCCATAACGTAAATGTAATTAATATAACCGTAATCAATTGGTTGATACTGCGTTGCATTAATAAAAGACTTTCAGAAACAATTGATTTTCTGTTACTTTCATATTAGCGTGCCACTCCGTTGCATTAATATTTTATTCACATGAATCGGGGGTGGATACCTTTGTAACGTTAATCAGTCACTAATGGAAACGATCAGTTGTAAAGTTAAAGGAATGAACTGTACCAGTTGTGCTTTGACGGTATCCAAATATCTTCAGCACAAGGGTATGCAGGACGTGAACGTAAGTTTTGCCACAGAGGAATTAAGTTTTACCCTGCCGGAAGGAATGGAAACAAATCCGAAAGAGATCCTTTCGGGTATTGATCAGTTGGGATACCAGGTGGTATTGCCTGACCAACCTCAGCCCAAGACTGCTTTCCTGCGTTCACTGACGTTTAAGTTTATTTTCTGCGCCATCTTTACAGCGCCATTGTTGTTACATATGTGGGTACACTGGGCATGGTTGCACAATCCCATCGTACAGCTTTGCCTGTCTACGCCTGTGTTCCTGGTAGGGATGTGGCATTTTGGCCGGAGCGCTGTCCGCTCTCTTGCCAATGGTATGGCGAATATGGATGTGCTGATTGCCCTCGGCGCCATTGCTGCTTATGGCTATAGCCTTACCGGCACCATCCTGCACATGGGCCCTGATTATATGTTTTACGAAACTGCTGCAGCCATCATTACCCTGGTATTCCTGGGCAACCTGTTGGAAGAGCGTTCTGTAAAACAAACCACCACCGCTATTACCGCCCTGGCAAAAATGCAGGTGACTACCGCCCGCCGGATTGAAGAACACGAAGATCATGAGCATATCCATGTCGTAGATAACCAGGCCCTGCGTACCGGCGATAAAGTATTGGTGAATACAGGAGATATGATTCCGATGGATGGCACAATCTTCTGGGGAAGTGGTCTTATCAATGAATCTATGATCACGGGTGAAAGTACGCCTGTACGTAAAGGTGAAAAAGATAAGGCCATCGGGGGAACTATCCTGGAAGAAGGGAGTATTAAAATGTTCATCACAGCTACCGGAAAAGATACCGTTCTCTCCTATATTATCGATCTCGTAAAACAGGCGCAGGGCAATAAACCACCCATGCAGAAACTGGCTGATAAGATCAGTGCCATCTTCGTACCCCTGGTATTGGGGATCGCGGTACTGACTTTCCTGGGCTGGGCTATCTTTGGCCACCTTACTATCGGCGCTGCTATTATGAGGAGTATTGCTATATTGGTGATTGCCTGCCCATGTGCCATGGGGCTCGCTACTCCGGCTGCAGTCATGGTAGGATTGGGCAGGGCCGCAAAAAATGGTATTCTTATTAAAGGTGCACAAACCCTGGAAGCTTTTAAGGATATAAAGTATGTAGTGCTGGATAAAACGGGCACCCTCACTACCGGCAAGCTGCAACTTGGCAATTATCACTTTGAAGGCATGACCGAGAAGGAATTTGCCCAGACAGTGTATAGCCTGGAGAAATTCTCTTCTCACCCTATTGCCCGCTCCCTGGTGAGCATCTGGAAGAAGGAAGGAGAAGTGAAACTGACCCAGATCCGGGAAATAAAAGGTCGTGGCATGCAGGCAAAAGATACAGTTGGTAATGAATGGCAGCTGGGATCATTTGAAATGGCTAAACACACGACTGCTGATGATAGCCATAACCTCTACCTCTTGAAAAACGGCCAGTTGGCAGGCTGGATAGACCTGATAGATGAAGTGAGGCCCGATGCAGCGCAAATGGTATCCATGCTGCAAAGCAAAGGTATCACTCCTGTATTGCTGAGTGGTGATACGGAACGTAAATGTCGTGAGCTGGCAGCATTAACCGGTATCAAAGAAGTATTCTCCAGCCAGACCCCGGAACAGAAATTACAGAAGATAGATAGCCTCATGAAAGAGGCGCCGGTAGCCATGGTAGGTGATGGTATTAACGATGCTCCGGCACTGGCCAGGGCTACGATTGGGATCTCCCTGAGTGATGCTACACACATTGCAATGCAGAGTGCCAATGTGATCTTATTGAACAGTAAACTCTCCTCCCTGCCTTTGGCATTAGGCCTGGGTAAACATACCTTCCTCACCATACAGCAGAACCTTTTCTGGGCATTCCTGTATAATGTGATCGCGATTCCATTTGCAGCTTTTGGGGTACTCAGCCCTATAGCCGGCGCAGGTGTGATGGCGCTCTCCGATATCGTGCTGGCCGCGAATTCTGTGCGCCTGCGGTATAAGAGCGTAATATAGTTACATTTACAGCGTGACTACTCCTACAGAAATACTGAAAAAATACTGGGGCTATGCGCAATTCCGTCCTTTGCAGGAAGACATCATACAGTCTGTTTGCAAGGGGCAGGATACGCTTGCGCTGATGCCCACGGGCGGTGGAAAGTCCATTTGCTTCCAGGTTCCTGCGCTGATGAAAGATGGGCTTTGCCTGGTAGTAACACCGCTCATTGCATTGATGAAGGACCAGGTGGCCAGTTTGCGCAGCCGGAATATTCCAGCAGCGGCTATTTATGCTGGAATGTATTATCAGGATGTGGAGAAACTGCTGGAAGAAGCGAGGCGTGGCACGTATAAATTTCTCTATGTTTCCCCGGAGCGATTACAGAGTCGCCGCTTCCTGGAATATTGTGATGGATTGCCGGTGAGTCTGCTGGCGATAGATGAGGCTCACTGTATTTCACAGTGGGGTTATGATTTCCGGCCAGCGTACCTGGAGATTGCGGAGATCAGAACACAGTTCCCGGGTGTACCGGTATTAGCACTCACTGCATCGGCTACCCCAAAAGTACAACAGGATATTTGCGAAAAACTGCAGATGCACAAGCCGGCTATCTTTAGCAAGAGTTTTGTGCGCAGCAATCTTTCCTACAGCGTCATTGAAGAAGGCGATAAGCAACCTAAATTATTACACATCTTACAGCGGGTACCCGGTAGTGCCATCGTATATTGCCGCAACCGGAAAGGTACCCGTGAACTGGCGGATATGCTGGAGCAGCAAGGGATTTCTGCCAGTTATTACCATGCCGGTTTAACAGGAGAGGAGCGGACTGCCCGCCAGGAATTATGGATTCAGGGCAGGATCAGGGTCATAGTATGTACCAATGCATTTGGGATGGGGATTGACAAGCCAGATGTAAGAGTGGTGATCCATGCCGATGCGCCGGAAAGTCTGGAAGCCTATTACCAGGAAGCTGGCAGGGGTGGCCGTGATGAGCAGAAGGCCTATGGGATATTGCTATACCATTCTTCAGAACTGGATAGAATGAAAGAAATGGTGAAGCTGCAGTTTCCCGGGCAGGACCAGGTCAGAGGTATTTACCAGGCATTGGTGAATTACCTGCAGGTGCCGGTAGGCGGCGGAGAAGGTGTGTATTTTGATTTTGATATCAACGACTTCGTACAGAAATTCGAACTGAATATAACAGTAGCTTATAGTGCCCTGCGCATACTGGAGCAGGAAGGTATTCTGCAGCTAAGTGAGAGTGTTTTTATGCCATCGATGGTGGAATTTATTGTGAACAGGCAGACGTTGTTTGCATTTGATGCAGCACAACCAGGATTGTCTCCGCTTGTACAAACTTTGTTACGCACCTACGAAGGGGTCTTTGATAATCCTGTACCTGTGTATGAAAAACAGCTGATGCGGATACTCCGTATGAAAGAACCAGAAGTGATACAGGGCTTACAACAACTGCATCAGCGTGGGATAATCCGGTATAAACAGCGTAAGTCAGTACCACAGCTTTCCTTTGTAGAGCAGCGGGTATCAACTCAACATTTACGGATAGATACAGAAAGGGTGAAGGCGAGAATGAAAGCGTACCAGGACCGGCTGGATGCCATGCTGAATTATGTCCGGAATAAAAACCAGTGTCGTACACAGGTGCTGGTTGCTTATTTTGGAGAAAAAGACGCACAGCCCTGTGGTATTTGTGATGTGTGTATAGAACAGAAGAAAAAACCAGTGGATTTTAAGGCAATTTCCGGCTTGTTATTAGCGGAGCTGACTGATACTCCAACTGAATGGGATGTGATCCGGAATAAGCTAAAAGACGTGAATGAAGCGGAGTTAATGGAGGTGACCCAATTCCTGATCAGTGAAGAAATAATTATAAGAGATGAAGAAGGTAGTTTCCGCATGAAAAAATAAAGCTTGCATTTAATAGCAGGCACCGCAATCAAAAAACAAAGCGTTTACCGAAGGTAAACGCTTTGTTTTTTTGCTATTTAAGCTGAATCAGTTTCTTCGAATTACTACTCTCAAACGCTGCCTCAATAATCTTAATCACATTCACCGCATCGCCTGCCGGCACCGGGTTTGGTCCTTTCCCATTGAGTGCATTATAAATCCCGTCATAATACTCGATATAATCTCCTTTAGGAGAAGGTAAATATTCCCTCACCACTTTTCCATCTCTCTCAGTATGCAGCAATCCCCACTCATGAATACCTTCTACCCCCCATCCCGGCGCTCCCGGCATCAATCCCTGCTGTAACATGGTTTCCTGTGTATCAGCCTTTGTCTTGATAAATGAACCTTTACGTCCATGAAACTGATAAGAAGGTATCGGCTCTCTGGTGATGTAACTACATTTCAGTCTCACACGGAGGTGCTCATAGAAGTACACCAACTCAAAATAATCATCTACCTGTGAATCTTTCCGGATTGTTCTGATATCGGCCCAGATGGCGTCCGGCATACCAAACAGGATCAGTGACTGATCTACGAGGTGTGAACCCAGATCATACAAGCCACCGGTACCGGGCAATTTCTCTTCCTTGTGTTTCTTATAACTCAGCTCTTCGCGATAGCGGTCATAGTGAATTTCTGCTTCCAGCACTTCACCCAGATCTCCGCTGTCCAATACCTGTTTTACAATCTTAAAATCACTATCAAAGCGTCTGTTATGATACACGCTCAGCAGTAATCCTTTTGAAGCCGCCAGTTCTGCCAGCTCCTGTCCTTCGGCCGCATGTACGGTGAAAGGCTTTTCCACAATCACATTTTTCCCTGCTTCCAGTGCAGCTTTGGTATACTCATAATGCGTATAGTTAGGGGTATTGACTACGATCAGATCCAGTTCAGGATCTTTGATCATATCAGCTACACTGGTATATACTTTCACATCAGGATAGCGCTGTCTTGCAAGGTTTTTACTCCTTTCCACCACAGCATAAAAGGTAAACCCCGGATGTGTGTGAATAAACGGCGCATGAAAGATATGTCCTGACATACCATAGGAACAGATCCCTGCTTTGATGATTTTCTCCATATCCGTAGTTTTTGATTATAAGCAGCTACAATATAAAAAAGGGCTGTAAATGATTACAGCCCTTTTTTAATTTTTTATGAAAAAAGCATTTAGAGATCTTCTTCTCTTTCCAGCATCAGTATCGCGCTCTGCGGTACAATGAAGTACTTGTCGCCCTGGTAAGACACTTCTGTGGAGCCATTGAGCAGGAAGATGGCCAGATCGCCTTCCTTTGCCTGCAAAGGAATATACTTCACTTTCTCTTCTTCTCCTTTCCAGGCATCATCTTCTTCAGACGGTAATGGAATGGCGTATCCGGGGCCTGTTTTGATCACATATCCCGATTGTACCTTTTCCTTTTCCTGCATTCCGGGAGGCAGATACAGCCCACTTTCTGTGCGTTCATTAGGGGTAAGGGGTTTTACCAGTACCCTGTCGCCTACAACAATCAGCTTTTTCAATTTATTATCTATTGTCAGGTGTGTTGCCATGGTCTCTGTAGTACAAAATGTATGCAGTAGGCAGCGGTCGTGCCAAGATGACATACACTAGAGGGCAGACAGCGGGAAGGTTTCCCCGGCCCTGATGCCTTTCTCTGTTTGTTGAAGTACCACGCATTCTACAGCCGGATCATGCTCCAGGTACAGTACATACTGCTGCTCCAGGGCCTCAGTCAGGTAAGCTTTCTTTTCCTGAAGGGTTGTCAGCGGGAACATGTCGTATGCCATAACGTAAGGCATGGGAATGTGACCGATGCTAGGCAGCAGGTCTGCCATGTACAGGATGGTTTTATCCTTGTATTTTATCTGTGGCAGCATTTGCGCTTCGGTATGCCCGTTTACAAACCGGAGATTGATATTTTCAGTGAAGGAAACGCCATCTTTTGCTTCCACAAACTTCAGCTGACCACTTTCCTGCATCGGCAGGATGTTTTCTTTCAGGAAAGAGGCTTTCTCCCTGTCATTTGGTTTTATCGCCCAGTTCCAGTGATCTTCATTGCTCCAGTAGGTAGCATTTTTGAATGCCGGCAGCAGTTTGTCGCCTTGTCTGATAATAGAACCTCCGCAATGGTCAAAGTGCAGATGGGTCATAAACACATCTGTGATGTCGTCTTTATGGAAACCCAGTTTTGCCAGGGAGCTATCCAGGGTCGCATCGCCATGCAGGTGGTAGTGGCCGAACCATTTCGCATCCTGCTTATCACCCATACCGGTGTCTACGAGGATCAGGCGCTTGCCATCTTCGATGAGCAGGCAGCGCATGGCCCAGGAGCATAAATTATTTTCGTCTGGTGCATATATTTTTTGCCAGATACTCTTGGGTACTACGCCAAACATAGCCCCCCCATCCAATTTAAAATAGCCTGTGTCTACGGTATATAGTTTCATACAATCGAAATTTCTATTGTAGTTGCGTTTGCTTTCTCCGTGCGGAGAACAGCCATGCGAGGCCAATCAAAAAGAAGGCCGCCAGTGCAATTACAGAATTGCGCATACTGCCTGTTGCCTCGTGGATGACTCCAAAGGTGATCATACCAATCACGATAGAAAGCTTTTCTGTCACGTCATAGTAACTGAAAAAACTTGCTGTATCCTCCGTTTCCGGCATCAGCTTGGCGTACGTAGAGCGGCTTAGGGATTGAACACCTCCCATAACCAGGCCTACTACTGTAGCCATAATATAAAAGTCGGTAGCGGTCTGCATCCGGTAACCACCCACACAGACACCTATCCATACGAATACCACACTAATCAAAACACGCAGGTTACCAAACCTGCCGGAGAGCCATGCCATGCCTGAGGCCCCTGCAATGGCTACTACCTGGATAACCACCACCACACTAATAAGAATGGAAGGTTCCAGGTGAAGTTCCTGTGCACCAAAGATGGTTGCTGCCATCATAACCGTCTGCACGCCCATACTATAAAAGAAAAAAGCTCTCAGGAAGCGTTTGAGTACAGGCATGGTTTTTACCTGTGCATACACTTTACGCAGCTCGGTAAAGCCCTCTGTCAGTGCGCCAGCTTTATGGTCAGCAATTGTACCTTTTGAAGCAGGCAGGCGTACAAAGGTGATCTGGGCAAAGCCGATCCACCATACACCCACCAGCAGGAAGGTAATAAGTACTGCCTGACCATCACCGATACCAAATGGTTTAATAGTTACCAGTGCAAACCCTATCAGCTGTAACAACACGCTCCCGATGTATCCCATGGCAAAGCCTTTGGCACTAACCCTGTCACGGTCTTCCTCGGCTGCAATTTCAGGCAGATAGGAATTGTAAAACACTAAGCCCCCGCAATAGCCCAGGGTCGCGAGGATAAAGAATATCACCCCGTACTCTACGTTACCTCCTCTGAACAGGTAGAGAGCACTACAGCTAATGCCTCCCAGCCAGGTGAACATCATGAGATAACGTTTCTTATTACCCCTTGTATCCGCAATAGATGACAGGATAGGAGAGGCAATGGCAGCAATCAAAAAAGCTGCAGCCATGGCGTAGTCGTACAGGGCAGAGTTGATAAAGTATTTTCCGAAAAAAGGAATGCGGTCACTGCCATAGGCAGCTTTTGTGGCGCTAGTAAAGTAGATAGGGAAAAAGGTAGTTGTAATTACCAGGTTGTAAACGGAGTTAGCCCAGTCATACATGGCCCACCCGTTAATTACTTTCTTACTGGCAGTCTTTTGCATATGCATCTCGTATTATGGGGTTCAATATACGATTAAAGCACTAATCCCCACATCATTTGTAGTCCAAGATACTCATGCGCTGTTCACACATGAAATACTCCTGCTCATCGTTGGAACTGACAATGATCATCCGGTCTTTCGCATATGTTGTAATCAGCTCCTGGTACAGCTTTACGCCTGCTGCATCAAGGTTGGTGCAAGGCTCATCCAGCAATAATACAGGCACATCTGAAAAGATAGCCAATGCAAGTTTTAATCTTTGCTTCATGCCTGAAGAAAAGTGTTTCACCTGCTTGCGCATAGAGGATTGCAGACCTACGGCCTCCGCTGCTTTTTGCGGTGTAACACCAGGTATAAATTGCTTGAACTGTAAATGGAAATCGATGCTTTCTGCGAGGGTAAATTCTTCGATCAGTTCCAGGTAAGGGGCTGCGATGGCGCAGTATTGAAAAAACTGATCGGGGGCCAGGGAGCTGTCGGAATAATGGTAGCTGACGGTACCTTCATTATGCAATAAATGACCGCTGATTACCTGTAATAACGTAGACTTACCTGAACCATTGGGGCCAAGTATGGCATAACGTTGACCTGCTTCAAAGCTGGCGTTGACCCGACGGAAGATCCAATCGTAGTTAAAGCGTTTACCAGTCTGGTCCAGCGTTATTCTCATTCGTCCTCATTATTTATAGAAAAGGCAATACCACATGTTTGTACACATGGTATTGCCCGTAAAAATATTATTTTCAGTCGTCACTGGAGAGAGACGTATATCCTTTCATGATACCACGTCCGGACTCACGGATGAATGCAAGGATTTCATCCCTTTCATCTGTAGCAGGATATTCAGCTTCGATGATGCTTACTGCTTTTGACAGTTTGTAGCCTTTCACGAAGATCACGCGGTAAATATCCAGGATGTGATTGATCTTTTCCAGAGAGAAACCTCTTCTTTTTAAACCGATGGAGTTCACGCCTACATAAGACAATGGCTCACGTGCAGCTTTTACATAAGGAGGTACATCTTTTCTTACCAGTGAACCACCAGTTACAAAAGCATGTGCACCGATCTTACAGAACTGCTGTACAGCCACCATGCCTGCCAGTACAACGTGATCACCTACAGTGATGTGACCGGCAAGGGTAGTGTCGTTAGAAAATACACAGTAATTACCTACTTCACAGTCGTGTGCGATATGGCTGTATGCCATGATCAGGCAGTTAGAACCGATAACGGTTTTCCATTTGTCCTTGGTTCCTCTGTTGATGGTTACGTACTCACGGATAGTGGTATTATCTCCGATAATGGTGGTGGTCTCTTCTCCGTCAAATTTGAGGTCCTGTGGTATAGCGGATATAACGGAGCCAGGGAAGATACGGCAGTTCTTTCCAATCCTTGCCCCTTCCATGATGGTGACATTAGACCCGATCCAGGTACCATCACCGATCTCAACATTCTTGTGAATTACAGTGAACGGATCAATTTTAACGTTTGGTGCCACCTTCGCGTCAGGGTGGATGTAAGTAAGCGGATGGATCATTGCTATTTTTTGGCGTCTCTTGATTTAATGATTTGAGCAGTCAGGTCGCCCTCTGTAACGATCTTGGTACCTACAAATACAGTTCCCCGCATTTCCACGATACCTCTTCTGATAGGGCTGAGCAGCTCCATCTTCAGAATCATCGTATCACCCGGGAATACCTTTTGCTTGAACTTACAGTTGTCGATCTTGATAAAATATGTATCGTAGTTTTCAGGATCAGGAACGGTATTCAAAGCGAGTATACCTCCACATTGTGCCAGGGCTTCTACCTGTAATACACCCGGCATTACCGGATTGTTTGGGAAGTGCCCCTGGAAGAAGGGCTCGTTGAAAGTTACATTCTTGATACCGACTACCTGTGTATCAGTCAGATCAATGATCTTGTCTACCAGCAGCATTGGAAAACGATGTGGCAGGGTCCGTTCTATTCGTGGAAGGTCAAAAATAGCCGGTTTATTAGGATCATATACAGGCACATCTTTAATGTGCTTGTTCTTCTTAATGTATTGTTTCAGGCGACGGGCAAACTCCACATTGGATGCATGGCCCGGACGGTTGGCGATGATATGTGCCTTGATAGGATAACCTACCAGTGCCAGGTCGCCCAGAATGTCCAGCAGTTTGTGACGTGCAGGTTCATTCGGGAAACGCAGTTTGATATTATTCAGGATACCTTCACGCTGCTCTACGCTGATATTCTTGCGCTGGAAAACTGTCGCCAGGCGAGCCAGTTCTTCTTCGCTTACAGGTTTATCAACGATCACGATCGCGTTGTTGATATCGCCACCTTTGATCAGGTTGTTGTTGATCAGATATTCCAGCTCATGCAGGAATACGAAGGTACGGCAGGGAGCGATCTCTGATTTGAAATCAGCCAGGCTGTTCAGGTTCGCATGCTGTGTACCCAGTACCGGAGAGTTGAAGTCGATCATACATGTGACACGGTAATCTACTGCAGGCAGTGCTACCATTTCCACATTTTTCTTATCGTCGTAATAGGTAATATTGGTGTCGATAGTATAATATACCTTCTTTGCATCCTGTTCAGCAACGCCTATCTGCTCGATGATCTCGATAAAAGGCATAGCGCTACCATCCATGATAGGTACTTCAGGACCATCAATATCTATTTCAATGTTGTCAACACCGGTACCCACCAGTGCTGCCATGATATGTTCGATTGTATTTACTCTTGCACCATTGTGTTCCAGGGTGGTACTCCTGGAAGTATCTACTACATAATCTACATCCGCCTTTACAACAGGTTGGTTTGGCAGATCAATACGTCTGAACTTAATACCCGATCCGGGAATACCAGGTTTGAGGGTCATATTTACGCTGGCACCTGTGTGCAAACCTACACCCGATACCGTAACAGGAGCTTTTATCGTGTGCTGATTGGACGAATGTTGATTATCCATCATATTAATTAACTAATTTTTCTTTTGTCTCTCTGGAATGGTCTGCAATTGTTGTGGTGCAGGGAATTACAGGAATATTAAACACCCTCTCTTACAGAAAGTAACTGTTTTACCATATCCTCCAGCTCTTTTACCCGTTTTTCAAGGTCCGGCAAATTTCTAAAAATTGCCTGACTTTTTAGTGAACTTTTGTAGTCAAAAGCAGGAGATCCCATCAGGGCGGTATTAGGCTCGGTAATGGATTTGGAAAGACCACTCTGTGCGTTGATCTTGGTGCCATCAGCAAGTTGGATGTGGCCTACAAGACCTACCTGACCACCGATCACGCAGTTCTTTCCAATCTTGGTACTGCCGGAAATGCCGGTCTGTGCCGCGATCACTGTATTAGTATCGATATCCACGTTGTGGGCGATCTGGATCAGGTTATCCAGTTTCACACCCTGGCGGATGATAGTTGATCCCATTGTAGCCCTGTCGATGGTGGTATTTGCACCGATCTCAACGTCATCATGAATTACCACGTTGCCGATCTGAGGTACTTTTTTGTACTTACCATCAGGCTGAGGCGCAAAACCGAAGCCATCGCCACCCAGTACGCAGTTAGCATGCAGGATTACCCGCTTGCCCAGCTCACAGTTCTCATATACTTTCACACCCGGGAAGATCACGGTGTCATCACCTACTACGACATTATCTCCCAGGTATACACCCGGATAGATCTTCACATTATTGCCCAATACGACATTTTCACCCAGGTAAGCAAATGCTCCGATAAAGACGTTGCTACCTGTTTTTACAGATGCAGGTACAAAAGATGGTTGTTGAATACCAGTTTTGTTGCCTACCAGCTGTTTATATTGCTCCAATAACTGGGCGAATGCGCTGTAAGCATCTTTCACCCTGATCAGGGTTGATTTTACAGGCCGTTCAGTAACCAGGCTCTCGTTCACAATGAGTATGGAAGCATTGGTCGTATAGATGAATTCTTCGTATTTGGGATTGGCGATGAAACTGAGCATCCCTTCACCCGCCTCTTCGATTTTGGCGATGTTATTCACTTTTACGTCCGGGTTGCCTTCCAGCTTACCATCCAACATGGTAGCCAATTGTAATGCGCTAAACTGCATAGTTAATAATTAATATAGTTATCCAGGCGGTACCAGTTTTATGATTTAATTGACAGCCATCTAGTTATACATTACCTACAATCTATCATTCATAATCCTGTGTTGCTTAGATTTTTGGATGACAAATGTAGAATTTTTTTACGGGTATAGCCAGTGTATGACTAACCAATGCATTATCGATTGACGAAATATCCTTTACCGTACCGTCCTTAAAAAGGATGTTAATCCTTTCATTATTAATGTTGTACGCGCTCAGGCTAGCTGTTCCTGTGAAGACAAAGTAATCAAGATCATGGCTAGAAATGCCGTATCTTTCTTGTACCTGTGTTTTCAATAAAGTTATGGCCGAGGTATCAAAAGCCTCATTACTGAGCAGGCATTTAAATAAATTCCTGTTTGTCAACCATTTACATAACAAGGAAAGGACTGGGTCGCTATGGTTCGCCCATACCTTGATCGCGCTTAAAATATCAAAATCATCCAGTAGGCAGAACTGCTGGAGACAAGCTGGCTCCTGTTCGAAGTTGGCCGCAGTAATTGTATGGTACAGGAAATATGCTAACGCCGGTGAGGCATACAGCGATACTCCCTTAAGTGCCAGTTCCTTAGCTCGCTTCAGTATTTTGACCAGCATATTCTCTGCGCTCAGCACCGTCTTGTGCAGGTATACCTGCCAATACATCAATCGACGGGCCACAATGAACTTTTCAATAGAATAAATCCCCTTTTCTTCCACCATCAGCTCATTCCGTTGCACAGTCAGCATCTTTATAATACGGTCATAACCAATTACTCCCTCAGATACTCCCGTATAAAAGCTGTCGCGATTCAGGTAATCCATCCTGTCCACATCCAGCTGGCTCGACACCAGCTGATGGAGAAACGTTTTATGATAACGCCCGTTGAAGATTTCTATTGTCAGGCTCAGGGCACCATTCAGCTCCTTATTCAATTCCTCCATCAGCCACTGGCTGATCTTTTCATGGGAAACCCCTTCAATGATCCCGTTTTCCAGGGCATGAGAATAAGGTCCGTGACCTATATCATGCAGCAAAATAGCCATCCTAGCGGCAATTTCCTCTTCGTCCGTAATTTCTACCCCTTTTCCTTTTAACTCACTCAAGGCACAACTCATCAGGTGATAAGCCCCTATGCTGTGATGAAAACGGGTATGCATTGCACCCGGATAAACCATATGTGCCAGCGCCATCTGATGAATACGGCGCAGACGCTGGTAATAAGGGTGGGAAATTATGGCAAAGATCAACGGATGATCTATCGTGATGAAGCCATACACCGGATCATTTACAATTTTTCTCTTGCGTTCTGCCATTTTTACCATTACCCTTTAGCTTAGGCAAAGCTACGTTAAGGAATTATTATCTTTAACTTTTTCTAATGTATAAGACGCAACCCGAACCTCCTTCCCCTATATCTTCAACGATTTTCCTATTTTTATTGCAAAAATTGATAATATTTGAACAACTATCACCCAATCGACTGTTATTTAACAATTTATTGTGCCAATATCGCACTTAGGGAACATTTTTTGACAGTAGAGAGTGGTATCTTGGTCAAATAGGTGCCGACTGAAACCAAATTTTATCTCACTCCTAACTATTACTTGCATGAGTCAAATAAATATACTCTGGGTAGATGACGAAATAGAATCACTGAAATCGCAAATCATGTTCCTGGAAAATAAGGGATACAAAGTGTCTGCCCTTACCAACGGTTATGATGCCCTGGAATTCCTGAAGGAACAGGTGGTAGATGTAGTGCTGCTCGATGAGTCTATGCCAGGTATTACCGGACTCGAAACCCTCGCAAGGATCAAGGAGATAGATCAGCAGATTCCTGTGGTCATGATCACCAAAAATGAGGCAGAAAATGTAATGGACGAAGCCATCGGCTCCCAGATCACTGACTACCTCATTAAACCTGTAAACCCAAACCAGGTACTCCTTTCTCTGAAAAAAATCATTGATAATAAGCGACTTGTAGCCGAAAAGACCACCATTGCCTACCAGCAGGACTTCCGCACCCTGTTCATGGCGCTGAACTCGGGCCCTGACTACAACGAGTGGATGGACCTCTATAAGAAGCTGGTTTACTGGGAAATGGAAATGGCCAAGACCAATAATCCTGAGATGATGGAGGTCTTAAATACCCAAAAAGCCGAAGCCAATACGGAATTTGCCAAGTTCATCTCCCGCAACTATGCCAGCTGGGTAAGCCCCAAGGCCAAAGACGCCCCCGTGATGTCGCATTCCGTATTCAAAGAGAAAGTAGTACCCCAGCTTGACAGCGAAGTGTCTAACTTCTTCATAATCATAGATAACCTGCGCCTGGACCAGTGGAAGGCCATTCTGCCTATCTTCCTGGATTCTTTCAGGCTGGTGACTGAAGATACTTTTTACAGTATACTCCCTACTTCTACTCAATATAGCCGCAATGCCATCTTTGCAGGCTTGCTGCCGGTAGATATTGAAAGTCGTTTTCCTCAGCAATGGAAAAACGATGACGAAGAAGGAGGGAAGAACCTGTACGAAGAAGAATTCTTTGCCGATCAGCTGAAGCGCCTGAAAATGGATCCCCGCTTCTCCTATACCAAAGTAACTACCCATAACGACGGCCAGCACCTGGTGAATAACATTCATAACCTGCTTGCCTATCCGCTGAATGTAATTGTGTACAACTTTGTGGATATGCTCAGTCATGCACGTACAGAAATGGAAGTGCTGAAAGAACTGGCGGGCGATGAAACCTCCTACCGGTCTATTACAGCCAGCTGGTTTGAACATTCTCCGCTGCACCAGGCACTGCGCAAGGTGGCTGACAAAAAGATCAACCTGATCATCGCGACTGACCATGGCAATGTGAGAGTGAAAACACCGGTGAAAGTGATTGGTGATAAACAGACCACTACCAACCTGCGTTATAAACATGGCCGCAACCTGAATTATGACGCCAAAGAAGTACTGGCCTTCAGAGATCCGCGCGAAGCCGGCTTGCCCAAGCCGAATGTAAACTCCTCCTACATCTTTGCAAAAGAAGATGGCTACCTCTGCTATCCTAATAACTACAACTACTTTGTGAACTTCTACCGCAATACCTTTCAGCATGGTGGTATTTCGCTCGAAGAGGTGATCGTACCTGTAGCAAGGTTGGTGAGTAAATAATCTTATTTTTGTGCCATGAACTTCAAAGTGACACCCAATAACCTGACCCGCCTTGAAAAAATCTTTGGAGAGGCTAAGTATGAGTTACGTTTTGAAAAAGGAACGTTTAACTCAGGCTATTGTGTACTCGAACATAAAAAGGTCGTGGTAGTTAATAAATTCCTGAACCTGGAAGGGCGGATCAATACGCTGCTGGATATTCTGGGCGCTATGGAACTTGATGAAAGTGTGCTGACTCCTGAATCCCTGAAACTATACAAGCAGATCTTGGAAAACAGGAATTCCGCTGATGCGGCCGACGAAGAACCCAAAACTCCTTCACCAGAACAACCATCAGAGAATTGAAAGTAACTTTCTTAGGAACAGGCACCTCCCAGGGCGTACCCGTTATAGCTTGTGGCTGCCGGGTATGTACTTCTACCGATAAGCATGATAAACGCCTGCGCAGCAGCATCCTTATTACTGATACCCCTGCCGGCAATATCGTAATCGATACTACCCCCGACTTCCGCTACCAGATGCTGAGAGCAGAGGTAAAACACCTGGAAGCCGTATTGGTAACCCACTCTCACAAAGATCATATAGCCGGTATGGACGACATCCGTGCTTTCAATTATTTTCAGCAGAGAGCGATCGATATTTATGCAACTCCATTTACGCAGGAAGGTATCATGCGTGAATTCGCCTATGCATTTGCAGAGCATAAATATCCGGGTATTCCGGAACTGAACCTCCGCACTATTGGTAGTGAACCATTTGATGTTAATGGAATGACATTCATCCCTATCAATGTCATGCATCACAAGATGCCGGTATTGGGTTTCCGCTTTGGAGATTTTACATACATCACCGATGCTAACTTCATTGCGCCGGAAGAAAAAGAAAAGATCCTTGGCTCCCGGATATTGGTGGTAAATGCCCTGCGCAAAGAGAAACATATATCTCACTTCACCCTGGAAGAGGCAATTGCCCTCGGCCAGGAATTAAAAATACCCCAGGTATACTTCACGCATATCAGTCACCAGATGGGATTACATGCAGAAGTATCACAAGAGCTTCCAGCCGGTATGGCATTAGCATACGACGGATTAGAAATAACTCTCTAAAACCGGCCGCAGGCCAGACCAAACAATTAAAAAACGCTATCACCTATGGTGATAGCGTTTTTTAATTATATTACAATAACAAGTTTGTTAACCTATGAAACCATTCCTGCATTTCACCGCGCTTGAAAGACGAGGCATTATTGCTTTGATCATACTCACCACTATAAGTACCTATACCCCCACAATGATCGCCCACTACTTCCCGTTAAAAACCGACAAGGATACTTTATTCCAAAAAGATATGGCCGCTTTTCAGGCCGATCTGAAAAAAGCCCCGCCTCCGCCTAAAAAACATATTACCTTTTACCGCCCCCGGCAATCAGTAATCACCATCGACATTAACAGGGCTGATTCAGCAGCCTGGGAGTCATTGAAAGGAATAGGACCTGTGCTGGCTGCACGAATTACCCGCTTTAGAGATAAACTGGGCGGTTTTTATGCCATCTCCCAGATCAGGGAGACTTACGGCCTGCCAGACAGCACATTTAACAAAATTCAACCTTACCTGCGATTGAATGCAGTTTCACTAAAAAAACTGGACCTCAACAGCGCAGATGAGCAAACTTTGGCCCAACATCCGTACATAAGGTATAAACTGGCGCGCTTAATTGTACTGTATCGCAATAACAACGGGCCTTTTAGCCGGCCAACTGACCTTCTTGGCATACCATTGGTGGATGACAGTATTTATCGTAAAATTGAACATTACATCAAAACAGAAAAACCCCCGATATGAACTTCGAACCTACAGAAATGCAGCAGCAGATCACGAAAGTGATCAGGGATTTTGGCAAGTCGCACATTCAACCAAACGTTATGGAATGGGATGAAACCCAAACCTTCCCGGCCCCTCTTTTTAAACAACTCGGCGAATTAGGCTTAATGGGGGTATTAGTACCACATGAGTACGGAGGTAGTGGCCTTGGTTACCTTGAGTACGTCACCGTAATCAGCGAAATCAGTCGCTTCTGTGGTGCTATTGGCCTCAGTGTAGCCGCGCACAACTCCCTATGTACCGGTCATATTTTACAATTCGGATCTGAAGCACAAAAGCAACGTTATCTCCCAAAACTGGCCAGCGGCGAATGGCTGGGCGCATGGGGCCTCACAGAACCCAATACCGGCTCCGATGCCATGAACATGAAGTGTGTGGCAAAGAAGGAAGGCGATGAATGGGTACTGAATGGCACCAAATGCTGGATCACCCATGGAAGAAGCGGGGATGTGGCAGTAGTAATTGCCCGTACCGGTGATGTGAGGGATAGTCATGGTATGACGGCTTTTATTGTGGAACGGGGTACGCCCGGTTTTAGCGGTGGAAAAAAAGAAAACAAACTGGGCATGCGTGCCTCAGAAACTGCTGAAATGATCTTTGATAACTGTCGGATACCGGCCGCCAATATGCTGGGCAATGAAGGGGATGGATTTATCCAGTCTATGAAAGTGCTGGATGGTGGGCGTATTTCCATTGCCGCGCTTTCCCTGGGGATTGCCAAAGGCGCTTACGAAGCCGCTTTGCAATACGCACAGGAACGTCATCAATTCGATAAACCCATAGCCAGCTTCCAGGGCATCTCTTTCAAGTTAGCAGATATGGCTACAGAGATCATGGCAGCAGAGTTGCTGACGATGCAGGCCGCCGCAGGTAAGAGCAAAGGTCAGAAAGTGACCCAGCATGCCGCAATGGCTAAATACTATGCGTCGGAAGTAGCCGTGAAAACAGCGAACGAAGCGGTACAGGTGTTTGGTGGCTATGGATATACGAAAGATTTCCCGGTAGAGAAATTCTACAGAGATGCGAAATTATGCACAATAGGAGAGGGCACTTCCGAAATACAGAAGCTCGTCATTGCCCGTGAGGCCCTGAAATAATAACTCATCAAAGCTGGCCCCAGGCCCGCATCCCGCCGATGATTGCAGCTACTACAGGTGATTGCAATCATCGGCACTCTTTTTTTATAACCTATTTACTATCTTCAAAGGCTATAAACTACTATGTCATGACCTTTGAAGAACACTTACATCAAATGTTCCCGACAGCAGATGCCATCCCGGCAAACTTCCTGCTACCGGAAGAGATTCACCAGCGTGAATACCTCTCCGGCGGTGAAATGAGACCCTGGAACGGCGATGTCCACACCGTTCTTTCCCCGGTTGCTGTCCAGACTCCAGAAGGCCTCAAAAGAAAAGTAATCGGCTCCTATCCGCTCTGCGGACAAGCTGAAGCCCTCGCTGCGCTTGATGCAGCCGTACTTGCGTACAACGATGGCCGTGGAGAATGGCCTACCATGCCTGTCTCCGAAAGAATTGCCTGCATGGATAAGTTCACAGGCAAAATGATAGCTAAGAAAGACGAGATTGTAAAACTGATCATGTGGGAAATCGGGAAATCCTATACAGATTCTGTAAAGGAATTTGACCGTACCATCGAGTACATCAATGCCACTATCGATGCATTGAAAGACCTTGACCGCAATTCCAGCCGTTTTGAAATCGAACAGGGCATTATCGGGCAGATCCGCCGCTCACCATTAGGTGTTGTATTGTGTATGGGGCCATTCAACTACCCGCTGAATGAAACCTTTACTACCCTGATCCCCGCGCTCATTATGGGTAATACCATGCTGTTCAAACCACCAAAGCATGGTACCTTATTGCACTATCCGCTGCTGGAAGCTTTTGCAAGCTGTTTCCCCAAAGGCGTAGTTAACACGATTTATGGCCGTGGAAACGTGATCATTGCCCCACTCATGGAATCCGGCAAGATCAACGTACTCACCCTGATCGGTAGCAGCAAGGTAGCGAATCAGCTGAAAAAGATGCACCCCAAGGTAAACCGCCTGCGTGCTATTCTTGGACTGGATGCAAAGAATGCGGCTATTATCACAGAAAAGGCCGATTTAGACCTCGCTGTAAAAGAATGTGTATTGGGCTCACTGTCCTTCAATGGGCAGCGCTGTACGGCTATAAAGATCATTTATGTGCATAAAAAGGTAGCCGATGCGTTCATTGAAAAATTCAGCGCTGCAGTTGGCAAACTTAAAATCGGTATGCCATGGGAGAAGGATGTTTTCCTCACACCACTGCCAGAGCCACAAAAGCCGGCTTACCTGCAGGAATGTATAGCTGATGCACTTGCAAATGGTGCAAAGGTGATGAATGAAAACGGAGGTACTGCATTCGAATCTTTTGTATATCCGGCAGTGTTATACCCGGTGAATGATAAAATGAAACTGTACAGGGAGGAACAATTCGGACCTGTCATCCCGGTCCTTCCATTTGACGATATCGAAACACCGATCGATTACCTGATCCAGTCAGATCACGGGCAGCAGGTAAGTCTGTTCAGCAATGATCCGAACGAACTGGCTTCGCTGATAGATCCGCTGGTCAACCAGGTAAGCAGGGTAAATCTGAACTGCCAGTGTCAGCGTGGCCCTGATATTTTCCCATTCACAGGTAGAAAGGATTCTGCAGAGGGTACGTTAAGTGTTCCTGATGCTTTGCGTGCATTCTCTATTCGTACAATGGTGGCTACAAAACAGACGGAAGAGAACAAAAATCTCCTGAATGAGATCGTAAGTGAGCAGAGTTCAAACTTTTTGTCAACAAAATATATCTTTTAAACAAGATGCTATCACTGCTTGTTTGTGAGTTAGATTCCTATTTGTAAGGTTATTAACTATATGATAAAAACTTAATGTATTGATGCTGTCTAAACTTTTTGATAAAAAAGTGAGTATAAACTAAATAGGGTCTGCTGATATAGTAATAAAACATTGTTAATCAATATGATGTGGCTTGTTTTTTGCTGTAGAAGTGTTTGTATATTGAAAGATTCATCTTCAAAATCATGCAGCAATGATACGTTACACTCCTGCAAAACAGTTAACCTTAGAAGGATTTTCAACTCCTTTTTCGCAGCAATTATCCACTACAAACCGATGGGTTATACTAGCTGCAAAGATTCCGTGGGACAAACTGGCGGACGTGTATTATAAAAAAATGCGGGCAGATTTCGGTGCTCCAACATTGAGTGCCCGGATGGTAATAGGTGCAGTGATCATCAAACATATACTTAACATAGATGATCGGGAGGTAGTAGAGCAGATCACGGAAAATATATATCTGCAATATTTTGTAGGCTTAAGCAGTTTTCAACAGGAGGCTCCCTTTGATGCATCATTGATGGTCAGTATTAGAAAAAGATTAGGCATAGATGTGATGTCCAGATTGAATGAGATTATTTTGCAGGAAGCCGGACTAATCAAAGCGAATGAAGAGAAAACAGCGGATACCCGCAGTGAGGATGATCAGGATGGGAATGGTGGAAAGAGTAATAACAATGTCTTGAATGAGCATACAGAGAGCGTAAAAGGAAAGTCATCTGATGGGCTATCAGGAACAGTCATGTTAGATGCGACAGTGTCAGAGCAACAGATCGAATATCCAACAGATATCAAATTATTAAATGAGGGTCGCCGTCAATTGGAAAGGATGATAGAGCGGGGATGTCAGGTAGCAGAACTGGTGATGCCGCGCATGTATCGGAGAATAGCGAGGAAGCAATATTTGAACATTGCCAAAAAAAAGAACAAAAGCAAACGAGATATACGCAGAGGTATCCGACAGCAATTACAATATGTTAAACGAGATTTAAAGTACATCAACTGGCTGATAGAATCAGAAGCTAATTTCAAGGGGGTGCTGAAAATGAAAGACTGGAGGTTAATACGGGTGATCCAGGAAATGTATCGTCAGCAGGCAGAGATGTATAAGAATAGAGAGCATAAAATATCGGATCGGATTGTAAGTATCTATCAACCGCATGTACGTCCAATACCGAGAGGTAAAGACCGTGTATCAACTGAGTTTGGCAGCAAACAACTGGTGATGTTGAAAGATGGCTACACCCATATAGAAAAACTGAGCTGGGATAATTACAATGAAGGTTCATTGTTGACCGAAAGCCTTGAAACATATAAACGCTTGTTTGGGTGCTATCCAGAGCGTGTATTGGGAGATCAGTTGTTCGGCACACGTGAAAACAGACGATTCATGAGTGGAAAAGGGATCCGTTATGTGGGCAAGCCATTGGGTCGGCCCTCATCAAATAGTAAGGAGCAAAAGCGATTATTGCAAAAGGAGATGCCGGAACGAAATGCGATCGAAGGGAAGTTTGGACAGGGGAAAAATGCATATGGACTGGGCAAAATCAAGGCCCGCCTCAAGGATACAGCTGAGAGTTGGGTGATGTCTATATACTTTGTTATGAATCTGCTTAAACTGGCAGCAGGTTCTTTGTTGTCAGTACTGCAGATCTATTACTGGCTGGTAAAGGAGGGCTATTTGACCACAATGGGGAATAGATCCGATACACAATTTATATCCCGGTATCTGAGACATTAAGAAGGGTAAATCGATTCGGTGTAAAAATGAAAAATAACAGATCGGGAACTTATTCAGCAGACCCTAAATAAGGTGCTGGATTTTTGAATTAAGAACGTTAAATTTGGGTTAATTCATCACTCTTTACCAATTTATCAACCTCCTACAAAAAGAAAAGACAATCGAAACAACTTTTACGCAACCAAAGGAAAAAGGCATCCTCTCTGAGGATGCCTTTTTTATTGTGCCAATGTCATGTGCTTAGTGTTCCAGGAAGTCGTTTTCTTTTTCTTCTTTACCAGCAGCTTCGGCTTTCTTTTCAATGTCGTTAAACCATTTTTCAACAGTACCTGCCAGGAATACGGGCACCTTACCACCTACATACTCTTTCAGTATCTCAAAGGTCTTAATAGCCTGTTCATTGGTAAGACCGGCTCTTTCTTTCAGTTCTTTTAAGAGGTCCATATTAATTATTTGAATTAAAGATAACAAAAAAGGCGAACGATCATCGTCCGCCCTTTTTAAAAAATATCAATTAAAACTTAGGCAACTTTCAGCTGCACCAGTGTTGATTTATCCAGTTTTTCTTCTGCATAAGCTCTTGTCAGCACAAAAGAACTTTCATTGGAAGAAGGCAGGTTGAACATCGCATCGCTCAGTACTACTTCGCAGATAGAACGAAGACCACGTGCACCTAATTTGTACTCCATCGCCTTTTCTACGATATAATCTACTGCATCATCTTCTATTGTCAGATCAATACCTTCTACCTTGAACAGTTTCTTGTATTGTTTTATCAGGGCATTCTTAGGCTCTGTCAGGATCGCTTTCAGCGCTTCATTATCCAGAGAGTTCAGGTAAGTTACCACTGGCAGACGACCGAGCAATTCAGGAATCAGACCGAATGCTTTTAAGTCCTGTGAGTTGATGTAACGGAGTATATGTTTCTTGTTCTCTTCTTCTCTTTCTTTGTTCACTGTGAAACCTATAGAATGCGTCTGTACTCTGCGGCTGATGATCTTATCAACTCCGTCGAACGCACCACCGCAAATAAACAGGATATTCTGGGTATTCACTTTGATCAGTTTCTGCTCAGGGTGCTTACGACCACCTTGTGGGGGTACTAAAGCTTCGGTACCTTCCAGCAGTTTCAGCAGCCCTTGCTGCACACCTTCACCACTCACATCGCGGGTGATGGAAGGGTTATCGCTCTTACGGGCAATTTTATCGATCTCGTCAATATATACGATACCTCTTTCAGCAGCTTCTACATCGTAGTTACATACCTGCAGCAGGCGTGTAAGAATGCTTTCCACATCTTCACCTACGTAGCCGGCTTCAGTAAACACTGTAGCATCTACGATCGTGAACGGAACATTCAGCAGGCGGGCAATAGATTTAGCCAGCAGGGTTTTACCCGTACCGGTTTCACCTACCATGATGATATTGGATTTCTCGATTTCCACATCGTCGTCACCAACCTGTTGATTCAGTCTCTTGTAGTGGTTATAAACAGCTACTGCCAGTATTTTTTTTGCATCATCCTGTCCGATCACATACTCATCCAGGAATTTTTTGATCTCCTGGGGCTTAGCCACTTTCGGAACGAAGTGGGAAGGGGCTTTTTTACCCTGCTGTTGAAACAATTCCTGTTCTATGATCTCTTGCGCGTTGGCCACACAGTTCTCACAAATATGGCCATCTGCACCAGCTATCAATATCTGCACTTCATCCTTCGAACGATTACAGAATGAACAACGTATTTTGGACTCTTTCATAGCTTACAAAGGTACAAATTAAAGGGGGAAAGGGTATCATTTAAAAAGAAAAGCAAAAGTTAAAAAGAAAAACCGGTTGGGATGACACGGTTTCTCTTTCTAAATTTTGCTTCTTATAGAAATTAAAACTAATTACTGAGGTGTAGTACCGTCGATCACTTGTTGTTTTCTAGGGTTCCTGGTGAGTACGTCATCGATGATACCGTATTCTTTTGCTTCATCGGCAGTCATCCAGTAGTCACGATCAGAATCCTTTTCAACTTTCTTTACAGGCTGACCACAATGTCCGGCAATGATTTCGTTCAGCTCTTTTTTCAGCTTTACGAACTCGCGTGCAGTGATTTCGATATCAGAGGTCTGTCCTTCTGCACCGCCATGAGGCTGGTGAATCATTACACGGGCGTGCTTCAGCGCAGTACGTTTGCCTTTGGTACCAGCCACCAGCAGTACAGCGCCAAAAGAAGCTGCCATACCTGTACAGATTGTCGCTACATCTGGAGCGATGATCTGCATGGTGTCATAGATACCTAAACCAGCATATACGCTACCGCCGGGGCTGTTGATATACATCTGTATATCGCGGGTACGGTCAGTAGACTCAAGGAACAGCAACTGTGCTGTGATAATATTAGCTACATAGTCATTAACCGGATCGCCCATGAAGATGATGCGGTCCATCATCAAACGGGAAAACACGTCCATAATCGCCATGTTCATCGGGCGTTCCTCGATGATATTGGGAGTTAAGGCATTAATCTGATGACGGGTATAGCTATCTACTACCAGGCTACTGATCCCTCTATGCTGGACAGCATATTTCCTGAATTCGTTATTAATGTTCATGATGGTGATGTTTATTAGGTAATTTAGCAAATTCTTCGGCGCTTACTTCCTCTTCCTTCACAGTTACCTTTTGTTCTGCCCAATCAAACAGTTTTTGAGTCACCATCTCACGATAAGTCTGATCTACGAATTTTTCATCCTGCAGCAGGCGCTCCAGGTAGCTATCCAGCCATTCTGCACCATCTGCAGCAGCTGCACCACCAAAATAGCCCATTACTTTCTGTTTGGCGCTTTCCTTCAGTTCATCAAAGGATACGTCCAGTTTATTTTCGCGGATCAGTTTGTCGCTGATCAAAGTCCAGCGCAACTGATGATCAAATCCAGGATATTCTTTTTCGGCTTCTTCAGCAGTCTTTGGCTTTTCGCCACCCTGCTGCAGCCAGCGTTTCAGAAAATCTTTGGGCAGTTCAATAGGCGTTTCGTGTACCAGCACCTCGAACAGTTCGTTGTGCAGGTGGTTACGACTCTCGGAATCCCAGTACTTTTCTATTTCAGATTTCAGTTTCTCACGGAAGGCTTCTTCAGTGGTCACTTCATCTTTAGGGAATACTTCTTTGAAGAATTCTTCATTCAGTTCCCTTTTTACAATTACTTCTACTTTCTCAATAGTCAGTTTGAAGTAACGTTGTGCATCTGCATCGTTATGACCATGGAAACCCAGGTCATGCAGAATGTCATGCAAAGCAGCTGCTTCAAATGAAGTAGCCAGGAAGAATACGATGCTATCGCCCTTTCCTTTACCCTTCAGTTGTTCCTGAATAGGAGCAGAGAACTGCTTTAACTTAATGGCATTGTCTTTCTGAATACCACCTTCCAGTACATTACCTGCCTCATCGCTCTCTTCGAACTTAACAGTCAGGAAATCATTCTCGGAAGATACTTTTTCAGTTTCTTCATTCTTACCGCCTTTTTCGAGCAGGTTGTCAACTTCTTTGTCCAGCATTTCGCTGGTCACCTTAATCTTGTAACGGCTCAGGGTAGTTTTACCTTCCTGCAGCGGAGTAACCTCAAAAGCAGGTTTCAGGCCAATTTCAAAATCGAAGTTATATTCGGTAGGATTGTTATGATCAAAATTTTTGGCTTCTTTCTCCAGCGACAGCGGTTGAGCGAAGATCTCAACTTTCTCATTCTGCAGGTAGCCTGTGAGTTCCTTTTCTACAGTTTTCAGAACTTCATCCGCGAAAATGGCCTGACCGTGCATTTTTTTCACCATTCCTGCTGGCACCATTCCTTTACGGAAGCCTGGTATATTGGCGGTTTTGCTGAGCTGCTTTACTGCTTTGTCATAATTGGGAAGATAATCTTCCTGGCTCACTTTCACAGTGATCTTATCATTCAATAAACCGATGTTTTCTCTGGTAACGGTTGCCATAATTAATTTTAATAAATGTTCTTGTATGAAGCAATAATAATTCCTGAATTGAAAGTTCTGCCATGAAGTCACGAAGGCACGAAGGAATGGCAGCTATGTGGGAGTTACTTAGTGACTTAGTGCCTTAATGGCAATATTTTTTATAAGCTGTATGCCGAAATGTATAAAAAAAGTGCGGGTGGAGGGACTCGAACCCCCATGCCGTGAAGCACCAGATCCTAAGTCTGGCGTGTCTACCAATTTCACCACACCCGCATACACTAAACGTGTTAAGAACTACTTCCCCCTGCCTTGACATGCTGGGGAAAGGACGGCAAAGGTATTGTTTTTTATGAATTTAAAAAAAATGTCTGCACTTAAATAAATGCCTTTTTGTCTGTCGCCGGCCTGAACATATAAAATAAAGCCACATTTACCAGTACAATCACCGTACAGCCCGCACATACCACCGGCCACTGCCCATGGTTCCAGAGCCATAAACCCATAGCCGAACCCCCTGCACCACCTATAAAAGTAGTCGTCATATACACCGTATTAAAACGATTCCTGGCCTCCGGTTTCAATGAATATATAATTGTCTGGTTAGTCACCATGATTGATTGATGACCTACATCCAGCAAAACAATACCGACCAGTAATAAAATAATACCACTGCCGGTAAAATAGAAAGTTCCGAAACTCAGCAATTCCAGCACCAGCCCTATAATGATGTTCTTTCCCGGATCCCTGCCATCACTCAGTTTACCTACCAGCGGCGCCGCCAATGCCCCAGCTGCCCCCGCTATGCCAAACATACCTATCTGCGCCGAAGTATACTTAAAAGGAGCATCGGAAAGGAATAATACCATCGTCACCCAGAAAGCACTTAACACCGCAAATGACAGGGCATTCATGATCGATGCCTCCCGCAGCCGGGGATGAGTACGGGCATAATGTGCCACCGTACGCATCAGCTCTCCGTAATTACTCTTCAGCGTCGGCTGACTGTCCGGAAACCTGAAATACATCAATACCATCAGCACTGCACAGATCCCTGCCGCGATATAATACATCTCCCGCCAGCCAGACAAAGCCCCCACCATACCACTTACAGAGCGGGATGCCAGGATGCCTACCAGCAATCCACCCATGATAGCACCTATTATACTACCCCGTTTGTGATCCGGAGCCAGGTGCGCCGCCAGGGGTAATATTAACTGCGGCACCACAGAGGATATACCAATCAGCAAACTCGCCGCCTGCAAAACAAAGAAGTTCTGCGCGGTAGCCGCGAGCAATAATGAGCCAATCGCCACCAGGGTGGTGACCAGGATCTGTTTCTTACGTTCAAGGATATCTCCCAGGGGCACCAGGAGTAATAAACCCAATGCATACCCGATCTGGGTGAGGTAAGTGACGCGCCCGGCAGCGCTTTCTTTTAGCCCCCATTCTTTGGAGATCAAAACGATCAGGGGTTGGCAATAATATATATTAGCGACGATCAATCCGGTGCAGGCCGCCATAAACGCGGTATCTGCTTTTCCAAGGTGCTTTTGTTTCATGACGGCCGCAAAATTAGTTATACTGATTCAACACTCAATTGCCTCATCATTCAAATAGACAAGAATTACCTGTAATTATTCAATAATCCTACCGCCCCAGTAGCGAGGAACTGAGCGCCATATGCAATGGCTCCTTCGTTGAAGATCACCTTAGGATGATGGAGGTAATACCCTCCACCCGCAGGATCCTGGGCGCCCAGCAGGTAAAACATAGCAGGCACCTTCCGGGAATAATGAGCAAAATCTTCTCCTGCCAGCAGGGGAACTACCTGTTTACTATTGCCCACACCAAATACGGTGTCCAGGCTTTGTACCAGTTTATCATGTACTGTACTGTCATTCAGCACGCTGGGCAGATTATAGTAAAGGTCAAATTTGATCTTCGCATCAAAGGCGCCCATCAGGCCATCAATGATCTTATTAAGCCTGCTGATGATGTCATTGTAGGTATCCAGGTCCAGTGAGCGGATAGTACCTTCCAGCACCACCCTGTCAGCAATTACATTGGGTGCGACCCCGCCATTGATTTTAGTAAATGACAGCACGGCGGTTTCTGTAGGAGCGGTATGCCTTGCCACGATCATTTGTGCGGACGTTACAAGCTGAGCAGCCACGGCTACTGCATCTACCCCCAACTGTGGTGCAGCACCTGCATGTGCGGCTTTGCCCAGTACTTCGATCGTAAAGAAACCGGTACATGCCAGTGCCGGACCGGTTGCATAAGTGATCTGACCCACCGGCAATGATGGATCTACATGCAGTCCGAGCGCTGCCTGTACATCGTCCAGGTATCCTTCTTCCACCAGCCTGTGTGCACCTGTTTTGCCTTCCGGATCGCCATTAGGTCCTTCTTCCGAAGGTTGGAAGAGGAACTTGACAGTGCCCTGAAAGTCTGTATTTTTTAAAAGTGCAGCAGCACCTATCAGCATAGTCGTATGCAGGTCATGACCACAGGAATGCATTTTGCCGGCCGTGGTGGAGGCAAAGGCCAGGCCTGTTTCTTCCTGCATAGGCAGGGCATCCATATCAGCACGGATAGCTACAACAGGTCCATCACCCTTACGCAGGGTGCCAATAACCCCTGTACCACGGGCTGCCCCTGTAGTATAAGGTATGCCAAGCTTGTCAAGCTCCTGCTTTACCAGGTGAGATGTTTTTTCTTCCTGGTAACCCAGTTCAGGGTTGGCATGAATCTGTCTTCTGATCTGTATAAGTCTGGCTGATAATTGCTCGTCCATTTATTCCACTTTTCTTGAGATCCTCTCAAGATAAGCGGTTTTTACGATATTCTCTTGGAGAGCAGCGATACCGTTTCCTGAACACCGCTGTGAAGTAGTTCGCCCCTCTGTAGCCGGTGTTATAACTAATTTCCTTGATGCTAAGTGTAGTTTGTGATAGAAGTGTTGCTGCCTTTTTCATGCGCAGGTGTTCGATATACCCTCTGGGGCTGACCCCTAATAGCTCTTTGAAAGCCCTCTCAAAAGTGTTGATGTGCATATCTGCTTTCCCGCTCAGATCTGCAATGCTCAGATGTTGATGATAGTGATGCTGAATGTACAGGCATACCTGTTTCAGTTTGCCGGCCTGCTCTCCGTTCTGCAGGTATTTCGGTGTCAGGGCATTGAAATAAAGCGTGAGTAGCTCTTCCAGTTTTTCTTCTACATAGGCCACTTTTTCTTCCTCTTTCAATGGGCTGTGTCGTAGTTCGTCCAGCACTTTCAGATCGGGTGCCTCCATCCTGATAGCGGGTAGTGTCGTACCTCTGCGCGCCTGTTTTTGCTGTTGCTGATAGATGTCGTCAAAAGATGGATGCCGGGAAATAAACCTGCTGAAAAAGGAAGGAGAAAAAGAAATACAGATCACCTCATAATTGCCGGAACGCAGATCGGCTGTATTCTGAGAATGCGATGGAATGTAGTAGATACCGAACTCTTTTTCAATCAGCATTATTTTACCCTGTCCCTGCAAACGACAGGAGATATTACCTTTCAGAATGCAATACATAGCCAGCATGGGAGAGGAGGTAGAAGGCCGCAGACGTACTTTTTCCCGGATAAAACATTGCTGCCAGCTGATCAGCCAGTCCTGCCCCTTGATCTCCTGGGTAATGTAACTGCCAAAAGGGGCCTCGATATACGTAGTAGCGGAAGTAGGCGACAGCAGGTATTGCTTGAATTGTTCCGGCAAATGAGTTGAAATGCGTACGAGTGGCTGCATTTTTTCAGGGATCCCGAAGTGCAGCCCAGGGGGATATTGGTTGGACATCATGCATAGTATTTAACGTGTGATTGTGAGAAGATATCATGGGTTAGTATCAGCAAATTAATGGATATCACTGCGGCCGCATTGCATATCAATCGTCCTGTTATCCAATAGCATTGCCGGGCGGATCATTTAACACAAGGGTAATATCCTTATCTTAGCTTTATACCAAATCAAACCCCCAATTATTATGACTACACAAGAGATCGCCCAGCAACTGGTGGCGTATTGCGCTAAAGGAGAATTTGAGAAAGCACAAACCGAATTGTATGCAGCGGATGCAGTCAGCATTGAACCTTATGCAACCCCCGATTTTGCAAAGGAAACCAAAGGCCTGCCTGAGTTACAGAGAAAGATCAAAGCTTTTTTGGATGGATTGGATGCGGTGCATAGTATCAAAGTGTCCGAACCATTAGTAGTAGCAAATGCTATCTCCTTTACTATCGACATGGATGTGGATATGAAAGGACAGGGAAGAATGAATATGGCAGAAATATGTGTATATGAAGTGAGGGATGGAAAGGTTATTTCCGAACAGTTTTTCTTTTAAATTTTTTTCAGGCAGACTGCAAGCCCTACACCCGAACCAATCGCTTTTATACCGCAGGTATAAAAGCGATTGGTTCGGGCTTTTTCTTTTGTTAACTTGGCATCCTACCGTCTAAATCGCATTTGCTTATGAAACGAATTTGCCTCCTGGTAAGCCTCTTTGTTATTGCATCGCCTATGATGGCACAGCAAACACAAAAGCCACCCTTACATGGAAAACACTGGATGGCTGTTACAGGTAAACCCCTGGCTGCTACCGCGGGTGCTATGACCTTTCAGAAAGGAGGAAATGCCGTAGATGCCGCCTGTGCTATGCTGGCTGCTACCTGCACCATGTGGGATGTACTCAGTTGGGGTGGAGAAACACAAGCCCTCATTTACAATCCTACAACAAAAAAAGTCATTGCCATCAATTCGCTGGGCGTAGCGCCAACAGGTGCCACGCCTGCATTCTTCAAAGACAAGGGCTATAACTTCCCGCCTGAATATGGCCCACTGGCCGCTGTTACACCAGGTACGCCGGGAGGACTCTGCCTCATGCTGGCTAACTATGGTAAACTCAGTCTGAAGGAAGTACTGGCACCAGCTATGGAAATGGCGGCGGGGTACCCAATAGAAGCACAAACAGCCAACAGCATCGAACGCGCAAAGGAGAGGATCAAAGGATGGCCATACAGCAAAGCCGTTTTCCTTACACATCCCGGTGAAAAAAGAGAAGCCCCTGATGCAGGTGAGATCTTTGTACAGAAAGATTTACTGGCTACACTTACCAGGATGGTAGAAGCAGAACAGGAAGCACTGCGTAATCATAAAAGTCGTAAAGAAGCGATCATGGCAGCGTATGATCGTTTTTACAAAGGTGATATCGCAAAAGAATTTGTAAGAGGATGCCAGGAGCAGGGAGGCCTGATCACACTGAATGACCTGGCTAAATGGAAGCCTGTAGAAGAAGAACCATTACATGTCAGTTACCGTGGTATCGAGGTATATAAATTACAGGCATGGACACAAGGACCTGCCATGCTGCAAAGCCTGAATATCCTGGAAAACTTCGACCTGAAAAGTATGGGCTACAATTCTTCCCAATACATCAACACCGTATACCAGACCATGAGTCTTGCCTTTGCAGATCGTGATTTCTACTATGGGGATCCCGCTTTTTCGCCCGGCTTACCCATAAATGGTCTGCTGAGCAAGGAGTATGCAAAGGAGCGTGCAAAACTAATTAATCCTGCCCAAAATGAGCCTAAATCAGGTCCGGGTGATCCTTATGCTTACGAGGGCAAAAAGAATCCGTTCACAGCTCTTTTAAAGATGCACAATGCATTGTCTGATACTTCTGTCGATCTGAATAAAAGTTTCCTGCCAAAACACGATGCTGCGGCTATCCTGAACACGCCTGCTACTGACCAGATGATGGCAATGAATGATAGTGCCTATATGGATAGATTATGGAGAGGTACCACCAGCGTGGAAGCTGCTGATGAAGAAGGCTGGGTGGTATCTGTAACCCCGAGCGGTGGCTGGACCCCGGCCTGCATAGCAGGGCATACAGGAGTAGGCATGAGCCAGCGGATGCAATCATTTGTATTGGATTCTGCGGTTTGTCCTTTCAATGTGGTGGCTCCCGGTAAGCGCCCCCGTGTTACCCTCACACCCAGTATGGCGCTGAAAGACGGGAAGCCGTTTTTATCATTCGCAGTACAGGGAGGCGATACCCAGGATCAGAACCTCTTACAGTTCTTCCTCGATATAGTCGAATTCGGGATGACGGTGCAGCAGGCCACTGAAGCGGCAAACATCAACACGAATCAACTCTGGCTTTCCCTCGGCGGTACCCAGGCCAAAGATCGCGTACCACACCCGGGAGAGATTTTACTGAACAAAAATACCCCTGATAGTGTGCGTACAACCCTGATCAAAATGGGTTACAAACCGACTTACGGAGAGCGTACAAGTGGCCCTGTAAACGCTATTTTCCTGGACAGGGATCACGGTAGCCTTTGGGGTGGTAGCAGCAACCATGGAGAGGATTATGGCATTGGCTGGTAAATTTCCAGTCATGCCGGCAATTGCAAAAATAAAGTTGGCAAATTCCAGAAAAATTTTACATTTGCAACCTCGATTGCAGGGGAATTAGCTCAGTTGGCTAGAGCGCTTGCATGGCATGCAAGAGGTCACCGGTTCGACTCCGGTATTCTCCACTCCACCGGACGGCAGCGAAAACATAGCTTCGCTGCCGTTTTTTATTTTGGTGAAAGCCGCGTCTGGCGTGAAAAGCGCCTGAACGATCAGGTTGTCGGAGTTGGTTCGAACTTTTCCATCTTTAAAATGAAACTTCTCCGGAAAGGTCGAACCAAGAAACTGAAACTTCTCTTCCGATGTGGCAAAATCAACCAATACATTGAGGTGACGCAGAAAGAAAAAGCCGTATTCGTTTATCTTCTCTTCCTCTGGGTCTTTTTGTTCAAAGCTGGCTATTTGCCTGGCTAATCTTTCGATTTCTGGTTCAATCCTACTTTTGATATTTCTGTAATCACCCGCATCAATTCCGCCATCTAATATTAGTAGCTGTGCATTTTCTAATCTTTTTTGATAGATTTCCAGTTCCTGCTTTAGCTTTTTAAACTCTGTGGCCTTGTCTTGCCCATCGGTTTGGTTCGCTTCCTTCAATATCAATTCCATGGATCTGAATAGTTTCTCGTTATTAGCGATAGCTGTAAGCTGTCCATAAAATGAAGCATTGGCATCAGCCGCCAGAAACCTTTCTTTGCAGCCAGTTCTACAATGGTAGTAGAAGTAGCGCCCGCCGTTACCCTTAGAGCCGCTGCCTGTTAATATGCGATTGCATCTGGGGCAGGTCAAAAAGCCACGCAAAGGCAATTCTTCTCGTTGGGTATGCTTTGCAGGCTGGTTGTTCTTTTTTCTTTTTCCTTCCAGGATATCCTGAACATCATAGAACAATTTGATAGCAATAATTGGCTCATGTTTGGCCTCCACGATCATGGCAGGATCGACTTTATAAGCTGGCACTCTTATCTTTCCGATATATGCTGGGTTGCGGAACATTTCATGAAAAGCGCTGCGTTTAGTTTTCAGTCCTTTTCTATGCGCCAACATTCTCAGATGGTCTATATGATGCAAGCCGGTAGCCATTTCTTCAAATACCCACTGCACCAGGGAAGCCTTTTCCGAAGGAATAATGCATGCTTTATTATTTTCATCACGGCTACGTTTATATCCTACCGGGGCTGGTCCCATCCATCGACCTTCTTTCATAGCCTTGTGAATACCATCTGATATGTTTAAAGAACGCCGGTCATTTTCTACTTCCGGAGCAGCCAGGTAAATAGCCAACATAAACTTGTGCTCGGGAATATTCATGTCTAGTGGTTGTTCGATAGCTTGCGGTTCTACTCCCTGTTTGTTTAACTGGCTGATCATTCCGTAGGCATCAGCGGCGTTACGTGAAAACCGGTCCCATTTTAAAAACAACAGCAAGTCAGCCGAATGCTTATTACTTTTAAGAAAGGCCAGTAGCTTTTTAAATTCAGGTCGGTCAAATGTTTTAGCCGAATGGTCTTCTTTATAGAAAGCCGCCACTTCTATATTATTCAACGCGCAATATTTACGAAGCCGCTCTTCCTGGTAAGATAAACTAAAACCCTCAGCTTGCTCGTCTGTACTCACTCTGACATAAAGGATAGCTTTGCGTGTTTTCATGCTCTTGTATTTGCTGTTGTTTAATTAGTGTATATTCCTTTTCCATTCTTTGGCTGACGGCAATTACCATCTTCGCTACCGAATACAACCAGTCCCTGATTTTAAGTAATTCATCATCTGTGTAACTGCGGTGTTCATCATTCCAGATTGCTCTCAATTGTTGCAGGCTAACTTTTTCAGATAAGCTATCCGTTTCTATAGCATTGGAGTTTTTGGGAATGGCTTTTAATTTATTTTTCATATAGATATTGGTTTAAATGTTCTTTAGAAAAGAGATGCCTTCCCCGTTTTGTATGTTGTAGTGTTTGTAGCCTACCTGCATATACTAAAGTATAAACCCTTGATACAGACAGGTGCAGGTAAGTTGCAGCTTCCTGTAATGAAAGTGGCGGCGATGAGTTGATTTCCAGGGAGGATATTCTGGACTGGATTTTATCCAGTTTGGTAATCAATGTGTCTAATTTTTGCTGGATAAGCTTTAATTCGTCATTCATAGATATGGTATTTATTGGTACCGTAAGATCAAATGCCAGGCCTGTTTTATCATGACCAACTCGACCAAAATTGCTAACGGAAAGAATCGGTACAAAGCGGTAAAAAGTGTAAACTTGTTTACCAATGAAACACTTAAAGAAAATCTTAAAATCAAGATCCTGGTTTGTTTTGTGGCAAATTGTCACTGACATTGAAAGAAGACATGAATGCCATACGGTCAGGCATTCATGTAAGGTGTAGGTTGCCATTAGCTCAATAAATTATCTTGTTACATTTACGTACGCTTCAGGATACAGTTAAAAACAATTAAGGACAATTAAGGGTTATTAAAGATTTATCAGGAACGATTTGCGTTTACGTTAAGATAGTAAGCTGCTTCCACCAAACAATAGATGTGTTCATATAATAATAGTAGGAAAGAACGTTCAATCCCTTCGTCATATCCGACACCTTCGTTTGAAATACCAGCATCTAACCAGTTCCAAAATAAAAAGCGTAACTGTTTCAGCGTATATTTTTCATAGAAAGATTTAAGTACCTGTTCAGGATTCATTACTAGTTCGTAAACCAAATCACGAGGTTGATTCTGGGATCGTGCGGTAGTGTGAGCACCTATTGATTCCGTAACTCCAACAGCATTTTCACATTTTCTTTTTTCGTTTATCAGGTGTAAGGCTTCTAATAACACCAGTAAGTCTTTATAGAAAGTCATTAATGTTAACCGAATGCCCTCTTCTTCACAACTACTTTTATTATTGGCAATAGCTGCTTTTATCCATGTCCAGGTATCATCACGAATAGAATCAATATCCCGTACTCTAAAGACTTCCTGAATAACCTGAGTAGGATTACGAGCTACTTTTTCCAAAAGAAGCTCAGGTATTTTTTCAAGCTCACTGGATTCGTCTAATGCTTCTAAATTACTTGCTTCTTCCTCACTCAATTCTCCGTTCCCTACTGCCTGCTTTTTTAATAAATCAATCAATTCCTCCTGAGTAGCCATTAATTGATGTTGCAGACCAAGAATATAAAAATAACAGGTTTCGCTTTTGAAGAAAGCATCCAGGTGTTTGGCCGTTTCAAACTTGAGAATGGATTTGCCTGCTTCCAATTCGGCATATTGCTCTTTGGACATATGTAAAACATTGGCGACCGCTTCCTGGCTTAGATTGTTCTTTTCGCGGAAATAGCGCATGAAAATATTCTCAGTCATGTTGGGTAAACTTATTGGTTAATGAATCCAGCTTTTCCTGGAAAACCTGTGTTGTCTTGTCATGTAACTGCTTTATGAGACGGAATAATATCTGTATTTGATGATGCTCTATTTGAAAATCATCCTTATATCTGGCATGTACATAGGCTTTATATAAAAGATGGAGTAGATTTTTATTGCCCCCTGCGCCGGAATGAAAAAAAACCTGCAATTCGGGAGCGCATTGTCTGGTGAAACGAAATAACCTTTGCAGGTTATGGGTCACGTAATTGTGGCCAGTGAGCGCATACAGGATGGCTCGAAGACAATGTTCGGTCGCCTGTTGGAGCATAAAGGCAGTCAGATTTTTATCGTGTTTCAGATAGAAATAACCAGCCCCATCATAAAATATCTGAGCAACGTGAAATGGTTTATTAAAATCCTCCAGAGCTTTGGTTTTGATGGCTGCTAAATCAGTAATGGCTGGAACAGGTAAGGGAAACCGGCCATCATCATATATCAGGTTTTCAGCAATGCAAACAAATGAAAAGAATATATGTCCTTCTTTGATTAACCTGTAAATTTCGACCGCCTTAGAAAAGCTGATCATAATGTCTGCAATATCCTTGCATTGTGCTTCAATGGCTTCCTGAAGTTCTTTATGTGGTTGCTGTGACTTTACGGGTAGCAAAATCAGTAGATCATATTGGAAAGCATGACCAGCTTTATCAGTTCCATGAGCATCCAATAGATATATCTTTTCCGCCTCAGTTATTTTAACAATGATGTCAAGAATTCTTTCAAGCGGATCTGCTTCTGGTTGTAGTACTTCAGGAGTGAGTGGAATAATGGGTGTTTCGGTTTTGTTATTATCTTCAGTATCTATCCCCTCTACGGATTCATTTCCAAGAATTACCCAGGCCGCTTCAATCAGCTTTTCAATATTATCGTGTAGAGTGACATACTCCAGAGCCTCCACATCTTCTGCACGTAAAGCATCGGTTAGCCATTCCTTGAGGCATAAACGTATATCTGATAAAGTGTACCAGGTGAAGAATTCTTTTAGGATATGATGAGGGTTGTTTATTTCATTACAGGTGAGCCGGAAAGGTTGTTGGTGCCATACTGGCCAATTGGATAGTATTCGCTTGTTTAATGGTGTGTTCATTTGGAAAAGTTTAAAGGTGGATAGGTATGAATAGAAAATGGGGAGTCATTTATACAATGGGATATTCCTTCCGCTATGGTCAAAGGTGATAGCGGCATAAAAATGATGTTAATGTTATAAAGGAATTACTTTAGATGGGCCATTGAGGCTTGCCTGCAGGTGCCGCTTGAAATTGAGGTGGTTTCTTACAAAACATGACTTGGAATTATAAAAATGGAAGAAGGAGGTTTATCCAATCGTAAGAACACCCTGTAGGTTTAATAAAAAAGACGTGGGTTAGTTCTTACAGCTACTGAAGGGCTACCACGCCCCTGATCGCGAATAAGAACGCCCACGTCAGAACCTTTAAGCATATAGCTAAAGGAATAACGTGAGCGATTTACCCTATTTCCCGCGATCATTAAATGTGGTAGTTTTCAGTAGCGAGAATAAAGCAAACACGCTTAAAAATATTTAAAGTGCTCGCAAAACTATACTTCTTATGTTGAGTTTTCAAATATCATTAGATGAGTATGGTGGTCCCCAGTCTTAGGACCGGTAATCGTTCCTTTTAAGCTTTTAAGTGTTAAATGATTTACTGGGCTTTGCCCTGTGAATCATTTGGCACAAGCCCCCGGCAGGGGATTATGCGGCTTTGGCCATATAGGCTTCTATTGGGGTTGAATAATCCAATGATTGATGCACACGCGTACGATTATAAAAATTAAAATATTCTTTCAGGCCCTGATAGAGCGAAAGACCATCTTCGTGTACGTTCAGGTAAATGTGCTCATATTTAACACTCCTCCACAGTCGTTCGATCCATATATTATCCAGTGCCCGACCTTTCCCGTCCATGCTTATTTTGATTTCATGTTCTTTTAGCAGACCGGTAAACACTTCGCTGGTGAACTGACTGCCCTGATCTGTATTAAATATTTCCGGCTTACCGTGTTTCAAAATTGCAACATCTGCAATATCTCTGCACCACTCTGCATTCATGGTATTACTTATGCCCCAGTTGACTACGTAGCGGGTATGTACATCAATAATGGCGCATAAATACATGAAGCCCTTTTTCATCGGAATATATGTAATGTCGCAACACCAAACCTGGTTAGCTTTATTGATATCGATGCCTTTGAGCAGGTAAGGATATATTTTGTGAGATTTATCCGGCTTACTGGTGTTGGGTTCCTGGAATAGTGTGTTCCAGTTTACCAATTTCATCAGACGTCTTATTCTCTTTCTGTTAATATTATACCCTTTTAGACGCAATAAAGCCATCAATCGACGTTCCCCATAGAAAGGTGTCAGAAAGTATTGCGCGTCAAGAATGCGCATTATTTCCAGGTTCTCGCTTGTCTCCGATACAGGAACATAATACAAACCACTCCTGTGCAGCTTTAAAAGCTCGCATTGACGGCGAATACTAAGGTATGGATGATTTGGTTCAAGCATGGAACGACGGATGGATAATGACCTGGTTACAATTTTTTTTTCAGGAAGTCATTCTCAACTTTAAGCTGACCTATCTGTGCATACAATTTCTCCAGTTGATCAGCTTGTTGTTCCTGTTGTTTGTTTCCAGATTCTGAATCAAACGCACTAGCAAGTTTGGCTGCCGCCTCTCGTTTCCATGTATTGATTTGTGTGGGATGCAAATCATACTTCTTAGCTAGTTCTTCAACTGTACTACGCTCTTTTAAGGCTTCCATGACTACTTTCGCCTTGAAGTCTCCAGTGAATTTTCTTCTGCTTTGCTTTGTCATTATTTTGGCAATTTAAGATGTTTTTTACAATCTTAATTACCGGTCCAAATTTCGGGTACCATTATATGAGCATTTAGAGTAGAATAAACAATTTTCAATTTGTTTTGACCAAACTAAGGTAACAATTAAATTAATATTATAGCATTAATAACAATAAATATAGCATTTATTGTTATTAATTATGCTTTTAATGATAAATATTGGCTGAATGTCAGAACTTTATATTTGTAGGCATAACCTGATATATCTACAGAATGAGTAATCGAGAATATAATAGAATTAAAGTTGTTCTTGCGGAGAAAAAGAAAACCAATAAAGAGCTGTCAGACTATTTAAAAGTAAGGCCAGGAACTGTTTCTCGTTGGTGTACCAACGACAGTCAGCCTAATATTGCTACGTTATTTGAAATAGCTAAATTTTTGAATGTCAAAGTTTGTGCTCTTCTAATAGAATAACTAATTTCTCGAATATTTGGAAAGTATCGAATTAAAAAAAATCTTTTAAAAGCAGTAGCATTCAGCCTTGACTACTACTTTTTTAGTTATGGATTTGGTATTTGATTTTAAGAAATAGGAAAGATAAGAATGTCATTATCAGGAATATATAGTTGCATATTAGTTTTGTTGCTTTCGGTCGTTTTTTATTACATTGTCCAAAAGTAGCAATATCGTTGGATAGGGATACTCCAATGTTTAGTAAGATTGGGCGTGGAACGCAAAGTAGTAAATTGAATACGTTCTGATATAGGCAAAACTGCAAATGGCGCTACCAGAAGAACTTTTGGTCCTTTGGTCTAAAAGCAAAGTATATGAAATGGAAAAGAATTAGGATATAGAATGGAAGGCTTTGTTAAAAACCCCAAAAAGGAAAGAAATAAACAAGAAATCGATAAAGTGGAGAAACAAAAAACTATACATACGAGCAGAACCATGATGTTTGTAGAGCTATCAAAAGTGATGGATCATGCAATTCATGATGATATTTATATAGATTCTCTTAATCAAAATATTGTCAATAAAAAAACGAAAAACAATCAAGATAAAACGACTGGATACTTAAAACAACTTTATGGGTTCAATCTTTCCTATCAACCATTCAAATTTTTTAAGTATTTCTGGCAGATTTCGGCAGAAAAGGATAAACCTTTGCTAACGCTTCTATTTGCAATAGGCCAGGATTATCTTCTGGGAGAAAGTTATGTAGTTATTGCATCCACAAAACTCGGCGATAAGGTCACAATTGAAAAAATACAAGAAAACATTGAAGGGCATCATCCCAATAAATTTTCTGAAAATACAAAAAGGTCGTTAGCTCAAAATATTGCAAGTTCCTGGAAACAAGCGGGGTTTATTTCTGGCAAAGTAAAAAACATTCGTGTACAGCCAGAAATCGGTTATCATGCGGTCGCCTATGCTTTTTTATTGGCTTATTGTAACGGTGATAGGGGTGATTTTATTCTCACAAGCAAATGGGTAAAGGCGCTTTGTTTAAGTGATTCACATTTAAGGGAGATTGCCATTGACGCATCAAAAAGAGATCTGCTACAATATCAATTTGCTGGAAGTGTTACAGCCATATCATTTACTAACCTTTTTACTAAACTTGGTATAGATGGCATCCAAAGTTGATCAATTATTAACTGCATATGAGCTGGTTGTTAATGAACCCTGGTCAAATGCTTTGTCGGGCCAAGAAAGGGTTTGGTTCTTAGTGTATGATCCTGCTGAGCAACGTAAAGTTGATTTACGAATTGGTGATTTTGAAATGGCAACGAAAAAAGCGGGAAAAAGATGGATAACCATTTCTCTTAAAAAGTGTTTTCCTATTTGGATGGCAAGTCATGATTACAAAGAGGAATATTTTAATGACCCCGAAACTTTAGTAGATCAACTTGAATCTGAGTTTAAAAAATTTGCCATTACTTTCTTGATAGAAGAGATAAATAAACAAGGTACTGATGACAAAACATTGATTGCGGTGAGGGATATTTCTGCTTTATTTGGTTTCAACCGAATGTCTGATATTTTAAATGGGTGTGCCAATTCTTTTAAAGGAAGGATGCTCATTTTCTTTCCTGGTGAATACGATAAAAACCAATACCGTTTGTTGGATGCAAGAGATGGCTGGAGTTATTTAGCCAGACCGATTACTGCTTAATAAGTTATACTATGCTGAACAAAGAATTATTTACATTGAACCCTGATGAAAATAACTTGATTAATGATGGCGTTGTAGAAATTAATACTGCCAAAGATGAACAAGGATTGAGGATTATCAGGCATGAATTGAAAACATTTGTATGTGAAGGTGAATACCAACGGGGGATTTATAGAATCTTAGATACCTATCTTAAACATATTGACCAACCCAAGCAACCAGCGGTTTGGGTTAGCGGTTTTTTTGGTAGCGGTAAGTCACACTTAGTGAAAATGCTTGGCTACCTTTGGGAGGATTTTAACTTTCCAAACGGAGACTCTGCTAGAAGTATCAAACCCTTGCCCCAAGATGTTAATGATCTTTTTATTGAGCTGGAAAGAAAGCAAAAAATAAACGGTAGGCTTTCCGTTTCGGGTACATTAAAAGATTTCCCTTCGGCTGATATACGCTATTCATTCCTACAATTGTTTTTAAACGAATTGGGACTTCCTCAGCAATACCATCATTTTAAGTTTGTCTATTGGGCAAAGCAGGAAGGGATTTATGATGGTTTAAAATCTTTAGTGGAAACGCAGGGTAAGGACTTTAAAAAGGAATACGAAAACTTATTTGTTTCTTCCGCCATTGCAAAATCTGTATTAGAATTAAAACCTGAATTTGCAGAAAACGAAGCCAAGGTTAAAGAAAATTTCAAAGCCAATTTCAAACGCATAGATAGCATAAGTCGTGAGCAATTAATTGATACGATCAAAACGGAAATATTACCAATGTTCTTTGGCAATAAGATCCCACTCACAATAATTGTATTGGACGAGGTGCAGCAATTCATTGGTTCGGATGGCGATAAGAGCATTGACCTGCAAAACATTGCCCAGGATATATGTAGCAATTTCAATGGTAAGTTTTTACTTGTTGGAACTGGACAAAATGCATTGTCGGAAACTAGTTTATTGCAACGATTGCAGGATCGCTTCACTGTAAAGGTTTCTTTATCTGATACGGATGTTGAAACGGTTACACGTAAAACGGTATTGGAAAAAAAGCCATCAGTAATAAATGCTATTGATAAAAAGTTAGATGCGGCTTTAGGAGAAATTTCACGGAATTTGTCGGGTACGGAATACGGCTATATTACAAGTGATAAGACAACTTTAGTAGCGGATTATCCAATCATGCCTTCTACCCGTAAATTCTGGAAAAAGATATTACAGTCTATAGATACAGCAGGTAATTCAGGCCAGTTACGAAGCCAACTAAGAATTGTGGATGAAAGCATCAAGAAAGTTGCTAATAACGATCTGGGTTTTATTGTTCCGGCAGATTTGATATTTGAACAAAAGCAGTCTCAACTTTTACAAAACGCTTTGCTTTTAAATGAGACCAACAATCTAATTGAAGGAAGAAAATCTAAAGGTGGGGATGCTGCTTTGGAAGGGCGAATATTAAGTGTTGTTTTTCTTATTGACCAATTAGGTGAAGAAACAAAAGGAAACCGCTTAAAATCTGACGTAAATACAATTGCTGAATTATTAATTGAAAACCTTAATGAACCTTCAGATAATTTTCGAACTAAGATTGATGATTTGATAAAAAAACTGGTATCCGAAAAAGTGCTGATGCCAGTCAATGACGAATTTAAGCTACAAACGAAAATAGGAACAGAATGGGAGCAGGAATATAATATTCATGCTCAGAAAATCAGCGGTTCTGGCGAATATCAGATTCAGAGTCTCCGTAGGGAAAAAATTATTGCTTTCTTTAAGGAGAAAACAAAAACAATCAACATTCTACAAGGTGTATCAAAACAAAAAAGAGATTTTGAAATTTGGGACAAAGATACCCGGCCCAACACAGAGAACAAATTGAATGTTTGGGTCCGCGACGGATGGTTTGAAAACGAGTCAGTCGTATTGAATGAAATTCGTGCAGAAGGCCTCGATGCGCCGTTGGCTTATGTGTTTGTAAAAAAGTTTCGTGACTCTGATTTGACAAGTGAAATTATCAAGTATTTGGCTGCCGGATTAACAGTTGATTTAAAGAAAGGTTCGGCGACCACGCCTGAAGGAGAACAAGCTAAAAAGAGTATGGAAACTCGACAGAGCTTAGCAAAAATTGCTATCGAAGAATTAATCGATAAGATTTGTCAGGAAGCAATAGTTTATCTGGCAGGTGGCAACAAGGTGGAAGTGGGGGCGATAAAGGATAACATTGAAGAGGCATTGAATAGCATTGCTGACAGGCAGTTTATCGATTTTAAAAGTAAAGGCGATTACAAAGACTGGGATAAAGCTTTGACAAAAGCATTATCGGGAGACCCCGATGCTTTGAAAAAAATTGGCTGGGACAAAGAACCAAAAGATCACCCGGTTGCTATTGAAATCACTCGCTTTATTGGTAACAATACGAAGCAGGGCAAAGAAATCCGTAGCCATTTTGTAAAGGCTCCGTACGGTTGGAGTCAGGACGCGATTGATGCAATTATTATCATGCTCAAAAACACGGAGCACATTTCTACACCCGAACCAAACATTAATCAGTCAAAAATCGGTAACGCAAACTTCAAAAAAGAAGTTCATATCCTGTCTGCTTCGGATAAGATTAAGCTAAGAAAACTTTATCAAGATGCAGGCATTTCGTGCAAACCAGGAGAAGAGTTTTTGCATTCCAATACATTCTTAACCAAGTTGAGAGATTTGGCTTGCACCATTAGTGGAGATGCACCAAAGCCAGAGCCAATCAACCTACAATTTGTAAAAGACATAGAAAACCTGGACGGGAATGAACGCTTAACTCGCCTATTGGAGGAACAAGAAGACTTGAAAGCAAAAATAAATGAATGGCGTAAAAAAGCGGAAGTGGTAAAAAGTAGGGAACCGCAATGGTATTTGTTATCTGAATTGGTTAACTATGCCAATGGCGATATGGAGCAGTTGAAGACCGAAATAGGTGCCATCAGGGAGAACAGGTTGTTGTTGCAGGAGCCCGATCCGGTATATCCTAAATTGATAGAGCTAACCGACCAATTAAAAGAAGCATTGAACAAATTAAAGGGCGGCTATATTTATTTATATGATGCCAAAATGAAAGATCTACAAGGAAATGTGTATTTTGACGAGCTTGTACTAGAGCAAAAGCAAAGCATATTAGCTAGGCATCAATTATTAATAAAGCCGGGAATAAAATCGCTGGATGCACAGGAGTTATTGATGCAATTGCAAAAGGCATCGCTGTATACTTGGGAAACAAAGATTGCTGCATTGCCAAGTCAGTTTCAATCGGCTTTGGAGGATGCCATAAAAGTAGCTGCCCCGCAATGCCAAACGTTCAGTTTACCGCGAATCACAATCAATAACCAAGCAGACATTGATCGTTATGTTGCAAATATAAGAGCACAATTGGAAGATTTATTGAAAAACGCAAGCTCAATTATAATAAAATAATGGAAGAACAAGAATTGTTCCATATAACCTGTAATGAATATCCTTCAGGCTTTATTGTGCCATTGCCTGACCACACTTTATATCATCAAGAGGCAATTGCAAAAGGTACAGCATGGATTGACAATTATTTGGATGATTTTAGACCTATAAATGCGCCCTCCAGAAGCAGGACATTTTATGCATTCGGAAGTATACAGCATTGTTTATCCTTTTATAGTAGTAGAATATGTGCCATTGGTAGTAAAAGAATATACAAGGTGCACATGGTAAGCCCTTATCCTGCACCAATGTGTTTAACTGATGGTTTGAAAAAAAATGGTGAAGGTCATGTAATAAACCAAGATATTGCAATTGAATATTGGTGTCCTCGAAATGAGTGGAGAGTTTTAGAGTATTTGTCGGAAATAATGCAAATACACGAAGATGTTACAGCCTCAATTAACGGATTACCACAGTTTGGCAATTTTTTTTATGGGGAAGATCAAAAACTAAGAACGAAACTTTTCAATTGTTAAAATGCCCGTACTAACCATCCAACAACGAAACACTTTAGAATCTGCTGTAAAGCAAGCGAGAAAGATAGCAGAAGCGGGTGCGAGAAATGCTTTGCATGGATTGGCTGTAAATAATCCTGAGCCTTTTGCTCACATGAACCCGGAGCAAAGAATACTACGTAACAGGCTTCGCAACAAAGCTAGATTATTAGGCGATGAATTGCCTTCGACTGGCAATCAGCAGATAGACCATTTGAGTTATGAATTAGCGTACGAAAACTGGCATAAAATGTTGTTTGCTAAATTCTTGGAAGCAAATTGGCTGTTGTTGCACACTTCCGGTGTTGCAGTAACCATGGACGAATGTGAGGAGTTGGCCAAAGAAGAAAACTTAACAGACAAGTGGGAAGCTGCTGCTACTTACGCCTCCACAATGTTACCAGTTATTTTCAGGCCTGAAGATCCATTAATGCAAACACATTTTGCTAGTAATGATAGGATTAAGTTAGAAGAGGTTTTAGATGGTTTGGACAATTACATTTTCACAGCTGATGATGCGCTGGGCTGGGTTTATCAGTTTTGGCAAAGCGAGGCAAAAAAAGCAATAAATGACAGCCATGAAAAAATTGATGGAGAGAAATTGCCAGCTGTTACACAATTGTTTACAGAGCCGTATATGGTTCATTTTTTAATTGACAATACTATTGGCGCCTGGTGGGTAAGCCGACACCCTAACGAAACGCCACCTGTAAAATTTGAATATCTGCGCCTATTCGAAGATGGCACTCCGGCAGCCGGAACCTTTCAGGGCTGGCCCAATTCAACAAAAGAAATAACAAGCCTTGATCCTTGCATGGGAAGTGGTCATTTCATCGCAAGTTTATTTCCAGTTTTTGCTTTACTCAGAATGTATGAAGAAGGCTTAAACAAGGAAGATGCAACAGATAAAGTAATTGCCGAAAACTTACATGGTTTGGAGCTAGATGCTCGTTGTACTCAAATAGCAGCTTTCAATTTGGCCTTAACTGCTTGGAAGTTTATCGGTTATTATAAACCGCTACCGGAGATGAATATTGCATGCAGTGGTCTTGCCCCTAAAGGGAAAAGAGAAGATTGGGTAAAATTGGTTGGCAAGGTTGTAGACCCTTTATTAAAAGCGAGGATGGAAAATGGGATGAAAGTATTATATGATCATTTTCAGTTAGCGCCGGAACTGGGTAGCTTGCTTGATCCGTCTACAATTAAGGCTGATATGTATACTGCAAGCTTTAAGGAACTGCAACCCGCCTTATTAAAGGCATTAGAGTTCGAGGCCGATAAGGATCAGATAGAACGAGGAGTGATGGCTGCGGGTATTGCAAAGGCGGGACAAATATTGGCCAGGAAATATGTTCTTCAAATTACAAATGTGCCTTATTTGGGAAAAGGGAAAATGGATGATTGCTTATATAATTTTTCAGTAAAATATTATTTCGAGGCAAAATCTGATTTAGCTACTGTATTTTTAGACAAGCAGCTTAAGATGGCTATATTGGGAGGGACTGTTTGTTCAGTATTGCCACAAAGTTGGCTACTTATTACATCGTATAAAAAATTCAGGGAAAGGCTATTAAATACTAAAATATGGAATCTTGTTGGAACATTAGGTTCTGGAGCTTTCAGCCAAATTTCTGGTGAAGTTGTAAAAGCGATTGTTGTAGCTATTTCCAATATTATTCCAGATCATAATCATCAGCTTTCAAGTATAGACGTTTCGGAAGCATCTTCGGTTGAATTGAAAGATAGCCTTCTCAAATCTAATGAGCTAGTAAAATTAAACCAATTAGGGCAGTTGAAGAACCCAGATTCACGAGTAACTCTTCAAATATCAGAAAATAGAGGTAAACTCCTTAGCGAATATGCAACATCAAACATTGGTATTCAGACAGGGGATAATGATCAATTTATAAGATGCTTTTGGGAAGTACCATTAGTTGGGAAAAATTACGAATATTTTCAACGGACTTCCAGTAAGCCATCCTTTTATGAAGGCTTGGAGCAAATAATATTTTGGGAAAATGGTAAAGGAAAGTTAGTTAAGCAAACCGGATTTAGAGATAGATTGTCAAAAGACATCCAAGAGAAATTAGAAAAAGTGCATTTAGGATTTGTCGTTCATAGAATGGGCAATCTTCCTTGTTCAATTGCAGTTGCAAAATTGTACGATCAAAATGGCGCCATTATAATTCCTAAGAGTAATGATTATTTAAAGCAAATTTGGAGTTTTTTGGAGTCTGCGGAATTTATTAGGGATGTGAGAGTATTAGATAAAAAAATGGGTGTAAATCCTTCGACTTTAATAAAAATTCCTTTTGATATTGAGCATTGGCAAAAAGTTGCTGATGTAAAATATCCAAATGGTTTGCCTAAACCTTACAGTGATGGTGCAACCCAATGGTTATTTCATGGGCATCCAGCAAAAGCTGAAAGTCCTTTACAAGCTGCTTCTATTCGTTTGTTGGGATATCGCTGGCCTGCAGAAAATGATTCAGAAATGGAATTGGCTGTTGACGCTAAAGAATTAATTAAACAAATAAAGGGTTTTAATAGCTTAATAGATGAAGACGGTATACTTTGTATTCCTTCAGTGAATGGTGAACTAGGCGCTTCTGAAAGATTACGGACTTATTTACAGGCTGTTTTTGGTAGCGAATGGGGCAATAATACTATTAGCCAGTTGCTACGAAAAGAAGGAGCAAAAGAATCCAATTTAGAAGATTGGCTGCGCGTTTCTTTTTTTGAACAGCATTGTAAACTATTTCAAAACCGCCCTTTTATTTGGCATATCTGGGATGGCCGTAAGGATGGTTTCTCCGCCCTCGTTAATTACCACAAACTAAATAAGGAAAATCTCCAACGCCTCATATTCACATACCTGGGCGATTGGATTCGCCAATGTGAAGCAAAAAAGAAATCCGGGGAAAGCGGTGCCGAAGGTTTGCTCAGTGCTGCTCTTAAACTTAAAGAAAAACTAGAAGCCATCCTGGAGGGCGAAGCCCCTTATGACATATTTGTTCGGTGGAAGCCGTTAGAACGGCAGCCTATCGGATGGGAGCCGGATTTAGATGATGGTGTTCGATTAAATATCCGTCCATTTATTACTGCCGATGTATTGCGCAAAAAGCCCAACATAAAGTGGGGTATTGATAGAGGTAAAAATCCACCAAGTTCTTATTGGGGTGAAGTCAGGGATAATAACAAACATTTGAGTTTGGAAGAAAAAAGGAAGGTAAGGTAATAACTAACTGACGATGAACCAAACTAACATAAAAGCATTTGTTGAACAATACTCGACTTTTAAAACATCCGAGGCATATAAACAACGGATGGCACAAAAGACGATAGTGCCGGTGTTTCGTGCCATTATTTGGGAGGTTTTGAAAAATGAAATGCTCACAAATCAGCATCTAACTGATCTTATTCAAATTTTTAAGTTCAACTGTAGTAATGAAAACTTTGATAATAAGCTTGGTGCCTTAATAGCTGATGAATCTGTAAGAAAAAAGCTAAGTGAACAAGCTTATAAAATTGGAGAATCAGGCTATACAAATGCTGGAAAGACTGGAATTTCAGGTCTTTCGTCCAAGCAATTGCTTGTTATTAGGCAGTTCTTATTGGACGCCTACAAGATTAAATCTAAGCAGGACGCAATTGATTTGTGTAATGCGTTTGATAATAAAAACATACCACAAGTTAAAAAAGGAATTTATTCTCCCTGGTTGTACTACATCAATCCGGAAATGTTTCCAATTGTTAACAACAGTCATCAAAACTTTAAAAAATGGCTGGGGCTTTCGAATTATTATCCTACATCAATTCAGGAATACCATGAAATAAATAGTTTAATTCAAGAAACTGATTTTGGCGGTTTGGATTATTTCGCTCATCACCTAAGTAAAGATGGAAAGCTAAATCTTAGAAGGGTACATTATTTGAATGGGAGCAGACTTTATAAAATTTCCCATGGAGTATTTGTAAAGCGTACTGATTTTGTTAAGTCAGGGATTATAAAAGTTCTTGAACAAAATAACTGGATATCATTAAGCAGATACACAGGTAAAGGAGCTGGAGAGGCCTTTGAGCATGATCTAAAGATTGGTGATTTTGTTTACCTGTGTTATGGTGGGGATAAAATGATTGCAGTAGCAAAAGTAATTTCAGATGCAAAACCATTCAATGATGAATATGCAGCTTTATTGGGCGATGAAGAAGAAGAATGGATTTACAGGGAAATTGAGCCGCTATATTTTCCAGTTGATAGTAATATTTCAGGCTTAAAATCTTTTCGTTCCCAAACAATGCCAAGCGGCAATTCAACCTTTTGGGAAATTAAGCCTGGAGATCTTGATTATTTAAATGAGAACCTCTTCATTCCAAAGATGAATCTAGAGTTTCTAAAAAGCAAAGATGAAACATCTGAAAGTAATGGTGATGAGAGAGATGATCAAAATTTTAAAATTATGTTCTTAAATACTATTTTATTTGGTCCCCCAGGGACAGGCAAAACATTTCATAGTGTAAGCCATTCGGTAGCAATAGTAGAAAATAAGGGCATTGATTCCATACTAGCAGAAGATAGAGAAGAAGTTAAACGACGGTTCGACCTTTATACGAAAGATGGACAAATTGTTTTTTGTACTTTCCATCAAAGTATGAATTATGAAGACTTTATTGAGGGCATAAAACCTATTGAACCTACATCGGAGGGTGAGCAATTATACTATGCTGTTGAAGATGGCATATTTAAAAAAATATGTACAGAAGCCTCATTTTCTTATGTAAGGAAAACTGCCAATGCCGAAACAGAAAAAGTACTCGACTTTTCTGCCGAATATGATAACTTTTTAGATTCGATCAATGAGCAATTTTCAAAAGGTAAAAAAATTGAATTGCCAACAAGAAGCGGAGGTAAGTTAACTGTCGAAGGCGTTTCTGATAGAAATAATATTTGGGTAAGACACATTGACGGCAATAGACCCTATACAGTTTCAAAACGGAGGTTGGCCAAACTTTCGCAGGCCTTTCCTGCTTTAAATGATGTCACGAATATAAACAAACAATTCAGAACAGAAATTGGAGGTAGTAATTCATCCGCGTATTGGAGCATTCTCAATGCAATCAGAAAGCGGTCATCTGATTTGAACGATAAAAGTAATAATACTATTGTAGGAAAGGAATATTCGTACGAAGACAAAAAGGAAATTATTGAATCCTTAACAGCCGAGAATTATAATGTTGAAAACCAAAAGAGATTCGTCCTTATAATTGATGAGATTAATAGAGGGAATGTATCGAATATATTTGGCGAGTTGATTACCTTAATTGAGGATGACAAACGACTAGGAAAAGATGAAGCTTTAAAAGCAAAGCTGCCTTATTCAAAAGATAGCTTTGGAGTTCCACCGAATATATACATCATTGGCACAATGAATACCGCTGATAGAAGTATAGAAGCTTTAGATACTGCCTTGAGAAGACGATTTTCTTTTGTGCCTAAGATGCCTGAAGAAAGCACGCTTGGTTTAACAACCGATGGTATTGATCTTTCAAAGATACTCCAAACAATTAATACACGGTTACGAGTTCTTAAGGATAATGATCACACAATTGGCCACGCCTGGTTTTGGAATGTTACTGACATAAAAGGCTTAAAAAAGATATATGATAATAAAATCTTGCCTTTGTTGCAGGAATATTTCTATAATGATTATGAAAAATTAGGCCTTGTATTGGGGGATGCTTTTTTTAAAAAGCAGATGCAAATTAACAGCAACATTTTTGCCTCATTTTCCGGAGGCAATAGCCTGGCAGGGCAATACGATCAATCCTGGCAATTTGAATTAAAGTCTGGTGTAGAATTGTCTATTGCTGACTTTAAATCACTGGAAATACAAATCAACACGTTGCTTTTTGATGAAGATGAATAAGCCTATACAAGTTTTTGAACATAAGCAGCTACTCATTGGTGAGCATGGTTTTACCAGGGGGCATTGGGAAGCGATGGGATGGTATAATGAAACCCACGGCAGCTGCTTTTTTACGTTAACACCCAAGGGCGTAAGATTCAATCAATATGTAGGGGTAATTCAGGTTGGAAATATTACCATTGAGATTTTACCTAAAATTAGTCAGGCAGTAGAAAAAGGAGAAAAAGCAATCTGGCAGAAGGTTTTGATTGATATGTTGCAAGAATGCCGATGGATGCAAGTATATGCACATGAGAAAGCTTCACTGCGGTTCAAGCCGAATAGCATTTTAGAAGCATATCTTGAAATGTTTGTTCAGGGGTGCGAAGAAATAATGAAAATGGGGCTTGTAAAAAAATATAGACGTATTGAAAAAAATTGTACTGCATTGAAAGGTAAGCTGCTTTTTAATAGTCAGATTCAGCAAAACCTCGTACATAAAGAACGGTTCTACACTCGGCATCAAATTTTCGATAAAGAAAACATATTCAACCAGCTATTACTTAAAGCTTTAAAGCTTGTTCCTATTATTAGTAATAGTTCGTTTTTGAAAGACCGGGTATACAATTTATTACTGTCTTTTCCCGAATTGGAAGATATCAAGGTATTGCCATCAACTTTTGATAAACTGGTCTTTAGTAGGAAAACGGATTATTACAAAGGAACCATAGAAATTGCCGCGATGCTTTTATTGAATTACAGACCAGATATTAATACGGGGCAAAATTTTGTATTGGCAATTTTGTTTGATATGAATGATTTATGGGAAGAGTATATCTACAGGCAGTTGTTTAAGAACAAGCCCGCCGGTTGGGTGATCAAGTCGCAAAATTCTAAGGGATTCTGGCAGTTGAAAAAGAGTAATAGTGTAAAAACTATTAGGCCAGATATAATAATTCATAACACCACTAATGATTTCAAAGTCGTATTAGATACTAAATGGAAATTACCTGATAATAACATTCCTGCAGATGCCGATCTAAAGCAGATGTTTGTTTATAATGAATATTGGCAAGGGAAAAAGGCATTTCTTGTATATCCGAGTGCATTATATACGAATGAACCCATTTATTATGAAGGAACATATATGAAAAAATTGAAGAGATTGCCAACGCATGACTGTGGAGTAATGAAAATTGCTGTTCTAGATAAAACAAATCAGAAGTTAGATATGACTATTGGCAGGCGAATAAATATGTTCTTGAAAAAGGAAATTTTAAAATGAAGTTAAGTATTTGCGATAAGGTTGTAGCTGCTTTACATCAGGCCAGGCAACATAATAGCAATATTATGGTAATGCCAGAAGTTATACTTTGGCCTGATCCTGAAATGTTGTGGTCATCGATTATACCTGAATTACAAAAGACTTTTCCCGCCTTATTAATATATGGCTCCTACAATAGTTCAAAAAAGCAAGGACCTGCAATTTGGCTTAAATGTATGATTACCCAGTCCTTGCCCGAAGCAGATTGGGCTAGTTCGGAAACTCCTATTATTTATTTACCAGGCATTTCAAAAAACGATCTAAAAAACATACAAAATGCAGGTTTGGATTTTCAACCCATAATGGAGTATCAATATACCGGAACTGTATTTACACAAGAGAATGGCAGAGAATGGACGATACTTGCATTTTTGCAGAATCCTATAAGTGGCTTAGGCATTAAAGTAGGGCAGGACGCGGCCACAAAGGAAGCATTGAAAAAGGCATTGCCATCTATTTTTCAGGACCGTGACGTATTGCATGGAAGAACCATCGTTGACGCCGAATATTTAAATAATCAGCTGTTTCCTGATATTATTCCATCCATTTTGAAATGGATTTGTAAAGGCGAAATCACCTTATCTAAAATGGATGTGGGAAAGAAAGAGATTTTTTATAATCTCTGTAAATCGCAATATGATTTTGAACCGGATCATAAAAATATAAAGGCAATAGTTGAAAAACTGGGGGTACAAAGAAATGCTTGGAAATATGTGTGGCAGCATTATACCCATGCACCTAAAAAGTACCCGGAAATACCAGATTTATTAAGGCTGGCAAAGCCGCCAGATTTAGGCAGTGGCATGTTTGCATTTCCTGATGAAAGCTGGCCGCAGGTTAATGAAGCAAGAGAAGAAGAGCTAAATAAAGCTTTGCTTGCAATTGCAAAATTGCAACCCCAGGAGACAGTAAATAAATTACGGGTTCTAGAAACGCAACATGGACTGAGAAGAAGCTGGGTTTGGGCGGAATTGGGTCAAACTCCTTTGGCAAATGCGTTAGTTCATTTACTGGTTGTAGCTGAAAAAACCATTGAAGCATTTCCATTTCATTCCATCAACGAATTAAAAGAATATTATAAAAATAGCGGTTATAGGATAGATCAGTCAATGAGAAAATCCTTGGCAGCGGTGAAAACAGAGAAAGATAAGGTCGTAGTCAAGTCTGTACTATCAACCATATATAAACCTTGGTTAGAGTCTGTTACACAAAAGTTTCAGACATTGGTTAAAAATGATCAATCCATATTTACAGATCATTCGACATTTACGGAAACGGAATCGTTTATATTGTTTGTTGATGCTTTTCGATTTGAATTAGCAGAGGAATTTTTTACTCGACTGCAACAACAAAAATATAATGTTGAATTAAGTTCAACCTGGTCTGCTATTCCAAGTTTAACGCCAACAGCCAAGCCGAACGTTTCTCCTGTTACTAGCTCTATATCAACTTCGAGTCAAATTAATGAATTTAGACCGCAGCTAAAGTCAGGGAAGGATTTACAACCTGGAGCCTTCCGCGAAGCGTTGACTGTAAATAATTATACCTACATTACTAATTCATCTAAAATAGATATACAAAAAAAATATTGGCAGGAAATAGGAGACATTGACACGAAAGGCCATGTTGAACAGTCAGGTATTGTAAAGAGAATAGAGGAATTATTTGATCAGGTACAGGAGGTTATTGACAATATTTTTAGGCAGGGTGTAAAAAGAATTAAAATTGTAACAGATCATGGATGGCTGTTATTGCCAGGTGGTCTACCAAAAGAAGAATTAAAAAAAGAGTTGGCCGAAACCCGCTGGGGGCGCTGTGCTTATATAAAGGAAGGGGCAAAGACAGACCTATTACATCTTCCTTGGCGTTGGAATCCTTCCATCTTTATTGCTTATGCTTCTGGTATATCTTTTTTCAAAAAGAATGAAGAATATGCGCATGGGGGGATATCAATTCATGAATGCTTAATACCCGTATTGTTAGTTGAAAACGCAGTGACTTCTTTTATTCATGCAGAAATTAAGGTTGTAAAGTGGATTAATTTGAAATGTGTAATAACCACTGATGTTGTGCCTGATGGTTATTCTATCGATATTCGCACAAAGTATAGTGATGAAAAATCGTCAATTGTATTATCGATTAGTAAATATTTAAAAGATAATACGGTTTCATTGATGGTTGATGATGCTGCTGAGCATGCTGCCGCTACCATTGTATTACTTGATGAAGAGGAAAGGATCATAGATAAAAAACCAACCACTGTAGGTGGATAAAAATTAACATATGGGATTAGATAAGATTGATCAATTATCTGCTAATGCTTTCGAAGGTTATATAGTACGGAAGGATTTGCTGGAGCAGTTTCGGAAAACCTATCCCGTTCCCACTTATGTAATTGAATTTCTTTTGGGCAGATATTGCGCTACAATTATTGAAAATGAAATTCAAGAAGGTTTGGAGATAGTAAAACGACAATTGCAAGCCAGAACTGTGCGTCCTGGTGAAGAGGAATATTTCAAATCAAAAGCTGAAAAGGAGGGCGTGGTTAAATTAATAGACATTATAACTGCCAAATTAGATGCTGATTCTGGTAGTTATTTAGCCTATCTACCTAGTTTGAGGTTGAATAAAGTAAGGATCCCATCAGAAGTAGTTTATGAGAATGACAGAATGCTTACGGGTGGGTTTTATGCAGAAATTGAATTAGAATACGATGCGGCTATTGCTCTGGAAAATAATGGTCGTCCTTTTGGTATAAAAAATATCCGGCCAATTCAGTTGTCTCAACGGGATGTATTGCAGGTTTTATATAAAGGAAGAGAGCATTTCACTTTAGAAGAATGGAAAGACTTTCTCATACGTAGCGTAGGAATGGAACCTTCTCTTTTGTCAGAAAAAGCAAAAAATGTTCTGTTTGTTAGAATGATCCCTTTTGTTGAGCGAAATTATAATCTAATTGAATTAGGGCCTAGAGGAACGGGAAAATCACATTTATATCAACAAATTTCCCCTTATTCACATTTGATCTCAGGAGGAAAGGCCACAGTGGCCAAGATGTTTGTAAATATGGGTAATGGTGAAAGAGGCCTTGTTTGTAAATATGATGTAATTTGTTTTGATGAAGTCTCTGGTGTTTCCTTCGACCAAAAAGATGGTGTAAACATCATGAAAGGTTACATGGAAAGTGGAGAATTCAGTCGGGGTAAAGAACCTATTCGGGCTGATGGCGGAATTGTGATGGTTGGCAACTTTGATGTAGATGTAGAACATCAACAGCGCATAAGTCATTTATTTGGCCCAATGCCTAAGGAAATGAGGGATGATACAGCCTTTATGGACCGCATTCATGCGTTTGTTCCTGGGTGGGATTTTCCAAAACTTAATAAAACATATTTCACTAATCATTTTGGTTTGGTAAGTGATTTCCTGGCAGAGTGCTGGACCCGGTTAAGAGATATCAGTCGCATTTCTACTGTTTTGCAACGCATTGATTATGGTGGTGCTCTAAGTGGACGCGACACTACTGCAGTAAATAAAACAATAAATGGACTATTGAAGTTAATGCAACCCAATCCAGAAGCTCCTGTTGCTGATGAATTGCTGGAATGGGCAGTCAAAATTGCCTTAGAGTATAGAAGAAGGGTAAAAGAGCAGCAGAAAAGGATTGGTTCAGCAGAATTTAGAAATACTCATTTTAGTTATCGTATTGGCGAAGATGGAGTTGAAACTTTTGTAACTACACCTGAAATTCATAGCGAAAATACTATAAGTGAAGATCCACTGCCCCCTGGTCAAATTTGGGCATTGAATGCAGGTGGGCAAGATGATACAACAGGATTGTATAAAATTGAAATCAATGCCGGTCCTGGATCGGGTGTCAAGATACTGAACAAACCCGTTCCGCCGCAGTTTCAGGAAAGTGTTCGTTATGCCGAGCAAAATTTATATAGTAAAAATAAAGAGCTCATTGGTGACAGAGATGCAAGGATGAATGAATTTTCTATTCAGTTGCGATCATTTGATGCATCCAAAAGTGGTAATGGAATGGGCATGGCCGTGTTAATTGGAATGTGTAGTGCTATACTTGAAAAAAATACCAAAGGAGGTCTTATACTAGTAGGGCAATTAAATTTAGGCGGTTCACTGGACATGGTTTACAATGCTGTGAACCTTGCCGAAATTGCAGTGGAAAAGGGTGCAACAACGTTGTTAGTACCCTTGAACGCCAGAAAACAATTAAATGAGCTATCGGACGAGATGATTACAAAAATTAATATCCAGTATTATATAGATTTAAAGGATTGCTTGATAAAGGCTTTACTGGATTAGTTCTTCTCCATAATTTTAAAATTTACTCTTATCGGTTTCATTTATCGAGTCATGGACCTTTTTGTTTTCTGAATTGACTATTTTTTTGATGACTTTGGATTCGAAATAAAGGGATACCCTGTATGCTTCTTCATAGGTAAACCCCGAAATATTTCTAGTTGTACTTTTAGTTATTGATGAGTTTCCATCATTAGCATAAATGGGTGAATCCGCGTAATCTTTAAAATAGCCCAACTTGATAATAATTGAATCTGAATTCCAGTGATACAAGAATCTTCCTTTATAGTCATCTTTTGGCAATGGATCATAAAGTCCTTCATTTTTTTCATACAATACCTTGTGATTAAAATCTTTAGGAAATTGTCCCCCCTTCTTAAACGTTTCATTTATTACCTTCGGTTTGCCATATTTATAGGAAACTACTTTTGTAATACTTTGCAAAATTTTATTTAACGCATTAAGATCAAAAATTCTCTCAGCTTGATTTAATCTAAAAGAGTACAGCCCGTACTTATGTGATCGGTAAATAAGGATGTCCTAAAAATGGCAATTAGTATTGTACAACTTTGGTAAATAAGGATGCTCAGTTTCGGTAAATAGCAATGAACATCTTCGGTAAATAAGAATGTACAGTTTTGGTAAATAAGGATGTACAATTGCGAGTATAGGGGTACATGATCAACTTTTAAATTCCCAGTTTTGCTCTACATCAAAGAGGGTAAAATGGATAAAAAGACAATGAGTAATTGGATCATGTATCATGAAATTCATAGATTGGCAAGGGAGGGGCTAAGTAATTTAGCCATAGCAAAGTACGCAGTATGCGATAGACGCACCATAGCCCGGTATTTAGCAATGAGTGAATCGGAGTACGAAGAGTTCCTGATAAAACAGGATATCCGCCCGAAAGTTCTGGACAAATACGAAGACTTTGTAAAAGGAAGACTGATAGCAGCTCCTGGAGCCAGTGCTGCGCAAATGTTAGACTGGCTTAAAGAACACTATAAGGATCTGCCACGGTTGAATCCCAAGACAGTTTACAACTATGTAATGGGTATCCGGCAGAAGTACAACATTCCGTTAGAAACCATCGACAGGGAATACTTTGTAGTAGAGGAGTTACCCTATGGTCAACAGGCACAAGCCGACTTTGGAGAGTATTATCTTCGGAACAGTGAGGCAAAAAAGAAGAAAGTGCATTTCTTCACCATGATGTTATCCCGCTCCCGGATGAAATATGTCTACTTCTCATCCATTCCTTTTACAACAGACACCACTATCAATGCCCATGAAGCTGCATTCCAGTATTTTAATGGGATTACAGCTGAATTGGTTTATGACCAGGATAAGCTACTGTTGTCCAGTGAGCAAATAGGTGATTTGTTGCTCACTTCAAAATTTAAAGCTTATGTACGTGAACAGGCTCTGGGCCTTCATTTTTGCCGAAAAAGTGATCCGGAAAGTAAGGGCAAAATAGAAAATGTCGTGAAATATGTAAAAGGAAATTTCTTATATGGCAGGGTCTATTATGACATAGAAACCCTTCAGCAGCAGGTCTTAGGGTGGTTGACGCGAACCGGAAATGGGGTAGCACATTCCACTACAAGAAAAGTGCCTTTTGCCGAATGGGACATCGAACAGGGTTATTTAAAGCCATGGATGCCGGTAAAACACAAGCCAGCTTATATTTTGCGGTACTTAAGGAAAGATAATACATTTTCTCTTGAGGGTAATTTTTATTCAGTGCCCCAGGGAACCTACAAGAAGGACGTTGAGGTCAAAATCTACCGCAAAGAAAATGAATTGCATGTCTATAGCCAGCAGGACGAGTTTTTGTGCAAACATGGTATCGCAAATAGCAAGGGGAACAAAATCATCAATAGCGATCATAAAAGAGATAAATCTCAAAAGCTGAATGTTTTGATGGAAGAGGTTGCGGCAATGTTTACCGATAGGTCTCTGGCCATCAAATTTTTTGAAATGATCCGGGAACAAAAAGCCAGATATCTGAGAGATCAGTTATTAGCTATCAGGGAGGCCATTCTGGAGCATGATCAAAAAACCTATGATAAAGTATTGGAGAAATGTGTTCGGGAAAAATATGCCAGTGCAATTGTCTTCAGGGATCTTTTAAAGATGCATGAGCAGGAGAATAAGGAAGAATACGCCCAGACAGGGAAAATTATTCTTTTGGATCGTAATAGCACCAGAAAGGCCGCTATCCAGCCAGACAAAAGGGATCTGGGTGATTATGAAAAGATTTTTAACAGTTAAACCGGTGAGGGTAGAGTGAGCATGCATGCTCACTCTACCCTCATTTTTATTTAATAATCAAAAGCATATGAAATCAAAAGAAAAGATTAACGGGCATTGTAGACAACTTAGGCTGGGCGCAATAGGGTCTCAGGTTGAGTCAATAGCTGATAATGCTTCTGCAGAAGGAATTAGTTATCTGGAATTTGCTGAAAAGCTATTGGACATTGAGATCCAACACAGAAACCTAAAAGATATGGAACGTAAAACAAAAGAGGCCCGTCTGCCTATCACCCATAATCTTCAGGAATATGATTGCTCACTGGTAGAAGGAATGCCTGCTTCCCGCCTGGAACAGTTGAAAGAATTGACCTGGCTGGATCAGAAATTTAATCTAATTGTCCTCGGCCCAAACGGCATCGGCAAATCATTCCTTTCTGCAGGGCTTTGCCATCATGCCCTCAAAAATGGCTATAGGGCCTATTTTAGAGCCATGGATGAAATTATGACCATGCTCAGAACAAGAGACATCTCTAAACCCGCCATGGCCGACTATAAACGCCTGCAAAAGGCCCATCTGGTTGTTATCGACGATATCATGATGATCGATATTGCCAGGAATGAAGCGAATGCATTCTTCCATTTTATCAATATGCTCCATGAGAAAACGTCCTTCATCATCACTACTAATAAATCGCCCAAAGAGTGGGCTGAAACGATTGGAGACGAAGTGATTACGACAGCTATCCTTGATAGGATTTTATATAGATGTGAAATATTGAAGTTAAATGGGGAGAGCTTTAGGTTGAAAAACAGAAAGACAATCTTCACATCAATCGATTAAATCAGTTAGTTTTGCCTTCCAAAATGTACCCCTATCTGGCAATATTTATTGTACATCCTTAATTGCCAAAAACTGTACACTGTCCAATACCGACTACAACTTACTGTCGCAATCAATCGATTCATAATGAAAATCAGTATTAGAAATACTTTGTCCTCCGTAAGGTATATCTGTAAAACCAGGATACTGCTCAGAACTGAAACATTCTACTCCAAAATTAATATCATTAAATGCTCTAATTTGTAATCGGAGGGATTCTTTTTTTTGAATCGAATCAACATTCATATTTGATATTGTTGTATCAATGGTAACAGGTTTAGTTGTAGAATCAGTTTCGTTATTTGTTAATAAATTTTGATGATTAGTTTCACAGGAAAATAAGCTGATTATTCCAAAAATTAAGATGTGTATATTTTTACAAATGGCTTTCATATAGTTTGGTTAAAGCAATTTTTCTTTAGCATCCTTTTTTATAATAATCATCGCAAATGTAAAATCTATTAGTACATATGCTCAAAATTAAAAACTTTCATAACAAAATCGCCTTTTTGATGGTACTGTGTCTATTATGGTGATACAGGGCCAGTCAAAACGGAGGATATCCTCCGTTTTGACTGGCCCAGCGGCTTCCGTATAGGACAGGTAATGTTGCATTAGGATTAAACGAACAACTTTTAAAGCTTAAGGCGCGAAGGCGAAACAACAGATATTTAAAAATAATATATTTTCAATAAATTATATGCGCTTAAATTTATCTATCAATTGCTTTACAGTATTCATACGGGTGAATAAAATACTTAATTGGTTCGACAATCTGTCGGCGGACTCCACTTGATAGAAAAGGCTTTGAAGAGTTTCCTCTCAAAGCCTTTTTCTTTTACTACAACATATCGCTCCCACGTCTACCCATAACTTACCAAATATAAATAGCAAAAGTTCTTTTCAAGATGATTTGCCAATGACCTGTTGCCGGTGTTTTTCCCCCCAGTTTTTAAGCTCGATCACCAGCCTTTCTACTGATTCTCCATGAGGAGTGGCGGAGTATTCTACAGTTGGCGGAAAGCTATTGTGAGCAGTCCTTGTAATCAACTGATTTAATTCCAGTTCTTTCAGTTCTCTGGCCAGTACTTTATCCGAGATTCCGGATACAGCTTTGGATATTTCTGTAAACCGTTTAGCGCCAAAAAACAGCGAAATCAATATAGGCAACCGCCACCGGCCTTTTAGCACGTCGAGGGAATCAAAAACAGGCAGCATGATCGTGGCCTGACTAGCTTCAAAAGTGCACCCGCTTTTATGTTGTGTTTCCATTTTGCAATACTAACCTAAAGGAAAGAACTTACCGCCAGGTAAGTTACAGTTATAAGAAAGCTAATATACATAGGTTTGTCCGATCATTGATTAAACCGTTATTTTATGAATTTAGAAACACAAAACTGGAACACTTTCAAAGTAATAAACAGGAGCCGGAGAGCAATTAAAGATTTTGAAGATGTCCAAATTCCCGATCAGGACGTGCAGGATATATTGGAAGAAGCTTTACTGGCTCCTTCAAGTGCAAATTCCCAGCCCTATGAAATACTCTGGATCAAAACCTCCGAAATAAAAGCAAAGGTTGCCAAAGCATGCAACGGTCAGCGCGCTGCGGTACAAGCAAGCAGTCTGTTTGTATTCGTATCTGGAACGCGTATCATAAAAGAAACGTTGAAAAGTTATACTGCTCACACGGAGCATTCCACTGTGCTGTCAGAGAAATCAAAGGCTTACCATCATAGCATTGTTAAAAAAATGAGCGTCTTTCTAAAATTTGCTCCACTTGTGATCTGGACACCGATACTTGGTTTTTTTTCCTGGTTTTTACCGGCGATTTCCATACTGCCTCTCGGTGCTATGGGGATCAGGCACTGGACAGCAAAAAATTCAATTTTTGCAGCACAAAATCTTTTACTGGCAGCTGTGGCCAAAGGCTATGACGCTTGCCCAATGGAAGGTTTTAACGCCCAAAAAATCGCATCCCTTTTAAATTTACCGTATGGCTCTGTTATTCCGGTTGTTATCGCTTTTGGTAAAAAAAGCGATGATGCGCATGTTGAACCACAATGGCGCAGATCTTTTGGCGATGTTGTTAAAGTTTACTGATCAAATAATATAGCAACTACACAGCAACGATGGGGCATGAAATACAATAATTTGAAAATTGGTAGCAAAGTCATCAAAATATTTTACTATCGCGGGTTATAGTTTTAAAGAATGGCAAATTTGTTCAAAATCCCATAAATACTTTGACATCTCCCCGCCCTTTTCCACCCAAAAAGCCCTACAGTGACTACTGTAGGGCTTTTACTTTTAAACAAAAAAAGGTGGCTTGTTTACAAGCCACCTTTTTTTATATATCCTCTTAAAATCTTAGTAAGCCAAACTATCCTTACCCACTGCCGCCAAATTCTTCAACGGAGGCGCAAACTTAGTCAGGTCAATACCTTCCACAGCTGCCTTGTACTCATCCACATTAGGAATCCTTCCCAATATAGCTGAAAGTACCACCACCGGTGTAGATGCCAGCAGAGACTCACCTTTCTTACGGTCAGAATCTTCCACCACTCTACCCTGGAACAGGCGCGTAGATGTCGCCATTACGGTATCACCCTTTGCCGCTTTCTCCTGGTTACCCATACACAGGTTACAACCCGGACGCTCCAGGTACATCATATTTTCATACGTTGTACGTGCAACACCTTTTGGCGCAGCATCATCAAATTCGAAACCAGAATACTTCTGCAGGATCTCCCAGTCACCTTCTGCTTTCAGTTCATCAATGATGTTGTAAGTTGGAGCAGCTACCACCAGTGGTGCATGGAACTCCACCTTGCCCTGTTGTTTTTCCAGGTTCTTCAGCATCTGGGAAACGATTTTCAGATCGCCCTTGTGCACCATACAGGAACCTACGAAACCAAGATCCACTTTCTTCGCATCACCATAGTAAGACAGGCCGCGGATGGTATCGTGGGTATATCTCTTAGATACGTCGTCGTTATTTACATCCGGATCCGCAATCATTGGTTCCACGATCACATCCAGGTCAACTACCACTTCAGCGTAGTATTTAGCATTTGCATCAGGTGCCAGCGCTGGTTTTTCACCGGATTTAATCTCAGCGATTCTCTTATCAGCTTTATTGATCAGACCCTGCAGCACCTGCTTGCTGTTATCCATGCCCTTTTCGATCATGATCTGGATCCTGCCTTTCGCAATTTCCAGTGATTTGATCAGGGTATCATCTTCAGAAATACAGATAGATGCTTTTGCTTTCATCTCCGCAGTCCAGTCAGTGAAAGTGAAGGCCTGGTCAGCAGGCAGTGTACCGATATGTACTTCAATCACTCTACCCTGGAATACGTTCTCACCAGCAAATTTCTGCAGCATCTGTGCCTGTGTAGCATGTACTACATCGCGGAAGTCCATGTGATCCTTCATGGCACCTTTGAAGGTTACTTTCACGGATTCAGGAATTGGCATGGAAGCCTCACCGGTAGCCAGTGCCAGCGCAACGGTACCTGAGTCAGCACCAAATGCCACACCTTTGGACATTCTTGTGTGAGAGTCACCACCAATGATGATCGCCCACTCATCTATTGTAATATCGTTGAGTACTTTGTGAATTACATCCGTCATGGAATGATATTCGCCTTTCGGGTCACGCGCAGTGATCAGTCCAAACTCATTCATGAACTTCATGAGCTTTGGAATGTTTGCCTGTGCTTTCTTATCCCATACTGAAGCCGTGTGACAACCAGACTGGTAAGCACCGTCTACAATTGGAGAAATCGTGGTAGCTGCCATAGATTCCAGCTCCTGGGCTGTCATCAGACCAGTCGTATCCTGGGAACCTACGATATTTACTTCTACGCGAACATCTGAACCAGCATGTAATATTTTGCCAGGAGCAATGCCTACTGCATTCTTGTTAAAGATCTTTTCTACTGCAGTCAGACCCTGACCTTCAACAGAAATTTCTTTTGGCAGCGCAAATACCGGTGTTTGCTCAATACCGAGGATCTTAGCTGCTATAGTCTGGATCTTTTTACCAAATACGATCGCATATGAACCACCGGCCCTGATAAATTCCATTTTCTGAGGCGTCAGTGCCTTGGAAATGTCAATCAGTTCTTTATCGCCGTTATACAGTTTCTTAGTCTTCGTGTTGATGGTCAGCACTGTGCCGGTTGCCACGGAGTAAACTTCTTCCAGGATATGCTCGCCCTGTTCATTGCGAACAAGCTTACCATTTTCGTCCAGTTTCTTCACCCAGTTTTTCAGGTCAATACCAATACCACCGGTTACGTCAACAGTCGTGAGGAAGATAGGAGAGATACCGTTGGTACCACCTACAATCGGAGCAATATTCACAAATGGAACATATGGACTTGCCTGTTTACCTGTCCAGAGAGCCACGTTGTTTACACCTGACATCCTGGATGAACCTACGCCCATTGTACCTTTATCAGCAATCAGCATTACACTCTTGTCAGGATGTTGTGCCTGCAGTGCCCTGATTTCAGCCTGTGCCTGTGGAGTGATCATGCATAAACCATGCAGTTCACGGTCGGACCTGGAGTGTGCCTGGTTACCCGGAGAGAGTAAGTCAGTAGAAATATCACCTTCACCAGCAATGAAAGTTACGATCCTGATCTCTTCAGGTACGCTGGCCAGCTTCGTGAAAAACTCAGCCTTTGCGTAACTTTCAAGTATTTCTTTAGCAATTGGATTTTCGTTTTTGAATGCTTCTTTCAGACGATCAGTGTCAGCATCATAAAGGAATACCTGTGTTTTCAGTACATCTGCAGCAGCTTTGGCGATAGCAGCATCTTCACCCAGCGCGAGGTCCAGCAATACCTGGATAGAAGGACCACCCTTCATATGAGATAACAGCTCGAATGCAAAAGCAGGCGTGATCTCTTCAACTTTGGAGGTGCCCAGAATAATTTCCTTTAAAAACTGAGCTTTCACACCAGCAGCACTGGTAGTTCCTGGCAACACGTTATAAATGAAGAAATTAAGAGAATCTTTCCTGTTTACATTTCCGAGATCTTTAATTTGTGCGATGATTTCACTCAGTAATTCGGATCCGTCAATCGGCTTCGGATGTAGGCCCAGACCTTTTCTTTCTTCTATCTCTTTAAGATATTCATTATAACGACTCATAGCAATTTTCTTTTTAAATGCGAGGCACAAAGGTAACTAATGTCAATAATATTACACAGTGCCGGAGAGAAGATAACACGTTAGTGCAGGGCAAAAGAAATCGCTTTATCGATTTTTAGTTTCGATAACCAATTGATTTAAGATAGCTTATCTATTAAAAACTTAAACTGTTTGTCTCCGCCGGGAATGCTTCAAATAAATCACGCAAATCACCCCCAGGGCGATCATTACCCCCAGGCCGGCAGCCGTAAATGCCTCCAGGTAGGGTCGGATCGCCTCCATCACGTCAAAAAAGCTATTTTCAGGATGATCTACTGAAAGAACACCCTTCACCAGCCCCGCTACGATCAATGACACCCAGAACACTGCCAGGCTTAACGTGTTGATTCTTATTGCTATCTGTAAATATTTCCGAACGCGTGCTGAAAGGCTGTCCACATCCAGGATATACCCGAAAGCCGCCAGCAGCAGCATCGTATTAATTCCAATAGTAGTGCCCATCGCATGCGCCACGGTAATGTGCGTGCCATGGGTATAACGATTGATGGCAGGAATGCTCATCAGCAATGCCAGTAGCAAATTAGCCGCTACCCAGAGCTCTGCAGCACTGATAAAGCGATACACCACCAGGTGCCTGAATTTTCGCCCCTCTGAGAGGTTACTTTTGAAATCCCGGATGATGAGGATAATGATCACCCATTCCGTCATACTCACCCCGTAAGCCACACCACGCATCCAGTTACTATTCGGCACATTATACACATGATGGCCCCAGTTGAACATCAGGTTAAATAAACCCAGGTAAAAGAGGAACCAGGTTTTTTTCTTTTGCGCCAGTCCTGCATTGCCGCTAATCGCAACCAACAGGTATACAGATAAGCCATTGATCATCTGGTTCCAGGCGCCAACCATAGAACCATTTGCTTTCCATTGTATGGTTACTTCTCTTAAAAAAGAAGACCGGAACCATGGAATATGCCAGAGATTTTGTTCAATGAATGTGATGAGAAAGAAGAGGATGCCCGTTGTCCACATCCAGTAATAAATGGGAGTATCCTTAGGCAAACGTCGGATAAACACCGCCATAAAGCATAACCATGCTGCCAGCAGTGGCAGATTCAGATAAGCAGGAAACTCCCAGTATTCCCGGCCACCATAATTTTGAAAACCATAGTTCACAAAAATCACGACAATCGTCACCATCCACAGTATCATAAAAGGCTTGCTCTGCCTTCCACTGAAATAACTCACACAGCAGGCAGCGCCTGTGATAATCCAGAACAAAGCAGCAGATGCGTGTACAGGGCGTAATTCGTGAAAAGGCAGTACGGTATTAAAACTTGCAGGAAATAAAAATGCGAACGATGCAAGCACACCTGCAATAACGGTCAACAGCAGCAGCGCCAGCGAAAACCGGATAAATAATCTTTGTAAGTCCATCATTAAGATTCTTAAAAAATATAAGTTCCTGTCCAGTGTACAGATTCCTTTGCTACCCGGCTTTTGCCACTTTTATCTACCCATCGCAGAAACGATACTAAACTGGTCATTTCTTCCTCAGTTAAGTGTAGATTAGGCATTTTGCCGGTGCCATTCATCATAAATGCTTTCATGTAAGCATCGCTTCCCTTGGTGGGATCAGAAGCGATATTTGTGAGGTCTGGGCCCATGTATCCGCCAAGACCATATAACTGGTGGCAGGTGTGACAATTTTTGTTCTGCCATACCTTCCATCCGGAGAGAACACTGGCAGTAGGCTGAGCTGGTGGGTTTTCGGAACTACTGTAGATGTAAACGTAAAACGAATAAATAAAAAATAAGATTGTTAGTGTAACCCAAAGCTTAAACTTCATTAACAGGGATTTCGCCAAAAATACACCAAGCCTTTTGCTCCAATAATGATCTGGATCAGGCACAAAAAAAGAGTTGTATAAAAAAATCCCCCGCAGCCGCAAAGAATTCATCCCCGAAATCGAGAGAGGATCATTGATACGTTTGCTTAATACCAAACTTCTTCATCCTGGCAAACAGGGTCTGCGCAGCTATTCCAAGGGCTGCCGCTGCCCCTCCTGCTCCGCTTACCTTTCCCTGGCTGGCCTTCAGTGCCCTGATAATATGCTCCTTCTCCATCTCTTCCATCGTCTTGATCACCTCTGAGGAAGCCACCGGCGTAATATTGGGCTGTGCCCGCAGATCAATGGAATTAATCTCCGGTCCCTCTGCCAGCAATACCTGTCTTTCTATCAGGTGCTCCAGTTCCCTGATATTCCCGGGCCAGGAATATTCTTTCATCTGCCGCATTACAGCAGGGCTGATCTTATTCACCGTCTTTCCGAATTTCTCCAGGAAGTAGTAAGCCAATGGTGCTATATCATCTTTCCTTTCCCGCAATGGCGGTACCTCTATCGGAAATACATTCAGCCTGTAATACAGGTCTAACCTGAACCGCCCCTCTGCTACCTCTTTCTCCAGGGGCCTGTTAGTGGCGGTAATAATGCGTACATCTATCGGAATAATTGCCTGCCCTCCCAGGCGTTCTACTTCCCGCTGCTGCAATACCCGCAGCAGTTTCACCTGTGCCTCCAGGGGCAGTTCTCCTATCTCATCCAGGAATACTGTGCCGCCGTTCGCCTGTTCAAACTTCCCGATCCTTTGCTGGTTCGCACCGGTAAAAGCACCTCTCTCATACCCGAACAATTCTGATTCTACCAGCGATAGAGGCAGTGCTGCACAGTTTACCGTCACCATAGGCTGCTGACTTCTGGCGGAGGCCCGGTGAATAGCTGCCGCCACTCTTTCCTTGCCAGTACCGCTTTCGCCGGTGATGAGTACAGAAGTATTGCTCTGTGCCACCTTGCTGATATGATCCAGTACATTGACAAAAGCTGCACTCCGGCCCACCATGCCTGTATCAGGTAAGGTAGCCGGCTGTTGCTGCTTAGCCTCCATCTCATGCCTGAAAAAAGCAATGTCCAGCATCACCAGCAGATCCTTTTCCCTGAAAGGCTTTACCAGGAAACCATAGGGATTGGTGGTCTTGGCTGCTTCCAGGATCTCCTGGTTGGTATTGGCAGAAATAAACAGGAAAGGAATATGCTGTGTCATCAGCTCTCTTGCCAGGTCAATGCCTGTCAGATCGCCTTTGAGAATTATATCTATCAGTATCCAGTCAGGTTGTTTGCTCTCAATCAGTTTGCGTGCCTGTACTACGCCGGAGGCGATGCCTACCACCGTGTAACCTGCCTTCTGCAGCATCAGCCGCAGGTCATTGGCCACTATAAACTCATCTTCTACAATCAGGATCTTCATATCATTTCTTTTTGCGCAATGGGAAATACGATTGTGATGATCGTTCCCTGCCGGCTCTTTACTTCAAAAGTTCCATCCAGTTGTTCACTCAATCCCCGCATCAGGCTCATACCCAGTGTGGTGGTTTCCTCCATATTCAGTTGCTGGGGTAACCCGTTTCCATTATCAAAAATACACAGTTCCCGGTGTGTATCGTCCAGTGTGATCAGGCTAATACTAATGATCCCCTGTTGCCTGCCTTTAAACGCGTATTTAATGGCATTGTTGACCGCTTCGTTCAGTATGAGGCCCAATGGTACCGCCTGGGCAACATCGAGCTCTAATGGCGCTATTTGCAGCTGAAAAGTGATGGTGGTCTCCGTGGGGAAACTCTCCCGCATATATGCCACCAGTTCTTTGATATACCAGCTCATGTCAATCGTTGCCAGGTTATCCGTCTGATATAGCTTCTGGTGAATAAGCGACATGGCATGCATGCGATGCTGACTGTCACGTATGGCATCGATCGCATCCTGGTTGTCAAGATAAATAGATTGTGAATTCAGCAGGCTGATGACGATCTGTAAGTTATTTTTCACCCGGTGATGGATCTCTTTCAGCAGCCATTCTTTTTCTACCAGTAGTTTACGCAGCAGTTCATTCTGATCATTGATCTCCTCCTGCTTTTGTTGCAATTGCAGGTTACTGCGTTGTTTCAGGCGACTACGGTTATAGGTCAGCACCAGGATCATCAACAAGGTACACACGCCTCCAAAGATCACGTTTCTGAAGATTTTCTCCTTTTGCAGGGATGCTTCCTGCAAAGCACTTTTTTGCGTGAGCAACTGGATATCCTGGTCCTTTTTCGAAGTTTCGAATTGCAGTTGCAAACTGGCCAGCTGCCTGGATTTCTGGATATTTGTAAATGAATCGCCCAGGATCTTATATTGTTTAAAATGCCCCAGCTCTGCCTGGATATTGCCCATTGCAGAATCCGCACGATAAAATAACTGGTACAGCTGTACCATTCTGGAAATGGGTTCCTCGCGGTTCTTTGCTTCCTGTTCCGCTGTGATTAAATAAGGCATGCTTTCCTTCAGGTGTCCTGTGCGCTGCAGGTATGATGCGAGCGCCAGTCGTGTAAACTGTCCGGCCGAAGGTGAGTTAGGATGACGGTTGTAAATGTCTGCCAGTCTTTTATAGTATAGCGCTGCTTTGGCATAGTCTTTTTTCTCCAGGTATATATACAGGTACCTGGAAGCTACTTCTGCAGAATCATCGTCATCTGCATGCAGCGATAGCTTTTCCGCTGCACGGATGGAATCTAATGCCAGTTCAAAGCGTCCTGTCTTCCGGTAGATGTAGGCAATATTCATCTGTATGGTCTGGATGCTCATCGTATCATGATTGAGATAAGCGATCCTGAGCCCACGGTTAAAGTATTCAATCGCAGGTGGATAGTCTTCAATGGAGAAATAAATCATCCCCAGCCTGTTGTAGATGGGGCTCATGATGATCCCTGTCTCATGTAATTTCTCACCCGTTTCTATCGCCATAATATTATAGCGGAGGGCATTGGAAAAATCACTCATAAACATATACGTTGATCCCATCAGGCTGTATAGTCCATGTAAACGGGGAAAGCCACTCAGCTTATAAAGGATCAGTGCAGAATCAAGGGTCTTTAATGCCTGCCTGTATTCGCTGGCAATGTTGTACAACTCGCCTGTATATTCCAGCATATTGCCGGCATGCAGGTAATCTTTTATATCGAGGTAACGTTGTGCACCGGCTTTGTAATAAAATATTTTCTTGGGGAGATCTGCTGCTTTATTCTGGTAAGTACCGCCCACCTCGATGAGGGCTTCGGCCTGCAGGGTGGGGCTGCCATATTGATTTAATAAAGAGAGTGCTTCGAGGCTGGCTTCACGGCGGCCGTCATTTCTGTGCGATTCATTGAGGATCTTGGCCGTAAGGAGTTTGCCAATGCCAATGCCGCCCATATAATGCGTATGGCGGCTAAAGGAATCTATCTGCCTGGCAATGACCCATGCAGAATCCATATCCTCTTTTTCAACACCCGTCTTCAGGATCAGGCGTTGTCCTTCGCGGTACAGGCGGCCTACTTTCGCGGTGTCCTGTCCAAATGAAGTTATAAAGAACAGGAGGGCCACCAAAGTAGCCGCTCCCTTTATTGTAAAATGATGCATCATATTATACCAGCGGTTGGCGTGGCGGGGCTTCCCTCACAAATATAGCATAAAGGAAACTCATCACTGGCTGGAACATGGTGGCAGCAGAGAATCGCTTAAAATAATTTTCTCTCCATCAGGAACCGAATAAAAAAGGGGCTGCCCCGATGTTTCAGGTTAGCCCCTTCAGATATTTAATAAAAAATGATTTATACGGTAATCGCTTCATAGGCTTTTTCCATCGCAGTATCCTGTACCCCGGGTACAGACAAGCCTTCTGCTCTAACTACCTTTACAGCTGTCATGCCCATGAAACCTAATACGGCTCTCAGGTAATTCTCTGTATAATCATATATCTTCATTACTCCTTCGGAGTATACACCACCTGTAGAAATAGCCAGGTATACCTGCTTTCCTTTTACCAGTCCTTCAGGACCATTTGCGCCATAATTGAAAGTCTTTCCTCTTCTGGCAATATGATCCAACCATGATTTCAGGTTAGAAGTGATACTGAAGTTATACATTGGCGCGCCAATCACAACCACATCTGCTGCCTGCAGTTCAGCAATCGCTTCATCAGAATTGGCAATTGCACTGATTTGCGCTGCGGATCTGTTTTCTTCCGGGGTAAAGAAAGACTGGATATGTGCTTCTTCCAGGTGTGGGAACGGTGCTGCTGCCAGGTCACGTACTACTACGGTGCTACCGGGGTGAGCTGCAACCAGTTTATCTACAATGGCATTTCCTAATTGTACGCTATACGACTGGGATCTTCTCGGGCTGGTGATTACGTGCAATATTCTCATGGTGCTTATTTTAATTTTAAGCCAAAATTATCCCGAATAGTTACGCGGCTGGCGATACTATATTCCCGGATAGCACTATCCTTCAGGATAGTAATATGTCGTATTTTTGTACCATGAGCGTAAGAACCAAAGAAACATGCAGTAAACACATCATCCCTGTCAAAGATGCCCTTGACGTGCTTGGTGGCAGGTGGAAACTCCAGTTACTGATCCATCTTTCCTTTGGTCCGCGCCGTTTTAACCAGCTTGCGAAGGAGCTGGCCCCGATTACAGACAGAACGCTTTCGAAAGAACTTAAAAGTCTGGAAACCAATAAGATAATTTCCCGTACCGAATACGATGCCTTTCCTCCCGTAGTAGAATACAGGATCACTCCCCATGGAGAGTCATTATTTGCCGTGATTTCAGAACTCGGCAACTGGGGCCGTGCCCATAGAAAGATGATTATGGATAAGTAAGATCAGGAAAAATCCCTGAAAATATCAGTCACTGCTGCCGTCAGTTCCTTTGCCAGCAGCGGCTTCTTTAGCAGTTTTACAACCATCGGGTTTGCATACGTGCGGCTGATATCACTATAATCCAGCGAGGAGGATACCATAATTACATGGCACTGCGATTTGATCTTGGTGGGATAGCTATCAAAAGCCTCCAGGAAATCAAATCCATCCATCTCCGGCATCTGTATATCCAGCAGGATAACGGTGGGAGGTATACGAGGTAAAGTTATATTAGACGATAGAAACTCAAGCGCTTTATTGGCATTATTAAAAGCAAGCACTGTCCGGCTGATCTGCTGTATAGCAATCAGCTTTTCGTGCAATAGAAGGTCCACTTCATTGTCATCTATCAAAATCACACGTAAATCAGGAATCGAAATCATTTCTGTTCGGAATGCTTATTTCAAATTGTGTACCTTCTCCATACTTGGATTCTACATTGATTGTGCCGCCTATCTTATTCAGCGCTTCTTTCACTATATAAAGGCCAATGCCGCTACCCGGCTTGTTGTTATTTTTAGATCTGAAGAACATCTTAAAGATGTTGTTCAGGTGTTCACTTAATATCCCGATACCATTGTCCGATATCAACAGTGTTGCCTTATGTGGCTCTACTTTCACTGCCAGGTTCACTTTAGGATGCACCTCGTCCGGCTTCTGATATTTAACAGCGTTCGATATCAGGTTGTTCAGAATTACACTGATACGGAATGTATCGCCTTTGAAATCCACCGGCTGATCTACCGTTACCTGGAACTCAATGGCTGTGTTCTGATGCTTGAATTGCGAGATGCATTCATTCAGCAAATGGTCAAAATTGATCTTCTCATACTCCACATCCAGTCTTGAATTACGATAGTATTCAATGATCTTCTGGATAAATCCATCCAGTTTCTGAATACATACTTCGATCATATTCAGATAACCATTGGGGTCAGTCACAGAGTTATCAAGCCTGCTCAGGTTGATGATCCCCAGTACAGACATGAGCGGGGAGCGAAGGTCATGGGAAGTGGAATAGATAAAGCGATTCAGTTCATCATTTATCTTTTCCAGTTCTACGATCTTTTCCTTCAGCTGTTTGCGGGTAGTATATATTTCGAAAGCATTCTGGATGGTTCTGTGCAGTTCATGTTCATCCCATGGCTTCTTGATATAGGAGAAAATATGCCCCTTGTTGATAGCGTCGATAATGTCTTCTACATCAGTATAGCCCGTGAGCAGGATACGCATAGGGTCAGGCAGTGTATCTTTAATCTCATTAAAGAATTCAACACCTGTAGATACTGGCATCTTTTGGTCAGCGATAATGATATGTACATCGATGCTCTTTAGTAACTGCTTGCCTTCCTGGGCGGAGTTAGCTGTATATATTTCATAACTGCGGCGGAAGCTGGCTTTAAAAGCATTTAGGTTGTGTACTTCGTCGTCAATGTAGAGAATCCTGATACGGTTTTCTTTCATCCACTAATGTTTTATACAAAAAACGATAATGTTTCAATTGTAGGGCTCATTCCTGTCTCGGGGCACCATTGAAGTATGGCGCTAGGCCATAACGGCTATCTTCAGCGGTAAATATATAATAAATTCTGCACCTTCCCCGGGGGCAGTATTTACCAATATGCGTCCCTGATGTTTTTCTATGATACTAAATACAATGGAAAGGCCCAGCCCTGTACCTTCTCCTACGTCCTTGGTGGTAAAGAAAGGATCAAAGATCTTTTCCTTAACCTTTTCAGTCATCCCCGGGCCGGTATCTTTAATACTGATTACAGCCATCTCATTTTCCTGCCGGGTAGTGATAGTTACACTTTCTTCCCTGCCATCGGAATGGGTTTTAATTGCATTGAAGGCATTGGTCAGAATGTTCATGAACACCTGGTTCATTTTGCCGGCATAGCATTCTATTTTGGGCAGGGTACCATAGTGCTTTATCACCTTTACATTCGGTGGAATGTTGTTCTTAAGGAGTACCAGCGTGCTGTCCAGCCCTTCGTGCAGGTCAACTGACTTCACATCACTTTCATCCAGCCGGCTGAAGGTACGCAATCCTTTTACAATCTCAGCTGTGCGGGTGGCTCCATCTTCAATACCTTTGATCAGGGAGGCAATTTCTTCGTGTATATAGTCGATGTCTATCTCCTGTTTGTAAGCGGCAATGTCCTGCAGTTCTGACTTCACATCACTAGCCGTGGCCAGTCCGTCATACTTGTCGAGCAGTGTTCTGATATCTGCAATATCCAGTTTAAGCGGTTTGATATTAGACGTAACGAAGTTAATCGGGTTGTTGATCTCATGTGCAATACCTGCCGTGAGCTGACCCAGGGAAGCCATTTTTTCTCTTTCCACCAGTTGTGTCTGTGCATCTTTCAGGTTCTTCATGGCTACACTCAGTTCGTCGTTGGTGGTTTGCAACTCTTCTGTACGTTTATGCACCTTGTCTTCCAGTATGATATTCTGCTCCCTTACCAGGCGCTCATTCTCCTGGGAGGCCTGCAGGGCTTCGGCTCTGAATACATTGATCTTATGTGCCAGTGCGAAGGAGAGGAGCAGGGCTTCCATACCTGAGCCTATCTGCAGGGCATAATAGGTAAAGTCATTGTATGGCAGCACATTCATATTGCGCAACACGAAAATAATAACACTCACCAGGAATACTGACCATGCCAGCAGGAAGAAACGGGCGGAACTATAGCCCATCCGGCTCATTTTGAGCGGCACGATAAATACGATGATGGCGGCTGCAAATACCACCAGCTGTACCCATATCTGTGCAATGGTATACCAGTTCAGCAACGCCGGAATAAAGCATAGCAGGTACGCATAAATGAGGTAGTTGATGAGGCGGTGTCCACGGCTGTAATGTTGTTTCGTTTGCAGGAATTGCTGAACGAACATCAAAGCGGTTAATCCATTGAAGATCGGTACCAGTACAGAGGCATGCATGGCCAGCCAGGGCCACGAAGGCCAGAGGAAGCGGAAGGCAAAGCCCTGCAGCGTTGCCTGTGTAAGGCCTACAAAAATGTTGTAGGCAACATAGGTCAGGTAACTGTTATCCTTGGTGGAAAGGAAGATAAAGAGGTTATAGAACGACATCGCGAGGATGACCCCGACATACAAGCCGAAAATGAGGCCCCTGGAGCTGTTCTTGGTGCTTACCTGGTCTTTGGTACCTACGTAAATAGGCAGTTGCAACTGCTCGCCCGCCTTGATGCGCAGGTAGTACAAATGGGTACTGTGAGCCTGGAATATGAGCGGGAATATATAGTTCTGATGATCGTAAATCCTGTTGTGAAACTGGGTGAATTCCCCCAGCCTGGTTTCTTTGAAACTGCCGTCAGGCATTAACTCAAAGAGGGTAATATCGTCGATGGTGGGGTATTCTACTTCCAGCAGCAGTTTGCGGGCGGCGCCGGGATTGTCAATGCTAAATCGCGCCCAGTGCGTATAGGGCGTAATCTGGAGATTGGGAACATTTTCTCCCGGTGAGGCAAAAGTGACTTTTTGTACTTCTCCTATACCAAGTTTGTTGGTCTTGTCTGTAAATAATTCAAGGTACTTGCCAATGCGGGTGATGGGCATGCCCTCCTCGTATACAAAGGGAGCAGCTGCCTGTGTATGCTCATAGCATAATAGGGCAAGTAACCATAAGGTAATGATCCGGAACATGCGATAAATTTAGAGAAAATTCACCTTTCACTCTTCACTTTGGTATATTGATAATCGGGTATTTCCAGATGATAGCTCACTTCGTAAGAGCCTTTGGGTCCAACTTCTGTTTTGGTTTGGATAAGTGTTTCCCGCAGATCATAGATGAGTTCCCGTTCTTTGGGCTCTGCATGTTCCAGGGAATTGACGTCGTTGATCACCATGGCAGTGGCAACGAAGTCGTCTTTGGGATAGAAAAAAGTGCCTTTATCGCCGAGGGATTCGTCGATCATGAATCCTACTCTCTTTCCGATACGGGTAGTGATTGGGGCGCATAATACGTGGAAATTGTCAATCGGCAGTTGTGCGGCAAGTACTACACCTGCCCTGGCCAGTACCTGGCTACCGATACCCATACCGGCTACTTCTTTGGAGTTCCACATGGCGCAAATCTCAGCACTGCCGGGTCTGACCATGTCGTAGATTTTGCTGTCGTACTTTCCGATCGCCGTTTCAATAGGCAGGGGTATGACCCCGTCAGCCAGCTGTACTCTGGCTCCACCATAAGTCTTGGTGCGTGATTCATCTTCTACAATAATTACAATACTATTTTCATGTTGCATCCAGTCCGCATTGCCGGACGTGATCTTAGCAATCCCAAAATAGATCTCCAACAACCGGAGGTGGCCGTTGTAGAACCTCAGGCAGGCTTCAGGATCATCTGGTGCTCTAAATGCCCTTACTGTAATCATGATTTTGCATGTGGGTACTCTTTAATAATAGCATTGGTACGGGGGAGTGGTGTGAACAGACCGGTATCGCATTCGGTTGCAAAGAATGTGTTTTCAAGCCTGTTCTAACCAGCCTGGTTTAAACAAATATCTGCTCGAAGTCTACATAATACCTGCCGGAGTTCTTGTATTGATCCAGCAATATACGCCTGCAGGTGTCAGTGACAGCAGCACCTCCTAATACGACAGAAGAGGCAAGCTGGGGCCAGGTGGTAATGGTTTTACCAATTTCGCTCAGGGAGTATTTCATCCTGGCAGACATATCATCCAGGGCAACCATTGGACGGAAGATGGGTAATTTCTCTGCGTCACTCAGTCCTTTTAACCTTTCCATGTCCAGATCGGCAGGGATAAATCCATGCAGCAGAGGTCTGTCTGGCTCAAGGTCAAAACGCTCTACATCCACCATCCCTCTGTCATTGGTGTCCATTACTACCGGTATTTGCAAGGCTTTTGCCTTTATCCGGCTCAGTATTTTAATATCTATGCCATCACATTCTTCTACCAGCACATCAAGGTTCCCGCCACCGGTAAAGAATTCGTCCAGGTTTTGCGCTGTGGCACCGTCCAGGAAACATCTTACTTTGATGAAAGGATCCAGTTCCGCTATCTCCCTGGCTGCTACCACAGCCTTGGATACCTGTATATTATGTATCCCCGTACGAATACGGTTCATATTGGTTAGTTCAATTTTGTCAAAGTCCGCCAGTCTCAGTTCTCCACATACCCGTTCCATCGCAATGGTCAGCGCAATGCTGCCACCTACTGAGAGCCCAATAACACCGATCTTCTTTGTACGCAGTCTTTCAATTTCTTCCTTCATGATCTTATGCTGGTTGCGGCTGGTGCGCAATGCAATAAAATCTTCCTCGTCTACAATGTGAACAACCCTGTCAGCCCAGGGATAATATACCCATACGCCAATTTCTGCCAGTGTTTGCTCTCCAACGTAAGCGGCTAAATGCTGCTCATATTCTTCAGGGGTCAAACGCTTCGTTGGGTTACTGATCTTAATGAGTTCTTTTAACTGGGATACGATGTGATCATGAACGCGGATATGGGGGTTACTGCTCAATAAGCTGGTAAGGGCTGTATATTCTTCGGCTTTTCCCAACCTATAAAAGACTGGTGTATAATTGTCTGTTTCTGGTTGTTGTTGTTTTATATGTTCTTCTAATTCTCTCATTTTACCTGGCATAAAAAAAGTATGGACAATGAATGGTAAATTGGAATATAAATTGTATAATTAAAAAATATAATACTGTATCAGCACCCGCCCCTTTGTGTAGAGATATGTATCGGCATAAGGTTGAAGCCCCATTGAAGGCCTAGTTAATTAGCGTACTACATATATTAGTTCATCATCATGTAGTTTCGGGACAAATAGTTTTTATATTCAAATAAAAAAATTTGTATAAAGTTCACATGAAAGCTATGGTAAAATAACAATTAATTTCAAAAGATTGTGATTTATACACGTTATTTTAGGAATAAACCGTGAAATACGTAGTTGCCAGTACGCAGTCAATAATTAAAAAATTTTAATAATTGGTGTAGTATTTGTGGCATTCAGCAATGTCGTCGTAAATTGAATTCATTCTTCATTATAACTTTAATACCTGGTATATGAATAAAAGAGAATTTATTAAGTTAGCCGGTCTGGCCAGCGTAGCTGCCGCCGTGGGTAATCCTGCCGGTATGGTGAGTGCTGCTTCATTGAAAGGGAAAAACGACAAGAACGGAAATAGTCCAAAAGCTCCTTTTACTGTGCCTGCGTTGCCTTATGCTTTTGATGCGCTTGAACCACACATTGACAAGACAACAATGGAAATACACCATGACAAACACCATGGTGCCTATGTAAAAAATCTGAACGATGCTGTAAAAGGTACGAAGTACGAAAGCCTCACCCTGGATGAGATCCTGGCCTCAGTAAAAGCAGATGATAAAGCGATCCGTAACAATGGTGGCGGACACTATAACCACTCCCTGTTCTGGACATTGTTGTCACCTGCTAAAACTACCCCTTCTGAGAAACTGAAAGCTGCTGTGACAGAATCTTTCGGGTCATGGGAGAAATTCCAGGATGCGTTTAATACTGCTGCAAAGACAGTATTCGGTTCAGGATGGGCATGGCTCATTGTTACACCCGGTAAGAAGCTGCAGGTGATATCGACACCGAATCAGGATAACCCCTTAATGAAAGGGATCGTAAAGGATACCGGTACGCCAATCCTGGCATTGGATGTTTGGGAGCATGCGTATTATCTGAAGTATCATAACGTGCGTCCTGATTACATCACTGCTTTCTGGAATGTGATTAACTGGAATGAAGTGGATAAACTGTATGCCGCTGCAATCAGGTAATTAATAAAATCCTGGTTCTATCCCGCTGGCATCTACCCGCGGTATAGAACCGCCCTCAAACAAAAACGCTCTTGCCTCAGGCAAGAGCGTTTTTGTTTGCTTATTTATTTTCGCTTAAAGAATACAAACCCATTTTTTTCGCCTATCACTTCCAGGTTGGGATTCGCCCTCCAGGGCCCACTGTCCGTCACCCTGCAAATAAAATACGTAGGCTTATCCACCGGGCCATTCAACAACCATTCCTGATTATAATAATTCTTATTAGCCGCCGGCATCTTCTTCGTATAAAACAAATGTGCATAACTATGATAACTCAACACCTGCACATAGTCATCCTTTCCCTGGAACGACTCGAAAAATTCTATCGCCGCCCGCTGTGAAAACCCTTCAATCTTTGGTGTAAAATGCACCACCGTAATCTGTATCGCACAGATCGTACTCACAAATAACGTCACCATTCCCACCTTCACTTTCTTATTGAACAACAACACCGCACTCACGATCACCAACAGCAAATACACTGCTCCATACGCGCTCTCCCACAATGAAAACGGTACATCTGCCTGCAAATTTGCCTTTGCAAATCTATCCCCGATCGCTGCGATCAACTGCGCTTTGTACACTCCCACTACCGGCAGCAATGTAATGGCCGTTGCAATCAGCATTCCTACCAACAGCATCAGCACAATATTCCATGCCCGCAGCACCACTTTACCTTCCGCCACTCTATATATCTGCCATGCTGCCAAAAAGCTCAGCGGGAAATAACACAATGATGAATAATGCACAATCTTCGTCTCTACAATAGAGAACATGATCAATGCCACCCAAAACAACACCCACATCCAAATCCTGAAGTCGCGGATCTCCGCACCCTGTGCGCCACTATAAATAGACCTTTCTTTCCGGCTCCTGAAATACGAAAACAGGAAAATGCTCGCCGGGAAACAACCTATCAGCAACACAATCCAGTGATAAAAGAAATTACCCCCATGCCCTGCATCCGGTGTAGTGAGCAAACGGACCTGGTAGGTCACAAACTCATTCACAAACCACCAGCCCCGGGTGAGTATTTGATACCCAAACCACAGCGCGGCCGTAATAAAGGCGAGCAAGGTGATCAACCCCAGCTGTGGCAGCCTGATTCCCGTCTTTCCCTTCTTTACTACCCAGTATACAACAAAGCTGAGCAAACTCACCAATATTGCTACCGGTCCTTTGGTCAGCACCGCCAATCCCAGGGCGATACCGCCCAGAATAGCCATCCTGTTCGGCTTCGCTGCATAAGGCACCCGAAACACGCAATAGATCGCTAAAAATATAAAGTAGTTAAAAGTAGGATCAATGATCCCTGACTTAAAATAGAAATGCGGTAACCAGGAACCGGCATATGCCAGGGCCCACCATAAGCCCAGCTTTTCATCAGCCAGCTTTTTCCCAATACTAAAAAGCGTAACAAGGGTAGCAATACCAATGATGGCATTTGGAAAACGTGCAGCAAATTCATTGACACCAAAAATGACCATGCTAAAGGCCTGCATCCATATGAATAAAGGCGGCTTTTCCCAGAAAGGGGCAAAGTCGATCTGTACCTGTGAATAGTTATGTGTTACAAGCATCTCCCTTGCTGCTTCCGCAAAGTTGATCTCATCCCAGTCAAACAGGTGCACATGCCCCAGAAAAGGCACGAATAGGGTCGCGGCCGCAATGGCGATAAGCAGGTATTTCATTCCCTAATTTAGATTGATCTGTTAAGACTCCTTTATTCTTCCTGATTAACAAATCAATAAAAATAACTAAATCAACTGGTAGTGTTCCAGTTTGATTGCTATTTTGGAATTATATGGCCGCTGAGTTGAGCGGAAGTGCCGCTGGTTGAGGATTATTTTTTAGATCAGAGAAATAAATTCAGCTACAACACGGGCAATCAACTAAGACGCATCGCAGTTTCGGGAATAATTTCAGCAGGCGTATTCCCCTTTTTTTTATCAAATACGATGTAAAGCAGGAGGCTGCTGCAGGTACCAATAATACTTCCTACATACACATCAATAAAGAAATGCTGTGCCAGGTAAATCCTGGACCAGGCAGCCGCAAATGCCAGCATGATAAATACCAGTCCCATCATCTTATTACGGGTGATCAGGGCCAGGAAACAGAACATGGCAAAGGCCGTCGTAGTATGACCGGAAGGGAAGCTGCATCCCCCGTGAACGGTTACCCATTTTACAGTGTGGATGATAGCCGGGTCTTCGAAGTATTTAATAGGCCTGGGGGCATTGAAATAATGTTTGGCGGTTTGTACCAGGATCGTTACCAGCAGCAAAATACATCCTGCATTCAGGAACATCCGGTACTTGCGCAACGCCAGGATCACCACCAGCATAATGGCAAAGGTGATACCATCACCAACGTAGGTGAGGCCGGACATGATTACATCTGCCCAGGGAGCGTGAAAGCTGTTAATAGCCAAAAATAGTTCTTCATGCGAGAAGAAGATCTGAAGGATAGCGCCCGTTATAACCCATAACAGGAATGGCGCAAAGAACCATGCGTTCTTACCGAACAGCGTAACAATCGTTTTCAATTTTCTTGAATTTTACCGTTGCAGGTATGCTGAGTAGGTTCAGGAATGATCGCCTGCGTCAATAATATAGTATCTCCTGGACAATAGCGGGCATAAATATGGTGATATGCTCATCTTGTCGGCTGGTATTGGATACCTGTAGTTCGCAGGCTTAATTCGGGTAACTACTCAGGTTATAGGTTTTAATATATATCTCTGAAAGAACTTTTTTATCCTGTTGAAGATCCTCACATAGAATTCCTTATTGAACAGGTTGGAATCGTTCATGGCTTTTACGATCAGGAACACGGCAATAGGTATCAATACAATGTTTGACAGCCACATACCACTCCAGGTAGCCATTACGTCCTTACGGGCCATTTTCTCGCCCGTCATAAAGAATATATTGAAGATCACAAAGAATGCTACGGCAAAGATGAGCGGGGTACCCAGGCCACCCTTGCGGATGATGGAACCCAGTGGTGCCCCGATCAGGAACATTACGATACAGGAGAAGGCGAGTGTAAATTTACGCTGCCATTCTACCTTGTGCAGGATCAGGGTATTGTGTTTATCCTGGAACTCCTTGGAGGGGCCTTCCAGGTTACTCTGTCCATCGCGGATGCTCTGTTCAGCTCTCTCTATTACAAACCGGCGGGCATTTTCAGGGATCATCTCCTTGAAATTCGCTTGTTTTATGGGAGGAGCGGTGTTCAGCCAGCCGGTATCTTTCCATTGTGCAAATGGGAAGCGGCTGGTGATATATACATTTACTGAACGGGTGAAGAGTTTCTCCTGGTCGCGCAGTGAATCGATGGCTTTATCCAGTTGTCTTACATTCAGCATTTGCTGGTTAGAGGCAAAGAGGCCCATATCCAGCCGGCTGAAGGCAAAAGAGCTCAGGTCAAATGCTTTTTTATACTGGTTGAACCCCAGCCTGATGAGGTCTCCTGGTTCATTGAAGTTGCGGTTGCCACGTTCTTCGTAGCGCCAGCCGTCTTCCAGGATGAAGTATAAGAAGCGTTTGTCGTTTGACAGGATCATTTCGCCTTTTTTGGCAAGGATCAGTTTGTCGCCACCGCCCGGGCTATGATCGACGATCATGACCTGGTGAATGGTTTTGTTATCCTTTTCCTTTTCGGCTACTTTAATTGTATAGTCAGGAATGTCTGTATAGAACACACCGGCCTTGATGTTGAAGGCAGGTTTTGAGTTCGTAATATCGTAGAGGAGTGATTTGGCGCGCAGGTTTGCGACCGGCATCACGTAGTTGTTAAAGAGGAAGGCCAGTACAGCGATGGTGATACAGCAGTACAGTACAGGGCGCATAAAGCGGAGGAGGGAGATACCGGACGATTTGATGGCCACGAGTTCGAAGCTTTCGCCCAGGTTCCCGAAGGTCATGATCGAGGACAGGAGTACTGCCAGGGGGAGTGCCAGTGATACCAGGTTTGCGCTGGTATAAGTGATCAGTTCGATGATCACAGGTGTATCCAGTCCCTTGCCCACCAGGTCATCGATGTATTTCCAGAGGAATTGCATGACCAGCACGAACAAGGTGACAAAGAAGGTAGCCACGAAGGGGCCCAGAAAGGTCTTTATAATTAGCTTATCCAGTTTTTTCACTCCTGCTCTAACGTTAAGGTGCTGTTTATTAGTACTGTTCTTTGGATTCTAAATCAGTGCAGCGGAAAGGGGATTCCTTTTTTACTGCGCTAAAGGCCTTTCTTTATGAGAGGCAGGGCCTTTAGAATTGGCAAATTTAACATGATTTATGATAGTGCCGAATATCGGCATTTAAAATAAGGTTAAATTTATCTTTGTGCTTATGAACAAAACAATCCTGACTGTTGAGGAACAGGCACTTGTAACAAATCCTGACTGGATTTATCTTAAAAACAACATTTTACAGAAAGTGATGAACCTGCTGGGCGACCTGCATATGGCTCTTAAGGCAACACTTCCCCTTCAGGGAATGTCATTCCCTGGAGACGGATCAGCTAAACTTAGCAAAGGAGAACGTTACAAAGACTTGCCTTATCTCATGCTGGATTATCCACGTTACTTCAACCGTGAGGACATTTTTGCATTCCGTACCATGTTCTGGTGGGGGCATTATTTTATCTCCACGCTGCATCTCGGGGGAGAATTGAAACAGCGGTATTCACAGACAATCATTGCTGGCTGGGAGGCATTAGCTGCCGCACAGTTTCAGATCTATGTACGAGCGGACGATCCCTGGCATCACGACTTTGAAAACGGAAATTTCAGATTAATATCAGCTTTGCCGGCATCGGAATTTGAAATGCTTATACACCGGCTTCCATTTATTAAGATCGCTAAGCCCTGGCCATTGGAGAACTGGGAAGGGCTAATACCTGGCGTAGTGGAAGATTACACATTACTACTACAGTTATTGTGCGGCTTTTGAAAACGGTTGGTGTGTTAATTGCCAATACGGTGAAACAGGTCTTTTACCTGGTAATCCCAGAGTTGGCTCTGATCAGCTATTTCTTTTTTCTCTGCAAAATCCCTTACAACCAGGATTGTTTCGTTTGTTACTTCGGAAATGGTAATGCGAAATTCAAAGAATTCTTCTTTGGGCGCATGTTTCCAATGTAAACGGATAAATTCATCTTCTTCCTGTTCCAGCACTTCTGCTTCTTCAACAGATCCATTCCAGGAGAAGGAAAATACGTTGTCCCTGTAATCTACTTTATCCGCAAACCACTCCTGCAATCCTGCAGGTGTCGAAAGGAATTCAAATAAGATACTGGGTGAGCACCGTACGGGGTATTCCAACTCATATTGCACTTTCTTAGACATCGCTCAAAGTAATTAGTAAATCAATATCATCTGGCTGCAATTATAGAAAAATATTTATTCTGTCAAAATTATTTTGCGTTTTTTTTTAATAATTGCCCAAATCTTTTCACACTTTATAAATAACAATTCTATTATGGAAATTAACAATACATTAGCGTTTCGCAGCACTTCTTTCACAGCAATTTACTGTCAGATGAGCATTTCAGCCCTTTGATATGTACGTTGTGAATGGTGAAACGTTTTTGCTTAAAAATGATTCAATAAGTAACAATTTATTTTGGCTACTGTCTAAAAAAACTTATTTTTGTCTGGCATTCATCAAAAAGGTAACGTTTTATTCACCTGTAACTGTTCCGAGTCTTTATGTCAATGCGCCAACTCAAAATCACTAAGTCGATCACTAACCGTGAGTCCCAATCACTGGAAAAATATTTGCAGGAAATTGGGAAAGTAGACTTAATCACGCCGGAGGAAGAAGTGAACCTGGCTATCCGCATTAAGCAAGGAGATCAGAGAGCACTGGAAAAGCTTACAAAAGCCAACCTGCGCTTCGTGGTATCTGTTGCGAAGCAATATCAGAACCAGGGTTTATCCCTTAGTGATCTGATTAATGAGGGCAACCTCGGTCTTATCAAGGCAGCACAGCGTTTTGATGAAACACGTGGTTTTAAATTTATCTCTTATGCCGTATGGTGGATTCGCCAATCTATTCTGCAGGCATTGGCAGAACAAAGCCGCATCGTTCGTCTGCCGCTGAACAAGGTAGGCCTGAGCAATAAGATCAGCAAAGCATACTCCCAACTCGAACAGGAATTTGAAAGAGAACCATCGCCAGACGAACTGGCTACTATTCTCGAAATCAATACAGAAGAAGTAGAAGCCACTTTAGGTGTTGCCGCACGTCACGTATCTATGGATGCGCCTTTTATCGACGGAGAAGATAACTCTCTCCTGGATGTACTGGCTAATCCAAATGCAAGCAGTGCAGATGAGGAACTGGATCACCATGATTCACTGCGTCGCGAAATAGAACGTTCTTTATCTACCCTCACAGATCGTCAGAAAGATGTGATCATGCTGTATTTCGGTATTGCAGTAGAACATCCGATGTCACTGGAAGATATAGGGGAGAAGTTCGGTCTGACCCGCGAAAGGGTTCGCCAGATCAAAGATAAGGCGATCACTAAGTTAAGAACAACCAGCCGTAGCAAATTATTGAGGAACTATCTGGGTAACTAAGATTCGTTTCCTGAAACATATTAAAGGATAATACCACACGGTATTATCCTTTTTTTTATGCCTTTTTGGGTCGGTTTACCAACCAGGCCCCGGGAGTAACTGGTTAAAAAGGGAGATATCCCGCAGATAACCCGCCAATAACCCGCCTATAAGCCGCCTATATCCCGCCTCTTTAAAGAGGCGGGATATAGGCGGCTTATGTACTGAATATGGATGGCTTATCCCCGGGATTGATTCGGTGGCAGACTATTTTCCTCTCCCTGAGGGCGGATACCCATTTCTTTTCGCTACCTTTTTACTATTTTTGCATCCCTTAGGCTATTTCCCGGCTTAATTAAAAACAGGTTTTTGATGTTTGAATCATTATCAGAGCGGCTCGACTCCGCCTTCAAGCAGTTGAAAGGTGAGGGCCGTATCAGTGAAATAAATATTGCCAGTACTGTAAAGGAGATCCGCCGTGCACTGGTAGATGCGGACGTTAACTACAAAATCGCGAAAGACTTTACCGACAGGGTAAGGGAAAAAGCGCTGGGCGAAAAGGTGATCACTGCCATTTCTCCGGGTCAGCTCATGGTGAAGATCGTGAAGGACGAGCTGGCGGAACTGATGGGTGGTACCGAATCAGAACTGGATATCAAGGCTAACCCTTCTGTGATCCTGATAGCGGGTCTGCAGGGTTCCGGTAAAACCACTTTCTCCGGTAAACTGGCCAACTTCCTCAAAACTAAGAAGGGTAAGAAGCCCCTGCTGGTAGCTGCTGACATCTACCGTCCTGCGGCGATCGATCAGCTGAAAGTACTGGGTGAGCAGATTGGTGTGGAGGTTTATAGCGAGCCTGAAAATAAGGACGCTGTAAAAATCGCCCAGAATGCGATCGCTCACGCTAAGCAGAATGGCAATACTGTAGTGATCATCGATACCGCTGGTCGTCTGGCAGTCGATGAGGTCATGATGAAAGAGGTAGCCAATGTAAAGGCTGCTGTAAAACCAAACGAAATCCTCTTCGTCGTGGACTCCATGACAGGGCAGGATGCCGTGAATACCGCCAAAGCCTTCAACGATCGCCTGGACTTCAGTGGGGTCGTACTCACAAAGCTGGATGGTGATACCCGTGGTGGTGCTGCGTTAACTATCAAATATACCGTTGAGAAGCCCATCAAGTTCGTGAGCATGGGTGAAAAACTGGATACCCTGGATGTGTTCTACCCTGAGCGTATGGCACAGCGTATCCTGGGGATGGGTGATATTACCACCCTGGTAGAACGCGCGCAGGCACAGTTCAACGAAGAGCAGGCGAAAAAGCTGGAAAAGAAGATCCGTCAGAACCAGTTTGATTTTGATGACTTCCGTGAGCAGCTGAACCAGATTAAGAAAATGGGTAACCTGAAGGACCTGATGGGAATGATCCCGGGGATCGGAAAGGCTATCAAGGATATTGATATCAGCGACGATGCATTTAAGGGTATAGAAGCGATCATTGGCTCTATGACCCCTGCAGAACGTAGCAATCCAGACCTGATTGATGGCAGCCGCCGTCGCCGTATTGCGAAAGGTGCCGGCAAAGACATCCAGGATGTGAACCAGTTTATGAAACAATTTGAACAAATGCGTCAGATGATGAAACAAATGAATAAATTTGGCGCAGGGGGCAGAGGGTTGAAAGCAATGGGAAGATAGTATAAAGCGGCTTCAGTGCTGAGTTTGAGGCCAGATTTTAACTTATAAAACCAGCTTTGGATTTGATGCCAGGTAAACTGGAAATCAAACTTTTTGCAGCAAAAGAGAATTTTTAACAGAAAATATTTTGAACTAATTCTTTTTAAGATTACTTTTGCTGCCCCAATTGAATAATATTTTTTAACAACTCGCAAAAAAATAATTCGAATTATTTATGCCAGTCAAGATCAGATTACAACGTCATGGCGCTAAGAAGAGACCTTTTTATTTTATCGTAGTTGCCGATGCTCGCGCGCCAAGAGATGGTAAATTCATCCAGAAGATCGGTACTTACAATCCACTGACAGTTCCTGCTTCTATCAACATTGATACAGAAAAGGCACTGCGTTGGTTACAGAAAGGTGCTCAGCCAACTGATACCGTTAGAAGAATCCTTTCTTTCAAAGGTGTTCTCTACCTGAAACACCTGTTAAGAGGTGTGAAGCTCGGTCTGTTTGATGAGCCTACCGCTTTCCAGAAATTCGAACAATGGCAGGCTGAACACGAGCAGAAAGTTGCTGCACGTCGCGATAGCCACAAGAAAGCTAGAATCGCTACCCCAATAGTAAGAAGAGTAGAAGATGCTTCTGCTCCTCAGGCTCAGGAAGGTGGTGAAGCTTAATCCAGCTTTCAAATAACATACTGAAAGGGAAATACTCTAGGGTATTTCCCTTTTTACTTATTAGTCGTCAGATAATGAATAACTACTTTAGCATAGGTAAACTGGTATCTGTATTCGGATTACAGGGCGAGTTTGTTCTGAAGCACAGCCTGGGAAAAAGAGCCTCCCTGCAAGGGGTGGAAGCCATCTTCCTGGAAGAGCGTAAGAACAGCTTTATACCTTATTTTGTGCAGAAAGCCAGTGTGAAAGATCATGAGCATACCTTTGTGAAGCTGGAAGGCATTGACACCAAGGAAGCTGCCCGTAAGCTGGTGCAAACGCCTGTTTACCTGGGAGAGGCTGATTTCAAATCACAGGCAGCATCATCTGCGCCACTGGCCATGCTGGGTTTTACCGTGCATGACAAGGAACTGGGTGAACTGGGCGTGATAGAAGAGGTGATGGAAATGCCGATGCAGGTGCTGGTGAAGATCATGTATAAGGAAACAGAAGTGCTGTTACCTTTGAATGAGCAATCACTGGTAAAGGTGGATAAGAAAGCTCAGATCGTACATGTAGACCTGCCTGAAGGATTGATGGACATTTATCTGTAGAATGGGGCCTGACTTAATTTGAGTGTTACATCGGGGAGGACCTGTGGCCAGCTTTGATACCAGGATAAGTCACAACCGTAGAATTAATTAACACATGAGGATCGATATTATTACCGTACAGCCAGGGTTACTGGAAAGCCCTTTTTCTCACTCGATCTTAAAGCGGGCGCAGACGAAAGGATTGCTGGAAATATACACCCATAATCTCCGGGATTATTCTACCCAGAAGCAAAAGCAGGTAGATGATTACCAGTTTGGGGGAGGGGCAGGTATGGTAATGATGCTGGAGCCTGTAGTAAGAGCGATAGAGACCCTGAGAGAGAAGATCACTTATGATGAGGTGATCTACCTGACACCGGATGGAGAGACCCTGAACCAGGGGATGGCCAACCAGCTGTCACTAAAAGGGAACCTGCTTATGCTGTGTGGACATTATAAAGGTATTGATGAGCGGATCCGTCAGCATTTCGTAACGAAAGAGATCTCTATTGGTGATTATGTACTCTCCGGCGGCGAGTTGGCGGCAGCAGTACTGGTAGATGCAATAGGAAGATTGATTCCGGGAGTGTTGAATGATGAGCAGTCTGCCTTGCTGGATTCATTCCAGGATAATTTGCTGGCACCACCGGTGTATACCCGTCCTGAGGAATTCAGGGGCTGGAAGGTACCGGAAGTGCTGATGAGTGGGGATCATAAGAAGATAGATGAATGGAGACACGATATGGCACTGGAGCGTACAAAGCAAAGGAGGCCGGATCTGTTGGACAGGCATTAAAGAGGCAATCCTGGCTTTAAAAGGGCATACTAGTGATTTAAAAGCCGCCCGCAGGGCCTTATGATTTTAAATTCTTTGCGAAGCAATGATTCCAGCAACTTCATCCATTAAAAAAGTTAAGCCAAAATTTGGCTCATAATCAATTAGTTAAAAAATTATTCCTTAATAAAGGGCACTGTTATTTGGAAGTTGTGGAATTCTCACCTACCTTTGCAGTCCGATAAATAAATTTGAAAGATGAACGCGATTTCTTTTGTTCACGAGCAACTGACAGGTAATACAAAAAACTACCCTAAGTTTAAAGCCGGTGACAATGTCACTGTAAACTATAAAATTGTTGAAGGTAACAAGGAAAGAATCCAGTCCTTCAAAGGTGATGTAATTAAGATCCAGGGTACTGGTTTCACTGCATCATTCACAGTAAGAAAGATCTCTGATGGAGTTGGCGTAGAGAGAGTATTCCCTCTGTTCTCACCAAACATCGATGGTATCGTACTGAACAAAGTTGGTAAAGTAAGAAGAGCAAGACTGTTCTACCTGCGTGAACGTGCTGGTAAAGCTGCTCGTATTAAAGAAAAAAGGGTTTAGTATAAATACAGGGAAATTAGTGATAACGGGGACCGTTCCGGTTCCCGTTTTTTTTGTCGCTACCTGTAAGTACCAATCTCTACCCTATTTGATCCTACCACTGCAGGGAAAAGCCCCTTGCCGCCTCCGTTTGCCCCACTCTTAAAATAAGATTAAAGTTTCCCCTATCTTCGGACAGTACAATTGAATCCCGGATTTTATTACCTATCTTTGTTAGCTTAACATTTTAAAACAGAGAAAATGACTGCCGTTATTGTGAAATCACCACTGTTATTGTTCCAGGATCTGGGTATGAGCGAATTGTTGCTGATCGCCCTGGTTGTATTACTGTTATTTGGTGGTAAAAAAATCCCTGAGCTCATGCGCGGACTGGGTAAAGGTATCCGTGAGTTCAACGATGCCAAAAACAATGTACGCAAGGAGATCGAAGATGGTATGAAAGAAACACCTTCCACCACTGATCAGAAAGGAGCTTAATTCCTTCCCTGTACTATTACGGACTAAAAAGATTCAAACGCAGGGGAGAAGTCGTGTGCCTATGATAGTCATAGACTAGCATTTCACGTCATGGAACCTAAAGTATGCCACAACCTGGACGCAGCACTTTTTGTGTCCGGCTTACAAGTTTGACCTGATATTTTATTTTTTCAAGCAATTAACTGGTTTGGCTTTGTCTGAATTCAGCAGTATATCGGCTTTTCATGAAGCATTATACGCCGGCAGAACAACCTGTACGGGAGTGGTGCAATATTACCTGGACCGTATAGCAAAGACAAAACATCTGAATGCATACCTGGAGGTTTGGGAAGAGGAAGCCCTTCAAAAAGCACGCGAGCTGGATACCCGTCTACAAAATGGGGAAAAGCTGGGGTCGCTGGGGGGCGTTGTGATCGGGATCAAGGATGTGATCTGCTACAAAGGGCATAAAATAAGTGCGGCATCGAAGATGCTGGAAGGGTTTACATCTATGTATTCTGCCACCGCGGTCGAAAGATTGCTGGAGGCAGATGCCATTTTGATCGGTAACCTCAATTGTGACGAGTTCGCCATGGGGTCTACCAATGAGAATTCGGCACATGGACCCGTACTCAATGCATTGGATACTACCCGTGTACCTGGTGGATCATCAGGTGGATCGGCAGTAGCCGTGCAGGCAGATCTGTGTATGGTAAGCCTGGGTAGTGATACCGGGGGATCCGTACGTCAGCCTGCTGATTTCTGCGGAATCGTGGGTATGAAACCAACTTATGGGCGTATTTCCCGCTACGGGCTGATCGCTTATGCTTCCTCCTTTGATCAGATTGGCATCTTTGGCAGGAATGTTGCGGATGTGGCAGGTGTATTACAACAAATAGCAGGGCCTGATGCCTATGATAGCACAGCATCTTTAGAGGAAGTTGCTGATTATCAGACACGAGAACACAATAAATCTTTTAAAATAGCGTATTTAAAAGACGCATTGTTTCACCCGGGCCTGGACCCTGAGATGAAAGATGAGTACCAAAGCTTTTTTGAAGAACTGGAAGCCGCAGGGAATTCAGTGACAGCGGTGGATTTCGCGTACCTTGATTATGTTGTTCCTGCTTATTACGTATTGACTACAGCAGAGGCATCTTCCAATCTTTCCCGCTATGATGGGGTAAAATATGGACATAGAACACCGCTTCAGAATTTAGATTTAACAGATTTTTATAAGAAAAGCAGATCAGAAGGTTTCGGTATAGAAGTAAAACGGCGTATCTTACTGGGCACATTCGTGTTAAGCGCAGGATATTACGATGCTTACTTCACGAAAGCGCAGCAGGTGAGGAGATTGGTAGTGAACAAATTATCAGAAATCCTGTCAACTTACGATGCGATTTTGATGCCAACTGTGCCTTCTACTGCATTTAAAATAGGGGAAAAAACTGATGACCCCATTGCAATGTATCTTGCAGACATCTACACGGTACTTGCAAACCTCGCCGGAGTTCCGGCTATTTCCGTACCTTTGCAACGGCATTCAAACGGGATGCCATATGGTGTACAGATCATCACAAAGCAATTTAGCGAAGCGCGCCTGTTAGACATTGCAGAACAATTTATGCAAATGAGGCAGGACACTCCTGTTTAAAACAAATATGTGTATGAGGAAAATCTTTTTACTACTGCTGTTACCAACTTTGGGTGCATGGCATTTTGAAGCGATTGGTGGCAACAGCGTACCTAAGAAGGTGGTTACTCCCATAGGAGGCCCAGATACTACGGTATTGAACCACAAAGTTCGGTTACCCAGGGACACATCAATTGTGCCTTCAGTAACCTCTCAGGCCGTGCGTCAAAACGCACAGAGCCTGCCGTCCAGCATCAGCAATCCGAAGGTCTATGAACAGATCAACAACAACATTGTAGCTGGATACATCAATAACTTTGCCAGCAGGTATAGTCAACATCTGCAGGTAATGATCTCCAGAGGTCAGCCTTACTTTGTAATGGTAGAAAAGATCTTTAGAGAACATGGTATTCCTGAAGAAATGAAATACCTGGCCGTTATTGAATCTAGTTTTAACACCAACGCCCGTTCCCGCGTGGGCGCTGTAGGAGCCTGGCAGTTCATGTCCGGTACTGCACGCATCTTCGGTCTGAGCGTAGGTAAAAAAGTAGATGAACGTAAAGACTTCTACAAATCCACTGTAGCAGCAGCTAAGTTCCTCAATGAACTGTACAACCAGTTCGGCGACTGGTTACTGGTAGTAGCAGCTTACAACTGTGGCCCTGGTGGCGTACAACGCGCTATGGCAGCAAGTGGACGCAGCGATTTCTGGGGCATGCAATATTTTCTGCCTGCTGAATCCAGAAACCATGTTTACAAATTCATCGCGACCGGTTACATCCTCGATAGGTTCAATACCTTCTTCGGTGTGGGGAATGATGACAACAATGACCATCCAGGCGTATCTACCATCAATGTTCCGGCTTCTGCTGTAAATTTCGCTTCTACTGAACTGACAGAAGAAGAAATGTACAGTACTGTAGAGTTCAACATTACCGGCAAATATCGTCTCGAAGCCATTGCTAAGAAACTGAATATTGAACAGGCACAAATGGAACACCTGAATCCTGATTTCGCAAGAATGATGGCAGGCCCAGAAAATAGCTACGACCTGCGTATTCCGAAAGATAAAATGAAGCAGTTCCAGGCAGAGAAAGAAGAGATCCTGAAAGAATCGCTGGCCCTCATACTGGATGAAAGAGCAACAGGTCTTGATAAGTCTAAGTTTCCACCGCCGGCTAAATTAACACCGACGGCAGAAGCAAAGGCAGGAAAAGCAAAAGCTACTCCTGCAGCCAAGGCAAAAGCACCGCTTGCTAAGAAGAAAGGAACAACTGCAGCAGCGAAAAAGAAAGCTACGGCAAAGAAAGCAGGCGCTGGCAAAAAGGCAGCAGCAACAAAGAAGAAAACGACACACAAGAAATAAGATATTGATTTCGAAAAAAGCCGCTCATACCGAGCGGCTTTTTTTGTTAACAGATTTTAATATTTGCTTGTACAATTAATCTTATTCGGTACTTACTGAAAAACTTTTGAGATAATTCCAAAGTACTTCTCTGAAATTTTGGATGAGCTCTATTCGCTGCATAAGCACGCTTGTGCTTAAACTTATTAATATCATGATGAGCAATATAATACTGGATAGTTGTTTCTAATTGATCAACTGCATGCGAAATCCAGCGAGCCTGCTGATCTTTAAGTTCAATAAATATTATATTGTCTGAGTATGTTAGCATACCATCACATCTATTATCCATAGATCCATCAGGACGCTTTAACTCAATGCAATAATCTATCGCAGTGAATGTCGTTTCAAGATTAGATGGGTTTTCAACTTTGGCCATCCATTTTTCAGGATAATTAACATCTGAATAAGCCTTCCGGGCATTTCCTTCATCACAAATACCAAATTCTGAATCAGTTCTTGGTGATTCCTGACAATCTCCCCCGTGAAAATTTATACTCATACAATTTCCTCTTCTATTTCAAGCAACTTGTCGAATGAATCATTGATATCGGCAAGTATATGATTAAGATAATTATTATCAGAAGGTATGCCTTCAAAACTGGGGAGCTTGAAGATACTTCCATTTTCAGTTAACTGATAGATAATCGTCTCTTCCCCATCTACACATGAGTTGAGGGGTACAATTTCGTTCAGTTTTTCCTGCAAGGATAGGTTTTGATCCCGTCCCTTCATTTTATTCCATAATTGATATCCCTTTATGGCAATTGTCAGGTAATTAATTATATAGGGACTGTGTGTTGTAAGTATTAGTTGATTTTTTTCTAGTCGGTTGGCGTATTCAATCAGCTTGAATAGGATGATCTTCTGAGATTGAGGAAATAGGTTTTGCTCGATTTCTTCAACAATATTGAGAAATGATTCATTTTTATATTTGGACGAAAGCAGACGCATCGCGTTTTCTTTTACTTCCTGTGAAATTGAAGTATCTAAAATGATCCTTTCAATTTCCATTTGCAGGCGTTGTTGTTGTTCGCCGCTTAACTGATTTTTAGAAGAGTTAGATTCCCTATTAATCGACATACTCAAATTCCTGGATACCAGAAACAAGGGAATAAATGATTGAAATCCACTTGATGCTTCTGAAAGTCTCAGCTTTCGACCTTCGCCAAGATCAATTTTAGGGATGCGATTAAGTTTATCATATTCAAGTTTGGCATTACCCAGTGGTAACTCAATAGAGGCTGAAAGTTCTTGTAATGAACGCTGCATCTCTTCCCAAAAAGTGGATAGGGTTTTGGGTAACCCTTTTAATTTCTCGGGATTTTCTACTGCACTTAGAAAATTTCTTTCAGCAGGAACGTACATTATTTTGGGTGCACGATATACCTCTTCAATATTTCCCGGATTTCTATTTATCTGTAATTTCCCATCACGAAAATCGAAGTTGTAGGCTGCGCCCTCGTAGGTAATAACTGTGTTCTCCCTAAAATAATTACGGATATTCTGATAATTGACATATTCTTTTACAAATCTGTTGTATCCTGTAACATAATTTTCTTTTATTTCGCTTCTGAAAAGTGCCTTTTCCAGCCAACTTAAGGTAGAGATTAATTTTGCAACACTACTTTTCCCGGTTCCCTGGTTGCCAATAAAAACAGTGAATTTCTTAATATCCATGAACCCGTCATCATCAGAGAAACCTTCTCCAATGGGGCCAAAGTGTTGTATTTTAATCCTATTCATCTGTCTTCGGTATTTTACTCCTTGATAAAAGAGCGTTCTTAACAAATTTAATGTGAATTACATTAGTGTAGACCTATAATACATTTAAATATAGCCATATTACGAATTATTGTATAACCACACGGATCATAGTGATCATAATAATCAAGTAACAAAGGCAATTTGTTTATTTCTGTAAGTATTTAGATTTTTGTCTAAATATGTAATCCATGAACACCGTCTTCAAAGCACTCAACGACAAAACCCGTCGTGATATCCTGGAACTACTCAAAGACGGGGATAAGACCGCCGGGGACGTTGCCGATCATTTCCAGTTCTCGAAACCCACCATCTCGCATCACCTTGACCTGCTTAAACAGGCGGAGCTGCTAACCAGTGAAAAAAAGGGTCAATACATTTATTACTCTTTAAATACCACTGTCGTAGATGAGCTCCTGAAATGGGTTTTACAATTCACACCATCAATTAATAAAATGCCCGCTTATGAAAACAAATGACTGGCTCAGAGAGCTGCCTTTTGTATTACTCATTGCCCTCCCATGGATGGTATTCCTATACCTGGCTGACAGCTTACCTGCCCAGGTACCATCGCATTATTCCATTAGCAGCAATGGTTGGGTCGTAGATAGCTGGATGTCGCCTTCGGGCTTCGTTACCACCACTACACTGGTAACCTTATTTTTGTACCTGGTGATGACTGTTTCTGCTTATTTTTTCCCCGGAAAGCTGCCCTGGCTGTACTATTTTAAGTTGGCCCTCATCCTGTTTTTCGATGCCATCGCCATCTGCACCATTGCAGGTTCTAACATGGATATAACGATGTTTTCAAACCTCGTTATGCTGGGATCATGTGCAATCATCAATGGATTTGTTTTTTGGCTATTTAAATATGTGAAGAAAGTGGCGAAGGAGCCTATCTTCCCAAAGTATTATAATATCATCTGGGCCGGCACCCATTTTATCATTACCCTGCCCCTGATATTGATTATCTTCTCCCGGCAAAACTGGGTAGGGCACCGTACCATTCCGCAGGCAGTATTATTATTCTTTGCCGTATTGGCAAACCTGACTTATAATGTAAAACCAAACCGGTTTATTGGCATTCGTACGCCCTGGACCCTGGCAGATGAAGAGATATGGAGAAAAACAAACCGGGTGTGTTCCAAATGGTTTTTTATCGTCTCACTGGCGGGCTTTGTGATCAGCGTTTTTGCGCCTGAACAATGGATCCCCCGTGTGATGATCATTGTACCACTTTTCTGTGCGGGGAGTGCGATGATCTATTCTTATTGGTTGTATAAAAAAAGAGGCAGTATGTAAAGTAAAATCACCCGGATTTAATTCGGGTAGCTGATGGAGAGCGTTTTTGTTTATGAAAGATCTGGCGCAGGAACTGCAGGTTCTTAAAACTGCAGGGCAATCTCTAATTGCAGTTGCAGGCTAACTTCAGTGATCGTTGATCACATGGCATTTAATAAAGCCGGCCGCAGGTCCTTTCAACTCCACAATACAATAGCGTTGGGTAACAATGAATGACCATAACAAGCAAATTTCGCAGTATTAAAAAAAGATGAATCTTTTCAAATCCTATTAGTAGTTTGTAACTTCTACAATAACTTGTCACGCATATGGATACCAGGAGAGATTTTCTAAAAAAAGCTGCGATATTATCAGGCAGCGCCGGACTTGCGGGCGTGTTACCACCTGCCATTCAAAGAGCATTGGCCATTGACCCAGCTCCCGGCAGCACCTATATGGATGCTGAACATATTGTGATCCTCATGCAGGAGAACAGATCTTTTGACCACTGTTATGGTACCCTGCGTGGCGTACGTGGTTTCAATGACCCGCGTGCAATTCAGCTGGCGAATCAAAACCTCGTGTGGTTACAATCGAATAAAGCAGGTGAGACCTATGCACCTTTTCGCCTGGACCTGAAAGATTCAAAAGCCACCTGGATGAGCTCTTTGCCGCATAGCTGGGAGAACCAGGTAGATGCACGTAATGGTGGAAAGTATGATAAATGGCTGGATGAAAAACGCTCGGGCAATAAAGAATATGCAGATCTGCCAATGACGATGGGGTATTACACGCGTGAAGATATTCCATTCTATTATGCACTGGCAGATGCTTTCACGATCTGTGACCAGAACTTCTGTTCATCATTGACAGGTACGACCCCCAATCGTTTGTACTTTTGGACGGGTACACTGCGCAACCAGGAAGGGATTCCGGCAGTGCGTAATAATGAATGTGATTATCCTGAACCAGGTAGCTGGACGACTTATCCTGAGCGACTGGAAGATGCCGGCATTTCATGGAAGGTCTATCAGAATGAACTGAGTGTGGGTGTAGGATTTGATGGAGAGGAAGATGCGTGGCTGGCAAACTTTACAGACAATCCACTGGAGTTTTTTACACAATATAAACCGCAGTTGTCCGAAGCGCATTTGAAACATGTGCAAAATGAGATAGCGCGTTACCAAAAAGAATTAGAGAATAAATCATTGCCTCATGATGAGCGGGTGGAGCGGGAAGAGAAATTGGCAAGCCTGAAAAAACATCACGAGCAGTACAATGCAGCAGTATTTGCAGCTTTGTCGCAGCGGGAGAAGAACCTGCATGAGAAAGCATTTGTGACGAATAAGAAAGATCCGGATTATCATTCGCTCACGCCTTTGCGTTATCATGATGGGAATGTGGAAAGAGAAATAAAAGTACCGAAGGGAGATGTGTTATACCAGTTCCGGGAGGATGTGAAAACCGGAACTTTGCCTACAGTATCCTGGTTAGTAGCACCAGAGGCATTTTCGGATCATCCGGGTTCACCATGGTATGGTGCGTATTATATTTCTGAGGTGATGGATATACTGACACAGAATCCAGACGTGTGGAAGAAGACTGTTTTCATTTTAGCATATGATGAAAATGATGGTGATTTTGATCACGTGCCGCCATTTGTGCCACCGCATGGAGAGGGCCATGGTAAGGCTTCTAAGGGCATTGACCTGGCAACGGAGTTTGTGACAAGGGAGCAGGAAATGAAGAAGAAAGGCTGGCAGGAGGAAGATATTCGTGAGAGCGTGATTGGTTTAGGTTATCGTGTACCCTTAGTCGTTGCTTCACCGTGGAGCAGGGGTGGGGTGGTAAATTCCCAGGTGTTTGATCATACTTCGACCTTGCAGTTCTTAGAGAAATTCCTGGCGCATAAGACGGGGAAGAAGGTGATAGAAACGAATATCAGTACATGGAGACGTACGGTGTGCGGGGATCTCTCATCCGTATTCCAGCCCTTTACGGGTGATAAGCCGACCGGCTTGACGCCGATTGTCCGTGATGAGTATATCCAGACGATACATATGGCGAAGTTTAAAGGCATGCCGGCTGGGTTTAAGTTGCTGTCTAAGGCCGAAATAGCTGCTATCAATTCAGATCCCGCAAATGCGCCTTATATGGCGAAACAGGAGAAGGGTACGAAGCCGTCTTCTCCATTGCCGTATGATTTGCATGTGGAAGGGGCTTTGAGTAAGGATAGGAAACATTTTGAGATCAGTTTTGGTAGTGGAAAAGGTATTGGTGCTCCATTTAATGTGTATAGAGTGGCAGATGCGCAGTCATGGGCGTATACAGTGGCAGCAGGAGATACATTGAAGGATGAATGGGCCCTGGCTCATTTTACAAATGGGGCGTATCATTTGAGGGTGTATGGACCGAATGGGTTCTTCAGGGAATTTAAGGGGGATGGGAATGATGCGGCGGTGGAATGTGTTTGTAAGTATGAGGGGAAGGGGAAGATCGCATTTAATTTGCAGAATGTGGATGCGGCTAAGAAACATGAAATTGTTATTAGAGACAATGGGTATAAGAGAGAAGCGCAGCAATTTTCACTGGCAGCAAAGGCCGGTAAATCTGTAAGTTATTCCTTGCTGGATCATGGAGGATGGTATGATTTCAGTGTGATGATTGATGGTTGTGAGAAGAGGTATGCGGGTAGAGTGGAGACGGGAGCGATGAGTATAACGGACCCGGTGATGGGGCGTACGATATAAAATAAAACAGCGTCAGCTAAGCGGTATCCTTTGGATGCTGCTGAGCTGACGCCCGCGTTCAAATTATTACGGCCTCTAAAGGAGGCCGTAATAATTTGAACTATTTAGTTAAGGAGAATGGCCTGTCACTTTTTGAAATGCCTCTTGACATCGCTGGTTTGTCAGACATTTCTAAGTGTAAGATGCCGCCATTGGTAATATCTGTATGAGATAACCAATCCTTCGTCAACACCTGCCCATTCAGCGTAGCTGATTGGATATACACATTTTTAGAAGAATTATTATTCGCTTCAATTACAAATTGCTTCCCGTTTTCCAAAGTGATCGTTGTTTTGTTAAACACCGGACTCCCCATCACATATTGATCCGTACCCGGGCATACACTATAAAAACCTAAGGCACTCAATACATACCATGAAGAAGTCTGTCCCTGGTCTTCATCTCCCGGATACCCATTCTCCGTTGCATTATACAACTTCTCCATTACCGCTCTTGCCCAGTACTGTGCCTTCCAGGGCTGCCCGGCATAATTGTACAAATACACCATATGCTGTATTGGCTGATTCCCATGTGCATACTGCCCCATATTCGCCATCACCATCTCCGTCATCTCATGTATCGGTCCACCATAAGTACCTACTTTGAAATTATTGGGAGAAGAAAACACGGTATCTAATTTATGTACAAAGGCACTATCACCCCCCATCATATTGATCAGGCCCCGGATATCATGAAACACTGACCATTGCCAGTGCACCGCATTCCCTTCTGTAAACGGACCACCCCACTCAATCGGATCAAAATCCGGCTTAAAACTACCATCAGCCTGTCTGCCTCTCATATAGCCAGTCAGGCTATCGTATACATTCCTATAGTTGTACATCTGCCTGCCAAACACATCTTCACAAAAAGTATTACCTGTTTGCTGCGCCAACGTATACCCGCAGAAATCATCATACGCATATTCCAGTGTTTTTGCCGTTGCTTCCCTCACACCAGGATAAGGGCAGTAGCCTAAAGTGTAATACTCTTTCCAGCCATCACGGCCATTTGCGGGTCCCCATGGTCCTTTATTGGTCGCTTCATGCAAGTAAGCCTTCAATGCTTTTTGCGGATCGAAAGTATGCAAGCCTTTTGCCCACGCATCTGCCAGTAAGGAGATGGCGTGATTCCCGATCATACTACCCCCTTCACCAGGGAAAGACCAGGCTGGCAACCATCCGCACTGGTCATAAGCATCTAACAGGGCAGCTACATAACGGCCATGCATAGTGGGGTGCAACAATGCATTGAGCGGGAACTGTGCACGGAAAGTATCCCAGAATCCCGTATCTGTATAGAGATAACCTGCATGTACCTTATCATCATATGGGCTATAGTAATAAGGCAGGCCATTTTTATCATATTCAAAGAACTGGCGGGAGAACAGGCTTGCTCTGAAAAAGCAGGAATAGAAAGTCGCTTTTTGTGCAGGTGTACCACCTTCAACTTTTACTTTACCGAGGTAATCATTCCATACTTTCCAGGCAGCATTTTTTGTCTGATCAAAAGAAGCGAAGCTGCCCAGTTCCCTTTGCAGGTTGAGTTCCGCCTGATCCTGGCTAATATAGCTGCTGGCAGTTTTTACCTGAACAGCTGCTCCTTTTTTGAATTTGATATATGCGTTTTTACCATTCAGGGTATCGGCAGTGAGGGTGCCTGTTTTGCTATCCCACACGCCATAGGCAGTGAATGGCTGATCGAACTGCAATACAAAATAACTGCGCAGTTCCCGGGATAACTGTTGGCCGTTGTTGATGTAGCCAATGATCTTTCTTTCAGCAGGAATGATCTTCACATCACTGATACGGGTATATCCGTCTAATACCAGCCATGCATCGCCGGAGCGGGGAAATGTAAAGCGGAGGTGTGCCCCTCTTTCAGTAGGCGCAATTTCGGTGGTGATGTGATTGTCGAGCGTAACCTTGTAATAGTTAGGTTTAGCAATCTCATTTTTGTGACTGAAGCGTGCCGCACGCTGGAACTGGTTAACGGCCAGTTTGCCTGTAACGGGCATCAGTGAGAATACACAGTAGTCATTGGACCATGAGCTACATTGATGGGCTTGTTGAAAGCCACGGATGCTGTCTTTTTCGTACTGGTATTTCCAGCCATCGCCATTTACACCTGTTTGCGGTGTCCAGGTATGCATTCCAAAGGGAAGGGCAGTAGTGGGATAGGTATTACCCCTGGTGAGGGTGAAACTGGAATTTGTACCCTGTAAGGTGTTTACGTACCTGACCCGGTCGGTAGTATCAGTTACGTTTGAAGTGTCAGCAAATAGGAACTGGCAGTACAATAGACTGCACAGCAGGAGACCTGTTCTAAGCATGATTGTGGATATTTTAGCAGCTGTGAAAGTAAATAAAATATTATCAGCATTCAATGATGCTGGTTTTGGGCGGTGGGTTCGCGCCACCCAAAATCTATTGCTTATATTTGCAACAATAAAATCAGCTAGCGTATGGAATCATTAAAAGGTAAAAATGCGTTGATCACAGGCGCAGGTAAGGGAATAGGGAAGGCAGTGGCTCAACAGTTGGCAGCAGAAGGTGCGAACCTCGCACTGATTGCACGTACAGAAAAAGATTTACAGGCAGTGGCTGCTGAACTGGCAGGTACCGGTGTAAAGATCGTATATGCTACGGCTGACGTAGCAGACAGGCAGGCAGTAGAAACTGCTATTGCAAAACTCAGTGCAGAACTGGGAACGATTGATATCCTGATCAATAATGCGGGTGTAGGTAAGTTTGGCAAGTTCATGGATCTGTCACCGGAAGAGTGGGAAAACATTGTAAAGGTGAACCTGTTTGGTGCTTATTATACGGTTCGTGCGGTGTTGCCAGGGATGCTCTCCTGCCAGACAGGAGATATTGTGAATATCTCCTCTACTGCTGGTAAAAATGGAGCAGCAGTGACCAGCGCTTATAGTGCATCTAAGTTCGGATTGATTGGTATGTCTGAATCACTGATGCAGGAAGTGCGTAAGTCTAACATCCGTGTAACCACGCTGACGCCGAGCACTATTGCTACGGATATGGCGATTGATTTGAAACTGACAGATGGTAATCCTGAGAAGGTGATGCAGGCGGAAGATTTCGCGGAGTTGATAGTGAGTCAGCTGAAGCTGAACAGGAGAGTGTTTGTGAAAGAGGCGGGTATCTGGTCTACAAATCCCTGATAAAAGAAGATATTATTTTTTAGCTGGCCGCAGGCCACAGGCAACAATGAAAAAGGGGCTGTGTCATAAGTATGATACAGCCCCTTTTTATTCGGGTTCCTGATGGAATTGTATCGTCTTTTAAACGATTTTCAAGAGGTATTTTTATTTGTGATACAAGCTCATTTTCGTTGCTGTTTTAATTCAATAATGCAAGTGATGCTTCAAATGCCGGTTGCTGCATTTCTGTCAGGGCTTCCTGCATCAGCATTTTCCCATACAGGATCTTCCCTTCATAGCTACCTAAGTTCACCTCATTCTTACTCATCATCTTTTTCACGTCCAGCAGGGTAGGCACTTTCATATCCTGGTCGTGTACATCCTTCATCTCTGCTGCCATTCTTAAAAAGATGGTACCATAATAGAGGAACACCACTTGCCGCATCAAGTAGAACTTCGCTTTTTGCAAAGCCGTTGGCGCTGCCCCAAAATACGCAGTAAGGAATGTATCGATATGCTGTTCATTCGCTGCAAAGTACAAGGCAACGACAGCCAGGTCTACGTAGCGGTCATTCTTAAAACCCGCCTCCCAGTCAATCATCCAGATCTTTTCTCCATCATACAATATATTCGCCGGATTCAGGTCATTGTGTGAAGAAACGAGTTCGTCATTGATAGGATAAATAGCTTTTATCTTGTCGAAATAACTAAAATGCTCAGCAGTTGCGCTTTCGGGAAACATCTTCATTTCCAGGAAGCGATCCCTGAAAACAATCACCCCTTCCAGGAAATTGATGAGTGGCGGAAAGAGCGGGAGGGCATGAATCGCCTTTACTTTTTCGGCAATGCTTTTGAGCTGTATATCTTTGTCCGGGAGCCCTACCCAGATGGGCGGACCGGCAATATATGCACAGATAGAAATTGCGGCAGCAGCATCCGCATATAATACGGCAGGAGCGATACCTGCATCTGCTGCGGCATGCAGACATACGTATTCACGTGCAGGATCTGCGAGTTCATTGATGGCCATTACCAGCCTCAGAATATAGTCTTTACCATTTACCCGGATCTTGTATACTAAAGCGGGTGAAAGCCCCCTTGTCATGAGCTCAATGGCTTCTATGGCGGGTGTTCCAAATGTTTGCTGCAGGGCAGTTTCTACCGCTGGTAGCTTATGTGCGGGCAGCATGGAAAGAAGGGAATTGTTCATACATTAAATAATGTTGCCACCAAGTTCTGTGAGCATGTCTGAAAAGGCGTCCAGTTTTTTGGCTTTGGCAGGGGTAATAGTATCGGTGGAAAATATATCCTGGGCTACGACTTCGGCAGCGCTGAGGGCTTCTCCGAAGATCTGTTTGCCAATATCGGTTAAACCTACATAGCTGACACGGGCATCTCTTTCATAGGCTTCGCGTTGTACAAGCCCTATTTTTTCTAAGGGTATCAGCATGCGGGTAACGCCCGAGGCAGTAAATCCTATTTTTTCGGCAAGGTCTACGCGGCGGAGTTTCTGGCCGGGTGCTTCATGCAGGATCAGGAGGATGGCAAAGTCGGTATAGCCAATGCCATGGCCGGAAAGACGGGTTTCCAGCCTGCGGGAAAGGATGACGTGGGCCTTTGAGAGATTGAGTATGAGCTTTAAAGATGGACTGATGTTAGTCATGGTGTTTAGTTGTAAAATACTTGACTTGTCAAGTATTTTACGAAGATAGGGGATTTGGATGAATTTTTTAAAAGGGCGAAAAGAAATTTAAATTCAAAGGGAATTCCATCTCCACTGTATGAGCAATTTGACGACCATCAGGACCAGCTAATAATAAGTGTTGCTTTGACAGTTGTCTTTGTAACACTTATAGTATATATTTATACCAAACTATCATGCAACGAATTTCCGTTATGTATTCAATTAGAAGGGCGCATAGTTTGAGAATTTAGTAATTACCGCGTTTACACAAAAACAAGCATACAGTGTCTATGAAAGTTTTTAGCAGGGTCCTTAGTATCTGTGGGTTCGTCATGTTTGCACATTCATCTGTGTCAGCACAATTGAATAAGCCGGCAGCGCTGGCGCTCATTAAACGGGTACTACCCGAAAGAGCGGCTTCTTTTGAAGTAGGGGAGCTTCCCGCTTCTGAAGCAAAGGACGTATTTGAAATTGCACCACACCAGGGAAAGATCTTATTAAAAGGAAATAACGGGGTGGCTGTAGCTGCTGCCCTGTATTATTACCTGACTGAGTATGCCCATTGCCAGATTACCTGGAATGGCACGCAGCTGAAACTGCCTGCAAAATTACCGGTGCCGGCAGCAACGGTAAGGAAGACTACTCCTTATCAATACAGGTATTACCTGAACTATTGCACCTTCAACTACACCATGAGCTGGTGGGATTGGAAGCGCTGGCAAAAAGAGATAGACTGGATGGCTATGCATGGCATCAATATGCCCCTGGCCATTACCGGTGAAGAATATACCTGGTACGAAGTATATAAACAAATGGGCTTTACCGACAAGGAACTGGAAGGGTTCTTTTGTGGACCAGCTTACTTTTCCTGGTTCTGGATGGGCAATTTAGATGGCTGGGGAGGCCCCTTGCCGCTCAGCTGGATGAAAAGTCATAAAACCCTGCAACAGCAGATCTTAAAACAGGAGCGTGACTTAGGCATGAAGCCGGTATTGCCTGCGTTTACCGGGCATGTACCAGCTGCTTTCAAAAAGAAATATCCTAATGCAAAACTGAAGGCTACCAACTGGAACAATGGTTTTGCAGATACATATATCCTGGATTCAGAAGATCCTTTGTTTGCAAAGATTGGTAAGCAGTTCCTGGAAACACAGGCTAAATTGTTCGGAACAGATCATTTGTATTCAGCCGATACGTTCAATGAAAATGAACCTCCTTCTGATGATCCGGAGTTCCTGTCTAAACTGAGTGCGCGCATTTATGACGGAATGAGACAGGCTGATACTGCTGCAGTGTGGGTCATGCAGGGATGGTTATTTTATAGTGACCGTAAATTCTGGAAAGCGCCACAGATTGAAGCACTGTTAAAAGCAGTACCGGATAATAAGATGATCTTATTAGACCTGGCGGCAGAAATTGAACCCGTGTGGAAAAGAACGGATGCATTTTATGGTAAGCCCTGGATCTGGAACCAGCTGAATAATTTTGGTGGAAATGTGAATTTATTCGGTCGCCTGGAAGGTGTAGCGGCAGGACCAGCAATGGCATTGCAGGACCGGGATTCAAAGAACCTGAAAGGGATTGGATTAACGATGGAAGCCATTGAGAACAATCCTGTGATCTATGAACTGACGATGCAGCATACCTGGCAAACGGAACCGGTGCAGCTGGATGAGTGGCTGAGAAAATATGCACGTAACCGTTATGGTGTGGATAATGATTCACTGGTGCAGGCATGGCAGGTGTTGCGTAAGACAGCTTATAATGGACAGGCGATCCGCGATGGCGCAGAGTCTATCATTACCGGCCGGCCTACTTTTGATAGCACTACTACCTGGACAAGGACAAAGCTGAATTATGCCCCCCTGGATTTAATTCCTGCATGGGATTTATTCATACAGGCATCAAAGAAAGGTGTGCGTACAGATGGATTTACTTATGACCTGGTAGATGTGACCCGGCAGGTGATGGCGAACTATGCTACACCGCTGCAACAGCAGTGGGTAAGGGCTTACAAGGCTCATAATATGAGCGCATTTCAGAAGTATAGCAATGCCTACCTGGAGTTGATTGATGATATGGATCGTTTATTGGCAACGAGAAAGGATTTCCTCCTGGGGCCATGGATTGCCAGTGCAAGAAACTGGGGAACGACGCCTGCAGAGAAAGCGCTGTATGAGCAGAATGCCCGTGACCTGATCACCTTGTGGGGGGATGCAGAAAGCCCCTTGCATGAATATGCAAACAGGCAATGGAGTGGATTGCTGAAAGATTTCTATAAGGTACGCTGGGAGCAGTTCTTTGATTACCTGATGACGGAAGAGAATCCGGATTTCAAAGCATTTGGTAAGAAGATCAGCCAGTGGGAATGGCAGTTTGTGAATACGCAGAAGAATTATCCGTTGAAGACGAGTGGTGATCCGGTAGTGGTATCACAGCAGCTATATACAAAATATCATGACCTTATAGTGGCAGCTTATGAAAGATAATCAACGATTGCAGTCATTAGATGCGCTACGCGGCTTTGATATGTTCTGGATCATGAGTGGTGAGCATATCATACATGCGCTGGCAAAGGCGACCAAATGGGGGCCGGTAGAATGGATGTCAGCACAGTTAAACCATACAGAATGGAATGGGTTCACGTTTTATGATATGATCTTCCCGCTGTTCCTGTTTATAGCGGGGGTAACAATGCCCTTGTCTTTGCAAAAGAAGATGGAGGTGGCGGGTGTGAAGTATACTTATTTATTACCGGGAGAGGAGAAGCGGAAATTGTATATGGTGATGCTGAAAAGGGCTTTGATCCTGGTGGTGCTGGGTTTTATTGTGAATGGATTATTGAAGTTTAACGGGCTGGAAAATACACGGTTCCCGAGTGTATTAGGCAGGATAGGTTTGGCGTGGTTCTTTGCCGGATTGATCAGCCTGAACTTTTCTGTAAAGGGGCAGATATATTGGCTGTTGGGCATCCTGCTGGGATATTGGGCATTGATGATGTGGGTGCCAGTACCTGGATATGGGGCAGGTGTGCTGACGATGGATGGATCACTGGAGTCTTATATTGACAGGGTGCTGGTGCCGGGCAGGTTGCATGATAAGGTACATGATCCGGAAGGGGTATTGTCTACATTGCCGGCTATTGGAACGGCGCTGTTGGGTACCCTGGTAGGAACGTTTATACAGAGAGGTGTGCAGACGCCGTTGCGGAAAGGGGTAATGATATTGGGTTTCGGAGCGGTGTTGGTGTTGTTGGGATATGTATGGGATTTTGGTTTCCCAATTAATAAGCGGCTGTGGACAAGTTCATTTGTGTTGTATGCGGGTGGATTTAGCGTCATGTTCTTATCTGCGTTTTATCTGATTATAGACGTGTGGGGATTCAGGAAATGGGCCTTTCCATTTGTGATTATTGGTACGAATTCAATCCTGATTTATATGGCGGCAGAGGGAATGGTGGATTTTAAGTATACCGCGGGGTTTGTGTTTAATGGGGTGATCCAGTATGCGCCTTTGTTGTGGCAGCCGGTGTTTGCGGCAGTGTCAGTTACATTCGTACAGTTATGCCTGTTATATGTTTGCTATAAGAACAAACTGTTCCTGAAGATCTAAAAAAAGGGAATGACTTTTGGTCGGTTTTTAAGCCAGCCGAAAGTCATTCTCCCAATAGATTATTGCTTTAAGATACCCAGTATGTTAAGCTTGTCTATAATCAACAACAGTATAAATACAAAAATCGCAAGTACTGTAAAGCCGATGACTGTATACGTGAAGTAATGGATCGTCCACTGCAAAGCAATTTTGACCCGGTGGATAAACGAAATGGATTGGGCCGTCGCACCTTCATACAAAGACAATTTCACGGTACAGAATTCATTCTCTGTATTGAAATTTCCTAAATCAACACCCAGGTTTTGTAATTTATCTTCCAGTTCCAATTGCCTGTCATAAATAGGTAGCAATTCCTGGTTGCCACCTGTCTGGTGTTTCAAGGCTTCCAGTGAGGCCACTGTTTTCTCTAAGGAGATCTTCTGTGCATTCAACTGCCTGTACTCATTTGTCTTATCCACTTTGGTAATCGACATTGAATTGATCACACCAATTCTCTGTATCTCATGATAAAAGGAATCAAACTTTTCCGGATTTACGCCGATCATCAAATGCAATTCACGATCTCCTTTCCTGCCTAATGCTTTTTCATACTGGATCATGGCTTTATAACCATCGATCTTTTTCCGGATGTTCTCTTCATCTTTCTGGAACTCACTACTGGTGGTTCTGACCACGGCTGTCTTTTCATACTTCTGGTTGGTAGAAAAGTCAGGTTGTGGTGTTGCCGTAGGCGACATTTTCATTTTAGAGGTAGCATAGTTCTTTCTCAACCCATTCACCTGGTCAAAGTAATTCTCATAGTAATCCCCGGTACTGCTCGTATTCGACGCTACATACCCATAAATCAGTCTGAAAATGAAGAGGAAACAGAACACTCCCGCCCCCCAGCGGAAGAAACGCCAGAACCTGGCCTTAATTGAGGCTTGCATAGTTTAAAATTATAATGTGAATGTAGGTTATTTTTCTACTGAAATGTTGAATTCAGTGTTCAGTACCAGTTTACCCTCTACCTCTGTGCCGTCAGGTAGTTTCAGCCCTTTCAGTTTAGTGGTTTTCCCTTTGGTAAGCAGGTCCGCCAGTTGCTTATCAGACAATTTCTTACCATAAGATTCAAAAGGAACCTTAAATCCACAAACTTTGAAATTGGCACAGCCATAGGCTGCATTTCCTTTGATCAAAGGGTGCTCTTTACACTTAGGGCATTGCAGGCTGGCAATTTCCTGTTTGGGTTTAGGTGCTTTTTTGGGTTTCTCTTCTTTGGCTTTCTCTTTCTCGGGTGCTGGTGGGGGTGTTTGTACGGCTACGATGGTTTTGTAAGAGGCGTTTTTCACTTCCCGGGTCAGGTCTACTACCATCTGGATCAGCTCTTGTTTGAAGGTATCCAGCTGGTATTCCCCTTTTTCTATCTGTCTTAATTTCCGTTCCCACTGGCCCGTCAGTTCAGCACTTTTCAGCAGGTCTGAGGTGATGGTATCGATCAGGTCCATGCCTGTCTGGGTGGCGAAGAGGTTCTTTTTTCTTTTCTCTATGTATTTTCGTCTGAACAGGGTTTCGATGATGTTTGCACGGGTGGAGGGGCGGCCGATGCCGTTGTCCTTCATCAGTTCTCTCATTTCTTCATCGTCTACCTGCTTACCGGCGGTTTCCATGGCACGGAGCAGGGTTGCTTCTGTAAATGCCTTGGGGGGAGTGGTTTTACCCTGGTGTACCCTTGGGGTATGGGGGCCGGTTTCACCCACTACGAATACCGGTAGTACTTTTTCTTCAACTTCTTCTTTCCCGTCTTTGGATTCTTTAGGAGCGGGTGCATCATTGGCATACACTTCTTTCCAGCCGGGTTCGAGGATCTGCTTACCTGTTACCTTGAATTCTACCTGGCCTACTACACCCAGTACGGTGGTATTCGAGATCTTACACTCGGGATAGAATGCGGCGATAAAGCGCCTGGCTACCAGGTCATAGATGCGCTTTTCTTCCAGTGGTAAATTACTGGGATATTCACCGGTAGGGATGATGGCATGGTGATCTGTAACCTTTTTATCGTCGAAGACGGATTTGAGTTTAGGAATCGGGTTCGCCAGGATAGGGGCGGTCAGGTTCGCGTATGGTTTCAGGTCCTGTAAGATGCCTGCTACTTTAGGATGCAGGTCTTCCGAGAGGTAGGTGGTATCTACCCTTGGGTAGGTGGTCAGTTTCTTCTCGTACAGGTTCTGGATATATTTTAAAGTATCGTCTGCAGTAAAGCCAAATTTCTTGTTGGCTTCTACCTGCAGGCCTGTGAGGTCAAATAAGCGGGGATTTCCTTCTTTTCCTTCTTTCTTTTCGAAACTGGTGATTTCGAAAGGGTGTTGCTTCAGGTATTCCAGTCCTTTATTGGCCCTATCCAGGTTTTTGATACGGTCAATGGTGGCAGTGAATTCTGTTTCGCGGTAGATGGTTTTGAGTTCCCAGTATTCTTCTGATACGAAGGCGTTGATTTCTTTTTGCCTTTGTACGATCATGGCGAGGGTAGGGGTTTGCACACGGCCGATAGACAAAACGGTTTTGCCGATGGCAAATTTCTTGGTGAACAGTCGGGTGGCATTCATACCCAGCAGCCAGTCGCCAATAGCGCGGGCACTGCCGGCAGCGTAGAGGTTGTCGTACTGGCTGGCATCTTTCAGTTTCTGGAAACCGTCCTGGATGGCTTGTACAGTCAGGGAGGAGATCCACAGCCTTTTTACGGGTACGGTGCATTGGGCTTTGAGTAATACCCAGCGTTGAATGAGTTCTCCTTCCTGCCCGGCATCCCCGCAGTTGATGACCTCATCGCAGGCTTGTACTAATGATTCTATGACTTTGAATTGCTTTTCCACCCCTCCGTTTTCAATGAGTTTGATCCCGAAGTGGGAGGGGATCATGGGGAGATCTTCCAGGCGCCAGAATTTCCATTGCTCGGTGTAATCGTGGGGTTCTTTGAGGGTACAGAAGTGCCCGAAGGTCCAGGTGACCTGGTACCCGTTTCCTTCATAGTATCCATCTTTGCGTGTTTTAGCGCCGATTACTTCAGCGATGTCGCGGGCGACACTGGGTTTTTCTGCAATGCAAACCTTCATAAATTACATCCCTGATAGGGAGGCAAATGTAGGGAAAACAAACCAGCGAAAAAATCGATTTCACCTTCGGTAAAATCGATTTTTTCGGGGAGGGGCCTGCGGCTGGCTGGAATGCAGGAACGTTTGCGGATGCATTGGGTCGGCCGGAAATGTAATTCGGTTGGTTACTGCCGGCTGAAAATGCATTTTGAATTAATATTCAGCGAATTGTTCATCTACGTAACACCACAGCCACCTTTCTCCCGGCTGTGCCGATATTACTACCGGGTGCTGTGTTTTATGAAAATGCTTCGTCATATGCTTTTCGGGCGACTGATCGCAACACAATGTTGCACCGCAGGTCTGACAGGTTCTGAGATGTACCCAGTCAGATCCTATCTTTACACATTCCTCGCACACATGCTCTTCATCCACTTTCAGTGTCTTAATCGATGTAATATGTGAACAAATTGCTGCCATAATTATTTATTTCACCTCTGCGAGGTATTTGTGTACAAAACTGATTGCCATTGATCCTTCGCCTACAGCTGCTGCCACCCTGTTCATGGCATTGGCCCTTACGTCGCCAGCAGCAAAGATGCCCGGACAGCTGGTTTCCAGCAGGTAAGGATCTCTCTCCTGTTTCCAGATCTTTTCAAATTCAGGATGGGTGAACAGGTCACGCCCGGTTTCTATAAAGCCCTTGTCATTCTTGATGATATTCATTTCCAGCCATTCTGTAAACGGCTTCGCACCAATGAAGATATACAGGCCATCTGCATGTTCCTGCGTTTGTTCGCCTGTTTTGATATTGGAAATGACCAGGCATTCCAGTCTGTCAGAACCCCTGGCTTCCACCACTTCGGAGAATGCACGTACATGGATATTCGGCGTTTCCACGATGCGGTCTACCAGGTAGGCAGACATGGTGCTGGACAGATCTTCCCTGCGGATCAGGATACTCACATTCCGTGCAAACTTGGAAAGGTACATTGCTGCCTGGCCGGCAGAGTTGCCGCCACCTACGATGAACACATCCTTGTCTTTGCAGGCAGGTGCTTCTGTCATCGCTGCACCGTAGTAAATGCCGGCACCGGTAAAGTCAGCCACACCTTTTGTATCCAGGGTACGATAGTCTACACCGGTAGTGATCACCACACTTCTGCTGTTTACAAAAGTGCCATCTTCCATGATGACCTTATTATAACCATCCTTTTGTTCGATGGCTTTCACCGATTGAGGCGTGATGAATTCAGTACCTAAACGTTGTGCCTGTGAAATAGCTCTGCGGGCCAGGTCTGCGCCACTCAGCCCTTTTGGAAAACCTAAGTAGTTTTCAATCCGGGAGCTGGTTCCGGCTTGTCCACCAGGGGCACGTTTTTCAATGAGCAGGGTTTTCAATCCTTCAGAAGCCCCGTACACACCTGCTGCCAGGCCCGCAGGACCCGCACCTATAATCACTACATCGTATACTTCGTGTTTGATCTGTGGATTCAGGCCTACTTTGCTGGCTGTTTCCTGGATAGAAGGATTGGAGAGGTAGGTACCATCTTCGAAGAAGATCACCGGTACATCTTTTTCATCCAGTCCATTCAGGGCAAGGAGCTTGCAGGCTTCCTGTGTGGTGCGTACATCCAGCCATTTATAGGGAATGAGGTTGCCGGCCAGGAAATCTTTGATAGCATGGCAGGTGCGTGAGTACTGGTAGCCAACCACCTTGATGCCTTTGAATTCCGGGTGGTAATCACTCTTCCAGTCGTCCAGCAGGTCATCTATCACCGGGTAGAGCTTATCCTCCGGTGGATCCCATGGCTTTACGAGGTAGTAATCCAGCTGTACGGTATTGATGGCTTTGATGGCTGCATCGGTATCAGAATATGCGGTGAGCAATACTCTTTTTGCATCGGGGTAGAACTTAAGTGCTTTTTCCAGGAAGGTCACCCCATCCATCACGGGCATCCGCTGATCGCTGATGAACATGGCAATCGTTTCTCCCTTGTTCTTCAGTTCCAGCAGACTATTGAGGGCTTCCTGCACATCGGCGGTACTGATTATTTTATAATGCTGTCTGTACTTGTTTTTTATGTCACGTACAATGGCCCGCAATACCTGCGGATCATCGTCAATACAAAGAATAATGGGCTGATTCGTATTTTTCTCAGTGTCTTTCTCTGGCATAAGCGCACCGTTTTTTTTAGTGAATTAATGGATTGGAATAGACACCGCGAATTGTGTCCTTCCGGGAACTGAATTTACTTTAATATTTCCATGATGTTGCTTCACGATCTGGGTCGTAATGTCCAGACCGAGGCCGGTACCTTTTCCAATTTCTTTGGTAGTAAAGAATGGATCGAAGATCCGGGAGACGATATTCTCCGGAATACCGGGGCCATTGTCGATGATGGAGACCTTTACACAGGTGCCATCTTTCTCCGTTTTTATTTCCAGCGTGCTGTTCTCTCTGCCCAGCATGGCATCCAGGGCATTATCGATCAGATTGGTCCATACCTGGTTCATTTCCCCGATCATGATGTTGACTGGAGGGAGGCTGGGATCGTAGTTTTCTATGAGCTGCACATTGCCTTTACGAAGTTTGTACTCCATGATGTTGAGGGTATTTTTGATACCATCGCGGAGATCAGTTGCTCTTTTATCATGGGATTGATCCATGTGGGTAAAGGTCTTTACAGAACCCACGAGTTTTACAATGCGTGCGGAGGCTTCTTCGATATCCAGCACCATTCTTTCGGTCACGAGGTTCTTGTCGATCCAGTTGAGTACAGCAGACAGTGAATCCGGCGACATATGCGATCTGAATTCTTCCAGTATATCGATCGTGCAACCAAATTCCACGAAGTTTTCTGCCATTTCCATAGCATTGGCCACATCGTGGTTATCCAGCCAGTCTACCATGGCATCTTCCTTTTCGCCTCTTTCCATCATGGAGAGTTTGGGGCGGTCGGTAGATTTCAGGATGGCGAACATTTTTTCTTTTACGAAAGTAACATCCTCCGGCGTCATCTGTATGGCCATGATGTCCTGGAAGGTATCCGGCATCAGTTGCAGGTGCTTTCTTAAAGAGGAGGCGCCCCTTACGATGGCAGCAGCGGGATTGTTCAGTTCGTGGGCCAGGCCTGCGGAGAGTTTACCCAATGCCATCATCTTTTCGTTCTGCCGCATCATGGTAGTATAATCCCTCACCCTGTTTGTCATGACATGTACCAGTGCCTGGGTGAGTTCAAACTGGGTATGGATCATGTCATCTATCTTCTCTATAGGGAATACCATGAGTTGTGATTCCTCTACCGCTTCGCTGTAGATAGTAGCTTTCAGACCGCGGGAGAAGGGAAGATAACCACTGATGGTACCGGCTTCCATGACGAGTATTTCTACAGGGTCATTGTTCTGCAGGTAGTACAGGCGAATTTTTCCTGACAGGAGAATGTAGGTAGCATTGAGTGGATCATCTGGTTTGAACATGAACTCCCCGGGGTGAAGGGTTTTAGGTTCGCTGTTTTCGGCCAGCCATTGCAGTTGCACGACGGGTACGTCCTTAAATGCCTCGACTGATTGTAGCCATTCGGTGGAAATGTTTACCATAACCTTAAAGTTAAAGATATTTTGTCCCTGAGAAAAAAGCAAAAGGTGTTCCGGAAAGGAATGACGAGAGAAGCGATGAAATGTACAAGTATCACCGGGTATTATTCATTTTAAATTATAATCAATCGTGGGAGTAATGCCTGGGGCCGGCTTTAAAAGAAAAGGGCATAATTGCCATATAACTGGTTGCATTATAATAACATTAAATACTGGAACTTAATAAAAAAATCACTGGTGCTTTTGCAGTATTTTACGTAAGTTTAAATGACGAGCGCGTTTGCGCCATCCCTATTTGACCTATAAAAGCATATGGTTATGTCTAAGTAATTGTTTCAGTGATAAATGTAAGACGATGTCTAAACGTGGAAAGAATATATTTTTAGCCGATGATGACGCTGACGATTGTCTGCTTTTTGAAGACGCACTCAAAGAGGTGGCAAACGACATTACACTGACTACAATTTCGGATGGTAAAGAACTCATGGATATGTTAGAAGAGCGCGTTCCCCCGGCTCCGGACATGATCTTCCTGGACTTGAATATGCCCCGTAAAAATGGTTTTGAATGTTTGCGGGAAATCCGGACAGATCAACGCCTCAAGTCCATTCCTGTTATTATCTTTTCTACCTCATCTCAACCGGAATTTATCGAACAGGTGTTCATTTCAGGAGCTAACCGATATATCAGGAAGCCATCTTCCTTTTCGGAGCTGATGAAAGCAATAGCAGAAATGTTGTCTATTGATTGGGATACCAGTGAGAGATTTCCTAAACGGGATAATTTCTTTATCTCTTTTTAAGAAAACAACGCTTACAATCGGCGACGACAATGAATTTGACCAGGCTTGATTTTGAACAGGCGAGAACGATGCATCTGCATTTTAAAACGCAGTTACGATCGGTTCTCTACGGCGCAGCAGTAGACACTATTCCTCTTTTATCTGAACATGAATGTGCATTGGGGAAATGGATGCACGACCACGCATTACAGCGCTACCGTCATATACCGGAAATGCAACAGTTGGAGCGGGCGCATACAGCTATTCATAACTGTGCAGGGAAGTTAATTAGTTTGTATAAAGCGGGTGATGAAACAGCGGCAAGAGAAGGACTGACAGAAATGGAAAAAATTGCGGATGAACTGGTAGGCTTACTGGCTGGTATCGAAACGCAAATCTTATCAACAGAAAATAACGACGATCCTGTCGTGGAAAGCATAGAACAACATTTAGAAATTTTACAGGCGCTACGCCAATCTGTGGAAAACCTGGATGAACAGATCAGGGTTGAAACGCAGAAAGAAGCTGTATCGAATGAAAGCCGTTTCCGTGAAAGCGTGGAACAGGCACCGGTAGGTATTGCTATTTTTCGCGGTAGGGATATGGTGATTGAGATGGCAAATACCATGTACCTGGAACTGATCACCCGCCCGGCAGAAGCTGTGGCAGGCAGGTCACTCTACGAGGTATTGCCGGAAGTAAGAGATTCTGTAAAACCCCTGCTCGACAATGTATGGGATACTGCTACGCCCCATTATGGCAACGAGTTTCCGGTGATCCTTTACCGGCATGGGGTACCAGAGATGGTGTATTTCAACTTCGTGTATCAGCCACTGAAAAACAGTAATGGAGAAATAGATGGTGTGATGGTTGCGGCCACAGATGTTACAGCGGCGGTAACTGCCAGGCATGCCCTGGTGGAAAGTGAGAACCAGTTTCGTAACCTGGTGATGCAGTCGCCTATTGCCATGGCTATTTTCAAAAGCAGGGATATGGTGATCGATATGGCGAACAATACCATGCTGCAGAAAATGTGGAGACGATCCGCTGCAGAAGTAAGCGGGCGTAAACTACTGGATGTATTTCCTGAACTGGCTGGACAGAAGTTCCCGGAGCTACTGCTATGGGTATATGATCATGGCATAGCGCACCAGGAGAAGGAGGCGATGGCTTATGTAGATGGGCCGGATGGTATGAAGCGGTTCTACCTCGACTTTGAATATACGCCTCTCTTTGACCTGGAGAAGAACGTATATGGCATCATGGCCACTGTATCGGACGTAACGGAGCGTAAAGAACATGAGATGGCAATGCGCCTGTCAGAAGAAAAATTCAGGGTACTGGGCGATACCCTGCCACAGATGATCTGGACGACAGATGCTGATGGCAGGCTGAATTATGCCAGCAAGCGATATTTTGAGTTTACCGGCATGACCCTGGATGAGCTGAATGGAATAGGGTGGTTCAATGTTATACATCCGGAAGACCTGATGCGTAACTTGCCTGTATGGCAGGAGGCTGTTGCAAAAGGGATAGAGTACCAGATAGAGCATAGAATGCGGAAGGCGGATGGTACTTATCGCTGGCACCTAACACGCACTGTGCCGCAAAAAGATGCGGAAGGGAATGTGAAAATGTGGGTAGGTTCGACGACAGATATTCATGAAGGCAAAATGTCTATAGATAAACTGGAGGCTGAAGTACTGGAAAGAACGAAGGAATTACAAAAGTCTAATGATGATTTGAGAAATTCAAATGAGGAGCTGGCGCAGTTTGCCTATGTGGCGAGTCATGACTTGCAGGAGCCTTTGAGAAAGATCCAGACATTTGCGAGCCGGTTGCTGGATACGGAGTATCATAACATTTCGGATAAGGGGAAGGATTATTTTGCCCGTATGCAGGCCGCGGCACAGCGGATGCGGCAGCTGATAGAAGACCTCTTATCATTTTCAAGAACGAGTAATAATGGGGAGCAGTTGTTTGAATATGTAGATCTGACGCAGGTACTGATGCGGGTAAAAGATCAGTTGAGTGATCAGATAGATAAGCAGGAAGCGGTGATAGCATATGATTTATTACCAGTGTTGTCTGCTATACCTTTCCAGATGGAACAATTGTTTATGAATTTGCTGAACAATGCATTGAAGTTTTCCAGGAAGGGTGTAAAACCTGTTATTAAAGTGAAGATGGAGGATAATGTGTATACCCTTGTAGGTGGATTACCTTATCATAAGATCACGATAGCTGATAATGGGATTGGGTTTGATCCACAGTTCAGTGAGCGGATCTTCCAGGTGTTTCAGCGTTTACATGTGCGAAACCAGTTTGAAGGAACGGGTATTGGTCTGGCGATCTGTAAGAAGATAATGGATAATCATAAGGGGGTAATAATCGCGGAAGGGGTACCTGAGGCGGGCGCGGTGTTTACTTTGTTATTCCCGGTTGCTTAAGATCTTTTATAAAAAAGAACGCTTTTGCCAGGATGCGGCAAAAGCGTTCTTTTTTTATTGTTTGGGTAATTTAGCTTCAAATAGTTCCCATATTTCCTGGCTCCAGGGCCATTGCCGTTCTACGGTTTCTTTATCCATCTTATTTAATACAAGTGGAAATTGTTTTCCTGCAAAACCTGATTCCAGGCGTTGTACCACTTTACATACTTCAATGTATACCTGTGCGGCTGCTTCGGCCAGTTCCTGTGTAGGAGTGGCCTGTCTTGCATAGTCATTCCATTTTTTCCAGAATACATAGACCATCCTGTCTCTCAGTGCATTTCTTTCAGGTAATTGCCTAATGTTATTGTGTAGGAGTGTAAGGAAGGATGCTAACTGTTCTGCATTGCCGTAGGTAGCTTTTGCCCATTTACCGCCTGATTGTCTGAACAGGTGTTCTAATACGAGGTAAGGCAATGTTGCTGCTGGTTTCAGCGTGTCAGAAAGATCACTGAATACCTGGTTGATCAGATCGCCTGGTTCAAGGGCAAAGACTAATTCAGCAATAGGCCATTGGCTGTATAATGCTGCCCAAGCCTGGTATTCCCAGTCATTCAAGGTGGCGTATCGTCTCTTTGAGTGAAGTGTAGGCATACTGAACTCAATATGCTTTGCATAGTTCTCTGCTGTGAATAAGCGATCAAGCTGTGCCCTGTATTCAGGATCTATGAACCCGGTTCCTTCCAGGTATTTACGCACCATATATTGTGCATCCTTGTCAGAAGCTTGCTGCAGGTAGTCAAGGCTGATCTGCACCAGTTCCGGTGTTACCAGTTTACCCGTTTGCATAACCTGTAATAACTGGTGGAGTATGCCACCCGGTTTAGGCATGCTTAATAAGAGCTTGTATAATTCTATAACTTCTGCCTTCTTAATAGTCCTGTTCTGCCATGCATCCTGGAGCATTCTTTCTGCTTCCATAAAGGTCTGCATCCCATTCTTCTTCATCATGGTCTGCCTGAAAGCAGGGAGGAAAGCGCCTGTCTGGTCGGCTTTGTCCGTGTCACTCAGCAGCCAGTTAGCTTTCGTGAGTGATACGATATGTGGAAGCTGTGCTCTGACTGTAGCATCAGTAGCGGCCAGTTTGCCCAGCATCTGTACCCATTCATCCAGCGGAGACTGCGGGTAGTAGGCAATATGCCTGTACAATGAAGTGATGATGGCGGGGGCTAATTCACTGAAATCTACTTCCAATGTTTTTAGCAGTGAGTAGGTAGCTGCCAGTTCGCGGATATCTTTAGACTGCTCCAGTAATAATCCCAGGCTGCGTTTCAGATCAGGAGAATCGCTGTAGGAAAAGGTTCTGAGACGTTCTATCACTGCGGTGCGGGTCTGCTCAGGATACCAGTTGTTTTCCAGTACTTCTCTGAATAGCTGCAATAAAGTGTCTTTATTTTCAGGGCTTACTGGTACTTCGAGCGCGGCATTGATCAGCTGCGTTTTCAGGTAATGATCCGTTTCAGCAACTGCGAGTGTAGTGATGAGTGTTAAAGTTGTGGCCGATTTACGACCGCTATTGAGGATCACGTTGATGAGTGCACTACGTAGGGCTAGTAATGGTTCCTGTTTAATGGCAGCTGCCAGTGCGGGTTCCAGCTGCTCCTGGTGCTGAACGAATTTCTTCTCCAGGTATGGAATGGCAGCCTCTCTTACATAAGGATTCTTATCCTGGAGTGCAGTGGTCAGTAATTCGGGAATGTCGCTATGCGCTAATAAAGAGAGCACGCGTATTTTCAAACCGGCAGAAGGTGTTTGTGCAAACAAAGCTGTGAGTGCTGTTTGCAACTCCGGGTGTGCGATCAGCCTGTCTCTGATCATAGCCAGCAGTTCTGGTTGATCAGGTGCTTTCTGCAAAGCAGAGAAGATACCACTGAATAAGGTGGTGTCAATCTCACGGAGATTCGCGAGTAGTTTTATGATAGCGGCTCTTACATACGGGTCTGTTTCTGACATGAATCTGGCAGAGAGATTTTCAATCACTGTAGCCGAAGGAGCTGGCAGGCTTGCCAGGAATGCAATGGCGTTTTCCCTGGTGGTATTGTCTTCCAGCGGGGAAAGGAACTGTAATGCCAGGGTAGCAGCCGTATCTGTTGGGAATTGTTTGATTAATTCCAATAAAGCGGCTTTGGTACTGGCGGGAGACAAGGCAATAAACTCACTGACCTTAGTGATGGTATCAGCAGATTTATTCACGCTGCGCAGTAAGCCATCGATACAATATTGCTGAATGAGGGGATCGAGGTCGTTCACCAGTGTATCGGCGAGTATTTCCTGTACACTATCCAGGTGAGCCGCGAGCTGGCTGAGGGTTGCTATAGCAAGGAGGCGCAGCGGCCTTTCAGGTTCCAGGCAGGCAAACCAGCTCAGGGTATCGATCAATGCTTCCCGCTTGCTTAGGCGGGTAATGGGGATGTTCACTAACAAATCCAGCATGCGTGCCCGCACAGAAAGGGTATTTTCTTCCCTGGCAGCAGCCGCCAGTTTATCAACTGCTTCATCCGTTTCCAGGAAGGGTTGCAGGCTATTGAGTGCATCCAGTCTTTCATGTTCTGATCGTTCAGCAGAAATTAATATATCGAATAAAGCAAGTGCTTCTGACATCTTCAAATTAGTTTAGGTTAATCAGCAAATCCGGGTCCATCGTCACTGGTAGCGGGGCGTATGTTACGCAGCAGGGTGTCTGCATCCAAACACGCGTTGCGGCAGGCATCTTTCATTGCTCTCATGGCGTCATTATCCTGTGGTATAAATGGTTTTGCCATGATAGCCTGCAGGAGTTCCGGGACAGGCTCCCAGCTACAGTTTTTATCCAGGTAACTGATGTAAGGGAGCATACCGGCAGCGGTGGATTGTTTTTCAATTTGCTGCCTGAATTCGGCAGCTGTTGGTTGCAATACTTCGTCCAGCAAAATGAGGTTGATGTATCGGCCTCTTTTTTCCAGGAGTTGCCAGAGACCATCTTTCTGGTCAGGGAAGCCCGGGTTGCCTTTCAGCGCCAGCAGGTAGTGATTGAATTTGGATTCATTGCCAAGGTCAGTGGTCAATAGCTGTGTAAGGGCGTACCTGCTCAGGTTATCGTCCATGCCCTTGTTCATAGACAGGAAGCGGAGAATTTCGATATCGCTTACCCCTTCCTGGTAAAGGCTGCTGCTGTTGCCAGGTGTGAGGGCTGCCCAGAGAATGCGATTCGCCATTTCCGGGTTTTCACCATAATACATCCAGATGTGAGGGAAGATACCGGCAAAGTTATGCGCTACATCTGCCTTGTGCAACCATTGTTCCCAGTTGATGCTGGAGCTGCCAGCCTGCGAGATGGCGGTTTCCTGTACCCTGGTGCAGATCTCCTTTATGACCGGGTCCTGTTCGTGATCGGCCAGTTGACTGAACACCTGTACGGTAGCAGGATTAAGTTGTGGGATGGTACTGATTTTCCTGGCCAGCAGGCGACGGAGTTCCCTGTTTAACTGTGTATGCAGGAGCACCGGGGCTGCGGCTTCCACGACTTCGGTATTTGCTTTGGTCAGCGGAATGAGCAGGATACCTTTGATCCCGGCTTCTTTGATAGCTGGAGAGGGGGCCTGTAAAGCCTTGCTGTAAAAGCTGTTCAGGCTATCATCATTTGGTGTGAAGCTGGTAATTGCCTGTAAGATAGCCGTACGGCATTCGTCTTTCTGTTCTTGTTCATAGGCCTGTACAAATCGTTCGAAGAGTGCAGGGCGCTGTGCGATGAGCTTTCCTAGAATGTTGTAAATGGCCACTGCCAGATCGGCCCGGATATTTTGTGTGGACAGTTCCAGCAGTGCGTGTACCAGTGTTTCATTTTTAGCAGTGTAAGGCGCTAAGAGATATAACAGTTGTAGGTTTTGAGCAGCAGCGAGTTGTGTACACAGGTGCTCAATGATAGCAGGTGTGAGTTGCAGGCTGTATTCAAATACTCTTAAAGCAGCCTGCTTTACATCCTGGTCAGGATCCTGCGTATAAGCATGCAGGATAGTGTTCGTCAGTTCGGTGCTGTCGATACCATGTACGGCCAGTAACTGGATACACCAGGTGCGTATAAAAGGTGTGGTGTCTGTTTTTAACAGCGTAGACAGGGCTTCTACGGGCACGAGAGAGCGATCAAAACAGCAACGTAGTACCATTTCCTTGATGGCAATGGGTTCTTCTGGTTTTAACAATGTTGCAATAGTGGCCAGCTCTAAGGTATCCTGTAGCAGGAGCCTGTTTACAATTACCAGTTTATCTGTTTCGTCTGCCTGGTGCATGATCTCTTTGTAGAAAGCAATGTCTTCGGGGCTGGCATCAAGGGGTATTAATAACCAGGAGAGGATGAGGCGGCTGGTACCGGCATTCTCCTGTTGTTTATAGAATTGGATCAGGTGTTGCCTGGCTGTTTGATCGGTGACAGACAAGCGCCCTAAGATAGGGAGGATCAGGTCTCGCGACTCATCCTGTGCCAGGGAGGCGATCATAATGTTAATCAGCTCCGTGGTATTGTTTAGCTGGCGAAGGCCAGTGCCGGCCAGTTGGCGGATCATGTCTGCTTTCAGCGTGGTATCTGTTTCGGTAGCTATCAGCGACAACCATTTTTCTGCAATGGCGGGGTCGTGGAGATAGCGGGTAGCGGCAGAGAGCAGTGAATACTTTGTATCGGTATCGGAGAGTGGCACGATGTCCAGCATCATCAGGGTCTGGGCGCTGTGTGCTGCCCTTCTTTCCCTGATCTCATCAGTGATCTTACTCATATTTTAATACGTTGGGTTTAATACCGGAAAGGGCATCAGCGAGTGCTTGTTGCTGAGAGGCATCCAGATCCAGTTTAACAATAGCATCGAGGGCTTTTTGCCTGGATAGTGTATCGATTAATTCATTGCGTACTACGGCGAGCAGTACATCGAATTGATGGGGAACGCCGGGGCGCAGGTAGCCATCGAGACAGAGGCGGAGCAGTTCTCTGTCGGTATCGTAGCGCAGTACATCTTCGAGGGCAGGGATCACTTGTGGGTAGATCTCTGCTACATTGGCCAGCAGGCCGGCACAGGTTACCCTGAACGGAGAACCGGGTTCTGTGAGCTCGGCAGCGAATACGTCTACCAGTTGCGGATGACGGGCTACGGAGAGGGCTTTGACCTGGTGGAACAGAACTTCGCGGATGCTTTCGTCTCTTTCCCGTGTAAAGAGGGCTAAGAGTGGATCGAGGACCTGTTCAGTTTTCAGGCGGGTGGTTACGAGGGAGAGTACTTTTCTTCTGTGTGCTGGTATGGGCAGGTCTTTAATGCTTTCCAGCATGATATTGCTGATATGGGGATCTCTGCCCATGTAAGGTGCCAGCATATCGGTGATGGCGTCAAATTCTCCATCGTCATATACGGAAGGGTTGGTGGCGAAGGCGTTTGCCAGGGCCAGCCTGATTTCCGGAATACGCATAGCGGGTTTGATGAGTTCCAGCAGGTCGTAGCGGATACCGTTGGTTCCGGTATCCGGGAGTGTTGTAGCCAGGGTAATGAGCTGTGCATCGCTCATTTGTTTATTGTCAGCGAGGCGGCGCATCACGCGAAGGCGGATGTCCGGATCGTTTTTAATATCGAGGTAAGGTTGTGCGGCAGCGAAGAGTTTATCGCCCCAGCGGGAGCATTTCTCGGCTAAGGTGAGGGCTTGCGATTGCAGCAGGGCAGGGGAGTTGCGATGTTTCTCCAGGGCGGCAACGGCCATATCTTCAGAGATGAGGGGCAGGTTGGCCAGGGTATCCTGGATGGCTATCATTTCGGGCTCACTCAGGTTAGGTGTGGCAGAGAGTTCGATGAAGAAATCGACCAGCTGCTGGTCCTGGTGAATACTTTCCTGTAGCCGGAACAGGAGGGCAACGCGGGTATCTCTTTCCTTTTCCTGTTTGAAGAACTGGAGGAGGGCATCGAAGAGGATGCGTGGCTCCGGAAAGCGGGAGGTGTTCAGGGAGGATAGGAAGAACATGACCTCATCCCGTAGTTTCTTGTCTTTTACATCGGGTAATACCTGTAGCAGGGCGGTAATGACTTCCGGTTCGTGCAGGTGGTTTTTGGCCAGTTGCAGGATCTGTGCTTTGATCACTGTTTCTGCGTGTAGGCTACCCAGTACCTGTCTGATCAGTCCCGGTAGGGATTGTTGGGTTTTGTCCATAATGTTTTCAATTAAAAGATATGCTGGATTGCTGATTATAATGTGATGATGGCCTCGATTTTGTCTAAGGCGACCACACATCTTTTGCCATCGTTTGTCCTTAGTTCTACGGCATCCGGGTGTAGATTGCTCACGATACCCTGCAGGGTGGCGTGGGTAATGTAAATGCTGATTTGTTGCTGTTCCAGGCGGCTGCTTTCAAGTAAGGATATGAATATGGGTAATGGCATGGATGATCCGTTTTTGTGAAAAAAGAGGCAACGGTAAAATTGCTTACGAACATTAACGGGCTCAAAAGTAAGGAAGTTTGATTTTAATAACAACCTTGGGGCTGGAACTGAAATAATTTCACATTTCATTGATAAAAATGTCAGTTTCTCTGTAAAAAATTCAGTTTGCGTGGGCTGGCATTGGCTTTGAAGGTATAGAGGTGTTGAAATTATAGTATTGTTTAACTTTTAAAACGAGTTTGACTATGTCTATCATTAAAAGAAATCACACATTCCCTTCAGTATTTGATGATTTTTTCAGCAGGGAATTAATTAACTGGGGTAATAACAATTTTTCAGCAAGTAATACCACAGTTCCTTCCGTGAATATTAGGGAGTCTGCCGGCGAATTTGAAGTTGAGGTGGCGGCGCCAGGAATGGATAAGAAAGATTTTAATATTACGCTGGATGGTACTATGCTGACTATTTCTTCAGAAAAGCAGCAGCGTGAAGAAAAGAAAGAAGAGAATTATACGCGTAGGGAGTTTAGTTATCAGTCATTCAAGCGGAGTTTTCAGTTGCCCAAAGATGTGGTAGATGCGGAAAAGATTAATGCGAGGTATGAGAATGGGTTGTTGCACCTGACAATTCCTAAAAAAGAGGAGGCGAAGAAACAGGGGCCAAGAATGATTGAGATAGTTTAAGAAGTAAAAAAGGCTGACCGTGAGGTCAGCCTTTTTTATCCTGCCATGGTGATTTTATCGAATTTTAGTTTGCCTGATTTTAGTTTGAATACATAGAAGATGGCGTATTCGCCACCGCCAATTTCGGGATCGACTTTTTTGTTATAGCCGCTGAGCTGGAGGGTGACGGTTTGTTCCTCTTTGTCGAAGGTGGCTTCCATGCTGTAGAATGCAGCCTGGTCGTCGGTGAATTCGGCAGTTTTGGAGGAGCCTTTTTCGTAGAGGTCTTTTGTTTTTATTTTCAGGAAAGAGGTGATGAATGCTTTATCGAAGATCTTGTCGAAGTAGAGATCGAAGGATTTCTCGGTGACGGGAGCTTCCTTTTCGGCAAGGTGAGGTACGTCGACGATGTACCAGAATTCGGCACTGTTGAAAGGGAAGCTAAAGAAGGTTTTGGTGGTTTCTTTATCCCTGTGATAGATTGCATCTCTGAGGGTACGGATTTGGTCGATCCAGGAGCTGGTGGTATCAGTAGTGTTATGGGAGGCCATAGTTGCCATCGCGGAATGGGCTGACAATATCAGGCAAAGGTACAGGATGTGTCTTTTCATGAAGTAAATTTAGAAATTTTATATTTGAATAGTATGTGCCAGGCAATCTCATTTGATATGGTTCCCTGCCTTTGCAATCAGCATACAACCTGATCATATGTGCTTTTGGCGAATAGGCGGATCGGCAGGTAAATGAAGGATTTGTATCCTGGGTTGTCAGACAGGATTTAAGGGCAGGTATTGTTTTGCCTGGTGGATAAGGATTTTGCTTTGATAATGAAAGATATAGCTCGATAAAAGTCAGTACCTTGATATAAATCCTGCTTGTGGAGACGAGGATTGGTGAATGAAAATGATGTATAACTTACTACAATATTTGTTGCACCTGCCGGTTGGACTTGTGTGGCTCATTTTCCTTGTGGAAAATGCGATGATCACCTGTGGGGTGTTGTTATTAGGCCGGTACTTTTATAAAGGAGGATATACGGCAAGGGAGTGGGGGATTTGTGCGATTACCAATATCCTGAATACGGTGGTGACTTATGGAGGGTTTTGGTTGTGGAAGCAAGGCGGGATAAAGGTTAGTATGGAGGGATCGTGGCGGGTGTTGGTTGATTTTGTTTTATTGTTTGTGGCGATGGATTTGCTGATGTATGTTTTTCATATCGTTATTCACAAAACGTTTTTATATAAGGTGGTGCATCAGTTACATCATGAGGCGGTGGATCCGAAGCCTATAGATCTGTTTGTATTGCATCCGGTAGAGACGATGGGGTTTGGAAGTTTGTGGTTGTTGTTGCTGGTGGTGTATGGGTTTAATATTTATGCGATCATTATTTACCTGGTAGTGAATGTGATCTTTGGACTGGCGGGGCATCTGGGGGTGGAGCCATTACCTGCTAAGGTGCGGCAATGGCCGCTTGTTAAGTATTTAGGAACATCTACGTTTCATCATGATCATCACCGGGATATTCAGCATAATTTTGGTTTTTATACCAGTGTTTGGGATAGATTGTTTAATACATATAGATGATCTTATAAAAGGCTGGCAACCGTCTCCAGCCCCGGCACTTCAATCTTTTTTCTCCTGGCTTCTTCCTGTACGTCGTGGCAAAAAGGCTTAGAAACGCTTTTAGCTTCGCATTAAATCAATTGCGGAGCAACTTTCTTCTGTAAAAGAAGATCTTCACTAAAGAGACAAGTTCGCTGATGGCAGTAAGGCCCAGCGCGTATTTAAAAGTAGTTTGATCTACACCTAAGATAAATACGATCAGAATAACCGGGGGAAGTAATAACATACCATATCCTTTCCATCCAATCCACTTGTGAGAAAGAGAGGCCAGCACGGCCCAGATCCCACTGAAAAAAACAGCTGCCCCCAATAATAACAGCATCGCGAAACCACCTTTTTCCGGTACGAAAAAATTATAGAACAGGATGCTCCATAAAGCGAGGAGGAGGATATAGAGCAAGATGTATGGTACATTTTTCATAGCGACAAAAATATGAGAAAATCTTAATAAAGAACTTTATTATCATGATGTTGCCGTGCAGGTACTTGTGCATGGCCATGATGGGTAAGATTTGGATGTGGTGTAACTTCTGTGGTTTATATTCCGTTTTATCTCTAAACCTATATTAATGAAAAATGTTTACCCGCTTATCCTGTTGTTAATATTATCCCTGTTAGGGGCATGTAAGAAGGCAGAATATACCAGTGAGCTGTTTAAAAGCAAGGAAATCTATATTGCATTTAAGGCATCTACGGGCAATAACTATAAGTATGTGGTAGCTACCAGTAGCTGGACGGGGTATAGTAGTGCGACTACGTTGACTATTAAGGATGGCAAGGTGGTTGGGCGTGCTTATATCAGCAAAATGTTGGTTAATAATGTTGTAAAAGTTGATAAGGAATGGATAGAGGATGCTGCTACCCTGGGATCACATACTGAAGGGGCGGCATTGCGGAACCTGGATGATGTGTATGAGATAGCGAGGAAGGAGTGGTTGAAAAAGCGGGATGATGCGGATGTGTATTTTGAGGCGAAGAATGATGGGATGATATCATCGGCGGGGTATGTTAATAAGGGGTGTCAGGACGATTGTTTTAATGGGATTTCGATTAGCGCTATCGCGAAGTTATAAATGAAAAGGGCAGCTGAGATGCTGCCCTTCTTTATAGCCTGATATTATCTTCAAAGGTCTTCATCAGTAACTCAATACCCTCCACCAGCTTAATCGTATCAATTTCAAGAGCTGGCAGCTCATCCCACAAATCAAACCTATTTCCTTCTGTAAACCGCGGCCAGAAGATCACATCATAGTAATATTCCCATACCTCTTTCACATACCGGTCCTCCATAAATCGCCGTAGCTGAATATTGGCTTCGTCCTGATGCACATAATCGCCAAAAAGGTTTACGAACTTTGCAATGCCTTCGACAACAGGAATACTGAAATCCTCTGCCAGTATACCCTGATAGGCAAATTCCATGTCATAAAGCGTAGTCTCGGAGTCATCCTGCTCATTCAGCCATGGAATCAGGTTATCATATTCCTTCAGGTCTTCGAAATTCGTAGCTATACCGGCTTTGATAGCAGCTAAAGAACTAGCAGAAAAGATCTCTCCTGTTTTATACGTTAAGAATTTATCTGTCCTGTTATTATCAGTGTCTGTATACCAGATTAAAAATAAGGGCGCCTCAAGATTGGGCGAGCGATATTCTATTATCCAGGTATCAGTTTCCATAGGGTTAAATTTCGCACAAAATAAAAAAAGAACACCTGACGATGTTCCCTTTTTATAGTATTCCTGATCATTTTTTTTCCCCTTCCCCGTCATCCGCATCTTCTGTTTCTTCCAGTTTATCCTGCTCGCTTCCTCTTTTAAGTTTCACTTTAGGGTTACTTTGTGTACCCGTGACACTAAACGGAATTCCCAGGATGCCAAATGGGGGCAATCCCAACCTGCCTTTGAGGTTCAGCCTGCCATCAAAACTCACCTGTCCTTCAAATCTAGGGCGGAAGCCGGCTACGCGCATCTTTGTGCGCTCGACAGTAATGATATTATTATTGATCTTTGATTTGATATTGATCTTAGAAAGGTCCGGATCTCTTACATCTTCCTTACCTGTTGCGCTGCTGACAGCATTGAACAAGCGGAAGCCTTTCATCTTTACTTTCTTCACAGACAACACACCTTCTCCTTTCAGTGAGGGATAAACCGGGTTCATATTTTCATCCAGTCTGCCGCTTAAATGGTATTCCAGGCCCACGATGCCACTTGCGCTGCCTGCGGAGGTAGCCATGTCATGGAAGATCTTTATCTCTTTATAAGCCCGCTGTATATCAAATTCCTGTGCGCTGATCCTGTAATCAAAGCTAGCCTTCTTCGGACTGAGGCTGGTATACCTTGCATCCATTTCTACTGGCGCGCCGATCAGGGTAAATCCGGTTTTATTTAGCTGAAGGTAGTTGCTGTCAATTACCAGCTGGCCGTGAAAATCGTTGATGTTGATGCCGTTGAAAAGGATACGCGTTGCGTTGGCATTCAGGGTCAGTGACAGATTTGCAGGTACCATAACTACGCCGGAATGGGAGGAGGATGCGGAAGTATTAGCGCTTGCCTCGGGGGAGGTGTTGCCCCCATATACCATCAGCTCATCTACAAGTATATAATCGCTTTTCAGATCAAAATTGCCGTGTAATACCTGGTCCTTTTGCATAGCATAACCAATCACATTACTCAAATACCCATCCAGTCTGATAGCTGACTTACCATAATGCGCATTGAACTGATCGAACCACATTTTATCCTGATCAAAACGGAACACACCATTAGAAATATAAAATGGCAAAGGGAACAGTTCTGATGAAAGGGTGATATCTTTTACTATCAGTGTGCCTTTATTGTACAGCTTATTATAACGCCCCGCCATCGCATCGCTTTGGGTACCGCGCAGTGACAGGTTGGTCTTAATCAGCCCTTTTACATCATAACCTTGTTGCGCAAATACTTTGTATATTTTTCCTAAATCTATACTCCCATTAGAGTTGATATCATAACGCAGGTTATCGAAATTATTCAGATCTGCTTTCAACACAAAAGCTTGTCCTTCGAATTCAAACGACACCGGTTTGAGATTCACGGCCAGTGATTTGAAAGTGCCAGTGGTATTGGTAATGGAAGCATCGATATTGATCTTCTCCAGCGGACTGGGATAATACTTTGTATGCACAATGCCGTTATTCATGATGAGTGTAGCTGTAGTAACAGGGAATAAGCGCTTAACAGGTAGATAGCTGCCTTTCGTCACAATGTTGAAATGCAGGTCACCAGCCAGGGATGTACTATCCAGGGGGTAGAATTGCTTAACATCTTCCAGGTGAAGGATTCCTTCCAGGCTGGCATCTACCAGGGGACTGGCGCCATTGCTCAAATTGAAATAACCTTTGATGTAGTTATTCAGCACATTTGCATTGATGTTTTTGATTGCAAACAAGGCATGTGCATAATTACTATCAGGGCAGGAAGCCTGGATGTTAAAATTGATGTTGTCCACCGCCTTTGGCAGGGAACCATATTTCAACATGCCATTATGGAAAGATGCCTGCAGACTGAATGTGGGAATGCTGCTAATGACAGTATCGGCCTGTTTCCGCAAGCCGCGGTAGATGACCGATTTCGCATACTTACCATCTGCCAGCAGGTGTGCCTGGAAGCGGCCTTTCATTTCGAAAGATTGAAGGCCCACGGCTTTGCTCCATTTTTCAAGGTCTATATCGGTATTGAGTTTTACATGTAGCTCCGGAGTGGTTAGACCTTTTAGTTTCATGATTGCACTAAAATAATCCTTGTCTATATTAAAGAAAATGGAGTCGATATTGACGGTCAGGCTATCGGTATTCAAATGCCGAAGCTGTGACTGAAAATTGAGGAACAGGTTTTTGACCGGGGCAGGTGCTTTGGTATTGGCGATCATACCGTTCCTGATCTGCACATTAAAAGTCAGGTCGGGCATGGTGTTCGTTTCCGCAATGTATTCACCAATCAGGGAGGCGTTTACATCCGCAGCTCCTTCGATATGTGTATGATCCAGCCAGGTGGTATATTCATGTGGTAATGCAGTGAAAATCGCTGCCAGGCTGGATTCTTTTGAGCGGAGTTTGAAATCCATGGTATAGCCATTTTTCAGGAAACCGAATTTTCCTTTGAATTGGACCGGGAGTTCATTTATTTTCAGATCGTTCTTTTCGAACACCAGGTCCAGTGAGTTGGTATTAACCTTAGTAATGAGTTCTCCGTCCAGTTTTTTGTTCTGGATGTAGGGGGTATTGCCATAGGAAAGGTCGAAAGAGGAGGCCTGCAAGTGAGAATAGAGGTCAAACTGTGCCTTGCTGAGATCACCTTTACCCAGGTAATCCACATCCTGGGCTTTGACGTAGAGGGGGAGGGATTGGTCGTTGTAGATGATGTTACAATGTTCCAGCTGGATCCTCGCTATTTTCAGAGACGCGCTGCCACTGTCAGTTTTAGCCGGGTTGGTGGCGGGGGCGGATTGATATACGTTATAGTTGGGATGGCCTGCGGAATCTACCATGATATGGATATTTCCTTTGGTAAGGTAGATCTCATCGATTTTGACGGCACTGGAAAACACGCTGGCCAGGTTGACACCGAGGGCGACCTCGTTAGCAGCGATGAGCGTATCCTGCTGGAAAGGGGCGGCTCCTTTCAGACTGAAATCATAGAGTGTTAAGGTAAGGGATGGAAAGTGATTGAAGAAAGAGAGCCTTGCTTTTGAGAAGTTGAGATCACCTGTGATAGTGTTATTGGTCCACGTCTTGATCTTATTGGAAATAGTGGTAGGAAAGAGGACGGGGAGGAGAAATAACAGTAATAAAATTGATACAATAGTGATGGAAGCAATCTTCAGTGTTCTTAATGCTGTTCTTTTGAATTGGACGAAGCTCATATAAGCGCCCGGTATTTTTTTAAACCTGGGTATAAAGGTAAGTAGAATTTCATGAGCCCGACAGGCTAATGGTTCAATGTCAAATAGTTATAAAGAATTATTCGTATGTGTTCGCCTGAGTATTCAATATATTGCGGGAAATAATTATTCATTTGCGGAGGGTTGACAGTTGGTTGTGTCTATTGTGGCTGAATTCAAACAGTTAATTGAGAAAAATGTTAATTAGAGAAGGTTTGGGGTGAGTGGGGGAGCAGGGATCAAGAAAGACATTATGAAAAAATAATACTATGTTATAAATTCGCTTTTTCCTGGCAGAAAAAGATATAGTCAGGTTCTTTTTAACACTTAATCATAAAAGGAAGTATGGTAATCGTCAATAGTTTCGCAGAATATCAAGCATTTGAAGGTAAAGAAATTGGTAATTCTGAATGGCATAAAATAGACCAGGAACAGATCAATAAATTTGCCGATGCAACGCTTGATCATCAATGGATCCATTGCGATGAGGAAAGGGCAAAGAGAGAGGGGCCGTTTAAGGCGACGATTGCCCATGGTTATCTGACATTGTCATTGATCCCTTATTTGTGGAAGCAGATTGCGGATATCCGTAATGTGAAGATGGAGATTAACTACGGAATTGAGAGTTTTAAATTTGGCCAGGCGGTGTTGGTGAATGATGAGGTGCAGTTGAATGCGAAGCTGAAGTCAATCGTTGATTTGAGAGGGGTGACAAAGGTGGTAATTACGGCTACGTTGAATATTAAAGGGAAGAATAAGCCGGCTTATGTTGGGGATGTGGTGTTTTTGTACCATTTCTAATACAGGTAGTAAGATATTGGAAGAGGGAACGATACGCTTGTATTGTTCCCTCTTTTCATTTACCTCAGTCTTTCGGACTTATTAATAGAATTGTATAGCCGGGGCCAACGGGCCAATGAAGCACCCACGGCTATGAGAATAAGCGCTACCCTGTTTTCAGCGATATCCGGGGCCTTAGTGAATATTCGGAATGCTTCTTTCAGAGCGCCAGGTGCTTATTCTTTCATTGCTCCCGTTTTATATAAATAATAGGTTGTTTGATAAGTGGCTATGGCTTTTTTTATAAGCGGACTATCTATCTTAATTGATTGTAAATCATCAGTTTGTTTTTCCCGTTTAAATACGCCAATCTGTTGTTGGTAACTTAACACTGCCAGACTATCATGTTGCATATAGCCCGGTTTTTGGTAGGTAGCTACCCATGCTCTGGGTTGATAGGTTGGCTTCAACACATCCTGTACATACCAGATTGTTTCATATTGCCAATGAGGTAAACCCAATAATGTAGGGAATAAATCTATTTGTGAACACTGCTGATTGATAATTTCTGAGGCAGGAATAACAAGTATAGCGAATAACTGATACTGAAGAATAAAGCTACCAGGCTATCAACAACAAATCCCTTTGCATAGACATTCAATATCGCTGAAAATGTAATACCTGCTTTTTGCCATACCAATCCTAAAAATATCGTTCTTATTAAAAAGGAGACAAGCAGGAAGAAAATGACAAAATTAACCATGACAGAATACCGTGTTTTGCTAATGGTCATAACAAATAAACGGCAAAGTACTGTATAAAATCTGTAGAAATCCTGTAGCAGGTAGAAGCTTTCTATGAGTGCTTGATATAGAATTTTTTATTTAACGATATTTGGCAGCAATATTTTTCACGACCTCATATTACTAACAACCTTAATCGGACAACATGGCAAACTTTGGGAAACAGATGCTGAACATTTTGGGAGAGATTAAAGGAACGGGCTCCTTTGTAAGTAGTGGAGTTCAGCCTTTCCTCTTCCCTGGTTTACAGATCCGGGGCATGGATGAAATCGGGTTTCCTATCAATGCTACCCAAATTAAAGCGCTGATCAAAATAGCACACCAGGCACCATTCGGTAAGGGGAGCAAAACAGTGCTCGACAAAGCCGTGAGGAGTGCGTGGGAAATTGATGCTAACCAGATAAAATTTGTTAATAAAAAATGGGGGGAATTTGTAGACGGTATTTTGAAGCAAATCAAGCCTTCTATGGGGCTTGAAGGGCTTTCGGTTTCTGCAAATCTGTACAAGTTGCTGATATATCAGAAAGGGGACTTCTTTCTACCTCATAAAGATTCTGAGAAGGAGCCGGGAATGTTCGGTACGCTTATTATAGGTTTACCTTCCAGCCATACAGGGGGAGAGTTAGTTGTAAAATTTGACGGATGCAGTGAGGTTATTGATTTTTCTGACCCGGTCAACAAGTATCAAATTCCATTTGCGGCCTTTTATGCTGATTGTGAGCATGAGATCAGGCCCATTACATCCGGTTACCGGGTTTGCCTGGTATATAACCTGGTTCAGGTTAAGGCAGATAGGAAAATTCAGCCACAACAGCTGAACGATCAGGTAAAGCAACTCGCCGAACTTTTGAAGGCCAGTGAAGAAGACCAGGATATTCCCAAAATTGTGCTATTGGGGCATCAATATACCCCTTCCAATTTCACTATGAATGCCTTGAAATTAAACGACAGACATAAGGCAGAGGCACTTATCAGGGCAGCGGAGTTAGCAGAATTTTATATAAAACCGGGTTTGGTTACGTCCTATCAAGTGGGTGAGCTAACGGAAGATGATACTAAACAATCGTCTTCAGGTCGTAACTATAGGAAACGGAATCGTTATTATGAGGAGTATGACGATGAGAATTTAACAGGAAATGGAATAATAGGGGAGGTGTATGATGAATATGTTTGCATCGAGCATTGGATGAAGGGAGGTATACCGCCATTGCGAAATATTCAGTTCGATGAGATGGACCTTATATCAGCCATAACCCTTAATGAGGGAGAGCCCATAGAAAAGGCTGCCGAAGGCTATACTGGCAATGCAGGTATGGAAATGCAATATTGGTATCACTATGGCGCTATTTTCCTGTGGCCTCGAAAGTACCATTATGACATGGTGATAGATCTTGATGCTGAAAATAAGCTGGAATGGATAGACTATTATAACCGGCACTGGAAAACCCTCACAAAGGTAGATATCGCCCTCACAAAAAAACTGGTAGAAGCAGGGATGTCTGTAAAGCACCTGAAAGAGAAAGCTGATTATAGTCCATTGGCAGATTGGCTGATGAACCTGAATGATGAGAAGTATCTATTGAATAAAGGTTCGCAATTTTTGACGGATCATTTTGTACGGATCGCTGTTGACAAATGGATAAAGCTGGTCAAACATTATCCAATAGACCAATTTGAAAATATTTTCTTAACCGCCGGCAATAAAAAAGAAGTGTCGGTTATCAGGCATCTGTTAGGCATCTTCAATGATTTGTTGGAGGATAGTTCCTCTTCAGCAAGGGCATTTGTGGAACAACAAGCCTCGTGCATACCTGGCTATTTGGAAAACCTAAAATTAACTGCGGAAAATGAGAAAAAGGGTATCAGGGAGATCTTACGATACCTTTTGCAAATCGACGGGAAGAAAGTGATCAGAGAAAAAAACTGGCACAAGAAGATAACAGCAGCCCTTACCCAAAAACTAACACGAGAATATGTAAATGACATTCTGATAGCTGAAATACTAGGTGCTGATAACAAATCAAATCTCGCCGAGCAATTATTGTCAGTTTGCATAAGCGATCTACAGCGCAGGGTACTGGATAAACCTAAGCCTCCCATTAGCTGGTCAAGACCTGTGCCTAAAAAAGCTGGTATCTATGGAGATGTTTGGGATATCCTGGCAGATTTTCTCAAATCTGCTACTGTACAAATTTTTAATTATCAGGCTATATTAGAAAAACGGAAGGAAATGGAGTATGCTATCGGAGATGTTGTTATTGACATTGAAATGGAAACCATCAGGAGGGGATCTCCTCATACACTCAGGCTTACTAAAACGCAATATGCATATGAAAGAGAGCTAGCTAAGTGGAAAGAGGATGTTGAAATATTAGAAAAAATAAAGTAAGGAATGTTGGGTTTTCTCTTTTACCATGCAGATTTAATACTTAATGTTAAATCTGCATGGGCCATTTAAAGAAGGTAGAAGTCAAAATCCCAAATGCATTAAAGCTAAGCCTCGCTGTTGTCTTAATGGAATCCACGTCAGGGAGCAAGACAACTATTGCCCCATGTTTAAGCACTTATCTTGAAGATAAATTTATAGTTGGCGGAAATAATTATTTCTTCATAGATGAAGTACAGGAAGTGAAGGAATTTGAAAGAACCCTTCGTATTTGCTGGCGAAGGGTTCTTGTGATATTTACTGTACGGGTAGTAATGCAAATATGCTATCAGGTGAATTGGCTACATTTTTGTCTGGCAGATATTTAGTATTCAATATCCATAGTCTGAGTTATCAGGAGTTTTTGCAATTTCACCAACTTGAGAATAAATTCGAATCACTAATACTTTACCTCAGGTATGTAGGAATGCCATTTTTAAGTAATATCGGATTGCAGGAAGATCTACCTTATGAATATCTGCGAGATGTTTACTCCACTATTTTGTTAAAAGACGTTGTAGCCCGTGAGAATATCCGGAATGTTTCATTTTTAGAAAATCTGGTAACTTATCTCGCAGACAATACAGGCAGTTTTTTTTCTGCCAGCAATATCAGTAAGTATCTTAAATCCCAAAGAGTGGATATCTCTCCGTAGCTAACTATTAACTATCTGCAGGCGTTGTGCAATACCTTCTTTGTACATAAGGTGGTAAGATCAGAAATTGGAAGACTGAAAATATTTGAAATCGGTGAGAAGTATTATTTTGAAGATCTGGGTCTGCGTAATGCAATTGTTTGTTTTAATCAAGGTGCCGATATTCATAAACTTATGGAGAATGCTGTTTACTTATTTTTAATACAGCAAAACTATAAAGTGTTTGTAGGAACGTTAGGTGATAAAGAGATAGATTTTGTTGTAGATAAAAATGGGGCTAAAATTTATTTTCAGGTTTGTCTTACTATTATGGATGAAAGTACTGCCAACAGGGAATTTGGGAATCTGTTAAAAATAGAAGACAATTATCCTAAGTATGTGATTACGTTGAATGATTTGTTAATTGGTCAGGATAATAATGGAATAATTCAAAAAAACCTGATGGATTTCTTAACAAGTGAGCTATAAAAAGTGGTAAGATATCAGGGGATGAAAAGAGAAATTGGTTTAAAAGAAGAAGGAACATCATGGTATAGAGAAAGGGTGCATGCATATAATCTGAGGTCTATTTCCCGCTTACATGAGAAGTAGTTATTATTCTCTAAAAGTAAAATTATTTCAGATATCTGAAATAATTTTAAAAGGGTGGTACCGAAGGTCGATTCGCCGGTTTTTGTATGGACTATTACGACAAGTATTTATTCATTGGGGCAGTCTTAAGGAGATTTTTTTGTGAGCGTACTGGGGGCTTTGATGATGAAAAGAAAGCGCGTGCGGTAGATTCGGGTATTCTAGAAGAGATGTTTATCAACAAAAAAAACTGCCCATTGGTAAAAAGGCTGCTTATTGACCAAACTTTTTCATGCGCTATTTTAATTTGATCACTACATTAATGTCAACATGGTGATAATTATCCAGCCATCGATAATGTCATAAATTTTAGCTTGCCTTTTATGAAGGAGAACTGCATCATGATGTTTTCCCATTTGCTCCCACTGGGAGAGTCATCATCTTATATACTCCCCATTTATTAGACAGCAATAGGTGAATTATTAATTAAAGAATCAAATCTATTACTACTATTATAAACTTTCTCTTTTTTTGGTTCTTTTTTTCTCTTTGTTGATATCTGTGGATATGTGGATAACTTATCAGCTGCTCCATAAATCTCAGCAGGAGTCTTATATTCCAGGCCTTGATGTTTTCGTTCCCAGTTGTAGAATTCCACATACCTGTGAATTCCCTTGTATAAATCCAATGTACTATCATAAGCATTGAGATAGATATTCTCATACTTGATGCTACGCCAAAATCTTTCGATTGCGATATTGTCAGTGGCTCGTCCTACTCCATCCATGCTTAGGCGAATTTCAGCACCTAATACAGCTGTTGTAAAGTCTTCACTGGTAAACTGGCTGCCCTGATCCGTATTTAAGATCTCTGGTGCTCCATAAATAGAAATGGCCTTTTCAAGCGCTTCCAGACAAAATTCCACTGTCATGGTATTGCTGAGTGTCCAGGATAACAGATAGCGGCTATTCCAGTCTATAATCGCACACAGGTACATAAAACCCTTCGGCATTGGAATATAAGTTATATCCATACTCCAAACCATATTATTCCGGTCTATTTTCAGGTTCCGAAGCAGGTATGGATATGTTTTGTGCCACTTACATGCCTCACTTGTATTAGGGGCGGGATATATGGCCGAAATATCCATTTTCCGCATCAATCGCCTTATCCGCTTCACATTAACATGTAGCTCTGGTGTACTCAGATGTTTTGCCATGCGCTCTGCCCCAAAATAGGGATGTTCCAAATGCATACGGTCTATCTGCTCCATCAGCTCCAGGTTTAATTTGCTTTCTCCTTTGGGCTCATGGTAATGGCTGCTACGAGATACTTCCAGCAATTGACACTGACGTACAATACTGAGCTCATTGTCCTCCTTATTTACTAAAGCCATCTTTCCAGTTCTTCCCAAATGCCTGCTCAGATTTTTTTTTCAACCAGTCGACCTCTACCTTGAGTTGACCGATTTGCTTATATAGTTCGTCTTTTTCTTCCTGATGATCTGAGGCATCGCTACCTGCCTTCTTTCCCTGGTCAAACACATCCTCTGACCCTGATAGCAGTTGCTTCTTCCACTCTGTTATCTGAGTAGGATGTATATCATACTTCTCGGCCAGCTCTGCTAAGGTCAGCTGTTCCTTTAAGGCCTCGATAGCTACTTTCGCTTTAAACGCTGCATTGAACTTTCTTCTTCCCTTGTTCATATTGTAAATTTAAGATGTTTTTCCACTTAAACTTACTGTCCGTTTTTAGGGGAGTATTATACTCCGTGGACTTTATTTTAGGATAAATCAAAAAATTAAGGGTAAGTATTTTTGATTCTGTCTCAAATTTGGCAATGATCTTATAAGCATAGACCTTATCCGCTGATAGTTCTGGTGTTTCTATTTCTCTTTTTTGGAATAATTCTTTCGTCTTAATTTTTATTAAAGAAGAGATAAATTCTTTTGAGAAGATTTGATCAAAGTAAAGGTCAAATAGCTTCTCTGTGAGAGGACTAATATTTTTTTCCAGCTTTTGAAGTGCATTGTCAGTGGCTTTGTCATCATTAGCAATATTCATTCGTGCATAAGACCAACAATAATCTCCTTTTATAGGAAAATCAAAGAACTGTTTAACCGTTTCTTTGTCATGGTGATAAATTCCATCCCGAAATATTTTGAACTGTTCAATCCATGTGCTATCTTTTGTAGTTTGGGAAAAAACGCAGGTAGCTGTCAGCAGTAGGAATGCAAGGCAAAGGAAAGAGTGCTTCATAGTTAGGAAATTCTATACACAATATATTGAAAAATATGAGTGTTAGGTGGGAGTGTTATAGGTAGGTTATAAAACAAAAGAGGAACATCAATTGATGTTCCTCTTTCTTCGTACCGCGTACGGGAGTCGAACCCGTCATTCCTCCGTGAAAGGGAGGCGTCTTAGCCGATTGACCAACGCGGCGTTTCGCGATTGGGATTGCAAAGGTAGACAATTATTTAATAATTCAAAATTTATTTCAAAAAAGTCGGACGTATTTTCGCATTTTCACGTTTTATGATGCATTCACGTAAGGATAGGCTGTTCGATGCCATAGATTATCAACTCGAAAAGTTCCCTAAAGAAGACATGCTCGCGGCCAAGGTGAATGGCACCTGGACCCGCTACAGCACTGCTTTCGTAAGAGAAATCGCCGATAAATTCAGTGCCGGGTTACTGCAACTGGGCGTTAGTGGTAACGACGGTTCCGCTGCCGGAGCCGACAAAATTGCCATTATCAGCTCGAACCGACCAGAATGGATCTTTACCGATCTGGCCGTTCAGCAAACCGGGGCGGTCCTCGTACCGCTTTATCCCACTACCAGCCTCCCGGAACTGGAATTTATCCTCAATGATGCCGAAGTGAAGTACCTCTTCATCGGCAATCAGGAATTGTATGACAAGATCAACAGCATACGACCGCAGTTGCCGTACCTGAAAGGGATCTACACCTTTGACCCCCTTCCTGATGTGTCGCATTGGTCGGCAGTCACAGACATGGCGACGCCAGAACTGCTGCAAAAAGTGCAGGAGGTAAAAGCAGGAATATCGCCCCGGCAGCTGGCTACTATCATCTATACGTCGGGTACCACCGGTACGCCAAAAGGGGTGATGCTCAGTCATCACAATATTGTGAGTGATGCCTTCATGGGCAAGGTCTCATTCCCTTTCTATGACGATCCTGCTAAAAAAGCGCTCAGCTTCCTTCCGCTGAACCATATTTTCGAGAAATGCGTCACCTATATCTACTTCTACAGTGGCACCAGCATTTACTACGCTGAAAGTCTGGATACCATTGCCGATAACCTGCGGGAAGTAAAACCCGATGGATTTACCACCGTACCCCGCCTGCTGGAAAAGGTATACGATAAGATCCTTGCCACCGGCAATAAACTGACCGGTATCAAAAAGACCTTATTCTTCTGGGCAGTAGGCCTCGCTACCCGCTATGACAACGTAAAAAGCGGAGGGACCTGGTACAATCTGCAACTCGCGCTGGCCGATAAACTCATTTTTAGTAAATGGAGAGCAGCCCTTGGTGGCAGGGTGGATTTCATTGTAACAGGTGGTGCCGCCTGCCAGGAAAAATTACTCCGCATCTTCTGGGCCGCTAAAATACCCGTATACGAAGGTTATGGCCCTACCGAGAATAGTCCTGTGATCAGTGTAAATACCCGGAAAGAGGTCAGATTTGGCACCGTAGGACCCGTTTTAGAGGGCCTTCAGGTAAAGCTGGCTGAAGATGGGGAAATATGCGTTAAAGGCGATTCTGTGATGGTTGGATACTATAAGAGACCCGACCTGACAGCAGAGGTGGTAAAAGACGGCTGGCTACTCACCGGCGATATCGGTATCCTGCAGGAAGGAAAATACCTGAAGATCACCGACCGTAAAAAAGAACTGTTCAAGACAAGTGGGGGTAAATATGTAGCCCCTCAGCCGATAGAAAATAAATGTAAAGAGGATCCTTTCATTGAGCAGATGATGGTAATAGGGGCTGACAGGAAGTTTGTGAGTGCCCTGATCGTACCGGCATTTCCATATTTAAAACAATGGATGCAGCAGCAGGGAATTCCTTTTACAAGCCATGAAGCGGCTATTAAAGAGCCGAAAGTGTTGGAAAAATACCAGGAGGTGATTGAAGGATATAATTCCGGGTTCAACCATGTAGAGCAGGTAAGGAAACTGGCACTGTTGCCGGATGAGTGGAGTGTGGAAGGAGGGGAGATGACGCCGAAAATGAGTTTAAAGCGGAAAGTGGTGCTGGAAAAGTACAAGGAGGTGATTGAAGGTATTTACAATGTAAAAAGTAATGCTAATTAATTAAAAAGGTTTTCTTAAAATAAATGGGCCGGCTGTCTGAAGGCCGGCCCTGGTTTTGATCCTATTACTACTAAAGCGCTGTAAAAGTGAATGAATGAACAATTAACTCCACCTCCTTTGCATTTGAAGGCGCATTACCATTAAACAACCACAAATTCATGTGCACCGGCATCGCCACCGTACTCACATTATACCCTGAAGGCGTTGTCCATGGGAAAAATGCATTCGCAGCTGCCTGCGTATGTCCATGGAACCCGGAAAATGACACACTACTGCTATTCCGTATAAACCTATAGGTAGTATAACTACCATTCAACTTCAGCTCCGCAGTGTAATTCGCATTCCCGCTCCCTGTCTGGGGATACACGGTATAGTTGTAATTAGGCCATGCATTATTCCCCCAGCGGGCGAACTCGATATCCATTTCATGGTGCCCGTCATCTCCTGATTTGTAATTAAACAGGCCGAAAACAATATTCCTGTCCAGTGAATCAACCCTGCCTTCTACCTGCCATACATAGGTGCCATAGCCAAATGATTGATTAGTATACACTTCTGCACACAGCCACCTGCCCGTGGCAGCATCTTTCCTGATCTTAAGATGCAGGAAGCCATTGGCGTCTACCCATACATTGCTGGAACTATTACTCCAGTAATTAGGGCCCGGGCCGGAAGTGCCGGTTTCGTTGCGTACCGTCCAGTTATACCCGCTAAATGAAATTGTGGATGCCGCTGCGCTCACTTTGGCGCCAACAGCCATTTCCGTGGCAGGGGTCGCTGCTTGTTGCGTGGATTCTTTCTTACAGCTGCCAAAAGCAATGAAAGCTAGGGCCAGCGTCATGAATGTGTTTTTCATGATGGTTTATTTTGATGAGGAAAAGAGGTTTTTTTAATATGGTCTATATAATGACATCGCAGAAATGTGTTACTTTGATGCGAAATCAAAAAAAACCGGGAACCTCCGGTTCTTAAAATCCCTATCCTCATCCATTTTAAGTTTACATCCCCTGGCTGACAAAATACATGAAGAAAAAGCAACTATACCTGCTTTTGGCAGGGTTATTTATGTTCAGGCTAATCTATGGCCTATGTGCGGAATTTTGGTTTGCAGATGAATTGCAGATCTACCTGATTGGGTTGAAGTCATATACTACGGGTACCTGGCCTTTTTATGGCCCCGATGTAGTCTATACTCATACACAGATCCCTGGTGCTCTACAGGGGCTGCTGGTAGCACTTCCTTTTTATCTCTGGAAATTGCCGGAACTTCCCACCTTTATTTTAAATGTCCTGTCCTTCAGCAGTCTCTGCATGCTGGCCTGGTATATTACCCGAAGGGTGAAAGGCGTGCCGGACTGGCTCGTATGGATCCTGTGTATGACCACCCCCTGGACCTTGTATTATAGTACCCGGGTTGTCAACCCATCCTATGTACTGGTCTTTTCCATTCCGTTTTTCATCGCTGTACTGGAATTACTGCCCATCTATACTGAAAAACTTATCAAGCCGGGGCTTGCTTATTTCATCATGGGCATCACCACTACCTTCATAATGCAGTTGCACATGTCATGGGTGCTGATGATGCCATTTACCCTGGTGGCCATGGCTTTTTCCATAAAGACAGCCAATAAAAAGGTCATCCTTTGCTATATCCTGGGTGGATTGCTGGGATTAGCCACCCTGATACCTACCTGGTTACATCCGGACCCAATGGCCGGTAAGGTAGGAGAGAACATCGTATTCAACTGGAGTAATTTCGGCAACATCGTCACGATCTTATTGCGTTACCTGTCATTTGCCACCTACGAAGTGCCTTATGTATTAGGGGATTCTACAGACAAGGATATCATTATGCACACCCAATACTGGATGATTCCATTTATCGTGTTCTTGTTGGTGATAGGCTTCCTGCAGGTGGGCTTGTTAATTATCGGGTTCTTTATCAAAACGCAGCATGAGCAGTGGAAAAAAATGCGCTGGCTGAATATCGCCGCATATGCCTTACTGTTTTTTAGCTTTTTCTTTTCTATCAAAGGACCCTCTTCACATACCTTCTATTTGTTGTTGCCACTGCCCATGATCTACAGCTTTTATTGTTATGAATGGCTGATCTCAAAAAAGGCAGTGGCGCTGAAAGTCTTAAAAGTAGTGGTCTGCTGTGGTTTCTTCTTTCATATAGGGCTGGGCATTTACAATTACCAGCACAAATCTATTTACAAAGACAGACCTAAGGTCACCGAAGCGCTGAATAAGATGGATTACCGTGCATTAGGTGAGCGGCGCTCCGATCAGTTAGGCTACGGCTATTAGGGCAAGATTATCATCGCGCTAATGATGATCTTTATAGCTATACACCGTGTACGGATATATTTTCCCGGCAGTATAACGGGCTACCAGGCTGGCTACCAGGATTGGAACAGTCAGTATGAAACTGCCTGATAAACGTACTGCCAGGGAAGATGAAGTCAGTGGTGCATGAATAGCGCCACTTAACATGGCCGCAATACCCAGGATAATAAAGTTACTTACGATCAGTTGCGTGTGGAAAAACTGGTTACATGTCAATGCTACCAGTAACCCCAGCAAAGCACCTACTACAATGCTGGGTGCAAATACACCCCCATCACCACCTGCCCCCAGCGTCACTGATGAAATAACCGGCTTTAGTAACACAATTCCCAGGATGGTGAATGCAAATGTAAAGGAGAGAGGGGTATGACTGGCATGATCAATCATATCTTTTACACCACTATAGCTATCTCCAAACAGGTGAGGAAGGATGAAAATACCTATACCTATGATCGCTGCTCCCAGCCCGATACGCATATATTCATTCTTCATGATACCAAAGCGATGTTTGATACCAATCACCGTCTTTGTAAAGAACACCGAAATCATACCCGCAATCACACTCATACCGATCATATAGGGTACCGCCTGCCATTTCCAGGGAAATGCATTCAGTCCGAATAATACATGCTCATGGAATAAAAGTAACCAGGCCCAACCTATGACAACAGCAATGCCGGTACTGATCAGGATGGTCTTAGTCACCTTTTTTGCAATCACTTCCAGCGCAAATAATAAACCTACAAATGGACTGCCGAACAATGCTGTTAACCCAGCGGCTACACCTGCACAAATCAGTTCTGTTTTAAACCGGTTAGCAATGCCGGCTTTTTGCCTGGTCACAGCACCAATCGTAGCAGTTGATACCACTGTGGATACTTCCACACCGGTAGAGCCGCCAAAGATGACAGTCAGGAAGCCATTGATGAAGTGAGAAGGGATCTTATATGCAGGGAGTTCATTGCGGCGGGTATCCAAAGTGAGGTAGATTTCTTTAATACCCTTATTGGGCTTCTTTCGGAAAGCATACTTGCGTAATACATGAATTAACACCAGGCCGATCAGCGGAAAAACAATAAATAAGAAGGAGTAAGGTCTGATCGATTCAAAGAAATGGTCTTCGTAATACTCGGTAATATGTTTCAAAACACTGGCCAGGATGGCCGACAGTAAACCTGCAAAACACGAGGCAATTACCAATTTGTAGTAATTGACCCTAATAATCTTATCGCGCATGAAATTTGATCTTTAAGTCCTAATTGGCGAGGCAAAGTTAGGACATAATGACCTGTTGACGATAGAATATTTTATTTATTATTGATAATCAGTTTAATACGAGAAGGGTGAAAATAAGAGGACTGCCTTAAAAGTAATATGAAAACTTCGGTAAACGATCCCCGAAGCCTTCATATTACTTTTAAGACAGCCGCTTTCAATTATTTTAATTCAGCACCCAAAAATGCCTTCATATCATTCCAGCTGGCAGTATCAGCCGCCGCATTATATTCAATAGGCATATTGAATTTCTTGCCGGTTGCTGTCGCAGCAGGATTCGTAAATGCATGGGTGGCATTTGGATATTCCTTGAACACATATTTCACTCCCGCAGCATCCATTTGCTTTTTGAATGTAGCTACTTCTTCAGGAGATACAAACTTATCAGCCGCACCATGACAGATCAGGGCCGCTGCTGTGAACAGATCTTTTGAAACAGGCAGTGAGGTAGCCAGCCCTCCATGGAAACTAGCCACCCCTTTCAGTGGCATCCCCAGGCGCGCCGCATTCAGTACGCAGGTACCACCAAAGCAGAAGCCGATAGCAGCTACCTTTGAAGTATCCGCCTGAGCATAAGTCTTTGCTTTCGCTACAGCAGCAGCGATACGCTCATAAGCCATTTTAGGATTCTTATAGAAAGGAGTCGCCCATGCCTGGGCAGAATCCGGATTGTCAGCCAGTTTACCATTGCCATACATGTCCAGACCTACCGCAAAATAACCCAGTTCTGCCAGGCGCTGTGCCACCGTCTTTACATGGGTATCCAGGCCCCACCATTCCGGTACGATCACGATCACGGGTTTCTTTGTAGCTGTATCATCATTGAAAGCGACAACGCTGTTCAGCGGAACACCATTTGATTCGATAGTAACATCCGTAACCTGCACAGTAGGTGTCTTTGTGCTGTCTTTGTTTTCAGTATTCGTCGACGCGCCATTATTACATGCGGTCATCAAGAGCGCGGCTGCTGGTATCGCAAGCAGAGTTCCGAGTGTGAATTTCATCTGATAGTATTTGAAGTGAGTAATTGGATTTGCAAGGTAGGGAATTCTCCTTGTTTATTTGGAAGTACCAAAGTAACTTTGCAAAGTTAATTTAATAGGCATATGTTTAATAATCAGGACGAAGAAATTGCTTACGGGATCCGCAATCTGGTAACTATCATGAACAAACGTCTGCGTAAGCAGGTAAGCAATCCTGAACAATTATCCATCGCTGAATTCAATGTGCTGAGCATCCTCATGGTCCAGAAAGAAGCGTTTCCTTCTGAACTGAGTGCCCAGCTAAGCATCTCCTCTCAATTCATGTCGCAGGTACTGAACAGGATGGAGGGACTTAAATATATCTCCAGGAAAAGTGCTCCTGCTGATGGCCGCAAAACTGTGGTTACACTCACCAAACAAGGCAAACAAAAAGTAGAACTATCCCGCAGGGAAAGAGAAGAATGGCTGGCGCTCATGGTATCAGAGAAATATACACAGGAAGAAAAGGAGGTGATTAAGAAAGCATTGGACCTGCTTTCTGTATTGACAGAATTATGATTACTAAAAATATAGCTGCAAAACCATTCGTTTGATGGTGCCGCTGGTATTGGGAAATATGTTATAATGATGCAGTGATGCAGCTGGCAGTATTGTCGGCCACATGCTGCTGACTGGGTGGAAAGTATTTTTTAATCATTTTGGATAGATGGCTGGCATCTGTAAAACCCAGTTCCCAGGCTATTTCATTCATAGACTTTCCTGAATTTTGTATACGGCTATAGGCCACATTCACACGGGATTTGAGAATATACTCCTTGAGGCTTTCTCCCGTTTTCTTCTTGAAATATTCACTGACATAATTGGCAGAAAGATTGAATTCACTAGCCTCACTAGCCAGTGCATCTACCCGCAATTTATCGTTGTCAAACAGGTTGTATTGAATATACTGTAGCATATCGCCGGCTGCTTTGTCAGGCACCGGGTTATTTTCTCTGAATGTATTTTCGAAATTACGTACCAGTATGTTTAAGAGTGCAAACATATTGCCCCTGATAATACTGTCTGATTGTTCCTGTTTATTGTTGTACTCATGTTCAATGCCTTTGATCAGGTTTATCAGCAGGGCTTTATCGCTGGCATTGTGAATAATATCACCCGGCTGACGATTGTAAGTGCTGATGATGTAATGCAGGTTATTAAACCAGTTGGAATAATCCATCTGCTGGTGCGTATCCTTTTGAAAAAAGAGTGCATTGAACTGGATGAATACAAAGCGCGTAGGAGCATGAATCTGAAAAGAGTGACAGTCAAACGGAGGTAATAAAAAGATGTTATCCGCCGCATAGGCAATGTTATGATCATTGATACACTGTCTGCCACTTCCCTTCTCAATATATACCAGTTCAAAGAAATTGTGCTTATGCGGACGACGGCTCCATGCCTCAAGCTCTTCGACACTTACTGTAAATGGATGTATGGTATTTTCTATTAACATAACCTCAAAACATACTTTTAATACCTTGAATTTTACAATGCCCGCCCTTTCGCTTCGCGGCATCTTTGCATTGTAAATTAATCCAAAACACAGAATAATGAAAGCGATCATAATTAACAGCTTTAATGAACTTGACAAATTAACCTATGTAGAGGTGCCGGTTCCCGGCATTAAAGCAGACGAGGTATTGATACAGGTAAGAGCCCTGAGTGTGAATCCTGTTGATGTACAAACGCACAGAGGCACTGGTGTATCCCGCTGGCTGAAAGACGAATTACCGGTAATACTGGGTTGGGATATCAGTGGGGTAATCAGCGCTGTGGGAGATCATGTAACGGAATTTAAGGTTGGTGATGAAGTATTTGGAATGGTGAATTTTCCCGGTCATGGTAAAGCGTATGCTGAATACGTAGCGGCACCAGCTGCCCACCTGGCCCTGAAGCCGGCAAATGTTACCCACGAAGCAGCCGCAGCTACTACCCTGGCTGCGCTCACCGCTTACCAGGTTCTACTACAGCAGGGCAAACTGAATAAAGGCCAGAAAGTACTGATCACCGCTGCCGCTGGTGGGGTAGGGCACTTTGCTGTGCAGATAGCTAAACAACTGGGTGCATATGTGATCGGTACCTCTTCCGCTGCCAATAAAGATTACATCCTCAGTATTGGTGCTGATGAGCACATTGATTACAAAACACAGCAGGAAACCGAAATCGTCAGAGATGCAGACCTGGTGATGGATAACGTACGCAGCCAGGATTTTGCTTCTACTATCAGCACCCTGAAGAAGGGCGGTACTTATATCAAAATCCCGAATGCAGTACCTGAAGCAATGCAGGAACTAGCCAAAGGAAAAGACGTCAATGCTTTCTTCTATCTCGTACAGTCCAGCGGGGCTGACATGAAGGTACTGGCTGAATGGCTGGGCAAAGGTATCCTGCAACCAAACCTGAATGTATATGACTTCTCCCAGATTGAACTGGCTCACCAGCTACAGCTGGAAGGCAGAACCCGTGGGAAAATCGTATTGTCAATTAAATAGAGAACTGTTCACCGTCATTGAATGGTCAATCCGCATTTCATATTTTGTAAAAAAGGATTATTATGACGGAACCATTCAAAGCAGTACAGGTGATAGAAGCCGACGGGAAATTTGTTTTATCTATTGTTGATAAACTCATAGACAACCTGCCTCCGGGCGATGTCATCATTAAGGTACATTATTCCTCTCTCAACTATAAAGATGCCTTATCCGCAACGGGCAATAAAGGCGTAACCAGGCAATATCCACATACACCCGGTATAGATGCTGCCGGCGAAGTAGTGTCCTCTACTGACGATAACTGGAAACCCGGCGACCAGGTAATTGTAACCGGCTTCGACTTTGGCATGAATACCAGCGGAGGCTTCCAGGAGTACATCCGTGTACCGGCCAAATGGTTGGTGCGCCTGCCACAGGGCCTCTCACTCAGGGAGAGCATGATCTATGGCACGGCAGGGTTTACCGCCGCGTTGTCTGTACAGGCATTGCTGAAAACAGGGGTTCAACCTGCGGATGGCAAGATTGTGGTAACGGGTGCCAGTGGTGGCGTGGGTTCTATTGCAGTAGCTATCCTGAGTAAGTTGGGCTACCAGGTAACAGCAGTGAGCAGCAAGCAGGCGGAGTTCCTGCAATCACTGGGTGCGGTGGAAGTATTGCCACGTGCCGAGATGGATGATGCCAGTGGCAGGGTGATGCTGAAACCAAGATTTGCAGGTGGTATTGATACTGTAGGTGGCAACGTGCTGGCTACCGTGGTGAAGAGTTTGCAATATGGCGCGGCAGTAACTGCCTGTGGCATGGTGAATGGCGGCCCACTGCCTTTGACCGTATTCCCCTTTATCCTGAAAGGGATACAATTGCTGGGTATTGATTCTGTTGAATATCCATTAGGGAAAAGAGCTGCAGTGTGGGAAGCTATGGCGACTACCTGGAAGCCTGCGCAGCTAACACAACTGGCGAATGAAATTCCGCTGGAGAAATTAGGAGAGAGCATCAACCAGATATTAGCAGGAAAGGTACAGGGAAGAACCCTGGTAAGGCTTGCATAACATATAGAGAGCTTCTGCCGGTAAAGGCAGAAGCTCCTTTTTTTTACTGAATCATCAGTTTAGTGCTCATCACTTTCTTTGTTTTAGTGCTTACTTCCACGCTGTAAATACCCGTTGGTATAGCAGATGGAATGGTCATTGTCTCGTTTGCCTTCGCTGATTTCCTTAACACAACCCTGCCAGACATGTCTGTGATAGTGACAACTACATCAGTAATTGCCTTATCCGCAATACGGATAGCAAAGCTATGCTGGGTAACCGGGTTAGGATAAATAGCAGAGGTAGTTATTGCTGCCGCCGCCTGTCTTGCACTGGCTTCAGTACCCGCTGCTTCAAAATGAGACCAGTTATAAGGTGCTACATAGTGTACGTAGTAGTTACCATTTACTCTCGCAGGCATGCTATTAGACCATTTGTTGGTATAATCCACACCATTGATCTCCAGTTTAGTCAGGTTCCATGAATTGATATAGGAAATATTACCTGCTATCACATAACAGAATTCACCGGCACCATCTTTTGCAAAAGGCAATGCTACTACAGAAGGATTATCACAGCTGCCTGTATTCACATTCTGCTTGAAATTAGCTGTGATGGACAGGTTGCTATTCACTGTAACGGTGACCGGATTGAGCGTGTCAGCGATGCCTCCGCTCCAGTTATTGAACGTATAACCACTGCCTGTTGTAGCCGTCAGCGTTACCACAGTACCTTGTGTATAAGTACCACCTGCAGGGCTGAGTGCGATGCTGCCAGTGCCTGATACCGCAGTTGTGATGGTGTATTGTTTAGGTGCTACCACATTCGTTACATACACATAGCTGGTGTCCTGGAAGCCACCATCGGCCGTCGTTGCAAAGATGGCTACACTGCCAGCTGCGATTCCGCTCACCAGGCCTGTGCTGCTTACAGTTGCAATAGCGGTGTTAGCAGAAGACCAGGTCAGGGATTTATTGGTCGCATTGGATGGTAATACGGTAGCTGTTAGTTGCGCAGTGGTATTGATGTTCAGGGTATCAATAGCCGGTGTAACGGTGATACCTGTCACCGGTACAACTACAGCTGGTGTAGGTGTGCTGCCATATACCAGCTTATTATCTACATACAGTGGAATATTGCTCACTTCTTTCAGCGTAGCATCTACTCCCTGTGAAGACCAGTCGTTGGCTGCGCTCCATGCACTGGCTGGTGCTTCGTAAGGCAGTCGGATCCTGATCTGGGATTCCTTCTTAGACTCACCCTGACCACCCGGCCAGATTTTGAGAGAAGCGTTGTAAGTGACCTCAGTATAGTAAAGGTGCTGGGCAGTATCCCAGGCTTGTAATTGTGTAAAAGTTACATCTGCATTATTGGAAGAAACTACGTAATCAGTCGGCTTATAACCTGCGCTAAGGCCTTCTGTAATGTTAATAAATAAGCGGAATACATGTTTGGATGCAATACGTGCAGGCCATGCAGTATGATTGTTTACCCACACTGACCATTCAGTATACGTAGTACCGCTACCGTTAATTTTAGCTTCAATGGTAAATTCGCCGGTAGGTGTTTCTGCTACAGGGAAGTTTGCCAATGGTGTACCTCCATACTCCTGTACCAGCTTTGCTGCCAGGCCGGAGAAAGCTGCATTATAATCCGTCGCTACTTCGTTATTCACATAGTTGCCACGATCATCCGTATAAGAGTCATCGTTGTTAGGACCACCTACCAGTGCGCCATACAGGATATGTCTTGATGCTGCCGGAGGACCTGTCAGGTTATTTGTCCAGCAACCATGCGCTGTACGATGGTGAGGTTTTACAGGAGGATTGTTACCGAAGCCACATACATAGCTGCGGTTATTTGGATTGCTACCCAGTGCATAGTTCATTTGTGACTTTGCAAAAGTGTAGTATTTTGAACCTTTGGCGGTAGTAGTCGCCGCGTCTTTGTAGTAAGCAGCCAGGAAACCTGTGTTGATGGCATATCTCAGCGCACCCCATACATCCAGGAAGGCAAGGCCACCTGCCGTATAGTTAATGCGTGATCCATTGTAACCATCTGTCCAATAGTCAAGATGTCTTTCAATATCCTCTTTGTACTGGGCTTTGCCGGTGAGCTTTGCCAGCAGGGCATAACAGCCGGTGGACTTGTCATCCCATGCAAGGCCCCACTTGTAAGATTTGATGGCGGTTTGGGATTCTGTAGATAGGTTTGCGTAGTAAGTCTCTGCCTTTGTGAGCCATGTAGCATTGCCGGTAGCGCGGTAGAGCCAGATAGCCCCCCACACCAGTTCATCGTTGTAACCACTGTAGGAGTTGTAATAACCTGCTGCATCAGTAATGGCAGCAGAATATACTCCACGATAGGTATCAGCAAAATTGTACAACTGGATAGCGTGTGAGAGCAGGGTCGCGCTGTAAGTAGGATCGTCTGTTTTGAAAACCATACTGGCCGCCGCCATTGCCGCCGCCGTTTCTGCCGCCAGATCAGAGCCCGGATGTGTGGCATCGATCTTATACGCAGGTCGGGTCATAGCCATTACTTCTGAAGATCCCCACCACGCATGGTCTGTACCGCCGTTGCCTACCTGGCCATACAGTTCATTTGGTGCGGTATGACAGCGAATGAAGTAGTCATTCACAAAACGAAGATTACTTTTCAGGTATTTCATCTGACCTGAATTATTGTAACCATCTGCAAAGTCAACCGCACCCCAGGCCAGCATGGTAGCAGAGAAGGCCATCGGGAAGTTGAACTTTACATGATCGCCGGCATCATACCAGCCACCTGTCAGGTTAAGGCCTACATCACTCCCGTCCGAGAGTGCTGAGTTAGCACGCCAGGTGACGCGGTTGTCAGCAGGCAGTGTTCCCGAGCGTTGGGCTTCATAAAAGAACATAGACTTTTGCAATACTTCTGCATAGTTGTAGCTCTGTGCAAACGTGGGTTTGAGGGATACCATCGTCAGGATGGTGGCGAACAGGGGTAGGCGCAATAACTTGCCTCCCTTCGCAATTAAGAGGGAAAATCTGGTTTTCATCGGATACTGTTTAAAAATCAATGTAAAGGAGCCAATGGGTATCTAAATCTGGCCCTTGAAGATATTATAGGTTTAATATTGTGCTTTTAAGAATTTGATATGGTAACACAAGTTTAGGGAATAATTGTGGATAAACAAAAAATTGCCGCAGTTGATTGGCTTTATCGGTCAACTGCGGCGACTAAGGCAGCTTTGCTTTAGAAGGATAAGTATTTTTTGATGAGTGGATGGACCTTCGCGGGATAACCAAATACATACATGACTGCCTGATCACCTGTATTGACCGGTAGGAAACGCTCAGTACAATTTAAGTCAGTCAGTATTTTCGCTATCAGTTCATTCACCAGTGGTACATCGTACCAGTCACCTGAACTACCTGGTGTTACTACGTAAGCGCTATCCTTGCTAAGAATAGTGAACTTTTCACCATTTGCATCTGCCCACACATTCAGGTGGTTCAGTGTACCCAGTGACTTCGCTTTATATTCCTGCATCAGCTCAGCATATGGTACCGGGGCTTCACCCGTTTCAGCATCATACCGCAATATCCTGTCGTGTTCATCAAGGAAATTAATCAGGAAGGTTCCTGGATGCCCGGATATTTTCCAGAGTGTTTCGAGTTGACTATCGCTATAGTGAGGCGGCACCAGCGATGCTTTACGGAGGTCTGTAACTATGGTGTGCAGCTGTATTTTTGCAAATTTGTATGCCTTATCTATAGCCGCTGCCATTTGCCTGTTTTCGGAAAGCTGCCCTGGCGTATTTAACCATTCTGCTTTACCGTTGTCGATCAGGATCTTTGCCAGTTGATAACAGCGGGCGTCAGCGAAGTCCCGGGTGGCTTCCAGCTGGGTAATAATAGTTCTCAGCAGACTATCGGTTATATTACCCTTGTCCATCTTTTCCACTACATATAGCGCATCATCAAAGGTTGAAAGACTTTTCAGCAGTTCGTATAATTCATTGAAATATTTAGGGCCATCAAAGCGAATCAGCATACTCAGTGCCAGGCCGGAAAAGGAGCGGTGTTTCAGGTGTTCCCGGGCAATAGGTATTACACGTTCATCTCCATACAAAAAACAGCATTCCAGCACGCCCGGAAGATTTTTATCTGCTTTCAATGCCAGTTCTCCTACACGGTCTTGCACCAGTTGGTTACCATTTTCTGCAATCACCCGCAGGCAGTCACCCAGGCTATAAAAGTTCAGGTTCGTTTCCAGGTAAGGCAGCATACTGGCTCCTTTTTCACTATGGCTGAGCCAATAGATCAGTCGATCAGGTACCGTCGAGTTGCCGGACATCAGTCTCTTTTCGAATACTTCAGGGAAACCACTGAGCTTCACAGTACCTGCCAGTTCTACTGCTTTTTCTTCTAACTCAGGTTGGCTAACGGCTGCGAGGATAGCCTGGATCATCTGGCTGTCAGTGATGGCGTAAGTAAGCTCATCACTGTTGTTTTTGGTAAGCGCGCCTAAAAGAGCATTGCATTGAGCAGCATCTTGTCCGTTCAGGATCCTTACAATGCGAAAGATCACCGAAGGATCTTTCCTGCGGAAACACTTTGCAAGACTACTGATAGTAAGCACTTCGCTTTCTGATTTCGCTTTTGCTTCAGCCCTTGATTTTTCCAATCGCCCGGCGTCAGTAATTACGTTAATGCGGGTGTCGGGTTCTATTTCCGGTTCAGCGGGTTTAGGTGGATCATTCTTGTAGGGATAATCTTCAGTTGTAGACTTTTTGATTGTTTTGGCAATGAAACCAACGGCCACAAAAGTACCAATAAGAAGGTATTTGACCACTACATAGTTCGAGGAAAAGGGCATAGCATGTGGTGTTTGAACAATCCCGCAAAGGTCAAACACGAATCTTTAAATTCCTAATGTGTTTTTGCCTGTTAATAGAGTAATGCGATCATCCAGTCGGATATTTCCTTCTAACTGAAAGGGCGTATCGGCAATGGCAACAGGTACTTCCGGATGCTCCCTGTTAAAAGGAAGCAGGACAGGATCAGGGGTATGATACTCGTCAGGTGTGCTTTGAGCTGTGCGTGTTTGCTCAGGCCCAAAGCCACCTGTGAATGATTTCAAAATGTGCTGATAGCTTATCTGAAACCGAATTTTCCATTTTGATTTTCCCATTTATCAACAGCAGGAATTGCTTCAATCACATCCCAGTGTTCTGCAATCTTTGCATCTTCCACACGGAACAGGTCATAGAATGTGCTGTGTACACCTGCCATCTGTCCTTCACTGATCACGGGTACAAAGTTACCTTCTCCCGGCACTTTGTGAATAGCTGAATAACTAAAGCCTATTTTATTGGCAGCAAAGTATGCCAGTGCCTGTTGTAAACCTTCCACGCCATCGGCAATATGTGGGTTGTGTTGCACATAGCCGTGTGCCTTAATGTATGCAGGAATAACAGACGCATCACCACCCACCAGGAATTTTTCCACAAAACCCTGGATGAATAGCTTGTTCTCCGCCGTCTTGTCCAGGTCTGTAATGGTAGTCGTGCCATCAATCATAGTATGTCCGTTAGCGGTAGGAGAGACGGGTTCCCGCAGGTTATCCCACTGCTATGTGCCATGGCCGCTTTCATGAGGTCGTTGAAGAGGATATCCTGCTTTAAACTCGTATTTAGTGATGCTGGCGGCCATATTTTCCTGGTAGGAAGTTAAGGAATAGCTGACAGCTATCACTACAGGAAGTAAATATTCGTAAAAGGGAGCCCGGTAATAAGGCTAGCTGGAGCGTAATGTATCGGAATTGAAACTGGTAATGATCAAATAGTGCCGGTCAAAGAGTTTTAGACAGGTATAAACAATGACCAAAATCAAAGAAAAAGCGACCGTAGCTCTAAGTTTCTTTAAAATAGTGAGCGAAATTGCAGCCACATAAATAACAATTAACGGTAAGAAAGTTACTGAACGGTATTTGTAAAACATGTGATCCGGGGAGGCCTCCCAGGCATAGATCAGCTTAACGATCAAACATGTCAAATTCGTGATGGCAAAAGCAGCAGCTATAGAATTGGAAGTAGCAAGATAAAGGTGAATCACCTTACGGAGTTTTGCAAAAAACAGGCAGGCTATCAGAGAACCAATTGCGGTTATACAATGAGTCAGGAGTAGGGATTCTTGTATGTACACAAACGGTGAAAATAAAAAAGGCTGCTCGATTGAGCAACCTTTCTACTGGTACCGCGTACGGGAGTCGAACCCGTCATTCCTCCGTGAAAGGGAGGCGTCTTAGCCGATTGACCAACGCGGCTTAATCTTAAGCTATGGCGCGATTCCATAATTGGATTGCAAAGGTAAGCGGGATTTTCATTTTTCCAAAAAAAATTTCGTTAACTTAAAATTCTATTGCTTTATCCCCGTCTAGCATGTAACTTCGCAATCAATTTTTTTCAATCTCAACAAACTCAGTGTAAAATGGGAACTAATCTTAAAATCGGTATTAATGGTTTCGGTCGTATCGGCCGTTTGGTATACCGTCAGATCTTCAATATGCCAGGTATAGACGTGGTAGCTATTAATGACCTTACAAGTCCCGCAGTTTTAGCTCACCTGCTGAAATACGATTCAGCTCAGGGTCGTTTCGATGCTGATGTGAAGCACTCCGATAACGCTATCTCCGTTAACGGACATGAGGTGAAAATTTACGCTCAGAAAGATCCTTCTCAAATTCCTTGGGGTAACCACGGTGTTGACGTTGTAATCGAATCAACAGGTTTCTTCGCTGATAAAGACAAATCAGAAGCTCACATCAAGGCTGGTGCCAAGAGAGTAGTGATCTCTGCTCCTGCTACCGGTGACCTGAAGACTGTAGTATTCAACGTAAACCATAACATCCTGGATGGTAGCGAAACTATCATTTCCGGTGCTTCATGTACTACAAACTGTCTGGCTCCAATGGCTAAGGTACTGGAAGATAGCTTCGGTATCGAACTGGGTGTTATGACTACCATCCACGCTTACACCAACGACCAGAACACCCTGGATGCTCCTCACGCTAAAGGTGACCTGCGTCGTGCCCGTGCTGCTGCTGCTAACATCGTACCTAACAGTACTGGTGCTGCTAAAGCTATCGGCCTGGTTCTGCCTAGCCTGAAAGGTAAACTGGATGGTAACGCACAGCGTGTTCCAACCATCACTGGTTCCCTGACTGAACTGACTACCGTTCTGAAGAAGAAGACTACTGTTGAAGAAATCAACGCTGCTATGAAAGCTGCTTCTAACGAATCATTCGGTTATACTACAGACGAAATCGTGAGCAGCGACATCGTTGGTATCAGCTTCGGTTCACTGTTTGATGCTACTCAGACCAGGATCGTTTCTGTAGGAGACAAACAACTGGTTAAGACTGTATCATGGTATGACAACGAAATGAGCTATGTGTCTCAGCTGGTTCGTACCGTTAAGTACTTCGCCAGCCTGATCAGCAAATAAGCTTTATAGATCATAAGATGTAAATGGTGAGTGGTAAATGGTGAAATTTTTTTCCGCCATTCACTGTTCACCATTTATCGTTTATTCACCAGAGAGATAAACCAGAACAAATGAGTAAATTTTCCAATTTCAACTTTAAGGGTCATAAAGCAGTAGTGCGCGTTGACTTTAACGTGCCACTGAACGATCAATTCCAGATCACAGATGATACCCGCATGACCGCAGCTGTTGCTACCATCAAAAAGATCCTTGCTGATGGCGGTAGCGTAATCCTGATGTCTCACCTGGGTCGTCCAAAAGACGGTCCTACCGATAAATATTCACTGAAACACCTGGTTAACCACCTGATCAAATTGCTGGATGGTGTGACCGTTAAGTTCGCTACCGACTGCATCGGTGAAGTAGCTGAAAAAGCTGCTGCTGCCCTGCAACCAGGCGAAGTGCTGCTGCTGGAAAACCTGCGCTTCTACAAACAGGAAGAAAAAGGTGATAAAGAATTTGCAGGAAAACTGTCTAAACTGGGTGACGTATATGTAAACGACGCATTCGGTACCGCTCACCGTGCACACGCTTCTACAGCAGTGATTGCTGAATTCTATCCTGCTGACAAACGTATGTTCGGTCTGCTGATGGAAGCTGAAGTAGGCAATGCAGAAAAAGTACTGCATGGCGCTGCATCTCCTTTCACCGCTATCCTGGGTGGTGCTAAAGTGAGCGACAAAATCCTGATTATCGAAAACCTGATGGAAAAAGCTAATAACATCATCATCGGTGGTGGTATGGCTTATACTTTCCTGAAAGCTCAGGGCAAAGAAATCGGTAGCTCTCTTTGTGAAAACGAGAAACTGGACCTGGCACTGGAACTGCTCGCTAAAGCAAAAGCTAAAGGCGTAGCACTGATCCTGCCTGTTGACTCAGTTGCTGCTGATAAATTTGCTGCTGATGCAAACACCCAGGTTGTTAGTAATGATGCGATCCCTGCTGGTTGGATGGGCCTGGATATCGGACCTAAATCCGTAGCTATCTTCAGCGAAACTATCCAACAGTCCAAAACCATCCTCTGGAATGGTCCTATGGGCGTGTTCGAAATGAAGGCTTTCCAGAATGGTACCAAATCTGTAGCTGATGCCATCGTGCTGGCTACAGCGCAGGGTGCATTCTCCCTGGTAGGTGGTGGTGACTCCGTTGCTGCTGTGAACCAGTTTGGCCTGGCTGAAAAAGTAAGCTATGTATCTACAGGTGGTGGTGCAATGCTGGAGTTCTTCGAAGGTAAGACCCTGCCAGGTATCGCTGCTGTAAAAGCATAATTTTAAGAATAGATATTTTTCCACTGAACGCTCCTGCCACCAGCAGGAGCGTTTGGTTTTTTTATTATCTTGATGCAATGAGAAAATTATCGCGCCACCTTTACTTCCAGGTTATCATTGCTATCATCATTGGCATTCTCGTCGGCCACTATTATCCACAAATAGCCCCTACCGGAGAATTGATCAGTACCATCTTCATCAACCTGATCAAGATGCTGATTGCTCCCATTATCTTCCTCACCATCGTACTCGGTATTGCCAGGATGGGAGATATGAAGAAAGTAGGTAAGGTAGGCGGCAAGGCCTTACTCTACTTCGAAATCGTTACTACCCTTGCTATCACTATAGGCCTTATTGTGGCTAACTACCTGAAACCAGGTAGCGGTATCGACTTCTCTGCTGTCTCGGGTGCCGACATTGAAAAAGCAGCCAAAATCCAGCATGATGCTGCCGGTTTTAGCTGGACGGAATTCCTGCTGCATATCGTTCCTGCCAATGCGGTAGAAGCCTTTGCTAAAGGTGAAATTATCCAGGTACTGGTTTTCGCTATCCTCTTTGGTTACGGTATTACCAAACTGAACGGAAAAGGAAATGGCCTCCTGAATACATTCGAACGGATCTCAGAAGTCTTTTTCAATGTCCTGAAGTTTATCATGAAACTGGCCCCTATCGGAGCCTTCGGCGGCATGGCCTTTACCATCGGTAAGTTCGGCCTCAAAGCGCTGCACCCCATGATCTCACTGATGCTCTGTGTATATCTTACCATGTTCCTCTTTATCTTCATCGTACTGGGAACAATCGCCTATCTGTATAAATTCAGCCTCTGGAAATACCTCCGGTTTATTAGCAACGAATTGCTCATCGTACTGGGCACCTCCAGCTCCGAATCTGCCCTGCCGGGTATTATGGAAAAGCTGGAGAAAATGGGTTGTCATAAAGAAGTAGTAGGTCTAGTCATTCCCGCTGGTTATTCTTTCAACCTGGATGGCACGAGCATTTATCTCAGTATGTCTATGATCTTCCTGGCCCAGGCAGCAAAAGTAGACCTCAGCATCTGGCAGGAATTAACCATCATCGGTATATTAATGGTTACTTCCAAAGGTGCTGCAGGCGTAACAGGTAGCGGTTTTATCGTACTTGCTTCCACGCTGGCCGTGATCAAAGTAATCCCTGCAGGTGGCCTTGCACTCCTGATCGGTGTAGATCGTTTCATGAGTGAAGCCCGTGCCATCACAAACCTGATTGGTAACGGGGTAGCCACTATCGTAATGGCTAAAAGTGAAAAAGCCTTTGACGAGGAAAAGTATAAGCTGGCTATAGGTGTTCAGTAATATTAATTACATTTAGCTTTTCCCCCCTTATGAATGTGAAGTACCGTATTGCTGCTTTTATATATTGGCTGCTTGCAATATATAGCTGCTCTGTGCATGCACAGGAGTCGGCGCTTTCATATTCATTCCGCCATCTTGATCTCAGTGATGGATTAGCCAGCAATCATGTATCTGCTATCTTACAGGACCGTAAAGGTTTTATCTGGATCGCCAGCACTGCCCTGCAGCGCTATGATGGAAGTAACCTGATCACTATTGCCAGCTTTGATAAGGTGCCGGGCTCTATTTACTACGACGATATCTGTCTTTGTGAAGATAAGAAAGGGAGGATATGGATGGGGGCTCCCGATAATATCCGTTATTATGATCCCGTTACCTCCAAAGTAAAAGTGCTGAAGATGGATATGCTCCCTGTGGGTACAGGCAATGTATATTGTAGTCATATCATACAGGATCATGCAGGCATCATTTGGGTCACTACCCAGGAAGGACTGTACCGTTATGATGAAAAAGGAGCCACCTTTGTCATTCCTGCAGAAATACCTGCCGCAGACAGGGCAGAAATGTACAGCGCTATTATCGAGGATAAAGCGGGTAATCTCTGGATCAGCGGGAAGCATGGCATTTACATGCTCAGTGCCGATCGCAAACACCTGTATCACCGTAACAACAATCCCCTGCACATTCCATTGCTCTATTCGCAGACCAGCGTAAAGCAGTTCTTCATCGATAGCCGCGAACGCCTTTGGGTAGCGGGCAGACTTGGCGACACCCTCTACTGCTATGTACCGGCACAAAACCAGTTGAAAGCATGGCCATTCAGGATCAATAAACCGCCAGAAGGTAATATGGTCACCGATATAACGGAGGACAAGGACAAACAGATCTGGTTAGCAACTGTGCTGGGGGGCATTTACCGTTATGATGAACAAAGCAACAATTTCCACGTAAACATCCGCGCAAATAATGATGACGACAAAAGATTCCACTACGACTTTGAAGTCAACTGTTTCCTGAATGACAGGGATGGCCGTTTATGGATAGGTACGGACAGGGGATTGAACATTTTGAATCCGCCTGATCGCGCATTTCACATCATGGATCAGCGGGATCCAAATGCAAAATTACCCCGTGCAGAAGTAACCGATCTTTTCCAGGATGATCTGGGGAATATCTATGCCGGCTTCTGGGGCAAGGGCTTTAGCTGGCTCTCACCCTCCCTGCAATTAAAGCGGCAGTTGATAGCGGAAGTACCTGAGGAAAGAGGACTGGTATGGAGCTTTGCCCAGATGCCGGATGGAAAGGTATTGGTAGGGCAGGAGAATGGCCGGCTCTCGGTCTTTGATCCAAAACAGGGAAAGTTTACAGCGCATAAACACAAAGACCTCTTTGGTGATCAGACATTGATGAACATATTGCCTGAAAATGACAGCACCGTATGGATAGGTTTGTATAAAAAAGGATTGGTACGCTGGAACCCGGTAACAGATACATTTGCCGTTTGCCAAAACCTGCTGAACAAAATTCGTCACCCTATCACGGTCATGGATATAGCCAGGCAGGGAGATAGTACCTTATGGCTGGCGACCAGCGATGCAGGGTTGATCAGGTATAATCATATCAGGCAAAAAATTGAATCCAGGGAACTATTCCCTTATGGACAGTTATCCGTTAGCAACATCACCTGTCTGAATCTGCTGGATGATACCACGCTGATAGCAGGAACAGAACATGGGCTATGGGTATACGATATCCGCCGCCACACCGCCAATCCCCTCCTGATTAATGGAGATCTCTTTGATGAATGGGTACTGAGCATGCTCCCTTCCGGCAGCAGAGGTTTATGGTTTACAACGCCCTATGGTTTTTATCGTTTTAACAGGCGGAACTTCGGCCTGGAAACCTTTGTACAGACAGGACAGATCATAGACAATAACCGGAAGGTGAGAAGACGGATTGTCCGGCTGGCAGATGGCCGCCTGATGATTGGTGCTTCCGATCATTTTGTAGTGCTGGATACTGCCGCATTGAAAGTAGCACCTTCGCCACCGGATGTGACGATCATTAATTTCAAGGCTATGGATAGCAGTATGCAGCTAAATAGCCTGTATGATAAAAGTGCTCCGCTGGCACTCAATCACCGGCAGAACTTTATCAACATAGAATTCAAAAGCCTGCAATACCATCATGAAGCGATCCGGTATTTTTATCAGCTGGATGGTGTGGATGAAGATTGGGTACAGGCCAATGGGGTACTGGTAGCCAGGTATACGAACCTGCCCCCTGGCAATTATGTATTCAGGGTACGGAGTATGAATACAGCAGGTACATTTTCAACAGGTGTCACGACCCTGTACTTTAATATCCTGCCTGCTTTCTGGCAAACCACCTGGTTCCGGCTACTCGGCCTGCTCCTGGTCATTGCTGTTATCTACACTTATTTCAGGATCAGGATTTACCTGATCAAAAGAGAGGCGCGCCGCCGTACGGAAATAGAACAACAGATAGCCCAGCTGGAAATGAAAGCACTGCGGGCCCAGATGAATCCACATTTCATTTTCAATGCCCTGAACTCCATTCAGGCATTTATGATGAAGAATGAAACGGAGCAGGCACTTTCTTACCTGAGTCGTTTTGCAAGACTGATCAGGAATGTACTGGATAATTCCCAGCAAAACAGTATCACGATTTCGCAGGAAATCAAAATGCTGGAAAACTATATAGAGTTAGAAAAACTGCGTTTTGAAGATCAGTTTGATTGCGATATCCGGATAGATGATGAACTGGATCCTGACTACATGGATATTCCAACTATGATCTTACAACCCTTTGTGGAGAATGCCATCTGGCATGGTTTACTGCACAAGAAGGAGCGGGGTATGCTGCGGATCAGCTTTACAAAAGAGATAGATCGAATATTGTGTACGATAGAAGATAATGGTATTGGCAGGGAGAAGGCGGCTGCATTGAGAACAGGGGATGAGCATCATTCCCGGGGAGTGCAGATAACACAGGATAGATTGGCCTTGTACAATAAGCGTTTTAACCTGGATATGACTTTTGATATAGAAGATCTGCCAACGGGTACCAGGGTAAATGTATGGTTCCCGCTGGATGAAGAATAAAAACATTTATGAAAGAGGGAATGCACCCGGGGCAATGAAAACCTCTTTCCAGGATAAAAAAGGTTGTATTGAAAGTAATTTGAAGGTATTGAGCGTAGCATCATCAACAAGGCTCTCCTTCAGGGTTCCCGGGTTAACGCCGGGAAGTGTTACTTTCGATACAACCTTTTTCAGTTATTTTACCAATTACCGCTGGCACCACCTCCGCTTCCGGAACCACCGCCGAAGCCACCAAATCCGCCACCGCCTCCGCGGTCGCTATCACCAAATCCACCCCATATAGGGCCGATCCATCCACGACGGCTGATAGTAGTACCTCCGCCACCACCACGGTTGCGCAGGATCGAGATAATCACAACAATAATAATGAGCAGTATCACCAGGCCCGGTGCATTGCTGGAATCCTGGCGCCGGTTGGGTGTTCCTTTGTATTCTCCTTTTGACGCTTCTATGATCCTGTCTACCGCTTCATCAAAGCCCTGGTAATAGTTGCCGTTTCTGAAGTTAGGTTTGATGTTCTCATCGATAATACGGTTGGCGATCGCATCTGGTACTGCGCCTTCCATACCTGAGCCGACTTCAATACGGATCTTTCTGTCGTTGATAGCAGCCAGTATGAGGATACCATTGTTTTTGTCTTTGGTACCGATTCCCCAGTCACGCAGAATTGCCAGGCCTACTTCGGCGATATCCCTTCCATTGGTAGAAGGAATGGTCACAATGGCAATCTGGGTAGAAGTGGTATCGTTAAACTGTAACAACTTATCTTCCAGGCTAGCCGCCTGATCGCCCTGCAGAACACCTGCCAGGTCATTTACCAGCCGTGGTGGATTAGGGCGGGCAGGAATTTTTAAATCCTGTGCCTGTACCATTCCAGTGACTAAGAATAAACCTATAAGCAGGCAGTATACTTGCCTCATCTTCATTATTTTTATTGTCCTCATCTCCCTACTACAATGTCATCCGGTAATTCGTTAATATCATCTCCTTCATGCGGAAAGTGTACACAAAGTGCTTCGCCTATTTCGATGATGCAGGCAGCTATGCCTTTAACCACCTGGCCCTGGGCAAAATGTGCCAGCATGCTTTGTGATTTTTCTTTCCAGAATTCCTGACCTACTTTTTCATGAATGCCCTTATCCCCCGCAATCGCATATTGTTTGTCTTTCAGTGCAAAGTAGAGCAGCACTCCATTACGTAGCCTGGTTTTTTCAAGGCTGAGCCGAACGAAGATCTGCTGGGCCCTGTCTAAAGGATCTACAAATTTGCAATGGCTTTCAACAAATACCCGGATTTCTCCGCTGGTCATTCTTTCCGCATGGCGGATAGCCTGCACCAGTTGCTGTTTTTCTGCTTCGGTAAGCAGTTCTTTTTTGGGGAATAGGCGCATAGATGAAATGTATTAGAACTGCACTTTAGGCGCATTTTCAGCACCCTTATCTGCCATATAGTATTCTTTGGCTTTGAAGCCACCGAAACCAGCTACGATATTGTTAGGGAAAGTGCTGACAGTGCTGTTAAAGTCCTGTACAGCAGTAGAAAAGTCGTTGCGTGCTACGGTAATGCGGTTCTCAGTACCTTCCAGCTGTGCCTGCAGGTCACGGAAGTTCTGGTTAGCTTTCAGTTCAGGATAAGCTTCTGAAACGGCGAGCAGTCTGCCCAGTGCAGTACTCAGCTGGCCCTGTGCTGCCTGGTACTGTTGTACTTTTTCAGGAGTCAGGTCATCACCTTTGATCGTGATCTGGGTTGCTTTTGCTCTGGCTTCCATTACCTGGGTCAGGGTTTCTTTCTCAAAGTTGGCAGCACCTTTTACAGTAGCTACCAGATTCGGGATCAGATCCGCCCTGCGCTGATACTGTGCTTCCACATTGCTCCACTTGCTTTTTACAGCCTGGTCCTGACGCACGATGGAGTTGTATTTGGAAACTCCACAGCCTCCAAAAATGACTACTACGGCAAGAATAATGATAAGTGTGAGCGTACTCTTTTTCATTTGTGCTAAGATTTGTTTACAATAATAACAATGTTAATGCCTGTTTGTATTGCCCTGATTTTCTGTAAATTAGTATAGTGAGTAATAACAGGCTTATCCAAACCTACAAGAAATTACTCAAAGTACAAGGAGTTATTATGCTAAAGCCTGCTAACCAACTCGCTGAACAATGACCGCAGGAACGATAAAAGGACTATATTTTACTTTCACAAGAAAGAAATAAGCATTGGTGAAAAAGTCAGTCTGCGAATGTATGTTTCTCTATAATTTTGGTGGCGTTTTCTTATTGTGAATACCCTTAGGAATACTTTTCATTCGATTTGTACCTCTATTTTTCAATAATTTGAATTTAAGTCTGCTTCAATGAGTGCACAACACATCCATATTCTGTATATCGATGATGAGATTCACAACCTAAATGCGTTCAAGGCATCTTTCCGTAGGCTTTACACGATTTTTACGGCAAGTTCGGCTGAGGAAGCAGTGAAAGTGTTGGAAAAGGAAGAAATCCACATCATCATTTCAGATCAGCGGATGCCCAAAATGACCGGGATTGAGTTTTTTGAATCTATTCTGGACAGGTATCCTGAGCCCATCCGCATACTGCTGACAGGGTATGCCGACATCAACGCAGTGATTGATGCCATTAACAAAGGTCAGGTGTATAAGTATTTCTCCAAGCCATGGAATGACGAGGACCTGCGTCACAATATTGAAAAGGCATTCGAAGTATATGCCCTGCGTAAAGAAAATAAGGAATTGACAGCAAAATTGCTGGATGTAAATGAGAAGCTGGAGTTCCTGCTCCGTCAAAAGCTCATTTCTTAGTCATGAAGTGAATGGTGTTGTCGTATATCTGGTAGTTCAACTTTAATTGCTTACAGATCTCATCGAGAAAATCTTCCACCTTTTTATCTTTTTCAAGGCTGCCCGAGAAGTGTGTATTTTCAAAAGAAGGTGCTGCTGAAAAGTCCATTTTGAGCCCAAACCAGCGTTGTAATACTGGTCTCAGCTCTTCCATCGGCTTGTTGCGAAAGCGATAAACGCCCTGCCGCCAACCCAGGGTCACGGTTTCATCGAACCTTTTTACCTTGAACCGCTCGCCGGGATGATAAATGGCCTCAAACCCGGGCTTGAGCGTTACATCAAGACTATCTCCTACATCTGTCACCACAGTACCTTGCACCAGAGAGGTTGTCACTGTATTGTTATCATAAGAATTGACGTTGAAAGCCGTACCTAAGGCTATCACGGAGGTCGTTCCTGTGTGTACGATAAATGGCCTTTCCGGATTATGCGCTACCGTGAAGTAAGCTTCTCCTTCCAGGTATACTTCCCTTGTTTTGCCGGGGAAGATAAATGGAAAACGGAGGGTAGAGCTGGCATTGAGATGTACTTCTGTACCATCTGCCAGTTCAATGTGATAATCCTGCCTGGGGGGCACGGTCAGCGTATTCCATTCCAGCGATTTGCTCTGGTAAATGGTATCCGGATGGATGTTTTTGATGGCAATGGTGCCGGAATCACCTACTACTTTGATCGCGGTATCTGTTGTAATCACCTCCCCGTTACTGGCTGCCGCAGGAGCATGGGAAGAAAATACAGGTCTCCCTGCCATTTGCGGAAATACAATGCGATAATGGTTGGCTGTTTGATGAGGTGCCTGCTGGCGTGCAGGGATTAAAATGTATGCAGCGGCGGTAGCGCCTATAGCAAGAACGATTGCTGCCGCTACCCGTACTTTTTTCAGGAATTTCAGTACCCTCATATATACAGGTGTTGGTTCCAGAATGGCCTTAATTTTCAGCCAGTCCGCTTCCACCTGGAGGTCTTCCAGGAAAGCACTGTCGGTGTACAATATGGCTTCTTCATATTCCTGCCAGCAGCGCCGCACATTTTCATTGTGATGCATTTCCTTCTGCAGCAGCTTGTCTTCCACTTCAGTTAAATCGCCAAGTTGCTTACGCAGTAGTAAACTGTAAATATACTCTTGGTCGTATTTCATTTTTTTATAGAGTGGTTACGAGGGTTTTTAAGATAATAATTACGTTGAGTCTTGGTTTTATATATTGCGTCATGGAACGGGTTATCTTTCAATAGCCATGATCAGTGGTGTTGTAATCGACGTAGGCACCAGTGCCGGACCCGTTTCGCAGGGTGGGCAGGTCGCTTTATATTGTTGTGCAGTAACAAGCGCTGCCTCCTGCAGCTGGCGACATCTGGCATCTACTATTTGATAGAAAAAGCCGCCGGGGGCATGTTCTATCTCCTGATATTGCCGGGTCTTCCATACTTCTATAAATATCTTTTGTACTATTTCCCTTGCCTCGTCCATATTCCCCAACATTGTACTGGCTTTCAGACAAAGAGGTTTGTAATATTTCATAAAGAAGTACTGATAGGCCACCAGGGAGTTATCCTTCGTTAATGCGGATAACATAGCGGTATCCTCGCTGGTAATCATATGAATAAGGTTATTTTGGTTAGTTAGTCTCCCAATGTGCGCTAGGTATCATGTCCCCAATACCCTCTAAATGTCGATAGAAAGGTTGAGATTTCTGTTAATGTGATGTTAATGAATTCCGATTTCTGCGCTTAAGCACTAACCTGATATTTTTTTCAAATCTGAATGGCCCCTGGCCGGCTTTATCTATCAAAAATGCCTCACTTCACCCCCCATTTCTAGACTTTCCCTTAAATTGCAGCTTTCTAAAGAAAAACTTAGTGGAATATGCAAGTTTGGAAAGATTATCAGACAAAGAATAAAGAACGTTTCCTGGAAGAATTGCTGGCCTTGTTGCGCATTCCTTCCGTAAGCGCAGACTCCCGTTTTAATAAAGATGTAGCGGATTGCGCTGAAGCCGTGAAACAACGCCTGGTTGAAGCAGGTGCTGATAAGGTGGAAGTTTGCCCTACTGCCGGCCACCCGATTGTATATGGAGAAAAAATCATCGATGCGGCCCTCCCGACCGTATTGGTATATGGTCACTACGACGTACAGCCAGCCGATCCCCTCGAACTCTGGGAGAGCGGTCCGTTCGAACCCGTGATCAAAGATGAGAAGATCTATGCCCGCGGCTCTGCTGACGACAAAGGCCAGTTCTACATGCACGTGAAGGCTTTCGAAACCATGATGAATACCAACTCTGTACCCTGCAATATCAAATTCATGATTGAAGGGGAAGAGGAAGTAGGTTCTGCCAACCTGGGCATCTTTATCAAAGAAAATAAAGAAAGACTGAAAGCAGACGTTGTACTCATTTCTGATACTTCTATGCTGAGCCTGGAAAATCCCAGCCTGGATACGGGTCTCCGCGGCCTGTCTTACATGGAAGTAGAGGTAACCGGCCCTAACCGCGACCTGCACAGTGGTGTATACGGTGGTGCCGTAGCAAATCCTGCTACCATCCTGTGCCAGATGATCGCATCCCTGCATGACGAAAATAACCACATCACCATCCCCGGTTTCTACGACAACGTACAGGACCTGAGCAAGGAAGAAAGGGCTGCCCTGAACGCAGCACCCTTCAACGAAGCTGAGTATAAAAAAGACCTGGGCGTAGATGAACTGTGGGGCGAAAAAGGATATTCCTCTATCGAGCGTACCGGTATCCGCCCTACCCTGGAGGTAAACGGTATCTGGGGTGGCTATACCGGCGAAGGTTCTAAAACAGTACTGCCTTCAAAAGCACATGCCAAGATCTCCATGCGCCTGGTACCTAACCAGGACTGGATCCAGATCTCTGAACTGTTCAAGGCTCACTTCGAAAAGATCGCACCTAAATCCGTAAAGGTAAAAGTAACAGCACACCACGGTGGCAGCCCTTATGTAACGCCTACTAACCATGTGGCATTCAAAGCAGCCAGCGAAGCTATCAGGACAACTTTTGGTAAATCTCCCATTCCGGTGCGCGGAGGTGGTAGTATTCCTATCGTAGCACTGTTTGAAAAAGAACTTGGACTGAAGACCATCCTCATGGGCTTTGGATTAGATAGCGACAACCTGCACTCTCCAAATGAGAAGTATGGTCTGGCTAACTATTATAAAGGAATAGAAACCATTCCTTATTTCCACAAGTTCTTTGCGGAAATGAATAAGAAATAAAATATGCAGAATACAGAGAAACTGCGCCTGGATAAGTATCTCTGGGCGATCAGGATATTTAAGACCCGCTCACAGGCTGCTACAGCCTGTGATGGTGGGAAAGTGAAGATGAATGGAAACAATGTGAAGGCTGCAAGGTCAGTAGGCATTGGTGATAAATATGAGATCAGATCCGAATCCAGGAAATGGGTGATTGAAGTAGTGAGCCTGCTGGCCAACAGGGTGCAATATGCTGAAGCCATCAAGCACTATGTAGATCTGACCCCTGAAGAAGATCAGCAGGCGATTCAGCGAACAGCTTCCAGCTTCCATACAGGTAAGCGACCCAGTAAGATCGGACGGCCAACTAAGAAGGAACGTCGCGACCTGGACGGGTTTATGGCACCTGAGGATGAAGAATAACTGACCTGAATCTTTACCCAAAACAAAAGCGGTTTTGCCCCAGGCAAAACCGCTTTTGTTTTAACCCTGCGAAAATCCCGATCCGGCCGAAGACCAGATCGGGATTTTCGCAGAAACTTTCAAATTTGCTGCGTAAATTCGCATCCTCATAAATTATATTTCAATAAATGCCTAAGCAAAGCGACGTACTCTCCACCGACTTCCTTGTGAAAGTAGCGGAAGAATTTGGAACTCCGGTATATATATACCATGCAGAAAAGATTGCCATCCAGTACGAAAAGTTGAAGGACGCCTTCCAAAAGACGGACGCACGCTTTTTCTACGCCTGTAAGGCCCTCACCAACATCAACATCCTGAAATACATCAACTCCCTGGGCTGCGGTCTGGACACCGTGTCTATCAACGAAGTCCAACTCGGCCTCAAAGCAGGATTCGATCCAAAAAACATCATCTTTACCCCTAATTGCGTAGACCTCGACGAAATCGTAACTGCCAAAAACCTGGGCGTAAATATCAATATCGACAACATCTCCATCCTGGAGCAATTCGGTAACCGTTTCGGTGACTCTTACCCAATCTGCATCCGCCTGAACCCACACATCATGGCTGGCGGTAACTACAAGATCTCCACAGGTCACGTAGACAGCAAGTTCGGTATTTCCATCCACCAGATCCGCCACATCGAGCGCATCGTAAAAAGTACCAAACTGAAAGTTACCGGCCTGCACATGCATACCGGCTCCGAAATCAAAGATGTAGACGTATTCCTCCGTGGGGTTGACATCATGTTCGAACTGGCCGTGAACTTCCCGGACCTGGAATTCATCGACCTGGGTAGCGGCTTCAAAGTTGCTTACCAGCAGGGCGACCCTGAAACCGACATCCAGCTGCTGGGCAGAAAGCTCTCCGATGCTTTCAATAAATTCAGCAAAACATATAACCGCCCCCTGCAGGTATGGTTCGAACCAGGTAAATTCCTGGTAAGCCAGTGCGGCTACTTCGTAGTAAAGGCGAATGTGATCAAACAAACCACTGCTACCGTATTCGTAGGGGTAAACTCAGGTTTCAACCACCTGATCCGCCCCATGTTCTACGATGCCTTCCACCTCATTAAGAACATCTCTAATCCAAAAGGCACCGAACGGATCTATACCGTCGTAGGTAATATCTGCGAAACTGATACTTTCGGCTGGGATCGTAAACTGAACGAAGTGAAAGAAGGCGACCTGCTGGTATTCTACAATGCCGGCGCATACGGTTTTGAAATGGCCTCCAACTTCAACTCCCGCTTCAAACCCGCCGAAGTACTGGTAAAAGATGGTAAAGCCCAGCTAATCCGCAGACGTGATACCTTCGAAGACCTGCTAAAAAATCAGATCGAGTTATAATCAGAATAATTTACAGATTAGAATATATTTATAGGTCTGCCGGATTGGCAGACCTATAACTTTTTATGACCGAATTTGCAGTTTTGCATTAAATTTGCACATAGAAATCAACCGTAACTCTCTCTGCTTAATCCTGCACGCTGTCATTCACTCTTTGTAACACTACAATTTTTCCTTTATCCATTCGTCATATAACCAGATGAGTCATTTTTTACATATTTAGATTATGAAAGTTTTAACTGCCGGTCCGGATCAATTAAAGGATGAGGCACTGATAGAATCCCATATCTCCTTCGCTCCCTATGTGAAGTTCCTGAAGGAGAAGGCGGCCAGCAAGTCAGATAGCCGGGCGGCGTATTATCAAAAGATCGCCGAACGCTTTGAAAGTAATCCCGCGCTACTTGGCCCCATAGCGGGAGCAGACGACTTGTCCGCTTACCAGGAATATATCGACCTCATCATCGCTACCGTATTTCCAATCACTTCTGATATGGACAAGGATATCTATGGTATCGGCGTTCCTCAGAAGTTTGCTATATTTTATTACTCCGATCTCTTCAAAAACATCTTCGCCGACAATGGCGACAGAACGCTGGAAGTGCCCAAAGGCGTCTCCCTGGAGAGAATGAAGAAGGATAAACTGGAATGGCTGTACAAGCTGATCCTGGAAAAAGCATACGGTTTTCCTGTCGCTTACCAGAACGAGATCATTCACCACATCACCATGCCTGACAGTAATGGCACCAAGCGATATGTAAAAGTGAATGTAGACCCCCGTTTCGTGGAAGTAAAGGTAAAAGGTGAACTGCCCCCGCTCTCATACGATACCGTATGTATGAGGAAGTTCAGCCCCGAAGACCTGAAAGAATTACTCCCACTGGATAACTTCTCCCTTGAAGGTTTTGTGATCTGGACATTACAGGATGTTACTAAAGATGAGGTGCAGAATGTAATGAAGAACCTGATCCTGAACATGCACGAAGGCAACGAAAGACGCACCTATCGTCGTATGGAAGAAGAAGTGCAGGCACTCATGGGCGATAACGACCTGAGTGTACACCTGGTACCTATTCCTAAAATCAATGGCCGCTATGTGCTGGAATGTGAACAATGCGAAAGTGGGGTGACCCTGGGTGTAACCGGAAGCGAAAAACAACAGCAACAGCTTTTTCAGCAACTGATCCAGTACCTGGGCCAGAACAAAACACCCTTGCTGTTGCCTGTAGTCACAGAAAGCACCCTTTATGCATATCCGTTTCTCCGCTACCTGCCGCTGAAAGGCATCAGTAGTTTTGCGCTGGTACCGGTATGGCATGAAGATACCCTGCTGGGTATCGTGGAACTGGCTTCTGCCACCCCTAACAAGATCACCGCCGAAACACTGGCGCAGGCAATGCCTGCATATCCGCTGATGGTGATGTTGCTGAACAGGGGAGCTGACATTACTTCCAACCGTATCACCCAGGTGATCAAAGAACAGTTCACCGCCCTGCAGCCTTCCGTAGAATGGAAATTCATCGATGCAGCATGGCATTACCTGCACACACCGAAAGCAAAGAGAAAAGACATTGGCAACATTGCCTTTGAAAATGTCTATCCATTATATGGTGCCGTTGATATCAGGAACTCTTCTACCGAACGTAGCAATGCGATCCATGAAGACCTCCGCGAACAATTGCTCCTGATCCGGGAAACCCTGGACCACATAGGCAATACGATCTACCTGCCATTGCTGGAAGAGCTGAAGTTCAAGAACGATGAACTCATCACCGGTGTCACCAGTGGTATGCTCTCAGAAGATGAGCTGCGCACCAACAACTACCTGGATGAAGAAATCGGTCCATTATTCCGTCACCTGCACGAAAGCCATCCTGACCTGCAGCCGGCACTGGAACGCTATTTCTCACTGGTAGACCAGACCGAAGGCCATATACAGCACCACCGTCAGGACTATGAAGATAGCCTGGCCATGATCAATGCTGAACTAAACCAATACCTGGATAAAGAAAAAGAAAACATACAACACTCCTTCCCCTGCTACTTCGAAAAGTATCGTACAGATGGAGTAGAGTACAATATCTATATAGGACAGGCCATTGCGCAAACCCGTAAGTTCGACCTGCTCTACCTGCGTAACCTGCGCCTGTGGCAGATCCAGTCTATGGCAGATATTGCAAGACTCACCAACAAGCTGACTCCGTCACTGAAGGTACCCCTGCAAACTACCCAGCTGGTACTGGCACACAGCAACCCGATCGACATCAGTTTCAGACAGGATGAACGCCGCTTCGATGTGGAAGGTGCTTATAACATCCGGTATGAAATACTGAAGAAAAGAATTGATAAGGTGCACATTCGCCAGACAGGCAAACGCCTCACCCAGCCCGGTACCATTGCGATCGTGTATGCATATGCGAAAGAAATGGAAGAATACCTGAAGTATATCAACTTCCTGCAGAATAAGAATCTCCTGCTGCCGGATGTGGAAATGCTGGATCTGGAAGACCTGCAAGGGGTAAGCGGATTGCGGGCGCTGAGAGTGAAAGTGAATATGGATGCGTAAAAAGGAAAATAGGAATATATAAAAAAGAAAGCGGCTGTATCGTTAAGAATACAGCCGCTTTCTTTTTTATGTCTCTGTTTAGAACCTGAATCCAAACGTTATATAAGGCAACACCTCTTCTTCAGACCTACCCACTGTCGCCGTTAAGATCAGCATATTCACCGGGCTGAAATAGATGCCTCCACCATATCCGTCATGCCAGGCAGAAGACTTTTCTCCTTTAGCCCAAACCCTGCCCACATCATTAAATGCCAGTAAACCCACAGTAGCAGGGAACAGGTAAGAACGGAATTCAAACAGTTTCAATCGCAGCTCAGTATTATTAAATACCATCGCATCACCTGCAAAACGGTAGTTGCGATACCCCCGCAGGTTCTGCACACCACCTAAATACATCGCCTGGAAGTATTCATAATGCCCCCAGAGTTTACCACCGCCAAACCTGGTAACCAATACTAAATTGGCAGGTGTACTGAAACTCGTATAAATACTCATGTCAGTATACAATTGCAGGTAATGACGTTGCTGTTCATTCAGACCCTGGTTGCCATGTAAGGTCGTATTCCAGTAGAAACCACGTGTAGGCGCAATGAGATTGTTGCGTGTATCGACCTGGTAACCCAGTTTCAGACCAGCATAAGATTTACCCTGGTATACGGACAATGAATCCAGTCCATTCTTCTCAAAGTCTTCAATGATCCTGCCCTGGGTCGCATCTTTATCCAGCGTGTAATAAGTGAAAGTAGGACCGTAGATGAGCTGGAACTTGTTAGACAAATTCGTTTTGAACAAAGGTTCTACATTAAACAAACTGAAGCGGGTACGATAATATTTAATCTTCAGATCCTTCTCAAATACGGTTTCGTTACCGTAACCGAAGAAGTTGATCGTATTGTTCGGAGCCTTGGCAGTAGCCGTCAGCGCCAGATCGGTATTCCCGATCACATCAGTGAATTCTCCTAAATATTTAAACTGCCATGCATCGGTACCTAAACTATGACCGGCTGTGACCGTTTGCCTGGAAGCAAATGGGCGCTTACGGAATCCTTGTTTCGTATACTGGAAACCTGCGCCGAGAGACAGTCCGTCATCACTGTTGAACCCAGCAGTCGCCAGTGGCATCAGCTTATCATAGATATATAGCAAAGGCGTACGTTCGTACCTGATATTCGCGGGATCGTAAGAAAGGATTTTACGTTCATGGCCTGCCAGCTGGAAAGTATCAGCACCACCGCGTTTCTCATAGATGCGGATGTGATTGCCTGCATGCTGGGAACTGCTGTCGATATAAGTATCCTTGTCTTTACCACCTATAATGCGGATGTGAATAGGGGTATGATAATTCCCTGTGATATTGAATTTATCCTCACCACCTAAACCAAAGATTCTTACTTCTTTGGTTACATTCGGATCAAAGGTGCGGGAGTAGATATTTTGTTGTACTTCCCCTTTCTTGCTGATCTTATTTACATTCAGGGAAACGGAGCCGTCCTGCCGTCTTTCAATGCTGAATAGCTCATCTTTCTTTGTTCCGGTTACATCTACATCCTTCGCGAGGAAATGGTAGAAATCCAGTGATGATTTTTCCAGTTTATCACGACGGGCAATGAGTGTTTTAATTGTAAAGTCGCCAACCTGTTTCTGCACGGTATCCGGGAAGCGGGCTACTGCCGCTGCAATCACGGAGTCTGGTAAACTGAGTACCAGTTCATGACTGATCTTTTTCCATGTCTCTTCATCAATTTCATTCATGAAGGAACGGTCAAAAGGCTGGGCGGTCGGGTTTTGATATTCGATATTCGGGAAGTATGGTTTGAAGCCCTGGAATTTAGGCATCACCCATTTCCGGGCAGCAATGGCTGTGATCACGCCCTGGTTCACGAAGAAAGCCTGGTCGCGGTCGCGGGGAATAGGGTAGTATTCTTTGGTATCGCGTTTCTTGTGTTTCTTTACGCCCCATCTCCACTGGTCATCATGACGATCCCAGTCAGCCATTACCAGGTCCAGCATACGTGCGCGGGCTACTGCTTCCTGGTCGATGGTATTATCATTATCCCCCTGTATCTGTTCCAGCACCTTGATGGTATTATAGGTTTTGCCTTTCACTACCGGCTCTCTTTCTTCAAAGAGATATACATCATCCCCATGTGTGCTGGCGTAAACACCCAGGGAAGTATCCTTTGGTAAGTATACAAAAGTCGGGTTGGTATGTGGTACGCCTGCTGCTTCAGCCAGCCTGGCCACCGCCATGGTAGCATAAGGATTGGAAGCAGAGATCTGGTCCTGCACCACATCTTTGGCAATTGTATTTTTCAGTTCAGCAGGAATCGCTTTTTCAGGATATTTCTTCACAGAGCGCAGTACCCATTCCCTACCTGATTTATCTTCCATGCGCAGGGAAAGGGTTTGCATACCACCACCCCGCTGCAATATTTTCAGACCACCTTTTTCTTTGTTGATGTCAAGTACGGGAAAGTTCACCGGGGTAGCCCATACATTGCGATAGTTCTGGCCCAGCAGCCAGTAGTGAATACCTGTTTTGTGGATATACTGGGTATCTGCAGGCATTGTTACAAAAGGAGGTAATTCTTTTGCTGTCGGACTTGCATTGGCCAGTTGTTCAGAGCGGATATCCTGTATCCTGAAGAGAGAACTGGTAAAAGAAGGCCCCTCGGTCTTATCTACCGTATAATACTGCACCGTGATGTTTCCATTCCTGGAGATCTCTAAAGCCGCATAGCCGTTCTCGTTACTTGCATACAGAGACTTCGCACCTTTCTTAACACGATTTTCTTTTGCGCCACTACCACTGCCTATATAGTAATTCTCTTTGTCTTTGATAAACTGTAATGCGTGATCATGACCTGCTACAAAGATGGCCGGGCCATGTGATTTGAAAGCAGCTTCCACGCCACTAACCAGTTCCTGGTAGTCAGGATTGGGCAGGTCTTCAGGCGTGCCGAATACGCCACGGGTCAGTGGATAGATAGAACCTATCACCGGCAATGGAATATAGAGCCCTTTCTTCAGATCCGTGAGGGGGAAGAGGTGTTGCTTCAGTGTATAATAACCGCCATGAATACCATAGCTCCGGAAAGGATGGTGGCTGGCAAAGATGATCAGTTTGTTCCGGTTACGGATTACGATATCACTCAGTTCAGTGAGCACATCCTGTTTTGTTTTGAAGTCACAGGAAGACTCAGGGCCTGGTTTTGCATAAGGGAATAACCACCATTCGGTATCCATAACAACCAGGGTAATGTTATTATCCAGCGGCACTTCGATGGGGCCGGGGCAACCATCTTTTGGCAGGAAGTTCACATTCGGCAGGTTCAGGGAATCAACATAAAGTTGTTCATTGATGATGGTCTGCCAGCCATTAGGCTTTGATTTTTCCCAGTCATGGTTGCCGGGAATGAAAATAGCCTGGGTATTGGTATTGCGTACCAGGTTCACCTGGTAATCAAGTATCTCTTTGGAAAGCGGGTAGCGGTTACTGGTAGGGTCCGGCATCCCATAGGGATAAACGTTATCTCCCAGGTAGAGCACTGTGTTTCTTGCATCCTGCAGATCGAAGCGGCTCTTTACAGCATCTATGACAGGGTTATGCCCGTCCTGGTGCAGTTCGCCTGCATCCCCGATCAGGATGATCCTTCTGGCCAGCGTGTCCTGTGCCTGGGCCAGGAAAGGCAGGAAGAGCAGAAAGAGGTGTAAAAGGTACTTCATCGTTACTGAGCTCTTTGGTTGTATTTAAACTTGAGAATATTTGCAGACGATTCATCGGCAGATTCATTGGAAATATACATATCGCCATTCGCTGCAAAAGAAATGCCTTCCGGTTGTCTGAATAAAGTATGCTTCAGGTTATAGGCTTCCTGTACTTTGCCATCCAGGTCGGCGATCACCAGCATCCTGTTCACGGCAGAGAGTATATACAATCGCTTTTCAAAGGGATGTATAGCTGCTGCAGATGGTTTGAAGAGGTTGATATCTTCACCGCTAAGGCGTTCTATATCTACAATATTGATACGATAAAAGGGAACAGTGTCAAACTCCCAGGTCTTCATATCAAAGCGGTAGGCAGTGTTATAGTCTTTGCCTTTATCTTCTGCACATTGTTTACACACCATGATCATGCCATCATTGCGCGCATCATAGTAGAGTGATTCAAATTCTTTTTTGCCTTCCATGGGTAGTTTGTAAGTTTCGGAGCTGGTAGAATCAGAGAAGAGCCCTGTCACATGATAGAGGTGACCATTGCTTTTCAGTACTATCCAGTTTTTACCATCGGTAGCGAGGTCTTCATAATCCCCGCTCTTATGGAATTTCCAGTTGGGATAAGCTGTTTTATTGGCTATGTCGATAGAAAATATGCGACCCTGTTCATCATTGATGGCCATGATATGATGTTCATCAGGGGCCAGCACAATGCCTGAAATCTCCTGCATGGACTGGCGCACATGAAACCTTGTGGGTTCCGTGAGGTTATAGCCTTTGGGAGATCCGTATTTTTTATCGCTGTTGTTGTAATAATTACAGGAAGTTAGCAACAGGGCGACCAGTAATAAATGTCGTAGAGTCATAAGATGAGCCATATGGTAGAATAAAATTAACTCAAAAATGCAGTAACTTGCTGATCTCAGTTTTGCTTTTTTAACCAAGCCTTATGCAGACAAGTGTAATCATCGACGCCGCACAACAGTATGTGACAACACAATACCAGAATCATCCTCACCCTAATCTGGTGTACCATAACCTGGAGCATACCAGACAGGTAGTGGCAGCAGCAGCGCAGATTTCGGCGCATTACCGCCTGCAGGATACTGACCTTCTCGTAGTGTATATAGCTGCCTGGTTTCACGACCTGGGCTACCTGCTGGGAGAATTTAAAACGCACGAGGAAAGGGGTGCTTCACTGGCCCGTGAATTTCTGAATACACAAATTATTCCGTTAAATATACAAGAACAGGTAAGCGGATGTATCATGGCGACCAAGATGCCACAGGAACCCCACAACCTGCTGGAAGAGATCGTTTGCGATGCAGACCTCTTCAATTTCGGTACAAAAGAGTTCAGGAAACGTACCAAGGTATTGCACCAGGAGATAGAACTTACCCATGAGAAAGAGATACCCGGTGCTGACTGGACAGCAGGTACTTTGAAACTGCTGGAAGCGCATCATTATCATACGGCTTATTGCCAGGCCCTCCTGCAGGAGCAGAAAGAAGAGAACATCGCCTGGCTGAAAAAGCGCCTGGAGAAGCAGGAAGAAAAGGCAGAGAAGAAAGGAGAGAAGCTGGAGGAAGTAGTCGCTAAAGAAAGCAATAAGCTGAAAATCGATAAACCGAAAAAGGAAGCCAAAGAACCTAAAGCTGGCCGGGGAGTCGAAACCATGTTCCGTACTACCTCTGCTAACCATATTCGCCTGAGTGCCATGGCAGACAGCAAGGCACATATCATGATTTCGGTGAACTCTATCATCGTATCCGTGATATTAGGTGTACTCTTCCGCAAGCTGGAAGACTATCCAAACCTGGTGATCCCATCGATCTTATTCCTCACTACTGGTGTGGTTACCATCATCTTCTCCGTACTGGCTACCCGTCCGAATGTGAATAAAGGCCAGTTTACAAGAGAAGACATTGCCAATAAAAAGACGAACCTGCTCTTCTTTGGTAACTTCCACGAAATGCAGCTGGAACAATATGCCTGGGGGATGACAGAGATGATGAAGGATAGTGATTACCTGTATGGCAGCATGATCCAGGATATTTATCACCTGGGGGTCGTACTGGGTAAAAAATATAAACAACTACGTATCGCGTATAACATATTTATGTTTGGCCTGATAATATCAGTGCTGGCATTTGTGATTGCTGTGCTGTTCTTCCCTGTTAATAACTAGGGAATAACAGGTATTCTTCCCGCCAGCGGCAGCCTGGCATTGCGAAAAACTGCCTTTATTAAAGACCTGCTTTGGCACCATGACAGGAATAGAATCCAACTACAACACGAACTGAAAGCGGTTTTTTCGCTCCACAAAAACGATAGATGAATTATGAATACTCCGCTGTATGACCGTGATCTGAGCTGGTTATCATTTAACTACAGAGTGTTAAGCATGGCCAAAGACCCTGCGGTGCCGCTGTATGAGCGCATCCGCTTTTTGTCCATCTTCTCCTCGAATTTAGATGAGTTCTTTCGTGTGCGTATGCCCGCTGTCATGGCAGTGAATAAATTGGTGCGCGAAAATCCTGATGTGGCCGGGGAAGAAACCCTCTCTACCGATACGCTTCCTATTATTCAACAGGAGATCAACAGGCAGCTCGGAGAGTTTGGGGCTACACTTACCCAACAACTCCTGCCTGCATTAAGCGATAACAGGATCGATCTTTACTATAACCAGGAAATACTGCCTTCGCACCTGGCTCCTATGCGGGAGTACTTCCAGACAAAGATCCAGGGCTTTCTGCAACCGTTCTGGCTGGATCAGAAGAAACCTAAGGATGCGTTCCTGGAGAATAACCAGTTGTACCTGGTTGTCTCTCTTTCTCCTGAGAACGAACCTGACCGCCTGCAATATGCTGTAGTTAATATCCCCAGCAGTGAGCTGCCCCGCTTTTTTGAACTGCCGCAGATAAAGGAGGTGAGTTACATTGTGATGCTGGACGATATAATCAGGGAAAACACAGGCTGGCTGTTCCCGGGGTATACAGTGAATGGCTGCTATAGTATCAAGATCACCCGTGATGCAGAAACAGATATGAATGAACTGGCCAGCGATATCCTGGACCAGGTAGAAACCATGATTGCCAAAAGGGAGCTGGGCATACCCACCCGTTTCCTCTATGATAGCAATATGCCGCTGGCCCTGCGTCAATTGCTGGGTAATTACTTCAGTATAGTACCACAGGAAATGGTGCCGGGTGGCCGTTATCATAACCTGAAGGACCTGGCAGACCTGCCAATGCCTGTGAAATCTCCGCTGTTCACTTATCCGAAGCAGCCATCGGCGCACCTGCCACAGCTGGATAAGGTACCGCACCTGCTGGAAGAAATATTACGAAGGGATATTATTCTCCATCCTCCTTACCAGCGCTATGAGTACATCCTCCGTTTCTTCAACGAAGCGGCCACGGATCCAACAGTTAAAGAAATATATATCACCCTTTATCGCATTGCTGCCAGTTCGCAGATAGCCAATGCCCTTATCAGCGCAGCCCGCAATGGCAAGCAGGTAACGGTATTTGTAGAACTGAAAGCACGTTTCGATGAAGCCAACAATATTCGCTGGGCCAAGAAAATGAAGGCCGCGGGAGTAAAGATCATCTATAGTATTCCCGGTCTGAAAGTACATGCCAAGATCGCTTTGGTAAAGCGGAAGTGTGGTTATGAATGGGATTATGCAGGGCTGATGGCCACGGGTAATTTCAATGAGAGCACCGCTCGTTTTTACACAGACCATGTATTGCTCACTGCACATCCGGGTATTACCCAGGAACTGGAACTGCTGTTCTTATACCTGCAGGCGCGCCAGCAACCAGATAAATACCGGTACCTGAAATTTAACCACCTGCTGGTAGCACAGTTTAATCTGAAAACCCGTTTCTCAGAACTCATAGACAGGGAGATTGCCAATAAAAAGGCGGGCCGGCCGGCACACATTATCATCAAGCTGAATAACCTGCAGGAAAAAGATATGATAGCCAAACTGTACGAGGCCAGTGAAGCCGGTGTACAGGTAGACCTCATTGCCCGTAGTATATGCTGCCTGCAACCCGATCAGCCGGAGAGCAGCAATATCAGGGTAAGAAGGATCGTAGACCGTTACCTGGAACATGCGAGGGTGTTCATCTTCCATAACAATGGAGAAGAAGAGGTATACATGGGTTCTGCAGACTGGATGAACCGTAATATTCACCGACGTATAGAAGTGTGCTTCCCGGTGTATACGAAGGAACTGGCAGCGCAGCTGAAGGAGATCATAAGGCTGCAGCTGGCGGACAATACCAATGCAGCGAAGCTGGATGCACAGTTACATAACATACCTTTAAATCCTGAAAAAGGTACACCCGCTGTCAATGCCCAGCTGGGGATCTATCAATACATTCAATCACTGGAACATGAAAGTATTTAGCCGCTTACTCATCGTATCATTATGCCTGCTTGCCACTGTAACCCTGCATGCCCAGGAAAAACATGCCCCGGACCTGGAACACATTTATAACCCGGCAGCGGATGCAGCTGCAGACCTGGCTGCTGCACAGAAAGAAGCCACTGCTGCCAAAAAACATATATTGGTGCAGGTAGGTGGTAACTGGTGCATCTGGTGTAAGCGATTTTATAAATTCACCGCAGAAGACAGCACGCTGAAAAGTCTGCTGGAAAAGAACTTTGTCGTATATCACCTCAATTATAGCAAGGAGAACAAGAACCTGCCTATCCTGCAAAAGCTGGGTTATCCACAGCGCTTCGGCTTCCCGGTGATCGTGATCCTGGATGCAAAGGGCAACAGGCTACATACACAGGATACAGGATTACTGGAATCCGCAGATTCATATGATCAGAAGAAGATAGCCATGTTACTAAAGCAATGGGGGCCAGATGCCTTGAATCCAGCCTATTATGTGAACCAATAATTCCCGTTTATTTCATCCCCTAACTCCCTCTTATGTCTAAATTCCAGCGTTTAGTGCAGCAGCGATGGAGATTTTCCCTGTTCTTGTTGTATAAATTACCGGCAGCATGGCTGGCAGGGGTAAGTGTACAACATTTAGACCCTGCTGTTTGTATCACTTCCGTACCTTTCAGGTGGCTGTCGCAGAATCCTTTTAAGTCTACTTATTTTGCCTGCCTAGCAATGGCGGCAGAAATGAGTACGGGCCTACCTGCTATGTGGTTCACGGCGGATGCTGCCCCTGCGCGTGTATCCATGTTAGTAACCGGCATGCAGGCCAGTTTTTTGAAAAAAGCTACCGGGAAGACTTATTTTACATGTGAAGAACTGAGCGGTATGCAGGCTGCTATAGCCCATACCGTAGCTTCGGGAGAGCCGGTGACGATCACAGTCAATACAATCGGCAAAAGCCACGATGGCACCATAATTGCCACCTTCGCGATCACCTGGTCGTTTAAGAAACGCTGATAAAATTCAATCATTATGAAGATAGCCTTCCATGGGGCGGCACGTACCGTTACTGGTTCCAAACACCTGATTACACTAAAGAATGGGAAAAAGATCTTATTGGATTGTGGCTTGTTCCAGGGAATGGGCAAGGACACAGATGCCATGAACTTTGACCTTGGCTTTGATCCTGCTACCGTCACCATGATGGTATTATCCCACGCTCACATTGATCATACAGGCCTTATACCATTGCTGGTAAAAAGGGGGTTTAAAGGACATATTTACTGCACTCCTGCAACTTTTGATCTGACACAGATCCTGTTACTTGATTCTGCGAGGATCCAGGAAGAGGATGTGAAGTATACGAACAAGAAACGCAGAAAGGTAGGATTGCCACAGGAAGAGCCGCTGTATACAGTGGATGATGCCAAAAAGAGCATTGCCTTTTTCAAAAAGGTAAAGGCCTATAAACAGTGGTACCGGATCGATGATGAGGTGGAAGTGATGTTTACAGATGCGGGTCATATAATAGGCAGTGCTGCAGTAACGCTTCGTATAATGGAAGGGGGCAAACCAACTGTGGTTACTTTCAGCGGGGATATAGGCCGGTATAATGACGCGATCCTGAAATCGCCGGATACTTTTCCACAGGCAGATTTCATCCTGATGGAATCTACCTATGGCAGTTCCCTGCATGCGGAGGCTGCTCCCACCACGGATGTATTGCTGAGGTATATACATGATACCTGTAAAGTGAAGAAAGGTAAACTGATTATCCCGGCATTCAGCGTAGGCCGTACCCAGGAGATACTGTATGCCCTTAACAAGGCCCAGCTGGATGGTAAGCTGCCAAAGGTGGATATTTTTGTGGATAGTCCGCTGTCAATGGAAGCAACGGAGGTGGTGACCAGTCACCCGGAATTGTTTAACAAGTCAGTGGCAAAACTGCTGCAGATCGATGACGATGTATTTGATTTCCCTGGTTTACACTTTATAGCGTCCGTAGACGAATCCAAGAACCTTAATTTCCGCCAGGAACCCTGTGTAATCATTTCTGCTTCAGGTATGGCGGAGGCGGGCAGGGTAAAGCATCATATTGCTAATAATATTAATGATACAAGGAATACCATCCTGATGGTGGGGTACTGTGAGCCCCAGTCCCTGGGCGGTAGGCTGATGAGAGGGGCCAAGGAGGTATCTATCTATGGTACCCGTTACGAGGTGAGGGCAGAAGTAGGCAGTATCCGGTCTATGAGTGCCCATGGGGATTACGAAGACCTGAGCCAGTGGCTATCCTGTCAGAACCCGAGGGAGGTGAAGAAATTGTTTTTAGTGCACGGGGAATATGAGGTGCAGACCATTTTCAGGGATTGGTTATTGAAAAAGGGATTTGGGGATATAGAAGTACCGGAAAGGCATTCAGAGATAGGGTTGGGATAAGCTATGAGCCCCCGTCTTACAGGGTCTTTGTTCGAGTGAGATCCGGTCCTTCTTTAACATTATCCTGGTACTATCTTAACACTAAAAGGGCACCTCAATATCCATTGGATATTGAGGTGCCCTTTTAGTGTACTTGTGGTGTACTTATAGTATAGTTATCTAACAAAAGAAGGAGCGAAGCTCTGCTATGCAAAACCTCGCTCCTTCTTTGATAATCAATGCATTTATTAGTCTTTCAGTTCAGCAATTACTTTTTTGATGTAGTCGTACTGCTTCATCAGATCTGTCTTTTTATCGGCAGGGGCGATGGTGGCTTTATCCAGTTTCCTTTTGGCTAAGGGTTGCAGCATATTTACCATGTAATTGGTAACCATCTTGTTATTGAACGTTTTTGTCATATCCTTGATCTGGCCGATGCCCTTGATCACGATATCTGCGTTATCCACATTTGCAAGGATAGCTACATACTGAATGGCGTCTTCCACTTTTTCCTGGCCACTGGCTTCGTCGAAGGTCTTGGCAAAGAAAGCGATGTCATCTTCATTTCCTTTTTTAGCATATACACTGGCAATTGCATTACGCAGCGCGCCTTTGGCACTGGTTTCCATTTGCTTAGCGAGGGTATAGGCTTTCTCGGCATCCAGGGCGGAGAGACTGTTCAGTGCGGCACCGGCGGCAGCGTATGACTGGTCTTTGGTAGCTGCTTCGAACAGGGAGGTATATTGAGCATCCTTCCGGCTGCCTAGTTGTTTCAGGGCAGCTGCACGTACGGTTGCATTCTTGTCGTCTTTAGCCAGTTGCTGTAATACAGGCAGGGCCGCTGATTTCACTGCATCGTCGCCCAGGTTCAGGCCTCTGATAGCCAGGTTGCGCAGGCCATAGAACTTGTCTTTCAGGGCAGCGATCACCACTTTGCGGGCAGCAGGATTTGCCTGGTCTTTCAGGCAGGCTTCCAGGGCCTCGCGGCGATCCAGGTAATTAGGCGCGTTGTTGAACTGGAAGATGTAGGTACTCAGGTCTCTCTGATCATTGATGTCAGCCAGCAATACCTTATCCGCATCTACATTGACCAGGTCTGGTTTAGCAGTATATGGGAAGGTAAAGGAAGCCGTTTTATCGGTGATGGTCACCAGGTGACGTACTTTTTTACCACCTGCGTATACATCGATCGCGATAGGCAGCTGGAAGATCTTGCCGGATTCCTGTGTCTGGTTGATATTGACAGTCACAGTTTTAGCGCCGTCATTGTAATTATAGCTTACATCCAGTTTAGGGAAGCCATCGCCAAAGTACCATTGGTTAAAGAACCAGTTCAGGTCTTCGCCGGTAACTTCTTCAAAAGCCAGGCGCAGCTGGTGTGCTTCGGCAGGTTTGAAGGCATTGGTCTTCAGGTAGAGGTTCAGTGATTTGAAGAAAGCGCTGTCACCTACTACATTGCGGAGCATGTGCAGGATGCGGCCACCTTTCTGGTAGCTTACAGCATCGAACATGTCTTCTTTGTCATGGTAGTGGAAACGAACCAGGTCGCGATCGCCGGCATATTGGGTAAACTGTTTGTAGTTTTCGCCTGCTTCTTCAGCATGTGCATCGGCTTCGTCTTTACCATACTTATGTTCCAGCCACAGGTATTCGCTGTAGTCAGCAAAAGACTCGTTCAGGGTCAGGTTGCTCCATGATTCAGCGGTTACCAGGTCACCAAACCAGTGGTGGAACAGTTCGTGGGCGATAACGGATTCGTTATAGTTGTTATTATCCAGCAGTTCGCGGTCGGTTTTCTGAACAAAATCGCCGTGCAGGGTAGCGGTGGTATTTTCCATTGCACCGGATACATAGTCTCTGACTACGATCTGGGAGTACTTAGGCCATGCATATTCATAACCCAGGATATCGGAGTAGAAGCTGAGCATTTCGGGTGTATTACCGAAAATGGCTTTAGCGTATGGCTCATATGCTTTTTCCACATAGTAGTTCACTTCTTTGCCTCGCCACTGGTCCTTTACGATGGCGAAATCACCTACGGCCATCATGAACAGGTAAGGGGAGTGGGGGAGGTCCATCTTCCAGGTATCGGTACGGGTACCGTCCGGGTTATTCTTTTGACTAACCATTTTACCGTTAGAGAGGGTCACGTATTTCTTATCGACAGTCATACTGATCTCTTCGGTACATTTCTGGGCGGTCTTGTCAATAGTAGGGAACCATACAGAATTGGATTCGGTTTCACCCTGTGTCCAGATCTGGATTGGCTTATTTTTATCCGTGCCGTCCGGGTTGATGAAATAGAGCCCTTTGGCATCAGTGATAGCGGCGCTGCCGGTAGCGGAGATTTCATCCGGTCTGGCTACGTAGTCAATATATACGATATAGGATTCGGTGCGGCTATACACTTTATCCAGTTGGATGTGGAGTTGGGTGCTGTCGTAAGTATACTTCAGCGCTACGTTTTTACCACCTTTTACGATAGCTACTGTTTTGATATCCATGCCTTTGGCATCGAGTGTCAGGGAGTCGGTAGCATAAAAATGCGGCTTCAGGGTCAACCATGCTTTACCATACAGATATCTTTTGGCGTAATCAAAGCGGACATCCAGTTTGGTATGGGAGAGATCGTTCACTCTTGTTGCAGTGGCCCTGTAGATCTTCAGGAGAGGATCATTGGCGTTGTCACGCTGCTGTGCATAAGCGGGGGAATAACACATGCTTCCAGTCAGGCAGACTACCAGCAGGCCTTTTAGTGCTTGCTTCAAAGATTTAGACATTGTAGAAAATATATTTTGCCACGAATTAACATTTATTCTTAGAAATAAACAGGGTTTGGCTTATTAATATTGGTATAAACGGGATAATTGGCTATAATTCGGGATGTTGGTCCTGGTTTACGCTTTAAAGCATTCCCGGGTAAAAGCCGCTTTCGTATTTGTAGAATATAATAATCCTCTCCCTGCTGCTGCAGGGCAATTAAAGAAAACTTTCCTCCCTTTGCCGAAGGCCGATCTAAATTCCTATTTTTGTCTCAGTTCAGATATAATACAACTTATGATCAAAGCAATCGTAAATGGCATTACGCCATTTGCAATCAATACGGCTCCTGAAGGTATCTCCTGTAATGGGCAGGCCGTAGAATGGTCTGGGCTGGAGTTGCCTGCGGGCAATTATAGTGTAATATTGGATGGGCGGAGTTATATAGCTCAGGTCATCAGCATAGACAAAGACGCCAAAAAGGTAAAAATCCTGATTGAGCAACAGGAATACGAGGTGGCTATCGGGGAGCCAATAGATCAGTTGCTGGCAGCCATGGGTATCAACCACAGTGCTACCCGTAAAGTAAACGATATCAAGGCCCCAATGCCAGGGCTGGTGCTGAAAGTACTGGTTGAACCAGGGCAGGCTATAAAAAAAGGCGATCCGGTATTAATACTGGAAGCCATGAAAATGGAGAATGTATTTAAAGCAACCGGGGACGCAATCGTAAAGGAAATCAAGGTCTCCGAGCGGACGGCCGTTGAAAAAGGGGAGATCCTCGTTATATTGGAATAGTATTTGTTTTCTAAGCAGGCGCGTGGGTTTTGATGAACACCCGAACGGGTCTATATTATATTTCTATGATTAAGTATTTGAAAAAATCTTTATTGATACCGTGCTTTCTCCTGATGGCATTACGGATGACAGCTCAGGATCAGCAATATTATATCTATATACAGAGCGAAAGGTCTCAGCCTTTCTATGTCCGCTTTGATGGTAAACTTCTCAGTTCTTCAGATAAAGGTTATATCATCCTTTCCAAACTGCCTGCTGGTACAGCCAACATGCGGATTGGTTTTGCAAAAAGTGAGGTACCTGAAGAGCAATATATGGTCAAAGTAGGAGGGCCTAATGACCAGGGGTATTTGCTGAAGAAGGATGGCTTGTATAATATAGTGACGTTTGCAGCTACCAGGCCTGTGAAGAAAGGGGAGGAGGCAGTAGCACAGGCTCCAGCACCAGCACCTGAACCGGCTCCGGCCCCGGTTGAAGCGGTTCCTGCACCGGTAATGGATACCCCGGCTGTTGCTGTTGAAAAGCCGGCACCAGTTCCTGCTGAAACTACGGCACCATTGGCTGTAGAGCCGCAAAAGGCGATGATGGATTCTATGCAGAAGGATCTGGCAGCAGCTTTTCCTAAGGATGCGGGTGTAACAGTAGGACCAGGTACCCGTGCGGTAAAACCTGTTAATAAGTTTTCAGAGTCACTGGATAAGGTTGTAAAGGATGACAGACCGGAGGAACCATTGGTGGATCCAAATGCTGGTACAGGTATGATCCTGGCACCTGCGAAGGATACAGCGGTGGCTGTGGCGCAACCGGAAGAAAAAAAAGGACATAAAAAACGCAGAGATAGAGAGCCGCTTACAGCAGAGGAACAACAGATCCTGGCGGATGTAATGGAGGAAGAACATAAAGCGGTGGCAGCTCCGGCTCCGGCTACACCAGCAGTAGCCCCGGCTCCGGCCCCTACTACGCCGGCTGCTGATGTGGCAGTGACTCCGGATGTAGCTGTAAGTGAGACTTCCGGTGCTCAGGCAGCAGTACCAGCTCCGGCGCCTGTTACAGAAGAGGCACCCCTGCCTGAAAAGAAATCTTCAAAAAAGGCAGGAAAGAAAAAATCAGATGATCCTGCGTTTATCGACTTTCAGGATGGAACGGCACAGGCTACGGTAGCTGAGGGTACACCTGGTCCTGTGGGAACAGAGGAGCCGGCTCCGGCTAAAAAGAAGAAACGTAAGGAAGATATATCAGAAACGGATACGACAGCTACTATGGCTGTTGAAGAACCAGCGCCGGCTAAGAAGAAAAAGCGGAATATTGATACAGAAGGGCAGCCTAATAATATCCTGACAGATGATTCATCAGGTTATGCGGTATCTGGTCTGAATATAGATCATCCGTCAAAAAAGGATCGTAAGAAGAAAAACCAGGAGGCCGCTGAGGTAGGTGTTGCTGTTCCGGTAGTGGCTGCAGTTGAGGCACCTGTTGAAGAGAAGAAAACATCTTCTGTAAAAATGATCAATTCTGATTGTGGGAAGGTGATGGATGAAGAGACGTTCAGAAAATTGCTCCGTAAGTTTGTAGGTGGGAAGGATGATGATGGAATGATTGATGCATTTAAAAAGCAGACGAAGGGATTTTGTTTGGAGACATCCCAGGTAAAGACGCTGGTGCAGCTGTTGGGAACGGATGATTCCCGTTACCGTTTATTGGATCAGGCATATCCAAAGGTGTATGATTCGGAGCATTTTTCATCACTGGAGAGTGTGTTGAGTGATAATTATTACAAGGGTCGCTTTAAGGCAATGGTCCACAGGTAAGCACCTTATCATAGAAAGGCAGAAGGCCACAGGTTGAAGTTCAACTTGTGGCCTTCTGCTTTTTGCGTCTTACCTTCGCGGGATTATGAGATATTTTTTAGAGGTAGCATATAAGGGAACTGCGTTCGGGGGCTTTCAGGTGCAGGATACGGCGCATACGGTGCAGGCGGAGATAGACCGGGCCATTAGTCTGTTGATGAGGGAGAAGGTGGAAACGACGGGTTCCAGCCGTACGGATGCGGGGGTACATGCGTTGCAGAACTTCCTGCATTTTGATATAGCGCAGCCTTTACATCCGCAGTTTGTTTATAAGGTTAATGCGATCCTGGGGCGTGATATTGTATTAAAGCAGGTATATGCGGTGAGCGATGAGGCGCATTCCCGTTTCGATGCATTGAACAGGGCTTATAGGTATACATTGTATACGCAGAAGGATCCGTTTATGCAGGATAGGGGTTACT